>NZ_JBXAPX010000001.1:0-1119608 GCF_058806655.1 Devosia sp. GW821-FHT12F11
CGGCTGTTCGCCCAGGCGTGTGGGGTGCTAGCCAAGACCGATCGGATCGATGCGCGGCTGTTGGCAGTGATGGGCCACAGCCTTGCTCCCCAGCCCAACCAGCCGGCGCCACTGCAGCTCGAGCAGTTGCAGGAGCTGGTCAACGCCCACAGTGCCGCTCGCACCGAGGCGATAGCGCTTGGTAACCGGCTGGAGCAGTCAACGATCCCGTTCCTCAAGACCGAACTAAGGCGCCGCCACACCAGCCTCAAGGGCCATGGGAAGCGCCTCGAGGCCGCGATCGAGCAGTTGATCAAGGCCGATCCCGGGCTGGCCGCTCGCTACACCATACTGCTGTCCATCCCCGGCATCGGTGCCACTACCGCTGCTGCGCTACTGGCCGGACTGAGCGAGCTGGGCCGGTGCTCGGCCAAAGCCGCCACCCTGCTCGCGGGCCTGGCGCCCATTGCTGACGACAGCGGCCGCAGGCAGGGCCAACGCCACATCCGCGGTGGTCGCATGCTGGTGCGCAACGCCCTCTACATGGCTGCTCTCAGCGCCGCCCGCTACAACCCCGACCTCAAGGCGGTCTACCAGCGCCTGTGCAACGCCGGTAAGCCGCCCAAGGTCGCGCTCACCGCGCTCATGCGAAAGCTCGTCGTGCTCGCAAACACCCTGCTTACGCAGAACCGCCCTTGGGAGCCTGACCAACCCAAAACAGCTTGACGGCAAACACAGATGCTCTCTTGCAAAATCTAAGGCTTAGCCAAACGGCTAAACCTAAGATTTTGCTTTCTCCCCCGCCAAGGGGGAGATGATCCGTGCCTTCCACTTGCGCCGGAGTATCAGTCGGGACTCTCCCCCTTGGCGGGGGAGAAAGCGAAAACTTGGGCTTAGCGTAGCTAAGTCCTTAGTTTTCGCCAGAGAGGGGGTCTGGCAGCCACCGGGCCACCCCTCATCCATCGGTACCCACCCCTACCGCTTCACCATCTCCGCCACGAGCGCTTCGGCGAGGATTTTCCCATCCGCCGCCTCGTCCTCCGGCAGCTCGATCGGGATTCCCTTCGGCCCATAGACGCCCGCGAGCCCCGGCAGGCCGTGCTCGCCGCCTTCCTTGGGGTGAAAGCCATGCGCCTTCAGCGCCGCGATCAGCACGCGGGCAACGGACGGATCCTCGATCTCGGCAACGGTCTCGTACAGCTTATGCGACTCCCAGGCCTGTTCCGCCCTACGCGAACTCCCGCGTCACCATCATCTGCTTGATCTCGGCGATCGCCTTGGCCGGGTTCAGGCCCTTCGGGCAGACCTTGGCGCAGTTCATGATGGTGTGGCAGCGATAGAGCTTGAACGGATCCTCGAGGTTGTCGAGCCGCTCTTCGGTTGCTTCGTCGCGGCTGTCGATCAGCCAGCGATAGGCCTGCAGCAGCACGGCGGGGCCGAGATATTTCTCGCCATTCCACCAGTAGGAGGGGCACGAGGTCGAGCAACAGGCGCACAGGATGCACTCGTACAGCCCGTCGAGCTTGGCACGGTCGTCGCGGCTCTGCAGCCACTCCTTTTCCGGCGTCGGCGTCGTGGTCTTCAGCCACGGCTCGATCGAACGGTGCTGGTCGTAGAAGGTGGTGAGGTCAGGCACCAGGTCCTTGATCACAGGCATATGCGGCAGCGGATAGACGCTGATATGGCCGGCGAAATCGTCCATGCCCTTGGTGCAGGCCAGCGTGTTGGCCCCGCCGATATTCATCGAGCATGAGCCACAGATGCCCTCACGGCACGAGCGGCGCAACGTCAGGGTCGGATCGACCTTGTTCTTGATCCACAGCAGCCCGTCGAGCACCATCGGCCCGCAATCGTCGAGATCGACGAAATAGGTGTCGAGCCGCGGGTTCTCGCCGCTGTCCGGGTCGTAGCGGTAGACCCGATACTCCTTGAGCCGCGTCGCCCCCACGGGCTTCGGCCAGGTCTTGCCCGGCATGATCCGTGAGTTCTTTGGGAGCGTCAGTTCAGCCATGGGACTATCCTACAACTTTACATGTCTTCAGCGCCGCGGCCGACGTGTTGGTCACCGCCATCACGTCATTGGCGCTCAGATTGCCGATCACCGCGGGGTCGAACAGTTTGCCCGGGTCGGTCTGGGCATAGGTCGCGAGCTTCATCAGCTCGGGCTTCAGCTTGCTCGACAGTTCCTTGGCATAACACTGGCAGCTTTCCGCCGTGGCGCCCGGCACCTTCGAGCAGGCATCGGCCACCGCCCGCGCATCCGCCGACAGCCCGCCGCAGCCGGTGAGCCAGAGCGTCGCGAACGCGCCGGCGACGAGTCCTAAGGCTTTGGTGGAGATGAGCGACACGGGCGTTACCTCGTTTGGTCAGTAGTTCGGCTTGCAGATCTGGTTCGATTTGGCGACGTAGGTATTGTACGCCGCATACTGGCCTTCCGGCGGCGACTTGCCCTTCATCGAGGCGATGACCATGGCCATGAATTCCTCGTCGATCAGCGTCATCGCTGCATCCGCCTTGCACGAGCAGAGCGCATCGTCCGAAGCGATGCCCATGCAGGTCTTGTAGAAATCGGCCTTCTGCGCCTCGGTCGGCGCGGCCTGAACCACACCCGACAGCATCCCCAGCGCCAGCAGCGCCACCAATACCCGCTTCATCATTCGCCCCGTATCTCTCACCGCAATTCTTTGCGGATCATCAGTTTCAAACCCGACCAGATTTCGCTGACCGCCGCCACCTTGATATCGACCAACCCGATCGGCAGCACCACCTCACGGATCACATCCTCGGTGATGTCGGTCGGCACCTTTGATGCCTTCTTCGGCCACGAAATCCAGATCACCCCATCGCGGGTGATGGCCTCCATCAACGGCCGCGCATTATCCTCGAGCACGCCGCGCGAGGCGGTGAAGCCATGGACGAAGTCCCAGCCCTTGGTCCCGCGCCAGTTATCCCACTGAGCTTTGCGCGCCTCGGCGAAATCTCGCGCCGACGCCAGTTTCCCAAGCTCATCCGGCAGCGCAAGAAACAGCACCCGCTGCCCATCCTTGAGCCCCAGCTTCTGCGGCAGGGGAGTGCCGGAATAGCCTGGGTTCGAGGTCAATTCTTGCCCGCACCCCCATCATCATCGACCGCGAAAAGCGAGAGATCTCCGAGGTCATCCTGCGCTCCCGGCCCGGAATCGTGGCGAGCGCCCTTGCACGCCAGGAGATTCAAGGTGTCGCGCCGCCTCACCGTGGCATCGCAGGTCATTTGCGAAGCGCCAAGCATCCAGTAGTCTGCCGGAACGTCCGCCTTGATATGCAGCTTCCGATCCGCCAGCCAGTATCGTCCGGTATCGACAGTGCCGGCGAGACCTCCGTAGCTCTTCACCTCCCCCGCTCGGCTGAAGCAGATCGTATCGACGCCACTCTTCTCGGTGTCATCCATGAATGTTGCGCGCCACTCGGAGCCCCAGCAACCCACCAGCGCGCGAGCAAATTCCTGTTCAGTCGCCTGACGCACCTCATCCGCGTCGGCGGCGCTCACCGTCGCCAGCACTGCCACGACGAGCGCCAGCGCCTTCACTTCAATACACTCTCGCCTTCGGCGCGATCTTTTTCAGCGAAATCCCGCCCTCGCTTTCCGGCGTCAGCGGGTCGACATGCACCGGTCGGTAGCCGAGATCCACCTTGCCCGCATCATTGATCCAGCTCAGCGTGTGCTTGCGCCAGTTGACGTCGTCGCGGTTGGGGAAATCCTCATGCGCGTGGGCGCCGCGGCTTTCGTGCCGGGCTTCGGCCGAAACCACCGTGGTTGCGGCGCAGGCCATCAGGTTCTCGAGTTCCAGCGTTTCGACCAGGTCCGAGTTCCAGATCATCGAACGGTCCGAAACCTTGAGATCGCTGAGCTCGCCATAGAGGGCGGTAATCCGCTCGACGCCCGACTTCAGCGATTCCGAGGTGCGGAACACCGCCGCATCTTCCTGCATGATGCGCTGCATCCTGTCGCGCACCTCAGCCGTCGGCGACGAGCCATTGGCGTGCCGCAGCCGGTCGAAGCGGGCGAGGATGCGCTCGTCTTCCGACGCCCGGATCGCCGGCACCATCGCGCCTTTGTCGACCACCTTGGCCGCTCGCAGGGCCGCAGCCCGGCCGAACACCACGAGGTCGGTCAGCGAGTTCGAGCCCAGCCGGTTGGCGCCGTGCACCGAGGCGCAGGCCGCCTCGCCGGCCGCCATCAGCCCCGGCACCACGCGGTCCGGATCGCCTTCGGTCGGGTTCAGCACCTCGCCGTGATAGTTCGCGGGGATGCCGCCCATATTGTAGTGCACGGTCGGCAGCACCGGGATCGGCTCGCGCGTCAGGTCGACGCCGGCAAAGATCTTGGCCGATTCCGTGATGCCCGGCAGCCGCTCGTGCAGGACTTTCGGGTCGAGATGGTCGAGATGCAGGAAGATGTGATCCTTCTTCGGCCCGACGCCGCGGCCCTCGCGGATCTCGATGGTCATGCAGCGGCTCACCACGTCGCGGCTCGCCAGGTCCTTGGCGTTGGGCGCATAGCGCTCCATGAAGCGCTCGCCCTCGGAATTGGTGAGATAGCCGCCCTCGCCGCGGGCGCCTTCGGTGATCAGCACACCCGCGCCATAGACGCCGGTGGGGTGGAACTGCACGAACTCCATGTCCTGCAGCGGCAGCCCGGCTCGCGCCACCATGCCGTTGCCGTCGCCGGTGCAGGTGTGGGCCGAAGTGGCCGAGAAATACGCCCGGCCATAACCACCGGTCGCCAGCACCACCAGCTTGGCGCGGAAACGATGCAGCGTGCCGTCATCGAGCTTCCACGCCATCACGCCCTGGCACGAGCCATCGGCGCCCATGATCAGGTCGAGCGCAAAGTACTCGATGAAGAACTGCGCATTGTTCCTGAGCGACTGGCCATAGAGCGTGTGGAGAATGGCGTGCCCGGTGCGGTCGGCCGCGGCGCAGGTGCGCTGCACCGGCGGGCCGTCGCCGAATTCCGTCATGTGGCCGCCGAACGGCCGCTGGTAGATGGTGCCTTTTTCGGTGCGCGAGAACGGCACGCCATAGTGCTCTAGCTCGTAGATCGCCGCCGGCGCTTCACGCGCCAGATATTCCATGGCGTCGTTGTCGCCCAGCCAGTCCGACCCCTTGACGGTGTCGTACATGTGCCACTGCCAGCTGTCGGGGCCCATATTGCCCAGCGACGCCGCGATGCCGCCCTGCGCCGCTACGGTGTGCGAGCGGGTCGGGAACACCTTGGTGATGCAGGCGGTGTTGAGCCCCTGCTCGGCCATGCCCAGCGTCGCGCGCAACCCGGCGCCGCCAGCACCGACAATGACCACGTCGAATTCGTGGTCGATGATCTCATAAGCGGCCATACGGGCTATCCCCAGAAGACGAGCTTGGCGATGGCGCCCAGCGCCACCACGAAGAACAAACCGACGAACAGGTTGTTGGCGAGCATCGCCCAGCCATGTTCGCCCTTGTCGAAATAATCCTCGATCGTGTCACGCATGCCGTTGCGCATATGGATCGAGACGTTGACCACCAGCAGCGCCAACCCGATCGCGACGAACGGGTTGCGGGCCAGTTCGATCATCTCGGCCGGCGCCCGGCCGGCGAGGCTGACCACGAACCAGATGATGAAGATCGCGAACACGATGTTGATCGCGCCGGTGATGCGCTGCGTGATGAAATGCCGGGTCGAGGCCTTGGCCCTGCCGTAATGCGTCGACGGGTTCTGAATCTGGGCCCGCGTGGGTTTGCCGAGAACGCTCATTTGAACCACACGAAGATTGCCCAGACGATCAGCGTCACAAGGATCGAGGCCCCGAGCTGGATCCGCACCGCCAGTTCGCGGCCCGCCGGATCCATCGCCTTGGCGGTGTCCCAGATGAAGTGCCGGATGCCGCCGAACATGTGGTGGAACAGCACCCAGGTGTAGCCGAACAGCACCAGCTGCCCCAGCCACATGCCGAACAGCCAGGTGACGAAATCGAAGAAGCCGCCGCCGACCGCCGCTCCCACCAGCCACAGCACCAAGAGCAGGGTGCCGCCATAGAGCGCAATGCCGGTCGCGCGGTGCACGATCGACATCGTCATGGTGAGGGTAAAGCGGTAGATCGAAAGATGCGGCGAAAGCGGCCGTGAAGAAGGAGCCATGCTAGTCTCGCGCCTCGCCCCGCCGAGAAGGCCGGACGCTCCAGTTTGGAATGGTTCGAGACTTCTAGCGGCGCTTTGCCCGCAGGTCAAAGGCTCTGCTTATGCCGAGCATTGCACTTTGGTACCGCTATGCACTGAGCGCATCTCTAGCGGCGCGGGGAGCCGAGAACTTCGGGCGCGGCCCGCAGCGCCTCGAGCGTGAGCAACAGGCTCAGCACTCGCTCGCTGCTGGGTCCGGACGCCACCGGGGTGGCGGACGAAAGCGTGGTCGAGGCGATCAGCCTTTGGCTGTCTTCGGCCAGGACATCCCGCACCAGGTTGCCCTGCATCGCGAGAACCGCGAGTGCAATGAACGTTCCTGCCGCGAGTCTGCCCATCTCTTTCGTCCTTGTTGCGGGCGACCGGTATCCGGTTTCCGCTGCTTGATGAGGCTTCTAGCTGCCTTCACTTGGCCCTGCGCTGAAGCCGCTATTCACAATCGGTTCAGCAACGCATGATCTTTGTGCCGGTTCCCGGAGGGAGAGATGACGTGAACGAAAAAGTACGGGTGCTCAGCGAACAAGTGCTGTCGAACAACTGGGGCCTGGTGAAGAAGACCACCATTGAGCTCAAGCGCCGCAATGGCGAATGGCAGCGCCAGGAGCGCGAAACCTACGATCGCGGCGATGGCGCCGGGGTGCTGCTCTACAACCGCGAGAAGCGCACCGTCATCCTCACCCGCCAGTTCCGCTTCCCGGTGTTCGCTCATGGAGAACCAGGTACGCATGGCGACCCGGGCTGGCTGATCGAGGTCGTGGCCGGCAAGCTCGACGGCGACCACCCGGTGACGACAGCAAGGAAGGAAGCCGAGGAAGAGTCCGGCTATCGTGTCCACGACGTCGAGCTGGTGATGAGCGCCTATATGAGCCCCGGCTCGGTCACCGAAAGACTCTCGCTGTTCCTCGCCGAATACGACGCCGACTCGAAAGTCTCCGCCGGCGGCGGCCTCGAGCATGAGGGCGAAGACATCGAGGTGCTGGAACTCGGCATCGACGCCGCGCTCGACATGATCGCGTCAGGCGAGATCGCCGACGCCAAGACCATCATGCTGCTGCAGCATGTCCGGTTGAAGGGGATCTTGTGAGGGAGTGTCCCCTGGGATCCGTCCCACCCACGGGGTCATTCCCGCGAAGCGGGAACCTCTGTTTACGGAGCTTGCGGCGGCGCGCAGAAAACAGAGGCCCCCGCTTTCGCGGGGGTGACATCGAGTGTGTGGCGAGCATGAAGGTGGACGACCGCCTTCACTGCCAGGCCCGCTGCACGCTCAGCAAACAGAGTTTCCCGCTTTCGCGGGAATGACTCCGTGGTAGCCGTTTGGCATGAGCACAAGCGGACGGTTCTTCGTCTACATCCTCGCCAGTCGGAAGTACGGCACGCTCTACACCGGTGTGACCGGCGACCTGCCCGTCCGCATCTATATCCACCGTGAGGACCTGGTCCCGGGCTTCTCATCCCGCTACCACGTGCACAAGCTGGTCTACTTCGAACAGCACGACGACCCCTACAACGCCATCACGCGCGAAAAACAGATCAAGAAGTGGCGGCGGACCTGGAAGATCGAACTGATCGAAAAGGACAATCCCCATTGGGATGATTTGTACGATGGGTTGTTCGGGTAACTCGCGGTTGCCCGCCTAACCTCACACGATCCACCGGGTCATTCCCGCGAAAGCGGGAACCTCCGTTTGCAGAGTTATCAACACGCTCAGAAAACAGAGGCCCCCGCTTTCGCGGGGGTGACATCGAGTACGGGGTGGGAGCAGCGAAACGCTCAGTTCGTTACAAACGGGTCCGCATCCACATCCAGCGTCGCATAGCCCTCGGGCAGTTTCACCGTGAACTCGGCGCCGGTTTCGCGCGGGTCGAGCATCAGCATGGACAGCATCTGCGCCTTGGCCAGCGACGGCGCCGGTTTGGCGGCGCCGACCTGCGGCTGGCTGGCGAACACCGCGAGCGGCAGCGCCAGGGCGGCAAGTGCGGCGGCGGCGACAATCAGCTTGATCTGCATCTCGGGACCTCAAGACCTGGCGCATCCCAGCGCGTTTGTTGTCCCCTTCTAGCCCCAGCCGTCCGAACCCGCCTTGAACCCACCGTTCATGTTCGGTTTAGCCCGATCCCTACCGCTCGCCGCGCAACACCCTTGCTTCCGGCAACGCCAGATAGGCCTCCGGCACGGGCTGGGCGAAATAATCCATGGTGAATTCCTCGCCCAGCTCCATCGCCCGGCCACAGCGCATGTGCCGGCCGTCCGGATCGATCACCACATTGGGGTCGGAGGAATGGTTGATCAACCCGTAGCTGGTCCTGAGCGGTCGCACCAGCAGCAGCTCCGGCGTCACCGCGTTCCACTCCAGCGTCTCGAGCACCTCAGGGAACCGCTCCCACTCGACCAACTGTCCGTCGAGTTCGGCCAGCAGCTCCCCGGCCTTGCGCGCCCGGCTGGTGAACAACCCGCGGCCGGCGATCCGGCTCGGCCCCACCACCGCGTCGGCGACCGTCGGCACGAATGCCCCGTCGCCGAGGAAGACCTCGGTAAAGCTGTCGATATGCACATTCATCTTGCCGCCTCCTCGAGCAGTCCGCTGAGTTCCTCCGGCCTGTCGATCGGCACGTCGTGGCCGCATTTGACTTCGCGAACCGTCCACCCGGGCTGATTGCGGAATCCATCCGCGATGCCCTGGAAACCGTCCCAGCCGGTGGCGACGATATAGGTCTTCCTGGGCACCGCCTTGTAGGCGCCTGTGACCTTCAGCCGCTCGGTCAGCGTCGCTGTCGGCTGCGGCGAGGCCTTGCTCTCCACCCAGGCGCGATCGGCTTCGTCGAGATAGTCGCCCGGCGAAGAGGGCGGCGACTCCGTGAGTTGCCCGCTCAGCTCCCAGCCCGGGGCGAAATCGGTGAACCCCTGTCCGTCCTCAGGCACGAAGGCATCGAGATAGACGATCGAGCGCACTTTCCTGCCGAGCCGCTCCACCGCCCCCGTCGCGACGATCCCGCCATAGGAATGCGCCACCAGCACGATGTCCTCGAGGTCGTTCCACAGCACCTCGTTGACGATATCGTCGATATGGGTGCTCAGCGTGATCGGCAGCTGGTTGAGATGCGAGCGCTCGGCGAGCCCGCTCAGCGTCGGCGCATGCACCTTATGGCCCCGCGCCCGCAGCCGATCGATCACCCGCACCCATGACCAGCTCCCCGTCCAGGCCCCATGCACGATCACGAACGTCGCCATCTCTTCCTCCAGTGATTGCATTTTGCAAGTGATTGCGTTTTACAACCGAAGATTGTATTTTGCAACCATGGAAAACGCCTCGCCTTCCCCGCACCGTTCCGGCTGCCCGATCAACCTCGGCCTCGAGGTGTTTGGCGACAAATGGAGCCTGTTGATCGTTCGCGACATGATGTTTGCGGGAAAGCGGCATTTCCGCGAGTTCCTCGCCTCCGACGAGGGTATCTCCACCAACATCCTTGCCGATCGGCTGGTGAAGCTCGTCGATGCGGGCGTGCTGACGCGCGCCGGCGATCCCGCCCACAAGCTGAAGGCGATCTATTCGCTGACCGAGATGGGGATCGAGCTGTTGCCGATCGTTGCCGAGATCAGCCGCTGGAGCCGGAAGTATCAGCCGGTCGATCCGCAAATGGCGGCGACCGGCGAGGCCCGCGATCGCGGCGGGCCCGGAGCAGTTGCCGCCCAGATGGAGGCCCTGCGGCGCATCCACCTGAACGGCTTGGTTTAGGGCGCTTCGGGTATTCCCAACCCACGAGGCGCCGCCGTCGCCTTCAGCTAGACGTAGTCGACCAGTTTCTTGTCCGGGTCGTATGGCTGGTCGCTGACCACTTTGGTCACCGCCTGGCCGCAGACCATCTTCTTGTTCATTGCGTCATACGCATAGCTGGCAGAACCGTGCAGCACCCAGCCCTCGCTCAGCGCCTTGGTAACCTTGTGGCAGAAAGCGGAATCGTCCTCCCCCGAGAGGAACCGATAGATCAACATGCACTACTCCTTTTGCTCGCCCTCTTTGCCCCGGGCGATTGAAATTGCGTCCAGTAACCGCTAATCCGCTGCGGTATGGATGGGTTTCCAGCATTTTTGCTCGACGGCTACAAGTCGTTCATGTCCGACCGCTACGACCCCGAACAGGGCCGTTACCGGGAATTGGCAGATCGGGGACAATCCCCGACCACCATGATCATCGCCTGTTGCGACAGCCGCGCGGCGCCTGAGACCATCTTCAACGCTGGTCCCGGTGAGTTGTTCGTGCTCCGCAACGTCGCCAATCTGGTGCCCACCTTTCAGCCCGATGGCGGCCAGCACGGCACCTCGGCGGCCATCGAGTTCGCGGTCAACGCGCTCGAGATCTCCAACATCGTGGTGATGGGCCACGGCCGCTGCGGCGGCATCAGGGCCGCCCTCGCCCCAGCAAATCCGCTGGCCCAGGGCGATTTCATCGGCAAGTGGATGGCCATGCTCGCGCCGGTTTCCGACGCGGTGTCGAAATACACCCTGCTGACCGACAAGGAGCGCCAGACCATGCTGGAACGCTTCTCGATCCGCAACTCGATCAACAACCTGCGCACCTTCCCCTACGTCAAGCGCCTCGAAGAGGAAGGCAAGCTCGCCGTCCACGGCGCCTGGTTCGACATCTCCACCGGCGAACTCTGGGTGATGAACGCCGACGGCGACTTCTACCGGCCGGACGTCTGACCTGCTGCCGGGGAGGGGCACGCACAGCATCCCTCACCCGCTGCCGAATTCCCGCTCCCACCGATACAGAATATCTGGCGCCTTCGCCTCGTTCGTGGCCCCATCGGTGAATTTCACCGCCTCGAACCCCATCCGCTCATAGAACGCCCGGCCGCGCAGGTTGTTGGCGAAGCACCACAGTTGCAGGTCCTCGTTGCGCGATTGCGCATCGGCGATCAGCACCGATCCGACGCCCGAGCGCAGCTGTGCCGCTTCGACATAGAGATGCTCGATCCAGCCTTCGAGCTCGGCCATGAAACCGACGATCGCCCCGTCCCGCTCCGCCACCGTCACCCGGAAATCGCGCAGCACCTTGTCGCGCACATAGACCCGGTCCTCCTCGACGGTGTGGAGGTCCGGCAGGAAGGTCAGCAGCCGCCGCGACGTCGCGAACAGCGCCGCAATACCAGCCGCATCCGCTTCGGTCGCCGGGCGCAGCGTAATCATGCCGGCTTGCGCCGCATGAGCCGCGGCCAGAACACGTTGATCAGCAAACCTGCGAACACCAGCACGCTGCCGATGATCTCGACCCCGGTGATCGCCTCGCCGAGGAAGAGCGCGGCGCTGGCGATTCCCGCCACGGGCACGAACAGCGCAAACGGCGCCACCTGCCCGGTATTGTAGCGGCTCAACAGCCATGCCCAGGCGCCGAAGCCGAACAGTGTCGCGATATAGGCCATGAAGGCGATCGAGCCGATCCCCTTGAGGGTCAGTTGCGACAGCGCCAGCGGGATCGCCCCTGGCCCGTCGAGCAGCAGCGAAGCCACGAGCAGCGGGATCGGCGGAATCAGCGCCGACCAGACGACGAAGCCCAGCATGTCGATCCGCCCTGCGGCCTTGCCCACCATATTGCCGAGGCCCCAGCAGCCGGCCGCGGCGATGGTCAAGAGCAGCGGCAGCAGCGCCGCCCCGTCGAGCCGCTCCGCCGCGATCACTCCGATCCCCACCAGCGCCACCGCCGCCCCGCCCAGCTGTGCGAGGCCCGGGCGCTCGCCGAAAAAGGCGAAGGCGAGAAAGATGGTGAAGAACACCTGCAGCTGGATCACCAGGGAACTCAGCCCCGCCGGCATCCCGAGCTTGATGGCAAGGAACAGCAACCCGAACTGCCCGACGCCGATGGCGAGGCCATAGCCGATCAGCAGCGGCCAGCCCACTGCGGGACGCTTGACGAAGAACACCGCCGGCAAGGCCGCAAACACATAGCGCACCGCCGTCAGCAACAGCGGCGCCACCTCATCGACGCCCCATCGGATGGCGACAAAACTCAGCCCCCAGACGACGGCGACCGAGAGGGCGAGAACGATGTGGCGGATGGGCATATAGTGATTTCCGAGGGCAGGTACGCCCGAAATCTGTCAGTCGGTGCCTTCTCCCACAAAGGGAGAAGGCGACCACTGATACAGTACAGCCTAAGCCGCCTTCTTCTCCACGAGCTTCCGCTCGATCAGCGTCTCGAGAATCTGCACGGTATTGAGCGCCGCGCCCTTCCTGAGGTTGTCGCTCACCACCCAGAGGCTGAGCCCGTTCTCGACCGTCACGTCCTCGCGGATGCGGCTCACATAGGTGTCGTATTCGCCAGCCGCTTCCACCGGCGTGGCGTAGCCACCAGCCTCGCGCTTGTCGATCACCGAAATCCCCGGCGCTTCGCGCAGCGCTTCGCGCGCCTCGTCAGCCGAAATCGGGTTGGCGAACTCGAGGTTCACCGCTTCGGAGTGGCCGACGAACACCGGGACGCGCACGCAGGTGGCGGTGAGCTTGATCTTGGGGTCGAGGATCTTCTTGGTCTCGGCCACCATCTTCCACTCTTCCTTGGTATAGCCATCCTCCATGAACACATCGATGTGCGGGATGACGTTGAAGGCGATCTGCTTGGAAAACTTCCTCGGCTCGAGCTTGTCGTTGACGAACACGCCCTTGGTCTGGTCCCACAGCTCATCGACGCCCTCCTTGCCGGCGCCCGAGACGGACTGGTAGGTCGCGACCACCACCCGCTTGATCGTCGCGAGGTCATGCAGCGGCTTCAGCGCCACCACCAGCTGCGCCGTCGAGCAGTTCGGGTTGGCGATGATGTTCTTGCGGTCATTGCGCGCCATATACGTGTCGAGCACGTGGGCATTGACCTCGGGCACGACGAGGGGAACGTCGCCGTGGTAACGCCAGAAGCTCGAATTATCGACGACGATGCAGCCGGTCGCGCCGATCTTCTCGCCATATTCCTTGGCGATGGCCGAGCCGGCGCTCATCAGCGCAAAATCGACGCCCTTGAAATCGAAATGCTCGAGGTTCTGTACCTTGAGCCGCTTGTCGCCAAAACTGATCTCCTGGCCCTGCGAGCGGGCGGAGGCCAAAGCGATCACTTCCGAGGCGGGAAACTTCCGCTCGGCGAGGATGTTGAGCATTTCCCGGCCCACATTGCCTGTGGCCCCGACGACGGCGACGCGATAACCCATTTTGGAAAGTCCTCTTTGCCTTCATTTCCCCCGCGCTGGACCGGCTGTGGTCCGCGGCACACATGGCATCCGGCCGCTCCCCGGCGGGAGTTGCCCGGGGATCGGCTCAGGGGGTTTTGGTGGTTTTGGTCGCCGAAACAACGACACCACGAAGACCCATGGTCTTCGCTTTGGTCATTGTAATGTGGTGGGTCTTGCGCATCCCGCAACCCGATCCTCTTGTCCGGCGCCGCGTTTCTACGCCGAAATCGCAAATAGTCAATCACCTATAGGACATCGCCTACGCCCGGGCTGCCGGCCAAGCTGGTGGAGCGGGCCAGACCCTCGCCGCCGTTTTGACCACCCGGTGAAGGATCGCACCCTATTCACCGCCTCACCCACCGTGTATCTCCCACCCCATGCAAACCTACGACGTGATTATCCTCGGCGCCGGCGCGGCCGGTCTCATGGCCGGCATCGAAGCCGGCAAGCGCGGCCGCTCGGTGCTGGTGATCGACCACGCCAAGAATGCCGGCGAGAAGATCCGCATTTCCGGCGGCGGACGCTGCAACTTCACCAACATCAACGCCACCGTCAAAGCCGGCCGCGACCGCTTCCTCTCCAGCAACCCGCGTTACGCTTTCTCGGCCCTTTCCCGCTACACGCCGGAACACTTCATCGCGCTGGTCGACCAGTACGCCATCCCGTTCCACGAGAAGACCCTGGGGCAGCTGTTCTGCGACGGCTCCAGCCAGCAGATCGTCAACCTGCTGCTCAGCGAGCTGAAGAAGGCGCACGGCAACCTGCTGCTCGACACCGAGATCGACAGCGTCAGCCACGCCGACGGCAGCTTCACCGTGATGACGGCGAACGAAACGCTGATCGGCAAATCGCTGGTCGTCGCCACCGGCGGCAAATCCATCCCCAAGATGGGGGCCACCGGCCTCGCCTATCAACTCGCCACCCAGTTCGGCCTGAAGGTCACCGAGACCCGCCCGGCCCTCGTGCCGCTCACCTTCGAGCCGCGCATCCTCGAGCGCCTCGCGCCGCTCTCGGGCATCGCCGTCGATCCGACCCGCATTTCCGTCGGCAAGAAGAGCTTTGACGAAGCCATGCTCTTCACCCATCGCGGCCTCTCGGGCCCGGCGATCCTGCAGATCTCGAGCTACTGGCGCGAGGGCGATGCCATCGTCATCGACCTGTTCCCCAATGGTGACCTCGGCGACATCCTGCGCGACGCGCGCAGCGCCACGCCGAAACTGCAATTGCAGACCGTCCTGTCGCAGCACCTTGCCAAGCGCCTCGCCCAGATGCTGGCAGAGGAGATCGGCATCACCACCATGCTGGGCGACATGAGCGACAAATCGTTCAGCAAGATCGAGGATGCGCTGCGCCGCTGGACCATCAAGCCGACCGGCTCGGAAGGCTACCGTACCGCCGAAGTCACCCTGGGGGGTATCGACACCGACGGCCTCGACTCGACCACCATGCAGGCCCGCAATGTCCCCGGCCTTTACTTCATCGGCGAAGCCGTCGATGTCACCGGCTGGCTCGGCGGCTATAACTTCCAGTGGGCCTGGGCCTCCGGTTGGGCCGCCGGTCAGGTCGCTTGAACCGCATGACCCAGGTCGATGCAGTGCTCTCACCTGCCATCGGTCTGGGCAGCGCGATTCTCTTGCCCAGGACAGGGCGAAGCCAGCTGGGCCGCTGAAATCACCGCCCCCCGAAGGCAGCCTGCAGAGCGTTCGCTGATCGCCGTCCCATCCCTCACAGCACGAAGCCGAGAAACCGCCCCGCCAGCAGCACCAGCGGCCATAGCGTGATCGACACACCTGCCAGCACCCGCTTCGCCGCCGGCTGCCGCAGCAGGCTGAATGCCACGAAGTTTACCCCGGCGAGCCCGATCAATCCCATCTTGATCCAGAATAGCGGCATCCCCGCATATTCCGTCGCCCGCACCGCGAACATCAGCGCGCCGGTCAGCACGGCGAGGGCAAACGCCCCGAGCGCAACGCGGCGCAGCAGCCTGACGAACGGCTGCTCCTCGAGGCTCCGGATCACCCCGATCACCCTGAGATCCATCAACAGCACCGAGGTGATCAGCGCTCCAATGGCGAGGATGTGCAGCGCGTTGACGACCGGATAGGCAAAGAACGAGGTTTTCAGCGCCTTGATCAGCGCCAGCTGCTCGATACTGCCGAGCAGCGCCTCCACCTAGTTCGCCGGCACACGAGCGGGATAGATGTCGTAGGCTTTCCCGCCCACGGTGATCCGCACCGCCTTCATCCGCTTCTCGTTCGGATCGAGCGAGCGGTTGCCCAGCGCCACCACCTCATCGCCCGGCTTCACCGTATCCTCGGTGAACCCCGCCGCCATGGTTGGCCCAGGTGGCGCCAGTTCCACCCGCCAGACCACGCCCTCGACCTCGAGATCGAGCGTCGCGTGCGGATTGCCGACGAACACGGACTTGACCGTCCCGGTGAGTTCGAAGAACCCGTCCTCGGTCCACGCCCAGCCATGGTGCGCCAGCGCCGGCAGCACCGGCATCGCGATGCCGAGCGTCACAGCCAGCAGCACAGTGCGAAGTCTCCTCATCGGGACCTCCTCTTGCCGAACCTCACCGAGCCTATGCCGGTCGTCGCCTTACCACAACGGCCCGGTCGTCAGTCGTGATCCGCCTCCGCAAAGGTGATGCGGTTGCCGACCGGATCCACCACGGTGCATTCGAGCCCGCCCCAGTCCGGACGCTCCAGTCCCGGCCGGTTGTTCTTGTAGCGCTTGGTGATCAGTTCGGCCTGCAACTCCGCTACCCCGGTGCAGTTCACCCGCACCCGCACGCCGGGCGAGCCATCGCCATGGTGCTCGGAAATATGCAGCACGAGGCCGTCCCGGCTGACCTGCATGTAGAGCGGCATCCCCGGCTCGAACCGGTGCTCCCAATCGACCGTGAAGCCCAGCCAATCGACATAGAACTCCCGCGCCTTCGCCTCATCGAACGAACGCAGGATCGGCACCGTCTGCAGATAGTTCAATATCATCGTGTTCATCCCTCGTTGCAGCGCCAGAACTCGCGGAAGTCTTATGGCAGCGACGCTGTCCATCCGCTACCAATGGGGCAACTCGAGAGCAGGATTGCGTTTCGTTGAACCGCACTCCAGCTTCTCGTGGTTGTCTTGTCGCGAGATCGAACCGAAAAAGCCTGCAACTTTCCTGATCTCGCTTGGGGAGAAACATCATGGCAGAAAAGAAGATTCGCTGGGGCATCCTCAGCACCGCCAATATCGGGCTCAAGAAGGTCACCCCGGCGATCATGAAGTCGCCACTGAGCGAAGTGGTCGCGGTCGCCTCGCGCGACGTCGCCAAGGCCGAGCAGTACATCGCCGAGCTCGGTTTGACCGGCAAGGCCAAGGCGCATGGCAGCTACGAAGCGCTGTTCGCCGATCCCGATGTCGACGCCATCTACAACCCGCTGCCCAACCACCTGCACGTGCCGATGACGCTGGCCGCGGCGAAAGCCGGCAAGCACGTACTGTGCGAAAAACCCATCGCGCTCAACGCCAAGGAAGCCGAACAACTCCGCCAGCTGCCCAAGGGCATCGTCTTCCACGAAGCCTTCATGGTCCGTCATCACCCGCAATGGCAGCGTGCCCGCGAGATCGCCCGCTCGGGCGAGCTGGGCGAGCTGCGTACCGTGCGCGGCATCTTCGAGTATTTTCTCACCGACCCCACCAACGTACGCAACCAGG
The DNA here is from genome assembly GCF_058806655.1 of Devosia sp. GW821-FHT12F11. Lineage (NCBI taxonomy): Bacteria > Pseudomonadati > Pseudomonadota > Alphaproteobacteria > Hyphomicrobiales > Devosiaceae > Devosia > Devosia sp. GW821-FHT12F11. Next base: position 17,093 of record NZ_JBXAPX010000001.1, read on the forward strand.
CCGATATCGGCGGCGGCGGCATCTACGATGTCGGCTGCTACCCGATCACCGGCTCGCGCTTCCTGTTCGAGGCCGAACCCAAGCGCGCCGTGTCGCTGGTCGACCGCGACCCCGCGATGAAGACCGACCGCCTCGCTTCGGTGATCCTCGATTTCGGCGGCGGCAGGCAGGCGAGCTTCGTCTGCTCCACCCAGTCGGTCAGCCACCAGTCGCTCGAGCTGATCGGCACCAGGGGCCGGGTCGAACTGGTGATCCCGTTCAACGCCCCGGCCGACACGGCCACGGCCATCATCATCGACAACGGCTACTCGCCCGACGGCCACCTCAGCCGCCGCGAGATCATCCCGCCCTGCGACCAGTACACCGAACAGGCCAACGCCTTCTGCCGCGCCATCCTCGATAACAAGCCGCTCGAATGGGGCGTCGAGGACGCCATCAAATCGATGAAGGTGATCGACGCCGTCTTCGCCAGCGAAAAGACCGGCGCCTGGGCCGACGTCTGACCTAGGCGGAGAATTTGCGGGGGGAGGTACCGACTCCCCTCCCCACCGGTTGTCATCCCAGCGAAAGCTGGGACCCATTTCACCGCTTGAGCTGTGGCGAGTTGGATCCAAGCTTTCGCTGGGATGACACCGAGATTCATTTTTAAGTTCAATAACTTGGCATGATCGGCGGACCGTCCCCGCCGCCCGCGGCCACCCTACCCCCGCACCTCCGGCCCCACCAGCCGCTCCACCAGCAACCGGATCCCCGGCCCCACTTCCGCGCCATCCCGCGCCTTCCGCTTGATCCCCCAGGCCGCATCGAGCACCAGCCGCGCCAGCAGTTGCGGCTGCTTCGCCCCCGCCTTCTCCAGCTCCTCGGCCACCATCGCGTCGATCACGTCCTCGGTCGCCCGCACCTCGGGCCGCGCCTTCTCGTGTTCGTCATAGAGCTCGTCGGCATGCGGCGATGCTCCGAGCAACCGGTCGATCGCCTCGTACTTCGCCGACAGAGCCGCCGCCAATCGGGCGACTACTGTCCCGTCGCTGTGCAGCGCCGTAACGAACCCCTCGTGCAGTTCCGCCATCAGCTCGGCGAGGATCGCCTCGAACACCGCGTTCTTGTCGCCGAAGTACTTGTAGAGCGTGGGCTTGGCCACCCGCGCTTCGGCCGCGATCGCCTCCATCGAGGTGGCGCGCAAACCTTGCCTGAGGATCAGCCGCCGCGCCGCCGAAAGGATCTGCTCCTGCTTGTCGATGTCCGCCACGCCGATTTTCCTTCGTCGATACCTTGAACGAACTGAACGATATTCGTACATATCGTTCAGTTCAACGGAGGGATACCCCCAAATGTCCGACCTGCCTGATCAGTCTGACCGCGTCCTCGTCACCGGCATTTCCGGTTTTCTCGGCGGCCATGTCGCCCTGCAGCTCCTCGCCCAAGGTTACACCGTCCGCGGCTCGGTGCGCAGCCTCGAACGGGCCGAAAAAGTGAGGAAAACCCTTGCCGCGCACGGGGCCGACACTTCGCGGCTGGAGTTCGTTGCCCTCGATCTTCTCGCCGACAAGGGCTGGGCCGAGGCGATGTCCGGCGTCCGCTACCTGCAGCACGTCGCCTCGCCCTTCGTTCTCGAAATGCCCAAGGACAAGAACGACCTGATCCGCCCGGCCGTGGAGGGCACCCGTCGCGCCGTCAGCGCCGCGTTCACCGCCGGCGTCGAGCGCGTCGTCGTCACCTCCTCGATCGCCGCCATTGCCTATGGCCACGACGACTACAGCCGCACCTTCACCACCGCCGACTGGACCAACACCGATAGCCCCAAGGTCGGCGCCTACGCCGAATCGAAGCTGCGCGCCGAGCGCGAAGCCTGGGCCGTTGCCGAGAGCTTTGGCGCCCGCGAGCGGCTCGCCACCATCAATCCCGGCGCCATCCTCGGCCCGCTGCTCGACGAAGATGTCGGCACCTCCGGCCTCCTGGTGCAGCGCCTGCTCAACGGCTCGATCCCCGCCGCGCCGAAGATGAGCTTTTCCATCGTCGATGTCCGCGACGTCGCCGCCGCCCATCTCGCCGCCATGACCGCACCAACCGCGGGCGGCAAGCGCCACATCCTCGCCGACCGCGAGATGAGCCTGTTCGAACTTGCCTCGGCGCTCCGCGCTGCCCTGCCGCAGGTCGCTGCCCGCGCCCCACGCTTCGAGCTGCCCAACTGGGTGGTCCGCCTGATCGGCCTGTTCGATGCGCAGATCGGCTCCAACGCCGCCGAACTCGGCCATGTCAAACGCGTCGACGGCAATAGCGGCCGCCTGCTGCTCGCCCGCCCGACCATCCCCGGTCCCGACGCCGCGGTGGCCACCGCCCGGAGCCTCATCGCCCAGCGCCTCGTCGCATGAAAAAAGGACTGGTCCTCGGCGCCGGGATTGGCTAATAAGCGCGCCATCGAAGCGGGGCTGTAGCTCAGTTGGGAGAGCGCATCGTTCGCAATGATGAGGCCAGCGGTTCGATTCCGCTCAGCTCCACCACTTCGATGTCATCACAAATAGACAAGTAAATACAACGGCCTGGCAGAGAGTTGCGCAGGCTGCTGTGCCGCTGCGCCCGTGAATTCTGCCGCTGATCCTGTGGACCGCGGGCGCCCGATACCAGGATCGACCCGGGCACTCATCGCGACAACCCATGCGATTTGGGACGGAACAGTCGATCCCGCACCGTCCCAAACCTCCGATTACCCCCCCCCGACAGGATGGGCGCGGATAGTCCGCCCCGCCATCCCGTCGGGGCCCTGAGCTTGGGCGCGATCGCTCCCGTCAGCTACCAGGACCGCTTGTCCCAGAGGTCCAGCGCATCGGCGCCGGCAGGGAAGCGCAACTGCCCCGTCGTGTCGTGCGCGGCCCGCCACACGGCCTCGGCCACATCGCTCTCCCGGGTGGACGCAGCCGGGCGGGCGCTAAAGATTCGGTTGCGTGGGCAGCGTAGGCGGCCGGAACGTGGGCGGCGAAGTCGAATGCCGAGTTCTGTGCGAAGCGCGTACTGAGTCCGAGCCCCGGCTCGACCAGCTTCACCTTGAGGCCGAATGGCGCGAGCTCGGGCACCAGTGCTTCCGAAAACCCCTCGATGGCCGTCTTGCTCGCCGTATAGGGCGCGGCGAATGGGAAGGCGGCCAGAGTCGCCGACGAGGTGACGTTCACCACGAGCCCACGTCCCCGCTCGCGCATTGCCGGCAGCACTGCCTGGATCATCGCCATCACGCCGAAGGTGTTCGTCTCGAAGATGCGGCGGATGTCGCTCAGCGACGCAGCCTCGAAAGCGCCGCCCATCCCCACGCCGGCATTATTGACCAGCACATCGATCGGACCAGCCGCCACGATGCATGCGGCGATGCTGGTAGGGTCAGTGACGTCGAGCGGCAGCAACCGCATGCGATCGGACTCTGGCAGGATGCCGGGTTCGGGCCGACGCATCGTGGCGACGACGCTCCAGCCCCGCTGGTGAAAATGGTGCGCCGTCTCGCGGCCATAGCCCGAGGATGCGCCGGTGATAAGGATCGTGCTCATGATGCTCTTTCAGTTGGTCTTGCTGAGGATGCGGCCAAGCCAGTCGCTGCGCGTCCGGCGCGCCACGGTGGACAGTTGGGCTTGCGGAAACAGCGCGTCGAAGCCGTGGAAGCCGCCGGGCCATACATGCAGCTCGGCTTCACCGCCTGCCGCCCAGATCCGGCTCGCATAGGCGGTGTCTTCGTCGCGGAACACTTCGGCCGAGCCGGTGTCGATGAAGGTCGGCGGCAGGTTGGCGAGATCGGTCGCCAGCGCCGGCGACACATAGGCTGGAACGCCTGGGTCGTCGCCGAGCACCGAGCGCCAGCCGAAGGCATTGGCGTCGCGCGTCCAGGTGGCGGGACCCTCGCTGTACTGGCCGCTCGACACCGTGTCGTTGCGATGGTCGAGCATGGGGCAGATCAGCACCTGTGCCGCGATCGCCGGACCGCCACGGTCGCGGGCAAGCAGCGTCATGCCGGCAGTCAATCCACCTCCTGCACTGGCGCCTGCCACGATGATGCGTTCGGGGTCGATGCCGAGTTCTGCGGCGTGCGCCGCAACCCACACGAGACCGGCATAACAGTCCTCGACCAGCGTCGTGCCGTTCGCTTCCGGCGCCAGCCGATAGTCGAGCGTCATCACCACCGCGTCGAAGCGCTCGAGCCAGTCCAGCGGAATGTCGAGATTGGCGAAGCGGTCGCCCATCACCATGCCGCCGCCATGCAGCCAGTAGATGCAGGGCGCGGCGACATCGAGCCCGGTCGGGCGGAACATCGATAGCGGCAGTTCGGCGCCGTCGGCGGCCGATATCGTCAGTTCACGCCGTTCGATCGAACGGCCTTCGAGAAACGCTTCGGCCGGCATCCGGTACTGGCGCAGCAGGGGCAGAGTGCCGGCATCGAGCGACGGCGCCGCCGGCAGTTGCGCCAGCAGCCGAGCCAGTTCGGCGTCGAGGGCGGGGCGAGACAGAGTCATGATATCGTCCTTGGGAAAGCGATGCTCACGCCGGATGGCGCGAAAGGCGTCGCGGGGGGATCGGGGGGCGCTGCTTTGAGGAAAGGTTCAGAGACTTTCCCGCCTCGAAAGCGCGACGAACTCAATGATCTAGAGGGCGGCTTTGCCGCCGAGCGGCACCTCATCGGCGTAGCTCGTGTCGACGACCAGCGGGCCGAACTCGGCGGTGTAGGCTTTCGCCACGTCGCTGCCGAAGAAGCGGCCATGCGCCTCCTTGCTGGACCAGCCCTCGGTGACGAAGACGAGGTCCGGATTGCTGGCTGAACGGCCGATCAGGAAGACGGCGCAATCGTCATTGTTGAGCGACGGAGCGCGCCGCAGCAGTGCGACGAGGGCGTCGCCTTTGCCCGGATGGGCGGTCATTGCGGCATGAAAGCCGTGCTTGATGATCATTTGAGTGTCCTCGAAGCCGGTCGGCCCATTGCTCGCCGGCATCGACACCAAACCATCTCCCGCGGCGAAGGTGGTAGAACCGGGCTATCGTTGACTTGCCTAATCCTACCGCATCTGGGAGAATCATTTGAACAGCGCCCTGTCCTCCGCTACGCAGACACCATGCAGATCGACGAACTCAGAAGCCTTATCTCGCGCCACGCCAGGCCCGACGGTTCCACGCCGGTCGACGGCGTGATGATCGCGCGGCACGATGCCTCCGTGCAGGAGTTCGCGACCAGTGGCACGGTGATGGCGCTCATTGCGCAGGGCGAGAAGCGCATCGCGCTGGGCGAGCGGGTCTATCGCTATGGCGTCGGCCAGTACCTGGTGGCCTCGATCGATCTGCCGATCACCGGCCAGTTCGTCGGCGCCAGCCCCGAGCAGCCCGCACTCGGCTTCGGCATGCTGCTGCACCCGCCCAGCATTGCCGAGTTGCTGTTGCAGGCCGGGTCAGGCAGCGCCCGCCGATCCGCCGGCGCGGCGCCCTCCAGCATGATCGTCAGCGACGCCCCGGCAGAACTGCTCGACGCGGTATTGCGGCTGCTGCGGCTGCTCGACCGGCCGCGCGACCTCGATGTGCTGGCGCCGCTGATCAAACGCGAAATCCTGTGGTGGCTGATCGTCGGAGAACAGGGCGCAGCGGTGCGCCAACTCGGCCTCGCCGACAGCAGTTTGAGCCACGTCGCCCGCGCCGTGCGCTGGATACGTGAGCACCATGCCCGCTCGTTCCGCGTCGAGGAAGTTGCCGAAGTCTGCGGCATGAGCGCCTCGGCGTTCTACCGCAATTTCCAGGCGGTGACGGCGATGAGCCCCATCCAGTTCCAGAAGCAGATCCGCCTGCAGGAAGCTCGGCTGCAGCTGGTGGCGCATCCCGATGATGTGGCCGGCGTGGGCTTCCGGGTCGGCTATGAAAGCCCCTCACAATTCAGCCGCGAGTATCGCCGCCAGTTCGGCGCGCCTCCCAGTCTGGACGCTGAGAGGTTGCGTGGCCTCACCACCGGCGCCATGCCTGCGGTCGTGTAATCGGCTCCGGCTTGGAGACCCGCGCAGGCCGAAGTCCCGGTACCGACGGGCAACCGACGACGCCACGGCGTCTTGCGTTCGACCATGGACCTTCATCAGCCCGCCGTTGGTGTCGCCCCGGCCGTTGCCGGCGCTACCCCAGCGCCCCCTTGAGGGTTTCCAGCGGGGTCTCGTGGAAGAGCTGTGCGTAGTAGGCCGAGAAGCGTCCAAGGTGAAAGAAGCCCGCCTCCATTGCCACCTGCGCCACGGTTTTCGGTGTCCGGCCGGACTGCAGGATGGCACGGCGCGCCCGGTCGAGGCGGTAGATCCGCAGCCAGGTGCGGGGGGTAACGCCGGCGGCATCGAGGAAGGCGCCCCTGAGCACATGTTCCGGCACATTTAGGTATGCCGCCAGGTCGGCGACGCCGAGGACCTGATCCGGGTCGTCCATCACCCGGCTCCTGGCCCGCTTGAACAGGGAATAGGAATAGGTCTCGCGCGGCCGCTTGTCGGACTCCGCCACGATCATCCTGCTGCAGACCTCCCACACTCTGTCGGCGATCATGCCGGGCAGGACCTGCTCCATGGCGCCGGGCGATTGTCGCATGGTGGTGGGCGCGGAAGACAGTACCGACAAGGCCCAATCGGCGAGGTCGTTCGTACCGGGATAGCCGGCGACGGCCCTGATCGGCTCGACCTGCCTAAGATCGAGGTCGGGCAACAGCGCTTCGTCGACGATGAGATAGCAGACGCGACTGTCTCCCGGCGCGCTCGCAACATCGAGCACATTGCCGCCGCGATGAAAGAACAACTGAGCCGATTGTGGTTGCCCGTTCAACCGCCGCGCCACCACGCGGGGGTGGAGGATCAGCACCAGCTTTCCGGGAGGCGGCGACGAGGTCTGCGCGACTTCGACGTTCAGTCGCTCCTCCCCGATCGACACCCGGCCGAAATCCACCGACGAGGTCGTTCCTTCGAACCGCCCGCTGCTCATCTGCCGGTATCGCTGCTCCCAGCCTTTCAGCGCGACCTCCTGCTCGGAGGCGTCGGCATGCGTGGCAATGGTCAGCGTCCCGGTGTTTCGCAACGGTGGTTTCTCCAGCCGGAAATGGGTAGCTCCTGCCTACCAACAGAGCAATACAAATGAATGCCTAAATTTCGTGCATTGGTTTTTGGGAAAGTGGATTTCCGACCCGTGGCGGGTTTGGTCGATTGCCGTCTCCTCATTCATGGAGACCTTGATGGCTACCAAACTGTCAGCCCTGCTCGGCGCTGCCTGCCTTGTCGGCGGCATCGCCGGGCCGGCATGTGCACTCGCGCAGGACACCCAGTTCGTTCCCGAAACGCCGACGGCAAAGGAGGCGATGGATCCAGGCCCGAACGTGTTCGTGAACATGCAGAACTGGGGCGGCGGGCCCAGCGCCATCTATATCTACTCAGCCGACGACCTTAAGCTGAAGGGCAGCGTCAGCGGTGGGGCGCAGAGCCATTTCACCACCTCCAGGGACGGCAAGACCATCTACCTGGTCTCCGGCTTCTACTCCCGCCTCGCCTCGGGCAGTGGCGAGCACGTGCTGCAGATCTTCGATGTGGCCACCAACCGCATCCAGAAGGAAATCGTCCTGCCCTTCAAGGTGACGCAGTACACCGACGATCGCGCCCTACTGCAGCTAAGCGCCGATGAGCGCTTCCTCTATGTGCAGAACGCCACGCCGGCGACTTCGGTCACCGTGGTCGACCTGAGCAAGGGGGAAGTGGTTCAGGAAGTGCCCTCGCCGGGCTGCTACGGCATCTACCCGGCCACCGCGGGCTACAGCTACTCGACCATCTGCAACGACGGCGCCTTCACGACGTTCACGCTCACCTCCGAAGGCACGGCCTTCGAAAGCAAGAAGAGCGAAAAGATCTTCGACGTCGATGCCGACCCGCTCTATCTCGCCTCCGAGCGGGTCGACGGGGACCTGCTGTTCATCTCCTATCACGCCAATGTCTACCAGCTGTCGGACAGCGACGGCGTGGTCAAGAAACTCAGCGTCACCCCGATTGCCGAGGGCATCGACGGCAACTGGGGCACGTCGGGCTACAGCGTCGTCACCTATAACGACGCGAACGGCATCCTGTTCGTGCCGATGGCGCCCGACCATCACGACGGCAGCCACTATCACGGCGCCAAGGAAGTCTGGGCCTATGACCTGAAGAACAAGGAGCTGCTCTATCGCTCCAACGTGGATGGTCTCAACGCCGTCTATGTAACCGACGCCGCTATTCCCGTGCTCTACGGCCTCAGCATCGGCGATCGGAAGATCTACCGCTACGACGTGGATCCGGCGGCGAGGTTCGCGGCCAAGAAGGTGGCGGAGCACGCCGATTTCGGTTTTGCGACGACGCTGACGAGTTCTCCCTGATGGAGAGCTCGTTCGCCTCCCTCGCTTCGGCAACCATCACCGTGTTCATCGCGCTGATCTTTGCCTGGGCCGCCGTGCACAAGCTGACCGAATTCACCGAGTTCACCGGCTTCGTCAACGATTACCGGCTGCTGGGCGAGCGACTTGTTCGCCCCGCTTCCATGGCGATCGTGGCCGCGGAAATCGCGGTCGTGGCGCTGCAGCTGGTGCCCGGCGGCCAGTTGCCCGGGCTGGCGATCGCGGCGGGCATGCTCGTTCTCTACGCGGTGGCCATGGCGTTCAACATCCGACGTGGCCGCACCCACATCGAGTGCGGTTGCGGCGGCGCGGTACAGCCACTGTCCTGGGCCTTGGTCGTCAGGAATGCCGTTCTGGTGCTGCTCGCCGGCCTCGCCATGCTGACCGGCCCGCTCAACCTGGATATCGGGGGCACGATCACCGCAATCGCCTGCGGCCTCGCCACCTGGGTGGTGTTTCTGCTCGCCGAACAAATCCTCGCAAACTCATCCCTCGCGCGTCTGACGCGCTGACCAGGTGAATACCATGAACCTCATCTATTTCGCGCTGGCTGCCCTGCTTCTCATGGTCGTGGCGCTGACCGTCGGCCTGCTCGCACTCGGTCGCCAGATCGGCATCCTGTTCGAGCGGGTCTCGCCGATGGGCGCTCTCGTCAACGATTCCGGCCCCGAGGTGGGACAGCAGACGCCGCTGTTCAGCCTCTCCAGCCTGACCGGCGGCATGGTGTCGATCGGACCCAAGCCCAACCGCTCGACGCTGGTCTTCTTCGTTTCGCCCACCTGCCCGGTCTGCAAGAAGTTGCTGCCCATCGTCGACTCGGTGCGCAAAGCCGAGGGCAATTGGCTGGACGTAGTGCTGGCGAGCGACGGCGAGAAGGCCCAGCACCAGCGCTTCATCGAAACCGCCAAGCTGTCGAACTTCCCCTATGTCGTGTCGACCGAGCTTGGCCTCGCCTATCGTGTGGCGCGCCTGCCCTATGCGGTGCTGCTCGACCAGCACGGCACCATCCGGGCCAAGGGCCTGATCAACAGCCGCGAGCAGTTCGACAGCCTGTTCAACGCCTATGACCTCAAGGTCGGGTCCATCCAGTCCTACCTCGACCAGCAGCCAGCAGTTCAGCACTGACCCTGCCCGGACCGGCCCCTACGCCGGTCGGGCGCAGTTTTTCCTCACGACGGAGAGCCGATATGGCCAAGTTTTTCGACAACCTGATGGAGTGGGTGGACACGATGGCAGAGGCGCGCACGCGCCGGATTGCCAGCGTTGCCGGCCGACGGAGTTTCCTGCAGAAGGCCGGCTGGGCGCTGGTCGGCGGCGCCGTGCTGCCCATGCTGCCCTATGACAACTCGAACGGTGTCGCGTTCGCCCGCGGCCTGGGTGAGCCGGACGAGATCCCCACCGATTGCGAGTACTGGCGCTATTGCTCGCTGCACGGCACCCTGTGCACCCAGTGCGGCGGCAGCATCACCCAGTGCCCGCCCGGCTCCACGCCCTCCAAGGTCGCGTGGGTGGGCACCTGCCGCAACCCCAACGACGACAAGGACTACCTGGTGTCCTACAACGATTGCTGCGGCAAGGGTGGGGATTGCGGCGATGGCTGCTCGCGCCAGGAAGGCGATCGCCCGGGCTACCGCATGGGGCTGGCCAGCGAGTCCAGCTGGTGTGTCGCCAACACCGACAAGGGCATCCACTGCACGCTGGCTGTCGTGGTCGGTATCGCCCAATGAGGCTTTTACTTATCGCAACCGGACTGGCGCTGTTGACGGCGCCGGTCCTCGCCGACGACGCCGGCCGCGTGCTGTTCGACGACAATTGCAGTGGCTGCCACCAGATCGGCGGCATCGGTTCTCCGGGTCTGGCGCCGCCGCTGGTCGACGCCGCGCTGTTTGCCGGGTTTGGTGAGGGCGCCTCCACCTATGTCGCCGGTGTGCTGCTCGGGGGCCTGTCCGGTCAGATCGTCGCCAATGGCGAAGTCTATGCCGGATTGGCCATGCCATCGCAGAGCTCGATGACCGACGAGGAACTTGCAGCTGTGGCCAACTACGTACTGGGCGAGTTGAACGGACTGGACGCGCGACTGGCGGCATCCACGGTGGCCGAAATGCGCGCCAAGCCGCCCAGCCACGTCGAACTGCAGGCGCTGCGGCAGGAGGCCGCGCCATGAAGCGCTTACTCGCGGCGGCGCTGCTGCTGGCGGGAACCGCGCCCGGTCAAACCGCCGAGCGGACGCCTCAGACCAACTATGTCCTCAAGTGCATCGGCTGCCACCTTCAGGATGGCTCGGGTCTGCCCAGCGCAGGCATACCCGACTTCGTCGGCAAGGTCGGTGTCTTTGCCCGGCTGCCCGAAGGCCGCGCCTATCTGCTCCACGTCCCCGGAGTGATCGGCTCGAGCCTGACGGACAAGGAGATTGCCGACCTGCTCAACTACGTGATGGAGATCTATGCGGGGGACTCGCTACCCGTCCCGTTCGAGCCGTTCACCGCCGATGCGGTGACAGCGCTGCGCGCGACCGAGATCGGCAACGTGGTCAAGTACCGCCGGGTGGTCGCCGACAAGCTGGCCGAAGACGGCATCGAGGTTCCGGACTACCCGTGGCCGTGAGCAGGCAAAGCCGGAGCCGATGCCTCAAGATGCCGTGGCGGCCCGGGCGATAGCCGACTGGCGGGACCGCCACGGGGCCAGGTGCGGCGAGCGCCCTCTTGCCGGTTGCGGGCAACTGGGCAAACATGAGCCGCTTGGCGTGTCTTCAGAGGTGGCGGATCTGGCGTGACGGAACAGCTTTTGGGCGCGAAGCTTGCCGAGGGCGCCTGCGCCGAGATCTACGCCTGGGGCGCCGGCGACAGCAAAGTCGTCAAGCTGGCCAAACCGAACACCAACCTGTTTGCCCTCGAGCGTGAACTTCGCCATTGCCACATCGCCTGGCGACTTGGCCTGTCCGTACCCCAACCCTATGATCTGGTGCAGGCGAACGGGCGCCATGGCATCGTTTTCGCACGGGCGACCGGGGACACCCTCCTGCAAAAGTTTGCGGGCTACGCACTGTCCACGGCGTCCCGGCCAGTGCCTGATGCCGGGCCAGACTACCTCGAGGCCCGGACCACGGCGCGAACCTTGCATCTCATCCACAGCAAGACTTCCGACGACTTACCAGGGCAACGCGCCAGCCTCGAGCGTGACATCCGGCGCACTGACCACCTGACGGACGGAGAAAAGGATGCGGTGATCGGCCTGCTCGAGGCGTTGCCGCACAAGCGGCAGCTCTGCCACGGCGATCCCAATCCCGGAAACTTCCTGCTGACAGAAGGCGGTGTCGTCATCGTCGATTGGAACAATGCGACGCTGGGCAACCCGGAAGCCGACCTGGCCGAGTACGTTCTGATGCTCCGCCATGCCAGGCTGCCGCATGGCGCACCGCCGGAGGTCGTCGGCCTGTTCGAGGCCACTCGCGAGCATTCCATCCGCCTGTTCACGACGGAGTATCAAAGCCTGACCGGCATCGGGGAGGCGGAGATCGATCCCTGGCTGGGGCCCATCGCCGCACGAAAGCTCGCGGCCGACGCCATAACGGAAACCGAACGGGACGCCCTGGTCTCGGAGGTTCGGCAACGGCTGCGCCAGGCCGGACCGGATTTGCCGGAGACCCGATAGTCCCGGAGCCGGCAGAGCTACCGCCTGCTCATGCCCTGGCCTCACACACCGTTTCATCTGAGCGGTGAGAGTATCTAGGCATGCGCCGGCTCCGGCCGACGCACCTCGGTGTGGACGGCAATGTCGGGGTTCGCCGGAAAGAACAGATTGGTGATCCACACCAGGCCATCTGCTGCACTCAGCTCGACCAGCCCGCGATCGACAAAGATCGTGACGTCGAGCCGGCCGGTTTCCGGCCAGGCCAGATCGACTGAGTAGTCGTGCGCGAACTGATCCATCCCCGGCACCATGTCGCGCACCGTGCGGATGCTGCCGCGGCTGGCGCTGTCGCGCCGCACCAGGTAATGCGGCCGCCCCTCGCCGAACAGCGTTATGACGAGTTCCTCGCCGACCGTCAGATCGGCGATCAGATCGACCCGGCTGGTGCCGGCCAGATCGTCGGCCCCGATGATCTGCTGGACTGCCAGGGGCACGCGGGCAGCGACCCGTAGCCCGTCGGCAGTCTCGACCAGATGCAACTCTCGCGGCAGGGACATGACGCCGCGGAATGCCTCGGTCGGCGTTTGCCTGGCATAGAGCCAGTTGCTCGCCCAGGCGATGGCCGTGGGCGTTTCTGTGCCGCCACGCTCGAAGAACGTCTGGGCTGCGTAGTAGTCGCGGCCATAGTCGAGCCAAAGCTCGGTTTCGGCCGGATTGCTGTTGGTGAAGCGCGTTCCGTCGAAGTGACCGAGGAAATACTGGGTCCCCGACCCCGGCGCATAGCCGCCGGGGTTGAGACCAACGATCAGCCCCCAGGTCATCTCCCCATCGGGAGCCCTCAATGGCACCAGGTCGGGACACTCCCAGGGGCCAGGGCTGTGGCGGCCATGCCCCACCCCGAAGCTTGAGAGATAGTCCCAGTCCTTGAGGTTGCCGGAGCCGTAAAACCCGATGGACTGTCCCTCCGTCACCAGCATGATCCAGCGGCCGGTCGGCGCGTGCCAGATCACTTTGGGATCACGGAACGCGGCGAGACCCGGATTCGGCACGACCGGATTTGCCCGATCGGCCTCGAAGCGGCTCGCTGAATGGTCGGCATGAACGAGGCACTGGACCTGGTGGTCCGCACCCTCCGGGGTGCGGCTGTGGGCGGTGTAGAACAGTTTCACCTCGCCCTCGCCGGTCTCCACGGCGCTGCCCGAAAAGCAGGTGCCCAATCCCGTGGGATAGAGGGCGACGGGCTGTTCGTCCCAATGGACGAGATCCGTGCTCGTGGCATGCCCCCAGTGCATCGGCCCATGACTGGTGCTGTCCGGATCGTGCTGGAAGAACAGATGCCACACACCGTCGATGCGGATCATGCCGTTGGGATCGTTCATCCAACCGGCGCGCGGCGAGAAATGCAGGTTCGGGCGGTATATTTCGGTCATGAACTAGCCTTTGACGCCCGAACTCATCACCGAGGCGATGAACTGGCGTTGCATAATGAGGAAGAACAGGATGACGGGAATGGCCATCGACACCGCGAAGGCCATGATGTTGCCCCAGGCCGCCTGGTTGGTGCCGAAATAGGCGGACATCGCCACCGAGAGCGGCCGGTATTCGGGCCCACGGGTCACCATGACCGGCCACAGATAGGCGTTCCAGATCTCCAGGAACTGCAGCACCGCGATGGCCGAAATCACCGGCCTGGACAGCGGCATGGCGATGTGACGGTAGGTCTGGAAAAAGGAGAAGCCGTCGATCCGCGCCGCCTCGATCAGCTCCTTGGGCAGCCGCGAGAAGAACTGGTAGAACAGAAAGATCGACATGGCGTTGGCAACGCCCGGCACGATCTGCACCTGATAGCTGTCCACCTGTCCCAACCAGCCCGCCATCATCAGTTGCGGCAGCACCAGGCTTTCCCCCGGCACGGCCAGCGTGGCGAGGATGAGGATCATCACCGCCTTGCGGATCGGCAAGGTGCCCTGTGCCAAGACGAACGCAGCCATCGAATTGAACAGGATCGACAGGGTGAGCGTCGACAAGGTGATGAGTGCGGTGTTCGCCAGATAGCGGGGGAACGGATGCACAGGATCGGTCCAGACCTCCACATAGTTCTCGAGCGAGAACACCTGCGGGATGAACGAGCGGATCGACCCCATCGAGACCATGATGTCCTGCTCGTTGGGATTGAGGCTGATGGTGACCATCATCAGCAATGGCAGCAATACGCCCAGCGCCAGAACAAGCGCGAACAACGCCGGCAGGATCGCTTCGCGGGGAATGCGCATCATGCTTCCCCTTCGTTCTTGAGCGCCCGGCGTTGCAGCAGTGCAATGGCGGTGACGGCGAGGAAGAAGAACACCGCAATGGCCGAGGCGTAGCCGACCTTCTGCGTCGCATAGCCCTGCTTGAACAGGTAGTGGATGATCGTCGTCGTGGCGCCGTTGGGCCCGCCCTTGGTCAGAATATCGACCTGGGTGAAGAGCTTGAGCGCCCCCACCGTGGTGATGATCAAGAGGAAGATGTTGACGTTCCTCAGCCCCGGCCAGGTGACATGGAGGAAGCGCTCCCACGCGTTGGCGCCATCGAGCTTTGCGGCCTCGTAGAGCTCGCCCGGGATGTCCTGCAGGCCGGCGAGGTAGATCAGCATCTGGTACGGGAACGTCGCCCAGGCCGACAGCGCGACGATGGAAAGCATCGCGGTGGCGGGGTTGCCAAGGAAATCAACGTAGCTCCCGGAGCCGGCAAACCACTGGTAGACCGCGTTGAACGGTCCAGCGGGGATGCGGAACAGCACGGCCCAGATCGACACGATAACCGTCATCGGCAGCAGCAGGGGCAGGATGGCCACCGACCGGAAGAAACTGCGGAACGGAATGGCCGAATTCAGAGCCATTGCCGCGCCAAGCGACAGGGCGAGCTGCACCGGCGTCACCACCAGTGCGAACAGCACGGTGTTCCAGATCGCCTGCCAGAACAGGGGATCGACGAACATGCGCTGGTAATTCGTCGTGCCGATGAACTTGGTCGGGATCGGCCGGGGGACCAGCCGCTGGTCCGTGAAAGAGAACCAGATCGAGAGCAGAAACGGCACGACGATGAGCGCGATGATGAAGATCAACGCGGGGAGCAGCATGGCCAGTTCCTGGCCATGGCTGCGGGTTCTGATGCGCATGATGGTCTCCTCGGGCCGACGACATTGCCCAGTCCTGGCGCGTTCGCGAGTCGGCCCCTCCCCAATAGAGAGGGGATTGGAGAAGGGGCCAGGGCTCGACGAGCCCCCCTCGGCCCCGTTGCGGGAGCCGAAAGGACGAAGCTTCGACTACTGGCCGAAGGGCGGGTAGCCGTCGTTGTCGGCAATATCCTGGTCGATGGTCTTGGCGGCGCGATCGAGCTCGGCCTTTACATCGACATCCCCCGACAGGATGTTGACCACGGCCGTGGCCCAGGCGCTGGTGATCATCGGATAGGCCGGATGCACCGGCCGGACCACCGCACAGCAGGCCGCCAGCTTGGCGAAGAGCTCGCCTTCACCGCCGGCGCCATAGGTCTTCGACAGGGGAATTGCCGAGGCGCGCGCCGGTACATAGCCGGTGATGTCGGCATAGGCGGCGACCTGCTCGCTCGACATCGCGTAGTTGAGGAACACCTTGATATCTTCGAGGTTGGTCGAACTCGCCGGCACCGCCCAACCCCAGCCGCCATTGGCCGAGATCGGCCCGGCTGCGCCGAACTTCGGCGGCGGAATCAGCACCAGATCGTCGCCCAGCCCTTCACGGTGCGCAGGCCACATCCAGTTCCCGACCCACGACAAGGCCGCGGTCTTTTCGCCGTAGAACTTGTTGTCGCCGGCGCTCGCCGGCACGATCCAGCCGTTCTTGTTCCAGCTCTGCAGCTCGGTCAGCGTATCGACATTGGCCTCGGAGTTGATCGCTCCCTCGGCGACCCAGGTCTGGCGATCGATGATGTCGCCGCCATTGGACTGCGCAAAGGGCGAGAAGCCGTAGGTCATCCACTCGCCGGCGCCGTAGTTCATCTTGACGTCGAGCGGCCACTCGACCTCCGGCAACGCATCGAGCTTTGCCAGCGCCTCGGCCATCTCCTCACGAGACCAGGCGTCTTCGATCGAGGTCGGAATGCGGACGCCCGCCTTGTCGAGGAGCGCCTTGTTGCCCCACAGGATGGTGCCCGAGTCATAGGGGCTGACGAAGTAGAATGTCTGCTCGGGCCCATAGGTGCCCTGCGCCTTGATGGCCGGGAGCAGATCCTCGAGGATCGCGGGATCGAGCAGATCTCCGATCGGCTGAATCGTGCCGGCCCAGGCGACGGAGGCCATGTTGGGGCCATCCAGCATGATCACATCGGGCAGATCGCCCGAAAGCGTCGCCGCCTGGATTGCCTCGTTGTAGCTGGGGATTGGCACCACATCGAGGGAGATACCCTGGGCGCCGTACTTGGCGTTGAAGGTCTCTTCCAGCTGAGTGAAATAGGGCTTCTCGCTATCGCCGTCGATGACCCAGGCTGTGAGTTGGCCGGCCAGAGCGTGCGAGGACGTCAGGCAGGCGGCCAGGGCCACCCCCGCGTACAGGGCATGCTTCATCTGTTGTCTCCTCCAAGAGCGCGTCGTCGTTCATTGACAACGTGAGACAATTGATAATGTACATTGTCTCACGTTGTCAATCGCGTCGGCGATCATCAGAAATGCCGCCGTATCAGAGGGACTGGCGTTCGATGAATTTGCCTTTGAGTCGAAGGACTTGATTGCCGGCGACACCATCGATGGCGAGGGTCATCGCCATCCTGCCCATGTCGTAGTAAGGCAGTTCCATCGTGGACAGACCGGGCTGCAGCAGGCCGGCGATGGGGTCGAGGTTGTCGAAGCTGGCGACGGCAACATCCTTGCCCACCTTGAGACCGAGCTCCGCCAGAACGAAGTAGACGTTCATCGCCAGGATGTCTTGCCCGCAGATGATCAGGTCCGGGGGCGCATCTCCGGCAAAGAGCCTGGGCAGGATCTGGTCGGCGATGAACACCGGGGGCGTACCGACCTTGGAGATGACCGCTGAATGGATGTCGGCCGCCACGTCATGACCCAGCGCCGCGGCGGCATCGACGAAGCCTCTCGCCCGCAGGTGGCTCGCGACGATGTCGGTCGAGAGATTGAGGAAGACGGGGCGCCGATAACCACGCTCGAAAATGACCCGGGTGAGGTCATGGGCGAGCTGATAGTCGTCAGGCAAAACCGCTGGATGGCGGCCAAAGCCATCGAAACAATTCAGCAGCACATGCGGCGTATCGCCGGGCGCGATGTCTATTCGCTGATGGAACACCGCCGCGTAGATCACCGCTTCCGCGCGGAAGGCGGCGAGCTGGCTGTCAGCCAACGTCGCGCTGGACGTGCCGCGCTCGATGTTGAACAGCATCATCTGCTTGCCGCGTTCCCAGGCCACATCCTGCGCTCCGCGCACCAGGTCGATGGAGGACGTGGTCGTGGTCACTCCATCGGCGAGAAAACCAATGATGTTGCTGCGTTGTGAGCGCATCATCCGCGCCGCCTGCGAGGGCTCGTAGCCGATCTCGGCAATGATCGCTTCGATCCGGGCTCGCGTTTCGGCGTTCACCAGCGGGTCGCGATTGATCACTCGAGATACGGTCTTGAGCGAGGTCTTGGCGCGGCGGGCAATTTCGCGTTGCGTGGTCGTCAAGACAATGGCTCGCGTTGGACAATGCCGTGCATCCGTCGCATACCCTGTCACATACGACAAGCCGCGCGGCGAGCACCAGGAGTCCGCAAGCCACCGGGAGACGCCGGCCTCCGGATGCTCTGAGTCCACTGCACCCGCACGATCTGCCGACCATGCGGCCCTTGTCCCTCAATTCGAGCTGACGGGGGGCGAAGCACTGGACGTCAGGGATTGAGAAGGTCGTCCGCCACCACGGCCGTTACCAGCCAGCGGTCTTTTCCCAGCCGGCGTAGACGGGTGAATCCGGCCTGCTCGAACATAGCCAGGTTCCCATTATGGAGAAAGGACGCCGACACCGAGCGGCCTTCGGTGTCCTCGGGAAAGCTCTCCACCAGCCCACCGCCTAACCGGGCGATCTCGCGCAATGCACCGGCCAGCGCCGCGGCAGCCACGCCGCGCCGGCGCTGTGCCTTGTCGACGAACAGGCAGGTGATACGCCAGTCCGCCAACGGCGCCGACTCTGCCTCATAGGCCCGTCGCGCCTTGATACGCGGCAATTCGGCGGGCGAGCCGAACTGGCACCAGCCCACGCAGGTCTCGCCGTCGAACACCAGCGCCGCATGCGCCTCACCACGCTGCACGCGGTCCTGCTTGTCGGTCCGGTTCCGCGCGGGCGGCCGGTCCTTCCCCACCCCCTCGGCGTGGAACGCCATGCACCAGCAACCGCCCCACACGCCGTTGCTGCGCTCCACCAGCGCGGCGAAAGCCGGCCAGGTGCCGGGATCGAGCGGTCTTGTCGAGAAGCTGGTCATCGCTCCCTCGCCGAGGCTGAGAGCCGCATCAGGCCGCAAACCGCGACCCGATGCAACCGGGCAGCCTGACCGGGTGGCGGGCTATTTGATACCCTTTTCGGTGATGCCCTTCTCGGCCCTGACCGCCGGCCCCTGCAGCCGCGGCGATGCCAGCTCGGCGGCAACACCGAGCGTCGTGCCGGTGCGCACCACATACTGGTTGTTGCAGTCGCCACCGACCTTGCGCGGCGGAGTTACAACCGTCCAGCCACCAGTGGAGCTGGGCGGAATCTCATTGCCCCAACGGTCGATGCACATCCATTCGCCGTCCTTCGTCACGTAGATCGTGCCCGTCTGGAAGGCCATCGCATTGCCGCTGAGCGACGAAATGGCGACAACCGAAAGCGCGAGGATAATGGCACGGCGCATAGCAATTCTCCCGTACTAAACTATTGATTGAACGAGGATATCCTCGGCTTCGCCAACTGAATGTCACCTGAACGCATCCCTCTGGATTTCGCTCAGCTGGTCGCACCCCGTTGACAACGCCATCTGCATCACGCTGATATGTGGGATCGATCTCATGTCGAGCTCCCATGGCGACGATTACCGATGTCTCGAAGAAGGCCGGGGTTTCCCGATCCACCGTTTCACGGCTGATCGCCGGCAACGGCTATGTCTCGGACGAAGCCCGCAAGGCGGTCGAAGCGGCCATCCGGGAACTCGGCTATCGCCCCAATACCATGGCGCGCGGTCTGCGCTCCAACCGATCCGACATCATCGGCGGGGTCGTCGTCAACGTCTCGAGCCCGTTCTATGCCCAGATGATCGGCGGCATGCAGGAAACCGCCCGCAGCGTTGGCAAGAGCATCATCGTCGCGTCCGGCTACGCCGATCGCGACGAGGAGGCGCATGCCATCATCGAGCTGCTCGACCGGGCCTGCGACGGGTTGATCCTCTATCTCGAAAATGCGTTGCGCGATGACGTGCTGGAGATCATTGCGCGGTCCAAGACCCCGGTGGTCACCGTCGGCGGCAACGAGTGCCCGCCAGCGCGGGCGCGCGTCACTATCGACAACGCCACCGGCGCCGAGGCCGGCATGCGCCTGCTGCTGGAACAGGGCCACCGCCACATCGCCTATCTGTCGGGCGGCACCATCTATCGCGACACGCACGAGCGCCTCAGCGGCATCGATGCGGCACTGGCCGGCTTCGGGCTTGCCCGCGACGACATCTATGTCGAGCATGGCAGCTTCTCGGAAACCTTCGGCCAGCAGGCGACCGCCCGGCTACTGGTCGAGCGCCCCGAGACCACCGCCATTTTCGCTGGCGACGACGACGTCGCGGCCGGCGCGCTGCTGGCGCTGAAGGCCGCCGGCAGGCGGGTCCCCGAGGAGATCTCGCTGCTCGGTTTCGACGACAATTTCCACGCCCGGCATCTGACCCCCGGCCTCACCACGGTGCGCCAGCCGGTCGACGAGGCCGGCCGCGTCGCCACTCGGCTGCTGCTCTCCATCCTCGATGGCGAGCCGCCCGCTGCACCCGTCATCACCATCCCCACCGAACTGATCCTGCGCCAGAGCGTCGGCCCGGTCCGGAGCCTTTCGCCGACGCCCCGCACTGCCGCGCCGGCGCTGACTGCGAGTTGACCAGAGCGAAATCAGTATCTCGCGACGAAACCAGGACTACGCCTCAGGAGCTTCTTCGACTGCAAACGGCTGATCGATATGGGATCGATCTCACAGGGAGAGACAAAGCCATGCACCGACTGCGTTTACTGACCCTTCTCGCCACCACCGCGCTTACGAGCGCTACCCTTGCCACCACGGCCGACGCCGAGGTGATCATCCGCATCGCTCCGGTCCACACCGATGCGCATGTCGAGAACTACAACCCCTACAATCTCACCGGCCCGCACGCCTATGTGCAGGATTTCGCCTATGAGCCGCTGTGGATCGACAATGTCTGGCACCCGGACAACGATTTCCCGGCGCTCGCCACCTCATATGAAGTCGGCGCCGACCTGAAGAGCGTCACCTACCACCTGCGTGAGGGCGTCAAGTGGTCCGACGGCGAGCCGTTCAGCGCCGCCGACGTGGTCTTCACCTTCAATTACGCCAAGGCGCATCTCGATTTCCCCATCGGCTACGACATCTACAATGCCGAAAAGGACACCGGCTCGATCGTCGACGTGGTGGCGGTCGATGACCACACCGTCCGCTTCGAGCTGAAGACCGCCGACTCGCTGGCGCGCCTCAATATCGGCCCGGTCTTCCCGCTGCCCGAGCATATCTGGAAGGACATTGCCGACCCGGTGAACTACGCCAACCCCAAGGTGGTGGCGACCGGCCCGTTCACCGAGGTGCGCGATTTCTCGCGCAATGCCTTCAAGCTCTGCAAGAACCCGCTCTATCGCGAAGCCGCCGAGGTGAAGGTCGACTGCATCGAATACCCGCAGCTGAGCGACAACCTGCAGGTGATCGCCGCCATCACCAATGGCGACCTCGACTGGGCCACCGACGGCATCACCGATCCCGAGATCACTTACGCCTCGAAGAGCCCGGACAACCACTACTGGCTGCCGCCCGACGCCGGCACCAACCTGCAGCTCAACACCACCAAGGCGCCGTTCAACAACCTCGAATTCAGGAAGGCCATGTCGATGGCCATCGACCGCGGCACGCTGGTCGATATCGCCACCTTCGGGTTGACCACGCCGGCCGAGTACCCGATCGGCGAGGGCATGTTCTACAAGGACTGGATCGATACCGCGGCGCTGGCGCCCTACCAGTATCTGATGACCTATGATCCCGAGGCGGCCAAGAAAGTGCTCGATGACGCCGGCTTCGTCGACAAGGACGGCGATGGCTGGCGCGACAACCCCGACGGCACCCCGATCGCCTTCAAGATGGCGGTGCCGGCCGGCTGGGACGACTGGGTGAACACGCTGCAGACCGTCTCGGAGAACCTGCAGGACATCGGCATCAACGGCGAGATGGAGACACCCGAGGAAGGCGCCTGGTTCGACAATATCCCGACCGGCAATTTCGACGTCTACATCATGTGGACCAACCTGAGCTCGACCCCCTGGTTCACCTATTATTCGATGTTCAACCCGCGCTCGATGGTGCCGGGCACGCTCAACGAGCAGGCCATGCACCAGATGAAGATCCCGGGCATCGAGGCTGATCTGGCCGCCATCAGCGCCACCGCCGATGTCGCGGTGCAGAAGGAAAAGATCACCTCGGTGATGAAGCAGGTGGCCGAGAACCTGCCGGTGATCACGCTGTTCTCGAACCCCGCCTGGTACGAGTATTCGACCCGCAACTTCACCGGCTGGCCGGACGAGTCCAACGCCTGGGCCCGCCCCAACAACCCCGCCGGCATCCACGAACGCGTCAAGGTGCTGCTGAGCCTGACGCCGGTGGCGAAGTAGGCTGATCTCGGATGGCCCTGCATGACGCCGGGCCATCCCTCTCGACTGCGCATCCCCCACCGGCAGGCAGACAGGAACAGGAATGGCCTTCCTCCTCCGCAGACTTGGCTTCTATTTCGGGGCGTTCTTCGTCGCGATCACCCTCAACTTCCTGATCCCGCGGCTGATGCCCGGCGATCCGGCGACCCGCATCCTGCTGTCACTGCGCGGCAAGCTCCGGCCCGACCAGATCGACGCCATCCGCAAGACCTATGGCTTCGAGGGTTCGCTGTGGGACCAGTACCTGCAATATCTCTGGCGCCTCGCACATTTCGATTTCGGCATCTCGACCGTCAACTTCCCCGAGCCGACGGCGAGCCTCTTGTTCTACGCCGCGGGCTGGACGCTGGTGCTTGTCGGCGCCGCCACCGCGCTTTCCTTCGGCATCGGCATCACCATGGGCATCTGGTCGGCCTGGCGGCGTGGCGGCTTCTTCGACACCTTCTTCACCCCGATCAACGTCATGCTCAACGCCTTCACCCCAGCGGTCGTGGCGCTGCTGCTCTGGTACGCCTTCACCATGCAGTGGCCGATCTTCCCGCTCGGCCGGGCCCACGAGATGAACCTCACCCCCGGCTTCAACCTCGAAACGCTGCTCAGCGTCGCCTGGCATGCTGTGCTGCCGGTCGCCTCGATCGTCATCGTCAGCTTCGGCGCCTGGCACCTGGGCATGCGCAACACCATGATCAACCTGCTCAACGAGGATTTCGTGCTGCTCGCCAAGGCCAAGGGTCTATCCGACCGGCGCATCCGCATCCGCTACGTGGCACGCAACGCCATCCTGCCGCAGATCACCTCGCTGGCGCTGTCGATCGGCTTTGTGCTGGGCGGCGCCTTCATCACCGAGGTGGTGTTCAACTACCCCGGGCTCGGCAAGTTCACCCTCAATGCCATCCAGACCCGTGATTACTCCTTCATCCAGGCGCAACTGATCCTGCTGACCATGAGCGTGCTCGTCGCCAACCTCGCCTCCGACGTCCTCAACGTCATCCTCGACCCACGTCTGCGTTCGGCAGGGAGGGCATGATGATGGCTCTGCGCAACCTGACCCCCACCCCTGTCCCCTCCCCGCAAGGCCGGGCAATCACATATCCGGTGCGGGAAGAGCACCCCCCACCCTGTCCCCTCCCCGCAAGGGGGAGGGAGACGCTCAAACCGGCGTCAGTGTTTTGGTCTCCTCCCCTCTTGCGGGGGAGGGACAGGGTGGGGGGTACTCTTCCCGCGCTGGCAGGAGTGGCCGTCGAATGACCGACATCCTCCCCGCCATCACCGCCACGCCACTACGCGCCGAACTCACGGCCCCGACCCAGCGCGAACTGATGGCCGAGTTCGGCCTCCGCCCGCGCTCGCGCCTTCTCGCGAGGCTCCCCGGCTGGGCTCAGCTGTTCGTCACCAACAAGAAGGGCATGGTCGGGCTCGCCATCCTCGCCATCTTCGTGCTCCTCGCGCTGCTGGCGCCGCTGATCACCCCCTATGACCCCTATCGTCGCGCCGGCAAGCCGCATGTGCAGCCGGGGGTCGAGCACTTCCTCGGCACCTCGCGCCAGGGCAAGGACAATTTCAGCCAGTTGCTCGAAGGCAGCCGCGCCAGCCTCACCGTCGGCTTCATCGCCGGTTTCTCCGCCACGCTGATCGGCCTCGCGGTCGGCATTTCCGCCGGCTATTTCGGCGGCAAGACCGATGAGCTGCTGACCTTCTTCGTCAATGTCTCGCTGGTGCTGCCGGCGCTGCCGCTGATCATCGTCCTCGCCAGTTTCATCGAGGAGGCGTCGCCGACCGTAATCGGCCTCGTCCTTGCCTTGACGGGCTGGGGCTGGAGTGCGCGCACCATCCGCACCCAGACCCTGGCGCTCAAGAACCGAGAATTCGTGCTCGCCGCCGAGCTGATGGGCGAAAGGAAGTGGCGGATCATCGTGCGCGAGATCCTGCCCAACATGAGCTCGTTCGTGGTCGGCGGGTTCGTGCTCGCCACCATCTACGGCATCCTCGCCGAGGCAGCGCTGGAGTTCATCGGGCTGGGCAGTCCCAACTCGGTGACCTGGGGCACGATGCTCTACTGGGCCATGCGGGCGCAGGCGCTGCAGACCGGCGCCTGGTACGAAATCTGGCCACCGGCCATCGCCATCATGCTGACCGGCGCGGCACTCGTCATGGTCAACTTCGCCGTCGACGAAATCACCAACCCGCAACTCGCCGCCACCCGCCGCATCGGCCCCATCCGCCGGTTCTTGAGGCGCCGCAACCGGAGTGCCGACTTTGTCTGACGCACCCCTCGTCGAGGTCCGCAACCTCACCGTCGACTATGTCGGCGCCAACACCGTGTCGCGCGCCGTCAACGGCATCGACTTCGACATCCGCCCCGGCGAAGCCTTCGGGCTCGCCGGGGAAAGCGGCTGCGGCAAATCCACTGTCGCCTTCGCGCTGGCCCGGCTTACCAGGTTGCCCGGCCTCGTGTCGGGCGGCGCCGTGCGTTTCATGGGCGAAGACGTGCTGAGCTTTTCGGCTGAGCGGTTGCGCCGCTATCGCTGGAGCGAAGTCAGCTTCGTTTTCCAGTCGGCGATGAATGCCCTGAACCCGGTAATCAAGGTCTCCGAGCAGATCGAGGACGCCATCCTCGCGCATCGCCCGAAAGCCCGCCGCGCCGAAACCCTGGCCCGCGCCGCCGAACTGTTCGAGCTGGTCGGCATCAGCCCGCGCCGGCTCGACGACTATCCGCATCAGTTCTCGGGTGGCATGCGCCAGCGCATCTGCATCGCCATGGCGTTGGCGCTCGAGCCCAAGCTGATCATCATGGATGAGCCCACCACCGCCCTCGACGTGGTGGTGCAGCGCGACATCATCGAGCAGATCTGCGAGCTCAAGGCGCGCTTCGGCTTCTCGGTGCTGTTCATCACCCACGATCTCGGGCTGATGATCGAGTTCTGCGACCGCATCGGCGTGATGTATGCCGGCGAGCTGGTGGAAGTGGCTCCGGCCAGCGCCATCCTCACCGCCCCGCAGCACCCCTATACCCGGGCCCTCGGCCGCTCCTTCCCGCCGCTCAGCGGGCCACGCGTCCGCCTCGAGGGCATCGCCGGCTCGCCACCCAGCCTCAGCGCCCTGCCCGAGGGGTGCCGCTTCTCGCCGCGCTGCGGCGAAGCCATCCCGGTCTGCGTGCGCCTTGCCCCT
The DNA here is from genome assembly GCF_058806655.1 of Devosia sp. GW821-FHT12F11. NCBI lineage: Bacteria > Pseudomonadati > Pseudomonadota > Alphaproteobacteria > Hyphomicrobiales > Devosiaceae > Devosia > Devosia sp. GW821-FHT12F11. The sequence continues at coordinate 42,215 of NZ_JBXAPX010000001.1, forward strand.
GAACTCCGCCCCACGCCCGCCACCGGAGGAGAAGCAGCATGCCATCTGCTGTCATGAGCGAAGTGCCCATCCTCGAGATGCGCGATGTCGACATGCGCTTCGTGCTCGGCGGCCTCGTCGGCAAGCGCACGACGCTGCGGGCGCTGAGCGGCATTTCGCTCCAGCTCACCCCCGGCCGCGCTTTGGCGCTGGTCGGCGAATCCGGCTCCGGCAAATCCACCTGCGCCCGCATGCTGGCCCGGGTCTACGAGCCGGCCGCCGGCGAGATCAGCTTCCGCGGCACCGATGTGGGAAAGCTCAGCGGCAAGGCGCTGACCGACTATCGCGCTCAGGTGCAGATGATCTTCCAGGATCCATTCGGCTCGCTGAACCCCACTCAGACCATCAGCTATATCCTCGAGCGGCCGCTCCGCCTCCACCGCCCCGAGCTCGGCAGCAAAGAGGTACGGGCCGAGAGCGAAGCCCTGCTCACCCAGGTCGGTCTCGTCCCCGCTCCGGAGTACCTGAAGCGCCGTCCGCACGAGCTCTCCGGAGGCCAGCGCCAGCGTGTCGCCATCGCTCGCGCCCTGTCGGTCAACCCCACCGTGCTGCTGGCCGACGAACCCACCTCGATGCTCGACGTCTCGGTGCGCCTCGGGATCCTCAACCTGCTCGAGGACCTGAAGCGCGAGAAGAACCTCGCCGCCCTCTACATCACCCACGACATCGCCACCGCCCGCTATTTCGCCGAGGAAACCGCCGTGATGTACGCCGGGCACCTGGTCGAACAGGGACCGAGCGAGGCGATCACCGATCACCCCCGCCACCCCTACACCCAGCTGCTGATCGCCGCGGTGCCCAACCCGAAGCACAAGATCACCGGCGCCGCGGTGCGTCGTGCCGCGGATATCCCGCTGTGGACCGCCGAAAGCCGCGGCTGCCCGTTCGCGCCGCGCTGCCCGCGCGCCACCGATATCTGCCGCGAAATCATGCCCGACCCCACGCCCGTCGGCGACAGCCACATGGCCCGCTGCCATCACCTCTAAGTTGCCACGACCTCTGACCGGACCCTCCAAAGATGAACCAGCTCCTGGCGATCAACGCCCAGTATCCCGCGCTGTTTTCGAGCCGCGCCATCGCCACCAACCAGGTCGGCTACGAAGCCGCCGGTCCGAAATTCGCCGTTCTTGCGCTTGGCGACGGCCCCGACTTCACTGCGCTCCGCCTGCGTGACGCAACGACCGGCGAGCTCGTCTTCGAGACGACGCCCGGCGAGGCCACCGGCGTCGACCGCTGGAAGACCCAGCGCTGGCAAAGCGCCGAGTTCACCTCCTTCACCGGCGTCGGCCGTTTCCTGCTCGAAGCCCTCGACGCCAGCGGCGCCCGCCTCGTCTCGGAGCCCTTCGAGATCGCCGAGCAACTCTACGCCGAGCGCTTCCCCACAGCGCTGCTGGGCTATTTCCAGAGCCAGCGCACGACGGAGCCCTATCTCAGCGCTGACCGCGCCATCGCCTTCATCGGCAACAAGCGCAACGCCCGCGTAGACGTGCATGGCGGCTGGTACGACGCCTCGGGCGACGTGTCGAAATACCTGAGCCACCTGAGCTATGCCAACTTCATGAACCCGCAGCAGACCCCGCTGGTGGTCTGGGCGCTGTCGAAGGCGGCGATCTGCCCGCATATCGATGCCAAGCTCCACGCCGCCTTCCGCGCCGAGGCGCTGTGGGGCGCCGATTTCCTGGTGCGCATGTGCGATCCGGCAGGGATGTTCTACATGACGGTGTTCGACCGCTGGTCGGGCGATACCGCGCAGCGCGAGATCTGCTCCTACGCCACCCAGAAGGGCCATAAGCACGACACCTGGGAGGCCGGCTACCGCCAGGGCGGCGGCATGGCCATCGCCGCCCTCGCCCGTGCCGCGCGGCTCAGACAGGACGGCGAATTCACCGCCGCAGAGTATCTGGCGACCGCCGAGCGCGCCTTCGCCCACCTCGAGGTGCACAACCTCGAATACCTCGACAATGGCGAGGAAAACATCATCGACGACTACTGCGCGCTGCTCGCCGCCACCGAACTCAGCCGCTCCACCCACAAGCCCGAATATCTGGTGAAGGCCGGCGAACGCGCCACGAGCCTGCTCAACCGGCTGACGAGCGGCCATGGCCATGATGGCTGGTGGCGCGCCGATAACGGCACGCGGCCATTCTTCCACGCCTCCGACGAAGGCCTGCCGATCGCCGCCCTGGTGGATTACCTCGCCATCGCTCCGGAAGCCGATCGGCCGCGCGTCTCCGCCGCCCTCGCCAAGGTGGTTCGCCATCTCGCCAGGATCACTGCCGAGGTGGCAAACCCCTTCGCCTACCCGCGCCAGCTGGTGAAGCGCAGCGATGGCGAGATCGGCACCCAGTTCTTCTATCCGCACGGCAATGACAGCGGCTATTGGTGGCAGGGCGAGAACGCCCGCCTCGGCAGCCTCGCCTACGCGCTGCGCCGCGCCATGCCGCATATCGATGCCGAGACCGCCGAACTTGCCCGCGTGCAGTCGCAGCGGGCGCTGGACTGGATCCTTGGCCTCAACCCCTATCATGCGTGCATGCTGCAGGGGTTCGGCCGCAACTGGGCAATCTACGGGCCGGCGAAATTCCCCAATGCCGATGGCGGCATCTGCAACGGCATCACCTCGTCGCTCACGGACGAAACCGATATCGGCTTCTGCGAGACCGAGGACCCGTTCCAATCCTGGCGCTGGAGCGAGCAATGGCTCCCGCACGCGGCCTGGTTCCTTCTCGCAATGACCGAGTACTGAGCCACCCGATCGGGCGGCCGGCGCTACTGCGCCGGCACCGCCGCGCGCACTGCCGCGCGCCGCTTGTGCAGCATCCGCAGCAGCGGCTTTTCGATGCGCTCGTGGACGGTCACCCCGGCGACGAGCGCCAGTCCGATCGCCGCCGCCACCATGCCGAAATAGCTGACCGGACCATCCGGCAGCAGGCGCGTCCCGACCCCGACGACCGCCCCGACCACGAACATGTGCACCAGGTAGATGGCGTAGGAAGCATCTCCGAGCCTCTCCAGCCATGTGCTGCGCGGCAGCACCGCCTCGCGCACCAGCCCCAGCACCAGCAGCGCTACCGCCAGGACGACCAGCGCCACGAAGACCGGCGCCGTCTCATAGGGTGTCTGGTCGAGCCCGAACGCCACGATCACGGCAACGACGGCCAACCCCAGGAGCCCCAGCATCGCCGGGCCTGTCAACCGCGCAAACACCCCCTTGATGTGTCCGAGGCCCACCCACGCGCCGGCAACGAAGGCCAGCACTGCATAGCTCATGTAGAAGCCGAGCAGCGGATCGGTCGGCTTGAGCGTCGCGCCGGCCACGTAAAGCGCCACGAATGCGATCGTCAGCGTCACCACCCGTCCGGTTGCCGCCAGCCCGGCCAGCAGCGCGAATGCCAGGTAGAAGAACACCTCGTAGTTCAGCGTCCAACCCAGGCTCAGCAACGGGCTGGTGCCGCCGCGCCCCGGCGCCTCGTGCGGGATGAACAGCATCGACTGCACATAGTGCTGCAGCGTGAACACCGTGCTCTTGAACAGCGTCGGGGCCAGCAGCGCCAGTAGCGCCGCGAGCGTGGTGAATATCCAGTACAGCGGCACGATGCGGATCGCCCGGCGCTTCAGGAACTCCAACGCCGAGAACGGCCCCGAACCCGAGATCGCCACCATGATGAAGCCGCTGATCACGAAGAACAGGTAGACCCCGAACTCGCCCAGCCGCAGTTGCAGATAGGTCGGGTCCGCCAGCGGATGGGCCGACGCATGCGCGATCACCACCAGCAATGCTGCGAGGCCGCGCAGGTACTGTACCGAGTAGAGCTTGCCGGCCATCCGGGTAACCTTTCGTTTACCCTCTGCCATAGCACTCCCGCCGCATCGCCCGATCCCCCGTCGTGCGCTAGGGTTAAGATGGCAGGCAAAGCTCCGTCACCGCCGGAACCCAAATGCCGCACTATCGATTAGTCCCCTCGCCAGGCCTTCCATTGAATGGCAGCGGCGACACACTATGTGCTTCTGAACAGCAGCAAACCCGGCCGCCCCATGCCCGCTCCCGTCGTCGATGCCAAAGGCATCAACCTGCATCTGAAGAGCGGCACCACTTCGCTGCATATCCTCAAAGACGTCGATCTCAGCCTCGCCCCCGGTGAGGTGGCCGCCATCGTCGGCCCGTCCGGCAGCGGCAAGACCTCGTTGCTGATGGTGCTTTCTGGCCTCGAACAAGCGAGTTCCGGCGCCATCACCGTCGCCGGCACCGATATCGCCAAGCTCAACGAAGACCAACTCGCCATCTTCCGGCGCAATGCGTTGGGGATCCTGTTCCAGAGCTTCCATCTCATCCCGTCGCTGACCGCGCTCGAGAATGTCGCCCTCACCCTCGAGATCGCCGAGCCGTCCCTGCCCTGGACCGAGATCCAGAGCCGCGCCGCCACCGCACTCGGCGATGTCGGGCTTTCCGGCCGCCTCACCCATCTGCCGAGCGCGCTTTCCGGCGGCGAGCAGCAGCGCGTCGGCCTCGCGCGCGCCATCGTCGGCAACCCGAAGCTGTTGCTGGCGGACGAACCTACCGGCAACCTCGATCAGGAAACCGGCGCGCACGTCATCGAACTGATGTTCGGCATCGCCCGCGAGCGCGGCACCGCCATCCTGTTGATCACCCACGATCCTTCGCTTGCGGCCAAGGCCGATCGCCAACTGCGCATGAACGAGGGCCATCTCAGCGTGCGGGTGCCGGCGTGAACGCCGCTGCCGCGACACTGCGCGGCTGGCTGCGGGTCGCGCTGAAGGACCTGCGTGGCGACCTCCGTCGCTTCACCATCCTCTTGGCCTGCCTGGCGCTCGGTGTCGGCACCATCACGCTTGTCGGCTCGGTCGGCGCGGCGCTGCAATCGGCGCTGCTGCGCGATGCCCGAACCCTCTTGGGTGGCGACATCGAGGCCCAGCTCTCCTATCGCGCCGCCAACCCGGAGGAGCGGCAAGCCTTCGGGCGGCTCGGCAAACTCGGCGAAGTCATCGAGGTGATGGGCCGCGGCGACGCCGGCGAGCAGAACAGCTTCCTCGCCATCCGCGCCGTCGACGGCAATTATCCGCTGATCGGCAGCGTCACCGTAAAGGATGCCGACGCCCCGTTGCCCCAACTCCTCGCCCCTCGCGCTGACGGCAGTTTCGGCCTCGTCGCCGACCAGCTGCTGCTCGATCGGCTGGGTCTGAAGCTCGGCGACCAGCTCACCATTTCCGATGCCAGCTTTACCCTCACCGGTGTCATCGGCACCGAGCCCGATCGCATCACCGCCGGCCTGCAGTTCGGCCTGCCCGTGCTGATGTCGGTCGATGCGCTCAACGCCACCGGCATCCTGGCGCCCGGCGTCCTCGCCAGCTACCGCTACAAGATCCTGCTCGATGGCACGGATCCCGATGCAGCGATGCAATCGATCGAGACCAGCTTCCCCAAGGCCGGCTGGAAACTTGCCGGACCGAAGGACGCGACCGCCGACCTCGCCCGCTTCTTCGATATGTTCGCCCGCTTCCTGAGCATCGTGGGGCTGTCCTCGCTGCTGGTCGGCGGGCTCGGCGTCTCCAACGCCATTTCGGCCTATGTCACCGAACGCCAGCGCTCCATCGCCACCATGAAAGCGCTCGGCGCCACTGGTCCGCGCATCCTCGTCCACTTCCTCACCCAGGTGATGCTGCTGACCTTGGTCGGCATCATTCTGGGCCTCTTGCTCGGCACGCTCCTCACCATGGTGCTGCTGCCCATTCTCGGCAGCCTCCTTGGCCTGTCGCTGCCGCCGGTGGTCGATGTGGTGACGCTGTGGACCGCTGCCGGCTTCGGCGCCCTCACCGGCTTTGCCTTCGGCTACCTGCCGCTGCGCCGCGCCGAAAAGCTGAAACCGGCACTGCTGTTCCGCTCCGCCGGATCGGCCGTCGAGGGCGGGCTCGATTGGCGTGACGTGCTGAAGCCCGGCCTGTGGCTGCCGCTCGGTCTCGCCGCCGCCGGCATTTATGCGCTCGCCGCGCTCACCACCGGTCGCCCCTTGCTGGTGCTGTGGTACGCCTTCGGCGTGCTCGGCGCCTTTGTCGTGCTGCGCGGCGCCGCCTGGTTGTTGCAGCGTGGCCTGAAGCTGGTTCCGCCGCTCGCCAGTGCGCCGCTCCGCAACGCCATCAAATCGATCTGGCGCCCCGGCGCCCCCGCCCCGGTGGTCATCCTGTCGCTCGGGCTCGGCCTGGCCTTGCTGTTGCTCATCACGCTGATCGACGGGAACCTCCGCCACCAGCTCGCCCGCGAGTCGATCCCCAACGCCCCGAGCTTCGTCTTCATGGACCTGTTCGAGGATGAGGTGGACGCGCTGAAGCAGTTCTCGGTCGGCGACAAATCGGTCGAAACCTTCTCCTCGCTGCCCATGGTCACCGGCGCCATCGAGGCGATCAATGGCACCCCGATCACTGAGCTCGACCGCAAGCCGCCGGCCGAGTTTGCCTTCGTGCTCGAGGGTGAGATCCCGCTCTCGGCGTCCGACACCCTGCCCGATCAATCGACCATCACCGAGGGCAGCTGGTGGCCGCCCAATTTCATCGGCCCGCCGGAAGTTTCGGTGTTCCACCGGCTCAAGGAGCCGCTCGGCTTGAAGCTCGGCGACGTCCTCACCTTCCGTGTCTTCGGCGAAGAGGTGAAGGCGAAGATCGGCAGCTTCCGCGATTATGCCTGGCGCTCGGGCAGCGTGAACTTCGGCTTCGTACTGTCGCCCAACGCCTTCGCCGATTTCCCGCTGAGCTATCTCGGCCTGCTCAAGGCGGTGCCGGGCGAGGAGACCGCGGTGCAGCAGCGCCTCGTCGCCGACTTCCCCGAGCTGTTGTTCCTGCCGGTCGGCGAGGCCCTCGAAACCTTCGCCGCCATCCTCGCCAACGTCACCACCGCGGTCGAGGTGATCGGCGGCCTCGCCGTGGTCAGCGGCGTGCTGGTGCTCGCCGGCGCCATGGCGGCCGGCCGGAAGCAGCGCGAATCCGATGCCGTGGTGATGAAGGTGCTGGGCGCCACGCGCGGCGACGTGATCCGCGCCTACCTCGTCGAATATAGCCTGCTCGGCCTCCTCGCCGCCGTGCTCGCGGCGTTGCTTGGCCTTGCCGGCACCTGGGCCTTTGTCGAGTTCGTGCTCGAGATCGATTTCTGGGCCGATCCGGCGCTGCTCGTCTGGGTCACCGTCGGCACCATCGCGCTCGCCATTGCCGTCGGCATGCTCACCACCTGGTCGGCACTCTCCACCCGTCCCGCCAGCTTCCTGCGCGAGGAGTGATGAGCTAGCGTCGCGCCAAACGGAGACCTCCGATGCGCCGACTGCTCTTCGCCCTCAGCCTGCTGCTCGCGCCCGCGGTGCAAGCCGCCGAACCGCAGATCGACGAAGTGCGCGCCGCCTGGGACGCCTGCTCGAAGCTGCTGGAGACCGCCCCGAACGACTGGACCGGTTGGCGCCGCAACTTCGATGGCGGCTATGCCGATCATTTCGAGTTCCACGATGGCGGTGACGATGCCCCCTCGGTACTGGTGCAGACTTGGCTGATCGACGCCATCGCCACCCAGACCGACACCTCGTGCTTCCGTCCCGATGGCAGCCTTGCCTTCCTCTATTCCGAGATGGTCTCACCCAACGTCGCTGAGGGCGCCACCGGCCCCGCCCTCACCCGTGAAGGCCGGCTCTACTTCGCCCCCGACGGCCACCTGCTGCGGCTATTGAAGCGCATCACCGAAGCCGGCAAGGAAGTCGCCGCGATCGACAACCAGCAATACCAGCTGGCCCGCGGCTGCGGCCTCACCGCCCCGCACGCCACGGTGGACGACGTCCGCTCCCACCTGATCGCCGAACTCGGCGACATCGAAGGCACGCGGGGCAAGTATGTGCAGGAGCCGCTGGATTGGTGCGGGATGGAAGTGGAGTAGTTGGGCTCTCGATCGCCCACCCACCGGCCTTCATTCCGGCGAAGCGGCCCCACCAGACGACGCCCCAAACTCGGTGTCATCCCTGCGAAAGCAGGGACCCAACTCGCCGCAGCGCAAGCGGATAGGTGGGTCCCAGCTTTCGCTGGGATGACAGCCGGTGGGTGAGCACGACCATAACGTAGAGCACATGGGCCTGCGCCAGGAAGACGCCAGGACCCAGCTCTCAACCCCTAGTCCGGCTGCCCGCCCACCTTGGTCACCGCCGCCGACCCCGCCTCGATCCCCCGCCTGAGGCAGGTCTCGAGATCGACGCCGCGCAGCTCCGCCGAAACGAACGCTGCGGCGAACGCATCGCCTGCTCCGGTGGTATCGACCACCTTCACCACCGGCGCCGGCAGCTTCAGCTTGACGCCGGCCGCATCGCCTACCGCCGCGCCGCCGGCCCCGAGCTTGACGACCACGCGCCCATAGTTCGGGCCGAGCACCCGCATCTGCGTTTCGAGATCGTCGCTGCCGGCCAGCGCCAGCGCCTCGTCGGCATTGGCGAACAGGGTCGAGAACCCCTTGGTCCACTCGAGGAACTTTTGGGCCCCGACCTCCTCGACGAACCCCACCGACGCCGCATCCACGGCCACCGGGATACCGCGCGATTGCGCCTCGCCGGCCATCCAGCGCGCCGCATGTCGCGGCTTTTCGGCGAACAGCGAGTAGCCGGAAACCAGCACGTAGCGCGTCTCTTCGAGCAGCCACACCGGCATGTCCGAATGCTGGAGATCGAGGTTCGCCCCACGATCGGTAAGAAAGCTGCGCTCCCCGCCCGCATCGACGATGACCACGAGGATGCCGGATGGCTTGACCGGATCGGCGATCAGCACCGGATCGACATGGAAACCGCGCAGATACGCCTCGAGATGCGGCTTGTCGCGCGCCCCGACGCGGGCGACGAAGCTGACTAGCGTGCCCATCGACCCCAGCCACACCGCCTGGTTGGCGCCCGAGCCGCCCGGGCGCTGCGTGATCTGCGCCCGCCGGTCTGAGCCACGCACCAGCGGGCCCTCCGGGATCACGATGACGTCGGTCATCACATCGCCGATGACGATGACCCGGCCGGTGCTGTCGCTCATTTGTTGAGCTTGGCCAGCGCCACCGCGATTTCGGACGCCACCCGCGCGTTGTTTTCGACCAGCGCGATATTGGCGACCAGACTCTTGCCGTCGGTCAGCTCGAAGATGCGCTTCAACAGGAACGGCGTCAGCTCCTTGCGGCTCACCCCTTCCTTCTCGGCGCCTCTGATCGCCTCGTTGATCCGGCCCTCGATCTCATCCTTGTCGAGCGCCGCGCTCTCGGGGATCGGGTTGGCCACCAGCACGCCGCCGAGGCCAAGCGCGAACTGCAGCGCGATCACCTTGGCCGCGTCCTTGCCGCTCTCCACCCGATGGTCGACCTTGCCGCCCGACTGGCGGGCCCAGAACGCCGGGAAATCCGCGGTCTGGAAGCCCAGCACCGGCACGCCCTTGCTCTCCAGCACTTCGAGGGTCTTGGGGATATCGAGGATCGACTTGGCGCCGGCGCAGACCACCGCCACCTGGGTGCGGCCGAGCTCGTCGAGATCGGCCGAGATATCGAAGGTGGTCTCGGCGCCGCGATGCACCCCGCCAATACCGCCGGTGGCGAACACCTGGATGCCGGCCGCTTCCGCCGCCATCATCGTCGTCGCCACCGTGGTGCCCGCCACCTCACCCGACGCCAGCAGCGCCGCGACATCGCGGCGCGACGCCTTGGCGGCCTTGCCGCCGGTCTGCGCCAGCCGCTCGAGATCCTTGGCCGTCACGCCCACCTTGAACTTGCCATCCATGATGGCGATCGTCGCCGGCACCGCGCCGTGCTTTTCGATCACCGCCTCGACATTCTGCGCCATCTCGAGATTCTGCGGGTACGGCATGCCATGCGTGATGATGGTGGATTCGAGCGCCACCACCGGCTGGCCGGCGTCGAGCGCCTTCTTGACCGCGGGTGAGATGGACAGGTGCTTCTTGAGGCTCACGAGGGTTGCTCTTTCTTGGAGGTCTTGCCCTTCCCTTGAACCGAAAACCGCCCGAGTTCAACTCCCCGGCCCCGGGCGCACGCCACGCCCCTGTGGCGGCGCGTCGCATCCCGACTTTATGGCCTGCTGCGCAGGGCTCCGATGCCCCTAATACCCTTGCTCCACGTCGGATTTCCCACTAGGTTTCAGCCCGGCCGGAAGGCTTGTCGCGAGGGGTCACGTCACTGCTTACCGTCATTGTTGATCCGGAGCCTCCGCCGGATCGATGGGCGCCCGGCTCCGGGCACATTGCGAACCCGAATTCTCCCGGCGCGACACCCGCGCTGCTTGGCCTACCCTCCCGCGCACCCGCTCCCCGACATCTTTGTCACCTGAGCCGACAGCACCCAATACATCGCTATTCGCCGGGCCTTGCGCCCACGATCCGTCAACCGGCGCCCGCACGCGTCCGGACATGAGGCAATGACCGCTGGCCACCCGCGGTACCGATCAAGGAGAGACCACCATGCACAAACCGATGCTCGTCGCCAAAATTTCAGTGGCCCTGGGAGCGCTGCTCATCGCAACGCCGGCCCTGGCACAGGACAATGTTGTCAACGTCTACAACTGGTCCGACTACATCGCCGAAGACACCATTGCCAATTTCGAGGCCGAAACAGGCATCAAGGTGAACTACGACGTCTACGACAATAACGAGATCGTCGACGCCAAGCTGCTCGCCGGCAATTCCGGCTACGACATCGTCGTTCCCTCGGGCAACTTCCTCGAGCGCCAGATCAAGGCCGGCCTGATCCTGCCGCTCGACAAGTCGAAGCTGACCAATCTCGGCAACCTCGACCCCGCCGTGATGGCGACGGCTGCCTCGCAGGATCCGGACAACGCCCACGGCGTGCCCTACATGATCAACACCATCGGGCTCGGCTACAACGTCGCCAAGGTGCAGGCCGCGCTCGGTGACGCCGCGCCGCTCGATAGCTGGGACCTGCTGTTCAAGCCCGAGGTGGTTGCCAAACTCAAGGATTGCGGCGTCGCCGTGCTCGACAGCCCGTCGGAAGTCACCGGCATTGCGCTGCACTATCTCGGCCTCGATCCGAACTCCGAGAGCGAGGAAGACCTGGCCAAGGCCGAAGCGCTGCTCACCAGCATCAAGCCGTCGATCCGCTACTTCCACTCGAGCCAGTACATCGACGATCTCGGCAACGGCGAAATCTGCCTGGCGCTCGGCTATTCGGGTGACATCTTCATCGCGTCGGACGCCGCGGCGCAGGCAGCCCAGGGCAACGAGGTCAAATACCTGATCCCCAAGGAAGGCGCCGCGACGCTGTTCGACTTCCTCGCCATCCCGGTCGACGCACCGCACCCGGACAATGCCCTGAAGTTCATCAACTACATCCTCGAGCCCAAGGTCGTGGCGGCGATCACCAACTACGTGTTCTACGCCAACCCGAACCTTCCGGCGCTGGAGTTCGTGAACGAGGAAGTGAAGTCGAACCCGGGCATCTATCCGCCGGCCGAGACCATCGCCAAGGCCTTCGTGATGAAGGCGCACTCGCCTGAGTTCGAAGAGGTCTTGACCCGGACCTGGACCCGCATCAAAACCGGTCTGTAATCTCCTTCGGGGGCGGCGCTGGAGTGCTTCCAGCCCGCCCCCTTCAGTCTTTCCCAGGTGCCGTATGGCCAAGAAGCCGCAGCTCGCCATCGACACGCGCCCGTGGCGCGATCCGTCGGCCAAGCCGTTTGTGCGTATTCGCAACGTCTCGAAAAAATTCGGCGACGTCTCGGCGGTGCACGAAGTCTCGCTCGATATCTACAAGTCCGAGCTGTTCTGCCTGCTCGGCGGCTCGGGTTCGGGCAAGTCGACGCTGCTGCGCATGCTCGCCGGCTTCGAGCAGCCGACTTCGGGCACCATCGAAATCGACGGCCAGGACATGACCGCGGTGCCGCCCTACCATCGGCCGGTCAACATGATGTTCCAGTCCTATGCGTTGTTCCCGCATATGAATGTCGAGCAGAACATCGCCTATGGCCTGAAGCGCGATAACATGCCGCGCGCCGAGATCGCCGATCGCGTCGCCGAGCTCTTGAGCCTCGTGAAACTCCAGGATTACGGCAAGCGCAAGCCCAACCAGCTGTCGGGCGGCCAGCGCCAGCGCGTCGCCCTCGCCCGTTCGCTGGCCAAGCGGCCAAAACTGCTCCTGCTCGACGAGCCGCTCGGCGCGCTCGACAAGAAGCTGCGCGAGGAAACCCAGTTCGAGCTGGTCAAGATCCAGGAATCGCTCGGCGTCACCTTCATCGTCGTCACCCACGACCAGGAAGAGGCGATGACGCTGGCCACCCGCATCGGGGTGATGAACCAGGGCGAGATCGCCATGATCGGCGAACCGCACGACATCTACGAGTTTCCCAACTCGCGCTTCGTGGCGAGCTTCATCGGTTCGGCCAACATGGTCGAGGGCATCGTCACCGAGGACGAGCCGGATCATGTCCGCATCCGCTCGCCCGAACTCGGTTGCGACATCTATGTCGGCCATGGTGTCGACTGCGCGCCCGACCAGATCCTGTGGTGGGCCATCCGCCCCGAGAAGATGGTGTTGAGCCGCGAGAAGCCCGAGGCGCTGCACGACGCCAACGTCACCAAGGGCGTGGTCGAGGAGATCGGCTACCTGGGCGATATGAGCGTCTACCAGGTGCTGCTCGACAGCGGCAAACGCATCCGCGTCAGCCAGACCAACACGGCGCGCGGCAACCCTGACGCCATCACCTGGGAAGAGCAGGTTTACGTCACCTGGGGCGACAGCTCCGGCTCGGTGCTGACGGTATGAGCGGGGCAGTGTTCCAGCTTTGCCACCCCCACGGAGTCACTCCCGCGAAAGCGGGAACCTCTGTTCGCGGTGGTCGCGGCCAAACGAAGGTTCCCGCTTCCGCGGGGATGACGCGGTGCGCATTGCGCAACTGCGAAAGGGACCTTCACCCATGACCCTCACGGGCAACCAGTTGCCGCCGCCGCGTCGCCTCCGGCCCTGGAGCGGGCTGGAGCGTCGCCTGCGTGACGTCGGCATTTCCGGCCGTACGCTGGTGATCGCCGCGCCGGCAATCTGGCTGACCGTCTTCTTCCTCGTCCCGCTCTTCGTGGTGTTCGGCATCTCGCTCGCCACCAAGCAGTTCGGCCGCCCGCCCTACTCGCCGCTGCTCACCACCGAGGGCGGCACCGTGCAGCTGACGCTGCACCTTTCCAATTATCTGAAGCTCTTCACCGATCCGCTCTATGTCGCGGCCTATCTGAGCTCGATCCGCATTGCGCTGATCTCCACGGTGATCACCCTCTTCATCGGCTACCCGATGGCCTATGCCATCGCCCGCGCCCCGGACAAATGGCGCAACATCCTGCTGATGCTGGTGATCCTGCCGTTCTGGACCTCGTTCCTGCTGCGCGTCTACGCGCTCTCGGGTTTCATGCGCGGCAATGGGGTGATCAACCAGGTGCTGGCGGTGTTCGGCATCGAGCCGCTGGTGATGATGCAGACCGATTTCGCCGTCTATGTCGGCATCGTCTACACCTACCTGCCGTTCATGATCCTGCCGCTCTACACCACGCTGGTGAAGCTCGACACCTCGCTGCTCGAGGCCTCGGCGGATCTCGGCTCGCGCCCGTGGCAGACCTTCCTGTCGATCACCCTGCCGCTGTCGCTGCCCGGCATCATCGCGGGCTCGATGCTGGTGTTCATCCCGGCGATCGGCGAGTTCGTCATTCCCTCGCTGCTCGGCGGCCCGGAAACGCTGATGATCGGCCGCGTCCTGTGGGACGAGTTCTTCGGCGCTACCAACTGGCCGCGCGCCGCCTCGGTCGCCGTCGCCATGCTGGTGGTCGTCGTCATTCCCATCCTGCTGCTGCAGAAAGCGCAGGATGCCGTGGTCGAGAAGGGCAAGTAGATGCGGCGCGGCTGGTTCCTTCCCATCGCGGCAACCCTCGGCTTTGCCTTCCTCTACCTGCCGATCATCTCGCTGGTGGTGTTCTCGTTCAACGAGAGCAAGCTGGTCACCGTGTGGTCGGGCTTTTCCACCAAATGGTATGGCGAACTGTTCGCCGACCAGCAGATGCTAGGCGCCGCCTGGCTGAGCCTCAGGATCGCGTTCTTTTCGGCGAGCTTCGCCCTGGTGCTCGGCACGCTCTGCGCCGTGGCTTTGGTGCGCTTCAAGCGTTTCCGCGGCCGCACCGTGCTCGCCGGCGCCGTCTCCGCCCCGCTGGTGATGCCGGACGTGATCACCGGCCTCGCGCTGCTGCTCTTGTTCGTCGGCATGGAATCGACGCTCGGCTGGCCGGCCGGCCGCGGCATCGTCACCATCATCATCGCCCACACTACGTTCTGCATGGCCTACATCACCGTGGTGGTGCAGTCCCGCCTGTCCGACCTCGATCTCAGCCTCGAGGAGGCGGCGATGGATCTCGGCGCGACGCCGTTCCGGGTGTTCTTCGACATCACCTTGCCGATCATCGCGCCGGCCCTGGTCTCCGGCTGGCTGCTCGGCTTCACCCTGTCGCTCGACGACCTGGTGATCGCAAGTTTCGTTTCCGGCCCCGGCTCCTCGACCCTGCCGATGGTGATCTTTAGTAAGATCAAGCTCGGCGTCTCCCCCGACGTCAACGCGCTGGCCACCATCATCATCGGCGTCGTGGCGCTGGGCGTCGTTGCCGCGACGATCATCGGGCTGCGCGGCAGCAGCAAGGTGAAGCGGGCCTGATCGGGCGTTTGCTGTTCGTTGGCCTCCGCCCCGCCACGGTGTCACCCCGGCGAAGGCCGGGGCCCATCCCGAGGTGGCGCAGTTCAGCGCAAGAGCCGAACCCTCTCAGGATGGATCCCGGCCTGCGCCGGGATGACATCGTGATTGGGGATGTTGATCGAGGAGTCGTCACCCCCGGTTTCGTCTTTGTGCCTGCTTGCGCCCGCGCCCCGTGAGGTCTATGTGAGCCTCTGTCAGCCGAGCGATCGGCCGGCAAGTTCTCAGGGCGGGGTGCAACTCCCCACCGGCGGTAGATGGGTCGAAAACCCAAAGCCCGCGAGCGCCTTGTGGTTCACACCACGGGGGTCAGCAGATCCGGTGTAACTCCGGAGCCGACGGTATAGTCCGGATGAAAGAGAACGGGATTTACGCTGGCTCTGCCGGCGCGGGCTCTCATTTTGAGGGTTTCCGCGTCGCCATTCCCCATCGCGATTCCCCGTAACCCTGAGGAAACAGGCTACGGAAAGGATCGTTTGATGAGCCAGGTTTCCTCGACTACCAACTCCGCCGCCGCGAGCGGCGCCACTTTCATGCTGATTGCCGCCTTCGCTTTCGCCGGCTCCAACGTGCTGCAATCCGTCTTGCCCACCCCGGTCGAATATGGCGGGTTCGGCATGGCCTCGACCGGCATGGTGTTCTGGCAATACCTGATCGCCGGCATTCTCAGCCTGCCTCTGATCTTCCGCATCGGCATCGACAAGCTTCGCACCAGCCACCCGCTGGCGCACGAAATCCGCGCTTTCGTCTCGGCGCTCGGCGCGCATGTCTTCGTCTATGGCTTCGCCTCGGGCGTGCCGATCTGGCAGATGGTGACCCTGTTGGCCGCCGGTCCGCTGTTCATCATCCTCGGCTCCACCGTCTTTCTCGGTGAGCGTGCCTCCGCTGCCCGTCTCGTCGCGGCACTTGTCGGCTTCACCGGCGCCATCATCGTCTCCGGCATCGGTAGCGAAAGTCTCGGCTGGCACACCCTGATCCCGATTGCTGCGGCAGCGCTCTGGGCCACCACGGACGTGTTGACCAAGTACCTGACGCTGAAGGGCGAGAGCCCGGAGACGCTGACCATCTCGCTGCTGGTGCTGGTCACCCCGAACCACCTGCTGATCCTGCTCGCCGTCAACGCGCTCAGCTGGCTGGCCCCCACGGTGCTCCCCGCCGGCCTCGCCACCGGCTTCCCGTTCGCGCTCCCCACCGGCGACGGCCTCTGGCTGCTGCTCCTGCTCGGCGTGCTCACCGGCCTCGCGCAGTATCTGATGGCCTTCGCCTACCGCGCCGCCGACGCCACTTACCTGCAGCCTTTCGCCGACCTCAAGGTGCCGCTCAGTGCCCTGGTCGGCTGGGTCGCCCTCGGCCAGGTGCCGTCGGTCTGGTTCTGGCCCGGCGCCGCGCTGATCGTCGCCGCATCGGTGTTCATCTACTGGGTCGAAAGCCGCAACCGCACCCCGACCCTCGCCACCGCCTGAGGCCGCTGCACGCCCTCAGGCTCCCGGGGCCGCCGTGACTGCGGCCTCGGGACTTATTGACCAAGCACTGAGCTTGGGGCCGCCCCACAACGTGGCGCGCTATACCGCCACCCACCGCCCCTCCCGGTGCGACTGTGCCATCGCATGCACCGCCCGCTCGATCTCTAGCCCCTGCTCGAAGCCGACGATCTGCGCAGCAGCGTCGCCGCCGATCGCCTTCAGCAGCTCATGGCACTCGATGATCTTGAGCTCGTTGAACCCCAGCCCGTGCCCCGGCGCCGGAATGAACCGGTCGTAGGGCGCGTGCACCGGCGCGGTGAGGATGGTGCGAAAGCCCTGCTCCGCCGCATGGTCGCGGGCCTCGAACAGCTGGAACTCGTTCATCCGCTCCTGGTCGTAGACGATGGTGCCTTTGCTGCCGAAAATCTGTACCGCGATCCGCCCCTTCCGCCCCCAGGCCGAGCGGTCGAGCGCCATCACCCCGGACGCACCGTTCCTGAGCTCGATCAGTACCGAGGCGATGTCCCAGGTTTCGACCTTGCGCCGCCCGCCATCCCGGCTCGGCCGATCGGCATAGGGCATGGAAAGCTGTGCCATCACCCGCGTCACGCCGCCGAACAGGAACTGCATCAGGCTCAGCGGGTGGACGCCGAAATCGTCGAGCGCGCCATAGCCGGACGACGACTCGCTCTTCCAGTAGAACAGCGCCTCGGGGTCAGCCATGAAATCCTCGTCCATCTCGAAGCGGACGTGGTTCACCACCCCGATAGCGCCCGCCTCGAGCAGCTTCCTGATGTGCCGGATCACCGGGTTCTGGATGTAGTTGTAGCCGAGCGCCGTGACCTTGCCGGAGGCGCGCGCCGCCGCGACCATCCGTTGCGCCTCGGCAAACCCTACCGCCATCGGCTTCTCGCACCAGACGTGCTTGCCGGCCTCGAGCGCCGCGATCGCCATCTCGGCGTGGAAAGCGTTCGGCGTGGTCACCGACACCACTTCGACCTCGGGGTCGGCGATCAGCGCACGCCAGTCCGAAGTGGATTTCTCGAACCCGAACTCCTCGGCCCGTCGCGCCGCCAGCTCCGGCGACACTTCCGCCAGGTGCACCAGCCTGGGCTTCGGCCCATCCCCGAACACCGGCTTCACCCCGTTCCAGGCCAGCGCGTGGCACTTGCCCATATAGCCCGTGCCGATCAGGCCGACGCCGATGCTGGTCATCTTTCATCCTTTGGATGGTGAGTAGCGAATAGCGAGTAGCCACCAGTGGATGTCGCAGCACTACTCGCTATTCGCCATTCGCTACGCGTCTCTTCCCAAGAAAACGCCCGAAGCCCTTGCGGACCCCGGGCGCCAGGCGCTCTGGAGGAGAGCTTACTTGTAGTCCGCGGCGTTGTCCTTGGTGACCAGCACCGTGCCGGTATCGATCCACGGCTCGAGCGTCTTGCCGGCCTTGAGGTCGACCAGCGCCTGGATGCCGAAGCCGCCCATGTTGCCGGGGGCCTGGGCCACCGAGGCGGTCATCTCGCCGGCGAGGATCGAAGCGGCGGCGTCCGGGTTGGCGTCGAAGCCGACCACCATCACATCGGCGAGCTTGGCCGCCGCCTTCAGGGCTTCCACGGCGCCCAGCGCCATGTTGTCGTTCGAGCCGAAAATGCCCTTGATGTTGGGGTTGCCGGCGAGGATGTTCTCGGTCACCGACAGGCCCTTGGCGCGATCCCATTCGGCAGTCTGCTCCGCCACGACCTTGAGACCGCAAGCTTCGAGGCCCTTCTTCGAGCCCTCGGCGCGCGCCTGGCCGGTCGACTGGCTGACCAGCCCCTGGAGGATCGCCACGTCCGAGCCTGCCGGCAGGTTCTTGCACATGAAGTCGGCAGCGAGCGCAGCGCCCACTTCGTTGTTGGTGCCGATGAAGGTGACGCCCTCATTGGTGCCGCGGGTATCGACGAACACCACCGGGATGCCCGCCGCCTTGGCCGCGTCCACCACCGGGGCGAGCGCGTTCGGATCGGTCGGGGCCAGCGCGATGCCATCGACCTTCTGCGCGATCAGATCCTCGATCTGGGTGATCTGCGCCTGCACGTCGGATTCGGCCGGCGGCGCCACGACGATCACTTCGACGCCAAGCTCGGCCGCCTTGGCCTTGGCGCCGGCTTCCACCGCCGCCCAGAACGGATTGCCGGCGCCCGGGCCCTTCATGCCCAAGACGTAGGCGGCATTGGCCGAACCGGCCATGGCGAGCAGCGCACTCAGCGCAACGCCCGTAAGCAGCAGTTTTTTCATGGGTTTGGTCCTCCCTGAACCATTGATGTCTCCGTTCCCTCTGGACGCCGGCCGGGAGACACGGCCGGCGCCAAGTTCCTCCTAGCGGCGCACCGCAGCGCGGCGGCGCAGCACGTCGATATAGACGGCGATGATGATGACGAGGCCGATCAGGATCTGCTGCCAGAACGCCGAGACATTGTTGATGTTGAGCCCATTGCGCAGGATCCCCATGATCAGGACGCCCGCCAGCACCCCGAGCACCGTGCCGCGCCCGCCGAAGAACGAGGCGCCGCCGATGATCACTGCCGCGATCGCGTCGAGCTCGATGCCGATGCCGGCATTGGGGAAGCCGCTATCGGTGCGCCCGGCGAGCAGCAGGCCCGAGAGCCCGGCCATGAAGCCCGAGATCATGTAGACCACCACCAGGGTGCGATCGACATTGATGCCCGAGACCCGCGCCGCATGCGGATTGCCGCCGATGGCGAAGATGTGCCGGCCCATATTGGTCTTCTCGAGGAAGAACCACAGCCCAATGGCGCACACCGCCACGAGGAGCAAGCTGGCCGGAATGCCCGCCGGTGGCGGCAGGCCGAGCCCGAAATAGGCCTGCCCGATATAGCGCACTTCCGGCTGCAGGCCCGAAATCGGCGCGCCGTTGGAGATCAGGTAGGTGAGGCCGCGCGCCACGTTCAGCGTGCCCAGCGTCATGATGAACGGATGCGGCAGCTTCAGCACCGTCAGGCCGACGCCATTCACCCAGCCGACCAGCAGCCCGATGGCCGGCCCGATCAGGAGCACGACCGGCCACGGCACCCCGGCCTTCGAGGCGACCGCCAGGCAGACCATGGACAGCCCCATGATCGAGCCGACGCTCAGATCGATGCCGGCGGTGACGATCACCACATACATGCCGAGCGCCAGGAGCGCCAAGGAGGCGTTCTGCTTCAAAATATTGGTGAGGTTCTGCGCCGACAGGAACACGTCCGGCTTGATGGCGGCGAGCACCACCATCATCACCACGACGACCAGCACGATGCCGTAGACCTCGAGGAATTTCGACATGCCCGGGCCGCGCAGCGAGAACCCGGATTTGGTGGCGGGGGTATCGCTCATGACGCCGCTCCCACTGAACGGCCAGCTGTCCACTGGGTCATCCCCGCGAAAGCGGGGACCTCTGTTCTGGTGCCCGCGGCAAGATCGCAAACGGAGGTTCCCGCTTTCGCGGGAATGACACCGTGGATGGGGGAAGTGTGAAGCATGATCCCCCTCAATGCATATTGTCATGAGCGAGGGTCGCGGTGTGACCCTTGGTGCCCATGATCCAGCCGATGACCTCGTTGCGCGAGGTCTGCGTGAGTTCCGACTCGGCGAAATTGGTGCCCTGGTAAAGCGCCATCACCCGGTCGCAGCAGTAGAAGATGTCGTCCATGCGGTGCGAGATGATGATCACCGCCACCCCGTGTTCCTTCAGCGAGCGCACCAGGTCGAGCACCTTGCCCACTTCCTTGATGGCGAGCGCCGCGGTCGGCTCGTCCATGATCACCAGCTTCGCATCGAACGCCGTGGCGCGGGCGATGGCGACGGCCTGCCGCTGCCCGCCCGAGAGATCCTCGGTGTTCTGCTCCACCGATTTGACGTGGATGTGCAGCCGGTCGAGGTGATCGCTCGCCATCTGCCGCGCCCGCTTGTGGTCGACCACGGTGAGCGGGCCGAACTTCGTGCCGGGCTCCCGGCCGAGATAGATGTTCTCGTAGATCGGCATGTTCCCGGCGAGCGCGAAGTCCTGGTAGACCATCTCGATGCCGAGCTTCTGCGCGTCCTTTGGGCTTCCAAACTTCACCGGCGCGCCGTTGAACACCAGTTCACCCTCTGACGGGGTGAACAGGCCCGAGAGGATCTTCATCAGCGTCGATTTGCCGGCGCCATTGTCGCCGACCACGCCCAGCACCTCGCCGGGCGCCACGTGAAAATTCACGTCGCGCAGCGCCGTGATGGCGCCGAAATACTTCGATATGCCCTTGGCTTCGAGCAGCATGGCCGCCATGTGCTTCGGTCCTCCCCGACCCAAGCTGCAGCCCGTTCTCATTGAATGGAACGTATCGTGCTGCATTCCCTGTTGATAGAATGTTTATTCCATTCTAGGGTGGATCGTCAAGCACGGCGTGTTCCAAATTCGGAACGTGGATAACCCCGATGGCGCCGCCACAAGGTCATGGACTTTGGCCGTGGTTCTGTTGGACTTTGCCGCCGCAGCCGCTATGAGGCCGGAATGGACGATGGGGATATCAAGCTGGACGATGCCGTGCCGCGGGACTTTCCCGCGTTGCGCGCGCTGATCGCCGCCCGCGCCCCCACCCTGCCGCGCCGGCTGACCCAGGTGGCGAGCTTCGCGCTCGACAACCCCGACGATATCGCCTTCGGCACCGCGGCCAGCGTCGCGCAACGCTCGGGGGTCCAGCCCTCGACCCTGGTGCGCTTCAGCCAGGCGCTCGGCTACCAGGGCTTTTCCGACCTGCAGGAAGTGTTCCGGGCGCGCCTGCGCGATCGCGTGCCGAGCTATGAGGAACGGCTGAAGCAGCTGCGCGAGCATGGCGGCTCGAGCAAGAGCGGCCTGCTGCTGCAGGGCTTTGCCGATGCGGCCGAGCGCTCGGTTGCCGACCTCAGGCTCAAGCTCGACCCCGAGACCCTCGACACCGCTGTCGAGATCCTCGCCAAGGCGGAGACGATCTACCTCGTCGGCCTCCGCCGCTCGTTCCCCATCACCAGCTACATGGCCTATGCCATGGGCAAGCTCGGGATCCGCAACCTGCTGGTCGATGGCATTGCCGGACTGGGCGCCGAGCAGATCGGCTTCATCTCGCCGCGCGACGCGGTGCTCGCCATCAGCTTCACCCCCTATGCCAGCGAGACGGTGAACCTCGCCCATGCGGCGAAGGCGCGCCACGCCAAGGTGGTGTCGATCACCGATTCGATCTTCTCGCCGATCGCCCCGATCGCCGACGCATGGCTAGAGATCGTCGAAGCGGATTTCGAGGGCTTCAGGTCAATGGCGGCAACCATGGCGCTGGCCATGACGTTGACGGTCGCGGTGGCAAGCCGGCGCGGCGAGAAGTAGGGCAGCGGAACTCGATGCCCCTCTCCCCCATGTGGGGGTCACGGAGGGCACTACTTCTCCTCCTCACCGGCTGTCATCCCAGCGAAAGCTGGGACCCATCCATCGGCTGGCACGGGCTGTGAGGTGGGTCCCTGCTTTCGCAGGGATGACATCGAGTTTGAGAAACGCGCCGTGCTTCCAGCCCATAGCTGGGAGATGGGCACCGCGCGGGTGGCCGCCCTCAGCCCTTCTTCACCGGATACCCCGTCGCCAGCCCGCCGCCGCCGGCGCCGACCACGGTCTGCTCGAACTCGACGCACGAGCCGGTCATCGGCGCCGATTCCGCGCCGCCGAGGAAGGCGATGAGCCGCGCCACGTCTTCGGGCTTGATCAGCTTGCCGAACGGCCGCGACGCCTCGGCCTGCACCAGCCAGTCATCCGCCGCATCGTGGAAGGTCTTCAGCGTCACATGCTCGCCGGGCGTATCTGCCCAGCCCAGAATGATGCCGTTGACCCGGATGCGCATCAGGTTGACGGCGTTGGCGGTATTCTTGGTCAGCGTCATCAGCGCGCCCTTGCTGGCGCTGTAAGCGGCGAGATTGGGCGAGCCGATATAGGCGTTGACCGACAGGATGTTGACGATCGTCCCCTCGATCCGCTCGCGCTGCATCACCTTGATGGCGTCCTGCATCAGGAAGAACGGCGCCCGCACATTGATGGCGAACATCCGGTCGTAGAGCGCGATATCAGTATCGAGAATGGTGCCGCGATCGGTGAGGCCCGCGATGTTGGCGAGGATATCCACCCGCCCGAACGCCTTGTCAGCGGCAGGAACGATTTTGGCCACCGCTGCCGGATCAGCCAAATCGGCCGCAACGAAGATCGCCCTGGTACCCGCGTCGTTCAGCGATCTGGCGACTGCCTCGCCCTTGTCGGCCTGCCGGTCAGTGAGCACCAGGCCCGCCGCGCCGCGCTGGGCCAGCAGCCGCGCCGTCGCCTCGCCGATTCCCTGCGCGGCCCCCGTGACAACGGCAATCTTGCCGGCAAATGGGGCGGAGGCATTCTCGGTCATGTCGGGACTCAAATTCTGTAAGGAAAGCGCCCGGACACTAGGGATTCGGGGGGCGTAAGCCAAGCCCCCTCATGCTGGCGAGCAGGCCCTACAGGATCACCGCCGGCCGCGGCTCGTGGACGATCAGCTTGGCGCCGGGAAGCAGCTTGGCGTGCGCCCGGCGCGCCGCGATCTCGCAGGCGCTGGCGCAGAGCCCTTTGACCACGAACTGGCGGCCACGCGCCAGGTTCGTGTCGACATAGCGCTCCCACACATCCGTGATGCCACCATTGCCGGTGAGCACACACGGATTGGCGTTGCAGGCGGGCGGCCAATAGCTGGCATCGCCGATCATTTCGCGCACCGTGACAACGCCCCCGGCATTGCAGCCCGCAACGAGCACGAGCGTCACCAGGTACGCAGCCATGGCACGTGGCGCACTGAGACGTGCGCGGATACTCGGCATAATTCTATGCTCCCCTTGCGCAGCCCACGAACGGCATGCCCGATGTTCCCCCATCGGGCATGCTCGTCTGGCTGTCTGGAAGCGCCCACGGACCCGCTATCGTCCGCGAATGTGCCAATTCTTCGGCCTTTTGGCCAGTCTTCCGGCCACAAACAGCCGGGCTTGAGCGCTAGCCGACCCTAACCGCTTGGCCCGTCTCAGAACTCTTCGTCGCAGCCTCTGCGAGTTTTTGTGCCATGAGCCCGTCATGTCCCGACGGCGTCGGCGTCGTGCCCTTGGCCATCGCATCGATGAAGCTGTTCACCTCGGCCGCGTAGGCGGCGACATAGCGGTCGATGAAGAAGTTCTGGATCACGTCCTGGGTGAAGCCGGCGCCGTCGGCGCGCTCGAGCGTCGTCATGTGGACATTGCCGGCGCGCAGCATGCCTTTCGATCCGTGCACTTCGACGCGCTGGTCGTAGCCGTAAGTGGCGCGACGCGAGTTGGTGATCACCGCGATCTTGCCCGAGGCGGTCTGCATCTGCACCGCCGCGGTGTCGACGTCGCCGGCGACGCCGATCGCCTTGTCGACCAGGGCGCTGCCCAGCGCATGCACCGAGACGAAATCCTCGCCGACGAGGAAACGCGCCATGTCGAAATCGTGGATCATCATGTCGCGGTAGAGCCCGCCGGAGCGCTCGATGTAGCTCACCGGCGGCGGCGCCGGATCGCGCGAGATGATGGTGACGATCTCGACGTCACCGATCTCGCCGCCCTTGATCCGCTGCTGCACGGCGGCAAAGTTCGGATCGAAGCGGCGGTTAAAGCCGATCATCAGCGGCACGCCGGCCTGTTTCACCACCGGCAGGCAGGCTTCGATGCGCTCCACCGACAGCGACACCGGCTTCTCGCAGAGGATGGCCTTGCCGGCCCGCGCCGCCTGCTCGATCAGGTCGGCATGCGTGTCGGTGGGCGTGGCGATGAGGATGGCCTCGACGTCGGATGCAAGAATCTGGTCGATCGAGGCAACCTGCGCCCCGACGGTCGCGGCCAGCGCTGCCGCGGCATCGGGAATCGCGTCCGCCACATAAGCGACGCTTGCCCGGCTGGAGTTGGCGATCGTCCCCGCATGCACCTTGCCGATGCGCCCCGCCCCCAGAATGCCAAACCTGACCACGGGATTGCCTCCTTGCTGCACGCTCTTCGAGCGCTGATTCATGATGATCGAAGCATAGAACGTTCATTCCGAAAACAGTCACTTCGGAATTGACGTTTCATTCGCGCGAGGGATACAACGGCCGCTGAAAGCTGTCCAGTCAGACCATGCGGGGGAGATCATGCCGGAGCCCAAGCTCGATGTCATCACCATCGGGCGCTCGTCGGTGGACCTCTACGGCCAGCAGATCGGCAGCCGGCTCGAGGACATCGGCTCGTTCGCCAAATCGGTTGGCGGCTGCCCCGCCAATATCGCGGTCGGCACCGCCCGGCTCGGCCTGAAATCGGCGCTGATCACCCGCGTCGGCGCCGAGCAGATGGGCGGCTTCATCAAGGAGCAGTTGGGTCGCGAAGGCGTCGATACCTCGGGCATCGCCACCGACGACAAGCGGCTGACCGCCCTGGTGCTGCTCGCCGTCGAGGCGGAAGGCGTCTCGCCGATGATCTTCGTGCGGACCGACTGCGCCGACATGGCGCTCGACGAGACCGATATCGACGAAGACTTCATCGGCTCGGCCAGCGCCATCGTGGTCACCGGCACGCATTTCTCCACCCCCAATGCCGAGGCAGCGCAGCTCAAGGCCATCCGCATTGCCAAGGCGGCGGGGCGCAAGGTGGTGTTCGACATCGACTATCGACCCAACCTCTGGGGCCTTGCCGGCCACGCTGCCGGCTTCGAGCGCTATGTGAAATCCGACTACGTCTCGGCCAAGATGCGACCGGTACTGGCCGATTGCGACCTGATCGTCGGCACCGAGGAAGAGGTGCTGGTGGCGGCCGGCGAGAGCGACCTGCTCGAGGCGCTGCGCGCCATCCGCGCCGTGAGCGACGCCACCGTGGTGCTGAAGCGCGGCGCCAAGGGCTGCATCGTCTATGACGGCGAGATCGGCGACGATCTCGAACAGGGGGTCGTCGGCCAGGGCTTTCCGATCGAGATCTACAATGTGCTGGGCGCCGGCGACGCCTTCATGAGCGGGTTCCTGCGTGGCTGGCTCAAAGGCGAAAGCCACGCCACCAGCGCCACCTGGGCCAATGCCTGCGGCGCCTTCGCCGTGTCCCGCCTGCTCTGCGCCCCGGAATATCCGAGCTGGACCGAGCTCGATTACTTCTTGAAGCACGGCAGCAAGTTCAAGGCGTTGCGCAAGGACGAGGACCTCAACCACCTGCATTGGGCGACGACGCGCCGGCAGCACTGGCCGCGCCTTACTGCCTTCGCCATCGATCACCGCAAGCAGATCGAGGATATCGCCGGCGCTCAGGTCGATCGCATCCCCGCCTTCAAGGTGCTGGCGGTGAAAGCCGCCGCTCAGGTGGCCAACGGCCGGCCCGGCTTCGGCATGCTGCTCGACGACAAGTGGGGCCGCGACGCGCTGTTCGAAGTGCCCAAGAGCTTCTGGATCGCCCGCCCGGTCGAACTGCCCGGCTCGATCCCACTCGAGTTCGAGTTTTCGCAGGATATCGGCAGCCGGCTGGTCGAATGGCCGGTGGATCATGCGCTCAAGGTGCTGTGCTTCTGGCACCCCGATGACCCCTCGGGGATCAATGCCGGCCAGCTCGAAAAGCTGCGCGCCGCGCATGATGCCTGCCGCAAGGTCGGCCGCGATATCCTGATCGAGATCATTCCTTCCAAGGTCGGGCCGGTGGACGACACCACCACCGCCCGCGCGCTCGGCCAGCTCTATGCCGCCGGGCTGAAGCCCGACTGGTGGAAACTCGAATCGCAGCCGAGCGCCGCCGCCTGGGAAGCGGTCGATACGGCGATCGAAGCCAACGACCCGCTCTGCCGCGGCGTCGTGCTGCTCGGCCTCGATGCCCCGCAGGACGAGCTGGCGCGGGGCTTCGCCATCGCGCGCTCCGCCCGCACGGTGCGCGGCTTCGCCGTCGGCCGCACCATATTTGGCGAAGCCGCCAAGGCGTGGTTTGCTGGCGGTATGACCGACGAACAGGCGATCGCCGACATGGCGGCGCGGTTTTCGGCGCTGGTGGGGATCTGGGGAGAGTGATGGTGCACTTGGCCACCCCCCTCCCATCCTCCCCCACAAGGGGGGAGGTGCTGCATCGCGCCTATGGCAATGTTTGCGCCCCAAACTCCCTCTTCACCTCCCCCATGATGGGGGAGGCCGGGAGGGGGTGGGGCCGCAGTGAGGAGGAAGAACGATGACTCAAACCACCATCCGCCTCACCATGGCGCAGGCGCTGGCGCGGTTCATGACGCGGCAGATGACCATCATCGATGGCAACAAGTTGCCGATCTTCGGGGGCGTGTTCGCTATTTTCGGGCATGGCAATGTCGCCGGCTTCGGCGAGGCGCTGTACCAGGTGCGCGAGGAGCTACCGACCTATCGGGCCCATAACGAGCAGGGTATGGCGCATGCGGCCATCGCCTTCGCCAAGGCGAGCTTCCGCCGCCGCTTCATGGCCGCCACCTCCTCGATCGGGCCGGGCGCCACCAATATGGTGACCGCCGCGGCGCTGGCGCATGTCAACCGGCTGCCGGTGCTGTTGCTGCCCGGCGACGTGTTCGCCAACCGCGCTCCCGATCCGGTGTTGCAGCAGGTCGAGAGTTTTGGTGACGGCACCGTCAGCGCCAATGACGTGTTCCGCCCGGTCAGCCGCTATTTCGACCGCATCACACGTCCTGAGCAGATCATCCCCGCACTGAACCGCGCCATGCAGGTGCTGACCGACCCGGCCGAGTGCGGTCCGGTGACCCTCAGCCTCTGCCAGGATGTGCAGGCCGAGGCCTATGACTATCCCGAAGCCTTCTTCGCCGAGCGAGTGTGGACGCCGCGCCGGCCGATGCCGGACGCGAACGAGTTGGATGCGGCGGTGGCTGCGATCAGGACGGCGGAAAAGCCGGTGATCATCGCCGGCGGCGGCGTGCTGTACTCCGAGGCAGCCGAAGGGCTGCGCGCCTTCGCCGAGCGTCACGGCGTGCCGGTCATGGAGACCAATGCCGGCAAATCCAGCCTGCCGCACGACCATCCGCTGAATATGGGATCGGTGGGAGTAACCGGGTCGTCGGCGTCGAACCTCCTGGCCGAGCAGGCCGACCTGGTGCTGGCGGTGGGCTCGCGCCTGCAGGACTTCACCACCGGCTCGTGGGCGCTGTTCAAGGCCGACAATGTCAGGATCATCGGGCTGAACACGCAGGTGTTCGACGCTTACAAGCATCGCGCCATGCCGCTCATCGCCGACGCCAAGGTCGGGCTCGACCTGCTCGATGGCAAGCTCGGGCCTTGGCACGCGAGCGACGCGTGGCAGGCGACCGCCAGGGAGGCCAAGGCCAAATGGCTGGTTTCGGCCAAGGCGGTGACCGACCCGACCAACGCCCTGCCATCGGACGCGCAGGTGATCGGTGCAGTGCATCGCGCCCGCGGCTCGGGTGCGACCCTGGTCTGCGCCTCGGGCGGCTTGCCGGGCGAACTGCACAAGCTCTGGCCCGCAGGGGCACCCGGCAGCTACCACATGGAATATGGCTACTCGACCATGGGCTACGAGATCGCCGGCGGGCTCGGCGTGAAGTTGGCCAAGCCCCATGACGATGTGATCGTCATGCTCGGCGACGGCAGCTACATGATGATGAACTCCGAGATCGCCACTTCGGTGATGCTGGGCAAGAAACTGACCATCGTGGTGCTCGACAATCGCGGCTTCGGCTGCATCAACCGGCTGCAGATGGCGACCGGCGGGGCCAACTTCAACAACCTGCTGAAAGACACCGTCCACGAGACGCTGCCCGAGATCGACTTCGCTGCCCACGCCGCCGCGATGGGCGCCTGGGTCCGGAAAGCCGCCTCGATCGCCGAACTCGAAAGCGCCCTTGCCGAAGCCGACAAGGTCGAGCGCACCACGGTGCTGGTCATCGACACCGACCCGCTGATCTCCACCGAGGCCGGCGGGCATTGGTGGGACGTGGCGGTGCCGGAGGTCTCGGTGCGACCGCAGGTCAACGCGGCGCGCAAGGACTATGAGGAAGCGCTGAAGGGTCAGCGGCTTTAGGCACCCTCCCCCCTCGCGGGGAGGGTACTGAAGCTTGGCGAGGCGGAGCCGAGCCATAGCGCAAGTGGGGTGGGGGGTGAACCACGCTCGGAGCGCTTGGCACCCCCCACCCAAGCTGCGCTAAGGCTTCGCCTAGCTACGCTACCCTCCCCGCAAGGGGGAGGGTGACGACTGAGACAGAGGATTGGAATGCTGAAAGCCAAACTGGGCATGTCCCCCATCGCGTGGTGGAACGACGATCTGCCGGAGCTGAGCGATGATGTGTCGCTGGAGGAGTGCCTCAGGCAGTCGCGCTCGGCCGGCTTCACCGGCATGGAGAAGGGCCGGCGCTTCCCTGACGATCCCCAGGTCATGCTGCCCATCCTCAAGGCGGCGGATGTGACGCTGTGCGGTGGCTGGTTCTCCGGCACGCTGGTCGATGAGGATATGGCAGCCAACCAGCGGCGCATCGCGCCAATGATCGAGCTGTTCAAGGCGGTAGATGCCCCCTGCATCGTCTATGGCGAGGTCGGCCGCTCGATCCAGGGCGACCGGACCAGGCCTTTGGCCACCAAGCCGAAGCTCAGCGACGACGAGATGCGGGCTTATGCCCGAAAGCTCACCCAGTTCGGCGAGTGGTGCGCGGCGGAGGGTATGCCGCTCAGCTACCATCACCATATGGCCGCCGTGGTCGAGACCGAACCGGAGCTCGATGCCTTCATGCGCTATTCCGGCCCCGGCATCCCGCTGCTGCTCGATGCCGGTCACCTGGCTTTTGCCGGCGGCGACGTGCTGCGCGCCATCGACAACCACCACGCGCGGATCAGCCATGTGCACGTCAAGGATATCCGCCGTGCCGTGGTCGATGGGCTGGATCGGACGAAGCAGAGTTTCCTCGATGCGGTGGCGCTCGGCGCCTTCACCGTGCCGGGCGATGGTTCGCTGGATTTCGCGGCGATCGTCCAGAAGCTCGCCGAGCATGGCTACGAAGGCTGGTTCGTGGTCGAGGCCGAGCAGGACCCCAAAGCCAACCCGCCGCTCCGCATGGCCCAGGTGGGCCACAAGGAGCTGATGCGGGTGATGACGCTGGCCGGCTACACCGTGGAGACCCAGGGTTTTCCCAACCGCTGACGTGAGAGCGTTTGCCGGGTCTGCGCGATCCGACTAGGTTCGGGTCTTTCCGGAGGGATCGGTGTGAGCGACGACAACCAAGAGAACAAGAAGCCGGGGCTGTTCACCATGGGGTGGTTCAAGCCGCTGTACCGGCGGGTGATCCTCATCGCCATCATTGCGGTGTGGTGCGCCTGGGAGTGGCTCTACAACCACGACCAGTTCTGGGGCCTGATCACCCTGGCCGCGCTGGCCTACGGCGTCTGGACCTTCTTCATCAACTTCGAGAACGAGCTCAACAAGACCGATGGCAAACCTAAAAGCTAGGCCGGCGGCCGAACAGGGCCACGTCCACCACATCACCCCGCAGACTGCCGGCTGGACCTATGTCGGGTTCGATCTGCACAAGCTGCCCAATGTCGGCGATGTGGCGCGCGGCGGCGACGACGACCGCGAGGTCTGCATCGTGCTGATCTCGGGCCGGGCCAATGTGACCGTCGACGGCCAGGATTTCCTCGTCGGCGGCCGCATGAGCCCGTTCGAGGGCCCCGGTTACTCGGTCTATGCCCCGGCGGGCGCCAACTGGCGCATCGAGGCGCTGACGCCGCTCGAGGTTGCGGTCTGCTCGGCCCCCGGCGTGCGCGGCGCGCGGCCGCCGCGGGTGATCGGCCCTGACGATGTCGAGAAGCTGACCCGCGGCCAAGGCACCAATACCCGCTACCCCACCAACATCCTGCCCGAGACCGCGCCGGCGGATTCGCTGCTGGTGGTCGAGGTGATCACCCCCGGCGGCCATACCTCGAGCTACCCGCCGCACCGCCATGACGAAGACGACCTGCCGCGCCAGAGCTTCCTCGAGGAGACCTACTACCACCGCTTCTCAAAGCCGCAGGGGTTCGGCTTCCAGCGCGTCTATACCGATGATCGCTCGCTCGACGAAACCATGCTGATCGAAGACGGCGACGTGGTGATGGTGCCCCGCGGCTATCACCCGGTGGCGGCGGTGGCGGGCTACGACATCTACTACCTCAACGTGATGGCCGGCCCGAAGCGTACCTGGAAGTTCTACAATGCGCCGGAGCATGAGTGGATGCTGGGCTGACCGCATAGCCGGTGCGGGCTGCCCCCCACCCCTGTCCCCTCCCCCTGAACATGGGGAGGAAGACGACATCCTCGATATCAGTGTGAGGGTCTCCCGCCCCTTCCTTAGGGGGAGGGGACGGGGTGGGGGTCCACAGCCGCCGGCTCCTCCGTAACCCTCCCACCCGCAACCTCTTGACCCCGCGCGCCCTCGCGTGCATCGCTCCGCGACTTTGTTTCCCGGAGCGCTTCTAGATGTCGTCCAATTTCGTTCTCACCCTCTCCTGCGCCGATCGGCCGGGAATTGTTGCCGCGGTGACCACCGAACTGGCCGGCCTCGGTTGCAACATCGCGGAATCCAACCAGTTCTGGGACAAGGAGACCGGCCAGTTCTTCATGCGCCTGGCCTTCACCACCCCCGATGGCGTCGATCGCGACGCGCTGGAGCGCGGCCTGAAGCCGGCGATCGAGCGCTTCGGCATGCGCACTACGCTGGTCGATGAGGCCAGAAAGAAGAAGATCCTGGTGATGGTCTCTAAGTTCGACCACACCCTCCTGCACCTGCTTTACCAGATCCGTGTCGGCTGGCTCGATGCCGAAGTGGTGGCGATCGTCTCCAACCACGAGGATAGCCGCAAGACTGCCGACTACGAGGGCATCCCGTTCCACCTGCTGCCGGTCGGCAAGGACAACAAGGCGGCGCAGGAAGACCAGGTGATCGCCCTGTTCAAGGAAACCGGCGCCGACCTTGTAGTGCTCGCCCGCTACATGCAGATCCTGAGCGACAAGTTCGCCACCCGGCTCTACGGGCAGATCATCAACATCCACCACTCGTTCCTGCCCAGCTTCAAGGGCGCCAAGCCCTATCACCAGGCGCACGAACGCGGCGTCAAGATCATCGGCGCCACCGCCCATTACGTGACGCCGGAGCTCGACGAGGGCCCGATCATCGAGCAGGAAACGGCGCGGGTGACTCACGCGCTGAGCCCCGACGACCTGGTGGCCGCCGGGCGCGATGTCGAAAGCCGGGTGCTGGCGCGCGCCGTTAAGCTCCACCTCGAGAACCGGGTGATGCTGAACGGCAAGAAGACGGTGGTGTTCGGCTGAGGCCGGCAAGGCCCCCTCACCCGGGCCTGCGGGCCGACATCTCCCCCAAGGGAGAGGTGAAGCAGTGGCGCGATCTAGCTCCCTCACACCTCTCCCTTTGGGGGAGAGGTCGCCGCGGAGCGGCGGGTGAGGGGGCCTTCCGGGGTTAAGCTGCCTGCGTCAGCGCCGCCTTGTTCGCCTCGAGAAACGCCTTCAGCCCCTGCGGCTTGCTGCCCCACAACGTCTCGACCGCATTGGTGGTGAGCGCCACGCGGCCGAGGCGGGTATTGACGTCGAACGGCACGATGAAGCCGTGCACCACCGGCTCGGGGACGCCGGCGGCGACAGCACCGGCTGCGAGTTGCTCGTCGGTGACGTCGACCACTTCGATCGGCTTGCCGGTGACTTCCGAGGCGACCGCGGCGATCTCGCGCGCGGTCAACGCGGCCGGGCCGGTGACGGTGAGCGTGCGGCTGGCATCCCCGGCCAGCAGCGCCCCAGCGGCGGCCCGAGCGGTGTCTTCGCGCGAAACGTGGGCCAGCGTGCCTGCCCCAGCGGAAGTGTACCACTTGCCTGATTGCAGGGCCGACGGCAGCGAGCTCAACAGGTTCTCGGCGTACCAGTTCATGCGCAGGATCGTGTAGCCGATGCCGGAGGCCTTGATTGCTTCCTCGGTGCCGAAATGCTCGGGCGCGAAGGGGATCGGCGACGCCGGCTCGGGCGCCGGCATCGAGGTGTAGACGATGTGCTTGACGCCGGCCGCCTTGGCCGCGGCGACCGCGCTGGTCTGCAGCGCCGTGCGGCTGGGGCCGAGGACGTCGATCGAGATCAGCAGCAGCCGATCGACGCCGTCCAGCGCCTTGATGAAGCCGGGTACGTCGCCGTAGTCGGCCTTGCGCGTCTCGACGCCGGCAAAGTTCAGTTTTTCCGGGTGACGTGAGCCGGCGATGATCTTGCCGGCATAGCCGCGCTCCAGCAGCAGCTCGACGACGCGGCGGCCTAGCTTGCCGCCGGCGCCGGCGACGAACAGGGTGGGTGAGGTGGTCATGTGAGGAGTCTCCGATAGTCCGATGGGTTGTCTCTTTTTGAGACTACGTATACAATAGGAACTACCTCAGCTGCCGCAAGACGGCAGTTTCAACGCCCCTGGTTACCGCGAAGGAACCACCTATGCCGGCAAGCCCGATCGCTCCCCCCATTGCTCCGCTGAGCCAGATGATGGCCGAGTATTCCGATCCCTCGCAGTGCCCGGTCCGCAACGTGCTGGACCAGCTCGGTGACAAATGGAGCGTCTTGATCATCAGCGCGCTGGCCCACCGCCCCTACCGCTTCGGCGAGCTGAAGCGCGAGATCAGCGACATTAGCCAACGCATGCTGACCCAGACGCTGCGCGACCTGCAGGCCGACGGGCTGATCGAGCGCACCGTGTTCCCGACCACCCCGCCCAGCGTCGAGTACAAGCTTTCGCCCATGGGCCGCAGCTTCCTCGTGCCGCTCTCGGCCATGGTGGACTGGGCCTTCGAGCACTTCCCGGCGATCCGCGAGGCGCGTCAGGAATTTGCCAGGGCGGCGTAAGCTGGCGCTTGCTGCCCCACCCCCTCCCGACCTCCCCCATCAAGGGGGAGGTGAAGCGTCGAGTCCGGAGCTGGACCGTGCCAAATACACTGCTGCGGCACCTCCCCCCTTGTGGGGGAGGATGGGAGGGGGGTAGCAACGGGCACCTGTTGCCAGAGACTGCCCGTGCCCTCCTCCCCCTTCTCCGACCGCCGCATCGTCGTCGCCATCGCGCTGTTCTGCTGCCTGTTGTGGGGAAGCGCGGTACCGGCGGTGAAGATCGGCTACGGGCTGTTCGCTATTTCTGCCTCCGATACGCCGTCGCTGATGCTGTTCGCCGGGGTGCGCTTCTTCCTCGCCGGGCTGATGCTGCTGGCCTACTCGGGACTGACCCGCAAGCCGATCCTGCAGCCGGCGCGCCGGCTCGGGCAACTGGGGCTGCTCGGGCTCATCAGCACTGCCGGGCAGTACCTGTTCTATTATGTCGGCCTCGCCCACTCGACCGGCGTGAAGGTGTCGATCACCACCTCCACCAGCACGTTCTTCTCGGTGCTGATCGCGCATTTCCTCTATGCCAACGACAAGCTGACGCCGCGCCGCATCCTCGGTTGTCTGCTCGGCTTTGCCGGCGTGGTGGCGGTGAACCTCGCGGCGACCGGCATCGACCTGCATGTGAGCCTTCTCGGTGAAGGCTTCATCGTCATCGCCGCGCTGCTGTTCTCGGTGGGTGGCGTCTACGGCAAGGGACTGAGCGCCGATATGGACGCCGGCGTGATGACCGGCTGGCAACTGCTGCTCGGCGGCGCCATGCTCGGGATTGCCGGCTTCGCGCTGGGCGGCAGACTCGGTGCCTTCGGCCTCGAGGCTGCGCTGCTGCTCGCCTACCTCGCGGCGCTGTCGGCGGCGGCCTTCGCGTTGTGGAGCGTGCTGCTCAAGCACAACCCGGTCGGCTCGATCGCCATCTTCAACTGCGCTATCCCGATCTTCGGCGTTTTGCTTGCCGGCCTGTTCCTTGGCGAGAGCATCTTCGAATGGAAGAACCTCGCGGCCCTCGTCCTGGTGAGCGTCGGGATCTGGATGGTGACAGCGGCGCGAACGCCCCTGGCGGGGCGCCTCTCGCTCTGACCACCTGCCAGTTAACGGCAGGATCGAACGGCCGCATTTTCGCGATCGACACAGCTGGGTGTTTACCGGCGGCGGCTAGTTGAGAGCCATTTGCCGGATTGCTCCCCGATGCATCTCATGCTCATCCCGCCAGCGCTCGGCCGGAGCTGACGGTCAGGCTTGCTTCGGAAACACCCGCCAGCGCTTTGGCCTGAACGCGATGCGGGTTTTCTCGCCCGCCGGGTGATCGAACGGCAGGTCGATTTCCACCCGATTGGGGTTGCCACCGATCTCGAGTTCGACGCGCCGAGTGCCGCCGACGCGGCGCGAGGCGACGACCACGCCGGCAAGCGCGGCGCCGACCCCATCCTCCACCAGCTCGACATCATGCGGCCGGAAGAACAGGCTGGCTTCGCCGACGGCGTCATTGGGCGCCGGCAACCCGATGGCGCGGCCGCCGACCCACAGCTCATGGTTCTCCACCGTCACCGGCAGCGAACTCGACTCGCCGATGAACGAGAAGACGAAGGGCGAGTTCGGACGGTCGTAGACGTCGTCAGGAGTGCCGACCTGCTCGATCTTGCCCTGGCTCATCACCACCAGCCGGTCAGCCAGCTCCAGCGCCTCTTCCTGATCATGCGTCACGAACACCGTGGTATGGCCGGTGCGGTCGTGGATCTCACGCAGCCACCTGCGCAACTCCTTGCGCACCTGCGCGTCGAGCGCGCCGAACGGTTCGTCGAGCAGCAGCACGCGCGGCTCGATGGCGAGCGCCCGGGCCAGCGCCACGCGCTGCCGCTGGCCACCCGAGAGCTGCTGCGGAAAGCGCTTTTCGAGCCCGCTCAACTGCACCAGGTCGAGCAGCTCCATGGCGCGACGGCGGATCTCGGCTTTGGGCGGACGGGTAGCGCGCGGCCGCACCTTCAGCCCGAACGAGATATTGTCGAGCACCGTCATGTTGCGGAACAGCGCATAGGCCTGGAACACGAAGCCGACATTGCGCTCCTGCACCGTCTTCGACGACGCGTCCTCGTCGCCGAAGAAGATCCGGCCGGCGGTCGGCATTTCCAGCCCGGCGATCAACCGCAGCAGCGTGGTCTTGCCCGAACCCGACGGCCCCAAGAGCGCGATCAGTTCACTCGACTTGACCTCGAGCGACACGTCGTTGAGCGCCGGGTAATGCGAGAATTCCTTGCGGACGGTGTCGACGCGGATATCCAAACTGGGAGGCCCTTTCAGTCTCTGGTCGCCTAGTGTCGGCGAGTACCGGCGAGTTCGTCGCCGAAGCGGTACTCGAGGATGGTTTTGAACACCAGTGTCACCAGCGCCAGCATGGCGAGCAGCGAGGCGATGGCGAAGGCGGCGGTGAAGTTGTACTCGTTGTAGAGGATTTCGATGTCGAGCGGCATGGTGGTGGTCTTGCCGCGGATATGGCCCGAGACCACCGACACCGCCCCGAACTCGCCCATGGCGCGGGCATTACAGAGCAGAACCCCGTAGAGCAGGCCCCATTTGATGTTGGGGAGCGTCACCCGGGTAAAGGTCTGCCAGCCGGTGGCGCCCAGCGACAATGCCGCTTCCTCGTCGGTATTGCCCTGGTCCTGCATCAAGGGGATCAATTCGCGGGCGATAAACGGGAAGGTGACGAAGATCGTCGCGAGCACGATGCCCGGCACTGCGAAGATGATCTCGATGTTGTAGGCCTTGAGCAGCGGATGCAGCGCGCTCTGCGCCCCGAACAGCAGCACATAGACCATGCCGGAGACCACCGGCGACACCGAGAACGGCAGGTCGATCAGCGTGGTGAGGAAGCTCTTGCCCCAGAACTCGTATTTGGCCACGCACCAGGCGGCGGCAACGCCGAACACCAGGTTGAGCGGCACCGCGATCGCCGCCACCAGCAGCGTCAGGACGATCGCCTGTTGCGACTGCCGGTCCGAGAACGCCGCGAAATAGGTGTCGGCGCCTTTGCGGAAGGCTTCGGTGAACACCAGCACCAGCGGCAGCACCAGCACCGCCGCCATGAACACCACCGCGATACCGATCAGCAGCCGACGGATCCATACCCGCTCGGTGGTCGGGCGGGTATGCTCCTCTGGGGGAATAAGCCGGCGGCTATCGTAGATGACATCAGGTTCAAACATTGCCGAACCTCCGGCGGGCCCAGGCCTGGATCAGGTTGATCACCAGCAGCATGACAAAGGCGATGATCAGCATGATGCCGGCAATCACCGCCGCACCCGCCTGGTCGAACTCCTCGAGCTTGATGACGATCAGCACCGGGGCGATCTCCGAGATGTTGGGCAGATTGCCGGCGATGAAGATCACCGAGCCGTACTCGCCGACGGCGCGTGCGAAGGCCAGCGCAAAGCCGGTGAGCAGTGCCGGGGTGAGCCGCGGCAGGATCACGCTGGTGATGGTCTGCCAGCGGTTGGCGCCCAGCGTCGCGGCGGCCTCCTCGAGTTCCTGTTCGAACTCCTCGAGCACCGGCTGCACCGTACGCACCACGAACGGCAGGCCGATGAAGATCAGCGCGATGACGATACCGGTCGGGGTATAGGCGATCTTGAAGTTGAGCGAGAATTCACTGAGCCCGAACGGCAGCCAGGTCTGGCCATGCCACCACTGCCACAGCGGCCCCTTGTCGGAGAACAGCGAGCCGACCCAGCCCTTGGGGGCATAAAGGGTCGAGAGCGCGATGCCCGCCACCGCCGTCGGCAGCGCGAACGGCAAATCGACAATGGCGTCGAGCAACCGCCGGCCGGGGAACTTGTAGCGCACCAGCACCCAGGCGACGATGATGCCGAACACCACGTTGACCAGCGCCGCGATCAGCGACGAGCCGAAGCTCACCTCGAGCGCCTTGAGGGTGCGCGGCGAGGTGGCAATCCGGATGATCTGCTCGAGCGGCGTCGTCGCCGCCTTGAGGAACAGCCCGGCGATCGGGATCAGCACCAGCAGGCTGAGATAGAGGATGGTGTAGCCGAAGGTCAGCCCGAACCCCGGGATGACGCTGGGCTTTACAAAGCTCCACCCCGCTCGCGCGGGGTGGGATGGGTTCCGGGAGGCGCCGCGAGGCGCCCCTGCCACTGCATTACTGCGCAGGGGTGTAGACCTGGTCAAAGATGCCCCCGTCCCCGAAATGCTTGGGCTGCGCCGTCTTCCAGCCGCCGAAAAGCGGATCATCAATAGAGATCAGATCGATCTTTGGGAAGGCTTCGACCAGCGCCTGGTCGGTGACGATGGACGGGTCGGACGGGCGGTAGTGGTTCTTTGCCGCCAGCGTCTGGCCCTCGGGCGAGTAGAGATATTCGATATAGGCCTTGGCGAGGTCGGCGGTGCCGTGCGCCTCGACGTTCTTGTCGACGATGGCAACCGGCGGCTCGGCAAGGATCGAGGTGGGCGGATAGACCACGTCGAAATTGTCGGCGCCGAATTCGTCGAGCACCAGGAACGCCTCGTTCTCCCAGGCCAGCAGCACGTCGCCCAGTTCCTTCTGCGCGAAGGTCACGGTCGAACCGCGGGCACCGGTATCGAGCACCGGCACGTGGCTGTAGAGCTGCTTGATGAAATCGGCGTTCTTGGCTTCGTCGCCGCCGAAGGTCTTGTTGGCGTAAGCCCAGGCCGCGAGGTAGTTCCAGCGCGCGCCACCCGAGGTCTTGGGGTTCGGGGTGATCACTTCAACGCCGTCCTTGACCAGGTCGCCCCAGTCATTGATCGCCTTGGGGTTGCCCTTGCGGACGAGGAACACGATGGTCGAGGTATAGGGCGTCGAATTGTTGGCGAACTCGGAACGCCAGTTCTCGTCGATCAGACCCGATTTGGTGACGATGGCGTTGATGTCGCCTTCGAGCGCCAGGGTGACCACGTCAGCCGCAAGCCCGTCGATCACCGCCTGGGCCTGCTTGCCCGAACCGCCATGGCTCTGCTCGATGGTGACGTTGCCGCCGGTGGTGTCTTTCCAGTGTTTGGCAAACGCCTCGTTGAACTGCGCATAGAGTTCACGCGTCGGATCGTACGAGACGTTGAGCAGGGTCTGGTCCTGGGCGCGGGCAGTGATTGCGCCGGTAAAGGCGAGCGCCACGGCGAGGCCGCCAAGCGCGAGAATTCTGGCCGTTCTCTTCATCATGTCCTCCTGGTGAAGATTAACTACCGTAACTCTACCTGGTCAGTCGGCATTCTCAAGGAAGCCGCAGGTTGCGGCGGCGCGACGAAGCGGAAAACCTTTCTCTGCGAAGGCTACCAGCAGCACCGCCATTGCGCAAACATCGATTCCATCCCTGTGGATGAGCATGGCTTTGCGCGAAGTGAAACCGCGTTCAGCCGCGAGATCAGCAGTAAACGCGTGGGACTGGAGCTGGGTTGCAGGGGGGACTGCGAAGCGGCGCCACCCACCGGCCGGTGAGAGGGGAGCGACGGAGGTAAGCTGACGCAGCTACACCAGCACGTCGTTGACGGCGACGGCGTCGGCCAGGGTGGTGCGGTCGAGCACTTCGCGGGTGGCGATGGTGACGCGAGCGAAGACGTGGCGGATTTCGCAGCTCGACTCCTCGGCGCAATCGACGCAACGGCGATAGGCGATCTTACTGAGGCACGGCAGCGGGGCGATCGGTCCGTCGATCAGCCGCAGCACTTCGCCGAACGTCACCTGCTCGGGGGCGCGCAGCAGCACATAGCCACCAAGCCGGCCGCGGCGGCTCATCACGATGCCGGCGCGCTTCAGTTCGAGCAGGATCTGTTCGAGGAACTTCTTGGGGATCGCCTGGCCACGCGAAATCTCCGAGATCATCAGCGACTCGCCGGCCGGGATCTTGGTCAGGGCCACGAGCGCCCTCAGCGCATATTTTGCCTTCTGCGAAATCATCGCGGGCGGAATCCGGAACGGCCGCCAACTCGGCCGTCACACCTGGCTATAGCGCCCCCCGCATGAACAAACCATTGCGGCCTGCTACGTGGGGTTATGCCTTTTCTGCTTCGGGCACCGGAGGGGGGACTTCCGGATTGAACGGGATACCCGGCGTGGTGGCCGGCCTGTCCGGGCGCGGCACTGCCGGATCGGGTGCTGTTGGCGCCACTGGCGGGGGTACGTCCTCGACCGGCGCGTCCAGCGCCTCCAGTTCGGCGATCTCTTCAGCCTCGACCGCCTCCGGGTCCGGCTCGGCCGGCGCCTCAGCAAGCTCGTCGGGCTCTTCGCCATAGGCGGAGACCAGGGCCGGCGGCTCCGCCGGGCCGCTGTCGGAGTGCTGCGCCTCGGCCTGCGCCGCCTCGATCGCTTCGGCGAGCAGGTTCGGGTCGGACGGCAGTTTTGGGGTCGCCGCAACGGCCGCCGCGAGCGGCGCCAGCACCGCTTCGACCGCGTCGGATGCGGTGATCTCGGCTACCGCCTTGCTGTCGCGGCTGATCACATCGACCATGCCGAGGCCGATCTCGCGCTCGCCGAGGATCACCACGTCGGCGCCGAGCGTCTTCAGGTGCGTCTCTTCCTCGTCGGAATGGGCGCGCGCCACGATCAGCACCTTGGCGTTCTGCTTGCGCGCCTGCTCGACCGCCTGCCCGGCCTCGAAGGCATTGGGAATGGCGATCACCACCGTGGTCGCCTCGGCCACATTGGCGAGGGTCAGCACCTTGGAGGCGGCGGCGTTGCCCACCACCACCTCGATGCCGAGCGCCCGCGCCGCATTGGCGCGTCCCTCGGCATCCTCGACCACGAGGAACGGCGTCTTCGCCTCGAGCAGCGCTTCGCCGACCACCGAACCGACCCGGCCAAAGCCGACGATGATGACGTGGTCCGACTGCCCGGTGGGCACCTGGGTCGGCTCGGTCTCCTGCGGCACTTCCGGGGCGACGGCGCGTGGCGCGCTCGCCACCAGGTCGGGCTCGGTGCGTTCCGCAGCGGCGGCAACGACCTCCGGCCGGCCAAAACGGCTCTCGAGCGCGGGACGAAGCATATCGAGCACGAAGAAGATCACCGGGTTGAGGATGATCGAGATGATCGAGCCGGCGAGGATCAGGTCGCGCCCCTCCACCGGCAGGATGCCGAGGCCGACGCCGAGCGCGGCAAGGATGAACGAGAACTCGCCGATCTGCGCAAGGCTCGCCGAAATGGTCAGCGCCGTGCCCACCGGGCGCTTGAACGCCACCACGATCAGGAAGGCGAGGACGGACTTGCCGAAGATGATGATGAACACCGTCCCCAGCACCGGCAGCGGATCAGTGACGAGGATCATCGGATCGAACAGCATGCCGACGGCAACGAAGAACAGCACCGCGAAGGCGTCGCGCAGCGGCAGGCTTTCCTGCGCCGCGCGATGGCTGAGCTCGCTTTCGGAGAGGATCATGCCGGCAAAGAACGCGCCGAGCGCCAGCGACACGCCGAACAGGTAAGCGGCGCCCGCCGCGACACCCAGCGCGATGGCGAGCACCGCGAGGCGGAACAGCTCGCGGCTGCCGGTATGGGCGGTGTAGTGGAGGATGAACGGGATGACCCGGCGCCCCACCACCAGCATGAAGCCGACGAAGGCGGCGAGCTTCACCACCGTCACGGCGAGGATGCCGAAAATATCGAGCTGGATGCCGAAGATGTTCTCGACGAAATCGACGAACGGATCGTGCAGCGCCGCCCCTTCGACCCCGTTGATCGAGGCAATGGCCGGGATCAGCACCAGGGCGAGCACCATCGCGAGATCCTCGACGATGAGCCAGCCGACGGCGATGCGGCCGCGCTCGCTGTCGACCATGTGCCGATCCTGCAGCGCCTTGAGCAGCACCACGGTCGAGGCGACCGACAGCGCGAGGCCGAAGATCAGGCCGGCGCCGAGCCCCCAGCCGAGCAGGGTCGCGAGGCCCAGCCCCATGATGGTGGCGCCGCCGATCTGGACGATCGCGCCGGGGATGGCGACGGCCCGCACGCTCAACAGGTCCTTGAGCGAGAAATGCAGGCCCACGCCGAACATCAGGAGGATCACGCCGATCTCGCTGAGCTCGTTGGCAAGCTCGGCATCGGCGACGAAACCGGGGGTGAACGGCCCGACCAGCACGCCCGCCACCAGGTAGCCGACGAGCGGCGGCATGCGGAAGCGGTTGGCGATCGCGCCCAATATGAATGCCAGCACCAAACCCGCGACGATCGTCGAGATCAGGGGTGTGCTATGCGGCATCGGCGAGACCTCCGGCGGGAGTTACCCCAAAACTGGTTGAAAGCGGCTGAGAGCTCCGAAGATGGGGCATCGGCCGCCCCGCTGCAACCCAATGAGACCGGGAAAACTGCGGCAAAATCATGTGGGTGCGGGACAATCGGCGCGACTTTCGTCGAAAGCACGGTTTCTCCGCCGTCGGTCGGACGCCTAGCCCGCCATCACCAGCTTGATCTCACCGAAACCGGGTGTGCCGGCAATCGCCGCCGGCACCTCGTCGAGAGCAATGGTGCGGGTGATCAGTTGATCGAGCGACAGGGCGCCGACGGCGATCAGTTCGGCGGCGCGCGGATGGGTCAATGGGTTGAGCCAGGCGCTTTCGAGCCGCAGTTCCTTGGTCAGGAGCTCGAACGGCGCCAGCGCCACCTGTTCGCCTTCGGGCACCACGCCGAACAGCACCACGGTGCCGCCACGCCTCGCTACCGCGATCGACTGGCGAACAGTCGCGCCCACCCCGGCGCATTCGAACACCACATCGGCGCCCCCCGGCAGAAGAGCGGCGATCGCCGCCACCGGATCAGCGCCCGCATCGACCGCGTGATGTGCGCCCAGTTGCAGCGCCAGGGCCCGGCGCGGCGCCTGCCGGGTGGACAGCATCACCGTACCGGCTCCGGCCAGCAGCGCCAGCTCGATCATCAGCAGCCCGATCACCCCGCCGCCAAGGATTACCACCGACGCGCCAGGCGCGATGCGCGCCACGTCGATGGCATGCAGGCAACACGAGACCGGCTCGCAGAACGCCCCGTGCAGCGGATCGAGCCCTGCCGGCAGCGCCACCGCCTGCCCGGCCGGCACCAGCACGTACTCGGCGAAACCGCCGTCACGATGCACGCCAATGGCGCTGAGCCCGGCACAGAGGTTGGGCCGGCCGGCAACGCAATCGGCGCACTGGCCGCAGGAGATATTGGGATCGCCCGTGACCCTTGTGCCGATGCGGAACCCCTCGACCGCCGCTCCGGCTTCCTCGACAAGGCCGGAGAACTCGTGCCCAAGCGTCACCGGCCTGGTCGTCGGAAACTCGCCCCGGAACATGTGGCGGTCCGAGCCGCAGATGCCGCAGGCCTCCACCCGCACCAGCAGGTCGTGCGGCCCGGGTGTCGGTCGCGGCACCTCCTCGATGATCAGCCGCTCCGGCGCATGTAGCCGCACTGCCCGCATCTCAATGCCCTCCCAGCCATGCCATCATGGAACAGCGTGGCGCGTCGGCAAAGCCCCCGCTCGGGGCATTGCCTCTGCGCGCTCAGATCATCAGCCGGTCGATCTTTTCAGCGAGTTTCGTATCCTTCTCGGTGAGTCCGCCGGCCGAGTGGGTGGTCAATGTGATCCGCACCTTGTTGTAAACGTTCGACCATTCGGGATGATGGTCCATCTTCTCGGCGGCGAGCGCCACGCGGGTCATGAACGAGAAGGCTTCGGAGAAGGTCTTGAACTTGAAATCGTGGCTGATCGCATCAGCCTGCGGATCATAGATCCAGCCGTTAAGCTTCAAGAGGGCGGCTTCACGTGCGGCAGGCTCGAGCTTTTCGACCATTATCATTTCCTCTTTGCAACGAGTCGGGAGATTGGGGCCGCATAACGCCCGATCCGTGGCAAAGGGTCCGGCGCCCCACCTGGGGACGCCGGATAGCGGCTGGCGTCTTCAGGGCAGAACCTGACTTAGCGCTGCCGCGTCGCCCGGCACGATGCGCGAGACATGGCCGCGCTCGACCCCGCCGGCATCGAGATAGCCGATGCGACCCGGCTCGACATCGATCTGCCAGCCGGCACTCGGGCCATCGGTCCAGTCGACATGATAGCCGGTGTCGGTCAGCCGCCAGGTACCGGTCCGCCGCGTGCCGTCGGGCAACGCCATGAACGCCTCATCGACAGTGCGGTAGTAGATCGCCGCCTCCTTGCCCGGCGCCATCTCGACGTAATGCGTGCTGCCCACCAGCAGCGCGGTGAGGGTGTTTCTGTCCTTGATGATCATCTGTGCTTCCTTTCGCGGGCCTGCTGGCAGGCGGCGCTGCGCCGTGCTAGTCAAGCGACTTGACGATTTAGCTGCGGAACGGAATTTGGTCAAGCACCTTGACGATAATGATCTCGCGAGCATCGACCACATCGGCCTTGCCCTGTGGCGGGCAGCGCATGACTGGCGCAATCGCATGCGGGCCGAACTGGCGGCCCGGGGCTATCCCTGGCACCAGAGCGCTGCCGGCGAGGTGCTGGCGCATCTGGGGCCCTCCGGCATTTCGCAGACGCTGCTGACCGAGCGCATGGGGCTCAGCAAGCAGGCAGTGCAGCAACTGGTCGACCAGCTCGAGGCGCAGGGT
Organism: Devosia sp. GW821-FHT12F11; assembly: GCF_058806655.1. Taxonomy (NCBI): domain Bacteria; kingdom Pseudomonadati; phylum Pseudomonadota; class Alphaproteobacteria; order Hyphomicrobiales; family Devosiaceae; genus Devosia; species Devosia sp. GW821-FHT12F11. The sequence goes on from NZ_JBXAPX010000001.1 coordinate 85,945, forward strand.
GTGGTCGGCCGCGCGCCCGACCCCGACGACGGCCGCGCCAAGCGGATCGTGCTCACCGAACTGGGCCTCGCCGACTTCGCCGAACGCAACCGGGTCAAGCGATTGATCGAGGCGCAGTATCGCGAGAAATTGGGGCCGGAAGCGTTCGCGGCCCTGCAGGCGGCCCTGGCCAGACTGGCTCAGTGAGCCACCCTTCAAACCGATCCGGCGATTGCGACCGATCTACCCAACAAAGCATAAACCATTCGAGCAATTGCGCCGCTGGAACTGCGTTCTGAGGCGAAGCATAAGGGCAGCCGCTCGCTGCCCTGAAAGCAGGCATTAACGCCTCGCCGGGCACAATCATCACACCTTGGTGAGGTCTATGTTCGAGCCAGCGCATAAGTCACTGCCGCCTGTCGATTACGTGTCGATGATCCGGTCGCTCTACGCGGACCGGCGCGTCATGATGCTTGGCGCCCTGTCGTCGGCGCTGGTCGCCGCCGTCGCCGGCATTGAAGGCAACTCCTGGGTGCTGCTCGCCGTCGCCATCGGTTTTGCCATTGTCGGCATCGCCCGCGACATCGACATGCGCGCCTTCGAGCGCGCCGAGCTCGCCGACGACGACGTCATGACCGCCACCCACTGGGAGCTGCGCGCCACCATCGGCGCTGCTGCGATCGCCTGCCTTTACGCGTTCTGGATGAGCTACAGCTTCCTCGTGGTGAACACCCCGTTCGCCGAGATGAGCTCGCTCTCGGTCACCGTCGCGGTGCTGGTCGGCGTTGCCGGCCGCAACTTCGCCATCGACCGGCTGGTCACCAGTCAGGTCATCCTGATCGGCGCCGGCATGGCCGTCGGCATGCTGTTCGACGGCACGCTGCATACTGCCATGCTGAGCGTGGTGCTGATCGCCTTCGTCGTCTCGCTGCGCAAGGTCTCGGCCAACATCCGCGCCATCCTGCTGCGCGCCGTGCACGGTCGCATCGAGGCGACGCGCCTCGCTTCCGAACTCGACACCGCGCTCGAAACCATGCAGCACGGCCTCTGCATGCTCGACGAGAACGGCCTGATCGCCGTCGCCAACGATCGCGCCGAACTGGTGTTCGGCAGTTTCATGCCCGGCAACTGGGCCGGCCGGCCATTCGCGGCAATGATCTCGGCCGCCGCCGCGCGCGGCACCATCCCGCAGCGCTCCGCCAGCCAGCTGATGGATACGGTCGATGCCGGCGATGGCGGCAAGGTGGTGCTGCGCCTCTCCGACGGGCAGTTCTGCGAAGTCACCGTGTCGTCGCGCCTCGACAAGACCGTGCTGCTGTTCGAAGACATCACCGAGCGCGTCAAAGCCGAAGAGCGCATCAACTACATGGCGCATTACGACACCCTGACCGGGCTGCCGAACCGCGCCTACTTCACCGAGCAGGTCGAGGCCGACCTCGAGCGCCGGCGCCACCACGGCGACAAGCGCCCCAACGACATGGCCATGCTGATGATCGTCGACATCGATGACTTCAAGCATGTCAACGACACCCTGGGCCATCTGATCGGCGACCGCGTGCTGATCGAGACCTCCGAGCGGCTGAGCCGCGTCTTGGGCCGCGACAGCCTGGTCGCCCGCCTCGGCGGCGACGAGTACGTGGTCTATCGCTCGGGCGGCGTACAGCTGAGCGACACCGTCACCGATCCCGAAGCGATCCTTGGCGGCTTCCGCGGTCCGTTCGAGGTCGAGGGCGAAGTGTTCTCGGTCAACGTCTCGGTCGGTGTGGTGACCCTCACCGACGGCAGCGACGACCTCGACGCGCTGATGACCAAGGCCGACCTCGCGCTTTACAAGGCCAAGGCGCTGGGCAAGGGCCGCAGCCAGGTGTTCCACGATGAGATGGACACCGACTACCGCTACCGCCAGCGGCTGAAGGCCGAGCTGAAGCAGACCGTGGCCGATGGCGCCCTGTCGCTGGTGTTCCAGCCGATCGTCGACCTGAAGTCGAGGCGCGTGGTGAGCTGCGAGGCGCTGGCGCGCTGGCACCACCCGGAGCTGGGCTCGATCCCGCCCTCGCTGTTCATCCCGATCGCCGAGGAAACCGGCCTCATCTCCGAGATCAGCCGCTGGGTGCTGGCAACCGCTACCGCCGAATGCCGCAACTGGCCCGAAGAAGTCTCGGTGTCGGTCAACATCTCGGCCCGCGACTTCCGCAACGCCGACGTCGCCGCCATGGTCAAGACGGCGCTTTCCGGCTCAGGCCTGGCGCCGCACCGGCTCGAGATCGAGGTCACCGAAACCGCGGTGATCGAGGAACGCGCCGCCGCCACCAAGATTCTCGCCAAGCTGGCCAAGCAAGGCATCGGCATCGCGCTCGACGATTTCGGCACCGGTTACTCGTCGCTGAGCTACCTGCAGGCCCTGCCCTTCACCAAGCTGAAGATCGACCGCAGCTTCGTCATGGACATCGCCGAGAACCCGCGCTCGCTGAAGCTGTTGTCCAACGTCGCCCAGCTCGGCAAGGACATCAACCTCACCGTCACGGCCGAGGGCGTCGAGACCGAAGAGCAGCTCAACCTGATCGCCGAGCATAGCAAGGTCGACCAGATCCAGGGTTACCTGTTCGGCGTGCCGCTGCCCCGCCGCGAAGTGGCCGAGCTCATCGACCGCATGGCGGCCCGCGCCACGCTGGAGCGCGTCCTGACCGTCGGCACGACAAACCGCAAACGTGGTTAAGACGGCTAAAGTCTTCTGACATCTGAAGGATTCCGTGCCGGCATCGGCACCGTCCGTGCTTATGCGTAGGCGGCGCGGCGGCCGTGCGCATTTGGCAATTTTATTATGCCTAACGAAAGGTTAAACTCTTTTAGAAAGTTGCGGAGTTCCCTATGCGTTCGGACGTGGAAGGTTCGGCAGCGCCGTCGGCTGCTCCGGTGTCTCGCTTCGCCGGCACGCTGATGGAGATACTGGACCGTGTAGAATACTCGCGCGTCCGCATGGATGTTACAGATAATCCGATCTACCGCCTGCGTTACGAAGCTTATCGTCGCGAAGAATCCGTGCCGTTCAATGATGCGGGTATTGTGGTCGATGATCTCGACACTGCCCCCAACGGCATGAGCTTTGGCGTTCATATCGACGGTGAACTGGTCAGCTCTATCCGGCTGCACCATGTCAGCGCCAAACATCCTTTCGGCCCCTCGATGAAGAGTTGCCCGGACGTGCTCGAGCCGTTGCTGGCCCGTGGCGAGACTTTCATCGACCCCTCGCGCTTCACCGCCGACTACGAGGCCTCGCTCGCCTACCCGGCGCTGCCGTTCCTGACGCTCAGGATCGCCGTGATGGCGTCGCTGTTCTTCAAGGCCGACGCTTGCCTCGCGCTGGTGCGGCCGGAGCACACGGCGTTCTATCGCCGCGTCTTTGGCTCCGAGGAAATGTCGGACGTGCGGGTCTATCCCGGCCTCGCCTTTCCGGTGGCGCTCTACGGCGCCTACGTCAACACCAAGCTGCCGGCGACGCTGCGCCGCTACCCGTTCTTCATGTCGACCGAGGAAGAGCGCGAAAAACTCTTCGCCCGTGCCATGGACGAGCACTTCGAGGCCCCGCAGCGGGCGAGCTCACGGCTGGCCTATGAGCGCGCCCTGCTGGAATCGCAGTTCGGCGGCCAGGCGGCGGAATAGGCGCCGCCCTTTTCAGAACAAACCACCGGCGTCATTCCCGCGAAGGCGGGAACCTAGTGGGTTGTCTCCAAGCCGGTGAAGCTGAGAGATCGCGCTGGGTTCCCGCCTTCGCGGGAATGACGCCGGTGTACGTTGCAGCATGGGGACACCCGCGCCCATGCTTACTCCGCGTAAGGCTCAAGCCTCCGGGATCCACACCACCATCGAGCCCTGCCCGCGGTTGGCCCAGAGGTAATAGGGTAGCGCGGTGAGCGTCGCCGGGGCTTCCCTGGGCGGGCTGGTGCGGTAGAGCGGCTTGAACTCAGCTTCGTCCACCGCCTTGCCGCCGGCCGTCAGCTGGATGATGCCGTCGAACAGGTTCGACTGCCTGACCGCGATCTCGCTCTGCCGCGGCAGCTTGAAGCGCTGCACCGTGCCGCCCGGGTTGTCGGCTTCCTCGAGGCAATAGACCAAGGGGCCACGGGTCAGCGCCACGCGACCGACATCCATCACCACATGCGGGTTGGCATAGACGCGCTCGACCGGCATCGGCAGCTCGAGGCTGATCTTGTCGCCCTTTGTCCAGGTCCGGCCGATGGTGGCATAGCCGTTGACCGGACTGAGCTGCACCACCTCGCCATTGACCCTGGCCGTAGCGCCTTTGCACCAGCCGGGAATGCGGAGCTTCACCTCGAACGCCTTCTCCGTCGCCGGGTCGATCTCGATGGCGATATCGCCGGACCACGGGTAGTTCGAGACCTCGCGCACCGCCACTTCAGTGCCGCCGACATCGAGCTTGGTCGAAATCCCGCCATAGAGGTGGAAGGCAATGCCGTCGGGCGCGGTCGAGACGAAATAGCCACCGACCGAGGCGACGAGCCGGCTGACATTCATTGTGCAGCACGGGCAGGTATGCCAGTCCCAGCGCGTCGGCGTGCCGTTGCTCTCCAGCGGGTTCATATAGAAATAGTGTTCGCCGTCGCGGCTGAGGCCCGAGAGCGCGCCATTATAGAGCGCGGTTTCGAGCACGTCGGCATATTTGCCGTCGAGATCGAGGTGCAGCATGCGCTGCGCCCAGAAGATCAGCGCCACCGAGGCGCAGGTCTCGGCATAGGCAGTCTGGTTGGGCAGGTCGAAATCGAAGGTGAAGCCCTCGTTATGCGCGGAGGGCCCGAGGCCCGCCGTCACATACATCTTGGTCTCCATCACATCCTTCCACAGCGTCTCGCATGCGGCCTTGAGGCCGGCATCGTTGAGCTCGACCGCGAGATCGGCCATCGCGGTGTACATGTACATGGCGCGCACCGCGTGCCCGACCACCTTGTCCTGGGCCCGCACCGGCTTGTGCGACTGCGAATACTCGTAATTGCCTTGCACGTAGCGCTGGTACTCCCAGCCTTTCTTCTCACGCTCCTCGCGCTCGACGTCGAAGTAATGCGGATTGGGGGTGCCGCGCTCGTTGATGAAGTAGGCGGCGAGGTCGAGGTGCTTCTTATCCTTGGTCAGGTGATAGAGCTTGATCAGCGCGATCTCGATCTCCTGGTGCCCGCAATAGCCGCGCTTCTGCCCCGGCCCGGTGCCGAAGGTCTGCCGGATATGCTCGACATAGCGCTCCATCACGTCGAGCCAGCGGCGCCGGCCGGTGGTTTCGTAGTAGGCGATGGCGCCTTCCAGCATGTGACCGGCATTGTAGAGCTCGTGGTTGTCCCTGAGGTTCGACCAGCGCTTCTCCGGTTCGCGGCCCAGGTACCAGCAGTTGAGGTAGCCGTCCGGCGCCTGCGCCTTCTCGAAGTCGTCGACGATCGCCTCGATCTTGGCCTCGATATCCGGGTCGCGCTTGTGGCTCAGTGCATAGGCCGCCGCCTCGATCCATTTGCCGACGTCGGAATCCCAGAACACCTGCACGGTGAAGCCGTTGGCATGGCGCGGGAAGCGCAACGGCGGCGGCGGATTGGGCAGCTTCAGGGAATCGAGCAGCCCATACTCGCCCAGCTTCTTGTGCTGGCTGGGGATGGTGCGGGCAAGCACGGTGTCGAGCCGCTCTTTCCAGAAATCGCCTTCGAGGCGGACATCGACGAAACGCACCGGATGATACTGGCTCATTGCTACTCCTCTTGTCCCCGCCGCCGAGCAAGCGGCCGGGTCTATGTGGTCTGCTTTCTGGTGGATGCGCGGACCACCAGCGTGCAGGGCAGCCTGCGGATGCCCCGCGCCTTTTCGCCGGCGATCATGTCGATCAGCAGCCGCCCGGCCTCATGGCCGAGCGCCGAGAGATTCATGTCGACGCTGGTGAGCGGCGGCCGCGCCGCTTCCGTCATCACTTCCCAATTGTCGAACCCGACCACCGCCACCTCGTCGGGCACGGCGATGCCGCGCTCGCGCAGCGCATCCACCGCGCCCCGGGCGATCAGGTCGTTGCCGCAGAACATGGCGTCGGGGCGCTCGGCCTTGCCGTCGAACAGTTGCGCCACCGCATCGCGCCCCCATTCCTCGCTCCATTTGCCTGACAGGTAGAATTCCGGACGCGCCGGCAACCCGACCTCGTGCAGCGCCTCGAGATAGCCGCGGCGTCTCAGCTGTACCGCCTCGAAGTGCTCGGGCCCGGTGACATGAGCGATGCGCTTCGCGCCGATGTCGGCCAGGTGCTTTACCGCCAGCCGCGCCCCGCTCTCGTCGTCGGGCAACAGGCACATCGCATCGTTGTCGTCGGCCTGCGAGTAGACATAGATCACCGGCAGGCCGGGAGGGAGCGGTCCGACCGGCGGGCGCTTGTCGGCGCGACGGGCGGTGACCACCAGCCCGTCGATGCGCTTGCCGAGCAATTGATCGAGATGCTGCCGCTCGCGCTCCGGGTCGTCGGTGGCGTTGCACATGAAGATGGCGATGCCCCGGTCGGCGAACTGCTCCTCCAGCGCCTGGAAGATCGGCAGCGTGAAGCGGCCGAACGAGTCGGTGGAGATGATCCCCACCGTCATCGAGCGGCTGCGATGCAGGCTCTGCGCCATATCGTTGGGGCGATAACCGATTTCGCGCGCCACCGCGGTGACCTTGTCGCGCGTTTCCTGCCGAAGCCGCCCGTTGGAGTTGAGCGCCTTGGACGCCGTGCCGATCGACACGCCGGCGATCCGCGCCACGTCACGGATGGTCGGGCCGTGGCGGCCGGTGCGTTCGGTTGGCTGGGGGGTGGGATCTTCGGTCATCGCGGAATCCTACTTCACGGCTCCGTTGAGGAAGCCCGCGACATAGTACCTCTGCAAGAGCAGGTAGATCAGCACACATGGCAATATCGAGAGGATGACGCCGGCCTGCAGCGCCCCCCAGTCGATCGAGCCGAGCCGGCCGGTGCGCACGCTCACCAGCATGATCGGCACGGTGAAGCTGGTCTCCTTGTTCATGAAGATCAGCGCCGAAAGGAACTCGTTCCAGCTGGCGATGAAGGCGAAGAGCGCCACCGTGACGATCCCCGGCACCGCCAGCGGCAGGAAGATCGAGCGCAGCGTCTGCCACGACGAGCTGCCATCGACCTTGGCGGCTTCCTCGAGCTCCCGCGGGATCGACTCGAAGCTGTTGCGCATCAGGTAGATCGAGAACGGCAGCTGCAGGATGGCATGCACCATCGCCAGCCCCAGGTGGCTATTGGCGAGCCCGACCTTGGAGAAGTTGAGATAGAGCGGGATCAGCAGCGCCTGGTAGGGGATCATCAGCGGCGCCAGCAGTAGGATGAACCACAGCTCCTTTAAGCGGATCTTGAACCGCGCCAACCCATAGCCTGCCGGTACGGCAAGCCCCAGGCAGATGACGATGGTAAGCGCCGCCACCAGCAGCGAGTTGGAGAGGTAGGTCAACAGCCCCGCCTGGTATTCGAACACCTTGAGGTAGCTTTCGAGGCTGAAGCTCTGCGGCAGATAGGTCGGCGGCGAGGCGCGCGCCTCGTCGGGCGCCTTGATCGAGGCGAAGAAACTCAGCACCAGGGGCGCCAGCATGATGGTCGACACCGCCACGCAGATGGCGCCGACGAGGTAGCGGATCGGCCGGCTCTCACCCGCCGCGCGGGACACGTGTTCGGCGGCGCGGGGCCGCACGCCGCCTTCGGCGATCGCGGTCATTGCGAGGGACTCCGGTTCGACAGGATCACCTGCAGGGTGGAGAACACCAGGATGATCGCGGTGAGGATGATCGACAGTGCCGCGCCGTAGCCCAGCTTGAAGCTGATGAAGCTCGACTGGTAGATCGAGTACACCGCCGTGAAGGTCTGCCCGCGCGGATTGCCGCCGGTCATGATGTAGAACTGGTCGAAGGCCAGCATCGAGCCGATCACCGAAATCAGCGTGGTGAGCAGGATCACTCGGAGGCTCAGCGGCAGGATGATGTACCAGACCCGCTGCCAGTAATTGCCGCCATCGATCAGCGCGGCTTCGCCGATCTCGCCGTTGATCGACTGGATGCCGGCAACGAACAGCAGCATGCCGAAGCCGATGACCTTCCAGGTGATTGAGATGGTGACCGCGATCAGCCCCATATCGGCCTTGGTGAACCACACTGCCGGCTCGGCAAACAGGCCGATATCGACGAGGAACTTGTTGAACAGCCCGACCTGCTGGTCGAACAGCCAGAACCAGAGCAGGCTCGACGAGCCGATGCCGATCACCACCGGCAGGAAGATGATGCCGCGGGTGATCTGCTGCATGCGCCGGTTCGGCGAGGTGAGCAGCGCCAGTGCGAAGCCCAGGCCCATCAGCAACGGCGTGATGAACACGGTGTACTTGGCAGTGAAGCCCAGCGCCTGCCAGAACTTCTTGTCCTCGAAGGCCTTGATGTAGTTATCGAAGCCGATGAACTGCCCGCCACCGAGCAGCGACGTATCGGTCAGCGACAGGTAGCACAGCTGCACCAGCGGCCACAGCACGAAGAAGCCTACAAAGGCCAGCGCCGGCAGCACGTAGAGGAAGCCGACATTATTCCGAAGCGTCCGAACCACGCTTCTTCTCCTGTTTGTCGTCTGCAATCGGGATGGAAGGGCCCGCAGCAGCGCCGCGAGCCCATGACCGAGTGCGTTACTCCGCCGCGATGGCGCGCATCGATTCCCGCGCCCCCTCGATGGCGCCATCGATGTCGCCGTCGAAGATCGCGGTCTGCAGCATGGTCAGCCACGGCGACTGGTCGGCATTGACCATGTCGTTGAAATGGAAGGCATACGGGGTCTGCCCGATGCCCACCGCCTGAGCCGTGGTGATATAGCGCGGCTCTTCCTGGAAGTACTTGTTGTCGGCCAGGTCCGAGCGCGACGGCAGGATCAGGTTCTTGGCAAGGCCTTCGAGCTGCGCTTCGTCGGTGAGCTGCCACTGGATGAACTGGGTGGCGAGGTCGGCGTGCTTGGCGCCGGTCGGGATGGCGATCACGTCACCGCCGACGAAGCTCGACGCCTGGCCCTCGGCGAGGCCCGGGATCGGGGCGATACCGAAATCCATGTCCGGATGGTTGGCCTTGAGCAGCGAGATGGCAAAGCCGCCCGAGCCCTGCATGCCGATGGTGCCCGTTTCGAACGTTGCCATGAAGTTGGCGCCGGTATCGGCCTCGGCCGATTCCGGAATGACGCCGGCGTCCCACATCTCTTTGAGCATGGTCAGCACTTCCTTGACGCCCGGACCTTCCATCGCCGGGGCATCGCCCGCGGTCGGCAGCAGCGTTGCGCCCGAGCCCCACATCATCGGCGCCTGGGTGAAGATGTTGCAGCCGCCGCACGAGCCGGAGAAGTAGTAGCCGTAGGCGTCGGGGACGCTCTCCTTGATCTTGGTGGCGTATTCCTGCAGCTGCGCGATGGTCTTGGGCGGGCTGTCCGGATCGAGCCCGGCCTTCTTGAACAGGTCCTTGTTGTAAACGAGGATCGACACATCGGGCGTGAAGCCGGTGCCGTAGAGCTTGCCGTCATAAGTCGCGAGGTCGCGGAAGGCCTTGGCCACCTTGGCCTGGTTCGGATCGGCGCTCAGCGTCGCCGTGAGATCGGTCAGGAACCCGGCCTTCATGAAATCCGGCATGAAGATCAGGTCGAACGAGATCAGGTCCGGAACGTCGCCCGCCTGCACGCTGGTCGCCAGCTTGGTCACCATCTGGTTGTCGGGAATGGTGGTCAGCTCGATCTTGTCGTCGTGCGAGGCGTTCCACAGATCGATCATGTGCTGGGCCGCATTCGAGCTCGAGGCGCGCGCCCACAGGCTCAGCGTTTCCGCAAAGGCCGTGCCCGGAACGACAGCAACGGCCGACATGGCAGCAGCGGCGAGCGCCGCACGCCAAAGACTTGGCATTCTCATCAGGTTTTCCCTCCCATTTGCCGATACCGTCCTCCGGCCCCGTGGCGACGGGGTTCCTCCCGGAAACGGTTGAGAAAAGCTTTTCCGGCTGCTTCCGCGGCGAGCACGCAGTGGCCGGCTCGTGAATTGGGAAAAGCTTTTCTTGACCGCTTCGTCGCACGTTTCCCCTTTGCGCACAAGAGCGGTGAAAAGCTTTTCTTGGTTTGCGGAGCTTGCTGTGCGCGCCTTGATGGGCGTGATGGGAGCGTTATCGCGCTGTATTGCAAAACGCATGGACCCGTGTCGATAGTTGAGCGCGGGGTGCGTCACCGACGTCGAAGAGGTGCCGCCATGTCAAAATCGCTGTCTTTACTCGCCTTCACTTTGTTCAGTCTGGTGCTTGCCGGTTCTTCGGCAGCGCAGCCGACCAGTGAGGAGATCAAGGTTGCGACCTTTAATGCGTTCTTGACGACGATTTTCTTCAATTGTTTCAATCCGAACTTCGCCGACTGCATCGCCCAGCTCGAAGGCCGCGCCGAGGTCTGGGCCAACGAATTCGCCGACGCCATCCTCAGCGATCCCGATCGGCCCGACATCATCGCCATCAACGAAGCCTGGGACGAGAAGGCCAAGGACGTTCTGGTCAACCGGTTGACGGCAGCCTACCCGAACTTCGTGCGCGACATCGACGCCGACCTGATTCAGATCCGCGGTCCGACCCTGGTGCAGATCCTCCAAACCCAGCCGCAACATGTCGTCACCGGGGTGTTCGGACAGATCGACATCGACAAGATCAATGGTGAGGACAGCGGGCTGATGCTGTTTGCCAACGAGAAGTTCACGTTCGAGAACCTGCCCGACAGCTCGTTCCAATGGGGCACCGAGCCGGATCAGCAACTCGATGCCACCACCGACCAGGTGGCGTTCGCGCTCTACGAGTCCTGCGCTTCGGAAGATTGCTTTGCGGCCAAGGGCGCGGCACTGGTGCGGCTACGCCAGGCCGGCACCGAACGCATCTACGATGTGGTGTTCACCCACATGCAGGCCGACGATCCGCCTGCAGGCGACCTATTTCCCATCGTGCGACAGGAGCAGTTCGAGATGATCCGCAAGCTGCTGGAGACGACGCTCGGCGGTCTGCCGCAGCCCGACGAGCGGGTAATCGTCATGGGCGATGCGAATGTCGCCATGCCCTCCGCACAGCCGGAATGGGCAGCTCTGTTCGGCCCCGGCGGCCAGATCGGCAAGTGGCCCGCCTACGACAGTTGGGCCCGCACCACCTCGCGTGATGATGCGGGCATCACCAACCAGATCGACAATGACCGTCTCGACTACATCGTCGTCTCGCCCGAACCGTACATCAACAGCGACCCGGGCGACCCTCCGCCGGTTTGCGTGCAACACTTGACGGTGCCGCGCCGCTACCAGGCCCTGGCGAGCGACCACTACTTGGTGCAGGCCAATCTCAATCTGGGTTTTGACTTCTGCAGCCCGCGCATCGCCTACGACGTTCCCCTCAGCCCCATGCTGACCTTGGGCGACCCTGAGGAGACGCTGGTTATCGACACCGACCCCAACACCGGCAACGATATCACGCAGATTGCGCACCCGGGCGGCATGCAGTGGTTCCATGTCAAGCGCGATGGCGCCGGCACCTACACCATGGGCGTGGACACCCAGTCGGTGAGTTACCAGCTCTACGCCCCCACCGACCTCACCAATCCGATCTCGCGCTACAACAAGGTGACCCAGGTGCAGGTGGTCGGCGGCGAGCGCAAGTTCTTCGTCGACACCTTCGTACTGCCGCCCGAGTTCTATGTGCGCGTGGTCGGCAACGTGCCCGACGACACGCCAAACTATGCGTTCTGGATCAAGCACCACACCTGCGCCACTCAGGCCGAGGCTTGTATCCTGCAGCCCGGCCAGCCGCAGACGGCAACGCTGACCCGCGACAACAACCCCTTCGGCCGGCAGGATCGGGCCTGGTTCGCCTTCGACGTCGTGGGCACGTCCGATACCGGAGCCAACCAGCAGATCACCCTGTTCGGAGAGGCGCCTGCCGACCCCAACTTCAAGGTGACCTTGCAGCAATTCTCCGATCCCGCCGAACCGGAACCCGGACCATTCGTCGATGGGGTGCGGACCAGTTTTGCCGGACCGATGTCGGAAGGGGCCACAGGCTATCTGGTGATCGAACAGGCTGGCCCGACGCCCGGCGACGTCCGTGTCGTCGCCGGGATGGACACCTCATTGCGCTACCTGACGCCGTTCGACGTCATCTGCCGTGACGAGACCAACCCGGAGTTCGGTTCCGATGAGATCTTCGTTCATCTCAGGCTTGATGGCATCCAGTTGCGCAACCCGCCCAGCGGCGACCGGGAGTTCGACTGCGACGAGCCGCAACACAGCCGGCCATGGAGCCAGTTCAGCGCCACGCCGACGTTCCGCTTCACCCAGAATGCCGCCGCGCAGGTGGTTGAAGCCGATATCGATCCCGACGACACGGCCCCCTTCGCCGGCTTCCATGTGCTGGGCGAGAATGAAACCTTCTTCGATGGCACCAAGGCGCCACTGACCTGGAGCTTCGACGGCGGCAACTACCGCATGGGCTATTTCGTCGAGAAGCGACTGAACCAGCCTGTGAAATAGCCGGTTGCCGGCAGGGCAGATCCCCGGAGATCTGCCCTGCCTATTTCAGCCAGCCAAACCCAGCTGCTTCAGCTCCGCCACCCAGTCGACAACGTTCGCCACGGCGCGCTCGTCGGAAAGGAATTCCCCGGCCAGTTCGGCGAGCCGCAGGGCCGATGAATAGAGCATCACCAGGTCGCGGTTGACCTTGAACCGGGCCAGCTCCTCGTAGCGCTCGATGATCCTCAGCGTCAGGTCGGCCGAGATCCAGTTTGTGTAGCTGAGGTCGCGGTGGCGCGAGCCAAAGCCGGAATCGGCGAAGTCGAACACGCCGTTGAGCATGCCGGTTTCGTGGTCGAATGCCATGTTCCAGCCATGGCCGTCGAAATAGCCGTAGACCAGCTCGTCGCCCGCGATGGTAAGCTTGCGGTACGCCGCCATGGTGCGCTTCATGAAACCCTTGTAGCCGCGCGGCAGCCTGGCCTCGGTCCTGGCGATGATCTCGTCAGGGCTCATCCATGGGTCGACCCCCGTGGCGCCAACCGACTGCATGCGGTTGAGCGGCAACGCGTGCAATTCTGCATAGAGCTGCGCCATCCGGGTGGCGAGCGCGTTACGGCGGCCCTCGTCCAGCGCGAGGTATTGCGGCTTTTCCAGCGATGAACCGGGCAGCTTCAGGTGCTGTGAAAACGGCACCGGTCCCTCATGCAGCACCATCTGCGGCAGCGGCATGGTGACCCGCGGCTTGAGGAAGGCCAGCAACGCTACCTCACGTCTGAGCCGCGCCTCTGCCTCGGGGTTACGCGCAAACTTGAAAATCCAGCCATCGCACTCGAGCGCGACACTGTCCCAACCGTCGGCAAGGGTCACGAAATTGCCGCCCGCGAACTGCGGCAGAGTTCCGATAACGAGCGCGCGTAGTCGCGCGACCTCCGCTGCCGGCACCCCCTCCATCGTCACGACTCCCCATCAAGCGGGCGTGAATCTAGACGAGGCCGAGAGAAAGTCCAATCCGGACCGAAAGTCCAATCAGGCCGGATGGAGCTCCCGCACCATTTGCCGATGCCGGCGCGGCGCCTTGGCATGCTGCCTGGCCTTGTCCGGTGGCGCGCGCCGGTGGGTTGGCATGCGAACGCCGAGCGCATCGGCGACCGTCTTTTCCAGCAGGCGGTCGAGTTCTGCCTTTTGCATGATGACGTCTCCTTGGCCGCGCGGGGTTAACCCCACGCCATTTGCCCAAAGAAACGCCGCTTCCCGCGGATCAGTTGCCTGCCTGGTCCTTCAGATTCCGGTGATCGGTTCCCGCTTCTTGATAAAGAGAGTTCCATTAACGGTTTAGGCGGATAGTGTCCGAACCGGAATTTAAGCGTCACCGGCTGTATCACTGTGTTTCCGCCAATAGCGGAGGGCAACATGCGGTCCGTAGGTCTGGCGGCACTCCTGCTCGCCATCCTGTTTCTTCTGTTTCCATTCTATCGGCAATGGGTGCCGCACATCCGCATCTCGACCGAGGACAGCCGCCTGCTCGGCGGGCTGTTGCTGGCAGTCGGCGCGCTCACCCTGGTGGTTTTTCGGCGCCGGGCTTAGTGGCGCCGGCGCTTTCGTCCGGCTCCGGGGACACCGTCAGCCGGTCGTGGGCAAACGCCTCGGCGAACATCGCCTCGACGCTTTGCGCCCGCCTCGGTGACGGCATCGCTGGGGGCTCCGATGGGGTTGCGACGGTCGGCTCGGCCGCGACCACCGGCGCGGCCGGCACGGGCTCGGAGATCGCGACCGGCTTTGGTTCCGGCGCCGAAACCACCACCAGCGCCGGGCGGGCCGGCTTGTCATCCACCGCCGGTTCTGGATCCACCGCCGGCTTCAGCTCGATCATTGGCTTTGCCGCGGCCACCGGTCTTGCTGCAACATCGCTGGGTGCTGCCGGCCGCGCCAGCAGCGACGTCTTGGGCACGACTGGGACGGCCCTTTCGATCGGCCCAGCTGCGGCTGCCGCAGTGGTGGCGCGCGCCCTGCGAAAGCGCCGGCTCAGCCGCCCATACTCCAGCATCGAGTAGCCGATCAGCAGCATCAGGCTGGCCGCCACCCCGATCCCCAGCCCTACCAGCAGCCACACCAGCGAATCGTAACTCATCGTGGCTCAGACCCCGGTCGTTCGTTCCGCCCGGCAGCATGCCGGATTTGCTTGCCTCACCGCAACCGCGACAGTTCAGCCCGCCCCCACCAACCGGGTTGCCCGGCCAATCCGAACATGAGACGACTAATCAATTGCGTCGCCAGCCCGCCTGTCACGAGATCCCCATGCTGCAAGCCAGAACGCGCCCGCTGCTGCCCGATGTCGTCCGCTCCGAGCTCAGGCGCGCCATCATCGAAGGCGAGTTTCCGCCCGGCTCGAAGCTGCCCAATGAAGATGCGCTGTGCGCCCGTTTTGCGGTGAGCCGCATCACCCTGCGCGAGGCCGTGCGTGGCCTGATCGAAGATGGCTATGTCGTCCGCCGCCAGGGCTCGGGCACCTATGTCACCGAGGGACCGCGGCTGCGCAACTCGCTCGACACCAATTTCAGCTACACCGAATACCTTGAAAGCACCGGCCTCAGCGTCACCAAGCAGGTGCTGGGCGCGACGCGAGTCCGCGCCGATGACGCGGTGGTGGCAGCGCTGAACCTTGCCCCCGGTTCGGACGTGGTGGTGATCCGCCGCGTCCGCAGCGCCGACGGCCGGCCGGCGGTGTTCTCGATCGACAGCCTCGCCACCGACATCGCCGATGAACGCACCGATCTCGCTGCCTTCGGCGGCTCGCTCTACAAGCTCCTCGCCGACCGCGGCCATACCGTCGATCACGCCCGCGCGGTGCTGGCCCCGGTCAATGCCGACGCCGAACTGGCCGAACTTCTCAAGGTAGAGGTGGGGGCGCCGCTGCAGCACCTGCGGCAGGTCGACCATGATACAGGCGGCCGCCCGGTGATGCTCTCGCTCGAATGGCACGTGCCCGAGGTGATCGAGCTGCGCGTCTACCGTCGTGGGCCGGGGCCGCAGCCCGGCGGCTGAGCGCTGGAGAGCGTCTCACAGACGAACTGCACCAGCCACGGTGTCATCCCCCGCGAAAGCGGGGAACTCCGCTTGGGATGGTGCGTGAGGCCAAGGGGCGTTCAGTGCAAGTCTTGCTGAAATCGCTCTAGCCCGCCGGCTTCAAGCGGTGATCCAGCACCTCGCCGGCTTCCTCGAGCACCAGATAGCCGATCGAGGCCATCAGCGAGTTGATGGTCTTCATGGCGCGCAGCGTCTCGAGATGGAGGTTGGAGGTGGCAAGGCTCGCCTCGGTACCATCCTTCAGCCGCTGCATGTGCTGGCGCTGGCTCGCCGCCACCGCCTCACGCATCCGGGTCTTTTCGACGATGAGCTTGCGGGCCTGCTGGAGGTCGCGAGTGACGAGGACGTTGCGCGCCAGCTGCATGTTCTCGACCACCTGGCTGTGCAGCTCCGCCAGCTCGCGCCAGCCGGTGGGCGAGAAGGCGAGCCGTTGCTCCCTTCGCACTTCGGCCAGCCGCAGCAGCGTCTTGGTGATGGCATCGCCGACATACTCGAGGTTGACCGCAATGGCGGCGAGATCCTGCCCGCGCCGGGCGCTGCCGCTATCGCCGTCGAACGAGACCCGCGCCAGGTAGAGCTTGATGTCGCTCTGCGCCTGGTCGATCGCCGCTTCCATCAGCCGGGCCTGACGGATCTTCTCTTCGTCGCCGGCCTTGTAAATTTCCATCACCGGCTCGAACATCCGGCCGATGATCTCGGCCATGCGCAGCAGCTCGCGGGTAGTCGAAGCGAGCGCCATGCCGGGATCGCCCACCGCCGCCTCGTCGAGGCAGCTGGGCGGCACCCCGATGGCCGCCGCCGGATCGCTCGCCGCCGGCGCGCGGATCAGCCGCTCCATCAGCGGCGCCGTCACCCCGGTGAGCGGCAGGCCAACGAGCAGCAGCGCCACGTTGAAGATGAGGTGCAACCCGACCAGCTGCTGCACCGGACTGAAGCCAGGAGCCAACGCCGAGCCGCCCAATAGCAGCACCGCCAGCGCCAGCACGGCGCCTGCGATGCGGGTCATCAGGTTCCCGGCCATCAGGCGCTTGGCTTCGATGCTGCTGTTCCGTGTCAAGACGAACGGCCCGATCGCCGTGCCGATATTGGCGCCGAGCAGCAATGGCGCCGCCGCCTCGAACGGCAGCACCCCATGCTGCGACAGCACCACCAGCAACAGGATCGTCGCCACCGAGGAATGGAACAGCCAGGCGATCGCTGCCCCGGCAAGCAGCGCCGTCAGCGGTTCCTTGCCGAGATAGGCAACTGCCGCCGGCAGCACCGCGCTGTCGCTGAGCGGCGCCGTGGCCTCGCTGAGCAGCTGCAGCGACACGAAGATCAACCCAAGCCCGACCAGCGCGCGGCCACTCTGCTTCACCCGCCGTGACTTGCCCTTGAAGAACAGCAGCCCACCCATGACCAGCAGCACCGGCGGCAAGAGGCTCAGATCGAGGCTGAGGATCAGCACCACCAGCGCCGAACCGAAATTGGCTCCGAGCACGATGGCGAGGCCGGTCGCCAGCGCGAACATGCCGCGCGAGGCGAAGGCAGCGGCAAGCATTCCCGCCGCCGTCGAGCTCTGCAGCGCCAGCCCAAGCCCGGCGCCTACCGCCGCGCTACGCGCCGGCCCATCCGTCGCCCTGAGCAGCCCGGTGATTTCCGGGCGCCAGCCACGCTCGGTGCCGGTATGCACCATATGCACCGCCCACAGCATCAGCGTCACGGCCCCCGCGACATGCAACAGGAACAGATAGGCGGTCACTGGCTGGCCCTTTCATCTCGGAGTGACGGAGGCGCGACGCACGCGGGGTTCGGCAACGATAGGCTGCTTTGGCGCGTTCGTCATGAATCGCGCGTGAACGCGCAGACAATGAGGCAGCATGCCGGAATGGTCGAGCACCGCTCGCAACAATAGGCGGCGCATCGTATATTGCCAGTGCATTGTAAGGAGACAGCCGTCATGACCACAGTGAAGTACGAAGTCGTCCAGCATGACGGGGGCTGGGCCTACAAGGTGGGCGACGTGCTGTCGGAAACTTTCCGCAGCCACGCCGCAGCGCACGAGGCCGCCGAGGCTGCGGCCCGACGCCAGCGCGTTGCCGGCGCCACCGACGGTATCGAGTACGAAGACGCCCGCGGCGTCTGGCATCAGGAAGTCGCCGAGGGCACCGACCGTCCCGACACCGAGGTCAAGGACGACTGACCAGCCACACCAGCGCTACTGCGAGAGCTTGCCCCTGAGCTCATCGAGCTCGAGGATGCAGCGGTCGATCTCCGACTTGAGCGACCGCCGCTCCGCCGAGCTCATCGGGTTCTTGGTTCCCGGCCGGCTCTGCCCGACAATGTCGCGCAGCGTGGCGATCTCGCGCTTCAGTTTGGCAATCTCGCTCGTCGCTAGCATCGAGGCTCTCCGTGATCGGGCCTTGTCGCCTGCGGGGAGGCTATTAAGCAAGCTGCAATGATCGATGGGGCTGTCAGCCGGCATCGGGCAGGGGCTCGAGCAACCACTGAGCTCGACTCCATCGTCGGCTACCATGCACATCGTACAAGCGTCGTACTCCCGCTCGGACAACGCGCCTCCCGTTTCCTAAGCTGCCCCACTCCATAAAGCTCGATCGATCCCCAGCTGCAGCGGCGCCTGTCACATGAACGCAGCTGTTGCGAACGTCAGAAAGGCACGCCATTATCCCGGAGGGGGAAAGTAAATGCGTGGCTTGTTTGTAGCATTAGTTGTGCTGTGTGCATCGCTGTCGTCGGCACGCGCGGAGATGATTGCAAAGTACCCGTTCCCGGGCCTCTGGGCGGGCGGCGCATACGCAGACAACACCACAAATCAGTTCTCACACTGCGCGGCGGCGGCTGAGTACCTCAATGGAGTGACGCTGCTCGTCTCGTTTACCTTCGATTACAGGTGGGTAATCGGGTTGGTCGGTCCTGACTGGAACCTTTCAGTCAGAGAGGCGACCGTTTCCTATCGCTTCGACGACATGGTCTGGCGCCGAGGCACGGCCAGCGTTGATTCGCCCCAGTTCATGACGCTGGAAATGCCCGATGACCAGCACGTCTTGGATCTGTTTCGACGGAGCCGCACGATGGACGTCTCTTTTCTAGGAGGGGACTACCATTTCGACCTGTCTGGAACGTCCAAGCTCGCGATCGCTTTGGCGCAGTGCGTCGGGACCCACACAAATACACCGCCGCCCGCCACCACCGCGGCAACTGGACCAACCCCGGCTGAGGAAGAACCGCGGGACAGCAGCGGGACCGGCATCGTCGTTTCCACCTCCGGATATGTTCTGACCAATCATCACGTCATCGACGGCTGCGCGTCATTCAGCGTGACGGCGTCCGGATCAGCATCGAAGCCGGCAACGGTGATCCGCTTTGACCCAGCAAACGACCTTGCTCTTCTGAAGGTAGACGAACCGCTCTCCGCCGCCGCGGCGACCTTCAGGACCGGGACACCATTGCAGGCTGGCGAGACGGTGGCCGTGTACGGCTTTCCGCTAACGGGGATGTTGAGTCAGTCCGGAAATATCGTCTCCGGAAACATCACGGCGCTCTCCGGGCTCGCGGACGACGTGCGCTTCGTGCAGATTTCAGCACCAATTCAACTTGGCAACAGTGGCGGTCCGCTTGTTGATGCAGCCGGCCTCGTTGTCGGCATGGTCAATGCGAAAATGGACGATGTGGCTGTTCTTGGCGCGACGGGCAGCCTGCCCCAGAATGTGAACTTCGCAATCAAGGGCAGCGTCGTCATGAGCTTCCTCGATGCGCATTCTATCCCGTATCAGACCTCGAGCAGCGCTGCTCCACTCACCCTGGTCGACATTGCAGCACAAACCAAGCGATTTGGCGTGTTGGTTTCCTGCAGTTCCGGTACGTGACGCCGGCCGGTACCTGTCCGACTTCGCTGTTCTACAGCACGGTGACGATGGAAAGGGTGGTGCCGCATGCCGGATTCGAACCAGCGACCCCCTCATTACGAATGAGATGCTCTACCGACTGAGCTAATGCGGCCTGACCGGCGCGAGCAATGCGCTGGTGCGGGGTCTAATACAAGCGACGCCTGTCACGCGCAAGTGCGCTGACGCGGCGTTTCGAAGCATCAGGCCTCCGGCAACGCCAGCGGCCCGCCCTGCGGCTTGTCCGGCTCGGCCGACATCGATGGTGGAACGGTTTCCGGCAGCGCCGCAGTCGTGCTGGTGCGCGTCGCCACCGCGCTGGTCGGCACCCGCCACTCGAAGGCATCGAGCTTGCCGGTAACCGGCGACAGCGGCTCCCACTCCTCGGCGGTGATGCCGTCGGCGGTCCATACCGGATCCCGCGGCGCCCGCACGGCGCGGTTCAGCCAGTCGCGCGCCTTGCCCTTGTCGGCCGACTGGCCCTCCTCGATCTCGGCCATCAGCAGGCACACCGCCTGCGAGGGGTTGGCGTTGGCGTAGCCGGCCAGCGCCTGCCGCGCCCCGGCCCAGTCGAAGGCGTCGATCGAGGCGCGCGCCAAGACCAGCGCGCTCGCCTTGTTGGGCGGCGGCGTATCGATCAGTTCGCCGATGCGCTTCAGCCGGTCGACAGCGGAAACGCCCGGCACCGAGTTGGCGAACAGCGTCGCGATATCGGGGTGCGAGGTGGCGCGCCAGACCCGGCGGAGCAGGCTCATCGCCCGCCGCGCTTCGTTGCGGTTGGAATAGATCCGCGCCGCGATCAGCGCCGCCGGCACGAAATCCGGCACGAGCTTCAGTGCGGCCAGCGCGTGCTCGAGCGCCGCATGCGGGTCGGTGCCTTCGACCAGTTGCGCCCGCGCCGCTTCGACTACCGCCTGGCGGCGGCGCTTGCGGGTCTTCTCCTCGCGCGTCACCGCCTGCTCGTCGGCGATCATCCGGTAGGCATCGTCCCAGCGGCCGTTGCGGGTCAGGTCGTCGAACACCGCCTCGCGCGCCCATGGCGCCTGGGGCGAGATGTCGATGGCCTTCTGTGCGAAGGTCAGCGCCGCATCGGGCCGGCCCTGCTGCCGCGCCTGGTCGTAGAGGCCGGAAAGCGCCGCAAGCGCGGTCTTGCGGTTGGTGATCAGCGCCCGGTAGTGCTCGCGGGCCGAATGCATGTCGCCCAGCGCCAGGTCGGCGCGGGCCTCGAGCAACTGCGCCGCGGCATTGCGCGGCAGGTTGCCGCGCGCTTCGCGCGCCAGTTGCCGGGCGCGGTTGGCGTCCCCCGCCTGCAGCGCGATAAAGCCATCCGACAGCGCCATGTAGCCGGCATCCTTGCGCCGCTCGCGCGATTGCCGGGCGATGTAGTAGGGCGCCGCGATGATGCGCTTGACGATGCCCCAGATGAGGATGATCAGCACCACGCCCGCCACCGCGAGAAACGCGGCGACGCCCAGCCGCGGCTGCATGCGGAAATCGAGGAACTCGATGGTGAGTGTCCCCGGCAGGCCGATCAGCCAGGCGATGCCGGCGGTGACCAGGAGGCTGACGATGAGCCAATAGGCAAGCCGGATCACGGCGTGGCCTCCGCCGTCGGCGCCAGTGCCCGGCTGCGCAGCTCGGTAACGAACCCTTCTGCCGCAGCGAGCTTGGTGATGTCGGCCCCCGTCGAGCCGGCGCCGGCCTGCATCGCCGGCGGCAGTTGCGCCAACAGCTCCGCCGCCGCCTTGAAATCGTGCCGGCCAACCGCGGCTTCGAGCCGCGAGACGATCGCTTCGGGCGTGTCGCCCGCCACTTCACCGACGGGCCTGAGGGCCAAGAGCCCCTTCATCCATTCGAGCGCATCTTCGCCCATATCGCCGGTGCTGACGGCGGCGCGGCCGGCCAGCACGTTCGGCACCGCGGCAGTGAACTGCGTCGCCACTGCATCGGGCCTTGGCAGGCCTTCTGCCGCCGACGCTTCGACCGGCCCCGGCACGGCAAGATCAGGCAGCAGCGCCTTGAGGCCGGCGAGTTCGGCGGCGAACGGCCGGCCATTGGCGATGGCGGTTTCGAGGCCCGACACCATCAGCGGCAGGCGCACCGCCGGGCCGAGATCGGCGCCGCCGAGTGTCTGGTTCTGCGTCGAGATGGCGGTCTGCGTGGCCGAGACATCGCCCTTGAGGCCGCTGATCGCATTGTCGGTGGCGGCAACACGCTGGTCGAGCGCCGTTAGCTGCGTGCGGAGCTCCGCGATTCCGGTTTCGATGCTGCTGATCGTCTTCGCCAGCGCCGCCGCATCGGCCGAGGAGGCGCCGGCGCCGATCGCCGTCAGCCGGTCTTCGAGGCCTTTGAGCTGGGTTTCGAGCGGCGCCAGATCGACCGGCTCGGCCGCTGCCGGCACGGCGGCGATGGCCTGCCGCACCTCGGCCAGCCCACCGTCGAGCTGTGCGATGGTGGCGTCGAGGCTGACCTGGGTGCGCTTGGACTGCTCTTCGATGGCGGCGAGCCGCGTCTTGATGTCGTTGAGGCTGCTGTCGGTGGCATCGAGCCGCGCCGCGGGATCGGCGATCATCGGGCGCTGGTTCGGCAGCGGCAGCCAGTTGCCCAGTCCATAAACCAGCCCGGCGCCGAGCAGAGCGCCGGCGACGGCAGCGATCGAGATAGCGCTCCACGGCATGGCAAGGCGCGCCTGCGGACGTGGCGGCGGAGCTGGACGCACCGGCTCTTCCGCAGCGGCGGGTGCCTCAGCCGCGGTCGCTTCCGCGGCCTCGGCCGCCTTGCCACGTGCTGTGGTCGCGGCAGCCGGCTTCTCGGCCTCCCGCGCCGTGAGCTCGATGACCGGCGGCTTGACGGGCCCCGACTTGCGTTCAGCCATGCGGCAGTTCCTTGCTTGTTCCGGTCATCATGGGTTTTGGTCGCGCGCAAACGACAAGGCAAGTCCCATCATTGCCTCTTCGCTGGGATGGTCGGCCAGTCCGACCCGCACGAAATGGGCATCGAGCAGAGGCGCGGCAACCGCCTCGGACAGGCAAAGCACACCAAATCGCGCCCGCGCCGGTTTCTCCAACCCGCGTTCGACCAGCCGTACGAAGGTCTGCGCGGTGCGCTTCGAGTAGAACAGCGCCGCCTCGATCTCGCCGGCGTTGAGCCGCTCCGCCAAACCGTCGGGCAGCGCCGTCACCGGGTTCATCGCGTAGATTTCCGCGGTGATCACCATGCGCCCGAACGGCGCCAGCGATTTGCCCAGATCCGCTGACATGTCGCGCGCCGCCGGATAGAAGAGCGGGCCCGAAAGCGGCGCGTGCGCCAGCAGCTCCACCAGGTCGGCGAAGGCACCATCGGCGCTGGTCACCGTATCGAAGCCCATGTCGCGCGCCATCGCGGCGGTGCGATTGCCCACCGAATAGACGGGGAGCGTCCGGTAACGGGCGAGCACACCGCGCTCGTCGAGAGCGCGCAACGCATTGGCGCTGGTCAGCACCAGGGCGGCAAACCCCTTGGGCTCGGGCAGGCTCACGTCGAGCGTCTGGTGTACGAGCAACGGACACGGCACGCCCTCGATCCCGAGCGCACCGAGCCTTGCGGCGGTATCGCTCGCGTCGGGGTCTGGCCGGGTCACGAGCATTTTCAAGACGAGCCTATCCTTTGAACTGCCGCTGGAACTCCGGCCCTGCCTGCTCCAGCAACGTCGCACCCAGTTGCGTTCCGAGTTTGGCGGCGTCCGCTGCCGCACCGTCAACCGAGCCGCGATAAAACTCACGGCCGTCGGGGCTGAGGATTTCGGCGGTCAACCTGCACGAAACCCCATTCAATTCGGTAAACGCGCCAATCGGAGTTCGACACGAACCGTCCAGAGTGGCGAGCAGCGCCCGCTCGGCTGCGATGGCGGTGGCGGTCGGCGCATGGTTCAGCAGGCTCACCAGGTCGGCGGTCCGCGCATCGGCCTCACGGATTTCGATGCCGATGGCGCCCTGCGCCGGCGCCGGCAGGAAATCCATGGGGTCGAGATAAGCGGTGATCTTGTCCTGTTTGCCCAACCGGTTGAGCCCGGCAACGGCCAGCAGCGTCGCGTCCGCGACGCCGGCCTCGAGCTTGCTGAGCCGCGTATCGACATTGCCGCGGAACTGCACCACCTGGAGATCGGGGCGCACCCGCAGCATCTGCGCGGCACGGCGGATCGAGGACGAGCCGAGCTTGGCCCCCTGCGGCAGCTCGGTGACGCGTGGGTATTTCAGCGAGACGAACGCATCGCGCACGTCCTCGCGTTCGAGAAACGCCGCCAGCACCATGCCATCGGGCAAAGACGACGCGAGGTCCTTGCTCGAGTGGACGCCCAGGTCGACCTCGCCGGCGGCCAGCGCCGCCTCGATCTCGCGCGAAAACAGTCCCTTGCCGCCCGCTTCGCTGAGCGGTCGGTCGGTGAGCTTGTCGCCGCTGGTGGTGATGACGCGGATTTCGATCCGCTCGAGCGCCACGCCATGCGCTTCGGCCAATAGCCGCTGCGTTAGCCGCGCCTGGGCCAGCGCCAGCATGGAGCCCCGGGTCCCGATGCGGAGGAACGGCGCCGATTGCATTTCAGTTCATACCTATTGTAGGCCAAAGCCGGGCTGGGCTTACCCCTTAGACAGGTAGCGGACAAGTTTCATGAGAGTGCTCGGCATCGAAACCAGCTGCGACGAAACCGCCGCCTCGATCGTCGAGCGCGACGCCAGCGGGCACGCCACCATCCTTTCCAACATCGTGCGCAGCCAGCTCGAGGAGCACGCGCCCTATGGCGGCGTGGTGCCGGAACTTGCGGCGCGCGCCCACGTCAGCCACCTCGACCACATCATCGAGCGCGCCGCAGCGAGCGCCGGCATCAAGCTCAGCGACCTCGATGCCGTCGCTGCAACCGCCGGCCCCGGACTGATCGGCGGTGTGCTGGTCGGCCTCACCACCGCCAAGGCGATTGCTGCGGCGCTCGGCAAGCCCTTGATCGCGGTAAATCACCTCGAGGCGCATGCGCTCACCGCCCGGCTGACCGACGGCATCGCCTTCCCCTACCTGATGCTGCTGGTCTCGGGTGGGCACAGCCAGTTCGTGCTGGTGCGTGGCGTCGGCGACTATGAGCGCTGGGGCACCACCATCGACGACGCGCTGGGCGAAGCCTTCGACAAGGTGGCCAAGCTCCTCGGGTTGGGGAATCCCGGCGGGCCGGAGGTCGAGAAGCAGGCGACGATGGGCGATCCGCGCCGCTTCAACTTTCCAAAGCCGCTGCTCAAGGAAGATCGGCTCGATTTCTCCTTCTCCGGTTTGAAGACCGCCGTACGCCTTGCCGCCGAGCAGCAGGCGCCGCTGACCGACCAGGATGTCGCCGATATCTGCGCCAGCTTCCAGCGCACCGTGGCCGAGATCGTCGCAGTTCGCGCCCGTTCGGCGCTCGAAAAATACGCCACCGAGCTCCCCGGCCAGCCGCCGCGGCTGGTCGTCGCCGGTGGGGTTGCCGCCAACAAGGCAATCGGCGCGGCCCTGCGTGATGCGGCTGACAAGGCCGGCGCCATGCTGATCATCCCGCCGATCCCGCTCTGCACCGACAATGGCGCAATGGTCGCCTGGGCCGGGGCCGAGCGGCTGGCGCTCGGCGCCGCCGACCCGCTCGATATCTCCGCCAAGGCGCGCTGGCCGCTCGATAGCGCCGACATGGGGCTGACCCATGGCGTTTGAGCGCGTCGCCGTGGTCGGAGCCGGCGCCTGGGGCACGGCGCTGGCCCAGGCCGCCGCCATCGCCGGCCGCAGCGTGACTTTGGTCGGCCGCGATCCTGCGGCGATCGACGACATCAACCGCAATCGCCGCAACAGCGCACATCTGGGTAACCAGCTGCTGTCGGATCGCATCAGCGGGGCGCTGGCACTGCCGGATGCCGACCTCGTCATCCTTGCGGTGCCGGCGCAGGCGAGCCGGGCTGCATTGCAGCCGATCGCTGCGGCGCTGGCGCACCTGCCGGTCGTCCTCACCGCCAAGGGCCTCGAACACGGCACCCTGAAACGGCAGAGCGAAGTCCTCGCCGACGTCTCGCCCACTGCCATTCCCTATGTGCTGAGCGGCCCGAGCTTTGCCGCCGATGTCGCCGCCGGGCGCCCCACCGCCGTCACCCTCGCCGGCGATGACCCCAAAGAGACTTCGGCGGTCGCCGCCGCCCTCGCCGGCCCGACCTTCCGGCTCTATGCCGCCGACGACCGGCTCGGCGTCGAACTCGCCGGCGCGCTGAAGAATGTCTACGCGCTCGGCTGCGGCGCCGTGGATGGCGCCGGGCTCGGCGCCTCGGCCCGCTCGGCGCTGCTGGCCCGCGCCTTTGCCGAACTGACCCGGCTCGTCGTCCGCATGGGCGGCAGCGCCTCGACCCTCACCGGGCTCGCCGGTTTGGGGGACCTGACGCTGAGCTGCACGTCCACACAGTCGCGCAACTACCGCTATGGCGCGAGCCTCGGCCGCGGCGAGAGCCCCGGCGCCGAGCTTGCCGAGGGCGCGCTCACCGCCCCGGTGGCCAAGCAATTGGCCGACCAACTGCTGATCGACGCCCCGCTCATCGATGCGGTAAACCTGCTGCTCGGCGGCACCACCACCATTGCAGACATCGTAGCTGGCCTCATGTCGCGGCCGCTCAAACGGGAGGAATGACTTTGCTTTATGCCTTGATCGCGCATGACCGGCCCAACGGCCTCGCCCGCCGCCAGGAAGTGCGCCCCGAACATTTGAAACATCTCGATAGCCTCGGCAGCCGCCTGGTGCTGGCCGGCCCGTTTCTCGACGATAACGGCGATATGACCGGCTCGATCGTGGTGATCGAAGCCGAGAACCTCGAAGATGCGCAGG
Organism: Devosia sp. GW821-FHT12F11; assembly: GCF_058806655.1. Taxonomy (NCBI): domain Bacteria; kingdom Pseudomonadati; phylum Pseudomonadota; class Alphaproteobacteria; order Hyphomicrobiales; family Devosiaceae; genus Devosia; species Devosia sp. GW821-FHT12F11. The sequence goes on from NZ_JBXAPX010000001.1 coordinate 112,302, forward strand.
CGACCTTCAGCCGCGACCCGTTCGTGGTGAAGGGCGTGTTCGACCAGATCACCATCAAGCGCTGGCACCTCGGGATCAACAACACCAACAAGTGAGGCGGCGATGGCCTACTGGCTGATGAAATCGGAACCCAACGTCAATTCCTACGATGACGTGGTGAACCGCGGGGTTCCCGAGGAGTGGCACAGCGTGCGCAACTACACGGCGCGCAACAACATGAAGGCGATGCAGCTCGGCGACGAGGCGTTCTTCTACCACTCCAACATCGGCAAGGAGATCGTCGGCATCATCAAGGTGGTGGCGCTGGCCCACCCCGATTCCACCGCCGAGCCGAACGAGAAGGGCAATATCGTCTGGGAGTGCGTCGACGTGCTGCCGGTCAAGAAACTGCCCAAGCCGGTGACGCTCGAGACCATCAAGAAGACCCCGGAGCTCGCCGACATGGCGCTGGTGAAGCTCTCCCGCCTGTCGGTCTCCCCGGTGACCGAGGCGGAGTGGAAGCTGATCTGCAAGATGGGCGGGCTCTAGACTTCTAGCCTGGGGATGGCCGGCTGGCCATCTCCTCAATTCCCCCAAAACGCCGTAAGTTCGGGTTCCGCACTAAGCGGGAGGGGGATCGATCATGCATTTTGCCGTCAATTGGCTGGCCATCGTCGTCGCTGCCGTCGCCAGCATGGGCTTTGGCGCCATCTGGTACAACGTACTCGGCAAGCAATGGCTTGGCGCCATCGGCAAGACTCGCGAGCAGCTCAACGGCGCCGACTGGACGCCTTTCGCCTGGGGCTTTGTGGTCCAGCTGGTGATGGCCTACTTCATCGCGCTGATCACGCCGGCGCTGTTCGGTTCGACCGATGTGTGGAACGGCCTTCTCGCCGGCGTGCACATGTGGGCGGGCTTCGTGCTCACCTTCCTCATCCTCAACCACCGCTACCAGGGCCTGCCCTGGAAGCTGACCGCCATCGACGGCGGCTACGGTCTGGCGGTGCTGGTGATCCAGGGCGTCGTCATCGGCCTGTTCGGCGGCGGCGCAGTGCCCGCGGCAGCCTAACGGAACGGGTTCACGATGCGCAGGCGGCCGGCGATCAACTGGCCGTGCTGCATATCCTCGGAGTAGAGCGTGGTGCAGTCTGCCTCTAGAGCTGCGGCGATGATCGTTGCGTCATAGACATGGAAAGCATGGCGTTCGGCCAGCTGAATGGCAGCCTCGTGCGTTTCAAGGTCGACCGACCGGACGTCGAGAAAGCTGCGGATCAGCTGAAGCGCTTCTTTGGTTTTGGCCCAGTCGTAACCGAGTCGCCGTGTGGCGACGTTGGCGAACTCGTTGAGAACCTGCACGCTTGCGACACAGCCGGCCGCCAGTATCCGGGCGGCGACCAGTGCTTTCGCCTCCTCATCCTCGGCAAAATAGACGAGGATGTTGGTGTCGACGAACTCAGCGCTCATTGGCCTCATCGCGATTGAACTTAAAGTCGGCGGGGAGCGTACCGCGCATCAGCTCTCGCAGCCGTCGCAGCCTTTCCTGGGGACTTGCTTGCAGGATCACGTCGAACTGCCGGCCCGCAGCCGGCTTCAGGTCGATCTCATCACCTTCCTTGAGATTCAGACTGTCCACGACCTCGGCGGGGATGCGGACCGCGAGGCTGTTTCCCCATTTCGAGACCTTCATTTGACCGCTCCATGATATACATCACGATCACGTATATCATGCCGAAGCGTCGAGATCAAAAGTCCGCGGTCAGGCCTTTGATTTCCCAGTCGCCGTAGCGGGCCGGATCGAGCCCGCCGCGGCCGCCCTTTTCGCGTTTGCCGGCGGCTGCCCTGGCGTCGATTTCGGCGCGGCGGGCGGCGGCTTCGTCGAGCGCCCGCTGTGCGGCGGGGCTGAGCGGCGGCTTTGCTTGTGAGGTTTGGTTCATCAGGTTACCGTTTCGACATGGTCCTTGTGGGGAACCCCACGCCATCCCATGTAATTTCCAGTTCAGACGCTCACGAGGTACAAGACTTAACGGCAATGCTCAACTTCCTCCGCACTTCGGTCCTGCTCGCCGCCCTCACCGCCATCTTCATGGCGGTCGGCTACTTTGTCGGCGGCACCGGCGGCATGTGGGTCGCCTTCATCATTGCCGCGCTCACTAACCTCTTCGCCTACTGGAACTCGGACAAGATGGTGCTGCGCATGCAGAACGCCGTCGAAGTGGATCCGCGCACCCAGCCCGACCTCTACAATACGGTCGAGGCGCTCTCGCAGCGCGCCGGCATCCCGATGCCCAAGCTCTATGTCATCAACACCGAGCAGCCCAACGCCTTCGCCACCGGCCGCAACCCGCAAAACGCCGCGGTTGCCGTCTCTGCGGGCCTCTTGCGCTATCTCGAGCCACGCGAAGTCGCGGCGGTGGTGGCGCATGAGCTGGCCCATATCCGCAGCCGCGATACGCTGACCATGACGATGACCGCCACCATTGCCGGCGCCATTTCGATGCTGGCGCAGTTCGGTCTGTTCTTCGGCGGCGGTAATTCGCGCGATAACCCGCTCGGCCCCATCGGCGTGCTGATCGCGGTGATTGTCGCGCCGATCGCCGCGGCTTTGGTGCAGATGGCGGTGAGCCGCACCCGCGAATACGAAGCCGACAAGGATGGCGCCGAGATCTCCGGCGACCCGCTGGGGCTCGCTTCGGCGCTCAACAAGATCAGCCAGCTGGCGCACCAGACCGTCAACGTTCCGGCCGAGCGCAACCCGGCGCAGGCCCACATGTACATCTTCAACCCGCTCAACGGGCAGCGCATGGACAACCTGTTCTCGACCCACCCGAACGTCGAGAACCGCATTGCCCAGCTGCAGCGCCTCGCCGGCGAAATGCAGGTCGATCGCACCGGCCGGCGGCCCGCGCCGCAGCCCGCGGCCGACGATACTGTCCCCCGCAATACCGGTGGCGGTTGGCGCGTCCCCTCGACAGGCTCGAGCGAGAATGGCAATAGCTCGCGCGGACCCTGGGGCTGAGCCAGTTGAAGAAACAGAAACACCCGCCTGGACTGAAGCTGAGGCTGCTCGCAGCCGACCGGCTCGATCAGGTACTCAAGGGGGCGAACTTCGCCCCCTTTTCGCACGCCGAGATCGAGGATGGCCGCGACCGCGCGCTCGCCAACAAGCTGGTGACGGTGGCGCTGCGCCGCCACGGCCAGCTCAACCTGATGATCTCCAGATTCCTCGACCGCGGCATCCCGAAGAAATCCGGGCCGTTCGAGGCGATCCTCAGGCTCAGCCTCGCGCACCTGGTTTTCCTGCCCGAGCTGGGCGACCACAGCGCCATCTTCCTCGCGGTCGAGGCCAGTAAGCGCGACACCCGCAGCCAGCATTTGTCGAAGCTGATGAACGCCGTGCTGCGCCGCGCCCAGGGCGAGGCGCATGCGCTGCGCCATCTGCCCTACCAGGCGCTGTTCCCCGAGTCGCTCGGCCCGCTGTGGCGCGACAGCTATGGCGAGGAGGCGCTCGAGGACTTTGCCGACGCCCTGCTCGACGGCGCGCCGCTCGATCTGACGCTCAAGTCCGTCGAGCCCGAATTGATCGAGGCGCTCGGCGCCGCCCCGGTATTCGCCGATACCGTCCGTATCGACGAGCGCGACCGCCCGGTCGAGGCCCTGCCCGGCTTCGAGACTGGCCGCTGGTGGGTGCAGGACGCCGCCGCTGCCATTCCGGCGCGGCTGCTGCAGCTCAGGCCGGGCGCCCGTGTGCTCGACCTCTGCGCCGCTCCCGGCGGCAAGACGGCGCAGCTGGTCAATGCCGGCTACACCGTCACCGCCATCGACAACGAGCCCGACCGCGTCGCCCGCATGACGCAGAACTTCGCGCGCCTCGCGATGACGCCTGAAGTCGTTACCGCCGATGCGCTGAGCTGGGAGCCGGCAAACAAGTTCGACGGCATCCTGCTCGACGCGCCCTGCTCTGCAACGGGCACCTTCCGCCGTCATCCCGAGGTGATCTGGCACCGCAACGCCGCCGATATTGCCGGGCGCGTCGCCCTTCAGCGTCGGTTCATCGAACGCGCGCTAGGGTGGCTCAATCCCGGTGGCGTGCTGGTCTATTGCGTCTGCTCGCTCGAACCCGGCGAGGGTGAGGAGCAGGCCCGCTGGCTCGCTGCCCGCGACGACGTCGCGCCCGCTCCCGTCGGCGCCGACGAACTGCCCGGCCTCCCCGAGGCCATCACCCCGGAAGGGTTCGTCCGCACCCATCCCGGCATGCTGGTTCCTGGGGATAAGGGCGGCACTCTCGATGGGTTCTTCGTTGCACGCTTCAGGCGTGGCTAGAGCGAGATCAGGAAAAGTTGCAGACTTTTCCGGTTCGATCTCGCGACCAGATAAAGACCCGGAGCAGAAGTGCGATTCAACGAAACGCAATCCTGCTTCGGATAATTTGGCTGGCCCTTGGCAAGTCGTCCGCGCGGGCCTATCAGAGCCCGCCGGCCAAACGTATGTGAGGACGTAGACTTGGCACATTCGCTGCGTTTCCTCGCACGCCGCACCATGCTGTCCGCGGCCGATCACATCGTCACCAATCCGCTGATCCGCTGGACCTGGACCGGCCCGAGCAATGACGACCTGATCGGGGCGCTCGCCGAGTTTCGCCCCACCGATCGCGAAACCATCCTCGAGATGATGCAGGGCCGCTACCTGCTGGCGAGCAAGCTCGTCGACACGCACGGTGTCTCGCCGTTTTCGCTCGAGGTCGACCACGATGACTGGCAGGACGACCTGCAGGCCTTCGCCTGGCTCCGCCATTTCCGCGATGCTCGCACCGACGAGGAGCGCCGCTTCGCCCGCACCATGACGCTCGACTGGATCGGGCGCGAGGGCCATTTCAACCGCGACAGCTGGAGTCCGGCGCTCACCGCCCGCCGCGTGCTCAACTGGCTGCGGCACTACAACCTCCTCGTCGAGGGCGCCTCGCTCGAGCAGACCCAGCAGATCGCCCGCTCGCTTTCCACGCAGATCTCGTCGCTGAAGATTCGGGCGCTGCTCGCCACCGACCCGGTGGATGCGCTGCTCGTCGCCATCGCCCTGGTCGGCGTGGCGCTCTGCTCCGACCGGCCCAATTCCGAAGTCGAGGGGCGGGTGCGGCACGTGCTGAACCTCGTCGACACCCAGATCGACGAGGACGGGTTGCACCGCACCCGCTCGGCCAAGATCCAGATCCAGCTGCTGATCGAGCTCATCACCATCAAGCTGGCGCTGCGCCGCGACCACGAGCAGGCTTCGCGCGACCTCGAAGAGCTGACCGAGAGCATGCACCGGGCGCTCGACGCCATCTCGCTCGGCACGGGCGAACCCGCCTATTTCAACGGCACCGGCCAGATGCCGCACGACCTGATCGTCGCCATCCAGGCGCAGAGCGCCGCCCGCGCCCGCCAGACCGGCACCGCCGGCGGTTATGGCCGGCTGATCGCCGGCCGCTCCATCGTCGTCGCGGATTCGGGCCTCGTCGCCGATCCCGAGTTCACCGCCCACGCCCATGCCAGCGCCATGGCCTTCGAGTTCAGCCACGGTCGCGACCTCGTGGTCTGCAATTGCGGCCCGGCGCCATCCGACTATGACGACGCGCTGCTGTTCCGCCAGGGCATCGCCCATTCGGCGCCCACCATCAACGCCCAGTCGGCCGCGGCGATCGCGCCGTCCGGTCCGTTGGCCGGGCGCCTGATCCAGCTCGGCCGCCCCAGCGAGATCGAGGCCCGCAGCGCCGACGACACGCTGATCATCACCTCGCACGGTTATGCCGAACGCTTCGGCGTGACGCTCGAGCGCCACCTGACGCTGCTCGCCGAGGGCAAGACCCTGGTCGGGCAGGATCGTTTCGTGCGCCATCGCAGCCGGGTCTCCGGCGCCGCCGCCATCCGCTTCCACCTCGCCCACCAGACCGAGGTGCAACTGACCGACGACCTGATCCGCCTGCGTCTCAACTCCGGTGCAGTCTGGACCTTCCTCTGGGAAGGCGCCGAGATGCGGATCGAGGACAGCGTCCGGCAATCCGCCTATTTCGGCTTCCACCGCACCAAGCAACTGGTGCTCGATACGCTCGTCTCCGATGCCAGCGAAGTGAGCTGGATTTTTACCCTCGAAGAGAACTGACCGAGTACCTTTCCCGAATACCTTCCCAACGTCAGCTGTTTCTGCAATAAGGCCCGCGTTCGCGCGACTGGCGAGAAGAGATGGGCCACCATCGGGGAACGCGAACGACAGCTGCCGCTCGCCTGGGCCCCCCTTCAACCGTGACGGAGCCCCCATGTCCAACGCCATAGTTCCCATCAAGCGCGCCCTCCTCAGTGTCTTCGACAAGACCGGGATGGCCGATTTCGCCAAGGCGCTGGCCGGGCTGGGTGTCGATCTGGTCTCGACCGGCGGCACCTCCAAGCTGATCGCGTCGACGGGTGCAGCCGTGCGGGACATCTCCGATCTCACCGGCTTCCCCGAAATGATGGATGGCCGGGTGAAGACGCTGCACCCCAAGGTGCATGGCGGGTTGCTCGCGGTGCGCGATAACCCCACCCATAGGGCTTCGATGGACGAGCACCAGATCGGCGCCATCGACCTCGTGGTGGTGAACCTCTACCCGTTCGAGGAAACCATCGCCAAGGGCGCCTCCTACGACGAGACCATCGAGAACATCGATATCGGCGGCCCGGCGATGATCCGCTCGGCGGCCAAGAACCACGCCTATGTCACTGTTATCGTCGACCCCGCCGACTATGACACGGTGCTCGAGCACATCCGCACCTCGGGCGGCGTGCCCTACGAGCTGCGCCAGCGCCTCGCCGCCAAGGCCTATGCCCGCACCGCCGCTTATGACTCGGTGATCTCGAGCTGGTTCGCCAGAACCCTCGACTATGCCGAGATGCCCTACCGCTCGTTCGCCGGCCGGCTCAAGGAAGTGATGCGCTACGGCGAGAACCCGCACCAGTGGGCCGCCTTCTACACCACCGGCGAGCAGCGCCCCGGCGTCGCCACCGCCCGCCAGGTGCAGGGCAAGGCGCTGAGCTACAACAACCTCAACGACACCGACGCGGCCTTCGAACTAGTGTCGGAATTCGACCCGGCAGTGCCGGCCGTCGCCATCATCAAGCACGCCAACCCCTGCGGTTTCGCCATCGGCAAGACGCTGATCGAGGCTTACCAACTGGCCCACCGCACCGACCCTGTCAGCGCCTTCGGCGGCATCGTGGCGCTGAACCAGATCATCGACGGGCCGACCGCCACCGAGATCGTCAAGGTGTTCACCGAGGTGATCGTCGCGCCCGACGCCACCGAGGAAGCGATCCGCATCATCGCGGCGAAGAAGAACCTCCGCCTGCTGCTCACCGGCGCGCTTGCCGACCCCAAGGCCGGCGGCCTGACGGTGAAATCGCTGGCCGGTGGCCTGTTGGTGCAGGGTCGCGACGACCGCAATGTCGACGACACCGAGTTCAAGGTGGTGACCAAGAAGCAACCGACCGAGGCCGAGCTGCGCGACCTGAAGATCGCCATGAAGGTCGCCAAGCACGTCAAGTCGAACGCCATCATCTATGTCAGGGACGGCGCCACCGTCGGCATCGGCGCCGGCCAGATGAGCCGGCTCGATTCAAGCCGCGTGGCGCACCGCAAGGCCATCGACGCCGCCGAAGCCGCCGGCATCGAGGGCGCCCTGACCGCCAACTCGGTGGTGGCCTCCGACGCCTTCTTCCCGTTCCCCGATGGCATGCTGGCGGCGGTCGAAGCCGGCGCCACCGCGGTGATCCAGCCCGGCGGCTCGATGAACGACCAGGCCGTGATCGACGCGGCGGACGCCGCCGGCATCGCCATGATCATGACCGGGATGCGTCACTTCCGGCACTAATCGCCCCCCAAAGCCTCCGGCGCGCAGTCTTCGCGCGCCGCCGCCCGGCTCAGCCGCTCGGCGGCGAGCTCGACAAAGGCCTTGACTGCCGGCGACAGGTGCCGGCTCGAGGGGTAAAGCGCATAGACCCCGCCCACCGCCGACGCATAGTCGGGCAGGACGCGGCGCAGCCGGCCGTCGGCAATGGCCGGCGCCGCCGCCGAGGCCGGCAGTTGCGCGATGCCGAGGCCCTTCTGCACCGCCGCGGCAGCGATCTCCATCGTATTGGCGGCGATGCGGCCACTGACCGCCACCGTCTCGGTCCCGTCAGGTCCTTCCAGCACCCATTGCGCCCTGGGCGCGCGATTTCGACTGGTCGGCCCTCGCTGCGCCGTCGCAAGCGGCCAACGGCTGAGCTCAGGCGCTCCTTGCCAGGTCTCCGAGCAGGCCGGCAGCGACCGAGAGGCGCGACACCGTCATCTCGCCCTCGGTCAGCCCCTGCACCGCGTCGGCCACCCGGGCGATGGCTTCGGGATGGGCGTCGCGCCAGGCCTTGAGCCGGGTATCGACCGCCCCGTTATTGGTCGCCAGCGCATCGGCCGTCAGGTCGCGCTGGGCCCGGAGCAGGTTGGCGAGCGCCCGGTCGAGCGCCATGCGGTCGAACTTGTCGCCCAGCACAATGGCGTTGCCCTCTTCGATCACCCGCCCGAGCTGGAACGTATCGAGCACCCCGAAAAAGGCGATGGCACTATCCGCCACCGGCGTCCGCGTCCGCTCGGCCACCAGGACGATATCGGTGCCGAGCGACAGCACCGGCAACTCGGCGAAACGCCGTGCCATCTCGCGCTTGACCCCGGCAGCTTCCAGCCGCGCCGTGCGCTCGCCGATGCTGTTCTCGAGATAACTGCCGAGCAGCCCGCCGAGCATCGCCCGTACCTGGGCGATGCCGTCCTGGTAGCGATCGATCAAGGGCCGCAGCCCATGCTCGAACCGCCCGTTCCTCAAGAACCACAGCGTCTCGCGCTTCAGCAGCGCCTGCACTTCGGCATACAGCGTCAGCTGGGTCTTGCCCGGCACGGTACCGTCGAGCCCGTCGATGTCGCGGTTGAGGTCGGGCGTGCCATAGACGTCGCGTGCTGCGGCATAGGCCGCCGCCACCTGCCCGGCATCCGCACTCGAGGCCGTCATCATCTCGTTGACGAAGCCCGGCCCCCCGCGGTTGATCATGGCATTCGACAACACCGTGGCGATCACCTCGCGGCGCAGCCGATGGTTGGTGACCGTATCCTCGAAGGTCTCGATCAGCCGGTCGGGGAAATAGCGATAGAGCTCGCGCCCCAGATACGGATCGTCCGGCACCCCGGTTTTCAGCAGGTCCGCATTGGCGACGTTCTTGGCATAGGCGAGCAGCACCGCCAGTTCCGGTCGGGTCAGCCCCTTGCCACCCTGTGCCCGATGCCGGAGTGCGGCGTTATCGGGCAAAAACTCCACCGCCCGGTGCAGCTCGCCCGAGGCCTCCAGCGCCTCGATCAGCGCCACATGCTCGGGGAAGGCCGCAAGCCCCCGTGCCTCCTCGACGCTCAACGCCAGCGTCTGCAGGTAGTTGTTCTTCAAACACAGCGCCGCCACCTCGTCGGTCATCGAGGCGAGGAACTCGTTGCGCACCTGCGTGGTCAGCTGCCCGGTGCGAGTCAGCGCGCCGAGCGCGATCTTGATGTTCACTTCGAGGTCGGACGAGTTCACCCCGGCCGAGTTGTCGATGGCATCGGTGTTGATCCGCCCGCCCTTCAGCGCGTACTCGACCCGGCCGAGCTGCGTCACGCCGAGGTTAGCGCCCTCGCCCACCACCAATGCCCGGATCTCGGCGCCGGCGATGCGCACTGCATCGTTGGCCTTGTCGCCAGCCTGTGCCTCGGTCTCGCTGCTGGCCCGCACATAGGTGCCGATACCGCCGAACCAGAGCAGATCCACCTGCGCCTTGAGGATGGCGCGGATCACGTCATTGGGCGTCATCGCATCGGAATTGAGCCCCAGCGCTTTCCGCGCCTCGGCGAACAGCGGCACCGTCTTGACGCTGCGCGAATAGACTCCGCCACCCTTACTCAGCAGTTCCGGATTGTAGTCCTGCCAGCTCGACCGCGGCAGCTCGAACAGCCGTTTGCGCTCGGCGAAGCTCACCGCCGGATCCGGGTCCGGATCGATGAAGATGTCGCGATGGTCGAACGCCGCGATCAGCCGTGTCTCCGCCGACAACAGCATGGCGTTGCCGAACACGTCGCCGCTCATGTCGCCGACGCCGACCACGGTGAACGGGGTCGTCTGGATGTCACGGTCGAGTTCGCGGAAATGCCGCTTCACCGCCTCCCAGCCGCCACGCGCCGTGATCCCCATCTTCTTGTGGTCATAGCCGGCCGAGCCGCCCGAAGCGAAGGCGTCGCCGAGCCAGAAATCGCGGTCGACAGCGATGGCGTTGGCAGTGTCGGAAAAGCTCGCCGTCCCTTTGTCGGCGGCCACCACCAGGTAGGGATCGTCGCCGTCCCGCCTGATCACGTCGGGAGGCGGCACCACGGTATCGACCTCGAGATTGTCGGTGACGTCGAGCAGCGTCGAGACGAAGATCTTGTAGCAGACCGTCCCCTCGCGCAGTTGTGTCTCGCGGTCAGCTCCAGGCGGCGTCTGCTTGGGCACGAACGCGCCTTTCGCCCCCACCGGCACGATGATGGCGTTTTTCACCTGCTGCGCCTTCACCAGCCCCAGCACCTCGGTGCGGAAGTCCTCCGGCCGGTCCGACCAGCGTAAGCCACCGCGGGCGATCGGCCCGAAGCGCAGATGCAGGCCTTCGACCCGCGGGGAATAGACGAAGATCTCGCGATAGGGTTTGGGCTCGGGCAGCGCCTCGACCTTGGCGCAGTCGAACTTCAGCGCCAGCGCCGGCCGCCGCGCCCCCGACTGGTCGCGCTGATAGGCATTGGTGCGCACCACCGCCTCGGTGAGGTTGAGGTAGCGGCGGAGGATGCGGTCGTCGTCGAGCGACGTGGTCGCCTCGACCGCCGCGGCGATGATCTCGCGCGCTTCGGCGGTTGCGCGCCTGCGGTCGCCGGCAAAATGCGGGTCGTTCTCGGCGTGGAACAGCGCCACCAGCGCCGCCGACACATCGGCATGTCGCGCCATCACCGAATTGAGGTAGTCGCGCGAATAGGGAATGCCGACCTGCTTGAGGTAACGCGTCAACGCCCGCAGCACCTCGACGTCGTCCCAGCCGAGCCCGGCTTTCAGCGTCAGCTGGTTGAGCCCATCGCTCTCTGCTTCCCGCCGCCATACCGCAAGGATGGCAGTCTCGATCTTTTCGCCCAGCGCCCGGTCGTCGAGGTCGAGCCCGTCATCGGCCTCGAGCAGCATGTCGTGCACAAAGGTCTCGGCGCCGTGCAGCGGCTTCACCGTAAAGGTGTCCTCGTCGATCACCCGGAAGCCGAAATTCTCCAGCATCGGCACCCGGTCGCTGAGCGCGATCGGGCTGCCGCGGTGGTAAACCTTCAGCCCCATGGCGCTGCGGCCCTCGCGGGCCCCGAGCCGCAAGGCAATCGCCCGCTCGTCCGGTAGCAGCCTGATCACCGCGATATCGCCGAGCGCCGCCTCGGCGGAGTGCACCGCCTGGTAGTCGGGCGGGAAGGCCTCGAGATAGTCGGCAATCGCCGCTGAATCCTGCGCCGCCGCCACCAGCCGGTCGCCGAAGGTGCGGATGCGTTCCGCCACCCCCGCCTCCAGCTCGTCGCGGCTCGGCGTCGGCGTCACCCCGCCGTTGCGCCCGATGATGAAGTGCACCCGGACCAGCTCGCCTTCGGGAAAGCTCGGATAGAAAGCCGAGACGCGCCCCTCATAGACTTGCGCCAGGTAGCTGCCGATCACCGCCCGGACGTCGGAATCGTAGCGGTCGCGCGGCACGAAGACGAGCACCGAGACGAAGTTGTCGAAGCGGTCGATGCGGCTCAGCACGCGCACCCGCGGCCGGTCGACGAGGCTGGCGATGATTGTCGCGAACTCGTAGAGCTGCGGCTCTGAGATCTGGAACAGCTCGTCGCGCGGAAACGTATCGAGCGCGTTCATCAGCGCCTTGCCGGCATGGCTCTGCGGATCCTGCCCGGCTTCGCGCAGCACCTCGGTGATTTTCTTGCGGATCAGCGGCACGTCGGTATTGGGCGCCGCCAGCGACATCGAGGTGAACAGCCCCAGGATGCGCAGCTCGCCCGAAGTGGCGCCCTCGCGGTCGTAGAGCTTCACCCCGACATAATCCATGTAGGCGCGCCGGTGCACCCGCGAGCGGATATTGGCCTTGCTGACCATGATCGGCGCCGGCTCCGCGAGGAAGGCGAAGTGTTGCTCCGTCATCTCGACATAGTTGGGCCCCGAGCGCAGGAACAACACGCTCGGGTCCTCGAGGATGCCGAGTTCGCTGTCATGCACCGGCACGAGCCTGGCGGGCATCGCGACACCGTCGACCTCACTGGCCGGCTCGAGCTTGTATTCGCGCATGCCGAGGAAGGTGAAGTTGTGCTCGGCCAGCCAGCCCAGGAAATGCATCGCCTCGGCCACCTGCGCCGGCGGCGCCTTGGGGGCGTGGGCGTGCCAGTCGGCCATCGCCTTCTTCACCCGCGCCAGCATCGGCCGCCAGCCGGCGACCGCCCGGCCGACATCGGTGAGCGTATCGTCGATTTCGCCCTTCATCGCCTCGCGCAGCACGATATCGGCGAGCGGCTCGATCTCGATATGGAGGAAGCTCTCGAGCCGGCTGCCCGGCGTCGGCACGTCGAGCACCCGGTAGGTTGCCGGGTCGAACTGCAGCACCGGATGGGTGATGAAGCGGATCGCCCCGCCCCGCGCCCGGATCGCCGCCAGCACGCTATCGACAATGAACGGCATATCGGCCGAAAACACCTCGACGATCTCGAGTTCGCCCGGCTTTTCCGGCGGCACCACATAGACATTGTGGCTGGCCAGTTCGCGCTTGCCCAACCGGCCGTAGGATTTGCGGAACGTCGCCTCCAGCACCTCGACCGGATGCATGGCCAGGTCTTCGGGATCGGTCGCCTCGGCCACTGCCCTGAGGAACCGTGCAAAGCTTGGCTCCGACGACTGGTAGCCCTCTGCCCGCGCGATCAGCGCCGCACGCGTATCGACAGCTGCCGCCTCATTCATCGCCTGACTCCCCGTCCCCCAGTGACGGGACTCTGCGTCCGGCCGCATCTGTTGTCGAGTGGCCACAACACAGGACGATGACGGTAAGACCTTGTGAGCATCCCCCTGCCATAGTCCGCAAACCCCTGGTCGACGGCCCGCTATGTCCGATGCTCCCTCCGATCTTCGCGCCCTGCTGCGCACCGGCCTCAGCCGGTCGCTGGCCTCGCTGCTGATCAAGGTCGCGACGGCCGGGCTGACCTACCTGATGTATGTGGTGCTTTCGCGCACCATGGGCGCCACCGAGTACGGCTATTTCGCCTTCGGCCTCAGCCTCGCCACGGTCCTCGCCATCGGCGCCTCGATGGGCCAGCAGACGGCGATCCTCCGTTACTGGCCGGAAGAGCAAGTGGCCGGGAGGCACGACAAGGCCTTGTCGGCGCTGCGTGCCGGCGGCGCGCTGACGCTCGTCGCCGGCCTCGTCCTCACCGCCCTGACTATGGCCGGCGCGACGATGGCCGGCCTGTTCACCGGGCCGACCTGGCACCTCTATGCCGCCGCAGCGCTGATCCTGCCGATGGCCTTCGCCGAATACTGGTCCTCGGCGCTCCGCGCCCAGGGCTCGGTATGGACAGCGCTGGCGCCGCGCGACGTGTTGTGGCGAGTGTTGACCCCGCTCGCCATCGTCGCGCTGTTCGCCTTTAATGCCCCGCTGAGCGGCTGGCAGGCGCTGCTGCTGACCGCGGTGCTGCTGGCCGTGGCGCTGGCGCTGCAATACGCCCTCGCGCGTCTCCGCCGCTACGAGATCGCCCCGGGCTTTTCAACGCTCCGCCCCTATTGGCGCGAGCACGGCACGGCAAGCCGCTGGTTCCTTATCGGCACGGTGATCGATTCCGCCGCGCTCAACATGGACACCATCTTCATCGGTCTCCTGGTCACCGCCGAGGCTGCCGGCATCTACTTCAATGCCTTCCGCACCGCCGGGCTACTGACCCTGTTCATGTTCGCCATTACCCTCGTGGTCGCGCCTATGGTGTCGCGGCACTACCACGCCGGCGAGATCAAGCAGGCGCAGGCGATCACGGCTTTGTGCGCCTGGGCCGGCTTCGCCTTCTCCCTGGTGGTGTTCCTCGGCTACCTGGTCTTCGGCAACCAGATCCTTGCGCTGTTCGGCGATCACTCCACTGCCGGCTACTGGGTGCTGATCCTGCTCAGTGTTGGCCTCCTCTTCGACGCCGCCACCGGCCCCTCGCGCATCGTCATGATGATGACCGGCCACGAGCGCGATTACGTGCGGATCTGGGGCGCCATCATGCTGGTGGGTCTGTTGCTCGAACTCATGGTGATCCCGGTTTTTGGGCTGATCGGCGCCGCCGCGGTGAACGCCCTGTCGCGCGCCGTGGCGCAGCTGGCCATCGCCCGCTGGAACCGCCGCCATATCGGCATCGACACCACCCTGCTCGGCGCCTTCCGCGTGCGTGGTCTGCCCGATGTACCCCCTCGCATGGCACCCTTGTAACCTCTGAGCCCTCCGCCAATCTTGACCTGACATGCGAGCGGGGCTTAGAACCCCCCGTTACTCCCTTAACCCCCGAGTGGAACCTCCAGCAAAAATGGCCGGCAGAACTCTGTACGATAAGATCTGGGACGATCACCTTGTTTCCAACAACGAGGATGGGACCAGCCTTATTTACATTGATCGCCACCTGGTCCACGAGGTGACGAGCCCGCAGGCTTTCGAGGGTCTGCGCATGAACGGCCGCAAGGTCCGGGCGCCCGAGCGTACCCTCGCCGTGGTCGATCATAACGTCCCCACCACCGACCGTTCGCTGCCCAATCCCGACCCGGAAAGCGCCATCCAGATTGCCGCGCTCGCGGAGAACACCAAGGATTTCGGCATCGAGTACTACGATCCCTTCGACAAGCGTCAGGGCATCGTGCACATCGTCGGCCCGGAACAGGGCTTCACCCTCCCCGGCATGACCATCGTCTGCGGCGACAGCCATACCTCGACGCATGGCGCGTTCGGGGCGCTGGCGCACGGCATCGGCACGTCGGAAGTCGAGCACGTGCTCGCCACCCAGACGCTGATCCAGCAGAAGGCCAAGAACATGCTGGTGCGTGTCGATGGCCAGCTGCCTGAAGGCGTCACCGCCAAGGACATCATCCTCGCCATCATCGGCGAGATCGGCACGGCCGGCGGCACCGGCCACGTCATCGAGTTCGCCGGCGAAGCCATCCGCGCGCTGTCGATGGAAGGCCGCATGACGGTCTGCAACATGACCATCGAGGGCGGTGCCCGCGCCGGCCTGATTGCTCCCGACGAGAAGACCCTCGAGTACGTGAAGGGCCGTCCGCGCGCTCCCAAGGGCGCCGCCTACGACCACGCCGTCGAGTACTGGAAGACCCTCTACTCCGACGCCGACGCGCATTACGACAAGGTGGTGATCCTTGACGCCGCAAAACTCCCGCCGATCGTCTCCTGGGGCTCTAGCCCCGAAGACGTGATTTCGGTCAATGGCGTCGTCCCCAACCCCGATGATATCCAGGACGCCAACAAGCGCGCGTCCAAGTGGCGGGCGCTCGAGTATATGGGCCTCGAGCCGGGCACCAAGATCACCGACATCACCGTCGAGCGCGTCTTCCTCGGCTCATGCACCAATGGCCGCATCGAGGATCTCCGCGCTGCTGCCAAGGTGGTGGCCGGCCGGAAGGTCGCCGACGGCGTCAACGCCATGGTGGTGCCGGGTTCGGGCCTCGTGAAGGAGCAGGCGGAAGCCGAAGGTCTCGACAAGATCTTCAAGGATGCCGGTTTCGAGTGGCGCGAGCCGGGTTGCTCGATGTGCCTTGCCATGAACCCCGACAAGCTGAAGCCGCACGAGCGCTGTGCCTCGACCTCGAACCGCAACTTCGAGGGCCGTCAGGGCTTCAAGGGCCGCACCCACCTGGTCTCGCCGGCCATGGCGGCAGCCGCGGCGGTCACCGGCCACTTCGTCGACATTCGCGAGTGGCAGTAAGCCCCAATCCGTGGACGGAGCGCGCTGCTCCGTCCCTCGACGATTTCGAGCAGATCGCGGCAGCGGCTTTCGAGGCGCTGCCAAGAGAGTTCAAGGCGCTGGCCGGCAACGTCCCCTGCATGGTCGCCGAATTCCCTGATGAAGAAACGATCGTCGAGATGGAGCTCGAATCCGAGTTCGACATTCTCGGCCTGTTTCGCGGCATCGGCCTGCCGCAGGGCGGCGCGACGCCGCAGACCGGGCAACTGCCCAATCAGGTCTGGCTCTACCGCCGTCCCATCCTCGATTACTGGGCCGAAAGCGAAACTCTGGAAACGCTGGGCGAGATCATCACCCACGTGCTGGTACACGAGATCGGCCACCATTTCGGTTTTTCCGACGACGACATGGAAGCCATCGAGGCGGCGGCGGAACGAGAGAGCTGAGGCACTTTACGTGTCATTCGGCACCGGCCCTGTGCCAACCGCCCGACGAAGTGACGCCAGTACGCGGAACTGACACTCGGCAAGTCCCCAAACTCGGTGTCATCCCTGCGAAAGCAGGGACCCAACTCACAGCCCGCGCAGGTGGATAGATGGGTCCCTGCTTTCGCAGGGATGACAGCCGGTAGGTGAGCCACGACCACAGCTCAGCGCACGTGCACAAACAGGGCCCGCGGCGGACCAACCCTAGTCCCGCTGATTCCCATCCCGCGGCACGAACTCATAATAGTCGTCCAGCACGCCCGGCCGCTCATCCTCGACCAGGAGGCCGTATTTCTGGCTGTCGAAATGCTCGAACCACTCGTCCCAGGCGACGAGATCGAGTCCGCCGGGACGATCGCCATACTGGTTCTCGCCGGCGTTCAGCGCCTGCTGGTCGAACAGGATCCTCAGCACCGGCGGGCCACCGATGCCCGTTGCGCGATCTTCCATCGCCGGGTTACCCGAGCGCGCCGCCGCCCAGAGCCGGATATCCTCGTGCTTGGTGAGGACCTGAGTCATTTCGATGCCTTTCTGGTCTTCTTACGAACCATCAGTTTAGCTGGAAAACGTCCATACCTTAAGTGGTCGCGGCGTCGTCCGGTTCCAAGTGCCGATCGCCGTCGAGCGCCCTGTTCGGACTTGGCTTTGCCGCTCCGCTGGCTCAAACTTGCGACGGCGCGCCGCGGCGTTGCCGGTTTGCTGTTAACCAGTTCTTTCTGAGCCACCCCTACTGTCATTCCATCATCAGGGACGCAATTGCAGGGCATGGCCGGAGCGAGCTTCATCCTCGCCATCAATCTATTCATTGCAGCGCTGTTCGCGCTGGCATTCTTCCTGGTTGGCGTATCCAACCGGGCGGACAAGGTCGCGCCGTTCTTCTCGCTCGCCTACGTGTTCGGCATCTTCTACATCGCGTCTGAGTTCATCCTGCCGCTGCAGGACCATCCGCAACTCGCCTACACTGCCGGTTTCGCCTTCTTCCACGGCGCCGTCACCGCGGTCACCCTCGGAGTTGCCCGCCGCTACCGGCCGAAACTGCCCTGGGCCGGCATCGCCGCCATTGCCGCGAGCTCGATCGTCGCCAACTGGTTCGGCTACACCCTGCCGCACGATACGGTCGAGCGAAACCTCATCTACCAGGCGCCCTACGCGCTGCTGCAGGCCGCCGCCGCCTGGATCATCTTTGCCTCACGCCGGCGTCAGCCCATCGATATCGGACTCATCGCCATGTTTGCGCTGAGCGCGCTGCAATTTCTGTCGAAGCCCTTTGCGGCGCTGGTGCTGGGCGGCTCGGGCGACACCACCGCCACCTACCTCGCCACCACCTACGCGCTCTATTCGCAGTCGCTCGGCGCCATCCTGCAGGTGGCGACCGGGCTGCTGATGCTGATGCTGCTGGTGCGCGACATGCTGGTGGAGATCACCGCCCGCTCCGAGACCGATCCGCTGTCCTCGGTATACAACCGCCGGGGTTTCGAGGAGCGCGCCGCCTCCGGCTTGCTGCTGCCCAGCCTGCCGGCGACCCTGGTGCTGGCCGACCTCGATGCCTTCAAGTCGATCAACGACAGTTACGGCCACGACATCGGCGATCAGGTGATCGTCGCCTTCGCCGCGCTGCTGCGCGATACCGCTCCGCCCAAGGCGGTGGTCGGCCGCATGGGCGGCGAGGAATTCGCGGTCTTCGTTCCCGGAGCCAACCTGGCGATCGCCCGCCTGCTGGCGGAAACGCTGCGAGCCGGCTTTGCCACTCTCTCGGTGCCGGGCCTGCCGCCATTCGTGCGTTGCACCGCCAGCTTCGGCGTCGCCGAGCGACTCGCGGGCGAAGGCCTCTCCGGGCTGCGCCGCCGCGCCGATGCGGCGCTCTACACTGCCAAGCGCGATGGTCGCGACCGGGTCGCCGTTGCCGCCGATCCGGACGCAGACGCCATGCCGGCGCATCCGCTGGCCGGCACGTCGCTCGCCAGGTCTGCCTGACCGTTCTCTAGTTCAGATCACGCCGCTCGACGAACTCGAACGCCGTCTTGTCGCTCACCCGCAATGCCAGGTGCTGTCGATCGAGCTCCGCCAGCCATGCCGTCCATGAGCAGGGGCTCATGCCGTCATCCTGGCTCGGCGTCTCGGTCGGCACCGCAGGCCGCGCGAAATTTAGCGCCAGCCGCGCCCGCACCCGTCCGTTCGGATCGGGGATCTGGCGCAGTGCCGGCTGCCCGTGGCGCGCCGTCACCCAGTTCTGGATATCGCGATGTTCGATGAGTGTGTGGGTATTCATCCTGGCCTCCCCTCAGATGCCCTAAACGTAATCCCCCAACGCCGGCCTGACGGTTCAGTTCCGCCTGTCTCCGACCCCTCGCCATTCGTTGAATATCGCAGGTTGCGGCAGCATCGGCAGCCGATCTTCCTGCCGCTCTACGGGCAGCAGCGTATTGACTTGGCCAAGCGCCTGATCGCGCTTTGAAGACGCACGTCCCTCAACTTCCCGAGGCGTCAGCCCCGAGCCCGCCGCAGTACTTTTTCCACACGTGTCCGCTTCGCGCTGGCCTCAATTCCACCCAGCCGCGCCTCCAGCAGGCGCACGAACGCCGCCCGCTGCGCCGCGTCGATCACCGGCAGTGCCTGCTCGGCATACATCGGGAACTGGTTCGGCGCCGCTCCCTCGAGCCGCTCCAGCAAGATCGGCAGTGCTTTTGCGCCATGCCCGGCGGCGGCAAGCTTTATGAGGATCGCCACTGCCTTGTCCTTGGCGATCACCGAACCCTTGTCGGCCGCCGCGATGATCTTGGGCAGCTCGGCCAGCACCGCGTCGGGCTGCAACGCGGTGATGGTCTCGATCGCCTGCAGGGCGCCCCAGACATTGCGGTTGTTCTTGCCGCCCAGCAGCGTCAGGAACGCCTCTGCATGTGGCGCCACCAATTCTGGCTGCCGCTCGCCCAGTTCGTACAGCACCTTGATGGCGTCGTTGGAGGTTGCGGTCGAACCGGTGGCGAGGGCGACGGCCAGCTCGGCGACGGCGGCGGCATCCGGCTTTGCCGCCAGCGCCTCCGCCAGCTCGATATTCGGCTGCTCGTCGTTGCGCCCGAGCGCCGAGGCGAGTCTGCCGAGAACGCTCATGCGCCGATCGCGGTGTCGAGCGCCAGGGTGATCATCTCCCGAAGCGACGACTGCCGATCCTCGGCGCTGAGTTCGGCATGGGTGATCAGGCAATCGGTCATCGTGCAGATGGCCAGCGCCTTGCGGTCGAACCGCGCCGCGAGCGTGTAGAGCGCCGCCGCTTCCATCTCGACCCCGAGGATGCCGTGCGCCGGCAACCGGCCATAGCCGGTGAGGCCGGGCTCGATGTGATAGAAGATGTCGGACGAGAGCATATTGCCGACGTGGTAGCGCATCCCCGCCTTCTCGGCCCGCTCGACACTGTCGCGCAACAGCCCGAAATCGGCGATCGGCGCGAAGTTGAACGGCGTGAAGGCGTCGCGGACGATCGCCGAATCCGTCGTCGCCCCCTGCGCGATGACCAGGTCGCGGACCTTCACCTTGGCGTTGAGCCCGCCGCAGGTGCCCACCCGGATCAGCTTCTGCAGGCCGTAGACGTTGATCAGTTCGTGCACATAGATCGACAGCGACGCCTGCCCCATGCCGGTCGCCTGCACCGAGACGGGCTTGCCCTTCCACGTGCCGGTATAGCCGAGGCAGTTACGCACCGAGTTCACCAGCCTCGCATCCTCGAAGAAGGTCTCGGCAATCCACTTGGCGCGCAGCGGGTCGCCGGGCAGCAGCACGGCTTCGGCATAGTCACCGGGCTTGGCGTGATTGTGCGGGGTCATTTCGGCCTCTCATATGATCGTGTTGGCGCCACCAAACCCTTTGCAGATGACAGAGGCAACCCCTATATGTCCCGCGCATTCAACCCCCTTATTGGGAGCCTCATATGGTCGCGAAAATCTTCATCGACGGCGAAGCCGGTACCACGGGTCTGCAGATCCGGGAGCGCCTCGCCGGCCGCCGCGACCTCGAGGTGATCTCCATCGCTCACGACAAGCGCAAGGATCTGGAGGAGCGTAAGCGCCTGCTGAATCTGGCCGATGTGGCGATTCTCTGCCTGCCCGACGACGCCGCCAAGGAGAGCGTGTCGCTGATCGAGAATGACACCACCAAGGTGATCGACGCCTCGACCGCGCACCGCATCGCCGAGGGCTGGGCCTATGGCTTTGCCGAGATGGACAAGGCGCAGTCCGCCGCCATCGCCAATGCCACGCGGGTCGGCAACCCCGGCTGCTGGCCGCAGGGCGCCATCGCGACGCTGCGGCCGCTGGTCGAGGCGGGCCTCGTGCCGGCCGATTTTCCGGTCTCCGTCAACGGCATCTCCGGCTATTCCGGCGGCGGCCGCACCATGATCGAGGATTATGAGCAGCAGGGCGAGGACGCCAACGAGTTCGCGCTCTACGGCCTCACCTTCAAGCACAAGCACCTGCCAGAGCTGCAGAAATACGCCAAACTCCAGCATGTGCCGCTGTTCCAGCCCGCCGTCGGCAACTTCCGGCAGGGGATGATCACTGCCGTGCCGCTGCAGCTGTGGAGTCTGGCCAAGGTGCCGACCGGCGCGGAACTTCACGCCGCCATCGCCGACCATTTTGCGGCGATCCCGCAAAGCTTCGTCGACGTTGCGTCGCTGTCCGAGCTCGAGCGCAGCCCCGAGCTGAACCCCGAGCTCTACAACGACACCAACCGCATGCGCCTGCACGTCTTTGCCAATGATGCGAAGGCCCAGGCGCTGCTGGTTGCGGTCTACGACAATCTCGGCAAGGGCGCGTCCGGCGCAGCCGTGCAGAACCTCAACCTGATGCTCGGCGTCGCCGCGGACACCAGCTTGGCGGCTTGATTAACCTGCGGGTCCTCGGGCCCGCATGGCCACCTCACCCACCGGATGTCATCCCGGCGAAAGCCGGGAGCCACTGCTCGGACCGCTGGTCGCATGCGGACCGTGCCGGTCCATCATGGCAAGGTCAGAGAGTGTGTGCCCGTGGAACCGGCGGTGCACTGGGTCCCGACTTTCGTCGGGATGACGGCCGGTGAGGTGGCGCCAGGGTGCCACGTCGTAGTGAGCCCTAGATCTGCAGCCCACGCAGCAGTTTCGGCCCGCTGCGGTCGAGCCCGGCGGCGCGGGCGATCAACAGGTCCTTGACCGGCGGCAGGCGGTCGACCACGCCCATGCCGAAATCGCGCAGCGCCCGCACCGGCGCAACGTCGTTCGAGAACAGCCGCACCATCCCGTCGGTCACCATCGCCATCAGCGCGGTATCGAAGCGCCGCCAGTGCTGGTAGCGCTCGAGCACATCGGCGGCGCCATGGTCCTGCCCGAGCCGCATCGCATCGATTACCACTTCGGCCAGCGCCGCGACGTCCTTCAGCCCCAGGTTCAGCCCCTGCCCGGCCACCGGATGCACCACATGCGCCGCGTCGCCGATCAGCGCCAACCGTGGTGCCACGAAGCTCCTGGCGATCTGCAAGCGCAGCGGAAAGGCCTGCAGCCCCTCCTCGAGCGTCACCCGCCCAAGGCTCGAACCCATCACTGCCTCGATCTCGGCGGCGATCGCCTCCTGCGGCCAGCCCTTGAGTTCGGCGGCCCGTTCGGTCGTCTCGGTCCACACCAGCGATGAGCGCCGGCCGGGCAGCGGCAGGCTGGCGAATGGGCCGGCCGGCCGGAAATGTTCGTAAGCCGTGCCTTCATGGTCGAGTTCGTGCGTGATGGTGGTGACCAGCCCGGATTGCCGGTAGTCGTGCAAGATCACCTCGATCCCGGCCATCCGCCTGAGCGCCGATTGCGCCCCGTCCGAGGCGATCACCAGCGGTGCGGTGATGGTTCGGCCGTCGGCAAGGCTAAGCCGCGCCATGCCGGGGTCGGCGGCAAAGCCGGTGATCTCGACCGGCGCGATGATCTCGACGCCCTCGCCCAGCGCCCCGAGCAGCGTCTCGGCCACCAGCTGGTTGGGCACCAGGTGCGCGAACGGCTCGCCCGGCGCCACATCACCCATGAAGCTCAGGAACAGCGGCCGCGAAATATCGCCGGTGCCGGAATCGGTGATCTTCATCTGCCGGACCGGCTCGGCCCCGATCGCCATCGCCGTCCACACGCCCAGCTCGACGAAGATGCGGCGCACCCCCGCGGCGATGGCCGAGGCGCGCTGATCCTTGGGCACCGAGAACGGTCGGCGGTCGAGCAGCGCGACGCGTAAGCCCTTCATCGAGCGGCTCAGCGCCAGCGCCATGGTGAGGCCCACCGGCCCGCCGCCCACGATCACGATGTCAAAGCTATCTGCCATAGGAGAACTCCGCTTTGCCGCTATGTCGACCTTCCCGCAGCGCTGCGCAAGGCGATGCTTTGCCGCGCCGCACTGCTGCACAAAGTGTCAGCAGCTCGATCGATTCTGCCCAAATTCTGCGCACAAGCCTTGGGCAGAACCGGTCACTGCACCGCCGCTAGGCAGCCAGCGCCCGTCTTTCCTTAATAGAATCATAAGGTTGGCGATTGCGGCCGCAGTTTGGCACGCGACTTGAGTCTGTTTGAGCCGATTGGAGACCGTCCAACACGTATCGAAAGGGGCATCCATGAAGCTGGTGATCGCAATCATCAAACCGTCGCGCCTGGAGGAGGTCCGCCAGGCCCTCAACTCGCTCGACGTCCACGGCATGACCGTGACCGAAGTCAAAGGCTATGGCCGGCAGAAGGGCCATTCCGAAATCTACCGCGGCACCGAGTATGCGGTGCACTTCCTGCCCAAGCTCAAGATCGAGATCGCTGTCGACGACGCCCAGTCCGACGCCATCGTCTCGGCCATCCGCGAGAGTGCCCAGACGGGCCGCATCGGTGACGGCAAGATCTTCGTGCTCGACCTGTTGGCCGTCACCCGCATCCGCACCGGCGAAACCGGCGCGGCCGCGCTCTGATGCCGCTACCCTCTGGAGAAACCCCAATGACAGACTTGAAGATGTCAAAAGTCCTGGGAGCTGCGGCACTGGCCTCGCTGGCTCTCGCCTTGCCGGCCTTCGCGCAGGACGCCGCGGCGCCGGCCGCTGAAGTCGTCCCGATCATCGACAAGGGCGACACCGCCTGGATGCTGGTCTCGACCATGGTCGTCTTCGTGATGATCGTGCCGGGCCTCGCCCTGTTCTACGGCGGCCTGGTCCGCGCCAAGAACGTACTGTCCATCCTCAGCCAGGTGCTCGCCGGCGTCGCGCTCATCGCCCTGCTCTGGGTGGCCTACGGCTACTCGCTCGCCTTCGGCGGCAGCGAAGGCGGCCTCTCCGCCATCATCGGCGACTTCTCCAAGTTCTTCCTCTCGGGGGTGACGATCGAATCGACCGCCGCCACCTTCTCGGCCGGCTTCCAGCTGCCCGAACTGGTGTTCGTGGTGTTCCAGCTCACCTTCGCCTGCATCACCTCCACCCTCATCGTCGGCGGCATCGCCGAGCGCATGAAGTTCGGCGCCGTGATGCTGTTCCTGGCGATCTGGTTCACCTTCTCCTACCTGCCGATCGCCCACATGGTCTGGGCCGGCACCGGGTACCTGTTCGGCCTGGGCGCTTATGACTTCGCCGGCGGCACCGTGGTGCACATCAATTCCGGTGTGGCCGCACTCGTCGCCGCCATCGTCCTCGGGCCGCGCACCGGCTTCCTCAAGGAACCGATCCCGCCGCACAACCTGACCTTCGTCTTCATCGGCGCGGGCCTGCTGTGGTTCGGCTGGTTCGGCTTCAATGCCGGCTCGAACCTCGAAGCCAACGGCCTCACCGCCCAGGCCTTCCTCAACACCATCACTGCCCCGGCCGCCGCGGCCCTGGCGTGGGGTCTGGCTGAGAAGTTCACCCGCGGTCATGCCTCGCTGCTCGGCTTCGCTTCGGGCGCCGTCGCCGGTCTCGTTGCGATCACCCCGGCCGCCGGCTTTGCCGGCACCATCGGGGCGATCGTCCTCGGCGCCATCGCCGGTGTAGTCTGCCTGTGGGCCGTCGTGACGCTGAAGCCGATGTTCAAGTACGACGACTCGCTCGACGTGTTCGGCATCCATGGCGTCGGCGGCATCGTCGGCGCGCTGGGCACCGCGTTCGTCGCCAGCCCGACCTTCGGTGGTTACCCGCTGGCCGGCTACGAGATGTGGAGCCAGTTCGTCAAGCAGCTGACCGGCGTCGGTATCGCCATCGTCTGGTCGGCCGTGGTGGCGCTCATCGCGATGTTCATCGTCAAGGCAGTGTTCGGCGGCGCCCGCGTCACCGAGTCGGCCGAGAGCGATGGCCTCGATCTGTCGAGCCACGGCGAGCGCGCCTACAACTAACGGGAGCGTCGTCCACCTGGACCACCAGATGGCGCGCAGCGGATCTCCTCCCCCGCTGCGCGCCTGACCCCCGGAGAGCCGGGTTGCGGCTCGGCTCTCCGACCCGGAAACAGGCTGCGGCCCGGTTCCCAACCCGCTGATCGCGGCGTGCAGCTCACGTACCTCTTGGCTCGCCACAGAGGCTTCCCACTCGCAAACCGCGTGGGCTGCACACCCCGGTCAACGGCACCCGGGCCCGGAAACGGGACCGCCACCCGCCCCGCCAGGCGATGCCGCACTGCTCAGTTTCTGGGCAGTGCCGGGCCGTTGACCGCCCAAATCTTGAGCACTTCGCCGCCTGCGAAGCAGCCTGACTGTGCCCGGCAACATAACCTACTGAAACCGCTGCACTCTTTCCGCCCGCTGAACTGGCACGCGGCTTGATTGCTGTGCCCTCGAATTAGCCCGGATGCGAGCCGGGTTTTGTTTGGGAGGCTTCAATGGCTGAGTCCGCTGGGCTCGACGTATTTTTTGTGCTGGTGGGCGCGATCCTGGTGTTCGCCATGCATGGCGGTTTCGCCTTCCTCGAACTGGGGACGGTGCGCGGCAAGAACCAGGTCAATGCGCTGGTCAAGATCCTGGTCGACTTCGCCTTCTCGACCCTGGCCTATTTCGTCATCGGCTATTCCATCGCCTATGGCGTCACCTTCTTCCACAATGCCGCGACGCTCTCGGGCGGCGGTGCGGGCTTCGCGCCGCAGGGCTTCAGCCTGGTAAAGTTCTTCTTCCTCGCCACCTTCGCCGCGGCGGTACCTGCCATCATTTCCGGCGGCATCGCCGAACGCGCCAAGTTCTGGCCGCAGGTGATCGCCGCCGCGGTGATCGTCGGGCTGATCTATCCGTTCTCCGAGGGCATCGTCTGGAACGCCAATTACGGTATCCAGGCCTGGCTCGAAGCGAGCTTCGGCGCCCGCTTCCACGATTTCGCCGGCTCGATCCAGGTGCATGCGCTGGGCGGCTGGCTGGCGCTTGCCGCGGTGCTGCGCATGGGCGCCCGGGTCGGCCGCTACGGCCCGAACGGCCGGCCGTTCGCCCCGTCCTCGATCCCGTGGCTGGCGCTCGGCACCTGGCTGCTCTGCATCGGCTGGTTCGGCTTCAACGTCATGTCGGCCCAGTCGGTGGCCGGCGTCTCCGGGCTCGTCGCCATCAACTCGCTGATGGCCATGGTCGGCGGCATCATCGCCGCCGTGGTGATCGGCCGGAACGATCCGGGCTTCACCCATAACGGCGCACTGGCCGGGCTCGTCGCGGTCTGCGCCGGCTCCGACCTCTACCATCCGCTGGCGGCGCTCGCCGTCGGCGCCGTAGCGGGCGTGATCTTCGTCAAGGGTTTCACCCTTACCCAGGAGAAGCTCAAGATCGACGACGTGCTCGGCGTCTGGCCATTGCACGGCCTCTGCGGCCTGTGGGGCGGCATCGCCGCCGGCATTTTCGGGCTCGAGGCGCTGGGCGGCATGGGCGGGGTGTCGTTCGTCACCCAACTGGTCGGCTCGCTCGCCGTCTCCGCCTATGCCTTCGCCGCCGGCTACGTGCTGTACTGGCTGTCCAGCCGCGTCGCGCCGGTGCGCCTCAGCGACGAACAGCAGCGGCGCGGCGCCGACTTGTCGATCCACTCGATCGGCGCCGAACCCGAGTTCTGAGCCTTTGGGAACAGCTCCTTCCGCCCCGCGTTAATTGGGGTGGAAGGAGAGCTCTCATGTCCTTCAAGGACGCAAAGTTCATCGATTTTCCGGCGATCGCCGTGATCATCGCGATCATCCTCGTGCCCGCCGCTGTTGCGCTCCTGGTCTAGCGGGTTCCGCGAATGGCATGCACCAGCGTTGTGGTTGGGCCCAATCTGGACCTACCCACCGGCTGTCATCGCGGGGAGTTCAGCCATCGAGATTTTTGAGTTCGCCCCGGGGCGCTCCCGACTCCCGTCCCGCTTGCCGCGATCGAAAAACCTCTCTATGAGTGACTTCCTTCGGCCAGCCATAGGGAGGCGCGACATGACAGCATTCCGACCTCGCCTCGCAGGGCTCACCTCCGGATTTCACCGTTAGGTCGCCCGCGGTCCGCCCTTAGGACCATCGCTTGCTAGCCGCCGGACTCTCCGGCTCTTTTCCAGTTTTGCTCTTTTCCGGGACCGGATGGCCGCCTTGTGCGGCGTCCGGACGAACGACATGGCTTCTTCCAAGAAAACTCAGCGCGGCCAGGCCTATGGCAAGGTGCTCGGCTTCGCCGCCGGACACTGGCGCCGGCAGCCCAGGCGCGTTGCCCTCATCATGGGCCTGTTCTTCATCGAGACCGTCGCCGACATCCTGACCCCATTCTTTGCCGGCCGGCTGGTCGAAGCAGTGGCCAGTGGCGCTGCCACCAATGAGATCGCCTGGAACGGGGCGATGACCGCCTTTTTCGTCATCGTGGCGCTCGGCGCGGCCTCGGTGCTGGTGCGTCAGCTCGCCTTCCAGACCATCATCGCGCTCACCTTGCGCATGATGAGCGATATTGCCCAGAACGCCTTCCACCGTGTGCAGCGCTTTTCGTCGGATTGGCATGCCAATTCCTTTGCCGGCTCGACCGTGCGCAAGATCACCCGCGGCATGTGGGCGCTCGACAGCCTCAACGACGTGATCCTGATGGCGCTGCTGCCTTCGCTGGTGATGCTGATCGGCACCACGGTGATGCTGAGCCTGTTCTGGCCGGTGATGGGCCTCGTCATCGGCGTCGGCTCGCTCATCTACATCACTGTCACCGTCAGCCTCTCGACCCTCTGGGTCGCGCCGGCGGCGAGCCTTGCCAATGCCTGGGATACCCGCATGGGCGGCGCGCTGGCCGACGCGGTGAGCTGCAATATCGTGGTCAAGGGTTTTGGCGCCGAGGACCGCGAGGAAGCCCGCCTCGGCCACGTCGTCGACAAGTGGCGCAAGCGCACCTCGCGCACTTGGAACCGCGGCACGCTCAACGGCACCATCCAGAACACCATGCTCTGGGTGCTGCGCTGCGCCATTATCGGCTCGGGCCTGCTGCTCTGGCAGAGCGGCGCCGCCACAGCCGGTGACGTCACCTTCGTCATCACCACCTTCCTGGTGCTGCAAGGGTACCTGCGCGATATCGGCCAGCACGTCCGCAACCTGCAGCGGGCCGTCAACGACATGGAAGAACTGGTGGCGCTCGACGACCAGAAGCTCGGCATCGAGGACAAGCCCGGCGCCAGGCCGATGGCGGTCAAAGCCGGCGCCATCGACTTCGAGCATGTCGACTTCCACTACGGCGTGCATCTGAAGCCGCTCTATCGCCAGCTCGACGTGCACATCGCGCCAGGCGAGAAGGTCGGCCTCGTCGGCCATTCCGGCTCGGGCAAGACCACCTTCGTCAAACTGATCCAGCGCCTGCACGACGTCAGCGGTGGCCGTATCGTCATCGACGGCATCGACATCCGCGACGTGCAGCAGGCCTCGCTGCGCCAGCAGATCGCCATCGTGCAGCAGGAGCCGGTGCTGTTCCACCGCTCGCTGGCCGAGAACATCGCCTATGGCCGGCCCGGCGCCACCCGGGCCCAGATCGAGGAGGCGGCAAAACTCGCCAACGCCCACGACTTCATTGCCAAACTGCCCAAGGGCTACGAGACGCTGGTCGGCGAACGCGGCATCAAGCTCTCGGGCGGCGAGCGCCAGCGTGTCGCCATTGCCCGCGCCTTCCTGTCCGATGCGCGCGTGCTGATCCTCGACGAGGCGACCTCCAGCCTCGACAGCGAGAGCGAGCTGCTGATCCAGCAAGCGATGGAGCGGCTGATGGTCGGCCGCACCACCATCGTCATCGCCCACCGCCTCTCGACCGTGCGGGCGCTCGATCGCCTGCTGGTGTTCGACGGCGGCAAGGTGGTCGAGGAAGGCACGCACGAACAGTTGGTGAAGCGCGACGGCGGCATTTATCGCCGGCTGTTCGAGCGTCAGGCGCTCGAGTTGATCAAGGGGCTCGAGGCGGCGGAGTAGCCGTAAAGCATGACCAGGATCGGTGCGCGACAGCCATTGTCCTGCATGCGGTACCCCTCGCGTCGGTGTGGCTGTCAGACGGCTGGCGGGGGTGGGCGGAGCATCGAGCTCTACCTGGAGAGACGGCCCCCTCCCATCCTCCCCCATAAAGGGGGAGGTGCCCGCCAGTGCGTCTGGCACGATCGAAGACAGAGCCTCGACTCTTCACCTCCCCCTTTATGGGGGAGGCCGGGAGGGGGCCGTCTCTATCAGTCGGGAGCACCCTTCCAATCCATCGTCAAATAACGATATAAGCCCTCATGGCTTCCCTTCCCCTCTCCATCCTCGACCTCGCTCCCGTTTCCGAAGGCACCTCGACGCCGGACGCGCTGCGCAACATCATCAGCCTCGCCAAGCTCGGCGACGAGCTCGGCTTCACGCGGCTGTGGTATGCCGAGCATCACGGTATGCCCTCGATCGCCTCGTCCTCGCCGGAAGTGCTGATCGCCACCGCCGCGGCCAACACCTCGCGCATCCGCGTCGGCTCCGGCGGCGTCATGCTGCCCAACCACGTGCCGCTGCGGGTGGTCGAGACCTATCGCACCCTCAATGGCCTCAACCCCGGCCGCATCGACCTCGGCATCGGCCGCGCCGGCGGCAGCGATGGCCGCACCCTGCAGGCGCTGCGCTCCGTCGGTGGCGAGTACTTTGCCCAGGAACTGGCCGAGATGCTGGCCTTCGAGGAAGCCAATTTCGCCCCCGACCACCCGTTCCACCAGGTGATGGTGGTGCCCGAGCGAGTGGACCTGCCGCCGGTTTATCTGCTCGGTTCGAGCGGCGCGAGCGCCCAGGCGGCCGGACAGCTCGGTGTCGGCTATTCCTTCGCCGCCCATTTCAGCGCCACCCCGGCCGGCCCGGCCTTCGCCGCCTATCGCGCGGCGTTTACCCCCACCGATGCGTTTCCCAAGCCGCATGCCATCATCGCCGTTTCGGCGCTGGTCGCGCCGACCGATGAGGAAGCGCAGTTCCTTGCACGCTCGCAGGAGCTGATGTGGGCGCTGTTCCATTCGGGCCAGGTGCGGAAGCTCGTTTCGCCCGAGCAAGCGGCGGCACACCAGTACAGCCCGCACGAGACCCGCATCATCGAGGGCCAGCGCCCGCTGTGGATCGTCGGCTCGCCGTCGACGGTGAAAGCGGCGATCGAGAAGAAGGTCGAAGAGTCCGGCGCCGACGAGGTGATGGTCACCACCACCATGTACGACTACGAGCTCAGGCTCCGCTCGTTCCGCCTGCTGGCGGAGGCGTTCGGGCTGAACTGATCGTCTGTAGTGGACCCAGCGAACATCACGCGTGCTGCTCACCCCACCCCATCCCTCCCCGTCAAGGGGAGGGTGTCCGCCGGTAATTGTGGTTGGAATCAGCCACAAGCTCGATGCTCACCTCCCCCTTGACGGGGGAGGCAAGCGAAGCTTGGGAGCGTAGCGACCTAGCGCAGCTCGGAGGGGGGTGCCGGGGCCACGGCGTCTCCGAGGAGCCGTTCAAGCCGCCAGCGCTTCCCGCGGCATGGCGTAGAGCGACGCCGGCTGGAACAGCATCTTCACGTAGTTGCGCGCCATCAGCATCTGCTCGGGCAGCACTGAGGGGTCGCCGAGCGACTTGCTCATGATGATACCGCCATCGATGGCACAGGTGATGTTGCGCGCAATGCGGCCAGCGTCCAGGGGTTCGCGCAGCGGATAGACCGCGACGATCTTCTCGACCATGGTCCGGAAGAAGGCATTCCAGTCCTCTACGATCGAGTTGACCATGGCGCGAACCTCGCGATTGAACAGCTGGTCCTGGTAGCTCATCGTCGCGACGAGACAGCCCGGATGCCCGCCGGGCATCGCCGCCATGTGCTCGGCGAACAGCGTCAGCCCGATCAGCAGCCGCTGCAGCGGATCGTCGCTTAGCTCCGCTGCCCGGCCGAAGATCTCGTCGACCAGTTGTTCGAGACGGCCGCGGTAACGCGACAGCAGTCCGCGCGCCAGCTCGTTCTTGTCGTGGAAATGATAGAAGAAGCCGGATTTGGTGATCCCTGCCTCGGCGATGATCTCGTCGATCGAGGTGGCGCCAAACCCCTTGGCGAGCACACCCGCTTCGGCGATGTCGAGGATGCGTTCGCGCGTCTCATTGCCTTTGCGCATGCTGGTCCCTCCAGAAAACTGTACCGCCGGTGCGGTTCCGGGGTCGATCGACCCTAGCCGACATTTTGTCCCAACCGCTGACCGACGGGCTACGGCGTTGGTGCCGCTTGGTAATTTCGGCGCGGCGCGAACCGCACCAAACGCTCGCTATCCTCTCACCCGCAGTCATCATATGTTTTGTGGAAAGCGGGGCGCGCTGAGGAATACGACGATGACGACCATCGACCTGGACGAGAGCCCGCTGGCCATACGCCACAATGCCGATGCCGGCTTCATCCGACGCCTGCTGCACCGCTGGATGCAGCGGAAGCGAGAACGCGCCACGCTGATTGGCCTCAGCCGGATGCAGCCGCATCTGCTGCGCGACATGGGGATCGAGCCCGGCGACATCTTCGACGCGCTCGACGGCAAGCGGAGTTCCGTGCTGTTCAACCCGATGCGGAAGCCTGACCATCGCTAACCCCTGACTGCCCGCCACGCAGCGATGATGGCATCGGCCGAAAGGTCGATGTCCGCTTCGGTCGTGGCGCCTGAGGTGACCGAGATCCGCATCACCCAATCGCCATGCCAGGCCGCGCCGCCGGCAAAGCACACGCCGCCTGCCTGCACGCCAGCGATCACCGCTTCGGTCAGTGCCTTGCGCGTTGCCGCGTCGCCCGCGCCGAAGTCGACGATCAGCTGGTTGATGGTGACCTCGTTACGGAGATTGATGCCCGGCTCGGCGCTGAGCCGTTCGGCCATCCGCCGGGTCAGCGCACAGTGCCGTTCCACCAGCTCCGCCACGCCCTGCCGGCCCAGCGTCTTCAGCATCGCCCAGACCGGCGTGCCGCGGGCCCGGCGCGACAGTTCCGGCACGAACGCCGAGGGCACCCGGTCGGTCGGGCTGATGGTCGGCAGGTAGCTTGCCCATTGCGTCATGGCGCGCTGATGCGCCTCGCGGTCACGCACGATGGCAAAGCCGGAATCATACGGCACCTGCAGCCATTTGTGCCCGTCGGTGACCCAGGAATCCGCCGCCTCGATGCCCGTGGTCAGGTGCTTGAGCGATGGCGTGGTGCGGGCCCAGAGCCCGAACGCTCCATCGACATGCACCCAGGCGCCGGCGGCGTGGGCGATCGGGATGATGTCGTCGAACCGGTCATAGGCGCCGGTATTGATCTGCCCGGCCTGCGCGATGACGATCTTCGGGCCGCTCAGCCCCCGCAGCGCGGCATCGAGCGCCGCAACGCTCATCCGGCCCTGCCCGTCGGTGGCGACCCGGATCAGCCGGCGATAGCCGAAGCCGATCAGCTGCAGCGCCGAGAACATCGAGGAATGCGCGTCGTCGCCGATCAGCACATGCACCGGCGGCGCGCCGAACAGGCCATCGGCATCCGGGTCCCAGCCGGCATCGAGCAGCACCCGGGTGCGCGCCGCGGCAAGCCCCACGGCGCCAGCGACAGTGGCCCCGGTGGTGAAGCCGATCGAGCTTTGACGCGGCAGGTCGAGGATGTCGAGCAGCCAGCGCTCGGCCACCTCTTCCATCGCGGCGGCCGCCGGAGTCGGGGTGTGGTAGCCGGCATTCTGCCCCCAGGCGCTGACCAGCCAGTCGGCGGCGACGCCAGCCGGATGCGAGGCGCCCATCACCCAGCCGAAAAAGCGCGGTCCGGTGATCGGCATCAGCCCACCCTCGCTGCGCCGGACCAGCTCCTCGAGCACCTCGAGCGGCGCGGCGCCCTGTTCGGGCACCGGCTCGAGCAGCCGGTCGCGCATCTCAGCATAGCTATGGTCCGGGCGGCCGGCATGTTCGTTGAGCGAGGCGCGATAATCGACGGCATGGTCGACGGCGCGATTCAGCAATGTGCGTATGTCGTAAGTCATAATATGACCTCCCCGATGTGCCGGAGAGATCATAGCGCACCTGAAGCCCAGATGAACGAAGGCCCGGCACCCCTGGGACACCGGGCCTTTGCAAATGAGTACGTCGGCTGTTACGCGGCGAGCTTCTTGAGGATCGCGGCGCCCATCTCTTCGGTGCCGACGGTCTTGCGGTTGTCCTGCGCGATGTCACCGGTGCGCAGGCCATCGGCCAGCACGCTCGAAATCGCCGCCTCGAGCCGATCGGCCAGCGCCACCAGGTTGAACGAGTAGCGCAGCGCCATGGCGAACGAGGCCAGCATGGCGATCGGGTTGGCGACACCCTTGCCGGCAATGTCCGGCGCCGAGCCATGCACGGGCTCGTACAGCGCCTTGCGCTTGCCGGTCGCCGCGTCGGGCGCACCCAGCGAAGCCGAGGGCAGCATGCCGAGCGAGCCGGTGAGCATCGCCGCCGCGTCCGACAGGATATCGCCGAACAGGTTGTCGGTGACCATCACGTCGAACTGCTTGGGGTTGCGCACCAGCTGCATCGCCGCGTTGTCGGCGAGGATGTGGTGGAATTCGACATCCGGATAGTCCTTGGCCACCGCCTGCGCGACTTCGTCCCACAGCACGCCCGACTTCATGACGTTCTTCTTGTCGGCCGAGTGCACCTTGTTCTTGCGGGTGCGGGCGAGGTCCATGGCGACGCGGACGATCCGGTCGATCTCGTAGGTCTCGTAGACCTGCGTATCGATGGCGCGCTTCTGCCCATTACCGAGATCGGTGATGGTCTTGGGCTCGCCGAAATAGACGCCGCCGGTCAGCTCGCGCACGATCAGGATGTCGAGGCCCTCGACCAGCTCGCGCTTCAGCGACGAGGCATCGGCCAGCGCCGGATAGCAGATCGCCGGACGGAGGTTGGCGAACAGCTTCAGGTCCTTGCGGAGGCGGAGCAGGCCCGCTTCCGGACGCTTCTCATAAGGCACCTTGTCCCATTTCGGTCCGCCAACCGCGCCGAAGATCACTGCATCGGCGGCGAGCGCCTTCTGCATATCCTCTTCCGAGATCGCCTCGCCATGCGCGTCATAGGCGCAACCACCCACGAGGCCCGAATCGAAGGTGAAATCCGTCTCGCCCTGGCTGTTGAGCCAGGCGATCACCTTCTCGACCTCCTTCATGATCTCGGTGCCGATGCCGTCGCCGGGGAGAAGGAAGAGTTTCTGGGCCATGGGTGATCCCTCTATTGCAGGATGATGCTGGCGCGGGACTTATCGCTACTTGCCCCACGCCTGCAAGGCCGACGAACGCCTAAACCGCCTTGAGCAGGATTGCGTTTCATTGAATCGCACTCCTGCTCAAAGTCCTTGTTTTGTCGCGAGATCGAACCGGAAAGGTCTGCAACCTTTCCTGATCTCGCTCCGCCGCTCGACGTTCGTCAGCTGGTGAAGAAGGGCTGCGTGCCATGCGCCTCGATGGCGGTGGCGAGCCGCGACAGCGCGTGCACATAGGCGGCGGTGCGCATCGTCGTCCTGCGATCCCTCGCAATGTCCCACACTGCCCTTCCCTCGCGCTCCATGATGCGCAGCAGCCGGGCGTGGATTTCCTCGACGTCCCAGTAGAACCCCTGGCGGTTCTGCACCCATTCGAAATAGGAGACGGTGACGCCGCCGGCATTGGCGAGAATGTCCGGCAGCACGGTGATCCCGCGCGCTTCCAGCAGTTTGTCGGCATCCGGCGTCACCGGTCCATTGGCGAGTTCGAGCACCACCCTGGCTTTGATCGAGCTGGCATTGTCGAGGGTGATCATGTCCTCAAGCGCCGCCGGCACCAGCAGGTCGCAATCGACCCCGATCAACGCCTCAGCCGCGATGACCTGTGCGCCCAGCTCCGCCGCGAGCTCGGCGACGTGCTTGCCCGCCAGCTTGCCGGCGATCAGCTTTGTCACATCCAGCCCGTCGGCCCGTTGGATGGCGCCGGCCGAATCCGACACCGCAACGATCTTGTGGCCGTCGGCGCCGGCGAGCTGCGCGTAATACTGCCCGGCATTGCCAAAACCCTGGATGGCGACGCGCATGCCGGCGCCGAGCCCCAGCTCGCTGGCCAGATGCCGGACCAGGTAATAGCCGCCGCGCGCCGTCGCGTCGTTGCGGCCGAGCGAACCACCCAGTGCGATCGGCTTGCCGGTGATCACTGCCGGGCTCAGCTGCCCGACGATCTGGCTGTATTCGTCGGCCATCCAGCCCATGATCATCGCATTGGTGTAGACGTCCGGCGCCGGGATATCGCGATCCGGTCCGACGACGCGGGCGAAGGCCTGCATATAGGCGCGCGACAGCCGCTCCAGCTCCGACTTCGACAGCATGCGCGGATCGACCCGCACGGCGCCCTTGCCGCCGCCATAGGGCAGGTTCATCACAGCGCACTTGAAGGTCATCCAGAACGCCAGCGTCTCCACCTCTTCGATGCTGGAGTCCGGGTGGAAGCGGATGCCGCCCTTGGTCGGCCCACGGGTATCGTCATAGCGGCAGCGCCAGGCGAGGAACGACTTACGCGAGCCATCGTCCATGCGGATCATCAGCCGCATCTTGGTGGTCTCGCGCGGATATTTCAGCTTCTCGATGACATCCTGGTCGATCCTCAGGTGGCTGGCAGCCTCGTCGAGGCGGGTGAGGGCGCGGTCGAGCAAAGTGTCGTCGGACATGGATATTCCTGGAGTCTGGGCATGAGCGAAAACCGGCGAGCGCTCCGCCCCTGGGACGGGGGTCGGAGACGCGAGCGCCGTCGATGACGTCGAGCGGTTCGATGAAACCGCCGGCGGCGGATCAGGGTGGGGGAGAAGCCGGAGAGGTGAGGTGCTGCTGCACTACGCGTCGATGCCCGCTGCTGAGGCTTTGTAACCGGGCGGTCGTGGCAAAGCCCACGGTCATCGCGGCAAGGCTCGGACGCGGCTGGACGAAATCCATCGCCTCAGCGCCCGTGGGCACCGAAGCGGGCGGTGACTTCGATCTCGAGCTTCATCTCGGGCCGTGTCAGCCCGCACACCACCATGGTGGCGGCCGGCCGAATGTCGGCGAACACTTCGCCAGCCACCGCGACCAGCGCATCGTAATGCGCCATGTCGGTGATGTAGTAGCGGACGCGCACCGTGTCCTTGATGGTGCCGCCGGCTTCCTCGAGCGCCTGAGCAATGGTGGCGAAGGCGTTGCGCGCCTGCTGGCCGGCGTCTTCTGGCATCACCATGGTCTTGTAGTCATACCCGGTGGTGCCCGAGACATAGGCCATGTTGCCGTCGATCACGGCGCGCGAATAGCCGATCTTCTTTTCAAACGGCGAGCCGGAAGAGATGTGGAGGACCATCGCCTGCTCCTCAGAGCCAGGGCCGGTCCTGGCCCATCTTTTTCTCGAACCCTGAGATCGCCGGATCGGCCTTCAGCGTCGTCGCGATATCGTCGAGCCCCTCGAGCAGCGTCTGCTTGCGCGACGGATCGATATCGAAGTGAATCGAACCGCCATCCGGCCCCTTGATCGTCTGGCTCTCGAGGTCGACGCTGATCGTGGCGTTCGAGCCGCGTTCGGCATCGTCCATCAGCAGGGCCAGCTGCTCGGGCGTCACCACGATCGGCAGGATGCCGTTCTTGAAGCAGTTATTGTAGAAGATGTCGGCGAAGCTGGTGGAGATCACGCAGCGCACGCCGAAATCGAGCAACGCCCACGGCGCATGCTCACGCGACGAGCCGCAGCCGAAATTGTCGCCGGCGACGATGATCTTGGCGTGCCGATAGGCCGGCTTGTTGAGCACGAAGCTCTCATTTTCCGAGCCATCTTCATTATAGCGCATCTCGGAGAACAGGGCCGTGCCGAGCCCGGTGCGCTTGATGGTCTTGAGGTACTGCTTGGGAATGATCATGTCCGTGTCGATGTTGATGATCGGCAGCGGCGCGGCGACGCCCGTCAGGCTCGTGAACTTTTCCATGGCAATACCCCTTTCGGTGCCGGCTGTAATGAAGCAAGGAGGGCCGGGAATCAAGTCGTTCGCTATTGGAGCGTTTTCAGGAAAAGTTGCAGGCTTTCCGGTTCGAAAGCGCGACCAATCGAGACGCGGAGCATTTACGGCTTGATTGATCCACCCGGCAGAACCTCAAACTGGCTGTCATCCCTGCGCAAGCACCTGCGCGCTGAGCCAGGGCCTGCTGCAAGTACGGCACTCGCCGGCGAACTTGCCACGAGGTAGCGCTGCTGGACTCGGTGTCATCCCCGCGCAAGCAGGGACCCAACTCACAACCCGAGCAGATGGAAGGATGGGTCCCTGCTTTCGCAGGGATGACACCCGGTGGGTGGGCATGACCGTGGTTCGCCCACATGATCTTCCCGAAGAACCGCGCTAGCCCAGCCGCGGCAGGTTGCGGCCCATGTCGCCCTGCTCGATCTCCCGCGCCTCATCGAGGCTGAGCATCGGCACGCCCTCGCGGATCGGGAACGCCAGGTGCGCCGCCACCGAGATCAGCTCGGTGCCGTCGGCGGAGAGCGTCAGCCGGGTCTTGGTCAGGGGACAGACCAGCATTTCGAGCGTCTTCACATCCACCACATGGCGGAGATTGGTCGCTGCCTGGGCTGGAGTTCCCTCGCTCAATTGAGCGGCGAGGCCCGGTCGCCGCCCTTGGCCATCTCGAACTCGGCCATGGCGATCAACGTCTCGGCGCGGGTTTCGAGCGTATCGGCCTCGAGCAGCGCCTGCTTTTCGGCCGCGCCGTAGGGCGAGACCATGGCACAGAAGTTGACCAGGTCGGCGGTGCCGGTCTTTTGGATCTCGTCCCAGTTGAGGTCGAAATTGCCGAACTCGGCATAGTCCCGCATCATCTTGAGGAAGCGCGGCCGATCCACTGCCTCCTCGCCGAACTCGCGGTCGAAATCCGAGGCGAACATATCGGTGGCGATCATCCCGCGCCGGAACGGCGTCATCGTCGGCATCTCCTTGATGAGCTCGAAGCGGCACAGCCCCTCGAGGATGACGAAGTAGCGGGCTTCCTCGACTTCCTCGAAATGGCTGATCCGCCCCACCGTGCCGATGCGCTGCAGCGGCGCCCGGCCCTTCGGGCTTTCCTCCGAGGTATCGCGCGGCTGGATCAAGCCGATCAGCCGGTCGCCCTTGAGCGCATGATCGATCATTTCGACATAGCGCGGTTCGAAGATATTGAGCGGCCGCCGGGCATAGGGCAGCAGCAAGGCGCCCGTCAGCGGGAACAGCGGCACGCTGGCGGGCAGATCGGCGGGAGAATTCGGTCGCTTCAACACGGGGCGCCTCCTTGGGCGCAAATGGCAGTTAGCTGAACAGCAGCGCCGACAGCAGCCGGCGGCCCTTCAGCGTGGCGGGGTCCTTGGGGCCCCAGGCTTCGAACAGTTCGAGCAGCTTCTTGCGCGCCCCGTCCTCGTTCCAGGTGCGGTCGCGGCGCATCAGCGCCACCAGCGCCTCGGCGGCTTCGAGGCGCTTGCCCTCGGCATTGTACTTCACCGCGAGATCGAAACGCGCCTGATGGTCGTCGGGGTTCTTTTCGAGCTGCGCCGCGAGTTCATCGGTCTCGCTGAGTTCCGCGGCTTCGCCCAATAGCTTAAGCGCGGCCAGGGTCGAGGTGTAGTCGTCACCCTTGCGTTCGGCTTCCGGCATGGTGTCGAGCACCGCCTGCGCCTGGTCCGGCTCGCCGGCGGCAAGGAACACCTTGGCCATGCCGACGATCGCCGGCGCGTTCTCCGGCTGGTGCTGCAGCACCATGCCATAGATCTGCGCCGCCTGGTTGAGGTCGCCCACCTTCAGCGCTTCGCCGGCGGCGGTGAGCGCATTGGCGATCTCTTCTTCGATCGAGCCGGCCTGCGGCTGGCCCGCGGGAGCGGCCGAGATCACCTTGTCGGCAAACCGCCGCACCTCGCTCTCGGGGATCGCCCCGAGGAAGGCATCGACCGGTCGGCCGCCGGCGAAGGCGAACACGGCGGGAATCGACTGGATGCCCAGTTGGCCCGCAACGCCCGGGTTCTCGTCGATGTTGATCTTCACCAGCCGGATCTTGCCAGCCTTTTCGTTGATCACCTTCTCGAGGTTCGGCGTCAGCTGCCGGCAGGGGCCGCACCATGGCGCCCAGAAATCCACCAGCACCGGGGCCTCCAGCGAGGCATCGATCACGTCGGCCTTGAAGGCGCGATCGGTCGAATCCTTGATCAGGGCGCCGGCGGGCACCGAAGAATTTTGTGAGGCCGGGTTGAGGTCGTTGAAGGACATGCTGTGCTTTTCCTGCCGCGACGGGACGCTGAGAGGCCCGTCTTTCCTTGGTTTTCTTGCGCTCCGATGGGTGTCGGACGCAAGCTTTATCACGGCTTTGATGAGACCAGAATTATGGGTTGCAAACCCGCTTTCGATTGGGCATATAGGCGCGCGGTTCGGCGCTGCCAAGTTTCCCACGGGAACGAAGCATCGTAAAGAGCCGATGGAGTGCGGGTGTAGCTCAGGGGTAGAGCATAACCTTGCCAAGGTTAGGGTCGAGGGTTCGAATCCCTTCGCCCGCTCCAATATCCTCCCTGGACCTCAGGGATGTGACGATAAGGCCGGGCCAACAGCCCGGCCTTCGTTTTTTCCGGGCGTGCGTTTGGAGCGGGCTTCAGAAGCAATCCCGGCCCACTGCCAACTTCCCTCCTGCACAGGCCATCGGTGTGCATGACCGACCGTGGCCCTTCAGGCCTACCTGGCCCGTAAGCGCGTCCGCTGTTGGCCCAAGGGGGGCCGTCACTGGCCTCCAGGCACTAGGGAAGCGGCGAGCTCGCAGGCGTTGCGGCCGCGCGCTGCGGCGTTCCTTTGCGTCCAAAACTCCCCGAGCCGGTGCCGATCATTGGGCGCTCCAAAGCACGTGTCATGCGCTGGGCCGGGATCTGTCCGTCGCTTGACAGCCACGACGCGTCCAAGTATTTGCACAAACTGCATGATGTGCATATCACGCACATTATGCTCACCATGCAGATTCTCTTCGAGGTTCGAGTGACATCCTCCCTTCGTCCGCCCGATCTGGCTCGGCTGGTCCCGGCTTGCGCGACAATCGTAGTGCTGGCCGGCTGTTCGTCCCTCGGCCTCGACTACTCGAAGCCGGAGCTGCGGCTCAGTTCGTCCTACGTAGGCGCAAGCACGGCCGGCTCGACCGTCGCGCCGGACACAGCGTGGTGGACGCAGTTCGGCGACAAGCAGCTCAACAACCTCGTTGCGTTGGGGCTGGCGCAGAACCTTACCGTGCTGCAGGCCATTGAGCGCGTCGAGGCAGCCCGGGCCACTGCGCAGATCAACGGGGTAAGCTATCATCCCTCGATCAACAGCTCGGTCTCCGGTTCCGCCTCAGGCAGCACCGCCACCGATGTCATCCCCACCAGTCGCTCAGCTTCGATCGATGCGAGCTGGGAGATCGACCTGTTCGGCGCCGGCAAGCGGAACCGCGAGGCCCAGGTTGCCAACGTGCAGACCGCAGAAGAAGCGGCGAATGGAGCGCGGCTCTCGCTGATCGGCGAAGTCGCCGGCACCTATGTTAACGTGCGGGCTTACCAGCGCCGCCTCGCGCTGGCCAAGGCTTCCCTCGACACGCAGACCGCCACTACGGAAGTTGTGCGCAAGCAGGTCGCCGCTGGCGCCGCCACCGAGCTAGCATTGTCGCAGTCGGTGGGTCAGCAGCAGAGCACGGCCGCCGGTATCCCTAGCCTCGAGGCATCGCTGCAGCAGTCGATCAACGCGCTCGCCTTGCTTGTCGGCAGGGAGCCGAAGGAAATCCAGGCGATGTTTGACGCGGGCAAACGCATTCCGCGTGCCAAGGGCGATATCGGGAAAGGGGTGCCGGCTGACCTGCTGCGCTCGCGCCCGGATATTCGGCAGGCCGAGCGCAAGCTCGCCTCGGCCGTTGCCGATATTGGGGTGAAGGAGGCCGATCTCTATCCGAGCCTGACCCTCACGGGCGCGCTCTCGACCAACGGCGTAACCGGCACTTGGAATCTCGGTCCCACTCTCAGCCTGCCAATCTTCAACCGCGACCGCCTCACGGCTAGCGTGGACCTCGCCAAGTCCGCCGCACGTTCCGAATACCTCGCCTACCGCGAAACTGTGCTTACAGCCGTGCGCGACGTCGAGGATGCACTCGTCGCCTATAGTCGCGAAAAGTCGCGACGCGCTTCCCTGGCGGCGAGCGTTGCCGCCTATTCAAAGGCCGAGGAGCTCTCCAATGAGCTCTATAAAGGCGGCAGTGCTACCTATAGCGAGCTGCTGTCGGCCCAGGCGGCGCAGCAGTCGGCCGAGAATGCGCTGGCGCAATCGGATGCACAGCTGGCGCTCGACTATATCGCTCTGGCCAAGGCGTTTGGCGGCGGCTGGCGGCTCGGCGACTGATCAGGGACGGTGAACATGGACCTCAGGCAACGGCGAAAAGCGGAAACAACCCGCCTCATCCACGATGTGGCGCTGCGAATGGCCCGCGACCATGGCGTGGAAGCGGTGACGATCGAGGCAATATGCGAGGCAGCCGGCATCAGCCAGCGGAGCTTCTTCAACTACTTCCCTTTCAAGGAGGCCGTGTTCGTGCTTCCGCCGCCGCCCTTGCCCGAGGAGGCTGTCGCGCGCTTTGCCTCGGGAGCGGGCGACCTTGCGGGCGACCTTGTCGAGCTGTTGGTGGCTCAGGCTGCGGCGATGGAGCAGGGCCGTTGGATCGAACCGCTGATGCGCGAGATCTCGATTGCTCACCCCAGGCTGATGCCTCTGCAGATGGCAGAGTTCCACAAGTTCGAGCTGCAGCTTCAGGGGCTGATTGCGGGACGCCTCGGCGTGCCAGCCGATGACGTGCGGGCCATGGCGCTCGCCGGAGCCATGACCGGCGCCGTGCGCGTGACCTTTGACCGCTGGCGCAACGATGCCGACGCCGACATCCCAGCCCGAGTGCGCGAGAGCCTCGAGGCGGTCGTCCAGACAATTAGAGGTTGAACATGCAGACTTGGCTGATCCTTTGCGCAACCCTCGGCGTCGCGCTGCTTTCCGCCGATACGTCACTGGCGCAGCCAACCGGCATGCCGCCCGGCGGAATGCCAGGCATGGGCGCTGCTGCCGAGGTGGGCTACGTCGAGCTGCAGCCGCAATCGGTGCCGGTGACCACCACACTGCCCGGCCGGATCACGGCGTCGGCGACGGCCCAGGTGCGCCCCCAGGTGGGAGGAATTATCACCTCAGTCGCCGTGCAGCAGGGTCAGCCCGTTGAGGCAGGAGACTTGCTTTTCGTCATCGACGACAAGAACTACCAAGCCGAGGTCGCAGTGGCGGAAGCCTCCCTTGCAAGCGCCAACGCGCAGTTGCCATCGGCGCAGAGCAAGGTCACCCGCTACGAAACACTGGTCAGTTCAGGCGGCGTGACACAAACCGACCTCGAGACCGCGAAGGTCGAACTATCCCAGGCCCAGGCGTCGGTGCAGAGCGCCGAAGCGCAGCTTCAGCTCAAGCAGATTTCGCTCGAACAGACTAAGGTCACCGCTCCTATCTCAGGCATGCTGGGCGCTGTCACCGCCCAGGTCGGCTCGCTCGTGACGGCAGGGCAGGCCGATGCACTCGCCACCATTCGGACTATCGATCCGGTCTATGTCGAGCTGGTTGAAAGCTCGAGCAACATCCTTGCGCTGCGCCCGGAGTCAACCAGTGAGCAACCGCCGCAGCCACCACCGGCGCCGAAAGTCAACCTCACGCTGGAGGATGGCCGACTCTACGATCAGGAGGGGACCATCTCGAGCGCTGATCTCGTGGTCAGCGAGACGACCGGCACGGTGACCATGCGGGCCACGATCGGCAACCCCCAGCGCATCCTGCTACCGGGCATGTTCGTGCGCGCCCATATTTCCATCGGCGAACAGGAGAACGCGTTTCTCGTGCCGCAACGGGCCGTGACCTTCAATTCGCGCGGCGAGCCGACCGCCTATTTCGTCTCGGCTGACAACAAGGCCGAACAGCGCACGCTGACCGCGACACGCGACATGAACAATGCCTGGGTGATCACCGCCGGGGTAAGCGCCGGTGACAAGCTCATCGTCGATGGCCTGCAGAAGATCAGCGATGGCGCCGCCATTACCCCGGTACTCGTGACCATCTCGGAGGATGGGGTCGTCTACCAGGACATGAAGGCGGCTGCTGCCCCCTCGGCAGGCGGTGCCGCGCCGGCCGGCATGCCCGCGCTGCCCGAAGGAGCCACGCCGCCCGACGGTACGGTGATGCCTCCCGCTGACGGCGCCGCGCAGAAGACGGAGAGCGCCCAGTGAGCACGATCAACGCCGACGGCACGCCCGCCGTTTCGCGACTGCCGAACCGCCAGTCGTTCGCCAGCTTCTTCATCGGCCGCCCCGTCTTCGCGATCGTGCTCGCCATCGTCACGTGTCTGGCCGGCGGGTTCGCGATCTTCAACTTGCCCATCTCGCAATATCCCGACATCGCCCCAACCACGATCCGCATCAACGCCAGCTACCCCGGCGCCAGCGCCGAGGCGGTGCAGAACTCGGTGACGACGGTCATCGAGGACGCCATGACCGGCCTCTCCGACCTGCTCTACATGGAGAGCAGCTCCTCGAGCGGCTCGGCGACCGTCAGCCTTACCTTCGGCTCGGGCGTGAACGCCGACACCGCGCAGATGCAGGTGCAGAACAAGGTCACTGCCGTCGAGCGCCAGCTGCCTGAAGCGGTGCGGGATTCCGGCCTGTCGGTCAGCCGTTCGGCCGGCTCCATTCTGATGATCGGCAACATCGTCTCGACCGACGACAGGTATTCCTCGATCCAACTCTCCGACATCATGGCCAGTACCATCGAGCCGGCCGTGCAGCAGGTCGAAGGCGTGGGCAGCATCATCTCCTTCGGCTCCGGATACGCGATGCGCATCTGGCTCGACCCGATGGCGCTCGCCCAGTACAAGCTGACACCCGCTGACGTCACCGCCGCCATCCAGCAACAGAACACGCAGGTGGCAGTCGGCGAGATCGGCAATTCTCCCACGACCAAGGGCCAGCAGTTGCGCGTCACGGTGACCGCGCAGACCCAGCTCAAGACCGTCGCCGAGTTCGAGAACATCCGCCTCGCCTCCGCGGAGGATGGCTCGACCGTGCGGCTCAAGGATGTCGCGCGGGTCGAGCTCGGCCTGGAAAGCTATGGTTCGAGCTCGTCCTATAACGGCCATCCGGCAGGCGGCTTTGGCGTGCAGCTGGCGAGCGGCGCCAATGCAATTACCACCGCCGACAACGTGCACGAGGCGCTGGACGCCCTGAAGAACACGCTGCCCGAAGGCGTCGAGATCGCCTATTCCTATGAAACCACTCCCTTCGTCGAACTCTCGATCGAGAAAGTCGTCGAAACGCTGATCGAAGCCATCTTGCTGGTCTTCTTGGTGCTGCTGATCTTCCTGCAGAACTGGCGCGCCACCCTCATTCCGATGATCGCGGTTCCGGTGGTGATGCTGGGCACGTTCGGCGTGCTAGCCGTCTTCGGTTATTCCATCAACACCCTGACCATGTTCGCCATGGTGCTCGCCATCGGCCTGCTGGTCGACGACGCGATCGTGGTGGTGGAGAACGTCGAGCGCATCATGGCTGAAGAGGGCCTGTCGGCGCGGGAGGCGACCGAGAAGTCGATGGGCCAGATCACCGGAGCGCTGATCGGCATCGCGGCGGTGCTGACCGCAGTGTTCGTGCCGATGGCATTCTTCTCCGGCTCGGTCGGTGTCATCTACCGGCAGTTTTCGGTCACCATCGCCAGCGCCATGATCCTCTCGGTACTGGTCGCGATCGTCCTCACCCCGGCGCTTTGCGTGCTGCTGCTCCGCAAGCATCACCCCGGCGAGTCCCGCTTTCCGCCGTTCCGCTGGTTTAACCGAGGCTTCAGTATGGCGACCGGTGGCTATGTCGGCGTCGTCGGCTACATGATCCGCCGGCCGCTGGCTTTCCTCGTGCTGTTCGCATCGCTGATCGGTGGCGCCTACTGGGCCTACTCGCAACTGCCCACCTCGTTCATTCCCGAGGAGGATCAGGGCGTCCTGATGACGATGATCACCCTCCCGGACGGCGCCAATGCCGCCCGCACGCAGGCCGTGCTCGATCTCGTCGAGGACTATTACCTG
Source organism: Devosia sp. GW821-FHT12F11 (assembly GCF_058806655.1). Lineage (NCBI taxonomy): Bacteria > Pseudomonadati > Pseudomonadota > Alphaproteobacteria > Hyphomicrobiales > Devosiaceae > Devosia > Devosia sp. GW821-FHT12F11. Next base: position 157,273 of record NZ_JBXAPX010000001.1, read on the forward strand.
ACCCAGGAAAAGGATGCAGTGGAGAGTGTCTTCTCCACCGTCGGATTCTCGCTCGGCGGCAGCGGCGAGAACAGCGCCATGGCGTTCGTGAAGCTCCGCGATTTCGCCGAACGCAGATCCCAGAGCCAGTCGGCCTCGGCCGTGTCGCGCCGCGCCTTCATGTACTTCCAGAAGATCCGCGACGCACAGGTCTTCGCCCTCGCCCCTCCCGCAATTCAGGGCCTTGGCAGCTCGAGCGGCTTCGAGATGGTGCTGCTCGACAACGGCAACAGGGGGACCGAGGCACTCAATCGCGCCTCGAACCAACTGGCGGAAAGTGCCGGCAAGACCAGCGAAGTCACCAATGTCCGTGGCAACGCGGGTGAGCTCGCCACGCAACTCAAGATCGTCATCGACCAGGAAAAGGCCGGAGCGCTCGGGGTCGACCTTTCCGGTGCAAATGCGTTGCTCGGCACTGCGCTCGCGGGCACCTCGGTCAACGACTTCGATCTCAATGGCGAGCTCAAGCCCGTGATCGTCAAGGGCGATGCACAGTTCCGGATGCAACCCGATGACCTGAAGAGCTGGTATGCTCGCAACAAATCGGGCGAGATGGTGCCGTTCTCCGCCTTCAGCCACACCGAGTGGACTCAGGGTTCAGCGTCGTTGTCCCGATTCAACGGCACGCCGTCGATCGCGCTCTCGGGCTCGAACGGCGCTGGCGTCTCTTCAGGCGCGGCAATGGACAAGATGGAGCAACTTACCGCCGAGCTTGGCGACGGTTACGGCGTCGGTTGGACTGGTCTCTCCTACCAGGAGCGGCTCTCGGGCTCGCAGGCGCTGTTCCTTTACGCCGCATCGCTGGTGGTGGTGTTCCTGTGCCTGGCTGCACTCTACGAGAGCTGGACAATTCCACTCTCGGTGCTGCTGGCCGTACCAGTCGGCATATTCGGCGCGCTCATGGCGGCCTACCTGTTCGGCCAGTCCAACGACGTCTATTTCAAGGTCGGGCTTCTGACCACGATGGGCCTCACTGCCAAGAACGCCATCCTGATCGTCGAGTACGCTCGAGACTTGCGAGGGCAGGGGCGAACCCTGCTCGAAGCGGTGCTCGAAGCGGCGCGCATCCGGCTGCGCCCGATCGCCATGACCTCGATCGCCTTCCTGCTCGGCGTGCTGCCGCTTGCCATAGCTACTGGCGCCGGCTCGGGGGCGCAGAACTCGGTCGGCATTGGCGTGGTTGGAGGTACGCTTGCCGGCACCCTCATCGGTGTCTTCTTCGTGCCGCTGTTCTTCGTGCTGGTCAGCGGTGGCGTGAAGCGCGGCGAAAAGCGTCAGACTGCGGCGTCCACTTAGGGCACGGGCCGCGCAGCATGGCAGTGCCCACGCCTCGTGGCGGGCTCGCCGGCTGCAGGTGCCGATCGACATGCGCTATCGCGCAGGAGCGGGCTCGGTCTCAGTTAGACTAGGCCTCTGCTACGGCGACATGGTCACCGAACACTCCATCTGCTCCGCCAACCTGGAGCGATGCGAAGCCCGGGAAACGCAAAGGGGCGCCGGAGCGCCCCTTTCCAACACACAGCTCAAGCGTTCGATCAGAACGGGCTTTCCGCGTCGAGGAACTCGGCGGCGTTGTCCTTGGTGATCAGGGTCGAGTCGAGGATGTAGCGGCCGGCGACCTGGATGCCGCCGGTGAAGTGCGACGTGGTCAGCTCGATGGCCGTGGCAATCATCGCCGGGCTGTAGCTGACGTCGACGGGGACCAGCTTGTCGCCCGCCGCGACGCGCTGCAGCATCTGCTGCATGCCGGCGCCGCCGACGATGAACATGTCGTTCTCGCGGCCGGCCTGCTTGATCGCCTCGATGGCGCCGAGCGCGATGTCGTCGTCCTGCGCCCACACTGCCTTGATGTCGGGGAAGCGGGTCAGGAAGTCCTGCATCACCTTGAAGCCGTCATCGCGGTTCCAGTTGGCGAACTCGTCATCCAGCACCTTGATGTTGGTGCCTTCGATGCCGGCAACGAACGCATCGAAGCGCTGCTGGTCGATCGGGATCGGCAGGCCGCGCAGGATCACGATGTTGCCGCCTTCCGGCAGCGCCTGTTTGAAGTAGGCGGCAGAGTTGGCGCCGAGCCCCGGATTGTCGCCGGCGACATAGAGGTTTTCGACACCGCTGATCGACAGCTGCCGGTCGACGACGGTGACGAACTTGCCGGCGTCCTTGACCTGCTTGATCGCCGAGGTCATCGCGTCCGGATCACCCGGCAGGATGACCAGCGCGTCGATGTTGCGGGTCGAGACCATGTCCTCGATGTCGGCGATCTGCTTGGGCGCGTCGGGCGCCGAAGCGAAGACGAAATCGACATTCGGATAGGTGGTCTTCAGCCGCTCGATCGCCTGCTGGGCGAAGTAGTTGACGCCGCCGGTCCAGCCATGGTCCGCCGCCGGCACCGAGACGCCGATGGTGACCTTGTCCTGGGCCAAAGCGCCGCCGCCGAGAGCGCCGGCGATCACCGCCGCTCCCATGAGGGATTTCAGCAATTTCATGTAGTCCTCCCGTTAGTGCCCGCTCCTTGCGGGCGTTGTGAAATCGTAAGTATTTGATCTGTCACGCTTTCGAACCGGAAAAGTCTGCAACTTTTCCTGAAAGCGCTCCCCTAATTGCTGCGGCGACCCCGCTGCAGCAGCACGGCAAGAATGATGATGACGCCCTGGAACGCCCCGTTGAGGTAGGGGCTGATGAAACTTTGCAGGTTCAGGATGTTGCCGATGAGCCCGAGGATCACCACGCCCACCACAGTGCCCCAGATCCGGCCATAGCCGCCCTTGAGCGTGGTGCCGCCGATGATCACCGCGGCGATCGCTTCGAGCTCCCACAGCACACCCGTGGTGCTCGAGGCCGAGCCGAGCCGCGGCACGTAGAGCAGCACCGCGACGCCGACCAGGACGCCTTGCAGGATGTAGGTCAGCAGCCGCACGTTATCGACGTTGATCGAGGAATAGCGCGCCACCTGCTCGTTCGAGCCGATCGCCGCGCAATAGCGCCCGAAGGCGGTGCGGCGCATGACGATCTCGCCGCCGATCGCGACAACTGCGAACACGATGATCGGCCATGGCACGCCAAACAGCCCGTCGTAGTAGACCGGGCGATAGAGGTCGGCGACCTGGAAATTGAGCGACAGCGTGCCGCCATCGGCAAGGAAGGTGACCAACGAGCGGAAAATGCCCATGGTGCCGAGCGTCACGATGAACGCCTCGATGCGGCCGCGGGTGATCATCAGCCCGTTGCCGATGCCGGCGCCGCCGCCGACCACAAGGCCTGCCGCCATGCCGATCAGGACGACGCCCCAGGTGATGCCCATCGAGGGGATCAGCGAGTTCATCACGATGATCATGATGCCGGCGATCACCGCCGCCATCGAGCCGACCGACAGGTCTAGCCCGCCCGAGGTGATGACGAATGTCGCGCCAATGGCGATGATGCCGATGAACGACGAGCGCGCCAGCACATTGGTCAGGTTGGAGTAGCTGAGGAAATTCTCGTTGAGCGAGATGCCGAGCAGCACCAGCAGCGCCAGCGCCAGCAGCGGGCCTACGGTTTTCAGGTCGAGGCGAAAGCCGCTTGCCGGCTTCACCGTTGCGTCAGGTGCTGATGCGCTCATCATTCCCACTCTGCTTGATGCCTGCGGCGTACCGCATGATTTCCGCCTCGGTGATCTCGGCGCCTTCGAGAAGCCCGGCCATGCGGCCCTCGCGCATCACCACCACGCGGTGGCTGAGCCCGATCACTTCCTGCATTTCCGACGAGATCACGATGATCGATTTACCCTCGGCGGCCAGCGCCGCGATGATGTGGTAGATCTGCTGCTTGGTGCCGACGTCGATGCCGCGCGTCGGCTCATCCATGATGATGATGTCGGGCTCGGTCTCCATGGTCTTGCCCAGCATCAGCTTCTGCTGGTTGCCCCCCGAGAGGCGCCCGACCGCCACCGAGGGGTCGCGGGCCCGGATATCGAAGCGGCGCACGGCGCGATCGAGCGCCTTCTGCTCGCTGGCGAAATCGAGGAAGCCCGCCTTGAGGTGCTTGCCCAGCGTCAGCAGCGTCAGGTTCGGCCTGAGCCCCATATTGAGCAGCAGGCCTTTGCCCTTGCGATCCTTGGTCATGTAGGCGAGACCGGCGCTGACCGACTGCGCCACCCGCGTGAAGTTCACCGGCTTGCCGTTGACCTGCACCTCGCCCGCCGTGCGGTGCACCAGCCCGACGATCGCCTCGGCCACCGCCGTGCGACCCGAGCCGATCAGCCCGGCAAAGCCGAGGATCTCGCCGCGCCGCATGTCGAACGAAATGTTGCGCACCCCGGGCGCCTGGAGGTTGCGCACCGATAGCACCACCGGGGCGTCGACATCCGGCTCGTGCTTGGGCGGATAGAGGTTGGTGAGTTCGCGCCCGACCATCATCTGTGCCGCCGAATCCGGCGTCATCACTTCGGTGCCGACCGTGGCGATCAACTGTCCATCGCGCAACACCGTGACGCGCTTGGCCAGCGCCATCACCTCATCGAGCTTGTGCGAAATGAAGATGATGGCGACGCCGCGCGCCGTCAGCCGGCGGATCTGCTCGAACAGCGTCTCGGTCTCGCCTACCGACAGCACGGCGGTCGGCTCGTCCATGATCAGCACGCGGGCGTCGCGGCTGATTGCCTTGGCGATCTCGACCATCTGCTTGTCGGCGACCGACAGCGTGCTGATCCGCGCATCGGGATCGACATGGACATGCAGCGTCTCGAGGATCGAACGTGCCTTCGACCGCATCTCCGCGACATCGAGGAAGCCGAAGCGGCGGATCTCGCGGCCGAGGAAGATCGACTCCGCGACCGTCAAATGCTCGGCGAGGTTGAGCTCCTGGTGGATCAGGACGATCCCCATCGCCTCGGCCTGGCCGTTGGGCGGCAGCACCACCGGCTGCCCGTCGAACATCACGGTGCCGGAGCTCGGCTGCTCGATACCGCTGAGAATCTTGATGAGGGTCGATTTGCCCGCGCCGTTCTCGCCGATCAGCGCATGCACCTCGCCGCGCCTGACCTCGAAATCGACGCTGAACAGCACCGGGACGTCGTTGAACGACTTCGAAATCCGGCTTGCCGCGAGAACTGGCGGCGCTGACGCGTCAGCGGCGTGCGACATCGATGAGCCCTCCCCCGGGAAGCGGCCGGTTCCTCCTGGCTCTGCTTCCGTGATCGGTCATGTAAAGGTTTTCATGATCTATGTAAAGGTTTACATGGCACACCATTCGTGTAGCCTCGTGACGTGACGACTGGCAGAACCCGCGCCTTCTGATAAGGGATTCTGGGAGACCACCTCGCCGGCCGGCGGTGGACGGAGCAGCGCGTGCAGCAACAGAAACTGGCTACGATTGAAGACGTTGCGGCAATTGCCGGCGTTTCCATCGCTACCGTCAGCCGCGCCATCAACGAGCCCACCAAGGTCGCCGACGAGACGCGCCGCCGCGTCAACGAAGCCATCGCCCGCACCGGCTACACCACCAATGCCATGGCCCGGTCGCTGCGTATGCGGCGATCCAACATGATCCTGATTCTGGCGCCCGACGTCGGCGACCCGAACTTCTCCAACATCCTCGTCGGGCTCGAGACCGAAGCCAGCAAGCGCGGCTACGGCGTGTTGATCGGCAATACCCAGAACGATCCCGAGCGCGAGTCCGATTACCTGCGCGTGATCAGCTCCAACCAGGCCGACGGACTGATCCTTTTGACCGGCCACCTGCCCTTCGGCCACGCGCAACCCGGCCAGGAAACCCGACTGCCACCGATGGTCGCGGTAAACGAGCCGGTGCCCGACAGCGACATCCCGTTCGTCGGGGTCGACAATTTCGAGGGCTCGCGGCTCGCCGCCGAACACCTGATTTCGCAAGGGCACCGCCGCATCGCTTTCATCGGCCGCTCGAGCAGCCGGGCGGTGAACCAGTTGCGCGAGCGCGGCTATCGTGCCGCGCTCGAAGGCGCCGGCATCGCCATCGACCCGCTGCTGATCCTCGATGGAGACGGCACCACCGAGAGCGGCCGCCAGGCCACCGAGCACATGTTCGTCCGCGACGTGCTGCCCACGGCCTTCCTCTGCATCAACGACGCCACGGCGCTCGGGGTGATCATCGCGCTCACCGCCCGCCGCTATGACCTGCCGCGGCAGTTCTCGGTGATGGGGTTCGACGACATCTCGTTCGCCAGCTTCGTCACCCCCTCGCTCACCACCATGAAGCAGCCGCGTTTGCGGATCGGCGAAGCCGCCATGGACATGCTGCTCGGCCTGCTCGAAGGCAACCGCCCCGACCGCAACAGCATCCTGCTGCGGAGTGAGCTGATCGTACGAAATTCGGTGGCGCCACCACGCTCGTCGCTGCCTTAGGGCGCCCGCTAAAGGTGCAGTCAGCGGCCCTCCCCCGCTCGCGGAAGAGGGAATCCCGACTGCAAGTATCGCTGCTCAGCTCACCACCACCTGCGGCTCCCAGCTGGTGAGCAGGCCTTCCCACCCTGGGAACCATTCGAGCAGCAGCACCTGGATGTTGCGGTCCCACCCCAGCCAGATGGCGAGCGCCGTCAGCAACAGCACCACACCGAACACGCGCTGGATGGTCGCGGCATGGCTCTGGAACCAGCCGAGCCGGCGCACCAGTTGCCGGCCGCCCAACAGCACGGCGGCCATCGGCAGTGCCGTGCCGAGCGAGAAGGCAAGCGTCACCGCAATGGCGCCGAAACCCACCGACTGGTTGAGCGCCAGGGTGATCACCGCCGCCATGATCGGCCCGACACAGGGGCTCCAGGCCAGGCCGAGCCCGAGACCCACCGCCACGCCGCCGCCGAAGCCGGTGCCCTGGCTGGCCGGCGCCCGCCCGGCAAGTCCGCTCGCCAGCCGCTCGAACTGCAATTGCAGCCCGGGAATGATCAGCACCAGGCCGAAGATGGCAAGGACCACGGCACTCAGCGTGCGGTTGATGTCGGGCGGCACACCGAGCAGCCGCACCAGCGTACTCAGCGCCAGCGTTGCAACAGTGAACGCCAGGACGAAGCCGACGATCACGCCGACCGGGCGCGCCCTGCCCTCCTGCGTCGCCGTCGCCAGGATCATCGGCAACAGCGGCAGCACGCAGGGCGAGAGGATGGTGATGACGCCCGCGACGAAGGCGAGCGCGACAGTTGCCAGCATCAGCGGTCAGAGCGCGCTGGTATGGGCGTTGAGGCCGTTGACCCCACCGCTGTTCCAGATGTCGACGCCCCTGCCGTCCTTATCGAGCAAAACGAACGTATCCTGGTAGGTGACGCCGAAGCGGGCCTTCAGCGCCTGCTCCTTGTCATAGTCGGCGATCACCAGCGTCAGGCCCGGGTTGACCTCGTCCCAGCGGGCGTTGAGCTCGGTCACCGTGGCCCGGCAGTTCGGGCACCAGGCGGCATAGAAGAACACCACCGTCGTTCCCTTGGCGGCGAGCTCGGCGAGCTGGGCATCGCCTTCATAGGAGAGCACCTGCGAAGCAGGCGCTGCAGCGACCGCATCTTCCGCGATCACCGGAGCGATTGTGGCAGGCAGCAGCAGGAACAGGGAGGTGAGAAGCAGGCGGAACAATGGGCGCATGAAATGGTTTTCCGGCACGACAAGCCGTCGATTTGATCGGCATTATCGCCTGCACCCGCGCCTATGCCTATGGGCTCGCAAGGAAATTGATTGCCGCGCCGCCCGCGCACGGCGACGGAAATTCCTGCCGCGCCCCGCAATTTGGAAAGGTGTCGGCAGCATCGGATGGGGCGATACGACTATGATGCGGGCAAGTTCATGCTCGAGAGTGAGAATACTTCAATGCGTTTCAACGTCTTCGCCACTGCGCTCGTCATTGGCCTCGCCGCCGCGGGTAGCGCCCATGCCGCGCGGCTGACCGACCAGCCCCTCGTCGACGCCGCCTGGCTCAACAGCCAGCTTGGCAAGCCCGACCTGGTGATCATCGACATCCGCGACACTCCCAAGGATGGCACCGCGCCTTATGCCGCCGGCCACGTGCCCGGTTCGGTGGAAGCGCAGTACGCCGCCTATGGCTGGCGCGCCAAGATCGACGGCGCTCCGGGCCTGCTCCCCAAGCTCGAGGACATCTCGGCCAAGATCGCCGCGCTCGGCGTCAGCGACGATACCCAGGTGGTGATCGTGCCGGCCGGCAGCGACGTTGCCGAATTCGGCGGCGCTACCCGCGTCTACTGGACCTTCAAGGTGCTCGGCCACGATAACGTCACCGTGCTCGACGGCGGCTACAAGGCCTGGGCCGATGCGGGCCAGCCGGTCTCGACCGACGCCGTCACCCCCGTAGCCGGCAGCTTCACTGCAAAGCCGCGGCCGGAACTGCGCGCCGAAGTGGCTGAAGTCGAAGAGGCGATCGCCAGCGACACCAACCTGATCGACGCCCGTGCGGTGGCCCAGTTCATCGGCAAGGAAAAGACCAACACGGTGCAGTCGCTCGGCACCATCCCCACCGCGGTGAACCTCAACTTCGACAAGTTCTGGGACAAGGACGCCGGCAAGTTCGCGTCCAAGGCGACGATCGATGCGCTGGTGCAGCAGGCCGGTGTCACCGACACCAATGGCCTGATCACCTTCTGCAACACCGGTCACCTCGCCTCGATCGCCTGGTTCGGCCTCTCCGAGGTCGCCGGCCTCAAGGGCGTGCGCCTCTACGACGGCTCGATGTCGCAGTGGACCCTCGACCCGGCTCGCCCGGTGGTCGTCCAGAACTAATTCCTCTTCTACCAATCGGTTAGAGCGCCCGAGATTGCGGTCTCGGGCGCTGCCGTTTACGACAAGTCGTTGACGGCCCGCATAGGATCAATTTTCCCGTGACAGACATCAGCGCCTCCCCACCGGCTCCCTCCTTCAGCTGGCCGAAACTCGATCGCGGTCCGGTCATCGTGGCACTCGCCATGTTCGTGATCGGCAGCGTGGTGATCGGCCAGGTGGTCGACCTGCGCCAGACCGTGCTGTTCCTGATCGGCGGCCTGCTCGGCGCGACGCTCTATCACGCCTCGTTCGGCTTCACCGGCGGCTGGCGCCGGCTGGTGGTGGAGAAACGCGGCGCCGCCGTGCGCGCCCAGATGCTGATGGTCGCGATTGCCGCCGTGGTCTTCATTCCGCTGCTGGCCGGCGGCACCGCCTTTGGTCGCCCGCTCGCCGGCGCCGTGGCCCCGGTCGGCGTTTCGGTGCTGGTCGGCGCCGGAATCTTCGGGCTCGGCATGCAGCTGGGCGGCGGCTGCGGCTCGGGCACCCTGTTCACCGTCGGCGGCGGCAGCGCCCGTATGCTGGTGACCTTGGCCGCCTTCATCTTCGGCGCCCTGATCGGCACGGCCCACCTCCCCTGGTGGCTGGCGCAGCCGTCGCTCCCCAGCATCAGCCTCGGCACCAGCCTCGGCGCGCCGCTGGCCGTTATCGTGACGCTCGCCGGACTCGCCGCCATCGCCGGGATCACCGTACTGATCGAACGCCGCGCCCATGGCGGGCTCGAACAGGCATCGAAGCCGAAGACCCAAGGGCTGTCGCGCCTGCTGCAGGGGCCGTGGCCACTGGTCGGCGCCGCGGTCCTGCTGGCGCTGCTCAATATCGCCACGCTGCTGATTGCCGGGCACCCCTGGTCGATCACCTATGGCTTTGGCCTCTGGGGCGCCAAGCTCGCCCAGTCGGTCGGCGTGCCGGTCGAAACCTGGACGTTCTGGACCGCCCCGGCCCAGGCCCAGGCGCTTGGCCGCAGCGTGCTGTTCGACATCACTTCGGTGATGGATTTCGGCATCCTGCTCGGCGCGGCTTTGGCCGCCGGGCTCGCCGGCAAGTTCGCGCCCAAGGCCGCCCTGCCGCTCAAATCGGCGCTGGCCGCGGTGATCGGCGGCCTGCTGATGGGGTACGGCGCCCGGCTGTCGTTCGGCTGCAATATCGGCGCGCTGTTCAGCGGCATCGCCTCGGGGAGCCTGCATGGCTGGGTCTGGTTCGCCGCCGCCTTCGCCGGCAGCTTTGTCGGCATCGCGCTGCGTCCGGTTTTTGGTCTCGACGGGTTCAAGAAATGAGCGGTTCGCGTAACACCCTGCTGTTCGGCGCCGCGCTGCTCGCCGCCACTGCGGCCGTCGCAGCCGACCACGTCACCCGCGGCAGCGGCGCAGCCGCCCCCGCGGCGGTCACCGCGGGCGCCGACGCTGCCTCCAACCCCTGCGCCGCGGCCTCGCCCTGCGCGGCTGAATCGCCCTGCGCCGCATCCTCGCCGTGCGCCGCAGCTTCGCCTTGCGCGGCGGCCGCACCCTGCGCCGCGGCGGCTCCCTGCGCAGCTGCAGCTCCGTGCGCCGCGGCTGCTCCGTGTGCTGCTGCAGCCCCGTGCGCCGCAGCCGCGCCCTGTGCGGCGGGCAGCCTCTGATGGCCGACGCCGCGGATCGGCTTCGCGCGGCGCAGGAAGCGCTGTTCTGCGAGCAGGTGCTGCTGAAAGGCGGTGACAACGTGCTGCGCGCCACCCTGCGCGATGCACCGGTGGTCGCCTGGAGCCACTACCCGCCGGGCGACGTCTACGACCCCGCCTCCGGCGGCCAGTGGTACTATCATTGCCACCTGCCACCGGCCGAGGCCGAGCATGGCCACTTCCATTGCTTCGTACGCCCCGACGGCAAGGATGGTCCGGTGCATCACCTGATCGCTGTCGGCGTCGATGCGCATGGCCGCCTGCAGCGACTGTTCACCGTCAACCAGTGGGTGGTCGGCGACAGCTGGCTCGATGCCGAACCGAGCATCGCCCTGCTCGATCGCTTCGACATTGAGATGCCGCAGCCGTCCTACCTGACCAACCGCTGGCTGAGCGCCATCCTCCGGCTCTACGCCGATGAGATCGCGACGCTGATCCGGCAGCGCGACGCGACCCTCGCGGCGCGCCAGGTGCCGGGTGGCGCACCGATCCGCGACGATCGCACGCTGGAGGTGACGTCGGAACTCCGCGTCGACCTGCCGGCCACGCTCCGAGCCCTCGGCGCATGACAGAGCTCTCGATCAGCGTCTCCGAGGCGCCAGCGGCCGAGGATCTCGCGCTCATCGGCGGCCGTCTGACCGCCTTCAACGAAGCCGATGTCGGGCCCGCCGACCGCCGGCCACTTGCGGTCGTCGTCCGCGATGAGGCCGGCAGCATCGTCGCCGGCATTTCCGGCTACACCGCCTGGGGCTGGCTCTATGTGCAGTGGCTGTGGGTCGCGGAAGCACAGCGCGGCGCCGGCCTCGCCGGCCGCATGCTGACAGCGGCCGAAACCGAAGCACGAACCCGCGGCTGCCATGGCGCCTATATCGATACCTTCAGCCCGGTGGCGCTGAAGACGTACCAGCGGGCGGGGTACGTGCCGTTCGGCGCGCTCGAGAATTTTCCCGAGGGGCGGACACGAACGTTCTTGCAGAAGCGGCTTTAGTCTGGCGCTGGTGCGGGCTGACCCCCACCCTTGGTCCCTCCCCGCAAGGGGGAGGGAGACGACGGAACCGCGATGCCAGTGTAGGGGTCTCCCTCCGCCGTGCGGGGAAGGGGACAGGGTTGGGGGTCCACAGCCACCAGCGACAGCGTCTACTCGCTTAAGCCGCCAACCGCCCACCCAGCAGCGGATGCGGCGCGCCCGTCGTCGTCGGAAAGCTGATCGGCAGGCTGCGCAGCACCCGCACGGCGAGAAACGCAAAGCACTCGGCCTCGATCGCATCGCCGCGCCAGCCGACGGTTTCCGCCGGGGCCGCGTCGACGCCGGCCCGGGCCTTCAGCATCTCCATCATCAGCGGGTTATGCCGCCCGCCGCCCGAAACGATCAGCTTCTTCGGGCGCGTCGGCAACAGGTCCAGCCCCTTGCCGACGGCGGCGGCAGTGAAGGCGGTGAGGGTCGCCGCGCCGGTGGCCGGGTCGAGCCCGTCGGCCATTGCCGAAGTGAAATCGAAGCGGTCGAGCGATTTGGGCGGCGGCGCGCTGAGATAAGGGTGCTGCAGCAGCTTTGCGAGCCGCGCCTCGTCGACGGTGCCGCTCCGCGCCAGAGCTCCGTCGCGATCCATCTCGCCCAGCCCATGCGCCTTCATGAAGTCATTGAGCGGCGCATTGGCCGGACCGGTATCGAAGGCGACCAGCCGGTCGGCGCCATCCCAATAGGTGACGTTGGCGACGCCGCCGAGGTTGAGCACCGCCGTCTCGCCATGCGTACCGAGCCCGCGTAGCAGCGCCTGGTGGTAGATCGCGGCGAGCGGCGCGCCCTGCCCGCCGGCGCGCACATCGGCCGAGCGGAAGTCATAGGCGACCTTCACTCCGAGCAGCCGGTGCATCAGCTCGCCATCGCCGAGCTGCCGGGTGGCGCCGATCCGTCCCGGCTGCGGCGCCCGGTGCAGCACCGATTGGCCGTGAAAGCCGACGACGCCGATATCGGCCATGCTGAGCCCGGCGCTTTCGACCAACTGCTTCACCGCCGCCGACTGCGCCCGGGTCAGCATCTCCTCGGCCTTGGCGAAGATCGCCGGGTCGGGGCCGTCGAAATTCCATTTGCGCGCCGCCGCCAGAGTCTCTTCAAGCGTGTCGCGGATCGCCTGTGGATAGGGCGCCAGCGTGTAGGCGCCGAAGCGCTCGATGCTCTCGCCGTCGGTTTTCAGCAGCGCCACGTCGATATTGCCGTCGAGCACGGTGCCGGTCATCAAGCCCACGGCCCAGATCGGTGCTGGCATTGCGGTCTCCTCCTCGGAGCGTTTTCAGGAACAGTTGCAGACTTTTCCGGTTCGAAAGCGCGACAAAACAAAAAGATCTGGAGCGTTTCGGCGTTTCATTGAAACGCTGAAGCGCTCTAGTTCTCGTTGACCAGATCGCCCACCGCGCGGCGCAGCGCGATGATGCCGCTGTCGAAATGCCGGGTCGGGTGCACGCGGTTGGTGAGCAGCGTCCAGGCCCGTCCCGTGGCGAAATCGATCCACAGGCCCGTGCCGGTAAAGCCGGTATGGCCGATGGTCTCGGCCGAACAGCGATCGCCGCCCGACCAGCCCTCATAGGGGCGTTCCCAGCCATGGGTGCGGCGCGGCGACAGCGCGGTGCGCATCAGCGCGATGCTGCCGGGCGCCGCGCCGGTGCCGGAGAGCAGGCCCTGCGCATAGTCGAGCACCGAGCTGGCAGTGCCGAACAGTCCGGCATGGCCGGAGCCCTGCAGCGCGTAGCAGTTCTCGTCATGCACTTCGCCGACGATGACCCGGCCGCGCCAGGCGTCCCGCTCGGTGGCGGCGCTCAACTGCGGGTCAGCCGACCAGCCGAAGCCTGGACCCGGGTCCTGCTGGCGGATCAGCTTGCCGCTCAACCGTTCGAGCGCGATGCCGAGCAGGATGAAGTTAATATCGGAATAGACCGGCGGCCCCGCCTGCCACTCGTTCTGCAGCACCCAGGCGCGCAATAGGTTGGGGTCGCTCCCATAGGTATAGATCGGCACCACGCCCGGAAACGGCGTCTGGTGACCGAGGCACTGCCGGAAGCTGAGTTTCCGCTCCCAGCTATTGTCCGGGTTGTACTGCCGGAAGTCGGGGATCACCGAGGTCAGCGGCGCATCGAGATCGATCGTTCCCGCCGCCGCCAGTTCCAGGATGCGCGGTGTGGTGAAGATCACCTTGGTGAGCGAGGCGAGATCGAACCAGGTATTGTCCGTCATCGGCCGCTCGGCCGGCACCAGCTGCGCCGAACCGATCGAGCGCACGGCGCGGGTGCCGTCGCGGTCGACGACGCCCAGCACTCCGCCGGGAATGCGCTTCGCCGCCACCGCCGCCTGCAACGGCGCGAAAGCCCGATCGAGAACAGCATCGAGACTCATGCACCTTCCTCCACACGCACGCGATGATCGTCGCCCGCCTCACGCCATTTGGCGGCTGGCGGCTCGAACCCTGATGGACGCACCAGCGAGGGCACCTGGGTCACGTCCACGGCAAAGTGCTGCCGCCGCCGTTCGATCGCCGGTACTGCCGCAATCAGCCGCCTGGTGTAGCTGTGCTGCGGCGCGCCGAGCACTGCCGCCGCCTTGCCGATCTCGACGATCTGGCCGGCATACATCACCGCCACCCGGTGGGCGATGCGCTCTACCACCGCCATGTCATGCGAGATGAACAGGTAGGCGAGGCCGAATTCGCGCTGCAGGTCGATCAAGAGGTCGAGCACCCGCGCCTGCACGCTCACATCGAGCGCCGACACCGCCTCGTCCAGCACCACCACATCCGGGTTCAGCATCAGCGCCCGCGCAATGCAGAGCCGCTGCCGCTGCCCGCCCGAGAACTGATGCGGATAGCGCGTCAGCGCTTCCTTGCTCAGCCCCACGCGCTCCAGCAGGCTGACCATCCGCTCGCGCAGCTTGGCATCGAGCCGCTGGCCGGCGGCGATTGCCGGCTCGGCCAGCAGGGCCTCGACATTGAGCCGCGGGTTGAGCGAGGCATAGGGATCCTGGAACACCATTTGTACCGGCCGGCCGCTGCGGCCGGCTTTCGCCTCGATCCGCCCACGCGTCGCCTTGACGAGCCCGAGGATGGCGCGCGCCGTGGTCGATTTGCCTGAGCCGCTTTCGCCTACAATGGCGAGGGTCTCGCCCGGCCTCAAATCGAAATCCACCCCGTCGACCGCGTGCACCGCACCAGCCCGTCGCCGGAACAGCCCCTTCGTCACCGGAAAGCGCACCGCCAGATTGTCGACCGTGACGATTGGCGCCGCGGCGCGCGCCCCGCCATCGCTCCGCACCGCGCTGCCCGAGGTGAAATGCGGCACCGCCTTGAGCAGATGCTGGGTGTAGGGGTGCTGCGGATTGTCGAGCACGGTATCGAGCGCACCCTGCTCCACCGCCACCCCGTGCTGCATCACCATGATGTCGTCGGCAATGCCGGCGACCAGCCCGATATCGTGGGTGATGAAGATCATCGCCATGCCAAGCTCTTCGCGGAGTTCGGCGAGCAGCGCCATGATCTGCGCCTGCACGGTGACGTCGAGCGCCGTGGTCGGCTCGTCCGCGATCAGCAGCCGCGGGTTGCCCGCCAGCACCATGGCGATCATCACCCGCTGCCGCATGCCGCCCGACAGCTGGTGCGGATAGTAGGTCAATCGCTGCGCCGCATCGGGAATGCGCACCCGCTCCAGCGCCTCGCGGGCGGCGCGCGTTGCGTCGGCTCCGACGAGGCCGCGGCTGAGCCGGAAGGCCTCCTCGATCTGCGTCCCGACGGTGTGCACCGGGTTGAGCGAGGTCATCGGCTCCTGGAAGATCATGCCGATCTCCCGGCCGCGGATGCGCTGCAGCACCGGCTCATCGGCCGCGGTGATGTCGACCGCCGTGCCATCGGCGCGCTGCAGGGTGATCGACCCGCCGGTGATGCGGCCGCCGCCGAAATCGACCAGCCGGTTGACCGACAGCGCCGTCACCGACTTGCCCGAGCCGCTCTCGCCGACAATGGCGAGCGTCTTGCCGACCGCGAGCTCGAAGCTCACGCCCTTCACCACCTCGTTGGCCTGGGGGTCGCGACCGAAACCGACATGCAGGTCGCGCACATTGAGCAGCATACTCATGCGCTTCTCCCTTGCGTGCGCGGGTCGAGGATGTCGCGCAGCGCGTCACCGAGGAGATTAAAGCCGAGGATGGCGAGCATGATGGTGAGGCCGGGGAAGATCATCAGCCACGGCGCGCGCGTCATCATCGACTTGCTCTCGGCTAGCATCACCCCGAGCGACGGCGCCGGCGGCTGCGTGCCGAGCCCGAGGAAGCTCAGGCCGGATTCGGTCAGCAGCGCCCAGGCCAGCGCCAGGGTGATCTGCACCGTCAGCGGCGCGACGAGGTTGAGCAGCAGATGCCGCGTCAGGATGTAGCCCTGCGAACTGCCGAAGGTGCGCGCCGCTTCGACGAACTCGCGCCCCTTGAGCGCCAGCGCCGGTGCGCGCACCACGCGGGCGAAGATCGGGGTGTAGACGATGCCGATCGCGACGATGCTGGTCACCATGCCGGCACCCTCGATCGCGACGATCAGCAGCGCCAGCAGGATGGCCGGGAAGGCCAGCAGCACATCCATGGTCCGCATCAGCACGCCGTCCCACAGATGGCCCCACCAGGCGGCAAACAGACCGATGATCGTCCCGGCGGTCGCCGCGACGGTGACCGAGGCGAAGGAGACGAGGAACGACTCGCTGATCCCCAGCATCAGGCGGCTGAACGTGTCGCGGCCGAGCAGGTCCGTGCCGAACCAGTAGGTGAGGCTCGGTGGCTTCAACCGGTCGACGACGAACTGCTTCAGCGGATTGTGCGGCGTGAGGCCGACCGCCCCCAACCCGGCCAGCACCAGGAAAACCAGGATGATCGCCGCGCCGATGCGGCCGCTGGGATGGCGCAGCACGGCCTTGAGCAACGCCATCACTTGCCTCCCAGCCGGATGCGCGGGTCGAGCGCCGCATAGGCAAGATCGACCAGCAGGTTCACGACGAGGAAGTTGAGGGCGATGAACAGCACGGCGCCCTGCACCAGCGGATAGTCGCGCTGGCTGATCGCATCGAGCGTCAGCCGGCCGAGGCCCGGCAGCGCGAAGATCTGCTCGACGATCACTGCGCCACCCAACAGATAGCCGAACTCGACGCCGGACAGCGTCACCACCGGGATCAGCGCATTGGGCAAGGCGTGCTTCCAGACCACATCGCGCTGTGAGGCGCCCTTACTGCGGGCCGTGCGCACATAGTCGTCGCTCAGCACATCGAGCATGGCCGAGCGCGAGATGCGCGTCACGGCCGCCGCAAAGCTGAGGCCCAGCGTGATCGCCGGCAGGATCATCTGGCTGAGATTGCCGATCGGATCGGCGAACAGCGGGGTGAAGGAGCCCATCGCCGGGAGCATGCGGAAGGTCACCGAGAGGAAATAGATCAGCACCAGCCCGACGACGAAACTCGGCGTCGATTGCCCGAGCATCGCAAACAGCCGCACCGCGAGGTCGGAGGGGCGGTCGGCACGCGTCGCGGCGAACACGCCGGCCGGGATGCCGACAGCCAGCGAGATCACCATGGACAGCAGCGCCAGCTCGAGGGTGAGCGGAAAGCGCGCGAGGATCACCTCGAGCACCGGCTTGCCATAGGTCACCGAGATGCCGAGGTTGCCTTCGAACAGCCCGGCCAGCCAGCGGCCGTACTGCACGATAATCGGCTGATCGAGGCCGAAATAGGCTTCCAGCGAGGCGCGCTGCGCATCGGTCAGCAGCCCCGCTTCGGTACCCAGCATGGCGATGATCGCATCGCCGGGCACCAGCCGGATGGCAAAGAACACCAGCAGCGATACGCCCAGCAAGACCAGCGGGAACGTCAGCAGCCGTTGCGTAAGATAGTTCATGTCGGCTGCACCCTGCCTTTGGCGAGGCGGGCCCTTGGCCCGCCTCTAGCGCTTTATCTACTGAGCCAGCGTCACCTTGCTCAGGGCGAACAGCAGGTTGCTCGGGTTGATCTCATAACCCTTCACGCTGTCGAGGTTCGCCGTGTAGGTCACGGTGCTGGAAATCCATACCCACGGGGCCTGTTCGGCGAGGCGCGCCTCGAACTGCTGGAAGATCGGCTTGCGCTTGGCCACGTCGGTTTCGACCCGGCCTTCCTGCAACAGCTTGTCGAGCTCGGCATCGGTGAAGTTGGACACCTTCACCAGGTTGCCGTCCTTGGTGAAGTAGCGATTGTACATCGGATACGGGTCCGGACGGCCGCCGTTCTGCGCCACCGCCATGTCGAAATCGCCCTTCAGCCAGGTGTCGACATAGACCTTGAGATCCATGGTCTTGATGTTGAGCTTGACGCCGATCGCGGCGAGCTGGCTCTGCAGCACCTGCGCCTCGTTGGCGGCATAGGGCGGCTCGCCAGTGGCCGCGATCACGTCGACCGAGAAGCCGGCTTCCTGGCCCGCTTCCTTCATCAGCGCCTTGGCCTTTTCGACGTCCTGCGTGTAGCAGAACAGGCTCGAGGGATCCGACGCGTAGGCTTGCATGGTCAGCGGCCCGGTGACCTTGCCTTCGCCCACCAGCGCAGTGTCGATGATTTCCTGCCGGTTGACGGCACAGGAAATGGCCTGCCGCACCTTGAGATTGTCCATCGGCGGCCGCGACGGGTTCATCTGCAGTACGTTATAGGCGAGCCCCGGGATGCGGTTGAGCGTCATCCCCTGCTCGCCCGGAATGAGCGTCGCGATGGTCGGGTCGTTGAACAGCGCGAAGTCGGTCTGGTTGGCGCGCATCGAGTCGATGATGGCGCTCTCGCTCGGCAGCACCGAGATGGTGATGCCGTCGATGCCGACCTTGCCGCCGGCCCAGTTCGGGTTGGCGCTCAGCACGTCCTTCACGTTCGGCTCCCACTCGTCGAGCGTGAACGGGCCCGAGCCGATCGCTTTGGTGCCGATGCTGCCATCGGCGATGGCGCTGGCCGGAACGATCGAGGCATTGGTGCCCGACATGGCGACGAGGATCGGCGCGTCCGGCTGGCTCAGGTGGAACACCACGGTCTGCGGATCGGGCGTATCGATCGAGGCGATCGAGGTGAAGTTGGCGCGTGCCGCCGCGGCGGTCGCCTCATCGAGCAGGCGCTCGTAGGACGCCTTGACGTCGGCGGAGGTCACCGCATCGCCGGTCGAGAACTTCGCATTGGGATCGAGCTTGAAGGTGAGGGTCAGCCCGTCGGCCGAGAATTCCCAGCTCGTGGCGATCGCAGGCCCGACATTGTACTGCGCGTCGAGCCGCACCAGCGGCTCATAGACCAGCTCGAGCAGGCGCAGCGACGAGAATGCCGTCTGCTTGTGCGGGTCGAGCCCGGTCGCATCCTGCGACCACGCCATGCGCAGGTTCGCAGCCTGCACGGGCACGGCCAAGGCGGTAGTCAGCGTTGCCGCGACGGCAAGGCCGGCAAGCAAGCGTTTGGTGTTGGTCGAATACATGGTGTTTCCCTCTCTGTTTCAGTCCGGGCCAGTCGCGACGGCGCCGCTCCAGCCAGTCGTTAGGTCGTCGTCTACTGCTCACGCACCCGCTTCGAGCGCACGTCTCAGGAACCCTCCGGCGCCCGCCATGGCGGTGCGCGCCTCCGCAACATCGAGGCCGGTGAGGATGGTCAGGATCGCCAGCTTCACGTCGTTGCCGGTGCGCTCCAGCGCCGCTTCGGCGACCTGCTCGGGGCAGTCGGTCGCCTGCATGACGATGCGCACCGCGCGCGCCAGGAGCTTCTCGTTGCTGGTCCGTACGTCGACCATCAGGTTCTGGTAGGTCTTGCCGATGCGGATCATGCTCGCCGTGGAGAGCATGTTGAGCACCAGCTTCTGCGCCGTGCCGGACTTGAGCCGGGTCGAGCCGGTGACCACCTCGGCGCCGACCAGCGGCGCGATCGAGATATCGGCGAGGCCGGCAATGGCGGAGTCCGGGTTGCAGGTGAGGCCCACCGTCACCGCGCCGAGCGATTTGGCGTAGTTCAGCGCGCCGATCACATAGGGGGTGCGGCCGCTCACCGCGATCCCCACCACCACGTCGCGATTGGTGAGATCGATGGCCCTGAGGTCAGCCGCGCCGCCCTCGGCGTTGTCTTCGGCTCCCTCGACGGCGCTGACCAGCGCCCCGAGCCCGCCGGCGATCACTCCCACCACCATGGTCGGCGGCACGCCGAAGGTCGGTGGGCATTCCGAAGCATCGAGCACCCCCAGCCGTCCGCTGGTGCCGGCGCCGATATAGACCAGCCGCCCGCCCTTGCCGAACGCCTCTACGATCTTGTCGACCGCCTGCGCCACCTGCGGCAGGGTTTTGCCCACCGCCTCGGGCACCAGCCGGTCCTCGGCATTGATGGTCTTGACGATCTCCGGCGTCGCCATCAGGTCGATGCCCATGGTGCGCGGGTTGCGCTCCTCCGAGACGAGCTGTTCGAGCTCGCTCAGCAACGCCCGGCGATGGCTGCCGGCGGCGGTCATGGACGGGTGTCCGGACGACTATCCCTTGGGGATTCGGTGCGTGACATCTGGGCTCCTGAGTGTCGACCGAAGGTAGGAACTCCGCGCTTTCGCTGTCAATTGTTTTCATTGCGGACGCACGGATTGCACTTTTGTTTCGCGTGGGTATGAATGTCGTGATGGGGATTCAGTCGAACATCGAGGCGTCCGCCGCGAGCTTCACGCCGACCATGCGGCGGCTCGCCAAGGCGATTCGCGACAACCCGGCGATCGTCCTGGAAAAGACCATCTCGCAGATCGCCGAGACCTGCGGTACCTCGGTAGCCTCGGTGGTGCGCTTCTGTCGGGCTGTCGGGGTCAGCGGCTATGCCGAACTCAGGATGTCGCTTGCCACCGAGCTCGGCAAGGAAGCAGCGCAGTTCGGCTCCGGCCTGACGCTCGGCGCCGAAATCGCCCGTACCGACACGCTCGAGGAAATGGCCGCCAAGGTCGCTTCGCTCGAAATGCTGGCCATCGAGGAAACGGTATCGAGCCTCGACTTCGAGACGCTCGAGCGGGTGGTCACCGCGCTCGACCAGGCCGAACGCATCCTGTTGTTCGGCATCGGCGCCAGCCACTTCGTCGCGCAGGACCTGCACCACAAGCTGTTCCGCGTCGGCCGCAACGCCTTTCTGATGGCCGATGCGCATGAGGCCTGGACGGCGGCCTTGATGTCGCCGGCCCGCACTGTCGCCATCGGCTTTTCGCATTCCGGCACCACCGCCGACACCGTGCAGTTCCTGAAGCTCGCCAAGGACAACGGCGCCATCACCGTCGCCATCACCGGCTCCCCTGAATCGCCGCTGGCGCGGGCGGCCGAGGAACGGCTCGTCACCCATGCCCGCGAAAGCACGTTGCGCGCCGGCGCCATGGTCAGCCGCATCGCGCAGCTGGCGCTGGTCGATTGCCTGTTCATGGGGGTGGCCCGGCTGCGCTACGAGCAGACCATCGACGCCCTGAAGCGCACGCGCGACATCACCCATCCCGAGCAGGCTGTATGACCACCAACTCCGAACCTCTGGCCCTGTTCGTCGGCGTCTCCGGCTACGAGCTCACCGGCGACGAGATCGCATTCCTCCGCGACGCGAACCCCTATGGGCTGTTCCTGTTCCGCCGCAATCTCGACCATCGCGAGCAGGCCCGGCGCTTGTGTGTCCAGTTCCGCGAGGTGGTCGGCCGCCCCGATGCACCAGTCTTCATCGACCAGGAAGGTGGCCGAGTGCAGCGGCTCGACAACGGCAACTGGCCGAGCTTCCGCAGCCTCGGGTCCTTCGGCGCGCTGGCCAAGAAGGACCTCGCGCTGGCGAGGCGCGCCTTGCGCCTCTCGACCCGGGCCATGGGCGCCATCATGACCGATCTCACCATCGACAGCGGCACCACGCCAGTCATCGATCTGGCGCGCCCGGGCACCCATGACGTGATCGGCCAGCGCGCCCTCGGTGACGATCCGGACCTGGTCGTCACCCTCGCCCGCGAGGTGATCGACGGCATGCTCGAGGTCGGCGCGCTGCCGATCATGAAGCACATTCCTGGCTATGGCCGGGTGACGGTCGATCCGCATTTCGATTGCCCGGTGGTCGACGCCGCGCTCGATGACCTCCGCGCCACCGACTTCCAACCCTTCATCAAGCTCCGGGATGCCCCCTGGGCCATGGTCGCCCACCTGATCTTCACTCGCATCGACCCCGAACGGGCGGCCTCGGTTTCGCCTGAGGTCTATGCGCTGATCCGCAACGACATCGGCTATGACGGCGTGCTGATCACCGATTGCCTCAGCATGGAAGCGCTCAAGGGCACGCCCAAAGAGCGCGTCGCCGCCGCCCTCGCTGCCGGTTGCGATATCGCGCTGCTGACCCAGGGCGGCCTCGAGGCCAGTATTTCGGCGGCCAGCGGCGCCCGCCCGCTGACTGGGCAAACGATCGAACGAATCACTTGCGCAACGCGCAAACGCGGTAACCTTCGCGTGGATGCCACTGCCCTCCACGCTGAAGTCGAAGGGATTTTTCGGGAGAACGGCCTCGCCTGAGGCGGCGCCGCGATAAAGAGGAGACTGGAAGTGTTAAAGAGCAAGCTGATTGCGGCCACCGCCCTGGCGCTCGCGATGACCGCACCTGTGAGTGCGCAGGTCGTCCTGACCGTCAGCTCCGAGCAGACCACGACCTATGTGCGCAACTTCAATCCGTTCAACCAGACGTCGGCGCGCGCCACCACCAAGGATTTCATCTACGAACCGCTGGCGATCTTCAATCGCCTCGCCGGCGCCAAGTGGGAATACCGGCTGGCCGAGAGTTTCGAGCTGGCCGACGACCTCAAGTCGATCACCTTCGTGCTGCGCGACGGGCTGAAATGGTCGGATGGCCAGCCGCTCACCGCCGATGACGTGGTGTTCACCTACGACAACCTGAAGAAGTTCCCGGCGCTCGACTTCAACTCCGTCTCCAAACTGATGGATTCGGTCGAAAAGCTCGACGCACGCACCGTGCGCTTCAACCTCGCCCAGCCCAACTCGCTGGTCGCCACCACCATCGTCGCCATGCCAATCGTCCCCCAGCACATCTGGAAGGACGTCGCCGATCCGGTGACCTTCACCAACGAGAACCCGGTCGGCTCCGGCCCGCTCACCGAGATCACCCGCTTCACCCCGCAGGTCTACGAGCAGTGCCGCAACCCCAATTACTGGGATGCGGCGAGCCTGCATGTGGATTGCATCCGCCTGCCGCAGCTCGCCGACAACCCGCAGGTGCTGGCGGCTTTGGCCGATGGCACGCTGGACTGGGCGACGAGCTTCATCCCCGATATCGACAACACCTTCGTCGCCAAGGACCCGGAGCATAACCACTACTGGTTCCTGCCCTCGAGCCTCGTCGCGTTCACGCTGAACCTCGAAAGCCCCGACGCCAACAACAAGAAGGCGTTCAACGACGTCAACTTCCGCCGCGCCGTTTCGATGCTGATCGACCGCCAGTCG
This sequence comes from Devosia sp. GW821-FHT12F11, assembly GCF_058806655.1. NCBI lineage: Bacteria > Pseudomonadati > Pseudomonadota > Alphaproteobacteria > Hyphomicrobiales > Devosiaceae > Devosia > Devosia sp. GW821-FHT12F11. The sequence continues at coordinate 180,216 of NZ_JBXAPX010000001.1, forward strand.
ATCATCGACATCGCCGGCTATGGCTATCCGGTGATCAACGAAGACCCGGCGATGCTCGGCTCGTTCTACAAGGCCTTCGGCAACCCCGAAGTCGCCACCCAGTTCGGCCAGTACGGCAAGTTCGACCTCGAAGCCGGCAAGGCGCTGCTCGAGCAATCCGGCTATGTCGACAAGGACGGCGACGGCTTCCGCGACAACCCGGACGGCACCCCGATCGCCATCGACATCGAGATCCCCAACGGCTGGACCGACTGGATCGACGCCGTGCAGATCGCCATCGAGACGCTGAAGCAGGGCGGGCTCAACGTGAAGATGTCGACCCCCGAGGAATCGGTCTGGGCCTCCGACCTGATCGACGCCAAGTACTCGATGTCGCTCAACGCCATCGCTTCGGCGGCCAACCCCTACTTCCCCTATATCCGCTCGTTCAACCCGGCCGATTTCGGCAAGAGCCGCACCTCGGCGCAGCGCTGGACCGACCCGGAAGTGGTCGAGATGCTGAACAAGTACACCCAGGTGAAGGATCCGGCCGAACAGAAGGCGATCATGGACGCCATCCAGCTCAAGGTGGCCGCGGCCATGCCGGTAATCCCGGTCTACAACAGCCCGTCCTTCTACCAGTACAGCACCAAGCGCTTTACCGGCTGGGCCAACGCCGACAACCCGATCACCTCGCCGGTGGTCTCCAACGCCAACCCGGGCCGCCTGCTGCAGCTCCTGGCGCTGCGCCCGGTCGCGCAATAAGGCGACGGCTGGTGGATCTGTGATGACGTTACGTGGGCCTCGCTTGTCCCCTCTCCCCTCAGGGGAGAGGGCAGCAGAGCTTGAGAGCGTTAGCGAACTAGCGTCGCTGGGTGAGGGGTGCAGTCTCTCAGTCGTGCTGGATCAATCAGCGTCGCACCACTGCCTCACCCCTCATCCCACGGCGGCGGCGCTAGCCGCCGTCCGCGTACTTCGCGCCACCTTCTCCCCTGAGGGGAGAAGGGAACCTGTGCCCACCATTTCGCGACAGTGGAACGCTTAGCTCATGGCCTTTCTGCTCCGCCGCGCGGTGTTCTATCTGGCGGCCTTCATCGCTGCGGCAACCATCAACTTCTTCCTGCCGCGCCTGATGCCGGGCGATCCGATCCAGAAGATGTTCGCCGGCGCCGGTTCCGACCTGTCGCTGGAAAACCTCAACGCGCTGAAGCTCACCTTCGGCTTCATCGACGCGCCGATCGGCGAGCAGTATCTCGCTTATTTGAAGAGCGTCTTCACCGGCGATCTCGGCCGCTCGATCCGCTTTTTCCCGTTGCCGGTCACCGAGCTGCTCGGGCGCGCCCTGATCTGGACCGTCGGCCTTGTCGGCACTGCCACCATCATCGGCTTCACTATCGGCACGCTGCTCGGCGTCATGGCGGCCTGGCGCCGCGGCACCCGCTTCGACACGGTGATCTCGCTGCTCTCGATCTTCTCTAGCTCGGTCCCCGCAGTCGTCGTCTCGCTGATTACCCTGTTTGCCTTCGGTTACACGCTCGGCTGGTTTCCCAACGGCTATGCCGCCGACCCGATGCTCGATCCATCCTGGGGCTGGGACTATGTCGGGAGCGTCCTCTACCACGGCACCCTGCCGATGCTGACCATGGTGATCGTGTTGACCGGTGGCTTCGCGGTGACCATGCGCAACAACATGATCAACCTGCTCGGCGAGGATTACATCGTCATGGGCCGCGCAAAGGGGCTCAGCGACCGCGGCGTCATGCTTTGGTATGCGGCCCGCAACGCGCTGCTCCCCACCGTCTCGGCCCTCGCCATCTCCTTGGGCGCCGTGCTCGGCGGCTCGCTGGTGACCGAGGTGGTGTTCAATTACCCCGGCATGGGCAACACGCTCTACCAGGCCATCCTCGCCCGCGATTACCCGGTGATCCAGGGCGCCCTGCTGATCATGACCGCGGCAATGCTGACCGCCAACTTTGTCGTCGATCTCAGCTACGTGCTGCTCGACCCACGCCTGAAGCGGGCCTGACCGATGACCCTCCTCGCCCAGCTGCTGCGCAACAAGAAGGCTCTGGTCGGAGTGACTATCCTCGCGATCGTCATCCTCGTCGCCATCTACGCTCCACTGCTCACCGAATACAGCCCGACCCAGCGCGTCGGCCGGCCGCATCAGGCGCCGTCGGCCGAGCACCTGCTCGGCACCACCCGGCTCGGCCACGACGTCTTCACCCGCCTGCTCTACGGCGCCCGCATCTCGCTCGCCGTCGGCTTCGGCGCCGGGCTGCTGATCACGGTGATCGGCACCGTCCTCGGAATCATTGCCGGCTACAAAGGCGGCGTGGTCGACGAGGTCATCACCTTTCTGACCAACATGGTGCTGGTGATCCCCAACCTGCCACTGCTGCTGGTGCTCGCCGCCTTCATCGGCCAGGCGAGCCCGCTGGTCATCGCCGTCATCCTCGGCTTCACCTCCTGGGCCTGGGGGGTGCGCGTCACCCGCTCGGAAACCCTGTCGATCCGCCAGCGCGATTTCGTCAAATCCGCCGAGATGCTGGGCGAGCCCAGCTGGCGCATCATGGCGTTCGAGATCTTCCCCAACCTGATCTCGATCGTCGGCATCAACTTCATCGGCAGCGTGCTGTTCGCCGTCATCACCGAGGCGACGCTCGAGTTCCTCGGGCTGGGCGACCCCAACACCGTCTCCTGGGGCATCATGCTCTACAACGCCCAGAACGCCTCGGCCCTTTCGGTCGGCGCCTGGTGGGACATTCTCACCCCCTGCTTCGCGCTGGCGGTACTCGGCCTCGGCCTGGCGCTGATCAACTTCGCCATCGACGAGATCGCCAACCCGCGGCTGCGCACCGGCGGCATGCTGGCGCGCTGGACCGGGCTGATCCGCCGTGGGGAGGGCACGCTGTGAGCGATCCGGTCCTCTCGATCCGCAACCTCACCATCGACTACATCGGCGCCACCAGCGATTTCCATGCGGTGAAAAATGTCAGCTTCGACATCGGCAAGGGTGAGTTCTTCGGGCTTGCCGGCGAGAGCGGCTGCGGCAAGAGCACCATCGCCTTCGCCATCAGCCGGCTGCATCGCCCGCCGGCGCTGATCCGCACCGGCAGTCAGATCCTGCTCGATGGGCGCGACGTCCTCACCCTCGACGATGCGGCGCTGAAGCAATTGCGCTGGCGCGAGGTCGCCATGGTGTTCCAGAGCGCCATGAACTCGCTCAACCCGGTGCTATCAATCGAGCGCCAGTTCTACGATGTGCTCAAAACCCATACCGGCATGTCGCGCCCCGCCGCCCGGGCCCGCGCCGCCGAACTCCTCAAGCTGGTCGATATCCCGGCCGACCGGCTCTCGGCCTATCCGCACCAGCTCTCGGGCGGCATGCGGCAGCGCGTCGTCATCGCCATCTGCCTCGCGCTCAACCCCAAGCTGTTGATCATGGACGAGCCGACCACCGCGCTCGATGTGGTGGTGCAGCGCGAGATCCTCGAACGCATCCACAAGCTGCGCCAGGAGCTCGGTTTCTCGGTGCTGTTCATCACCCACGACCTGGCGCTGATGGTGCAGGTTTCCGACCGCATCGGCATCATGCTGGAAGGTGAGCTGGTCGAGGTCAACGACGCCCAGGCGATCTACCGCACGCCGCAGCACGACTACACGCGAAAGCTCTGGGCCTCGATCCCGCGCCTCACCGGCAAGCCGATCGCCGAGGCCACGTCATGACCGATACGGCCCCCATCCTCGCCCTCGACAATGTGTCGAAGGTCTTCCACCGCGGCGGCAGTACCGTGCATGCGGCACGCGCCGTATCGTTCGCGCTGCATCCCGGCCGCACCCTGGCGCTGGTCGGCGAATCCGGCTCGGGCAAGACCACCGCCGCCCGCCTGATCATGCGCGAGTATCGCCCCGACCAAGGCCGGCTGCTGTTCCGTGGTGAGCCGATCGAAGGCAGTGCGGTGCGCGATATGCGGGCCTATCGCAGCGCCGTGCAGATGGTGTTCCAGGATCCGTTCTCCTCGCTCAATCCGGTCCACACCATCCGCTACCACCTGGAGCGGCCGATGCGGCTGCACCAGCCGAACCTGAAGGGCGCGGCGCGCGAGGCCGCCATCGCCGAAGTGCTGACGCGGGTGAAGCTCGACCCGGCGCTGATCCTGCCGAAATACCCGCACGAACTGAGTGGCGGCCAGCGCCAGCGCATCAGCATCGCCCGGGCGCTGGCGGTGAACCCCGAGGTGATCATCGCGGACGAACCCACCTCGATGCTCGACGTCTCGGTGCGGCTCGGCATCCTGAACCTGCTCAACGACATGAAGCGGCAGCTGAAGCTCGCCGTGCTCTACATCACCCACGACATCGCCACCGCCCGCTACGTCGCCGAGGACATCATGGTGATGTATGCCGGCCAGATCGTCGAATGGGGCGAGACGGAAAGCGTGCTCGGCAACCCGCAGCACCCCTATACCCGCCTGCTGCTCTCGGCCGTCCCCGACCCCGACCGCCGCTTCAGCGACACCCGCTTCAGCGACGAGCTCGACCGCATCGACCTGATCCGTCGCCAGTCGGCGCTGGAGCAACCCGAGGTGCAGGAGATCGGGCCGAACCACTTCATTCGGCCGATGCCGGTCTAGGCTGCCGGAGGGATCATCTGCCGAGTAGGTGACGGTAGCGGCGGACTACCCCATAGGAAGTCGCTCAAATCCGCCGATGGCCCGTCGGCTCGCCGCCGCCGCGGCTGACGATGCGCGTCACGGCTTCGGCCAGCGGCTCGATCACCACTGCCATGTGGAAGGCGTTGGCATGGATGATGTCGCTCGCGCTGGTCAGCATCGCGACATGGCCGCGCCAGAACACCAGGTCACCCCGCCGCAGCGCCTTGGCCTCGAGCGGCTCACCCATCGTCGCCTGTTGGTCGCTGTCGCGCGGGCAGGCGCGGCCAGCGGCATAGAGCGCCTGCTGCACCAGCCCCGAGCAATCGAGCCCCAGGCTTTCGCGCCCGCCCCACTGATAGGGCGTCCCGACGAACCGCTCGGCAATCGCCACGTAGTCCGGCGCATCCTCACCGACCGGTGCCAGATGCTCCTCGACGATCCAGCCGCCCGATGTCTTGACGAACCGCCCCTCGCGCCCCTCTTCGGCGACCGGCGCATTCATCGAATAGAGCCCGACCGGCGCGGCCTTGATGCTGGGTGCACTGAACCCGTAGGTCCTGAGCGCCCGCACCGTATGGGTCGGGGCGGCGCCGGGCGCACCGAGCGCTTCTGCCGCAACATAGCCGACATAGCCATCGCGTCGCGCCTGCCCGAAGGCCCAGCCACCGGCCTCGTCCAGCACCTCGAACAGCTCGCCGAACAGCAATTGGTCGAGCTGCTCGGCCGCTGCTGAGGGCGCACGGCGCAGGGCGGCTGAGGGAACTCGGGCCTGCCGCACGGTGGTGTCGACATAGCGGTCTGCAGGAACGGTTCCCTCCAGCGACCGCGCAGCAATTCCGTCACGGGCGAGGGTCAGTCGTGGGTCGAGCAAAGCGGGGTGTCCGGTTGGTGGTGGGCGGAGCAGAAGGCTAGCCCGGCCACCACCTCCTGTCACCGCCGTCAGTTGGGGACCCAGACTTCCCCCATCTAGTCGTAAGTATCCTCATCCGCCCTGGCGCTGATGAACCCCTCAGCCCCCGGCATGTCGTCGTCCTTGGCCGCAGTCTTCACCGGCTTGTCCTTGGCTTTCCGCGCCTCGTCATGCCTGCCGTGTCCGGCTGCGGCATCCTTCTTGTGAGCCTTGTGCTTGTCGCTCATGGCGTCCTCCTGTTGCTGGAAGGAAAACGCGCCAGCCGGGCTTTGGTGCCCCCGGGGGTCTTTATCTCCCCAGTGCCGCCTGCTCCGAGGTGATCCGGTCCATCAGCGGGTCGAGCTCCATGTTGACCGGTGCGTTGGAGGCGAGCCGCTGCTTCAGGAAGCCGATCGACTCCTCCAGCACCTCGTCGAGGTTCTCCGAGCATTTGAAGTCGCCCGCGACCCGCTTCACCTTGGAGTTGTCGAACAGCGCCGACCAGGTCTTGTCGCCGATCAGCGGCCCTTCCCAGGCCTTATTGTAGGCGACCAGCGTGTCGGACGGCACGTGCACGATATTCGGCGTCAACCCCACCCCGCGCCCGATCGCCTTGTAGATATCGTCCCAGCTGTAGCCGCGGTCCGAGGTGATATGGAAGATCTCGACCAGCGCGGCGTCCTTGCCGAACAGGTTGACGAACGGCACCGCGAAATCCTTCGAGCGCGTCAGCGTCCAAGGCGAGGTGCCGTCGCCGGCAACGATCACCGGTTTGCCCTGCTGCATGCGGCGGATGACGATATCGCCCTCGCCCATCATCGTCGGCAGCCCGGTGCGCACCGTGTGGCTTGGCCGGACGATGGTCCATGGCAGGTTCTTCGCCTCGGCCAGCAGTTTTTCGCAGGCGATCTTGGCCTGGCTGTAGCCCCAGTATGGGTTCACCGCCGGAGTCTGTTCGGTGATGATGTAGTGCCGCGCCGGCTTCTCGTAGACCGAGGCCGACGAGATGAAGATGTACTGTTTGGTGTTACCGGCGAAGGTGGCGATGTCCTCGGCCATCTGCTCGGGGGTGAACACCATGAACTGCGCCACCACGTCGAAATTCATGGCGCCGAGCTTCCGGTACGACGCCGGATCCTTCATGTCGCCGACGATCGAGGTCACCCCTTTTGGCAGCGCCGCCTCGCGCTGCCCGCGGTTGAACACACTGACCTTATGGCCCTGCTTGACCGCATACTCGACGCACGGCAGCGAAATCTGCCCGGTGCCCCCAACGAACAGCACGTTGAGACCCATGGTGATCCTCCTCAAATTGATGGGCGTACCTCATCACTTGGGAGGGCTTATTTCAACCGTCAGCGCCCACCCTTTTCGTAGGGCTGCCCCAGGGCTGCTGGCGCGCCGCTGCGCGTCGCCGACACCGCCAGCACCACGATGGTCAGCACATAGGGCAGCATGATCAGGAACTGCAGCGGCACGCCGCTCGGCAACAGTTGCGCCCTGAGTTGCAGTGCTTCGGCCGCGCCGAACAGCAGCGCTGCGACCATCACCCCGAACGGATGCCGGCGCCCGAGGATCAGGATGGCGAGCGCGATATAGCCGCGGCCCGCCGTCATGTTGTCGAGGAACACGCCGGTGGCGCTGATCGACAGGAACGCGCCGCCAAGCCCCGCCAGCGCGCCGCTCACCGCTACTGCCGCATAGCGGATGGCGACGGGATCGAGCCCCAGCGTCTCCGCGGCTTCCGGATGCTCGCCCACCGCCTTGATCGAGAGCCCGATGGTCGAGCGCTGCATCACCAGCCAGCCACCGACGACCAGCGCCAGCGACAGGTAGGTCAGGGGGTCATGCTGGAACAGCAGCGGCCCGAGAATGGGAATCTCTCCCAGCGGCCCGAAATCGATCGGCGCGAATGGCGTGATCCGCGGCGAGGCGGTGCCCGAGCCAAAGGCGAGGCGGAAGAAATACGCCGAAACCCCGAGCATCAGCAGGTTGAAGGCGATTCCGACCACCACCTGGTTGGATCTGAGCGTCACCGCATAGAACGCCAGCCCGAGCCCGGCAATGGCGCCGATCAGCACTGCGACGCCTGCCCCGAGCCATAGGTTGCCGCTGAAGTGCACGGTGATGAAGCCGGTGAAGCACCCGATCAGCATCATGCCCTCGAGCCCGATATTCAGCACCCCGGACTTCTCGGCGAACATCCCACCCAGCGCCGCGAGGAGAATCGGGATCGACAGCCGGACGCTCGCGGCAATGAACCCGGCGAAGACCGGATCGGCGAGAAACTCCATGGCTCAGCTCCCGCTCACGGCGCGTCGGCGGATGAGCCGCGGCAAGGCGTTCTGACCGATCAGCAGCAGCACCACCAGGGCCTGGATCACCGTGGTCAGCGCGCTGGGCACTCCGGCCGCCGATTCCATCGTGGTCGAGCCGATCTGCAGCGCCGCGAACAGCACTGCCGCCGCCAGCACGCCGAGCGGATTGGTCTGGCCCAGCAGCGCCACGATGATTGCCGTATAGCCAAAACCCGGCGACAGGTTCTCGATCATCCGCCGCTGCACTCCCGCCACTTCGGAGAAGCCGGCGAGCCCCGAAAGCGCCCCGCAGATCAGGAATCCGGTCCACAGCGCCGCCTTGACGTTCATCCCGGTATTCTCGGCTGCCCGCGCATTGTGCCCCACGGCTCGCAAGCGGAACCCCGCCACCGAGCGCCAGAGGAAGATCTGCGCGACGATCGCCACAAGGACGACCAGCAGCAATCCGGCATGAAGCCGCGTCCCCTCGAGCAGCATCGGCAGCCGTGCCTCGGCCGCGAGCCGCGCCGTGCGCGCCAAGGGCGAGCCCGGATCCTGCAGCGGCCCATGCAGCAGGTAGCCGACGAAGTAGATGGCGATGTAGTTGAGCATGATCGTGGTGATCAGCTCGTCCGCCCGGAATCTCAGCTTCAGCACCCCCGCGATCGCCGACCAGGCCGCGCCGGCGACGGCCGCGGCAAAAGCCATGGCGGGGAGCACCACCCATTGCGGCTGGCCGCCGAGCTGCAGCCCGATCCAGGCTGCCGCGACGCCGCCGATGAACAGCTGCCCTTCCGCCCCGACATTGAACACCCCGGCGCGGAAGGCGAGCGCGATGCCGATGCCGCAAAACGCCAGCGGCACCGTGCGGATCGCCGTCTCCGCGAGCCCGTTGGTGCTGCCCAGCGACGCCTCGAACAGGCTGAGATAGGCCAGCACCGGATCGCGCCCGATCGCCGCAATCAGCAGCGCCCCGATGGCGAAGGCAGCGATGACGCAGATCACGCCCGACAGCACCGAGCGCGGCAGCAGCCAGCGCCGGGCCAGGCCGACCGCATCAGCCGATGCGCTCTCGCTCATGCCACCCTCCCGGCCATCAGCAGCCCCAGTTTTTCGACGCTGAAATCGGCTCGCGCCACCACGCCTGTCACCTGCCCCTTGAACAGCACGACGATCCGGTCGGCCAGCGCCAGCACCTCGTCGAGCTCGGTCGAAATCAGCAGCACTGCCGCCCCCGCGGCCCGCCGCTTCAACAGCTGGCTCTGCAGGAATGCCGTCGCGCCGATATCGAGCCCGCGCGTCGGCTGCACGGCGACCACCAGCCGCGGGTCGCGGCTCAGTGCCCGCCCCAGCACCACCTTCTGCTGGTTGCCGCCCGAGAGCGAGCCAATGGCCTGATCGACGCTGCCCAGCCGCACATCGTAATCGGCCACCAGTTGCGCCGCAAAAGCCCGCGTCTCGCCCTGCCGCCGCATGCCCCAGCGGGCAAAGCGCGGTCGCCCGGCTTCTTCGGCCACGGCATTGTCGACGACCGACATCTTTTCGAAGATCGCCGTGCGGTGCCGGTCCTCCGGGATATGCGCCAGCCCGGCCGCGATCCGCTCGGCTACCGGCCGGTGCGTCATCTCGACCCCGTCGATCAGCACCCGCCCGGTGTCGGGCCGCTGCAGCCCGACGATCGCTTCGGCCAGCTCCTGCTGGCCATTGCCATCGACCCCCGCCACCGCGACGATCTCGCCGGCGCCGACCGAAAGGCTGACCCCCTCGAGCCGCCGCACCCCGCGCGCGTCGGTCAGCCCCAGCCGATCGACCTCCAGCAGCGGCCGCCCGGGCGTTGGCATGCCCTCGAGCTGTGGCAAGGTCACCTCGCCGCCCACCATCATGCGGGCGATCGCGCGCGGCTCGGTTTCGACCGTGCGCAGCGATCCCGCCACCTTGCCGCGCCTGAGCACGGTGATCCGGTCGGTGACCGCCATCACTTCGTTGAGCTTGTGCGAGATGAAAACGATCGCCGTCCCAGCGGCCGCCAGCGAACGCAGCACCGGGAACAAGGCCGCCGCTTCCTGCGGTGTCAGCACCGCCGTCGGTTCGTCCAGCACCAGGATGCGCGCGCCGCGATAGAGCGCCTTGACGATCTCCACCCGCTGCTGGCTCGCCACCGACAACTCGCCGGCGAGCGCCCGCCCGTTCACCGCAAGCCCGTAGCGCGCGCCCAGCGCGTCGATCTCATCGGCCAGTTGCTCGAGGCGCGGAAACCAGGTCCGCACCTCCTTGAGCCCCAAGGCGATGTTCTCGGCGACCGTCAGTGTCGGCACCAGCATGAAGTGCTGGTGCACCATGCCGATGCCGAGCCGCCGCGCCTCCAGCGGCCCGTCGATCCGTACCGGCTGCCCACCGATCTCGATCGATCCCGCCTGCGGCTGGATCAACCCGGCCAGCGCCCGCATCAGCGTGGTCTTGCCGGCGCCGTTCTCGCCGAGCAGCGCATGGATCTCTCCTGGCTGCACGGCGAAGCTCACATCGTCATTGGCCACCACCGGCCCGAAGGCGACGCGGATATTCCGCATCGCCACCGCGGCCGCGGCTTCGTTCAGCTGCGCCACTCTTGGCTTACTGCACTTCGCTGGTGTCGAGCGGCACTTCGAAGCTGCCGGCCTTGATCGCCGCGATCTTGTCGTCGACCGCCTTCAGCACGGCCGGATCGACGTTCTTGTCGAGCCCGTGGAAATCGGCGAGCCCGACCGAGTTGGCGGCAACGCCATACGACCAGTTCTCGCTCTTCCAGGTGCCGTCGATCACCGCCTGGCCGACTGCCGTCACCAGCGGGCCGAGATCCCAGGTGACGCTGGTCAGCACCGTCTCAGGGCCGAGGTGGTTCTGATCGGTCATGGCGCCGAGCGCGAACACCTTCTTGGCGATCGCCGCGTCGATCACCCCGACGCCTTGCGCGCTCAGCACGTCGGCGCCCTGCTCCACCTGCGCGATGGCGGCCTCCTTGGCCTTGGGCGGATCGAACCACGAACCGATAAAGGTATGGAGCACCTTGATCTCGGGCTTCACTTCCTTGGCGCCCGCCTCATAGGCGTGAAGGTTGGCCAGCATGTTGGGCGCCGGCATGCCGCCGACCCAGCCGACCGAACCGGTCTTCGAGGTCCCCGCCGCCAGCATGCCCGCGAGATAGGCGCCCTGGTAGTCCGGGTTGGAGTAAGTGCCGAGGTTCGGCGCCAGTTCCGCCGCGGTGCCGGCCATGAACGTGGTGTCGGGGAAATCCTCGGCGGCATTGAGCGCTGCATCGCCGAACGAGAAGCTATGCGCGAAGATCAGCCCATAGCCGCGCTCGGCGAAATCGCGCAGCAGCCGTTCGGCATCGGCGTCGGTGACGTTCTCGACATAGGCGACTTCCGCCCCCAGCGCCTTGCCGGCGGCTTCGAGGCCGTTATAGCCCACCGAATTCCAGTCATTGTCGGTGATCGGGCCGGGCAGGATCATCGCGATCTTGAGGTCGGCGGCCAGCACCGGCGTGCTCAACGCAGTGGTCGCAACGAGCAGCAGCGCCGCCCGCGCGAAGCGCCGGCGCGAGAGTGTCATGAAGGATGTCATCTGTTGTTCTCCTGTATCGCGCGCTGCGCGGGATCGCGGGCTCCCACCTGCCCGCCAACCCACATTCGGGGTCGCAGCGCGAGACGCGGATCGTAATGCTGCTAACGTTGTCGTCAATCGTCACAAAGACGTGTGGACGACAGGCGCTCCCTGCGCTCAGCGCATGACGCGCCTGGCCGCTGCGTGAGGATGCGCTCACCTATCCCCCTCCACGGCGTCACCGTGGTTGGGGCAGATTCAGGTGCCCTACTAGTTCAGGCACCTAAGCCTAATCCCGCTTCACCTTGCGGATCGCTCCCGCCTGCGGATCGTAGCCGCGCGCCGCGAGCAGGAACGCCACCGCCGCACACCCCGCCACCACGCCGAGCGAGGTGAGGTTGAGCTGGCCGTACATGGCGAAGCGGATCAACTCCACCGCATGGGTGAAGGGGTTCACCACGCTCAGCCAATAGACGATCTCGGCGCCGGACTCCCTGAGCTTCCACAGCGGGTAGAGCGCCGAGGAGAGGAAGAACATCGGGAACACGACGAAGTTCATCATCCCGGCAAAGTTCTCGATCTGCGGCGTGTAGACCGAGACCAGGAGCCCGATCGAGCCCAGCATCAGCCCGGCGAGGATGATCGCCGGGATGGCGGTGAAATAGCCGAAATCCGGCACTCCATAGCCGACGAGCTTCGCCACGATCAGGAAGGCATAGGCCTGCAGCAGCGCCAGGATGGTGGCGCCGGTGATCTTGGCGAACAGCAGGAAGCCGCGCGGCAGCGGCGTCACCAGCATCACCCGCATCACCCCGGCTTCCCGGTCATAGACCATCGACAGCGCCGACTGCATGCACTGGAACAGGATGACGATCCCCACCAGCCCGGGCAGGATGTATTCCTGGTAGGGCGTATAGGTCTGGTACGGCGGCACGATCGAAACGCCGAGCAGGTCATGCAGGCCGGTGGCGAAGACGATGAGCCACAAGGCCGGGCGCACCAGCGCCGAGAGCAGCCGTTCGGTCTGGCGCAGGAACTTGGCGATCTCGCGCCAGGTGATGGCGTAGACCCCGAGCCACAGGTGCAAAGGACTTAGCGAGCCGCTTACTGACACTTGTGCTCCGGCTCATCGGTGCCCAGCGTATCGAGCACGTTGGTCTGGTGCAGAAAACCCTCGAGCGGCGCCTCGGCGATGACCGCGTTGTGCGTCGCGAGCACGATCGGAAACCGCATCTGTCCGTCCCACGGCCGGAAGTTGAGCTGCACGCCCTTGGCTCCGTCGATCTTCAACCGGTTGCCGCGGATATAGTCGGCCGTCTTCTGATACTCGCCGGTGCGCGCCTTGGCATAGGCGGTGACTATGGCCTTGGCGGCGATCCAGCTCGACCAGTCCTGTCCGGTCATCCGGCGGCCGTCGGTCAGCGTCTCGAAGCGCGAAGTCACCTGGGTCGAGCCGTCCCGATCCCAGCTCCACTGCCACTCCGAGGCGACCAGCCCGGTCGAGCCCACCACCAGCCGCGGCAGCTGCGTGTCATAGGGCAGATAGCGCGAGAACTCGCCCTGGTGGTCGGCGACGAACACCACGTCGTAATCGGCGTTGCCGGTGATCAGCAGCGAGTTGTTGCGCTCGCGATTGGCCGGATCGGTGGCGAGGGTGAACTCGCGCTCGTCGACGATGTTGAAGCGCTGCCGCTCGGCCGAGGCGCGGAACGCCGCCGCCATCGCCTTGTCGCGCGGCTCGGCCCCCACCAGCATCAGCACCTTGGTCCAGTTGCGGGTGCGGAGCAGCTGCACCATGGCGTCGGACAGCATGCGGTCCGAGGCGGCGGTGTGGAGGAGGTTCGGGTAGCAGCGCTGGCGCAGGTAATCCTCGGGCGCCGTGGCATTGAGCAGCGTCACCGGCCATTCGCGGGTTTGCCCCGCCACCTGGTCCACCAGCTCGGCCGGCAGGTCGAGAATGACGAACTGCTCGCCCGCCTTCACCATCTCGTCGAGCCTGGCGACCAGCGAGGCCGCATCGGTGGCTTCCTGGTGATCCAGCACCACCTGCTGGTCCACCGCGTCCGACACCACCTTCATTTCCTCGACGCCCATCGTCGCCCCGTCGACCGGGTTGCCGCCGGGCGCGATCTCGATGCGCGTATAGACCAGGTCCGGGTGGTAGCGCGGATCGTCCTTCAGCCCCAGATAGCCGATCTTGATCTCGGCAGAAAATGCGGCGCCGCCGAGGAACAGCGACGCCGCCAGGGGGAGGACGCAGAAAAGCAGTCCTGATTTCAACCTGCGGCGCTCCGACCCCTCTCCCCTGAGGGGAGAGGGTAGCGCAGGTAGGAGCGAAGCGACGTACCGTAGCTTGGGTAAGGGGTTCAGCTTCTCAACGAGCGCGCCTTGCACCGCTTCACCCCTCAACCGGCCTTCGGCCACCTTCTCCCCTGAGGGGAGAAGGGACTTGGGCCGCGACACCATTCGCGAGACATCAATCATCGATCACCACCGAATGCGGCACGCGTCCCACCGGCACCGACTGGATCGGCTTCATCGACGCCATGTCGATCACCGTGATGTCGTCCGACAGCCCGTTCGCCACATAGGCCCGGGACTCGTCGCTACTGAGATCCACCGACCAGGCGCGCTTGCCCACCAGCACATATTGCAGCACGTCGTGGGTCTTGCCGTCGATGATGACGATGTGGTTGGCGCGCCCCAGGCTGAGCAGGATCTTCGAGCCGTCCCTCGTCACCGCCATCCCCACCGGCGTCACGTCTTCCTCGCGGAAGCCTGGCGGCACGAAGATCAGGCTGTCGCCCTTGATCTCGTTGGTGGCCGTATCGATGATGTAGATCTCCGATGACAGCTCGCAGCTGACCCAGAGTTCGGTGCCATCCGGCGTCAGGATGAAGCGGCGCGGCCGGGTGCCGACGAGGATGTTCTTGGTCACCGCCCCGGTGGTGGTGTCGACCACATGCACCATGTCGGCGACTTCCGAAGTCACATAGGCGGTCTTGCCGTCCGGCATCACCAAGACGCCTTCCGGCTCGGCGCCGGTCGGGATGTCCTGGATGGAGACCCGCGTCTCCATGTCGATCGCCTCGAGCCGCGAGTCCTCCTCGTTCGAGACGTAGATCACCTTCTCGTCCGGCGAGAAGGCGAACACTTCCGGCGACGGGCCGGTGGGGATCGAGTCCACCACTTCTAGGCTCGCCACGTCGATCACGTCGATCGCATCATCGTCACCACAGGCGACGTAGAGCAGTTCCTTTGCCGCATTGAAGTGCATGTCGCGCGGCCGCCGCGAGGTGGCGATGCGCTTCACCACCGCCAGCGACTGGTCGAGCACCACCACTTCGTTGCCCTTCTCGGTGGAAACGAAGATCATCCCCGTGCCCTTGGCGACGGCACGCGGCACCGCACTCGAAGCGAGCAGTGCCGCCGCGGTAGCGACGAATGTGCGTCGGGTGAACCTCATTTGACGATGAACTTCCCCTTGAGGCCGCGATTCTCGTAGCCTGGCACGTAGATTTCATACTCGCCCGGCCGGATCGGCACGAACGAGATGTTGAAGGTGCCGGCATCATCGAACTCCACCGAGTAGAGCCCGTAGCTCTTCACCTCGAGGTCGTTGACGACGATCTGGTTGATCCACGAGTTGCGGAACAGCTCGGGCGCCACCACGGCGATCTCTTCATTGCCGTCCGAGGTGATATCGAGCTGGTAGTACTTGCCGGTCTCGAGCTCCCACACCTCCTGAGAAAACTTCAGGTCCACCGTGTTGATCTCGAGCGTCAGGTCGGTACCGTTGGCGGCAAGGTTGCCCTCCGCCTGCACCCCGCCGGTGAGCAGCAGAGCAGCAGTCGCGGCGACGAGAAGTTTCTTCATTTTTGTGGCCCCCCATAGGCAGTTTCGATCGGTGTTATCGCAATTTACAATCTGCTTTCCCGACACGCAGCAGCAACCCGCCGGCCGCAATACATGATATAGCCAAGCCCAATGATCCCGGGTGCTAGCGCTGCACCCACCACTGCCATTCTCGCGTTCCCAGGGAGGAACCATGCGCAAGATTCTACAGGCCGCTCTGCTGGGGATGACCCTCGCGATCGGCTTCACCGCCGGTGCCTTCGCCCAGCATGGCGAACCGGAAAAACTGTCGCTCGGTGTACAGGCCACCGGCACGGTGAAATGGGAGCTGGCCGCCATGCAGGCGCTCGAGCTCGACAAGAAGCATCACCTGAAACTCGACATCCGCGATGTCGCTGACAGCAAGGCCGGCCAGATCGCGCTGCAGGCCAAACAAGTCGACGTCATCCTGTCCGATTTCGTCTGGGTCTCGATCCAGCGCCACCAGGGCAACATGGTCACCATGGTGCCGCACTCGCTGACCGTCGGCGGGCTGATGGTCGACCCGGCGGCCGGTATCGCCACCGTCGCCGATCTCAAGGGCAAGACCCTCGCCGTCTCCGGCAGCCCGGTCGACAAGAGCTATGTCATCCTCGCCGCCTATTACAACAAGCTGACCGGCGGCAACCTCACCGAGGATGCCGAAGCCAAGTTCGGGGCGCCCCCGCTGGTCAACGAGCTGATCACCGGTGGCCAGGCCCAGGCGGCGCTCAACCTCTGGAACTGGAATTCGCGCGCCAAGCTGGCGGGGAAGACCGAATTGATCTCGGTCGCCGCCATGCTCGCCGATCTCGGCGTTTCCGAAACCCCGCCGCTGCTCGGCTGGGCCTTCTTCGACGAAACCGGCCGTGAGAAGAAAGCCGCCATCAAGGGCTTCCTCGATGCCAGCTTCGAGACCAAGAACGCGCTGCTCACCGACGATGCACTGTGGGACAAGATCCGCGACGTGATGAATGTCGGCGATGACGACAAGCTGTTCGCCCAGTTGCGCGACGATTACCGCGCCGGCATCGTCACCAAATACGCCGCTTCCAGTATGAAGCCGGCGGAAGAATCCTTCGCCGTCATGGCCAAGTTCGGTGGATCCGACGTGGTCGGCGATTCGACCGAGTTGGCCGACGGCACGTTCTGGAAAGGCTATCGCAAATAGCCGTTGAACTGCGCGACGGCAGGACCGCAGCCGTAACCCCAAATGGGCGGCAGCAGCGCGGGGCGAGACGGGGCATTCCCCTCGAGCTCGTCAGCCTGCTGTTGCTGCTGGCCGCGTGGCAGGTCCTCGCCATGCTGTTCCCGTCGCGCCTGTTCCCCACCCCGATCGACGTCGGCGCCCATGTCTGGACGCTGGCGACGACGGGCAAGCTGCTCCCCGACCTCGGCAAGACCCTCACCCGCGCCATCATCGCCTTCGTCATCGCCATGGCGCTCGGCACCGCCATCGGCATCGCACTCGGCCGCTCGCGCGTCGCCGACCGGCTGTTCTCCGCCTGGGTGGTGGTCGGCCTCAACGTCCCCGCGATCGTCATCGCCATCGTGCTCTATATCTGGCTCGGCCTCACCGAATTCGCGCTGATCCTCGCCGTAGTGCTCAACAAGCTGCCGCTGGTCATTGCCACCATCCGCGAGGGGGTGCGCAGCTTCGATCCCGCCTATGACGATCTCGGCCGCGCCTTCCGCATGCCGTTCCTGCGCCAGTTGCGGCTGATCGCCGTGCCGCAGCTGATGCCGTTCGTGCTCGCTGCCGCCCGTACCGGGCTCAGCCTGATCTGGAAGATCGTCCTCGTCTTCGAGGTGCTGGGCTCCGACGGCGGCGTCGGTTTCCGCATCTCGGTGTTCTTCCAGTTCTTCGACATCAAGGGCATCTTCGCCTACACCACCGCCTTCATCCTGGTGGTCTTCGTCTTCGAGTACCTGATCCTCCGCCCGCTCGAACACCGGGTGCTGAGATGGCGGCAACCGCGATGAGTGGTCCGCGTCTCGATATCGCCGTCGCAGGCAAGCGCTTCGACGTCCTGCTCGAGCCGCTGCTCGAGCGCTTCGACCTCGTGGTCGAGCCCTCCTCGGTGGTGGCTTTGGTCGGTCCGTCCGGTGTCGGCAAATCGACCCTGTTGCGCATCGTCGGCGGCATCGACGCGCTCTTCTCCGGCACCGTGCTCGTTGATGGCGTCGCCGCGGCGGCTGCCCCGCCTGCCGGCTTCGTGTTCCAGGATGCACGCCTCCTGCCCTGGCTCACCGCGCTCGACAACATTCGCGCCGTCCGCCCGGAAACCACTGAGGCCGAGGCCATCGAGATGCTTGGCCGCGTCGGCCTCAGCGGGTTCGAGCACTACTTCCCGCACGAGCTGTCGGGCGGCATGCAGCGCCGCGTCGCGCTGGCTCGCGCCTTCTCGGTCAATCCGCGCCTGCTGCTGCTCGACGAGCCCTTCGTCTCGCTCGACCGCACCCTGGTGCGCGAGATGGAGGAGGTGCTGTTCGCGCTGATTGCGGCGAGCCGCCCCACCGTGCTGCTGGTCACTCACCTGCCCGAGGATGCAGCGATGCTCGCTGACCGCGCCATCGTGCTCTCCGGCCGCCCGGCCCGCATCGCCGCCGACTACCGCTTCGATATTCCGCGCGGCGAACGCAGCCGCGAGCAGCGCGAGGCCATCGCCAGCCAGATCGCCGCCTCGGTCGGCACCAGGGAGCACCAGCTGCCATGACCGATCCCGTGCTCGCCCTGACGGACGTCAGAAAATCCTACGGCGACAACGAAGCGCTGAAGGGCGTCTCGCTCGACATCGCGCCGGGCGAGATCGTCGGCCTGCTCGGCCCCAACGGCGCCGGCAAGTCCACCCTGTTCCAGATCTGCTCGGGCCTGTTCTCCCCCGATGGCGGCGAGGTCAGGCTGTTCGGCATGGGCTATAAGGACAACGCCTCCGAGATCCTCAGGCAGTTGGGAGTGGTGTTCCAGTCGCGCTCGCTCGATCTCGACATGAGCGTGCGCGCCAACCTCAAATTCCATGGCAACCTGTTCGGCCTCTCCGGCAAGCTGCTCAACGAACGCATCGATACCTCCGCGACCTTTTTCGCCGTCACCGACCTGATCGACAAGCCGGTCCGCACCCTCTCTGGCGGCAACCAGCGCCGCATCGAAATCGTTCGCGCCACCCTCAACAAGCCTTTGCTGCTGCTGATGGACGAGCCCTCGGTCGGCCTCGACCCCAGCACCCGCAAACTGCTCGGCCAGCACATCCGCGGGCTGCGCGATACGCACCAGACCTCGATCCTCTGGGCCACCCACCTGGTCGAAGAAGTCGAACACGCCGACCGCATCGCCCTGATCGTTGCCGGCAAAATCATCCGCATCGGCACGCCGGCCGAGATCATCGCCGCGGCAGGGGCCGAGACGCTGGATGAGGCCTACATCGCGCTGACCGGGGTGAAGCCGGTGGTGGCAGTGGCGGAGTAGGAACTAGGCTCGGTGCGTGGGCACCCCCCACTACTGCCGCCTCGAGACCCTACCGATAGTTCCGCGGATCGGTCTTCCTGAATTCCCACGGCGCATCGATTTTCGCCCCCGGCTGGAACACGCCGATCGCCGCCGCCTTGGCTTGCTCTTCCTGCGCCACGTAATCGTCGCCCTGCTCGACGAAGGCCCGCGCCATGCCGAGCCGCACCAGTTCGGCGCCGATATCCTTGCCCGCCGATGTGCACACCCCGTAGCGCCGGTTGAACTTGTCCGGCTCGCCTGGCTGCAGCGTGCAGCTGGCCTCGCCCGAGGCGATCAGCTCGCCCAGCGCCTGGCGGGCCGCGCCGTAGCAATCCCACAACAGGTCGCCGACAAAGCACTTCTGCGGCCGCTCCGGCGCGTCCACCGCCCACAGGATCACCCGCTGCCTTTCCACCATGATGATGTCGGCATCGACCACCTTGGCCGCCCCGCTCACCACCTCCTCAGCCGTAACGCCCGACACCGCCGAGATCAGCGCCAGTGCGGCAAGGCTCAGTTTCCCATGCATCATTCGGCCCCCTGCACCCGCCCGTCGGGCAGGATGTTGCGTGTGAACGTTGCGCCGGCGAACTGCTCGAGCTTCAGCCTGGCGCGAGTGAAGCGGTTGTCGCTCAGCACCGCGCCGGCGAAGTCGGCATTGTCGAGCGCCGCGCCGTAAAAGTCGGTCAGCGAAATCCTGGCGTCCGCAAAACTTGCTCCCGGCGCCGTCGCCTGCAGGAAGCCGGCGCTGGTGATCGTGGTGTTGTCGAACCTGGTTCGCCCCAGGCTCGCCTTCTCGAGATTGGTGCGCTCCAGCGAGGCACCGGTGAGGTCGGCATTGTTGAGCCGCACTTCCTTCATCACCGCCCAGTCGAGATCGGCGCCGCTCATATCGGCGCCGGTGAGCCGCGCATGCTGCATGCGCGTAGCGGTGAGATCGGCCCTGCCGAACTTGGCGCCCGATAGCTGCGCCTCGTAGAACATCGCATCCTTGAACTGCCCGCCGCTCAGGTCGGCACGGCTCAGATCGGCGAGGTTGAAGTTCGCTCCCTCCGCCATCACCCCAGCGAGGTTGGCGCCCTTGAGATTGGCGCGGTGGAAGCTGGCATTGGTGAGGTTGGCGCCCGAGAGGTCGACGCCGGCGAGGTCCAGCTTCTTGAAGCTCTCATTGCTCAGATCGCACCCCCGGCACTCGGTGCGAGCACCGCTCCGCAACTCGTCCGCCGGGCCGGCGAACGCCACACCGGGCACCAGTGCCAGCAGCACCAACAGCGCCATCCGCATGAGTTGTATACCTCTTCCGCTCAGGGCAATCCCATGTGGCAACGCGCACCGGGCTGCCTTCTCCCCTTGAGGGAGAAGGTGGCGCGTAGCGCCGGATGAGGGGTATCGCAAAACGAAGTGTAGCGCGCTCCGAGCAAAGCGAGGAGCGATCCGGTACGCGGAGAGATACCCCTCATCCGCCCCGCGGAGACGGCCTTTGGCCGTCGTCCGCTTACGGGCACCTTCTCCCTCAAGGGGAGAAGGTCGATCGTTGCACCGCCGATGGCTCTTCATATGCGATTGCCTGCTCTTGCGTTTCAGCGGACCGGCTGGGTGTCCGGCTCGTACGGCTTCTGCACCACTTCGAGCCGCGTCGCCGACTGGAAGTAGTTCTTGTTGACCTGCTGCGTCTCGAGGTTGATCGAGGTCTGCCCCTTCTTGCGGAAATAGGTGGCCTCGAGCCGCATTCGTGCGTCGCCCTCCGGGCTGTCCGCGGTGCAGATCTCGTGCACGAAAATCTTGCCCACCGGCAGTTGCCCGTCGGTCGGCGGCAGGTCCTCACAGCTCTGCGCCCAGCGCCCGTAACGCGACTTGAGGTTGCGCGACAGCGTCATCGCCACCCGCCGCTCGCGGTCCGCCGCCCGCTCGTCGGTCACCACCCGGATGCCCCGCGCCATCCCCTCGGCGTCGATCAGCACCGAGAACACCACCGGATGAGCATAGATCGAGTTACCGCCCTGCATGACGCGATATTCGGTCTCCAGCGCCTTGGCGATGTAGTCGGCCTCGTCGTCGTTGGTGAAATACACCTCGTGCAGCCCGCTCGGCTCCGCCGGGCATTTCGCGAACTCCGAAAAATCCTTGAGCGGCGTCGAAGGCGGCCCGCCATTGGTGCCGCAAGCGATCTCGGCGATCTCGGCCGGCGGAATCTGGCTGACGGACAAGCCGAACTTGATGTCCCAGATCGTGTATTTGGGCACGAGGTTGGCGTCGAACTGCGCCAGCGCCGGCGGAGTCACCGCCAGCGCGCCGAGCACGCCGAGGCAAAGCGGCAGGAGGCCGAGGCGCATGGCTTACTTCTTCAGGAACGCGCAGGACTTCTCAGCCGAGGCGCCGAAGTAGAACGCACAATCCTCGTAGGTTGCCTTCGGCTTACCCTGGATGTGGGTCTGGATGTAGGCGACGAGGCTGATGATATCTTCCTTCTTCAGCGACTTGCCCTTGTGCGGCATCTGGCCCTCTTCGAAGTCGGCCTTGGTCATGCCGTAGCAGCGGTCGTCCTTGTAGGCCTGGGCATCGTGATAGGGCATCGGCGTGCCGGGGATGCCGCAGCTGATGATCTCGATGAAGCCCTGCGCATCGAGGCCGGATTCACGCAGCAGCGCCGCAGCGCCTTCCGAGCGCGGATTCTTGCCCAGCCCGTTGCCGTCCCAGCCGTGGCAGGAGACGCAGTTGCCACCCTTGCTGCCGAAGACCACGACGCCGCGGTTGATATCGGCGCCATCAAGCAGCGGATCGAGCTCGATCGCTGCGGCATCGGCCGCCGGAGCTTCAGCAGGAGCGGCAGTCTCGGCTGCCGGAGCATTGGCCGGCGGCTGCGCGGCGTGGAGCGCCAACGGGGTGACCGCGATGAGACCGGCCGCCGCGAGCAGCGCCAGGGATTTGCGGTTGAGGAGCGACATCTTGGGGAACTCTTCCTTCTTCAATGAGCTGTGCCGGGCGGTGGGAAACCGCCCGGCATCATTAGGTTAGGCTGGTCGTGGGCCCGCTGTCAGAGCGCGAACACGTAGAGCACGTTGGCCGCCGGACGGTTGGCGAGCTCGGGGTAGCCGAAGGTGGTCACGGCGCTGCCGCCGGCCGCGATCGCGATGTACTCCTTGTCGCCGACCTTGAAGGCGATCGGCGGGGCGCTGAACGTGCCGCCCATGTTGATCGACCACTTCTGCTCGAGCGTCTTGGCGTCATAGGCGCCGAACGTGCCGTCCATCTCGCCGGTCCACACCAGGCCCGGAGTGGTCATCACGCCGGCATAGTTGGGATACGGACGCTCGATCTTGGCGACCTGCTTGCCGGTGGTGACGTCGAACGCGAAGATCGAACCGGTCTGGGCACCCGAAGCTGCCGCCGAACCGCCGGCGAAGGTGGTAGCGCCCGGCGCCACGTCTTCCGGAGCCTTCTGCTCGACCGTCAGGTCCGAGCAACCTTCGATACCGGCGCCGTAGGCGATGTTCGAGGTCGAGTCGACCGCCGGGGGCCAGAAGTTCATGCCGCCCTGGATGTTCGGGCAGGTATTCACCGTCTCGCCACCGCGACGCATGGTGCCGTTGGCATAGACCTGCAAAGGCTTCGACGCATCATACTCCACCGGCTTGCCGGTCTTGGGGTCGATGCCCTTGGTCCAGTTCAGCTTCGACACATAGGGGTTGGCCGCGATGAACGAGCCGTTGGTCCGGTCGAGCGTATAGAAGATGCCGTTGCGACCGAAATGCGCCAGAACCTTGCGGTCTTCGCCGTCGACCTTGGCATCGACGAGCAGCTGGGCGCCGACCTCGTCATAGTCCATGTAGTCGCCGGGGGTGTACTGGAAGTGCCACTTCAGTTCGCCCGTATCGGCGTCGAGCGCCACGGTCGAGTTGGAGTAGAGGTTGTCGCCCGGACGATATTCCGGATCGTACATCGGCACCGGGTTGCCCGTGCCCCAGTAGGTGGTGTTGCTGGCTTCGTCATACGAGCCGGTCACCCAGGCCGCCGCGCCGCCGGTCTTCCAGCAATCCGGGTTGCCCGACTGGTCGCAGAGCCAGGTTTCGGAGCCGGGCTGGCCGGGCTCGGGAACCGTGTAGAAACGCCAGACTTCTTCGCCGGTCTTGGCGTCGAGCGCCGCAACCCAGCCGCGGGTCGCCCAGTCACCGTAGGACTGGCCGACGAGGATCTTGTCCTTCACCACCAGCGGCGCATTGGTGAAACCTTCGCCCGGCTCCTTGCCGACCTGCTGGTCCCACACCACATCGCCGGTCTCGTCGTCGAACGCCATGACGCGGCCGTCGTTGAGCGCGGTGATCACCAAGTTGTCGACCAGCGCCAGACCGCGCGAGGCGAGCAGGATGCCGCGGCTCGGGTCCTTGTCGACGCCGGTATCGCCGACCCACACGGTCTTGCCCTGCTTGCCGTCCGAAGCGTCGATCTTGTAGGGCGTGCCCCACGGATCCGAGATGTAGAGGAAGCCGTCCTTGGCGAGCGGGGTGGCTTCCATCGAGCCGGCGCCGAACCCGGCCGGTTCCGAGCCGCCGAGCGGCACCGCGAAGGCGAGCTTCAGGCCCGAGACGTTCTCGGGGGTGATTTCGCTGAGCGGCGAATAGCGGTGCGCATCATAGGTGCGGTGCACCATCAGCCAGTTGCCGGCTTCCGCTTCGCTGCCCGCGGCGGAAAGCCGCGCGGCGGTGACGTCCGCGGCCAGGACAACCCCCGGCAGGACCAGCATGCTGCCAGCCAACATGGCGGACATCAGGTGTTTCAGGTGCATTTGTCTCCCCCTTCAGGATCGTTCTTGTTTGGCACACTGGCGCCACATAAGACCGATGCGCGGGGGAGTTTGCCTATGTCATCTATTGGAAATTCTGCTGCACGCCGGCGGTCGCCCGCCCGCCTGCCAGTTCCTTCTCCGGCCGCGCCCGCTCCGCCGTCGGCAGCTCCAACACGCTGTCGGCAGGGACGTTCTGGCTATATTCGTGGCGGCAGAAGTCGGTCAGCCGCTTGAAGATATTGGCATAGCCCGGCAGCGTCATCAGGTGCTTGGGCATGGCGAGGACGATCGAGCGGTCCATGCCGCCAAGCGTATAGGCCTTGAGCCGCCCTCGCACCGAGTTGGGCAGGCTCGGCAGCAGCGACAGCGGCACATGTGTCGTCGCGAGGCCCTCCGCCACGATATCGGTCGCCGCCACATAGGTCATCGCCGAGAAGGCGGGCGTCGCATAGGGCAGGTTCGAGCGATACCAGGCGTCCGACACCGGACGCATCGGCACATTGGCGCTGATCTCGACATAGCGGGTGAGCGACACATCGAGCTGCGACGCCTTCACCCCCTTGGTCAGCGCCTTTTCCAGCATGCCGGCCGGCAGGTCCGACGGCACCAGCAGCACCATCGGATCGCGGAACAGCAAGGCCGTGGCAAAGCTCGAGCGGTCCTCGGCCAGGGCATCGTCATTGACGATCACGCAGTTGAGCTGGTGCAGCCGCAATTGCTCCACCAGCTCGCTGCTGGTGGTCGAGTAGCTCACCTCGAACTTGGCAAAGCCCTGCTCGTCGCTGGCGATGCGCGCCGCCGCCGACAGGAACCGCCCGCGCAGCGTCGGGCTGAGCCCGATCCTCAGGAACACCCGGCTGTCGACATAGCGCTTCTCATGCTCGTCGATCGCCTGGTCGAACTTCCTGAGCACCTCGTCGGAGAACTTGAACCAGTACTCGCCCGACGGCGTCAGGCTGACCGTTCCGGTGCGGTTGCGATTGATCAGCTGCGTGCCCAGCCGCTCCTCGAGCTTGGCCAGCTGCTGGCTGATCGAAGGCTGGCTCAGCCCGACGCGCCGCGACGCTTTGGTGATCGATCCTGCGATCACCACGGCGCGGAAGATCTGCATCTGCTTGAGGGTGATGTCCATTGTGGCCCTGGAATGGTAGGCCCCTATGTCAGCACAATACGACACATTCGATAAGGCAATATAAGGTCGCATACCCCCCATTTGCGGGGTACGCAGAAACGCCCTCCCCGTTTCCGGAGAGGGCGTTGATAACGCTGTCAGATTCGACTTACTGCGCCGCGGGCGCAGCCGGCTCGGCCGGCGCCGCAACAGCGGCCGGCGCGGTCGAGAAGGTCTGCAGGTAGGCCACGATATTGTCGATGTCGGCCTGCTCCTTGAGCCCCGGGAAGCTCATTTTGGTACCCTTCACGAAGTCCTTGGGCTTGGTGAGGAAGTGGTGCAGCGTCTCGGACGACCACACGAGGCCACCGGCGCCCGCATCGATCATCGCCTGGGAGTACTTGAAATCGGGGGCGGTGCCGGCGACGCGGCCGAACAGCTCGTTGAGCTCCGGCCCCACCTTGTTCTTGGCGCCTTCGCCCACCGCGTGGCAGGACGCGCATTTCTTGAACACATTGGCGCCGGCCGCCGCATCGCCTTCGGCAAAGGCCGAACCCGTAAGCAGGGCCGACATCACCAAACCAAGAGCCAGGACTTTCATTCGCATTCCTCCAAACAGCCGCCGCCTGCGCGACGGGGCCTTACTCACATGGGGCAATCTCTGGCGGTCACAAAGGTTGCAAGTCAAGCGACTGCACGTCGCAGGGGCCGGAGTGTGCCGGCCGCCGCGGCCACTGCCAGTCCCGGTGGCATGCGGTTTGCTTGGCCTCCAGCTTGCTGAGTTCCCCGCCTTCGCGGGAATGACGCTGCTGGTCATGGCCGGATCGAAGGGCAGCTCAGGAATGCCGGCGCCGCAGCCTCCGGATCCCCAGAAACACCAGCAGCACCACCACCGGCGCCGACACCGCCAGCATCTCGCCCTTGGTGAACGGCAGCACCTCGTGCAGGCCCTCGAAGATATAGCCCAGGATTCCCAGCGCGTAATACGAGATGGCGATGATCGACAGCCCTTCCACCGTCAGCTGCAGTCGGTACTGGCTGCGGCCGGTCTGGCTGATCGCATCGAGCACCGAGCGGTTTTGCGTCTGGATCGACAGCGTGATCCGCGCGTCGAGCAGTGAGATCGAGCGCCGCACCTTCTCGGTCAGGCCGCTCAGCCGCTTCTCCATAGCCTTGCAGGTGGCAAGCGCCGGCTGCACCCGGTTGTTGAGGAAGCGCTCGATGGTGGTGAACTCGCCGATGGCGTGTTCGCGCAGCCGCGTCAGCCGCTCCGCCAGCACCTCGCCATAGGCCTGCGTCGCGGCGAAGCGGAAGCTCGTTTCCTCCACCGTGCGGCTGATATCGACACTGAGCTTGTGCAGCGCCTCGAGCGACAGCTGATGGTCCTCGGCGGTATCGCCGCCCTGCCCCACCTGCTGCATGATCGCCGCCAGCTGGCTCTCATAGGTCGCGACCCGCCCGCCCATCTCGCGCGCCAGCGGCAACCCGATCAACGCCATCGTCCGATAGGTCTCGATCTCGAGCAGCCGCCTGACGATCACCCCGATCCTGAGTTCGCCGCTGTGCCCCGCCGCCACCTCGAAGCGGGTGAACCCGTCGGCATCGAGATGGAAATCGGTCGCCGCCTGCGCCCCATCATCGAAGATCGACGAATAGCAGAGGCTGAGCGGATTGAACCCGGCGAGCGCCGCCGTCTCGATCGTTGCGGTGGGCATCACGTCGATGCGGGTGGCGAACACCAGCAGCAGCTTCTCGTGCAGCTCGAGGCCGATCCCCTGTGGCTTGGCGTCCCAATCGTCCGCCGCCCCGCTCCAGGTCATGGTGGCGAACTCGTTGTGCAGTTCCCACGTCACCTGCCGCCCGTCGCGGCTGAAGGCCAGTTGCCGCGCCCAGGCCGGCCCTTCCGGCAGGACACCCGCCACCACCGCCATCTTCTCGTGCAGCGCCCTCAGGTCATTGCCGCCATCGGCGCTCATGAACGCCAGCCGCCGGATGCGGACCGGCGGGGTCATCCCCAGCACCGGCCGCGCATGCGTCTCCGCATCGATCAGCCGCCGATAGCTATGCTCACGCCACTCCGTCACTGCCCGCCACCTCTCAAGTATCGGCCACAGCGTGAACGCAGCCGCGCCGCGCAGCAATCGTCACTTTGTCGCGGCGCGCTTTAGTAGCCGGCACGTTGGCATTTCCAATGCGATGCATAGGCAGAGGCGATTGGCCTGCCATGCTAGCGGTGGCAGCAACCTGAAGCATTGCGCTCCCCGTCCCGGACGAGGCGAGCCCGACCGGGTCTGGAGGAACGGGTCTTGGACGACGTAAAGGCGGCGGTCATCGGACCGCCCATCGAGAGGCGTGACTACAATCCGGTGCTGCGCTGGCTGATCGTCAACGTGCTGGTGGCGATTGGCCTCGTGACGCTGTGGCAGCTCGGCTTCCTCGGCTCGGTGCTCGCCTCCGACCACACCCGCATTTCGCTGCTGATCTTCGCCATCTTCGTCGTCACCAGCCTCCATTGCCTGGTGCAGGCGATCGATATCAGCCGCGAGCTGATCGCCGCCCGCCGCGCCCGCGCCGTGATCGAAGCTCAGAGCAGCTCGGGCTTCCGCCTCGCCGGCAATAACGTCTTGACCGGCGCCGGCACCCTGCTCGAGCCGGGCGTCCTGACCACCCATGTCGGTAACCTCGTCAGGAAGGCCGAGATCCGCGGCAAGGGCCAGCTCGACCAGACGCTGCTGCTGCGCTCGGTCGCCGATAGATTGCGGGCCCGCGAAAAGCTCGGCCTCTTCGTCTCCGAAGGGCTGCTGCGGCTGGCGCTGCTCGGCACCGCCATCGGCTTCATCCTGATGCTGATCCCGATTGCCGCCCTAACTTCGTTCGAGGCCGATACTTTGCGCGGCGCACTCAGTGGGATGACCGGCGGCATGGCCGTGGCGCTCAACGTCACCGTCGCCGGCATCGCCACCGCGCTGATCCTCAAGTTCCAGTACTTCCAGCTCGATGCCGCCATCGGCGAGCTGTTCTCTGGTATCGCCGAAGTCTCCGAGATCTACGTCGTCCCGGCGATCGAGCGGAGCCACGATGGACGGGCCTAGCCTCTTCACCGGCGCCGAGGGCGACGACGGTACGTTTGTCCCGTTTACCGACATCCTGTTCAACGTGCTGCTCGGCTTCACCATGATGGTGTTCGTCGCCTTCGCGCTGATCCGGCCGGATGCCAAATCGGGCATTATCGACACCAATGCCGAGTTCATCATCACCACCACCTGGCCCGACGACAACGACGACGACATCGACACCTATGTGCAGGACCCGACCGGCAACGTCGTCTGGTACCATTCGATGCAGAAGGGCTTCGTCACCCTCGATCGCGACGATCGCGGCAACTATCTCGACGAAGTCACCGTCAACGGCGTCACCCACCACATCGCGCTGAACCAGGAGACGGTAACCATCCGCGGCATCCTGCCGGGCGATTACGCCATCAACGTCTACCACTTCACCAACCCCAGCGCCGGTGCCGTGCCGGTGACGGTGAAGGTCGAAAAGATCAATCCCAAGCTGTCGGTGGTCTATTACGACACGCTGGTCCTCGATCACAAAGGCGACGAGAAGACCGTCGTCCGCTTCAGCCTCGACAAGGACGGCACCGTCAGCGGCATCAACACCGTGCCGGTCTCGCTGATCCAGGCGGTGCGCAAATGAGCCCGCTGGTGCAAGTCCCGCTGGCGATTGCCGGCGCCGTCGCGCTGTTCCTCGTCCTGGCGCTGCTCCTATTGAGCCTCAACCTCACCTCGCTGTGGAAGTGGTGGATCAAGGCCGGAGCCATCGTCGTGACGCTCGGGGGAGTGATCGTTCTCTATTTCACCATGACCGGGCTCGTCGGCTGGGCCAGTTCGGGCGCCATGCCCAAGCGTTTCGGCCTCCTCGCCACCCGCATCGTCGAGCCCGACAAGCTCAGCAACCTGCCCGGCGCCATCTACCTCTGGGTCGAGGAAGTCGACGATCGCCAGATCGTCATCGGCCCGCCGCGCGCCTTCCAGGTGCCGTACAAGGTGGAGGTCGCCACCGAAGTCGCCTCAGCCCAGCAGCAGATCGAAGGCGGCGGCAAGGTGCTCGGCCAATTTGCCGCTACCGGCAACGAACAAACCAACGCCGCCCAGACCGCCCAGCAGCAGGGCCAGGGCGCCATCAACACCGACGGCAACGCCGACCGCCAGGCCAGCGGCGGCGGCGAAGGCGCCGAAACCATCGGCGACCCCGGCGCCCTCAGCTTCTCGGAAATGCCCCCAGTCGACCTCCCCGACAAGGCCGCTGTGATTCAGATGAGCCGGTAACAGGCAGTTAGTGGCACGGCCGGCGCCAGGGCGCCCCCTCGCCCCTCTGGGGAGAGGGGCGCCAAGCGCTCCGACTGCTACTTGCTCAGCGCATCCGCCGCATAGCTCAGCGCATGCTCGACCGCCCGGATTTCCACAACCAGCGGCGCCACCCTGGGGTCCGACTCCCAAGCCGAGAACCCACGCTGCTTGGCGAGTTCGGTGAGGTCGGTCGCCCGTTGCCCGACGATCCCCGCCGCCGTCCGGGCTTCGCCCAGCGCATCGGCACGCACCGAATCCGGCGTCTGCGGGTTGTTGGCGAGGCTCTGCAGCCGCTTGGCGTTGATTTTCCACTGCCGCGCGAACTCTTCCGCCCGCTTGAGGCGGAACGAGATCACCGTATCGCTGAGTGCTGCCTCTCCCATGCCCCCACCATTGATTCGGGTCGTTCAGGAGTCAATTTGGCGCGCCGAATTTGATCGCCAGATGGCGGCGCGCGACAATTCGGTAGACCGACCTAGACCAGTGGTTTGAGGTCCGCCAGCAATGTCGGCACCAGCTCGCTCACCGTCGGATGCACATGCATGGTGCGGATGATGGTGTCGACATCGACGCCTGCCGCCATCGCCTCGAGCAGCGACTGCATCACCTCGTCGCCCTCGATCCCCAGCAGCGCTACGCCGAGGATCTGCCGCGTCCCGGCATCGGCGAACACCTTCATGAAGCCAAGGTTTTCCGCCCGTTCGTTGGCCCGGCTCACCCGCGTCATCGGCCGCACCGCCACCAGCGCCGGGCGTCCGGACTTGCGGACTTCGGCCTCACTCATGCCCGCACGTCCCAGTGGCGGATCGATATAGAGCGCATAGGCCGGCACCCGCTCGCTCACCTTGCGGTCGGCGCCGTCGAGCAGGTTCTGCGAGACGATCTCGAAGTCGTTGTACGAGGTATGGGTGAAGGCCCCGCGCCCATTCACGTCGCCCAGCGCATAGATATGCGGCTGGTTGGTGCGGAGCTTATCGTCGACCGCGATATAGCCGTCGCCATCGAGCGCGACACCCGCCTTTTCCAGCTGGAGATCCTCGATATTGGGCACCCGGCCCAGCGCCAGCAGCAGGTGGCTGCCTTCCACGGTCTCGCTGCCGCCGCGATAGCTGACCGCCACCCCGTCGCCGCGCCGCTCCGCCGCCATGCAGCTGGCATCGGTGATCACCCGAATCCCCTCGGCTTCGAGAATGTCCCGGATGGTCGCCGAGACGTCCTCGTCCTCCTTCGCCGTGAGCCGCGAACTGCGCGCCAGCACCGTCACCTCGGCCCCGAACCGGCGGTACATCTGGGCAAACTCGAGCGCGATATAAGAGCCGCCGGCAACCAGCAGGTGTCTTGGCAGCGTATCGAGCTCGAGGATCGAGGTATTGGTGAGATAGGGCACACCCGCCGCCCAATCCGGCACCACCGGCCGCGCCCCGGTATTGAGGAAAAATTGCCTGCCCTCCAGTACCTCGCCGTCCACCTCGACGGCATTGGGCGAGACGAACGCCGCCGAGCCGCGAAACACCGTCAGGTTCTCGGTTGCGTCCATCCAGTCGTCGAGCCCCCGGCGCGAGGCGAGCACCACCTTGTCCTTGCGCGCCTTCACCGCCGCCATGTCGACGCTCACCGGTCCGGTCACGACGCCGAAATCCCGCGCCCGCCGCGCCAGCCACGCCACCCGCGCGCTCGCCACCAGCGTCTTGGTCGGCTGGCACCCGTCATTGACGCAGGTACCGCCCATATGCCGTCGCTCGATCAGCGCCACCGTCTGCCCGGCGCCCGCCAGCCGCGCCGCGAGGAACGGTCCAGCCTGCCCACCCCCAATGACGATGGCATCGAACGATCGGCTCATGACTGAAACTCCGCAACTCGGGCGCCGGACCTTAGCTGCCCGCCAGCGATCTCGGAAGCCGCCCGAGTCGGGCACTGGGAACTGCGCCGGCGCGAGCGTCGTTCATAGCTCACTTGCAGCGATGGCCCTTCGCCTCGGGTCCCGGCGCTGCTAGGCTCGTGACGTTGCAATAGGGTTGGCGCGCCATCCCGGTCGCGCCCCATGGCTCGGGGGAATGACAATTGCCCGCCAAATCGAAACCAGCCGACTCCGCCGCGATGGTCAGCGAGGACGCCATCCGCCAGCGCGCCTATTACATGTGGGAGGCCGACGGCCGCCCCGACGGCAAGCACGACCACTACTGGACGCTGGCGCATCAGGAAGCCACCAAAGCCTTCGCCAAGGCCACCGCCAACGGCGTCGCCAAGGCGAGCAAAGGCAGGAGCCCCGGCGCCATCCCGGCCGCGGTGCAGTCGAAACCGCCGAAAGAGGCCAAGCCCGTAAAGGCGAAAGCGGAAGCGAAGCCGGCAAAGAAGGCGGCCACAAAGCCAAGGGCGGCGGTACCGGCCAAGAAGGCAAAGTAGCGGTTCGGCCACCGGGTCATTGCCGCGACAGCGGGAACCCCCGGTTGCGGTGCAGACTCCTGAACGGAGATCCCCTGCTTTCGCGGGGATGGCACGGATCGCTCGGCGATCCTCCCCCGCGTCGCGGGGGAGGATGAGGCCGGAGTTCAGTCCTTCGCCGCCACGGCGATGATCTCGACCTTCAGCGACGGGTGCGCCAGGCGCGCCTCGATTGCCGCGCGGGCCGGCGGGTTGGCCGGGTCGATCCAGGCGTCATAGACGGTGTTCATCGCCGCGAAGTCGCCGATATTGTTGAGGATCACCTGGCAGAACAGCACCTTGGACTTGCTGGTGCCCGCCTCGGCCAGCAGCTTGTCGATTGCCGCCAGCACTTCGCCGGTCTGCTTCTCGATCGTGCCGTTGTAGTCGGTCGCCACCTGCCCGGCGAGATAGACGGTGTTGCCGTGGACCACGGCCTGGCTCATGCGCTTGCCGGGCTGGTAACGGGTGATGCTCATCGGATGCTCCTCAAATGAATGGCGGAGCCTCTGTAGCGGCTCCGCCAGCGAGGAGAAAGCAGAACTTCCGCCCTATTCCGCCCTCAACCGGCGCAGTCGCGAACGAACGCCATCAGCAGGTCATTGAACGCACGGGGGTGGCTGGCCTGCGGCATGTGTCCTGCGCCGGCGATGCGGAACGACTGGCCGCGCCACAGCTGGCGATAGGGCGCCGCCTCGATGAACGCGAGGTTGACGGCACTGTCGTCGCCACCGTTCACTACGGCAATCGGGATGTCGCAGTTCCGCACCAGCTCGCGCTGATCAGCCGCCTGTTCCGAAAGCAGCGCCCCCACCACGGTGGTGCGGCTGTGCCCGTCGCTGCGCCGGATCGCCCTGCGCAACCCTTCGGCGAGTTCGGCACTGTCGATCGCATGCGCCGCAACGAACCTCTCGACATCGGCTTCATTCAGCTCCGCCTTGCCCGACAGTTCGACGGCCGGGCCGGGCAGCCAGGCGCCGGCCATGCTGTCAGTGGTCTTGGCAAAGGGTGGAGCACCGACCAGCATCAGGCCGCGGGCGTCGGAGAGCTGCGCCGCCAGCTCCAGCGCAATGTGACCGCCCAGCGAGGTGCCGACCACCACGACCGGCCCGATCCCCATGGCTGCGACCAGTTCGGCCAGGTACTGGGCGTGTCCGCCAAGCGTATAGTCGTGGTCCGGGTCGGCGGCGTTTTCCGATCGGCCGTGCCCGAGCAGGTCAGGCGCCACGACCCGATAGCGCGGCGACAATTCCTCGACCTGCCGGACGAACACCTCCTTGTGCCCCGAGTTTCCGTGCAGCAACAGCACTGCCGGTTCACCCGAACCTGCATCTACAGTCTCCAGGATGCCGGCCTTTGTCTTGATCCGTGCAACATTCATGCATCAACTCCGGAGAATCTGCCAGCTCGCAGCAGGTCGATTCGAATACTGCACTTGACCGGCAAATCAAATAGTCGATTGTCGGAAATGACAGTCACGCTGAAGGGACAGGACATCCCGTTGCTCGACATCGCCGAAGAACACTATGGAGCGCTGGTTCACCGCGTCTATTCCGCCGGCCTCGATCGCGCCAGATGGTCGGAGGTTCTCGGCGATCTTTCGACCCTGATCGGTAGATCCTGGATCGCGTTGCATGGGCACGACACGACCCGCAACGTCAATCTCGGTTTCCTGACCCACAATTACAGTCCGGATCATCATTCCTCGTATCTGCAGCATTTCGCCGCGCGCAACCCCTGGAACACCCGGGCGGCGCGCGTCCCGGTCGGAGCGGTGATCCATTCGCAGATCCTCCTGGAGCCGGGCGTCCTGAAGCGGACCGAGTTCTACAATGACTGGATCCGGCCGCAGGAGGATATCGGCACCGGCGCCGGCGTTACGCTGTTCCGCGATCGAGATCGCTTCCTGCGCCTTTCCTGCAATATCCGCTTCCGCGATCTCGAGCGCATGGAGGCCCGATTGCTCGGCCTGCTCGAGGCCATCGGCCCGCACGTCCAGGCTTCGTTCGAGCTGTCGCGCCGCCTCGCCGGCGCCCGCATCGGCCAGCACTATCGCGATGCCCTGCAGCTGGTACCCGAGGCGGTCCTGCTGCTCGATTCCACCGGTCGCATCACCTTCGCCAACGCCGCGGCGGAACGGCTGCTGGAGAACACGACAGCCGTCGCAACCGCTGACGGTCGCCTCGCGCTGCCCGATCAATCGGCGCAGCAGGCAATCGAGGCCGCGCTGGCCGCGATCATCCACGGAACCACGAGGCCGGGCGTCCCGATTACCATCCGGACCGGGACCACGCCGCTTGTGGCTGAGCTCTTCCCGTTCGTTTCCGATGAGACGCCGGTCAAGCCGCCTTTGCTCCTGCTGCTCGACGGCCTGCCGACCGCCATCCTGCTGCTGCGGCGCTCCGCTTCACCGCTGGGGGACGCGCTGGCAGGCGCCGCCGAACGCTATGGCTGGTCTCCTGCGGAGACGGCGCTTTGTCAGCATCTGCTCGAGGGCGGCTCGGTGCGCAGCTTCTCCGAGCGGCGCGGTGTCAGCTTTCACACCGCCCGCAACCAGATGCGCAGTGTGCTCGAAAAGGCCGGCGTGCAGCGACAGTCGGCTCTCGTCGCGCTGGTGGCGAACCTCGACCCACGCCACTGAGGTAGCGCATCTGCGTCATGCGGGCCGCCGCCCCATCTGCTGC
This sequence comes from Devosia sp. GW821-FHT12F11, assembly GCF_058806655.1. Lineage (NCBI taxonomy): Bacteria > Pseudomonadati > Pseudomonadota > Alphaproteobacteria > Hyphomicrobiales > Devosiaceae > Devosia > Devosia sp. GW821-FHT12F11. The sequence goes on from NZ_JBXAPX010000001.1 coordinate 214,332, forward strand.
TATGGCGTTGTCCATTCGGGCGCAACGAGACCATGCAACCCCTGCCGGCCCTCCTTCTCTCCCTTCTTACGGCGCTGTCGATCCCCATGGGAGCCGCGCTCCCCGCGCAACTCTCGATCATCGATGTCGACAGACCCGAGGGCCGGCAGTCCTACCTGGAGCTCTCCGGCGACATCGAGGTCGGCGACTGGTGGAAGTTCGTCAGGCTGCTCAAGCGGCACCCGTCGACGACCGGCGTCTGGCTGCGTTCGGAGGGCGGCTCCGCCGACGATGGCCTCGCCATCGCCAGGCATGTCTATGAGCACCGCCTCGACACCATGGTCACCGACGCCTGCCACTCGGTCTGCACCATCATCTTCCTCGCCGGCAGCGAGCGCTACCTCACCGTCGACGCCCGCCTTACCGTGCACAGCGCCTACAAGCAGCTCGCCGACTGGGTGGTGGAAGATCACCTCGCCAATGGTACCGTCGCCTGGTTCATCGGCCACATGGGCTATCCGCTGCCGATCGCCAAACTCTGGGTCTCGACCGCCAGCAACGAGATGGCGCCGATCACCCTCGAAATGAACGACAAGCTCAAGCTTGGCTTCACCGTCATCAAGTAGCGCCGAGGCCTTGCGTCTCACTCGGCCGGCATCGGCGCCGCTGCTGCCGTCACTTGCCGCCGGGCCCCGGGGATCAGCAGCGATACCACCATGGCGAGCGCCGCCACGCCGGCGAACAGCAGGAAGCCGGTGACGAACCCCGCCTCCGCCGGCACGCCGTCGGCGGTATGCTGCGCGGTCACCACCGCCGTCATCACCGCGGTGCCGATCGCCCCGCCGATGGTGCGGATATTGGCGTTCATGCCGATCGCCGTGCCGGTCTGGCTGGCCGGCACGCTCTGCACGATCACGCTGGTCAGCGCTGCATAGGCTAGGCCCAGCCCGATACCGTAGACCCCGCTGATCAGCGCCACCTCCCAGATGCTGGCGTGCAACAGCGCCAGCGCCACGCAGGAGAGCGCGATCACCGCCGAAGCGCCGGCGAGCTGCAGCTTGAACGGCACCACCGGCGCCAGCCGGCCGCTGAACACCCCGGCCACCGCCATCGAAACCAGCATCGGCAGCATCACCCAGCCGGCCTCGCTCACCGTCGCGCCAAAGCCGTAGCCGGCCGAGCTCGGCACCTGGATCAGCTGCGGCAGGAACACCCACACCGCGAACATCGCCGCGCCGAACAGCAATGCCACGAGGTTGCTGGTCCACACCGCCGGTAGCCGCATCATCTTCATGTCGATCACCGGATTGGACGAGCGCAGCTCGACCGTCACCCAGGCCGCCGCCAGCACCATCGCTGCGGCAAACAGCCCGATCACGGCCGGCGAGCTCCAGCCCCAGCGCGTCCCGAGGCTCAGTGGCAACAGCAGCGCGATCAGCCAGGCGGCGAGCAGCGATGCCGCGAGCCAGTTGATCGTGCCGCCAGCCTTGACCGGCGATTCCGGCACGAAGAACTGCGCCAGCGTCGCCGTTACCGCCACCACGGCGAGCGGCACCCAGAACAGCCCGTGCCAGCCGAACAGCTCGACGATCGGCCCGGCGAGAATGGTGCCCACCCCGCTCCCGACCGCGATCACTGCCGAGAGAATCCCCACTGCCGAAGGCACCCGCGCCGGCGGGAACTCGTCGCGGATGATGCCGAACGACAGCGGCACGATCGCTCCGCCCAATCCCTGGACGATCCGTCCGGCGATCACCAGCTCGATGCTGGGCGCCAGCCCTGCGATCAGACTGCCGAGCCCGATTGCCGCTAGCGCCAGCACCAGCGTCTTCGCCTTGCCGATCATGTCGCCGACCTTGCCGAGGATCGGCGTCGCCACCGCAGCCGACAGCAGCCAGGCGATCAGCACCCAGGAGACGGCGCTCTGGCTGGTATTGAGTTCGCTCTGCAGCGTCGGCAGTACCGGCGCCAGCAGCGATTGCAGCATCGCAAACGAGGCAGCGCCGACCGCCAGCACCAGGAAGGTGAGGCTCGGCGACGTGGATTTGGGCTTAGATGGAACGTTGGACATACTGATCCTGACCCGCAAACGGCAGTTCCGGCTTGGATTGTCCGTTGCGATTGGCTATGTACTGGAGGATGCCTCCATATAAGTGGAGGGTTCCTCCGTTTACCGGAATCAATCTGTGCTGGCAATAGCGCGCCGAAAGAAAGTGCTATGACGACAACTCTCGCGGAACTGGTGCAGCGGCGTCCGAGCCGCGCCGATGCCCGGCGGAACTATGACAGCCTGATCGCCGCGGCGCGTCAGAGCTTTGCCGAAATGGGCACCGAGGCGCCGCTCGAGGAGATTGCGCGCCGCGCCGATGTCGGGATCGCCACGCTCTACCGCAACTTCCCCACCCGCGAGACGCTGGTCGAAAGCGTCTACCTCGAGGAGGTGCAGGCGGTATGCAACGCCGCCGGCGAGGTCGGCCACCTCGAGCCGTGGGAGGCGCTGCTCGCCTGGCTCCGCCGCTTCGTCACCTATGTCGGCACCAAGCGCGTGCTGGTCGAAGGGCTCAATCGCGACAGCAATACCTTCAAGGCCTGCCGCCTCGGCCTCTACGAAGCCGGCGGGCCGTTGCTCAGCCGCGCCCAGGCCGCCGGGGCCGTCCGCCCCGATGTCGCCATCGACGATGTCGTCCGCCTCGTCGCCGGCATTGCCGGCATCGGTTCCACCACCGACGAGCAGCGCGACCGTATCCTCGCCATCGCCCTCGATGGCCTGAAGCGGACCGGCTGAGCCTCAAGCGGGCGTCGTCACCTCGAGCCCGGCCAGCCGGTCGGTATCGGCCAGCACTTCGATCTCCGTCACCCGCTCGCCGCTGACCGTGAAGCGCAGCACGCGGAACGGCGCGCCGCCGCGCAGCACCACCACGGCCACCTCGCCATCGACCAGCGCCAGTTGGGCTTCCGGCATGAAACCGGCGAGCGCCCGACGCGCCACCACCTCGGCGCCTCGCGCCACCAGCGCCACTCCTGCCGGAACCGCCATCGCGTCGGCACGCAGCACCACCTCGGGGTCGAGCACCGCCAACAGGGCCGCGAGGTCGCCGCTTCGCGATGCCCTGAGGTACGCCTCCACCACCGTGCGGTGTCGCTCCCGGCTCGGCTCGAAACTGTCACCGCCGCCCTTCACCCGCCGCCGCGCCCGGCTCGCCAGCTGCCGCGCCGCATCGGTGGAGCGCCCGACGATCGGTGCGATCTCCTCGAACGGCAGGTCGAACATGTCGTGCAGCACGAACGCCACCCGCTCCGGCGGCGGCAGCGTCTCCAGCACCACCAGCAACGCCACCCCCAGCGAGTCGGCCATATCCAGCGTGCGCTCCGGATCGTCGGCATCGGCCATCGCCTCCGCCGCGGGCTGCTCCAGCGGTTCCTCGCGGCACGATTTCCGCGCCCGCAGCATATCGAGGCACACCCGCGCCACCACCGTGGTCAGCCAGCCCGAGAGGTTGCCGACCGTGCTGGCGTCCGACCGGCTGAGCCGCAGCCAGGCTTCCTGCACGGCATCTTCGGCCTCCGTCGCCGAGCCGAGCATCCGGTAGGCCACGCGCCTCAGGTGCCCGCGATCCGCCTCGAACCGGCTGGCCAGGATTTTCTCGTCGTCCATCGTCACATTCCTCGATCGCGCTCCGTCATAGCACTGACGAACGAGATCGGCCCGGTGTGACAGACCCGGCCGAAAACCCTCCGTCAGCACCAAAAACCGGAGCACAACAAATGCAATCGCGTATGACCAACCCCGCCTTCGCCGTCCCCGGCGCCATGTCGGCCCTGCAGGCCATCAGCCAGGCCGCCCAGGCCAACCCCGCCGTCTCGCATCAGCTGCATGCCCTCGTGCACCTGCGCGCCAGCCAGATCAACGGCTGCAGCGTCTGCGTCGATATGCACGCGGCCGATCTGAAGAAGCTCGGCGACACCGATCGCCGCATCATCGCCGTCTCGGCGTGGCGCGAAACCTCGTGGTTCACTCCCGCCGAACGTGCCGCTCTGGCGCTGACCGAAGCCGTCACCCGGCTCAGCGACCGCGCCGACCCGGTGCCCGACGCCATCTGGGACGAAGCCCGCGCGCATTTCGACGAAGCGGCCCTCGCTTCCCTGGTCCTCTCGATCGGCATGATCAACGTCTGGAACCGCCTCAACGCCGCCACCCGCCAGATCGCCGGCGCCTGGAAAGCCGCCGCCTGAGCGGCGAAGCCCCTCTTGATCCTCCCCCGCGTGGCGGGGGGGACCACGCAACGCGTGGTGGAGGGGGCAGCCAGACCCTCAGTCGTCATTCCCTCAGGAGAGCAAAGATGCCCCGCATCGCCCACCCCGCCTTCGCCGTTCCCGGCGCCATGGACAGCCTCGTCGCCCTCGGCAAGACCAGCAAATCCGTCCCCGGCCTGCCGCTCGCCCTGCTCGAGTTGATGCATCTGCGCGCCAGCCAGATCAACGGCGACGGCAACAACGTCAACCTCCACCCGCGTCTCGCCCGCGCCGCCGGTGAGACCTCGGAGGATCGCATCATCTCGGTCGCCTCGTGGCGCAACACGCCGTGGTTCAGCGAGCCCGAGCGCGCCGCGCTGGCGCTCACCGAAGCCGTGACCCGCCTCGACGACCGGGCCGACCCGGTGCCCGACGAGGTCTGGAACGAGGCCCGCCGCCACTACGACGAGCCGGTACTCGCCGCGATGATCCTGTCGCTCGGCCTCGTCAACCTGTGGAATCGGCTCCACGTCGCCACTGGCCAGGTCTTCGACCCGGCTCGATGAGGGGCGGAGGCGATGCTGATCGCCACCGCCGCCGCTTTCAGCTCAACGCCTCGAGCACGAGCTTGGCCACTAGGCCGGACGAGGCCGGGTTCTGCCCGGTCACCAGCCGCCCGTCGGCCACCGCGAAAGGCTGGAAGTCGGCGCCCTTCTCGTAGCGTCCGCCGAGCTGCCTGAGCCGGCTCTCGAGCAGGAACGGCACCGTCTTGTCGAGCCCGGCCGCCACTTCCTCGCTGTCGGTGAACCCCGCGACGCGCTTGCCCTGAACCAGCGGCGCGCCCGAGGGATCGGTGACCGCCACCAGCCCGGCCGGCCCGTGGCACACCGCCGACACCACCTTGCCCGCCGCATAGGCGGCGCTCAGCCCCTTGGCCAGGGCCGCGCTGCCCGGCAGGTCCCACACCGTGCCATGCCCACCCGGCAGGAACACTGCGTCATAGCTCGCGACATCGATTGCATCGATCGCCGGCGTCGCCGCCACGGCCCCCTGCGCCTCGGGATCGGCGAGGAAACGCGTGACGCTCTGCGGCAACTCGCCGCCAATGCTCGACGGATCGACCGGCACCTGGCCGCCCTTGATCGAGGCAATGGTCACCTCGGCCCCGGCATCGCGGAACGCATAATAGGGCGTTGCCAGTTCTTCCAGCCACACGCCGGTCGGCTTGCCGGTGCTGCCGATGCGGTCGTGCGAAGTGGTGACGATAAGGATGGAACGATTGGGCATCTGAGCCTCCGCTGTTTCAACTGCCCGCTATCTGGGGTCTCGCCATCACATTGGGAAATTGCATGTTCTTGCCTGAGTGATAAGATTTCTTATGAGTTATCTCGATCACCTGCGCAGCTTCGTCGCTGTTCACCGCCTCGCCTCGGTCACTGCAGCTGCCCGCAGCCTCGGCCTGACCCAGCCTGCGGTCACCGGCCATCTCAAGGCGCTCGAAGCCCGGCTCGGCCGGCCGCTATTCGAGCGGGCCGGCCGCGGCATTGTGCCGACCGCCAGCGCCGATGCCCTGGCTGCCCGTATCGGCAACCACATCGATGCGCTTGAGACGGCGCTCGATAGCGTCGCCACGCGCGGCAGCGAGCTCGCCGGCACCGTCACCATTGGCGGCCCGGCCGAGTTCATGACCGAGCGCGGCCTCGCCGCCCTCGCCCCCCTCGCCGGCCGGCACATCGCCGTGCATGCCCGCTTCGGCCTCGCTCGCGATCTCATCGGTCAGCTCGAACGCGGCGACCTCGAGCTGGTGATCGCAGCGCAGCGCATCCCCCGCCCCGCCATCGCCTACCAGCAGCTGTTTACCGAGCGCTTCCTGCTGGTCGGCGCACCGGGCTACCGCGACCTGATCCCGCCAGCCACGTCCGCCCAGACGATCGCCGCGACGCTGCAGGCCGCACCCTGGGTGGCCTACGCTGCCGACCTGCCGATGATCCGCCGCTTCTTTCGCACCGGCCTCGAGCGCGACCTCGCCCCGCCGGAAACCTCCACCGCCCCGGACCTCCGCGCCGTCCGCACGATGGTCGTCGCAGGCGCCGGCATCAGCGTGCTGCCCGATTATCTGTGCGACCGCGCCATCGCCATGGGCAAGCTCGTCGAGCTGTGGCGTCCCGCCACTCCGGTCACCAACACCGTCTGGCTCGCCACCGGCAGATCGAGCCGCCACCCGCGCGTCTCGCTGGCCATCGATCTGCTCGGCAAAGCCGCGGCCACCTGGACGGGCGCCTAGCTGCGCGCCGGCAGGGTTTCGAGCCGCTGTTACGAGGTCATCTCCAGGTGATCACCATTGCGACGTGGCAGGGCTTGCGCACGCCCGTCCAAGCAACCACCTCGCTCCGGCGGCGGTTTTCGTTGGCGCCGATATGCGTTACCCATTCACTCCCAACTGCCGGATTCCCCCATGAGTCCCTTCCACCAGGTCCTCGGCAACACCCTCGTTGCCAACATCACGAACTTCACCGTGTGGTTCGCGCTGACCTTCTGGGTCTATCTCGAAACCCATTCGGTGTTCGCCACGGGCATGATCGCCGGCGTCTATCTGGTGTTCACCGCCGCCTTCGGCATCTGGTTTGGCTCGATCGTCGATCACAATTCCAAGAAACTGGCGATGCTCGGCTCGAGCGTCGTTTCGGCGATCTTCTACGCCCTGGCGCTGGCGGTGCTGCTGCTCTCGCCCCCGGAGAGTTTCACCAACCCCTACAACGCCTTCCTCTGGATCTTCGTCTTCCTGGTCATGCTCGGGGTCATCGCCGGCAATATCCGCTCGATCGCGCTGCCTACCCTCGTCACCGCGCTGATCCCCGAGGATCGCCGCGACAAGGCCAACGGCCTCGTCGGCATGGTCAGCGGCATCGGCTTTCTCACCACCTCGGTGATCTCGGGCTTCCTCGTCGCCTGGGGCGGCATGTTGGCGGTGATGGTCCTGGCGCTGCTGACGACCGCTCTGGCCTTTGCCCACCTGAGCTTGGTCAAGATCGACGAAGGCCGCGCCGCGCCTGATCCCGAAACCCCGGCCGAGCCGAAGCGGATCGACCTCAAGGGCACCATCAAGGTGATCGGCGCCGTACCGGGCCTGTTCGCGCTGATCCTTTTCGCCGCGCTCAACAACTTCCTCGGCGGCATCTTCATGGCGCTGCTCGATGCCTATGGCCTGTCGCTGGTGTCGGTCGAAGTCTGGGGCCTGTTGTTCGGCGTGCTCTCCACCGCCTTCATCATTTCGGGCCTCGTCATCGCCAGGACCGGGCTGGGCAAGAAGCCGCTCCGCACCCTGCTACTGGTCAACCTGATCACCTGGGCGGTGTGCTGCATCTTCACCATCCAGTCCTCGATCTGGCTGCTGGCGGGAGGCATGTTCGTCTGGATGCTGCTTGGCCCCTATGCCGAGGCCGCCGAACACACCACGCTGCAGAAGGTGGTGCCACCAGAGCGGCAGGGCCGCGTCTTCGGCTTCGCCCAGTCGGTCGAGCAGTCCGCCTCGCCGCTGACCGCCTTCCTCATCGGCCCGCTCGCCGAGTTCGTCTTCATCCCGTTCATGACCGTCGGGCTGGGCGCCGATCTGATCGGCGGCTGGTTCGGCACCGGTCCGGCCCGCGGCATTGCCCTGGTCTTTACCCTCGCCGGCCTGTTCGGCGTCGCGATCACCATCATCGCCTTCCGCTCGAAATACTATCGCCAGCTGTCCGCCGCCTACGCCCGCCCCAGCGAGGGCGAACCCGAACCCGCGCCGGCCCAGTAGCCGGCGCCCAGAGGAACCGTCAGCCCATGTCCACGCCCGCCTCCACTCGCGTCATTGACCGCCTGAAGACTGAGTTCAGTTTCCAGATCTCGGTCGATACCGACAGCCTGCCGCTCGGGCTCACGGTGGCCGAGGCCGCCCTCGCCGCCGGCGTTGATCTCATCGAAATGGGCACCCCGCTACTGAAGACCGAGGGCGTCAAGCACGTCGTTCCCGCCTTCCGCGCCCGCTTTCCCGATGCCCTGCTGCTCGCCGACATGAAGACCATGGATGGCGGCAGCTTCGAGGCCCGCTCTGTGTTCGAAGGCGGTGGCAACATCATCGATTTCCTCGCCATTGCCGGCGTGCCGAGCGCCAAGGGCATCTGCGGCGTGCGCGACGAGTACCGCCGCGCCAACCCCGAACTGCCGCGCCTGGTGTTCGCCGATATCCTCCTGCCGCATCAGGGCCCGGCCGACACCGCCATCGAGGTGGCGCTGCGCATGCTCGACGCCGGCGTCGACGGCATCGGCGCCCACCTGCAGCTCGACGCCCGCCGCGCCGACCCGAGCCTGTTCCACTCGAGCTACCTCGCCGACGTGGTCGGCGCCGTGCACCATCGTGTCGGCGCCGTAGCCTCGGTGCAGGTGGTCGGCGGCCTTTACCTCGAGCAGGCGATCGCGCTCGCCAAGGCCGGCCTCCGTGCCTTCGTCATCAGCGGCAATCTCGGCCTGCCGGACGCCGAGGCCCGCTACGGCAACCCGCCCGCTGAGATTCGCGAGCACATCGCCGCCTTCATCGCCGGCGTCTCGAAGGTCGGCGCTGCGCAGTAGAGCGCTTTTCAGGAACCGGCGTCATTCCCGCGCAAGCGGAAGCCTGGTGGGATGCTGCGGCACTCGCTGAGGCTGAAAGGTCCCGCCGGATCCGGCTCGAAGTGCTCAGTAGTAAACGTGCGGCTTCGGATTGCCTTCAGACATGCCGTAGAGCAGCGACTGGGGCTGGACGTATGGCTTCTTCTTCGGCACATCCGGGCTATCTGGGCCGGTCGATCCCGGACCCGCGCCAAGCGCCGCGAGTTCGGCCGCCGAGCATCCCTTCGGCCGCACCTTCAGGGCATCGGCCCGCAGGTACACCCGGCCACCGGTCACATTGTTGGCGCGGTACCAGTCTTGCTCCTCGAGCACCATGCAGCAGCGCCGGTCCGGCGCGCCCGTGCTGACGGAAAAACCCTCGCCCAACGCAGGGCGACAGGTCTGCTCGGCGCCCGAGGACTGCGCGGCGACGGGCGAAGCGATCGCCGCGCTGCCGAGGATAATGGCCGCTGCAATGAGCTGCCCGCCATGACCAAAGATCGAGATGCGTGACACGAGTGAATCTCCTGGTTTTTCCAACCATGCGGAAGTCCGGCCCCATGCACATCATTCATACCGATGAAATTGCGCTCACTTCTGCCGGCCCCGCCAAACTGGTCCCCGCAAACTGTGAGTTGTCATAACGACCTTTGCATGCTCATCTCTATGCCGGTTAGCCTCTGATCACGGTGAGGCATGAAGCAATTTGGTTCGGACGATATTGCCGGTCTTGCCGACCGGATTTACGAAACGGTCTACGACGACAGCCAATGGGCTGGTCTCATCGAAGACCTGAAGATCCACCTCAACGGCTCGCACGGCGCCTATGGTTTCTTCGACGCGGCGAGCGGCGCGCAGAGCATGCTGGCGGCGGAGTGCACGCCGGAATATGCGGCAGCGATCTTCGATCCCGAACTGGCCAATCCGCTGGTCGGGCGGGTGATCAGCGCGCCGGCCGGCGACATCTTCACTGACCAGTCGGTACTGTCGCGGGCCGAGTTCGAGCGCAGCATCTTCTTCAACGAGTGGTTCCGCCCACAGGGGCAGCACAGTTCGATCAACGTCATCGTGTTCCGCGAGGGCGATATCAGTGCTCACCTGACCCTGATGCGTGGCGGCACGCAGGCGGTGTTCGACAGTGATGCAGTGCTGTTCATCCGACAGCTGATGCCAGCGTTGCAGCACGCGGCCAAGCTCCGCACCCGGGTCGGTGCATTGCGGCTCGCCGACCGGTTGGACGCCAGCGAAGCCCTGCAGATCGGCTTCCTCGTGGTCGACGCGCACGGCCGGCTGCTTGCCGCCAACCCCGCCGCCGAGCGCTACCTGCAGGACCCGCATTGCGGGCTCGATGCCCGCCACAGGAAACTGCACGCCCACGCCACCCCCGAACGCGACCAGCTGCGCCGCCTGATCGCCGCTGCCTGCCGCGACGGGCTGGGGATCACCGGCCAGGGCGGCGACATGCTGGTCTCCGATCCCGAGACCGGCCTGCCCGCGGCAGCACTGAGCGTCGTGCCGATGCGCGATGCCAGCACCCTCGGCCTGCCGGTGGCGCGGGCCACGGCGATCTTCATCCGGCATCTCGGTTCTCGCCTGCAGCCCGGCTTCGAGCAGCAGATGCGCGCCCTGTTCGGCCTCACGGCCAGGGAGGCGGCGCTGGCAGCCGCCCTCGCCTCCGGCAGCACCCTGCAACAAGCTGCCGAGGAGCGCTTCATTTCGATGCCGACCGCCCGCACCCACCTGGCGCAGGTTTTCCGCAAGACCCATACCAGCCAGCAGAGCCAACTGGTCTCACTGCTGCTCGGCATCCTGCCGGTCGGCCGCTAGCGACCTGTAGCGGCCGCGCCACAGCCGGGCCCTCGCAGGTCCCGACGCCGGCGAAATTCATTCATATGAACGATGCGGCGACCGGTCTGCCTCCCGCATGTCTCACCACATGATTTTCTGATGGCTCATGGGGCTCGACATGCATTTGAGATACGCGACACCGATGGTTCTGGCACTCCTCGTAAGCAGCTGCCTGGTGCTCCCCAGCCTGGCGCAGGACGCCACCCCCACCGATTGGAGCGGCTTTTACGCCGGCGTCTATGGTGGGTATGGCATCGACAAGCTGCCGGCGACATCGTCCTCAAGCCTCTTGCCGTTCGCCGAAGGTGAAAACGGCGAACTGCAGTTCGCCACGGTCGAGGAGACATTCGACGGCGTCGACAGTTTTCTCGGCGGGGTCCGCGGCGGCTGGAACTACCAGCATGGCGGCTTCGTCATGGGCGTCGAAAGTGCCCTGACCCTCGGATCGTTCACCCGCACCAGCACGTCGAACATCCACTTCGACGACGGGGAGGACCCGCTGAGCAGCCTCGAGCAGACGTTCTCATCGGTCTTCGAAACCAACGCCATCGCCACATTCGAGGGGCGCCTCGGCGTCGCCGCCGACAACTGGCTGCTCTACGGCAAGGCCGGCGTCGCTGTAGCCTATGGCACCACTGACGCAACAAGCCTGTTAACTGTCGTCGATGGGGACGAGCCCGAGAACAGCGTAGAACTCCCAGCCTCAGCCAGTACAGCCGGCCTGCTCTTCGGCGGCAGCATCGGCGTTGGCGCGGAAGTGCTGGTGACCGACAGCATTTCGGTCGGCGCCGAATACAACTACCTGAGCCTGCCGGCCCAGGAGTTGACGCTCCTCTCAAACGGCATCGGGCTCGGCGAAGCTGAAGCCTCCCAGGGCCCGATCGGCATCCACACCCTCAAGGCCGGCATCAACTACCACTTCTAGAGCCGGAGACCGCTGCACCCCGCCACTGGATTTCGCGGCCTGAGGATGCGACATGGAACCGGCGCCCGCTGGCGCCGGAGCCTATTTTGTCCAAACGCATGTCAAAAACCCTGGCCGCCGAAATCGCCATCCGGACGCTGGAGGTGATCAACCCCGCCAACCGGACCGTGGCCCTCGCCGCCACGCTTCGCCGCCACGGCTTCGACCCGGCTGCCACCGAACTGCCGATCACGCCGACTGACCGTGCGGAGTTGGCGGCGTGGCTGCTCGCGACCTACGCGCCGCGCGAGTAGACCAGGTTCGAACGACGGCACCACGCGTACTGTCGCCTTTGGGGCACGTCCGCCGAACTCCGAACCAGACCGGACTCCGGCCAGCCCCCGACCCGCCGGGAATCGAGCTTTCCCGCCGGGACACAAGGCGTCCGCGCCCTGCTGCATCAAGTAAATATTGTTTCGTCACAAATTGCTTTGTCGTCCGTAACAAGCAGTTATAGCGTAACGGCAGATGCTTCGACCAACATATGTGGTCATACGACTGTTGGTCGTTGAAATCACGTAGGAAAAACGGCGTCGTCGACTGCTATTCGCTTCCCGCGATGCAGGTTGACTACTTGTCGCGCCCCATAACTTTGGGGGCTCTCTGCGGCTGCTTCCCGGAAGACGTTGGAGGTTCAAGTGGCCGATGTGATGCCGAGCCAGCTGGCCAATGCCGTGCTGTCCAAGTTCTACGACGTGCTGATCAGCGGCGACGAGAGCGTCCCGCCATCCGAGGACAATTTCTTCAGCTGGTGCACGCCGGGCATTCCGGTCGAAGCGAATGACTTCGACTTCCTGACGCAGGGCTTCACCGGGGTGGTGCGCAAGGAGCAGGCCGATATCGTCACCGGCCCGATCGCTGAAGGCACCACCCCCGAGCCCCTGCCTCCGGCCGAACTCGAGCGGCTACGCGCCCAGGATACGGCGCGGCTCTACATGCAGGCAGAGGCGTTCGCCCGGCTCGTCGACTTCGTCCCCGACGTTACCAAGTTCAACAATGAGCAGTTCGCCCGCCTCTCCGTGCTCAACAACGAAGGCACGCTCAGCGAAATCTATGCCCGTGTGCTGCGCATGAGCCAGGTGGCGCAGACCGAGTTGCCGGAAGAGACCAGGGCCAATGTCGAGCGGCTGCGCGGCCTCCTCGTCAAGAAAGTCACCGAAACCGATCTGATCACCCAGCAGACGGTCGAGCGCGAGGTCGAAAGCGATCTCGTGACCGCCTACAAGGCCATGCAGTTCGCGTACGAAGACGCGGTGCTGCAGTACAACGCCCGCCGCATCGACGCCATGACGGCCGCCGATGCCAAGGCGGTGAATTTCTGGGCCATGAATGCCAACGTGCTGCGCAAGCGCGTCAACACCGCCGAGGCGGATTGGAATACCCGCGGCCACCGGGGCGACTACGACAAGATCAACGGCTACATCACCCAGGTGATGGATCGCGACCTCACCGTACTCAAGCAGCGCTATCGCGACGATTTCGAGCGCGCCCGCCTGACCGGCATCGCCTCGGGTTCGGACTTTCAGTACACCACCCTGGTGCCCGGCAACTTCGCCAGATCGAACGGCTGGACCGCCTTCAACTTCTCCTCGTCGGATTTCCAGTCACGCTCCACCACCGCCTATCAGAACAAGAAGTGGTCGGTGTCGGGCGGCGCCAGCTACCTCGGCATTTTCGGCGGACGCGCCAGCCGCAGCGAGAGCTCTTCGCACCAGGAGTACACCGGCACGGTGTCCTCCGACCAGTTCGGCCTCAGCTTCGAGATCTGCCAGGTGCCGATCGTGCGCCCATGGTTCATGGCGTCGTTCCTCGACAGCAAGACCTGGCGCTTCGATGCCAGCAGCCCCGACATTGCAGGCGAGATGCTGAGCGACGGCAAGTCTCCGCCACACGGGCTGATGCCGGCCTACCCCACCAGCATCGTCTTCGTACGCAACCTCAAGCTGTCGATCGGCCACAGCGAGTCGCTCTACAACTACGTGAAGGATCAGCAGAGCTCGTCGACCGGCGCCGGCGGCTATGTCTCGTTCGGCCCGTTCTTTCTGGGTGGCAGCGGCGGCAACATGTCTGCAGCGGGCCAATCGACCCGTGACTACGGCTACCACGTCGATGAAAACGGCATCAGTTCGCCGGGCATGTCGATTGCCGGCTTCAAGTGCCACGTCCTCGACAAGGCGCCCAAGCCGCTCGATTCCATCACCTCCTGGGTCTGAGGGCGGATCATGGATGCGCTGGTGCGCCTGGCGCTCGCCGCCAAGGCCGGCGAGGTCTTCGGCGGTGAGGATAAGTTCCTCAGCTTTCCGCCGTCGCACTTCCAGATCACCTACTCCCCGGGCGACCTTGCTTTCGCCGCGGGCGTCGGCACGCCGGCGGCGCTGAGCAAGTTCCAGGAGTTTTCCAACAACGCCAACCGGGTAATCCGCGGTGTGCTCTATGATCCCACGGAGGACCGCCTGCTCTCCGAGGTGGTGCGCGATGTGCTGGACAGCGGTCAGTGCGCCATACCGGCGGCCGGCGCCGTCGACGATGAGCGCTATCAGGCCGCACTGGCGCTGCTGTTTGAGGTGCCCACGGATTTTCCGCGTGTGTCCAGCGAGGCGCAACGCGTCTACAACCGCTACCGCGACACATTGCAGCTAGCCCAGGAGCACTATCTGTCGCGCAAGGGCACGGTGGAACTGGGAGATGATCTCGAGGCGAAGACCACCTGGACGACGATCGAGGAGCCAAACCTGCGCGCCCAGATCGCCGATCTCGAGGCCCAGTGGGAAAGCACCGGCAAGCGCTCCGAGATAGAGGCGGCACGCCAGGTGGTGCGCAACGCCGAGATGCGCAACGCCGTGCTCACCTGGCAGCAGTGGCGCGATGGCTATAACGCCGATATCGACGACCGCTCCGACCTCAGCGATATCGACTTTGCGCCCGTCACGCTCTCCCCCGCCGACGTCTTTGCGGGCGACGACTGGCAGGCGATGACCCTGACCGAAGCGGAGATTGCCAAGCTCGCCGAAACCGCCGACCCGCTGCTCCGGCAATCCTTCGGCTCACCGGCGGGCAGCGATATCGTGAGGCTGCAGTTCGAGTATCGCTCCGCCAAGCTCGAGCGAGGCTGGCTGCCAAAGGATCTGTTCACGTCGCGCTTCTGGCGCCTGCCGGACGGCGCCGCCATGGTCAGCGACGGCCAGAGTCTGTCTGCCGGATTATGTCCGGCTTTCGCCGTGGCGGTGGTGTTCGCGCGCAATGTCACCGTCGATCGCCGGGTAGGGTCCGGCCCACCGACTAGGTTGCATGTGCGCCCGGGCGCCTTGCTCGAGGCCATGCCGCTCAGCCAGATGACGCTGAGCACGATTGCCATCGCGCCCAGCGAGGCGATCGCCACGCCGAAACCAGATTTCGTCACCCTCAACCGCGACGCGCTGGTTAGAGATCACCGCAAGAAGCCGCCCGGCCCCGCCTTCGGTCGAACGCGTCGATTTCGTCTCGGCCAGGTGCTGACGACGCATCCACTGACAGTTGTCATGCCGGCGGAAACCATCGCACCGACCCCCACCACCACAACCGATGCCGTCAGTCCCGACGTCTCGATCCTTGCATTCATCTGCAAGCGGGTCCCGCTCTCTCCGAGCCCGGACCCGAGCCTGCACTGGAGCTGAAAATCAGAGGAGACCGATCATGCTCGAATCCATTGCTGCCGCCACCAGCGGCAACGAGGTGAACTGGTACAAGTCGCGCGATGACATCGTCGGCGGCGTCGAGGCACTTTACTCCGCCGTGCGCAAACGCGAGGAGGACGAACAGGAACTGCTCGAGAACATCTGGGAGGTGATCAAGTTCGCCTCCGAGCTTACCGGTCCCGCCAAGCTGCCGATCCAGGCTGGTGTCGTCGGCATGTTCGCGCCATTCGCAGCGATCGGCATCGGCTACGCCGAGGCCGCCGCCGAGATCAAGCGCGACCGCGCCTCGATGTCGTTCTGCGAAGGACTGGTGATGGGCGTGATGGCAGAAAGTGCCGACAATGTCGGGGACTATTTCTGGCAGTGGTCGACCACCCCGAACCCGGCCTTCCCCGAGTCCGAAAAGCTCGCTCAGTACTACAACAATGCCGGCATCGCGCTGGGCTATGCCTACGGCCGCGAGGTCGCCCTGAAGGACAAGTCCGGCGGTTTCTGGGCCGACCTGAAGGGTGAACTGGAGGGCCCCCTGGGCGATCCCGACCAGGACAACTGGGGCCGCCGCGAGTGGATCGACTTCTACATCACCACGGGCGGCGCGTTCTACCGCGGGCACGTCAGCGAGTAGACCCGGCAGAGGTTCGGACTGTCAGATACAAGTCCGAACCCCGTACCGGCAAAGCGAGCGCGCGGTTGGCGTCCCGGCGCCTACATGGTGATGCCGCCATCCACCACGAAGTTCGACCCGGTCGCATAGGCGCTCTCGTCGCTCGCGAGGTAGACCAAGAGGTGCGCCATTTCTTCCGGCTGCGCCATGCGGCCCATCGGCTGGCGCGCCACGAAGGTCTTCCACACCTCGTCATGGTCGCCCAGCGCATGCGCCCGCTCGTGCAGCGACGGCGAGTCGACGCTGCCGGGACAGATGGTGTTCGCCCGGATGCCGTTCTTCATGTAGTCGAACGCCACCGACTTGGTGAAGCCGATCACCGCTGCCTTGGACGACATGTAGCTCACCCGGTTCGGCACGCCCTTCATCGACGAGGCGACCGACGCGACATTGATGATATTGGCGCCGCCCTGCGCAATGAAGGCCGGCAGAAAGGCCTGCGTCAGAACGAACATCGGCGTCACGTTGATATCGAAGCTCAGCTGCCACTCCTCGAGGGTGGTGGTGCCCAGCATGCCCTGATGCACCCAGCCGGCGCCGTTGTAGAGGACGTTCACCCCATGATGCCGCGCCGCCGCCGCGCGCAGCGCCAGATGGTCGGTGACATCGAGCGCATAGGTCTCGTGCCCCGGCGAGATTGCCTTGAGCTCCTCGCCCTTTCGCGCAATGCCAGCCGCATCGCGGTCGGTCGCGATCACCCGCGCCCCCTCGCGCGCGAATGCCGTCGCCGCCGCCCCGCCAATGCCCGCCGCTGCCGCGGTCATGAAGATGGTCTTCCCCTCGAGCCGTCCCATTTTCTCCCTTTCCGTCCGGTTCCATGTTTGACCAAAGGCCAACCCTCCGGTCGTTGTCCCATTCGGCCTGTGTGGTACCATACCAGCCTTGCAAGGGGGACCAGCACTATGGATGAATTGACCTGGGAAGCGCTGCTTCCCCCGATCTTTGCGACTGCCGGCATCGACGCCGGTGGAGCGCTGGAGATCGCCCCGCTCACCGGCGGCGTTTCGTCCGATATTGTGCGCATCCGCCTCGATGACGGCCGCCAGTACTGCGCCAAGCGGGCGCTCGGTAAACTCAAGGTGGCGACCGACTGGCAGGCGCCGCTCGAGCGCAACCAGTACGAGGTGGCCTGGCTGCGCCGCGCCAACGCCATCATCCCCGGCGCCGCGCCCCAGGTGATCGGCGAAGACCGCGCGCACGGCATCGCGCTGCTCGAATACCTGCCGGCTGAGGATTATGTGCTGTGGAAGGCCGAACTGCTCGCCGGCCGCGCCGATCCGTCGGTGCCGGTCGCTGTCGCCACGGCGCTAGGCAGTATCCATGCCGCGACGCTCAACGACCCGACCGCCGCCGCCGAGTTCCCCACCGACCACCTGATCGACGCCCTGCGGCTCGACCCGTATCTGCGCTTTACCGCCGGGCGTCATCCGGAACTGAGCGACCGCATCCTCGCCGTGCTGGCGACGACCGCCAACACCAGGCTGGCGCTGGTGCACGGCGATGTCAGCCCCAAGAACATTCTGATCTCAAAGCGCGACGGCCACCCGGTGCTGCTCGATGCCGAGTGCGCCTGGTACGGCGATCCCGCCTTCGACGCCGCCTTCTGCCTCAACCACCTGGTGCTGAAGTCGATCCACCTGCCGGCGCTGCGCGACACCCTGCTCGGTCAGGCGGCCGCCTTCGCCGCCACCTGGCTCGCGTACTTCCCTGGGGAAATGCGCGCCGACACCGAGGCGCGCGTCGCCGCGCTGCTGCCGTGCCTGATGCTGGCGCGGGTCGATGGCAAATCGCCGGTCGAGTATCTCAGTGATGCCAATCGCCAGGTGGTGCGCGATCGGGCCATTCCACATATCCGCCACCCGCCGACCACCGTTGCCGATCTGCTCGACAGCCTTAGTTCATCAGGGATCAATAACTAGTTATGTCAGCTATCAAGACCCTTCTCGGCCGCCAGGTTTGGGACTCGCGCGGCCGCCCCACCGTCGAAGTCGAGGTCACCCTGGAGAGCGGCGCCCGCGGCCGCGCCATCGCCCCCTCCGGCGCCTCCACCGGCAGCCGCGAGGCGCTCGACAAGCGCGATGGCGGCAAGCGGTTGGGCGGTTACGGCGTCAACGGCGCGCTGGCCGCCGTCAACGGCGAGATCGGAAGCCGCCTCAAGGGCCTTGATGCCCTCGACCAGGCCGGGGTCGACCAGGCCATGATCGCGCTGGACGGCACCCCGCAAAAGACCCGGCTGGGCGGCAACGCCATCGTCGCCACCTCCTCGGCCATCGCCTGGGCCGCCGCCGCCGAGCAGCAGATCCCGCTCTGGCAGCATCTGCGGCGCCTCAGTAACCTCGATCCCGAGGCGCAGCACATCCCCGCCCCGATGATCCAGATCTTTGGCGGCGGCCGCCATGCCGGCAACCGCATCGACATCCAGGATTTCCTCATCCTCGCCGTCGGCGCCCGGAGCTTCGCCGAGGCCACCGAGCAGATCGCCGAGGTCTACATGGCGGCCAGCAAGGCCATGGTGCAGAAGGGCAAGCTCAACGGCGTCGCCGACGAGGGTGGTGTCTGGCCCGATTTCACCGCCAATGAGGACGGGCTCGAACTGCTCACCCGCGCCATCGAGGCTGCCGGGCTTCGCCCCGGCGCCGATATCGGTATCGCCCTCGATGTCGCCGCCACCTCGTTCTTCGCCGACGGCGCCTATCGCCTGGCGCTCGACGGCAAGGCGCTTTCGACGCTCGAGATGATCGAGCTGCTGCAGTCCTGGGTTGCCGCCTACCCGATTGTCTCGCTCGAGGACCCCCTCGCCGAGGATGACGACGCAGGCTTCGCCGAGATCACGCGGCGGCTTGGCAAGTCCATCCAGATCGTCGGTGACGATTACTTGACCAGCTCAGAGTCCCGTGTTGCCCTTGCCGCAGCACAGGGATGTTGCAATTCGGTGTTGCTCAAATCGAATCAGTGCGGCACCCTGACCGAACTGATTGCAGCAAGCACGCGCGCCCGCGCCGTCGGCTGGAATACCATCCAGTCCGGCCGCTCCGGCGAAAGTGAAGATGTGACGCTCAGTCATCTGGCCGTTGGTTTGATGTCCGACCAGATCAAGGTCGGTTCGATGACGCGCTCGGAGCGGACCGCGAAGTGGAATGAAGTGATCCGCCTGGAAGGTTACTACGTAGCGCCGCGCTACTGGCGCTTTGCCATTCCGCGGTTGTAGTCGAATGAAGGGCAGTTTGGGGGATACAGTTGGGGGACGCAGACAGACGCAGTGGCGCGGGCCGGCCGGTTCGCGTTGAAGATGTGGCACGCGTCGCCGGGGTCTCGCCGATTACCGTATCGCGCGCCCTCTCCTACCCCGACAAGGTCAAGGAGGAGACGCGGGCCCGCATTCTCGAGGCGGTCGCGCAAACCGGCTACGTGGTCAACCGCTTCGCCTCCTCGCTCCGCTCCGGCCGCTCCAACGTCATCACCGTCTTCGTCTCGAGCCTGCTCAACCCGCATTTCGCCACCTCGGTGCAAGGCATCGTCGATTCCGTCGAGGGCAGCGGCTATCACCTGATGTTCGCCCAGACCGGCTATTCCGAGATGCTGGAAATCGACGTCGTCGAATCGGTGCTGCCGTTCCGCCCCGCCGGCGTCGTCTTCACCGGCGTGGTTCGCGCCGACAAGACCCGCCAGGCGCTGCAGAGGCTCGGCATCCCAGTGATGGAGATGTGGGGCAACCGCCCCGATCCGATCGACATGCTGGTCGGCTCCTCGAGCTATGATGCCGGCCGCCTGATGGGCGAGCATTTCGGCGAGCGGGGCTTCCGCCGCGTCGCCTATAGCGGCCACACTATCGAGCGCACCGCCCAGCGCATCGAAGGTTTCCGCCATGGCCTTGCCAGCCACGGGCTGCAGCTCGACCTCATCCATCCCATGGACGGCACCCGCACCTTCGCCGACGGCATGGAGGCCTTCGACGCGATCCTCGACCAGCTGCCCGGCTGCGACGCCATCTTCTTTGGCACCGACGTTCTCGCCGCAGGCGCCATGACCCGGGCCCTCGACCGCGGCATCGCTGTGCCCGGCCAGGTCGCCATCGCCGGCTACGGCGATCTCGAGTTCACCCAGCATGTCCGCCCCTCGCTCACCTCGCTGCAGGTCTCGAGCTACGAGATGGGCCGCGAGGCCGGGCGCATGCTGATCAAGCGGCTCAATGGCGAAGCCATCGCCAACCCCATCGTGCTGCAGCCGATCAGCCTCGAAGCCCGCGCCAGCACCTTGGGCTGATCTTGCCCGGGAAAGAGGAGCGGAATCCTTGCGTGCCATGGGCTCGATGCCCATTTCCCCCCCTTGCGGGGGAGAATGGAATTTCTTGGGCTTAGCTTCTTGGCTAAGCCTTAGAAATTCCAAGAGAGGGGATGCGGAGTCACCGTGCCCTCCAACGCCCCCCTCTCTTGCGAAAACTAAGGACTTAGCTGCGCTAAGCCCAAGTTTTCGCTTTCTCCCCCGCCAAGGGGGAGAGTCCCGACTGATGCTCCGATGCGAGTTGCGCCACCGCGGTCGAAGAATGCCACACCGTCGGTGCCCCCCATCCCGCCCATTGCAACCCGACATCCCGATGTCTATCATCGGCCCCGGTACGATCCTCCCTCAATCGAAGGAATGCCTGCCCAGTCCGTCGGGATTGGGCTATGGATCGTCGGGACAGCCTGTTGCTTTGAGGAGATCACTATGAGTTCGGGTATCGGCGCGACCGCCAAGGGTGCAAAGAAACTCAGGTCGCGCGCCTGGTTCGACAATCCGGAGAACGCCGATATGACGGCGCTCTATCTCGAGCGCTATCTGAACTACGGCATCTCGCGCGAAGAGCTGCAGTCGGGCAAGCCGATCATCGGTATCGCCCAGACCGGTTCCGATCTGTCGCCGTGCAACCGCCATCACATCGAGTTGGCCAAGCGCGTCCGCGACGGCATCCGCGACCAGGGCGGCATCCCGATGGAGTTCCCGGTTCACCCGATCCAGGAAACCGGCAAGCGCCCGACCGCCGGCCTCGACCGCAACCTTGCCTATCTCAGCCTCGTCGAAGTGTTGTACGGCTATCCGATCGACGGCGTCGTGCTGACGATCGGATGCGACAAGACCACCCCCGCCATGCTGATGGGTGCCGCCACCGTGAACATCCCGGCGATCGCGCTGTCGGTCGGCCCGATGCTCAACGGCTGGTTCAAGGGTGAGCGAACCGGCTCCGGCACCATCGTCTGGAAGGCCCGCGAACTGCTCGCCACCGGCGAGATCGGCTACGAGGAATTCATCGAAGTGGTGGCGTCCTCGGCGCCCTCCACCGGCTACTGCAACACCATGGGCACCGCCACCACCATGAACTCCATGGCGGAATCGCTCGGCATGCAGTTGCCCGGCTCCGCCGCCATTCCGGCGCCCTATCGCGACCGCCAGGAAATGGCCTGGCGCACCGGCATGCGCATCGTCGACATGGTCAAGGAGGATTTGAAGCCCTCCGACATCCTGACCAAGGACAACTTCATCAATGCCATCGTGGTCAATTCGGCCATTGGCGGCTCGACCAACGCGCCGATCCACCTGACCGCCATCGCCAAGCATATCGGCGTCGACATGACCATCGACGACTGGCAGACCTACGGCCATGACGTGCCGCTGCTCGTCAATATGCAGCCGGCAGGCGAGTATCTCGGCGAGGACTATTACCATGCCGGCGGCGTGCCAGCCGTGGTCAACGAGCTGATGAAGGCCGGCCTGATCCGCGAGAATGCCCCCACCGTCAACGGCAAGACCATCGGCGAGAACTGCGCCAACCGCACCGTGCAGGACGACAAGGTCATCAAGACCGTAGCCGCGCCGATGAAGCACAGTGCCGGCTTCGTGGTGCTGCGGGGCAACCTGTTCGACAACGCCATCATGAAGACCTCGGTGATCTCCGAGGAGTTCCGCCTGCGCTACCTCAACGACCCCAAGGATCCGGGGGCGTTCGAGGGCAAGGCCGTGGTGTTCGACGGTCCGGAGGATTACCACCACCGCATCGACGACCCCTCGCTCGACATCGACGAGCACACCTTGCTGTTCATGCGCGGCGCCGGCCCGATCGGCTATCCGGGTGCGGCCGAGGTGGTCAACATGCGGCCGCCCAACTATCTGCTGAGCAAGGGCATCACCTCGCTCGCCTGCATCGGCGATGGCCGCCAGTCCGGTACCTCCGGTTCGCCCTCGATCCTCAACGCCACCCCGGAGGCGGCGGCAGGCGGCAACCTCGCCATCCTCAAGACCGGCGACCGGGTGCGCATCGACCTCAACAAGGGCGAGGCCAACATCCTGATCTCCGCCGAGGAGATCGAGCAGCGTCGCGCCGAACTGCATGCCGCCGGCGGCTACAAGTATCCGGCGCACCAGACCCCGTGGCAGGAAATCCAGCGCGGCATCGTCGACCAGCTCGGCTCCGGCGGCGTGCTGAAGAACGCCGTCAATTACCAGCGTCTGGCACAGACCGCCGGTCTGCCGCGCGACAACCACTGATCAAATCCAAAGGGGCCGGTCTTCACCGGCCCCTTTCTTCTTGCGCCGGCGGCGCCGATGAGCCAACAAGCCGCCGCAATGTTTGACGAACAAGTTACGGTCAGCGCACTATCGCGGGCGCGCTGGAGCGCGTTCAGGAAAAGTTGCAGACTTTTCGGTTCGAAAGCGTGACAAAATCAAAGACTTAGAGCATCTCAACGGTTCGAAGAAACGGTGAAATGCTCTAGTGGCGGGTGAGGGCTCGATGTCTGATATTCTGGACTACTGCAAAGGGCGGGAGGCGCAGACCTTCAAGCCCGGCCAGGTGTTGATCCGCGAGGGCGGCCAGGAAGGCCAGCTCTTCGTCCTGATCGACGGCCAGGTCGAAGTGCTCCGCAAGGACACGCAGGTCAGCTACATCGACGAACCCGGCTCGATCTTCGGCGAGATGGCGGTGCTGCTCGACATGCCTTCGAGCGCCACGGTCAAGGCCCTCTCGACCGTCAAGGCCTACGCCATCGACGACGCCATCAGCTTCCTCGGCGGCAACCCCGAGATCGCCCTCTATGTCGCAACGCTGCTGGCGCGCCGGCTCTACTACACCACCTCGTACCTGGTTGATTTGCAGCAGCAATCCGAGGGCAAGCGCGAAGACCTCGACCTGGTCGACAAGATCCTCGCCCAACTGATCGAAAAGCCCGACGAAGCCAAGCACGCCAAGCGCACGCGGAAGTAGTGGCGTTGTGCACTGCGCTCGGTGCTTCTCCACCGTAGCGGTGCAGGCGTGGCCGAGCCATCGTGCCGTCCAGGACCCCGCGGGAAGCTACCGGGTAGGCCCATTGGCTCACGACAGCCCCTACACCAGCCCCTTGCTCAGCAGCACGGCATAGATGATCGCGGCATAGGTCAGCTGGTGGGTGATCTGGTCGAGCCCGTGCAGGCTCCAGAACCGCCGCGGCTGGGTGTCGACATGCACGCCGCGCGAATAGTGGATCTTCGAATAGTCGAGCAGGTAGTGCACCACGAACTCGGCCACCACGATGCCCGCAAGCCATGCCAGCGGCGTGCCCGCCAGCAGCAGCACCAGCGCCGTCAGCCCCGCATGCACGGCGGCATGCGCGTAACCGCCCGGCTGGCGGAAATCGCCCTTGCCGCCCAGCATCCATCCCGGCTGCAGAAAATAATCCGCGATGTAGTGCTTGAGCTCCAGCCCTATGAACAGCAGAAAGAATAGTGCGACCATTCGGTCTTGTCCTTGCGGGGGTGACGCCCCCACGGCCCATCCCCGGATGGCCGATGCTTGCAAGCTCCCGTTGTCTGAGGCAAGCGCAGAGTTTACTGCTGTGTTAGGTTCCCGTCAGCGCCGTTCAGCCGGCGTTCATGGGCGGCGTGGCAAATGGTCCGCGCCGGAGGTCTGTCCTGGAGGTTCCGATGCTGCGGCTGCTTACCTCGTTCCTTGTGCTGCTGTTACTGGCGCAACCCGCCTTCGCTGCGTCGGGCAAGGCAATGGGCGTCGATCCGGCGGCTAAGCTCGAAGACAAATCCGGGGCCAGGACACTCGTGGTCGGCACCGACGTCTTCATCGGCGATCGCGTCGTCACCGATGCCAAGGGCCTCGTCCAGCTGCTGTTCTCCGACAAGACCAAACTGGTGGTTGGCCCGCGCTCGGCGCTGGTGATCGAGGATTACTTGCTGCGCGAGGATGGTTCGGGCGGCAAGTTCGCCATCAACGCGCTATCGGGGACGTTCCGCTTCGTCACCGGCGGCGCCCCCAAGGACCGCTACCTGATCACCACGCCCACCGGTACCGTCGGGGTGCGCGGCACCGCCTTCGACCTCAACGTGCATCCCGACCACTATTCCCTGCTGCTGTTCCACGGCGCCGTGGTGATGTGCAACAAGGCCGACAAGTGCATCACCGTCGATGATTTCTGCGACGTCGGCATGGCCGACCTGACCGACGCACGGCTGCTCGGCAACACCGAGGATTTCGTCGGCGCCGAGCGCACCTCGATGCGTGGCATGTTCCCCTGGGCCGTCTCGGAAAGCGACCTGCTGACCCCGTTCTGGGTGGCGCAGGCCCGCGAGTGTCTCAACCGGTCCGTGCAGCCCAACGACACCGACGCCGGCGGCGCCAGCCCGGACGGCGAGCCGCCGCAGTCACCACGGTTTCCCGGCAACGGCCTGCAGACGGGCCCCAAAGACTAACCCTACCAGGACTGATCCCGCCGATGCTGCGTCGCCTGCTGCCTATCCTCGCCGGCCTCGTCATCGTGGTGCTGCTGACGCTGCTGCGCATCGCCGATCCGTTCCCGGTGCAGGTGCTGCGCGAGATTGCTTTCGATTTCTACCAGCGCCTGCATCCGCGCCCGCAGGGGGAGTTCCCGGTCCGCGTCATCGATATCGACGAAGCCGCGCTCGCCGAATTCGGCCAGTGGCCGTGGCCGCGCGATCGCCTCGCCGCCGTCACCGACCGGCTGACCGAGCTGGGCGCCGCCGCCATCGGCTTCGACGTGCTGTTTCCCGAGGCCGACCGCATGTCGCCGAGCCGCATCGCCGCCGGCCTGCCCGGCGTCGATGCCGCGACGCTCCCCGATTACGACGCCATCTTTGCCGCCGCGCTGTCGCGCTCGCCCTCGATCCTCGGTTTCTCGCGTACCCCATCCGGCAAGCCGCTGACCGGCAACCCCAAGGGCGGCTTCGCCATTTCCGGACCCGACCCCAGCGAGCGCATCCCGTTCCTCACCGGCACCGCCGCGCCGATCCCCATCCTGCGCGAGGCGGCGCCCGGCCTTGCCGCCCTCAGCCTCAATTCCGAGCTGTCGGCCGGCGCAGTCCGCCGCATCCCGATGCTGTGGACCAATGGCAGCCAGCTCTTCCCCACCCTCTCGGTCGAGGCGCTCCGCCTCGCCATGGGCATCAGCACCATCGTGGTGTTCGGCGATACCGCCGCCGAGGGCTATGTCGACAGCATCCGGCTCGGCGATTTCACCGTGCCGCTGACCTCCGAGGGCGATCTCTGGCTCTATTACAGCCGCCCCAACCCCGATCTGCTGGTCTCGGCCGCCGACCTGCTCGGGCCGAACTTCCAGCAACTGAGCGATCGCATCGCCGGCAATATCGTGCTGGTCGGCACCTCGGCCTCCGGCCTGCTCGACCTCCACAACACCACGCTGGGCGACAACGTCGCCGGCGTCACCATCCACGCCCAGGCCATCGAGCAGATCCTTTCGGGCACCTATCTCAGCCGCCCTGACTGGGTGGCGGGGCTCGAAATCGTCGGCTTCCTGGCGCTCGGCGCCTTCATGGTGGTGGTGGTGCTGCTGCTCGGCCCTCTCGTCGGCATCGCCGCCGGTGCGCTCTCACTCACCGCCGCCATCGGCTTGTCATGGTGGATGTTCACCACCGGCGGCGTCATGCTCGATCCGAGCTACCCGCTGATCGGGCTGACCCTGCTCTACCTGGCGCTGGTGTTCTTCCGCTTCGTTACCACCGAGCGCGCCAAACGGCAGATCCGCCGCGCCTTCGGCTACTACGTCGCTCCCTCGCTGCTGAGCGAGATCGAAAAGAACGGCGACCGGCTGAAGCTCGGCGGCGAAGTGCGCCGCATCACCGTGCTGTTCTCCGACATGCGCGGCTTCACCTCGCTGAGCGAGAAGCTCGAGCCACGGCGCATCCTCGCTATTCTCAACACCCTGTTCGGCGCCCTGGGCCACGAGATCATCGGCCGCATGGGCACCATCGACAAGTTCATCGGCGACGCCATCATGGCGTTCTGGAACGCGCCCGTCGACGTCCCCGACCACGAGCGCAAGGCGCTGCGCTCCGCCCTGGCAATGCGCCAGAAGCTCGCCGAACTGAACCACACCGATGCCTTCCACCTCAGGGCGGACAAGGCCGCGGTGCAGGAACTCGGCATCGGCATCGGCATCTCCACCGGCGAAGCACTGGTGGGCAATATGGGCCTCGAGACCCGCTTCGATTACTCCGCCCTCGGCGACACCGTGAACGTCGCGAGCCGGGTCGAAAGCGCCTGCAAGGAGGTCGGCTACGATATCCTCGTCGCCGATCCGGTCCGCGTCATCGTCTCCGATTTCGCCTTCCTTGAAGCCGGCGCGCTGGCCCTGAAGGGTAAGGCCGAACGCGTCGTCATCTACCTCCTCGTGGGTGACGCCGAGCTCGCCAAATCCGGTGCTTTCCACCTGCTGCGCGTCACCCACGCCGAAGCGCTCGAAGCGCTCCGCGCCGGCGGCGACACCCGCGGCGCCATCGCCGAGTGCATCGCGCTGTCGGCCAAGCTCGAGCCCGGCCTCCGGAAATTCTACGAACTGCTCCCCGGCCGCCGCATGGATTTTGTCTCGACGGAGACGGTGGTTCCGATCACCACCCCGGCAGCGTGATCTGGGGCGAAGGGCACCCTCCGGCAGTCATCCCTGCAAAAAGCCCCCTCACCGGCAGAGTCAGGCGACCACTCACTCCCCCGCATACGCCTCGCGCATCTCTTCGATTTCGCCCAGCGCCTCATAGAGCGGCCGCCAGTCGTCGTGCTCGGCGATCGGCGCCCATAGCGCCTCCATCTCGTCGATCAGCATGGTCCGCGGCACATCGCGCTTGAAATACGGGTGATCGAGATTGGCATTGGCCGCCCGCGGATGCGCGCCGATCAGGCCTCTGAGCTTGTCGAACGCCTCGCTCCGGTAGTGCTCGGCCGAGGGACTGGCGAACGCCCGGGCTTCGTCGCCACCGCGCCAGTCGAAGAAGAACTGCTCGTAGGGCGCCTGCGTCGTATGCAGCGTGGAAAACACCTCCGCCACCAGCGCCGAGTCGGCTTCCACCCCGAGCGATGCGAGCCCCAGCCGCTCCAGCATGGCCTGCCAGATCGAGCGCTGGAACGCCGGCCAGAACCGGTTCAGCGCGGCTTCGAGCTCGGCATGCTCGCCCAGCGGCAGCAGCACTTCGGCGAGCCGCGTCAGGTTCCAGGCCAGCGTGTCGGGTTGCTTGCCGAAGGCATAAAGCCCCCATTCGTCGAAATAGGCCGCCGTGAAGCCCGGATCGTAGGCCGGCAGGAACCGCCACGGTCCGTAGTCGAAGCTCTCGCCGGTGATGTTGATATTGTCGGTGTTGAGCACCCCGTGCACGAACCCCGCCGCGATCCATCGCGCCCCGGTTTCGGCGACATGTTCGCTCACCGCGCCGAGGAACTTCGCCGCCCGGCCATTGTCGCCCTCGACCCACAACTCGGGGTAGTAGGCGCGGACCGAATGGTCGAGCAGCGCCCTGAGCCGCTCCTCTTCCCTGAGGTAGCTCAGCCGCTGGAACGTGCCGATCCGTGTGTGCCCGTGGCTCAGCCGCACCAGCACCGACGCGCGCGTCGGCGACGGCTCATCGCCCCGCTGCAACTCCTCGCCGGTCTCGATCAGCGACAGCGATTTCGAGGTGTTGACCCCGAGCGCCTCGAGCATCGCCGTCGCCAGCACCTCGCGCACCCCGCCCTTCAGCGTCAGCCGTCCATCCCCGGCC
Organism: Devosia sp. GW821-FHT12F11; assembly: GCF_058806655.1. Lineage (NCBI taxonomy): Bacteria > Pseudomonadati > Pseudomonadota > Alphaproteobacteria > Hyphomicrobiales > Devosiaceae > Devosia > Devosia sp. GW821-FHT12F11. The sequence continues at coordinate 242,335 of NZ_JBXAPX010000001.1, forward strand.
CGCGACCACGGCGTGCGCCCCGATCCCTTGGTGCCGAGATCCATCAGCCGCCCGTCGTTCAGATCCTCCAGCTGCGCATAGAGAAAGCCGCGCCCGTCGCCGAGATCGGGGTTGTAGGTCTGGAACTGATGCCCGTGGTAACGCAGCGCCAACGGCTCCGGGAACGACCCCGGCAACGGCGCGAACTTGCCGAAGTAGTTCACCCACTCTTCGTCGCTGAGCCCGTCCAACCCCACCGAAGCCGCCGCCCGCTGGTTGCGGTAGCGCAGGATATGCTCAGGGAAGGCCGCCGCCTTCACCTTGTCGAAATAGCCCTCGCCGAGCTCGGCATGGGTGGTACGGGGTTTGAACGGAGGGGTCATAGCCTGCCACCCATGGCGCTGACGCCGGTGAAGGAAGAGCACCCCCCACCCTGTCCCTCCCCCGCAAGGGGGGAGGAGACCTGCGCTCGCGGGTCATCGTCCCACAGGCACCGGAGCTGCTGAGAGCGTCTCCCTCCCCCTTGCGGGGAGGGGACAGGGGTGGGGGTATCTTCCCGCACCGCGGCCGGCGGCATGACAGCCACAACCCTCACCGCCGAAACACCCCCACCACCTCGACATGCGTCGACCATGCGAACTGATCCACCGGCACCACGCTCTCCAGCCGATACCCACCGGCGATCAAGATCGCCGCGTCGCGTGCAAAGGTCTTGGGCTCGCACGATACCGCCACCACGGTCTTCACGGTGCTGCGCGCCAGCTCCTTCGCCTGTGCTTCGGCGCCGGCTCGCGGCGGGTCGAACACCACCGCATCGAACGAGTTGAGCTCGATCGGCGCCAGCGGATCGCGGAACAGGTCGCGCACTTTCGCCTCCACCGGCTTCAGCCCCTGCACGTGGTTGACTGCCTTGACCAGCGCCGCGATGCCCGCCCGGTCGCTGTCGGCCGCAAACACTCGCGCGCCCTCGGCCAGCCGCAGCGCGAATGGCCCGACGCCCGAGAACAGGTCGGCCACCGACTTCACCTTGCCAACACCTTCGCTGACCAGCCGGGCCAGCGTCTCTTCCGCCGCCGCCGTCGCCTGCAGGAAGCTCGCCGGTGGAATCTCCACCAAGGCCTTGCCCATCTTGATCGCCGGCGGGCGCGCCATGTAGACCGCGTCGCCGTTGAAGGTCAGCCGCGCCAGCTTCTGCGCCCGCGCGAATTCGGCCAGTGCCACCGACTTCAGCTTCCGTTCCGACTTGATGCTGAGGTCGATGCCGGTGTCGGTGAGCGTGAAGGAGACATCGCAATCGCCGGCCAGCGGCTGCAGCGCCCGGGCGATCCGCGGTGCATGCTTGGACAGCGTCGGCACCAGGATCGGGCAGGCGTCGATATCGAGCACCTCGTGGCTCTTCGCCCGCATGTAGCCGGCGCCGCTCTTGCGCACATGCAGGGTGGCCCGCCGCCGCCCGGCACCGGTCGCATCGACGAGTGGCTGCACCACGGTCTCGACCTCGGCATGCTGCAGCGCAGTCTCGACGAGGCCTCGCTTGAAGCTGGCGTAGGTCGCGCGATTGAGATGCTGCAGCGAACAGCCGCCGCAGGCGCCGAAATACGGGCTGATCGGCTCAGCCCGCTCGGCGCTCGGTTCGATGATGCTGATGAGCGTGCCGCGCTCGCCCTCGCGCGCGATCTCCACCCGCTCGCCCGGCAGGGTGAACGGCACGAACACCCGCTCGCCGCCGATCTCGGCGATGCCGTCGCCATGCTGCCCGATGCTATCGATGAGAACTTCTGTCATGAGGAACGCACTAACAGGCGAGCAGGGCTTTGGCACGTCTTTCCCGACTGAGACAGACGACCCCCTCCCATCCTCCCCGATAAAGGGGAGGTGCCTGTCGGTGCTTCTGGCACGATCGAAGAACGAGCCTCGACTCTTCACCTCCCCCATTATGGGGGAGGCCGGGAGGGGGCCGTCCGCTTCGGTTCTTGCGCCCGCGGACATAACCCTGGCGCCTCAATTCGCCGGCTGGCTCACCATTTCCAGCAGGCTCGCAATCGAGACGAACGGGATCCCCATCCGCTCGCTGAGCCCCGTGGCACAGGTTGAGACCGTCGACAGCCCGATCTCGCATCCCTCGGGGATCTGTGCCTTGGCGAAACGCGTCGCATGGGCGTTGAGCTCGGGCACATAGAGGCCCTTGTCGCCGGCATAGCCGCAGCAGGTAATGGCATCGAGCACCACCACCTTCTGAGCAATCACCGCAGCCAGCGCCTCGATGGCGCCCTGCTCCTTGAGTCGCTGCGCCGAGCAGTTGTGATGCACCGCCACCGCCGGCAGCGGCCTGGTGATGGTCAATCGCGGCAGGATTTCCTTGAGCAGGAATTCCGCCGAATCCATCACGGCGGCTTTGCCCGGATGCTCGCGCATATGCTTGGCGCAGGTCGAGGCATCGGTCACCACCGGCAGCGCCCCGGCTTTGCTGAGCCCGTCGAGCGCGCGCCGTGTTGACCCACCGACCCGCTCGGCTTCCTCCGGAAAACCCTTCGACAGGAACGGCTGGCCGCAGCATTGTCCGTCGAGCTTGTCCGGCACCACCGGGTCGAACCCGGCGCGCCGCATCAGCTCGATCATCGCATCGGTGGTCGGCAGCAGCCCGTTCTCGCGCGTCGGCGCCCCGAACATCCGCGTCGCGCAGGACGGGAAATAGACCACCTGGCCATTTGGCGCGTTGCTCGCCGGCACCGGCTTGGGTGCGCCCGGCCCCGGCCGCAGCGCTGGCGATACCCGCGGCACCGCCTTGGGCGCCAGCGCGTGCATGGCGCCCGCCACTGCGTCGACCACGCCATTGCCGACAACCTTGCGGCCCAGCGCCTGCGCCCCGACACCGAGCTTCATGCCGGTCTCGAGCGCCGCGGTATGCCCGCCGACCCAGTGAGCCACGTTGCGATCGCCGTCGCTCCGCCGCCGGCCGCGCTCGCCGATCACCATGGTGCCGGTTTCGATCCCCACCGGGCAGCGCAGCGAACAGAGGTTGCAGGCCGCGCAGGTATCGAGCCCCGCATACTGGAAGCCCTCGTCCATGGCCTTCAGCCGCTCCGGATCCTCGCCGGTCTCCCGCAGCCGCGCCCGCTCGCGCGTCACCGCGATGCGCTGGCGCGGGCTGAGCGTCATGTGATGGCTCGGGCAGGCCGGCTCGCAGAAGCCGCACTCGATGCAGAGGTCGACGATCTCGTCGGCCAGGGGCATCAGCTTCAGGTTCTTGATGTGGATGTCGGGATCGGGGTTGAGCAGCACGCCCGGATTGAGCAGCCCCTCGGGGTCGAACAGGTGCTTGATCTCATGCATGATGAGATAGGCCTTGCTGCCCCACTCGGCCTCGACGAACGGCGCGATGGCGCGCCCGGTACCGTGCTCGGCCTTCAGCGAGCCGCCATAGCGGACCGACACCAGCTCCGACAGTTCCTTCGAAAAATGGTCGAACTTCACCGCCGCCTGCGGATCCATGAAGCTGTCGCTCATCTGGAAATGCAGGTTCCCCGCCAGCGCATGCCCGAAGATGATCGCGTCCTCGTAGCCGCAATCGTCGAGGAGCTTCCGCATATCGATGACGAAATCGGCCAGCCGGTCGATCGGCGCCGCCACGTCTTCGGTCAGCATCGAGGTGCCCTTCGGCCGGGCCGCGCCGCCCGTGGCAAAGAAGCCTTTCCGCACGTCCCATAGCCCGTGCGAGACGTGCTCGTCGGCCGAGAAGGTGATGTCCGTCGCCCCTTCCGAGGCAAGGATCGCCGAGGCCTTCGCCGTCTCGGCCTCGAGCGTCGCCTGGTCGGGCGCCGTCACGTCGATCAGGATGACCGGCGAGGTCTCGGTGAAGAATTTCACATAGGGCTGGATCGCCGGCAGGTGCTCGACCGTCGCCAGCGCGCGCCGTTCGATATACTCGGCCGCCGTGACGCCGGTTGTCACCTGCACTCCGCCATTGGCGAGCTTGGAGATGGCGCGCGCGCACGAATACGGGTCGGGGAACGGGATCAGCCCGGTCACCTTGTAGGGGTGCTCGGGTATAGTGTTGTAGGTCACCTCGGAGACGAAGCCGAGCGTCCCCTCCGACCCCACGATCAGGTGGATCAGGATGTCGATCGGATCGTGGAAATCCAGAAGCGCATTGATCGAATAGCCGACGGTGTTCTTGATCCGGTACTTCTTGCGGATCAGCTCGACCAGTGCCGGGTCCGCCGACACCTTCTTGTGCAGCGCCACCAGTTCGGCCAGCAGATGCGCATGCGACACCCGGAATGCCGCGACCGAGTCCGGGTCGCCGGAATCGAGCACCGTGCCATCGACCAGCATCACCCGCAGCCGGTGCATGGTGTGGTAGGTGTTATAGGCGACGCCGCAGCACATGCCTGACGAGTTGTTGTTCACCACCCCGCCGATCTTGCAGGTGGCCTGGCTCGCCGGGTCGGGGCCGAGCTTGGCGCCGAACGGCTTCAGCGCCTTGTTGGCATTGGCGACGATCACCGCCGGCCCGAGCGTGATCTGCTGGCCGGCGTCGTGGATCTCGAGCTTTTTCCAGCCGTCGCCGAGCACGGCGAGCACCCCGTCGGTGATCGCCTGGCCGGAGAGCGACGTCCCCGCCGCGCGGAAGGTGAGCGGCAGCTTTTCCGCCCGGGCGGCTTCAATCACCGCCCGCACTTCGTCTTCGCTATTGACGATCACCACCACTGCCGGAATCAGCCGGTAGGAACTGGCATCGCCCGAATAGGCGTAGGTCATCACCGGGTCGGTCATAATCCGGTCCTTGCGGATCAGATCCTTGAGCCGCGCGACAACCCCTTGCGTCGCCGCAGCCCGGTCCACCCCGATCGGGGCCATCTCGTTCACGTCACTATCCGCCCTTTAGGCCCGGAACGAGAAATCTCGCAGCCGGGCAAGATGTTTGGCTGGCATGTTAGAGACATTCGCAGCCGGGCGGTAGTGAGGCGTTGGTCGGGGGCGGATCAGCCCACCAGATCGAGCTTCTCCACCGGTGGCCCCGGGAAGGTCGAGAAGCCGGTGATCACTCCACCGCCCAGCAGCTCGTCCACCGCCCGTGCCGCCTGGTCGATGGCGGAGTGCGCATAGGCGTAGGCGCCCGAATCCGAGTTGGCGATGGCGATCCGGCCCCAGCCCTGGCGGGCCGCCGCGATGGGCAGCGTGCCGTCCGGCCAGTACGCATCCCAGGGCCGCATGTATTCGAGCGCGTAACCGTGGCTCCAGCGGTTGCAGGTGATCGCCTCGATATCGCGCGCCGCGTCGAAACTGGTGCCGGCAAGCGCCCGGCTCAGCATATCGCGGATATGCCGCTCCATCTCCTCGAAGGTGACGGTGGTGAGCAGCTGCCGCCCGGCCTGCGCCTGGTCGCGCGCCGAAACCCCAACCTCGCCGGTCACCACGACCTTGCTGAGGTGCAACACGATCGGATCATCGGGCGTGTCGGCGAACTTGTAGTCGCCGATCGACACCGGGAAATCCATCGACGCGCCATCGAAGAACAGCCCCGGCGCATCGAAGCCGGAAATGCCGGCCTCCTTGAAGGCTCGCCAGTTGTTGAGCAGCACGTTGGTGTAGATCAGCGGCACCTTGATCTGGTCGTTCAGCGCCTTGACCTGCTCGGCCGAAATCTCGTCGGTGAGGTAGGGGATCACCCGGTGCCAGCACGCCAGCACCACCTGTCTGGCGCTCACCGTCTTGAGCTTGCCGGCTTCGACATAGGTCACCGTGACACTCTCGGCCGATGCGGGATCGCCGTCATGCGCCACCTTCACCACGCTGGAATTGAGCCGCAGCCTGGTGTCGTTGGCCGCGTCATCAAGCGCCGCATAGTCGAGCTTGCCGGCGACCAGCTCCTCCATGCTCGACCCGGCCAGCGCCTTAGGGATAAGCTTGCGCACCAGCGCCCGCGCCACTCCGGCATTGCCGTCGGGGAAGTGGTAGATGTAGGGGTCGGGATCGGTGAGGGCGAGCCGCCCCGAGGGACTCATCGTCTTGTACGGCCGCTCGCCCAGGTCCATCCCGCCAAAGCCGGGGTTCCAGTTGCCCCAGGCATCGAGCGCCGTCGTTCCCTCGATGCCGATGCCGAAATAGCCGCCCGTCGATTCCTGGAAATAGGTGACGAGCTGCGGGTCGTAGCCGCAGATCTTCAGGAGGAAGTCCGCATAGGTAGTCTCGCTAAGCTGCTTGAGCTTTTCCTCGCGCGTCTTGCCGGCGAGGTAGTCCTTGGGCGCGTCGATCAGCTCGATCAGGTCGGCCTTGGCCTTGTCGTTGAGCGGCGTCAGCGGCACCCAGTCCGCCGCCGCCTCGGCTTCGGGCACGAATCTGTCAGCGCCGAACACCTCCTTGGCGAAGAACACCGCGCTGCCGAGGCCGCGCGCGTCCTCCCAGTCCTTGTCGTAATAGGTCTCGAACTTTTCGAGCTCGATGCCGATGTCTTTCAGCACCGCGTGCACCGCATCCGAGAAGTAGCTCGGGGTCTGCAGCGACTGGCTGCCACCATAGCCGATCACCGTCCGCCCGGCCGCCGTCACATACTCGTTACGCCGCGCATGGCCGCCGAAATCGTCGTTGTTCTCGACGATCAGCACCTTGCCCGGCTTGTGCTTCTGGTAGAGCTGCGCTGCGGCAAGCCCGGAAATGCCGCCGCCCACCACCACGAGGTCATAGCTCTCGCCGGTCGCCTCGGGCGTTCCGGCGCTCGACCAGAAGGTGCCGTCGCGCAGCGCGTGCCCGACGCTCATCGCCCCGTCGGAATGCCCGCGCAGGTTCTTCAGTTCCGGCGGATAGTTCGCCGTCAGCGCCGCCTGTGCCGCACCGGCGCCGAGGCCGAGCTGCGAGATCGCCACCCCGCCGATACCGAGCGCCACGCCATTGAGGAAATCGCGCCGGCTGATCGCCCGGTCCATGCCGAGCTGCCGGTCCCGTTCAGACCAATTTGCCATAATGAAAACTCCCGCCTGGCCGAAAGCATCCGGCCAGACGGGAGCGCTTGTCAATCAGACGGCAGGCGCATTTGGAGGAAATCGGCGACTTTTCCGGGTCGAAAAGCCCGACCAAATCAAGGCCTTAGCCGAGATCGACTTCGGTCGTATCGTCCTCGTGCCCCTCGCGGATCTCCTGCGCCGCGCGGCGGAGGATTTCCGCCACCCGACGGTCCTCTTCGGGGTCGCGCCGGATCGCCTCCTTGATCGCCTTCTTCAACGCCTTGCGCGCCTCGTTCACTTCCGGCGCCACGTCGTCGAGATCACGGTCGGGGCGGCCCGAGTAGCGTTCCGATCGTTCGGGCCGGTCGGCCCGGTCGGGCCGCTCGGGATGATCCGGGTGCGGCGGAGGACCGCCGCGATCGCCGAACCAGCCATGCCGGCCAAATTCCCGCCCCATGCCGCGAAATCGCTCGCGGAACTGCTCCGCCTCCCCCGGCGTGAACGGAAAGTCCTGGCTCGCCATGCGCTCCCGCAAATGCTCCATGCCCGAGCCCGCCTTGGCGAGGAAATCGAGCGTCGACTGGATCGCCTCGCGATTGTCGTTGAGGTGCGTCCGGCCTTCCTCGGTGATGGTGTAGAGCTTCTTGTTGCCCTCGGCGGCCGAGGTCACATACCCCGCCTCCTCGAGATAGGTCAGCGCCGGATAGACGATGCCGGGGCTCGGCGAATAAAAGCCCTTCGAATGCTCCTCGATCGCCTTGATCAGGTCGTAGCCGTGCCGCGGCTGCTGTTCGATCAGGAACAGCGCCACCAGCCTGAGGTCGCCCGAGGCCAGCATCCGTCCGATGCGGAAATTGCCCCCGAACCCACCCCAGTCGCCAGGGTTGATGTTGGCTTCGAAGTTGCCGAACTTGCGGAACCCGCGTCGCGCCATGGCTTCCATGCGCCGCCAGTTCCGGTCCCACCGGTGGTCGTGATCATGCATATCACATCTCCAAGATATATCTTACGATAGCCGAAAGATATGCCTCGGGTGCTGACGCTTCAAGATAGCTCTCAAGATATATCTTAGGTCAGCGATGTTGACGGGTGGTGGGCACATTGCATCCCAACCACAGTGTTACCCCGGCGAAGGCCGGGGCCCATCCCGAGGTGGCGCCCTTCACCGCTGGAGCCGAACCATCTCAGGATGGATCCCGGCCTGCGCCGGGATGACATCGGGTATTCGGGGTCCGACGACTTACTGGCTGATCGCCTGCACATAGCGCTCCGCCGAAGCCGCTACCCGCGACTTGGCATCCCGCGTCATCACCCGGTCCCACCAGCCGGCATAGATCCGGTCATAGGCAAATGGCTCGACCGTGCCGACGATGCGGTTCACCTCGCGTGCCGGCAGCGGGATCAGGTTGGGATAGGAGTACATGAAGCTCACCCAGCGGGTGTCCGGCACCACCATGATGGTATCGCCGGTCATCAGCACGCCCTTGCCGTCTTCGCCCGTCCAGTGCAGCGCGGTGGAGCCGACAAAATGCCCGCCGCAACGTACCAGCGTTACCCCCTGCCCGAGCTCCAGCGTCTCGCCGCTCCAGTAGTTCACGCGTTCCGACCGCCGCATCACATATTGCCGGTTCGCCTCGTGGATATGGATCGGCACGCCACCCAGCGCCTCCGACCAGTCGACCATCGAGGAATAGAAGTGCGGGTGCGAGATCGCCATCGCCCGCACCCCACCCAGCTCCTTGATCCGGGCCACAGCCTCGTCGGTGACCAGCGGCGTGCAATCCCACAGCACCCCGCCACCCGGTTGCTGGATCAGCAGCATGCGCTGCCCGATGGCGATCTGCGGCGTCGCCCCGATCCCCACCAGCCCCGGCTCCTGCTCCTTGAACTCGATCGTGTGCTTCTGCTGCAGCTCCGCCAGCGTCGTCCAGCGCTGCCCGGCGGCGGTCACATATTGCCGCTCGTCATCGCAGATAGCGCAGCGCGCGGGCGGCGCCTCAGACGGCGCATGGCCCACGCCACAGGTGACGCAGATGAAGGATTGCATCGGAACTCTCCGGTCGTTGTGGTGCTGCCGGGCGGTAATCTGGCGAATGCGCCGGGAAATGCAACCACGGCGCCTGCCCACACCCCTCCCCTACCCTCCCCTTCGAGGAGAGGGTGCCGGCCGGTGTGTCAGGCACAATCCCGCCCCAGCCACCACCTCCCCCTCGACGGGGGAGGCAAGCGCAGCTTGTGAGCGGAGCGAACTAGCGTAGCTCGGAGGGAGTGCGCCACTCGCGCAGACAGCGGCGCCTGGCTACTGCGCCACCAGTCCCTTCCACTGCTCCAGTTCGTCCAGCGTCTCGCCGGCCCCGGCCAGCGCGAACTGGTAGATATCGAAGCTGCCGACCATCACGCCGTAATAGCCCGGCCGCTCGCGCGCCTCGTGCTTGAGCCTGAGGATCAGGTCGCGGTCGCAGGCCGAGAGGTCGGCCCTGAGGTTGGCATCGCGCGCCTGGCGGACGGCGAAATCGAACGGCTCCCAGCCCCAGATGTCGCATTTCCAGGGGTTGCCGGCGTAATCGTTGAACTCGATGCCCCAATAGAGTCCGGCGCCGAGCGGGTGCGGCGCGACATAGTCGTTGAGGAAGCTCGCCTTGTGGAGCTGCAATCCCGCCCGATCGAACTGGATGGCGATATCGGCGGCGAGACCGGCCCATTCGGCCCAGCGTTCCGCCTCGCACGGCATGTGGATGTCGATATCGCGCCACACCATCAGGTCGTAGCCGGCACTGCCGGTCACCACCGCCTCGCCGAAACGGGCATTGAGCAGTTCGAGCAGGCCGGTTTCGACCAGCACGGTGCGGGCTTCCGCCCTGAGTTCCGCGGCGAGGTGCCGCCTCTCTTCCGCGTCCTGAAGAGCTGCGTCCATTCCAATTTCCCCATAGCGAGATCTTTGATCTCGCGTGCACAAAGACCGGAATACGGGGCATCCCAACCCCGGAATCAAAAGCCCGGCTCGTGAGCCGGGCTGAACTCTAGTCGCGCTCGTGCCCAAACTGTGGCACGGCTGGAGCGGGCGCAGGAAAAGTTGTGAGACTTTTCCGTTCGGCGCCCGCGACCACCTAGACGCGCTTCAACTGATTACTCAGCCTTGGGCTCGGTCGCGGCGGCTGCCTCGGCAGCAGCAGCGGCGGCGGCCTCGGCGGCGTCCTTCTCGGCGAGCTCCCGGGCCAGCGCCTCGGCGGCTGCGATCTTCTCGGCCTCGCGGGCGTTCTTGGCCTCGATGGCGGCTTCGCGCTCGCCGGCCTCGATCTTCTTGGTGCGGGCGCCCTGGTTCTCGAAAATACGGGCGGCCTTACCGCGACGATCGCGCAGGTAGTAGAGCTTGGCGCGACGGACCTTACCGCGCTTGATCACTTCGACGCGGTCGATATTGGGGGAGAGCACGGGGAACACGCGTTCCACGCCTTCGCCGTACGAAATCTTGCGCACGGTGAAGCTTTCCATGATGCCGGTGCCGGAGCGGGCGATGACGACGCCCTCATAGGCCTGCAGGCGTTCCTTGTCGCCTTCGCGGATCTTCACCCACACCTTGACGGTATCGCCGTGGGTAAATTCCGGATGGGCGCCCTTGGCGAGCAGCTTGTCGTGCTGCTCCTGATTGAGCTGTTCGATGATCTTGGACATCTGATGTTCCGTTCGTCTTTTTCAAAGGAGCGTTTCGCCGGCTTCACGCCGACCGCCCGGTCTTGGTTGCACGGATTTTTATGCATTATTGGCCGAGCCGAAGCTCAAGCGAGCGGGGCTATAAATCAAGAACGCCCGGGAGTCTAGGGTCAGCTCGTCTGGGGCTCGGTTCTAGGGTTTGCTCGACATCGCCGAAGCTGCCAGGTCATTCCCGCGCAAGCGGGAACCTCCGCTTGCGATGCTGGCCCCGGAAACGGCTATCCCCGCTTGCGCGGGGATGACCAGTTCCACTAGCGCTGCGAGAGGCTTAGAGCCAGCCGGCCAGCACGCCGATGCCGCCCAGCGCGAACACGCCGCCCGCCACCTGTGCAACGGTCTTGCCGTATTTGCCGACCAGCCTGGTCACGCCCATTGCCGCGCCGATGCCGGCTGCATGCAGTAGCGCCGTCGCCACGATAAAGCCCGCCGCATATTCGAAGCCCGAGGCATCGACCGGCATTTCGGCGCCATGCGCATGGCCGTGGAAGATCGCGAACACCCCGACCAGCGCCGAAGCCGCAACGACCGGCATCGGCCGGCCCAGCGCCGCGGCGCCGCCGATCACCACGCTCGACAGCGCAATGCCCAGTTCGACGAACGGCACGTCGATCTGGCCAAGGCCGAGCAGGAACCCGACCGCCATCATGGCCACGAAGCTCAGCGGCACCAGCCACAGCGCCTTGCCGCCCAGCACGTAGGCGAACACGCCCACGGCCACCATGGCGAGGATGTGGTCGATACCGCCGACCGGATGCATGAAGCCGTGGAGGAACCCCGAAGTATCGCCGTGCCCGGTATGGGCAAAGGCCGCCGTCGGAACGGCGATGAGCAGAAGGGCCAGAAGCGCGCGCATAAATATCTCCATCTCGGGACCCACCGTCCCGTAGCGTTTTTCATGTTCGATGGTCCCGGTTTGGGTCACCACCGGACGGCCGGTCTCCTGGCTCCGGGCACCTCTCACTCCACCTTCCCAGTCGCAAACCAGTGGCACGCTGAGTGAGAGTCAGGCCCGTTACAGTCGCGGGGGCGGCGCCGGCATCGGCCAATGGCCTACCGGCTTCCCGTTTCACGCCGCATCGTTCGAATGCAGCGCACCGTCGCCTTATCTCTGTCAGGTTCCACCGGTGAGTTCAATCGGCGGCCGCGCATTTGCCGCATGACGCAGTGCCCCCCGCTGCGCTAAAGGGTCTTGTCGTCCAACGGGGTCGTTGCCGGTGCTCAACGCGCGAAACATGGGAAGAGAGTTGCTGCACGCGCTTGTCGTGCTCGCTCTGGTTTTCCTCAGTTTCGCCCATGCCCCGGTGGTTGCTGCATCCGCCGGCCCCGACACCCTCACCGCCACGCTCGACATGAGCTATTGCGGCGACACCCCGGATGACCCCAAGGCGCACGCCCCCTGTCACGCCTGCCGCATTGGCGGCGCCGACCTGCCGCCGCCCTGCAACATCGCTATCCCGGTGGCAATGCTGGCAGATGTCGCCTATGGCGCCCTCCCCGCCTTGCACCTGCCGGCCGAGCCGCTCGGCACCGCCACCGCCCGCGGACCACCCGCCTCCGTCTGATCGATCGAACCCATTATCGATTGCCGCGCGCCAGCAACTGCCGCGGCCAACAGACGAGAGCTAGATGCACACCACGTCCCCTATCGCCGCATTCGCGGCTGCAACCCTCATGCTCGCGAGCCCGGCCTTCGCGCATGCGACGCTCACTCCGGCCAGCGCCGCCAACGGCGCCACCGTCAAGGTCGCCATCGCCATCCCGCATGGCTGCGACGGCGCCCCCACCGACACGGTCAGCGTCGTGCTGCCCGAGGGTTTCGTGTCGGCCAAGCCCATGGTGAAGGCCGGCTGGACGGTCGAGATCGCCAAAGGCGACTACCGGAACAGCTACCAGGTGCACGGCCAGCCGGTGACCTCCGGCGCCCTCGCGGTCACCTGGGCCGGCGGCTCGGTCCCCGATGACCAGTTCGATGAGTTCGCCATCCAGGGTTCGCTCCAGGGCTTTGACGCCGAGACCAGCCTGCCCTTCGTTGTGACGCAGAAATGCGGCGCCGCGTCCGTGGTCTGGGACCAGATCGCCGCCCCAGGCGAGAGTGCCCACGCCCTCGAGCATCCGGCTCCCACCCTCGCCGTCACCACGGCGGCTGCCGGCGAGCACGACCATGGCGCCATGAGCATGGCCGCTCCGGCCGCGGTCACCGTCGGCAATCTCGAGATCAGCGGCGGTTTTTCCCGCGCCACCCTCCCCAATGCGCCGGTCGGCGGCGGCTATCTCACCATCACCAACACGGGCGGCGAAGCCGATCGCCTGGTGAGCGCCGCCTCGCCGGTGGCCGGCGTGGTCCAGATCCATCAGATGAAGATGGAGGGCGACCTGATGAAGATGAACGAGGTGCCCGAAGGCGTCGAAATCCCGGCCGGCGAGACCGTCACCCTGGCGCCCGGCGGCCTCCACATCATGTTCATGCAGCTCACTGGGCCGCTGGTTGAGGGCACCACGATCCCGCTGACCCTCAGCTTCGAGAAAGCCGGCAGCGTCGAGGTGGAACTCAGCGTCGAGAGCCCGGCCGCCAAGGGTCCGGCCGAAGACCACTCGATGCACGGCGGCTGAGATGAACGCCTTTACCTCGCGACTGCGCCTCGCGCTCTGGGGTCTGGTGGCACTGGCGGCAGTAGCGGCAACGCTGCTGTTCTTCGTCACGCGCCCGACCCCTGAAAGCGGCGGCATCGGCGGCGGCAGCTATGCCCTCGTCGATCAACGCGGCAATCCGGTCGATCAGTCCATGCTGGTCGGCCAACCCTCGCTGCTGTTCTTCGGCTACACCCACTGCCCCGATGTCTGCCCGACCACCATGGGTGAGATGGCGGGCTGGTTCGCCGACCTCGGTGACGAGGCCGACACCCTGAAGGCCTTCTTCGTGACGGTCGATCCCGAGCGCGACACCCCCGAAATCCTCGATGGCTATGTCAGCTGGGTGTCCGACCGGGTCACCGGCGTCACCGGCAAGCCCGAAGAAGTCGCCAAGATGGTGAAGGCCTGGAAGGTGCTGGCCGAGAAGGTGCCGGGGCAAGGTTCGGATTACACCATGAACCACACCGCCTCGGTGTTCCTCGTCAATGCCGAGGGCGGTTTTGAAGGCACCATCGCCTACCAGGAAGCGACCTCGACGGCCCTCGCCAAGATCAGGAAGCTGCTCGGCAAGGCCGCCTGATCACTTCAGCAAATCCGGCCGGCGCGCCCGTGTGAGCTTCTCGCTCTCGGCGCGCCGCCACTTCTCGACCTTGCCGTGGTCGCCCGAGGTCAGCACGGCGGGAATCTCGCGCCCCTCGAACAGTTGCGGCCGGGTGTATTGCGGGTATTCCAAGAGCCCGTTCTCGAAACTCTCGTCGGCATGGCTTTCCGCCGCTCCCAGCACGCCGGGGAGCAGCCGCACCACCGCTTCGAGCAGCACCATGGCGGCGACTTCGCCGCCGGCCAGCACATAGTCGCCGATCGAGACTTCCTCGAGCCCACGCGCCTCGATCACCCGCTGGTCGATTCCCTCGAACCGCCCGCAGACGATCACCGCCCCCGGGCCCGCCGCGAGCTCGCGCACCCGCGCCTGGGTCAGCGGCGTGCCGCGCGGCGACATCAGTAGTCGCGGCCGGGCATCACCTTCTGGCGACACTGCATCGATCGCCTTGGCAAGGATATCGGGCTTCAGCACCATGCCGGCGCCGCCGCCCGACGGGGTATCGTCCACCGTCCGGTGCCGGTCGGTAGCAAAATCCCTCAGTTGCGTGGTCTCGAGGCGCCACAGCCCATCCGCCATGCCGCGGCCGATCACCGAGGCGCCGAGCGGCCCGGGAAACAGTTCCGGAAACAGTGTGATGATGTGAGCCGAAAAGCTCAATCGGGTTCTTCTTCGCCCGGTTCCGCCTCGATCGGCGGATCGATCAGGAGGTACCCTTCGGCGACCCGCACCTCCGGCACCACGGCCTTTGAGAACGGATAGAGATAGGTATCGCCCGAGCGGGGGTCGCGGATTTCGAGCAGGTCGCCGGCGCCGAAATTCGGCACCGCCATCACCTCGCCGATCTCCGAGCCGTCGGCCAGCCGGGCTTTCAGCCCGATCAGGTCGGCGTGGTAGAAATCGTCGTCGTCATCGGGGTCAGGCAGCAGCGCGCGGTCGACATAGAGCTCGACCCCGTTCAGCTTCTCCGCCGCGTTGCGGTCGTTGATCCCCTCGAGCCGCGCCACCAGCACATTGGTGGTGGTGCGAGCCGCGAGGATCTTGATCGTGAGGCCCGGCTTGTTGGTCGAAAGCGGGCCATAGGAAGCCAGCGCCAGCGGGTCCTCGGTAAAGGACTGGATACGCACTTCGCCCTTGATCCCATGGGCCGCGCCGATGCGGCCCATGAGGAGCTTGTTGTCGCCCGCTCGCGCCACGGCTTACTCGGACGCGGCTGCTTCGGCGGCCGGAGCCGGAGCGGCGTCAGCAGCGGCCTTGTCGGCGATCGCCTTGGCCTTGGCTTCGGCGCGCTCGGTCGCCTTCTTGCCCGGCACGGCCTTCTCGGGGTTGTTGCGCGCTTCGCGCTTCAAGAGGCCCGCGGCGTCGAAGAACCGCGCCACGCGGTCGGTCGGCTGGGCGCCGACGCTCAGCCAGTGCTGCACGCGCTCGGTCACGAGGGTGACGCGCTTGTCCTTGTCGGCGAGCTTGGGATCGTAGTTGCCGATCTTCTCGATGAAGCGGCCGTCACGCGGCGAACGGGCGTCGGCGACGACGACGTGGTAGTAGGGGCGCTTCTTGGTGCCGGCGCGGGCAAGGCGGAGTTTCAGCGACATTCTTCAGTCCTTCGTATGATCAGTCGTTAGCGGATATTCTGGTTACTTCTTCTTCGGCACGAAGCCGCCGCCGAGGCCGGGCAGGCCAGGGAAGCGCGGCGCGCCGCCAAGCCCGGGAAGCCCCGAGCCGGATTTGAGCAGCTGGCCGACATCGGTCGGCAGCTTGTTCTGGGTGAGTTGCTTGGGAGCTTCTGCTTGCTGCGGGATTGACGCCGGGTCGATGCCCATGCGCCGCGCCAGCTGCTCGAGTTCCTTGGGGTCCATGCTCGACGGGTCGGGCATATTGCCGAGCCCGGGCATCATGCCGCCCATCTTGCCGCCGAACATGCCGGCGAGCGAGCCCATGCCGCCCTTCGACACCTTCTTCATCATGTCCGCCATCTGGCGGTGCTGCTTCATCAGCTTGTTGACGTCTTCGACCTTGGTGCCCGAACCGTTGGCGATGCGGATGCGCCGCTTGGCGTTCAGCAGCTCCGGGTTCGCCCGCTCCGCCTTGGTCATCGAGTTGATGACGGCGATCTGCCGGTCGAACACCTTGTCATCGATATTGGCGCCCGCCATCGCCTTCTTCATCTGGTTCATGCCGGGCATCATGTTCATGAGCGAGCCCATGCCGCCCATCTTCTTCATCTGCAGCAACTGGTTGCGCAGGTCCTCGAGGTCGAAGGTGCCCTTCTTGAGCTTCTTGGCCATCTTGGCCGCGTCTTCGGCCGTGACGTTCTGTGCCGCTTTCTCGACCAGGCTGACGATGTCGCCCATGCCGAGGATACGGTCGGCGATGCGCGAGGGATGGAAGTCCTCGAGCGCATCCATCTTTTCGCCGGTACCGAGCAGCTTGATCGGCTTGCCCGTCGCCGCCCGCATCGACAGCGCCGCGCCGCCACGGCCATCGCCGTCGACACGGGTCAGAACGATACCGGTGATATCGACGCGCGCATCGAACGAGCGCGCCAGGTTCACCGCGTCCTGGCCGGTCAGCGAGTCAGCGACGAGCAGGATTTCGTGCGGATCGGTGGCGGCCTTCACCGCCGCCGTCTCTTCCATCAGCTCTTCATCGATATGCGTGCGACCCGCCGTATCGAGGATCAGCACGTCATAGCCGCCGAGCTTGCCCTCGCGCTGCGCGCGCCTGGCGATGTCGACCGGCTTCTCGTTGAGCTGGATCGGCAGCGTATCGACGCCGATCTGCTCGCCGAGCACGCGCAGCTGCTCCTTGGCCGCCGGACGGCGATCGTCGAGCGAGGCCATCAGGACCTTCTTGCCCTGACGCTCCTTCATGCGCTTGGCGAGCTTGGCCGAGAGCGTGGTCTTGCCCGCGCCCTGCAGGCCTACCATCAGCATGGTCATCGGCGGGGTGGTCGAGAAGTCGATCGGCACCTGGGTCTCGCCGAGCACCTTGACCAACTCGTCATGGACGATCTTGACCACCTGCTGGCCCGGCGTCACCGAGCGGGTGACCTCGGCGCCGACGGCGCGCTCGCGCACCTGCTCGACGAAAGCCTTCACCACTTCCAGGGAAACGTCGGCCTCGAGCAGCGCCCGGCGCACTTCGCGCAGCGCCGCATCCACGTCGCTCTCGTTGAGTGCGCCGCGGCCCCGAAGGCCCTCGAAGATTTTCCCAAGCCGGTCGCTAAGGCTTTCGAACATTTTGGTTCCTTTGGTTCCGCAGCATCCCTGCCTCGGACCCGGAGATAGGTAGTCCTGGTCTTATCCGCCATCCGGGGATGGCAATATCCGCGCAAACGCCAAACCCACCCGAGGGCGCATCGCGCTGTCGGGTGTTAGCCTCCGGGATCTCTTTATACCTTTGCGGGTCCCGGTCGGCAGTCAGGCGTTTGAACCTGATGAAGTGCGGCGGTCGATAGAGGGGAAATGCGGCCGAGTCAAGGAACGCGCTTGCCGCGCAGCCTGTGCATCAACGCTGGCAGCGGCGCCGACCGCCGGACCTTGCCGTTGCGCCTGACGCGAGATCCCACCGGCACACGCGGCGCGAGATGGTCGAGCGCCACCCGGTTGACCACGTCGAACGCAGCGTTTCGCAGCTTCTGCGCCATCTCCGGCTCGCTCTCGAGTAACCGGGCGTAATGGGCCTGCGGCAGCTCGGCGGCCAAGCTCGGCTTCAGTTCCTTCGGCCACCACGCCGCACTGTCGGCGACCCTCAGCCAGGCCGCCAGCAGCGGAAAGCGGGAGTTCCGCGCCTCCTTCTGCCCCGCCACAAAGTGCAGGAACGTCGGCTCCGCCAACCGTCGCATGCCGGCAAGCCCATACTGGCGCAGCAGCCGGCGCATCTGCTGCCAGTCGCCCGCGCTCGGTGCGTCCTCCGGCCAGCATTGCCTCGAGGGAAACGCCGAAGCGCGAAACATCAGGGCCCCGCCGGAGATGCTGTTATGCTGCTCGAACACTTGCCGCTCGTCCTCGAACGACAGGTTAGTGAGGTCGGGACCGGCGATCCCATCGGTCGACACCCACAGTGCCTGCGAATAGGCCCACTGCACCTGCGGCGCGTCAAACAGCACCCCCAGCCGCTCGAGATGGTCGGGCAGCATCAGGTCGTCGTCGGAGGCAAACGCCACCAACTCGCCGCGCGACTCCGCCATCGCGATATTGCGGTTGGCGTAGCCATAGCCTGGCGCCTTAGGCAGATCGAACCAGCGGACCCGCGGATCGTCGAACCGCTTCACCACCGCCGCCGTCTCCGGTAAGGCACCGTCCCCGACGACAAGCAGTTCGAAACTGCGCTCGGTTTGCCTCAGTACGGCCTCGATGGCAAAGCCGATGCTGTCGGGCCGATAGTGGGTCGGCATCAGCACAGTGAAGCGCGGCGTGCTCACCAGCCCTTGGCCCCGTCGAAGCTGAACGGGATCAGGTCGGTATCGAGCGGCAACCGGTACTTGTCGGGGTTGCTGTGGTCGTACTGGATGGTCGGATAGTTCACCACCAGCACCTCCTCAGTGCCGATATTATGGTCGGCATGCCAGACGAATTTCGGCACGTTCATCAGCCGCGGCCGATCGGCCGACAGCACCACTCGGCAAACCTTGCCATAGGTGCTGGATTCGGGGCGTGGATCGTAAAGCACGACCTCCATCTCGCCCTTCACCACGAAGTAGCGGTCCTCGTGCAGCTTGTGCAGGCCCCAGCCCTTAACCACGCCAGGCCGGATGGTGAACATGTACGAAAACACGATCGGGTCGGGGTGCCAGTTCCAGCGCGGATCGAACATCTCGGTCACGCTGCCGCGGTCATCCCGATGTGTCACCGATTCCCTGAACCTCATACCGTCCAGCAGCTTGGCAATCGGCGTGCCGTCGCGGACCGTCTCCTGATCCTGTCGAGCGCGCTCCAGCGTCAGCTCCAGCAGATTGGGCTCGCGAGCCGGTTCGATGGACATAAAATGCTCCCGAGTTGGTCGATCGATGAGCTAGCAGAGCGGCGCTGAGTCCGTCCACTGTCTCCTCAGCCGATCCGTTCGGCCCGCACTGCGACCATTCCCTGTCCCAGTTCGGTGTCGACGCGGAAGCCGACGCCCGCGAGGGCCGCCGCGGCCGTCATGGCGAAGCGGTCGGCGGTCCGGATCGTCGGCGCTTCCAGAACCAGCACCACCCGACCGCCCGGCTTGATGACGTCGCGGAGCTTGCTGGCCCAGCCGCGATCCTCGTGGCGCGGAAAATCGACGTTCACCGCAAAGGCAGCGTCCAGGGCGCCAAGATCGAGCGTTTCGAAATCGCTCTCGAACGCCGTCAGCCGCCCAACCCGCTCGTTCCGCTTGATGCACGCCGCGACCATCTTGCCCGAGCGGTCGACCGCGACGACATTTGCGCCCGCCGCCAGCACCAGCCCGGTGGCGATCCCGTGCCCGCAGCCGATCTCCAGCACCGCCTCGCCGGCCTTTGGGGCCAGCAGCTCCACCGCCCAGCGATGACGTCTCGCGATTTCCGCCAAGCGACTCCCCCTTCTCGTAGCCGCCCAGAACTAGCCCGGCCGAAGGTGACCTGAACATGGCCGTTGCCCGCTTTCCCCAGCAGCGCTACATCTCCGTCGGGTCCGCAGTTCACCCAGGCGTCGCCGCCCCATCCGGGGAGCTAAACCTGCTTCATCCCCGTGAGACGCACTTATCCCCGTGCCGCCTCGCAAGCCGGCGACCGCGACTCTCCCCAGGGAGATCGGCACGACGAGGATGAGTTGTGATGACCAGAACTGCTGTCCCCCTGCGGGTGGATGATCTTTCCCCCTTCGCCAAGACGCTCCGCCACGCGCTGACCCAGCACGAGGGCGTGCCGACCCATGTCGAACTGCTGAACCTCATCGCCAAGGCCGCGGGGTTCGCGAACTACCAGCATCTGCGCGCCGATGCCGGGACCGCCGGCCGGCTCGCTGCGGCTGCCGAGCCCGCGCCGCCCGCCGACCTCACCCAGGTCGAAAAGACAGCGCGCTATTTCGATGCCGAGGGCGTGCTGATGAGCTGGCCGGCACGGCTCAACCTCCAGACCCTCAGTCAATGGGTGTTCTGGTCGCGCATCCCGCCCGAGACGGTGTTTTCCGAGCGCGAGATCAGCGAGCTGATCCGCCATTGGCACGATTTCGGCGACCACGCCCTGATCCGCCGCGCCATGGTCGATGCGAAGATGCTCGAACGCACCGTCGATGGCCGCGAGTACCGGCGCATTGAACGCGCCCCGCCCGCGGAATTGAAACCGCTGCTGGCGCATCTGGCGGCACGGGCGGCGGCGTAAGCGCCGCGCCTCCACCCCACCACCGGCGTCATTCCCGCGTAGGCGGGAACCCAGTGCGATCTCTCCGCTTCACCGGCTTTGGAAGCATCCAACTAGGTTCCCGCCTGCGCGGGAATGACGCCGGTGAAGTCACGCTCACCCCCGCCACTGGCAATTTCGCGTCAGTTCCGCCATATACAGCCTCAACTGAGACCCAGCAGGTCACGCCCATGTCCACCGCCCCATTTCTCAAGATGAACGGGCTCGGCAACGAGATCATCGTCGCCGACATGCGCGGCCGTGCCGATCGCATCACCCCGGCCGCCGCAGTCGCCATCAATGCCGACCCGGCCACCAGGTACGATCAGATCATGGCCATCCATGATCCACGCACCCCCGGCACCGCCCATTACATCGAAATCATCAACTCCGATGGCTCGCTGGCCCAGGCCTGTGGCAACGGCATGCGCTGCGTCGTCCAGGCGCTGAGCGCCGAGACGGGAGAGAAGCACTTCGTCTTCGAAACCCTCGCCGGCATTCTCACCGGCGACGAGCATCCGGATGGCTCGATCACCGTCGATATGGGCAAGCCGCGTTTCGGCTGGGAAGAGATTCCGCTGGCCGAGGAGTTCTACGACACCACCGGCATCGAGCTGCAGATCGGGCCGATCGACGCGCCGATCCTCCACACCCCGTCGGTCGCCTCGATGGGCAACCCGCACGCCACCTTCTGGGTCGAGGACGATGTCGGCAACTACGCCCTCGATCGCTTCGGCCCGCTGCTCGAGAACCATCCGATCTTCCCCGAGCGCGCCAATATCTCGATCGCCCAGGTCGTGGCGCCCGATCACATCATCCTCAGGACCTGGGAACGCGGCGCCGGCCTGACCCGGGCCTGCGGCACCGCCGCCTGCGCCGCGCTGGTCAATGGCGCCCGCACCCATCGCACCGGTCGCAAGGCCACGGTGACCCTCCCCGGCGGCGATCTCGTCATCGAATGGCGCGCCGACGACCACGTGCTGCTCACCGGCCCGGCCGAGTTCGAATTCTCCGGCAGCTTCGAGCCCTTTACCGGCACCTGGCAGCGCGACCAGGACTCCAGCCAGATTTCGACCGTTCAGGTCTCGGCCTGATGTCGATCGAAACGCTGACCTTCGGCTGCCGCCTCAACGCCTATGAAGGCGAAGTCATGAAGGCCGAGGCGGAAAAGGCCGGGCTCGACAACACCATCATCATCAATACCTGCGCCGTCACCTCCGAAGCGGTGCGGCAGGCCAAGCAAGCCATCCGCAAGGCCAAGCGCGACAACCCCGAGCGCCGCATCATCGTCACCGGCTGCGCCGCCCAGACCGAGGCCCGCAGCTTCGGCGACATGGCCGAGGTCGACCTGGTCATCGGCAATGCCGACAAGCTGAAGGCGGAAAGCTATGCCCCCATAGCATTCGGCTTGCCGCTCAACGACAAGGTGCAGGTCAACGACATCATGAGCGTGCGCGAAACCGCCGCGCACCTGATCGAGGGCATGGATGGCCGGGCCCGCGCCTTTGTCCAGGTGCAGAACGGCTGCGATCATCGCTGCACCTTCTGCATCATTCCGTTTGGCCGCGGGCCTTCCCGGTCGGTGCCGATGGGGCTCGTCGTCGAGCAGATCAAGAAGCTGGTCGGCAACGGTTATCGCGAGGTCGTGCTCACCGGCGTCGATATCACCTCTTACGGTCCCGACCTGCCGGGCAGCCCGACACTGGGCAAGCTCACCCAGCAGATCCTCCGGCACGTCCCCGATCTGCCGCGGCTGCGCATCTCCTCGATCGACTCGATCGAGGCCGACCCGGCTTTCTATGACGCCATAGCGTCCGACCGCCGGCTGATGCCGCATCTGCACCTGAGCCTGCAGTCGGGTGACGACATGATTTTGAAGCGCATGAAGCGCCGCCACTCGCGCAGCGAAGCGCTCGAGGTGGTGGCAAAACTCCGCTCGCTCCGCCCCGATATCGTCTTCGGCGCCGACATCATCGCCGGCTTCCCCACCGAGACCGACGCGATGTTCGAGAACTCGCTGAGCTTCGTCACCGAGGCCGAACTCACCTACCTGCACGTCTTCCCCTATAGCCCGCGTCCCGGCACCCCCGCCGCGCGCATGCCGCAGGTCGATGGACGCATCGCCAGGGAGCGCGCCGCCCGCCTCCGCGCCGTCGGTGAAACCCAGTATGAGAAGCTGGCCCTGTCGCGCATCGGCATGGTCGAGAACGTGCTGATCGAAAAGGACGGCATCGGCCGGCAGGAACAGTTCGTCACCTGTTCATTACCGGGTCATCTGCCCGGAGAAATCGTGCCCGCCCGTATTACCCATTTCGCCAATGGCAACCTCGTCGGCGAAGCATTGAGGTCCGCAGCCTGATGGCCGAACAAAAGAAAAAAGGCTTCTTCCAGCGCCTGTTCGGTGGCGGCGACAAGCCAGCTCCGCCCCCGCCGCCGGAGCACAGCGTTGCCGAGGACCTCGAAGCCGACATCGTCCTCGACGAGGTTGTCGACGCCGCGCCCCTGGTGCTGCCACCGGACCAGGAAATCGCCCTGGAAGAGGCAATGCACGATGCCGGCCTGCTGATCACGCCCGAGGCGCCGCCGGCACCATCGGAGCCGCCGGCTGAGCCCGAGCCGTCCGTCGAGGACGAGCTGGTCGCCGACATCATTCTCGACGACGTCGTCGAGGCCGCGCCGCTCGTCCTGCCGCCCGACCAGGAGATCGCCCTCGAAGAGGCGATGCACGAGGCGGGCGAACTGGTCACCCCCGAGGCGCCACCTGCCCCGCCAGAGCCGGCTGCCGAGCCCGAGCCATCCGTCGAAGATGAACTGGTCGCCGACATCATCCTCGACGATATCGTCGAGGCCGCGCCGCTGGTGCTGCCGCCCGACCAGGAGATCGCGCTCGAGGAAGCGCTGCACGAGGCCGGCCAGACCATCGAAGGTCCGCCGGCCGATACCGGCTCCGAGCCGCCCGCCGGCCCGCCTGAGGCAACCCCTGCCTATATCGAAGAGATCGAGGAGCAGCAGGCGCCCGAGCCCGCGCCGGTTCTGCCCGTTCCGAGCCCGGCCCCGGCCGCTGCCGCTGCCGGCGAACCGCCGAAGAAGCAGAACTGGCTGCAGCGCCTCGCCTCCGGGCTGAAGCGCTCGTCCGACCAGCTCACTGGGTCGATCGCCGCCGTCTTCACCAAGAAGAAGCTCGATCAGGCGATGCTCGATGACCTCGAGGATATCCTGATCCAGTCCGATTTCGGCGTCGACATGGCGACCGACGTCACCGAGGCGCTGCGCCGCGACCGCTTCGATCGCGACATCTCCTCGGACGAAGTCCGCGACGTCCTGGCCACCGAGATCGTCAAGGTGCTGGAACCGGTGGCCCAGCCGCTGGTCATCGATGCCGGCGCCAAACCCTATGTGATCCTGATGGTCGGAGTGAACGGCACCGGCAAGACCACCACCATCGGCAAGCTCGCCAGCCTCTACGGCGCGCAAGGCAAGAAGGTGATGCTCGCCGCCGGCGATACCTTCCGTGCCGCCGCTATCGAGCAGTTGCAGGTCTGGGGCGACCGCACCGGCGCCCCGGTGGTGACCAAGCCCGCCGGCTCCGACGCCTCCGGTCTCGCATACGAGGCAGTGGAGCGCGCCAAGGCCGAGGGCGCCGACATCCTGATCATCGATACCGCCGGGCGGCTGCAGAACCGCGACGAGCTGATGAGCGAGCTCGAAAAGATCATCCGCGTCATCAAGAAGGTCGAACCGTCGGCGCCGCACGCCACGCTCCTCACCCTCGATGCGACCACCGGCCAGAATGCCCTTAATCAGGTCGAAATCTTCGGCAAACGTGCCGGCGTCACCGGCCTGGTGATGACCAAGCTCGATGGCACGGCGCGCGGTGGCATTCTCGTCGCCATCGCTCGCAAGTTCGCCCTGCCCGTGCACTTCATCGGCGTCGGCGAGGGCGTCGATAATCTAGAGGCGTTCGCTGCGCGCGACTTCGCCGCCGCGATCGCAAGGACCGCAGAATGACCGAAGAGACCAAGGAAGACGAAGTGAACTGGGCGGAGCTGCGTCCGCAGCTGATCCGCATCGGCCTCGAGATCGGCCCGCTGCTGATCTTCTTCCTCTGCACCACGTTCGGTGAGAGCTGGCTCGACGCCAGCCCGGCGCTGCGCTCGATGTTTGCCAGCCCGATCATCTTCGCCACTGCGCCGTTCATGGTCGCCATGGTGATCTCGCTCGGCATTTCGTGGCTGGTGTTCAAGCGCGTCGCGGTGATGCCGTTGGTGACGCTGATCGTCGTCCTGATCTTCGGCACGCTGACCCTGCTGCTGCAGGATTCGATCTTCATCAAGATCAAGCCGACCATCGTCAACACGCTGTTCGGCGCGACCCTGCTCGGCGGGCTGGTGTTCGGCCAGTCGCTGCTGAAATACGTGTTCGGCGAAGTCTACCACCTGCAGCCCAAGGGCTGGCAGGTGATGACCATGCGCTGGGGGCTGTTTTTCTTCCTGTTGGCGATCCTCAACGAAGTCGCCTGGCGCGGCTCGGGCCTGTTCTTCACCGACCCGGCTGCCGCGGACAAGTTCTATGCCGGCTTCAAGCTCTGGGCGGTAATGCCGATCACCATCGTCTTTTCGATGATGCAACTGCCGCTCCTCACCAAATATGCCGCCGACCCCAAGCAACCCATCGAGGTCATCCCCCCGATGGACCCGCTTCCCTGATCTCTCCCGCCTGAGAGCAAGCAAGGCCCCCTCACCCGCCGCTACGCGGCGACCTCTCCCCCAAGGGAGAGGTGGCGTGGAGGCACGATCTCGCCGCACCGTCACCTCTCCCTCGGGGGGAGAGGTCGGCCGAAGGCCGGGTGAGGGGGCCTTCGGCCCTCGCGCAAGTCTAGTGCTTGATCAGCTGGTCCTTGCTGACGTTCAGCGTCATGCCTTCGCCTGATACCGAGGCGATCTGCTCCGGCATCACATAGCGATCCGCGGCGAACAGCCCGTCGGCATCGATCCTCACGAACCCCTGATGCACCAGCCGGTCGCGCACCTCCTCGGGCACATTGTCGGCGGTGAAGGCCCGCGCCAGCACGTCGATCAGCGTATCATCGTCCCGCCGGCCGGAGGGTCCGCTCGCCTCCACTTCCACCGTATCGGGATCATCGTCGCCGAACTGCACCCAATCGACCTTGCCGATCTCATGGTGCTCGCGGTCGAACACTCGCATACCTTGCTCGACAAAACGCAGGCTGGAACTGGTTTGCATGGTCTGTCTCCTCTTTCACGCCGCCTGGGCGGGCAGGAGGAGAATGGGAGTAGGTCGGCGGAGGTTCCCTGCCTCAGCCGTTGGTTCAGCCAGCTTTGGCCTTCTCGATCGCCGGGATCAGTTCCTTTTCCAGCGATTCCGGCGAGATCGGCCCGACATGCTTGAAGGTGATCACCCCCGCCGCATTGACGACGAAGGTTTCCGGCACGCCATAGACACCCCAGTCGATCGACACCCGGTTGTCGGCATCGCCGCCGATCCGCTGGTAGGGGTTGCCCAGTTCGGTGAGGAACGCCACGGCGTTTTCCGGCGCATCCTTCTGGTTGATGCCGAAGATCCGCACCCCGGTCTCGGCCTTGAGCCGCTCGAGCAGCGGATGCTCCTCGCGGCACGGAATGCACCAGCTGGCGAACACGTTGACCACTGTCACCTCGCCCTCGAGCGAGGCCGTGTCGAATCCGTCGACCCCGGTGCCGGCCACCGCCGGCAAGGTAAAGGCCGGCGCCGGCTTGTTGATCAGCACCGAGCGCACCAGGCTGGGGTCGCGATCCATGTTCAGCGCGAACACCGCGACCAGCCCGACCAGCAGCAGCAGCGGCAGCACCGCGAGAACAATGCGCTTCAAGAGTTCGATCCCGCCGAACGCCGCCGGATGCCGGCCTTGTCGAGTTCACTGAGCCGCTGCTTCACCCGCCGCGCGTCCCACGCCACATAGGTGCAGAGCGCCAGCGTCAGCACCGCGACGCCGGCATAGGCCCAGACGATGAATTCGAGATGTGCCCCTTCGGCGATCACTTGGCGGCTCCCTGCAGGGCAGCCTGCCGGCTCAGCGTCTCGGCGCGGCGGCGCAAAATCTCGGTCCGCATCCGCACCACCTGCAGCAGCGCGAACAGCAGCGTGAAGGCCAGCATCATCACCAGCAGCGGCGTCAGGATGGAGCCCGGCATCTTCGGCCCCGACGCGGTGAAGACGCTCGCCGGCTGGTGCAGGGTGTTCCACCAATCGACCGAGAACTTGATCACCGGGATGTTCAGCGCCCCGACCAACGTGACGATGGCGATGATCCGCCCGGCCTTCAACTGGTCGTCGAACGCCCGCCATAGCGCGATGATACCGAGATAGATCAAGAGCAGCACCAGCGTCGAGGTCATCCGCCCGTCCCACTCCCAGAACGTGCCCCAGGTCGGCCGACCCCACAGCGCGCCGGTATAGAGCGCCAATGCGGTAAACACTGCACCAAGGGGGGCGGCGGCCTTGTTGGCGACATCGGCCAGGGGATGCCGCCACACCAGGGTGCCAAGCGCCGATACCGCCATCACCCCATAGACCAGCTGGCTCAGCCAGGCGTTGGGCACATGCACATACATGACGCGCACCATGTCGCCCATCTGGTAGTCCTCGGGCGAATTGAAGAACGCCAGCCAGAGCCCGACGGCAAAGCTCAGCCCAGTGGCGAGCGCGAGCGGCCAGACCAGGTAGCGCGACCAGGCGAGAAACTGCCCCGGATGCGCCAGGCGGCTGAACCAGTTGGGTTGTTTGACGGTATCGACGGACATGGCGTTCGCTCTATTCCCCGGCCACGCGCAAGGCAAGCGCAGCCGCGAAGGGTGAGAAGGCCGTCACCACGAGGCTCAAGGCAATGAGGAACAATGTCGCGCCACCACCGGCAAGCGGGTCCATCATCCCCACCCCGAAGATCATCACCGGGATGGAGAGCGGCAGGATCAGCACCGGCGCGATCAGCCCGCCGCGCCTCAGCCCCACGGTCACCGCGGCGCCGAGCGCGCCAAAGCTCACCAGCGCCGGCGTGCCGATCAGTAGCGCCAGCACCGTCTGCCCCCATTGCGCCCACGACATCGACAGCAGCAGCGCCAGCACTGGCGTTGCCAAGAGCAGCGGCAGGGCGGTCACCAGCCAATGCGCGATCACTTTTGCGGCAACCACCGCTTCGAGCGGCAGGCCGGCGTGCCGCAGCAGGGTCAGCGAACCGTCCTCGTCGTCGTTGCGGAACAGCCGGTCGAGCCCGAGCAGCATGGAGAGGAACGCCGCGATCCACACGATCCCCGGCGCCAGCCGGGTCAGCTGCGGCCGGTCCGGCCCGATGGCAAACGGCACGATCACCGCCACCATGACGAAGAACAGCACCAACGTCAGCGCCTCGCCGCCGGCCCGGAACGCCAACCTGAGGTCGCGCCCGATCAAGGCCCGGAAGGCGCTCATGCCGCGCCTCCGAGGATCAGCGTCTCGACGCCGGCTTTGTCGGCCAGGGACAGATCGTGGTGCGTTGCGATCACTGCGATGCCGCCCCGCTGCCGATGCGCATCGATCAGCCGGCCCAGCAGCGCCTCGCCTTCGGCATCGAGCGCCGCGCTCGGCTCGTCCAGCAGCCAGATCGGCCGCGGGCTGACCAGGAGCCGCGCCAGCGCCAGGCGCCTCAGCTGCCCTGACGACAGGTACCCCGCCTCCAGCACGCCGAGCCCACCGATGCCCACTGCATCGAGCGCCGCCTCCACCGATTGACCGCTCGCCCCGTTCATCGCCTGCCAGAATTTCAGGTTCTCGCTGACCGTCAGCCGCCCCTTGAGTCCGCTCTGATAGTTGAGCAGATGCAGTTCGGTCCGCTCGGCGCCGGCAATCGTCCCGCCATCCGGCCGCACGATTCCGGCCAGCGCCAGGAGCAGCGTCGACTTGCCCACCCCGTTCGGTCCGCGCAGCAGCAGCACCCCGCCGGGCCGGAGTTCGAACTGCAGATCGGCGAACAGCAACCGCTCGCCGCGCCGCACGATGAGGCCGTTGACGCTCAGCTGCGGTTGAAAGGCCTCGGAAACGGGCATCGGCTGGTTCATGGCCGCCATGCCTAATGAACCCAAGTCACCACTGGCAAGCGTCATGTAGTTTCTCTATAAGCCAGCCGTAGATTGGAATGCTTCCAGTCAGCGACCTCTGCCCCCGGTCTCCCGGGCCTTTACGGTCCGGCGTCAGGACCGGGCGGCGCCTTGCAACACCAGCGCGTGAAGGCGACACCCGTGACCTCGAAATCCCTCGACAGCTTCAAGTCCAGAACCACGATCACAGTCGGGGACAAGACCTACAGCTACTTCTCCATTCCGCTGGCGGAAAAGAACGGTCTGAAGGGTGTCTCGCAGCTGCCGCACTCGATGAAGGTGGTGCTGGAGAACCTGCTCCGCTTCGAGGACGGCGTTACCGTCACCCGCGCCGATATCGAGGCCGTCGCCGACTGGCTGCGCACCCGCATCTCCGAGCACGAGATCTCCTACCGCCCGGCCCGCGTGCTGATGCAGGATTTCACCGGCGTCCCCGCCGTGGTCGATCTCGCCGCCATGCGCGACGCCACCGCCAAGCTCGGCGCCGATCCGCAGAAGATCAACCCGCTGGTGCCGGTCGACCTGGTCATCGACCACTCGGTGATGGTCGACTCGTTCGGCACCCCATTGAGCTTCCTGCAGAACGTCGACCTCGAATACGAGCGTAACGGCGAGCGCTACGAATTCCTGCGCTGGGGCCAGAAAGCCTTCGACAACTTCCGCGTCGTGCCGCCCGGCACCGGCATCTGCCACCAGGTGAACCTCGAATACCTGGCCCAGACCGTCTGGACCCGTAAGGACGAGACCTCGGGCGAGCTTTACGCCTACCCCGATACCCTGGTCGGCACCGACAGCCACACCACCATGGTCAACGGCCTCGCCGTGCTCGGCTGGGGCGTCGGCGGCATCGAGGCCGAAGCCGCCATGCTCGGCCAGCCCATCACCATGCTGATCCCCGAAGTCATCGGCTTCAAGCTGACCGGCAAGATCAACGAAGGCATCACCGCCACCGACCTGGTGCTCACCGTCACCGAGATGCTGCGCAAGAAGGGCGTGGTCGGCAAGTTCGTCGAGTTCTACGGCCCGGGTCTCGATTATCTGTCGCTTGAAGACCAGGCGACCATCGCCAACATGGCCCCCGAGTACGGCGCCACCTGCGGCTTCTTCCCGGTCGATTCCGACACCCTGACCTACCTCGAGACTTCTGGCCGCGATGCCGACCGCGTCGCGCTGGTGAAGGCCTATTCCGAGGCCCAGGGCATGTACCGCACCACCGAGAGCCCCGACCCGCTGTTCACCGACACGCTGTCGCTCGACCTCACCACGGTCGTTCCCTCGCTCTCCGGCCCCAAGCGCCCGCAAGACCGCGTCTCGCTGGTCGATGCTGCGCCGAAGTTTGCCGAGGCGATGAAGGATCTGGCCGGTGGCCGCAAGGAGCGCACCGCGCTACCCGAGTCGAAGGGCGAGAGCCGCTTCGTCGATGAAGGCGCCACCGGCGTCGACGACATCCCCGAAGAGGCGACGCTGCCGGTGCGCGGCGAGACGTACGGCCTCAATGACGGCCATGTGGTGATCGCCGCCATCACCTCGTGCACCAACACCTCGAACCCGAACGTGCTGATCGCCGCCGGCCTTGTCGCCCGCAAGGCGCGCGCCAAGGGCCTGACGTCGAAGCCGTGGGTCAAGACCTCGCTGGCCCCCGGCTCGCAGGTGGTGACCGACTATCTCAACGCCGCCGGCCTCTCGGCCGATCTCGACGCGCTCGGCTTCAACCTCGTCGGCTATGGCTGCACCACCTGTATCGGCAATTCCGGCCCGCTGCCGGAAGCCATCTCGGAGTGCATCAACGCCAACGACCTGGTGGCGGCGTCGGTGCTCTCGGGCAACCGCAACTTCGAAGGCCGCGTGAACCCCGACGTGCGCGCCAACTACCTGGCCTCGCCGCCGCTGGTGGTCGCCTATGCCATCGCCGGTTCGATGAACAAGAACCTTGCGACCGAGCCGCTCGGCACCGGTTCGGACGGCAAGCCGGTCTACCTCAAGGACATCTGGCCGACCAACAAGGAGATCGCCGACATCGTTCGCACGGTGATCACGCCCAAGATGTTCCTCGGCCGCTACTCCGACGTGTTCAAGGGCGACGAGAACTGGCAGGCCATCGCCGTCGACGGCGGCGAGACCTATCGCTGGAACTCCAGCTCCACCTATGTGCAGAACCCCCCGTATTTCGAGGGGCTGACCATGGAGCCGGCGCCGGTCACCGATATCCACGAAGCGCGTGTCCTGAGCCTCTTCCTCGACTCGATCACCACCGACCACATCTCGCCCGCCGGTTCGTTCAAGGCCGGCACCCCGGCCGGCAAGTACCTGGTCGAACGGCAGGTGGCGCCCAAGGATTTCAACTCCTACGGCGCCCGTCGCGGCAACCACGAAGTGATGATGCGCGGCACCTTCGCCAATATCCGCATCAAGAACCAGATGGTGCCGGGCGTCGAAGGCGGCTTCACCAAGGGCCCGACCGGCGAAGTCATGCCGATGTACGATGCCGCCATGGCCTACCAGAAGTCGAACACCCCGCTGGTGATCTTCGCCGGCAAGGAATACGGCACCGGTTCGTCGCGTGACTGGGCCGCCAAGGGCACCCGCCTGCTCGGCGTCCGCGCCGTCATCGCCCAGAGCTTCGAGCGCATCCACCGCTCCAACCTCATTGGCATGGGTGTGTTGCCGCTGCAGTTCGCCGAGGGTCAGAGCTGGCAGACCCTGCATCTCGACGGCACCGAGACCGTCTCGATCGAGGGCCTCACCACGCTGACCCCGCGCTCCACCGTCAAGGTGAAGATCGTCCGCGCCGACGGCCGCATCGAGGAAGTCTCGACCCGCTGCCGCATCGATACGGTCAACGAACTCGAGTACTACCAGCACGGCGGCATCCTGCACTACGTGCTGCGCAACCTCGTCGCGGCTTAAACAGACCGCGCAGTCGGCGACCCTCTCCCGTTTACGGGGGAGGGGGGACCAGCCGACAGGCTGGTGGGAGGGGGGTGCCGCAAACACCGGCCTCCGCCAAGTCCGCCCACCAACAGTGCGTGTGGCTCCCCCCTCCCCCGCCAGCGGGAGAGGGCCGCCGACTGCGCCTCCCCGCCCCCTTTTCCCCATCACGCCAAGTCGCGCCGATTTGACTCGCGCGGGACAACCCGCCTGCCTACAAACGTCGCCATGCTTTCTCGTTCGATCCTTTGCGGCGTCTCCCTTTCGCTTGCCCTGATCTCCACAGCCCTCGCCGGGGAGATCAAGCTTGCGCCCAAGGCCGTGCTCGAGCTGTTCACTTCGCAGGGCTGCAAGTCCTGTCCGAAGGCCGATGCCATGCTCGATGAAATGGGCAGACGCCCCGACGTCGTCGCGCTGGCCTACCATGTCGACTACTGGGACTATATCGGCTGGGAAGACACTTTCGGCACCAAGGAGAACTCCGACCGGCAGCGCGATTACGCCGAAAGCTGGGGCTCCTCACGCATCTTCACGCCGCAGCTGGTGGTCAACGGCAAGGGCGGCCTCGTCGGCTCCAAGCGTGACGCGGTGAACGGGGCGCTTGGCGGCGCCAGCCTGCCGCTCGATGTCCAGCTCAGCGAGGCCTCGGACGATATGCTGCAGGTTTCGGTGCCCGCCAAGGCAGGTCAGCCTGATGCGATGATCTGGCTCGTCACCTTCCTCGATCGCGCCGATGTCACCATTGAGCGCGGCGAAAACGAGGGCAAGCAGGTCGCCTACACGCAGATCGTCACCGGTCGCCAGGTGCTGGGAATGTGGAAAGCCGATGCCGGCGCCGAACTCACCCTGCCGCTCTCCGAGGTGCTGACCGGTCGCTCCAACGGCGCCGTCATCCTCATTCAGCAGGATCACGACGGGCTGCCCGGCCCGATCGTCGGCGCCGCCAGCTTCACCCGCTAAAGCGCGCCGGCGTCCTCCCCGCGCAGGCGCTATGTTGCGATCCTGCCAACCCACCGGCTGTCATCCCTGCGAAAGCAGGGACCCATCCATCCAGTTGCGCTGCGGCGAGTTGGGTCCCTGCTTTCGCAGGGATGACACCGAGTTTGGGGCGCTGCCCGGTGGCCAGTCGCCGACAGGGCGGAATCTGAGCCAGTCAGGGCAGCGGCACTCGCCGCCATAACAAAACTCCCGCCAGCTTGCGCAGGCGGGAGGAGAATGACTGTGCATGTAAGAGGCGGCCGGCAAACGAGCATCGTGGTTTGGGGGCTCGGTCAGCCCGCTTGCCGGCCACTGGAGGCAATGGAGATAAGGTGCCGAGTCAATCTGGCGTCAACGGGGAGGGATTGTGACCGAAATAGGGATTTTGCATTAACCCCTGCGGCGAATGCCTGGTCGCCCCGGTCCACTTGTTCCAATGCATCCGACCGGCTTGCCAAGCGTTGCGAATGACGCGATCATGACAGCAAGGTGACGAGGCCGATCAATGGTGGACGAACCCGAGCAGTCTGGATCAGGGCTTCTCATCGATTTCGCGGCAGCCGCGAGCCCTGGTCCCGCCGATCTTCAGCCGGCCAATCATAACCGCTTCGTGCCCGCGGTCACCTTCGACCGCAAGGAACTCCAGACCATACTCAATCTCTATGGCCGCAAGGTCGTCGACGGCGAGTGGCGCGACTATGCGCTCGACTTCCTTCGCGACCGCGCCCTGTTCTCGATCTACAAGCGCGCCTCCGAGCGGCCGCTCTACGTGGTCGAGAAGAACCCCAGGCTGCGCCTGAAGCAGGGCCAGTACATGGTGCTGAGCCAGGATGGCCGCATCCTGAAGCGCGGCCACGACCTCACGACCGTGCTCCGCGTCCTGGAACTCGCACTGGTCAAATGATCACCGTCCGCCCGGCCAAGCCGGCGGATGCCGCAGCGATGAGCGCCGTGCTGACCGCCTCGATCCGCGATCTCTGCAGCGCCGACCACCGCGACGATGCCGAAATCCTCGCCGGGTGGCTGCGCAACAAGACGCCCGAGATGGTGCTGAAAATGCTCGAACGCCCCGGCGCCCGGTTCCTCGTCGCCGAGCGCGACGGCGAGATCGCCGCCGTCGGCTGCCTGAACGGTCCCGCCGAGATCGGCCTCAACTACGTCGCCCCGGCCCACCGCTTCCATGGCGTCAGCAAAGCCCTGCTCGCCGCGCTCGAGGAGCGCATCCGCCAGTCCGGCGCCAGCGTTGCAAGGCTCACCAGTACCGGCACCGCCCACCGCTTCTATCTCGCCAATGGCTGGGAAGATGCCGGCCCCGCCGAAGCCGACCGCGGCATGCTGTGCTACCCGATGGAGAAGCGGCTGTAGAGGCGGCCAAGTGAGAAACCAACGACGACGAGGACCGAACAGGCGCCGGCTCGGCGGCAGGCCTCAATGCGTCTCAGAGGTCGATGACGGCTCGCGTGATGGCCTCTGCGACGATGAGATCCGCCGTTTCGTCGGGCGTCAGATCGCCCGAGTCCAACCACCATCCGTCACCGCCGATCTCCCTACGCATGTTGGCGGCGGTATGGGAGAAGTCGTAGCTCACCCGCTGACGCTCCGGGCGGGTCGCGTTGCGGTATTGAGCGACTTCGAGCGGCGGCGCGAGAACCACGAGCATAAGTGGGCGCACCGTCAGTCGTTTGACCAGGAACTCCAACTCCTCACGCACCTCGAGGACCGTGTCGATAACCGGCGTGAAGCCCGCCTCCGCGAAATTGTTCGCCACCGAGCATGCGTTGATCATGCGCAGTTGCAACTGCCTCTTGCCTTCGGGGCCGGGGTTCCAGTTACCGCGCTCATCGAGATTGTTGACCCGGCCATTGACCATGAGTTGCGCCATGACGTCTCCGTCAATGCGGGCCGACCGCTCCAGTCGTTCGGCCACGAGCTGCGACACGGTGGTCTTTCCGGCACCAGGTGTCCCGGTGATGATGAGGCATCCATTCATAAAGATATTCCTGCAGCCCCCAGACCGAGGCCTCACAGCGCCTTTTGCAGGTGCACGATATCCAGCCAGCGGTCGAACTTATACCCCACCGCCTCGTAGCGCCCGACATGGCGGAAGCCGGCTTTCTCGTGCAGCCGCACCGAGTTGGCGCGTTCCGCCGTGATCACCGCGATCATCTGCTTGAACCCGGCGGCGCGGCTCTGCGCCATCAGCTCGTCCAGCAGCCGCCCGCCGATCCCCTGCCCGACCGCATCCTGCCGCAAATAGATCGAATCCTCGCAGGTGAAGCGATAGGCCGCGCGCGGCCGGTAGAACGAGGCATAGGCATAGCCCAGCACCTCGCCGGCCCGTTCGGCGACGATCAGCGGATGGCCCAGCGCCTTGAGCTTGCCGAAGCGCTCCGCCATCTCCGTCTCTGAGGGCACTTCGGTCTCGAAGGTGATCACCGTCTCCTCGACATAGGGCCGGTAAATCGCCGCGATGGCGGGTACGTCGGACCAGGCAAAGGGGCGGAAGATGACGTCGGACATCAGGAGCTCGCGGAAAACGAAGGGGCCGCGATCTTGATAGATCGCGGCCCCCGAAACTTCCAATCAGACTTGCTGATTCCTTCTATCAGTCACGCTTTCGAACCAGAAAAGTCTCACAACTTTTCCTGAAAGCGCCCGGCGATTATTCCCGGTTACCGAACAGGCGGAGCAGCATCAGGAACAGGTTGATGAAGTCCAGGTAGAGCGAGAGAGCACCCATCACCGCGGACTTGTGCAGCACCTCGGAGCCGAGGCCCTCGTCGTAGCTCTCCTTGACCTTCTGCGTGTCGTAGGCGGTCAGGCCCACGAAGATCAGCACGCCGATCGCCGAGATGGCGAAGTCGAGCATGCTCGAGGCGAGGAAGATGTTGACGATCGAGGCGATGATCAGGCCGATCAGGCCCATGATCAGGAAGTTGCCGATGCTCGTGAGATCACGCTTGGTGGTGTAGCCGTAGAGGCTCATCGCACCGAACGTGGCCGCCGAGATGAAGAACACCTTGGCGATCGAGGCGTCGGTATAGACCATGAAGATCGACGAGAGGCTCAGGCCCATCACGGCCGCGAACACCCAGAACAGCAGCTGCGCTGTAGCGCCCGAGAGCTTGTTGATGCCGAAGCTCAGCACCAGCACGAAGGCCAGCGGCGCGAACGCGATCACCCACATCAGCGGCGAGTCATAAATCAGCGCGCCCCACTGGGTGACCAGCGTGCCATTGGCCAGCTGGCCCACCGCCTGTGTGGGGTCGGTGGTCGTGGACCAGGCGTTGGCGAAGTAGGCGACGACACCCGTCACCACCAGGCCAATGCCCATATAGTTGTAGACCTTCAGCATATAGCTGCGCAGGCCCTCATCGATGGCCGCGGCGGTTCCGGCCCGCTGAGCGGCGATAGTCGGACGGTCGAATTCAGCCATGACGAATAAATCCCTTTCCTGGCGACGTGACGGGCGCTCCTCCGAGCCTCTGCCGTCGATCACACAATATGAGGGCACACCCCGGACAATACAAGACTTCGGGATCTCACCTTAACGTTCCCTAATGTCGCAGTTCTTCAACGGTTTATCCAAGGCTCTTCGCCTCACGAGGCAGGCGCCCGGCCGTCGCACGCCAGCTGTCTTGCAGCAGCCATCCTGCGTCGCTACGTTTCGGGTGTAGATGAGCGCGAATCACCCGGGCTCACCGCGGCAAAGGGAGGGTCGAATGCCCAGGCTCTTTACCGGAATCGAGGTCCCACCGGAGGTGGGGCTCGCCCTCTCGCTCAAGCGAGGCGGCCTGTTCGGCGCCCGCTGGATCGACACCGAGAACTATCACATTACCTTGCGCTTTATCGGCGACGTCGATCACCATGTGGCGAGCGAAGTCACCGACATGCTCGACCGCCTGGCCGACAGCGAGGCCTTCACCATCAAGCTCGATCACCTCGGCTCGTTCGGCGGCAACACCCCGCGCGCCCTGTTCGCCGGCTGCTCGTCCAATGCCGCGCTGCTCCGCCTGCAGGCCGCGCAGGAGCGCGTTCTGCAGCGCTGCGGTCTCGCGCCGGAAGGGCGGAAGTTCGTGCCGCACGTGGCGCTGGCGCGGCTGCGCGGCGTCTCCGCCGAGGAGGTGGCGCGCTTCATCGCCTTCTCCGGCCGCTTCAACCCGCTGGAGTTCAAGGTCGGCCGCTTCGTGCTGTTCTCCTCGCGGGATTCGGTGGGCGGCGGCCCGTACCTGGTCGAGCAGAGCTACCCGTTGGCCGCGTGACGCGCCGGGCCGGTGTTAACGCTTCCTTCACCATGCGGGCCCAAACAGGATTTTCGGCGGTTTGGCACGTCAAATTGCCGACACGATTGCCGCTAAGGTCGCCACTAACTCAAAATGCGCGGCCGGTTTGAGACCTTGGTAACCATACCGTGGCACCATGCTCGGGTGCTGGTTGCGCAACTTCAAGGATGTTAGGGCGATGACATCATCTCGTTTGGCACTGGCTGCTCTGGTTGCCGGAAGTGTCTGCTTCGCACTGGCGGCTGCGCCTGCCGGCGCACAGGAAATCAAGCAGCTGGGCACCTTCAAGGCGTGGACCGCCTGGACCGGCGCCGATGCCAATGGCGCCATGTGCTATATCTCGGCCCAGCCGGAAGACTGGAGCCCCAAGGAAGTGAACGGCAGCCCGGTGCGGCGCAGCCCGATCCACTTCCTGGTGATCAACCGCAAGGGCCTCGGGACCAAGAACGAAGTGCAGACGCAGGTCGGCTACCCGTTCCACCCCACCAATGCCAACGTCACCGCTACCGTCGACGGCAAGACCTTCCCGATGGTCACCGAAGGCGAGGCCGCCTGGCTCGCCGTCGAGGCCGACGAGGCGACCTTCGTCGAAGCGCTGAAGGCGGGCACCAAGCTCACCGTCAACGGCACCTCGCAGAAGGGCAACAAGATGTCGGACAGCTACAGCCTGTCGGGCGTCACTGCCGCGCTCGGCGAGATCAGCAAGGCCTGCACCTGACATCGGAGTGCTTTGAGGAAAGGTTATGAGACTTTTCCGGTTCGAAAGCGCGACAACGAAAACGTGGAGCATTTCGACGTTTGTGGGAAAGCGGTGAAAAGCTCCAGCCTTGACACTTGGGCGTGAACTTCACGCCTTCACGAACGTTCGGCGATTGATGCCATCAGGCTTTGCCTGCTACCAAACCGCCGAACTCCTCGAGGTCCCGCCTATGAAATTCCGCGCTTTTGCTGTCATCGCCACGGTGCTCGTCCCCGCCTTGTCGGGCGCGGCCATGGCGCAGTCGGTGAAGCTGCTCGGCGAGTTTCGCGATTGGACCGCCTACACCGCCACCGAGTCGACCGGCCCGGTCTGCTTCGCGCTGAGCAAGCCCACCGAGGTCTCGCCCAGCCCGGACGAATTCACCGAGGCGTGGCTCTACCTGACCAACCGTCCGTCCGAGAGCGTCCGCAACGAACTGAACCTCGTCGCCGGCTTCATGTTTGCGCCCGACACCCCGGCCACCGCCACGGTCAGCGGCCAGACCTTCGAGCTGTTCACCGACAAGGATGCCGCCTGGCTGCTCGACCCCAACCAGAACGACAACCTCGCGGGCGCGCTGCGCGCCGGCTCCTCGGTGGTCATCGAGGGCACCAGCGACAAGGGCATCCGCATCGTCGAGACCTTCTCGCTGTCGGGCGCCACCGCCGCCAGCCGCGCCATCGAAGGCTGCACCGGCTGATCGATCGGCCCGAACAGCATCGCCCCCACCCGCCGGCCCCCACCTCCTCCTTGATGGGGGAGGCAGGCGCAGCTTGGGAGGGGGTGGGGCCACAGTCACTGCGCCGCCCGCCCCACGCAACTCAGCCTCCCGCCCCCGTGTTTTGCGCAAACTCTGCTACTATGTTACAGGCCGCGCCCTGAAGGAGCGTGGTCAGGAAAAGTAGTGAGCTTTTCCGGTTTGTCCGCGCGACCACCAAACTTGCGCACGCTGAGAGAGCCGCCCGCACCATGAGTATCGCCCTCGACCTCGATCATCACGCCCATGCCGACCGCCCGAAATCCGGGCGGACATCGCTGGTCGGCCTGATGAAACCCGAGCTGCGCGATACCTTGATGGGCATCGGCCTCGAAGAGCGCGAAGCAAAAATGCGCGCTTCCCAGCTGTGGAACTGGATCTACCACAACGGCGTCACCGACTTCGACCGGATGACCAACATCCAGAAGGGGTTCCGCCAGAAGCTCGCCGATACCTTCCTGCTCGACCGCCCCGAGATCGTCACCGAACAGATCTCGATCGACGGCACCCGCAAATGGCTGTTCCGCTTCCGCGACCCCAAGAACCCGCTGCTGCCGCCCGTCGAAGTCGAGACCGTCTATATCCCCGAGGAAGACCGCGGGACACTCTGTGTCTCTTCCCAGGTC
Organism: Devosia sp. GW821-FHT12F11; assembly: GCF_058806655.1. Classification (NCBI taxonomy): domain Bacteria; kingdom Pseudomonadati; phylum Pseudomonadota; class Alphaproteobacteria; order Hyphomicrobiales; family Devosiaceae; genus Devosia; species Devosia sp. GW821-FHT12F11. The sequence goes on from NZ_JBXAPX010000001.1 coordinate 280,984, forward strand.
GGGTGCACGCTCACCTGCTCGTTCTGCCACACCGGCACGCAGAAGCTGGTGCGCAACCTCACCGCCGGCGAGATCCTCGGCCAGATCCTGATGGCGCGCGAGCGGCTGGGCGATTTCCCCGGCGGCGTGCGCCCCAATGACGGCGGCCTGGTTCCGGCGCCGCGCGGCTCGGGTGGTTCGGAAGGCGACAGCCGCGCCATCACCAATGTGGTGATGATGGGCATGGGCGAGCCGCTCTACAATTACGACAACGTCAAGCAGGCGCTGCTGATCGCCTCCGACGAAGCCGGCATTTCGCTGTCGAAGCGCCGCATCACCCTTTCGACCTCCGGCGTCGTGCCGTTCATCGAGCCGACCGGCCGTGAGATCGGCGTCATGCTGGCCATCTCGTTGCACGCGGTGCGCGACGAACTGCGCGACATGCTGGTGCCGATCAACAAGAAGTATCCGCTCAAAGAGCTGATCCAGGCCTGCCGCGATTATCCCGGTCTTTCCAATGCCCGCCGCATCACCTTCGAATATGTGATGCTCAAGGACATCAACGATTCCGACGCCGACGCGCGCGAGCTGGTCCGGCTGCTCGCCGGCATCCCGGCCAAGATCAACCTGATCCCGTTCAACCCCTGGCCGGGCACCAACTACGATTGCTCGAGCTCGTCGCGCATCGAGCGCTTCGCCGACATCGTCAACAATGCCGGCTATGCGAGCCCCGTCCGCACCCCGCGCGGCCGCGATATCTTCGCGGCCTGCGGGCAGCTGAAGAGCGAAACCGAGCGGCTGACCAAGAAAGAGCGCGACGCGCTCACGGCCTGACGGCTTGGCGGGGTGCCCAACCCCGTCTAGGATCGGTCTGCCGCTGACGATGGGCGGCAATCCCGGCGCGGTGCCCCATGGCACGTCTGATCCGATCCCCAATCGGTGACGCCTCCCAGCAAGGAGTCCAGCCGATGGCTATCCAGTTGAAACGCATGCAGCCCGGCGACGAACTCGATTTTACCGAGATCGCGCCGGACGTGTTCGACGAACCGATCCATCCCGAGCGGCTCGAAGCCTACCTGCTCGAGCCCGGCCACCTGATGCTGCTCGCCTTCGACAATGGTGTGGTGGTCGGCCAGTGCGCCGCGGTCATCCACCGCCATCCCGACAAGCACACCGAACTCTATATCGACGAGGTCGGCACCGCCTCGACCCATCTGCGCCAGGGCATCGCCACCCGCATGGTCGAGGCGATGTTCGCCTGGGGCCGCGAGCTGGGTTGTCGTGAAGCCTGGCTCGGCACCGAACTCGACAACCTCGAGGCCAACGGGCTCTACATCAAGGTCGGCGGCAAGGGCGAGAAGATGGTCTATTATGAGTTCGAGCTTTGAGAGCTGCACCTTGTCCTGAAGCGCTCCAGCTGAGGAGAACGCGATGTACCTGCTGCATATCGAGCATTCGGTTCCCGACTACGAGGTGTGGCGGCGCAACGGCTTCGACAGTGATCCGCTCGGCCGCCGCCAGATGGGCGTGGTGCGCCACCGGGTCGGCCGGCGCGCCGACGATCCCAACCACGTGATGATCGACCTCGAGTTCGCGACCAAGGAGGCGGCCGACCGGATGGCGGCGGCGCTCAAGCAGATGTGGGTCGGCGCTGAGGCGCGCGGCCTGATCAATACGCCGCAACTGACGGGCTTCGAGCTGGTCGACAGCGTCGACTACTGATCAATCCTCGCCGCGCAGCCACTCGAGCTTGTGGCGGCCCTGGCCGGGATCGCCCAGCAGTTGCGCCAGCGCCGGCAGCAGGATGCGCAACTCGCCCTCGAGCGTGAACGGCGGGTTGACGAGGATCATCCCCGTGCCGTGCAGCCGCGGCGGGTTGGAGGCCGGGCGGATGCTGAGCTCGGCCCTGAGCATCCTGGTAATGCCGGTATCGCGCAGCGCCGAGATGAAATCGTGCACGGCGCGGGTATCCTTCAGCGGATACCACAGCGCGTAAACGCCGGTGGCGAACTTGCCATGCGCCTTGACCAGCCCATCGACCAGCCGCTCGAACTCGCCGCGCTCCTCGAACGGCGGATCCACCAGCACCAGGCCGCGCTTCTCCTTGGGCGGTACATGGGCGTTGAGCGACAGCCAGCCGTCGAGATGGATCACCCGCACCTGCACGTCGCCCTCGAACAGCGTGCCGAGCCGCTTGGCATATTCGGGATGCAGCTCCAGCGCCGAGAGGCGATCCTGCGGCCGGAACAGCTTTCGAACCAGCAAAGGCGACCCCGGATAGGTCTCGAGCTTGTCGCCCGGGTTCAGCTCGGCGATCACCTTGAGGTAGGGCTCGGCCAGCGCCTGCGCCTTCTGCGGCAGCCCGCCCTGCAGCAGCTTGCCGATACCATCGGCCCATTCCGGCGAGCGCTTGGCGATCTCGCCGGTGAGATCGTATTTGCCGATCCCTGCATGGGTATCGATCACCCGGAACGCCGCATCCTTCTTTTTCAGGTACTCGACCAGCCGGGTGACGATGAGATGCTTCATCACATCGGCGAAGTTTCCGGCGTGGAAGGCGTGGGAATAGTTCATGCGGAGCGTTTCCAGGAAAAGTGCGCAGCGGTTTGCCGATGCGGAAGCGCGACCATCATAGACTAGTGCCGTGCCTGTGCGGTGAGGATGGTCGCGGCGAAGGCGGTGAAGATCGCAGCAAAGCTCCAGTTGAGCGCCCGCTCCACCCATTTGCTGCGCTTGAAGGCATCAGCCAGCTTTTCGGCAGCAAAGACGATCAGGAAGCCGAGCGGGATCGACAGCACCACGAACTGCGCCCCGAGGAACAACAGCTTACCTGCCGCGGCCGGGTCATGCGCCTCGACGAACTGCGGCAGGAAGGTCACGAAGAACAGCACCACCTTGGGGTTGAGCAGGTTAATGCCGAGCCCGGTGGCAAAGCTCTGCCACAGCGTCGGCGGCTTCTTCGCCGCCTCGGCGAGCCGCAGCCCGCCGCCATGCACGATCGCCTGCCAGGCCAGCCAGATCAGGTAGACGGCGCCGGCGATCTTCAACGCCATGAACAGCGGCGGCGCAGCGAGGATCAGCACCGAGATGCCGAACGCCACCAGCGTCGTATGCACCATGATGCCGGTCATCGCCCCGAACATCGCGGCGAGCCCATGTGCCCGGCCATAATTGATGGCGCGACTCATCTGCAGCGCCATATCGGGCCCGGGCGTGATCATCAGCACGAAGGTCGCGACGGCAAAGCCGAGGAGCACCGGCAGGTCGGGGACGAAACTTGGCATGGCGCAGCACCGGTTGGGGTTTCGTCAAGTCTTTGACACGATGCCGACCCGCTTGCCAGCCCCCTCGCCCGCGCGCCACAACAGGGCATGTCTACGTCGCTGATTTTCCCGATCGATGCCGATGCCTTGCCGCGCGTCGCAGAGCTCGCCTACCGCATCTGGCCTGAAGCCTTTGCCGGCATCCTGCCGGCCGACCGCATCCCCGGCATGCTGGCCGAGATCTACGCGCTCGGAACGCTCGAGGCCGACATCGCCGAGCGCGGCCATCAATACTGGCTGGCGACGCATGACGGCGGCGACGTCGGCTTTGCCTCGGCTTACCGCGCCGAGGGCCGGGTCTGGATCAAGAAGCTCTACCTGCTCGCCGAAACCCGCGGCCTCGGGCTCGGCAAGGCGCTGATCGCCACGGCCCGTGCCCATTTCGGCGCTGAGCTGCCGGTGGCGCTCTACGTCAACGACGGCAACGCCGCCGCCATCGCCTTCTACCGCGCGCAGGGCTTTGAGGTGGAGCAGCACGTGCCGGTGCGGATGGGGCCGTATCAGTTCAGCGATTATGTGATGGTGAAGCCGGGCAACTAGACCGCACGCCCGGCGCGGGCACCTTCTCCAGTGCGCCCCCAGCGGCGCCAGGTGTTCGGACTGGAAGCGTCCGGCGCCCGGCGCGTATGCGCATGCGGGTTTGTACGCGGTGCCGACACAAGCGTTTCTTTTCCTTGCGCGCGTCGCAACTGTACTGATTTGCGCACTAATGCCTAGTCGGACCAATATTTAGCTCTCATTAACCATAAAATACTGACACTTCGGGCGAGTTTCATCGCGTCCTGGAGTAGAGTAATGCGTGTACTTGTCGTAGCGACCACCGCCTGCCTGTTGGCGAGTATCGTTCCCGCAATGGCAGTCAACGTAGATTTCTCAGGCACCGTCGTCGCTGGTTGCACACTGAGCGCCAGCACCAACGGCACCCTCGGCCTCAACTACACCACTGGTACGACGCTGGGTTCCGAAGAGGCAGGCGGCTCTGCTGGAAGCGTCACGATCCTGTCGATCGGCTCGACCACCCTCACCGTCGGGGCTCCGACCCGCACCAATCAGCCGGGCGGGTACGTGTCGACCGGAGAGGCGGTCGAAGTGCGCTACCAAGGGGCAACCGGCCTTTCTTCCGTCACCCAGGCCTACACTTCCAGCGAAACAACGCGACCGCTGGGCACCATCGCCGCATCGGTACTGACACTCCACAACCGCATCACAAATCCTAACGGCTTCCCTGATGGAGCCTATGCCACTCGCACGGTGGTGACGTGCGCGCCCTGATCCATATCGGCGCTGGCGCCCTCGCCCTCGCGGCGCTGCTGGCGCCGTTGCCGGTGCTCGCCTGCACCCTCAACCTGGTGTCGTCAGGCACGCTCAGAAACTCGCTCGACAATACTGTTCTCGGCTCCCAGGTCGGCGGCAACACGCCGGCGACGGTGAACATCCTGCTGTCACTGCTCGAAGGACCAACGATAACGGTCGACCCACCAACCGTGGTCCAGTCACCCGGTGGCTATAACGCCGGGCTCGAGACGCGCGAGGTTTACTATAGTGCCGCCAGCCTTGGTCTCTTCCCCGGTGCCAACCAGGCCTACACCACCTCCAGCACCAGCTTCGCTACGGGAGTCCTTGGCCTCGTCACGCTCACCATGACGCTCCACAACCGCGTCAGCAATGCTGGTGGCTTCCCACCCGGCACCTACACTACGAGGACTGTCGTCACATGCCATCCCTGAAGATTGCCATCGCCCCGCTGATCGCCATGGTTGGCCTTGCGGTTGCCGCGCCAGTCCTCGCTCAGTCGCTGTCGCCGCTGGAAAAGTCGGGGCTCACCCCGTCCGACAAGAAGGCGTTCCGCTTGCAGGTCGGCAATCCCTACGACCACAAGATGACGTTCGTTCTGGTCCCCCTGATGCCGGACTACCAGACGCCGATCGACGGCGTGGTGGTCAAGCCGGCCAAGCTCACCATGGCACCCGGCTTCACCAGGCCTGTGATCGTGACCTTCGATATAGACCCAACCAAGAAGGAGCGGACAATTGCGCTCTGTGTCATGCCTGCCGCGCTTGATGGCCCGATCCTGCCGCGTGTTTGTGGTCGTTACACTGGCCGCATGGCCGGCGCTGGCGGCTGACGGGCTGATGCTGCCGCCTCCGCCGGTAGGCCCGGGCGGCGAAGATTCGATCACCACCTCAGAAGGTGTGCGCTGCAGCCAGTCGATCAACTCCTCGGGCGGTTATCTCGACCTTGGGGTCGCCGGCGGCGACCTCTCCAGCGCCTATGACAACGATTCCGGCTACGGCATCGATGACGGCGACAGTCGCCAGAGCGCCGTCGGCTATGCGCGCATCATCATTCCGCTCGGGGAGGCGCCGACCCGGCTCAACTGCGCCCGGCTCTACGAGCTCGAGATCCAGAAGCTGAAGGCCGAGATCGAGATGCTGAAGGTCGGGCTCGAATAGCCGGTACCCGGCTTAAAACCATCTTAACTGCCCTTCGCTAGCGTTCCCCGCTGATTGCAAGGATTTGAGGGGCCTGATCAGAAGTGAAGGCACTATCGGCCGATTCCGATCGTAAAGCCGCCGACGCGTTGCTGCTCGACGCGGCGCTGCAGTCGGTTCCCTACGGCTTTTGTGTCTGGTCGCCCGAGTTCAAGCTGGTGATGTTCAACCAGCATTATCTCGACATCTACGGCTTCTCCGCCCGCCGCGTCCGCAAGGGCATGACGCTCGAAGCGGTGGTGAAGCTGTCGTCCGAAATGGGCAACCATCCCGACCAGTCGCCCGAGGAGTTCCTCGCCGCCTACAAGGCGGAGCTCCTGGCCAATCGCGGCGGCGCCCGCTCCAAGGTGCGCGAACGCGTCGCCGGTGAGCGCTGGCTGGAGACCGCGCACGCCTATTCTCCCGGGCTGGGCTGGGTGGTGACGCATGAGGATGTCACCGAAGAGATCGCCTCATCCGAGATCATCCAGAAGCGTAAGCGCGAACTCGAGCGGCAGAACATCCGCCTCGACGCGGCGGTCAACAACATCAGCCAGGGCCTCTGCATGTACGACCCCAAGGGTCGCCTGGTGATCTGCAACCAGCCCTACCAGCGCATCTACAACCTGCCCGAGCACCTGCTGAAGCCCGGCACGCAGCTCGACGACATTCTCGGCCACCTGTTCGACGAGGGCATGCAGGCCGGCGCCAACCGCGAGGACTATATCCGCTGGCGCCGCGAGGTGATCGCCCGCGGCGAATACGGCAAGAACATCCACGAGCTCAACGGCCGCACCATCATGATGCAACACCATCCGATGAAGGATGGCGGCTGGGTCACCACGCACGAGGACATCACCGAGCAGCGCCAGCAGGAAGAGCGGATCCGCCACCTCGCCCGCCACGACGCGCTGACCCAGTTGCCCAACCGCGTGCAGTTCCTCGAAGAAATGGCGGCGGCGGAACCGGGTCTGGCGCGCGGCGAGCACATCGCGGTGCTCTGCATCGACCTCGACCACTTCAAGGCGGTCAACGATACGCTCGGCCACTCGCTCGGCGACAAGCTGCTGCAGCAGGTCTCGGCCCGCCTGTGGGGCGCCACGCGCGAGAACGACCTCTTGGCCCGCCTCGGCGGCGACGAGTTCGCGCTGCTGCTGCGCGGCGTCGATAACCCGGCCGAAGCCGCGGCGATCGCCGAGCGCATCGTCAAGGCGATGGCCAACCCGTTCACCATCGATGGCCACCAGCTGGTGATCGGCACCTCGGTCGGCATCGCCATGGCGCCACAGGATGGCGAGACCTCCGAGATCCTGATGAAGAACGCCGACCTGGCGCTCTACAAGGCCAAGAACGAGGGACGCTCGACCTACCACTTCTTCGAGCCCGGCATGGATGCGGCGATCCAGAAGCGCCGCACCATCGAAGCCGGCCTCAGGCTGGCGCTCGCCAAGGGCGAATTGCGCCTGGTGTTCCAGCCGCTGGTGGGGCTGAAGGAGAACCGCATCACCTGCCTCGAGGCGCTGCTGCGCTGGGACACCGCCGATCGCGGCACCATCTCGCCCACCGAATTCATCCCGATCGCCGAGGAAACCGGGCTCATCGTCCAGATCGGCGAGTGGGTGCTGCGCGAAGCCTGCCGCACCGCCGCGGGCTGGCCGCTGGGTGTCCGCGTCGCGGTCAACCTCTCGCCGGTGCAGTTCAAGAACAAGCGGCTCTACGAGACGGTCGAGGCGGCTTTGCGCGATACCGGCCTGGCGCCGACCCGGCTCGAGCTCGAAATCACCGAGTCGCTGCTGCTCTCGGACAACGAGCCCACGCTCAAGACGCTGCACAAGCTGAGGGCTTTGGGCGTCCGCATCTCGATGGATGATTTCGGCACCGGCTATTCGTCGCTGAGCTATCTGCGCAGCTTCCCCTTCGACAAGATCAAGATCGACCGCTCGTTCATGCGCGACCTGAAGTCGAAGGGAGACAGCCTCGCCATCATCAAGGCAGTGATCGGGCTCGGCCAGTCGCTCGGCATGTCGACCACCGCCGAAGGCATCGAGACCGAGGAACAGCTCGCCGCGGTGCGCGACCAGGGCTGCAGCGAAGTCCAGGGTTTCCTGTTCTCGCCACCGGTCGGCGCCCAGGCTGTCGCCGAGATGCTGGCCGAGGAAGGCCAGCAGCGCCCCAAACTCCGCCGCGTCTCCTGACGCCGGCCCGATGCGACAGGCGGCATACGACCAGCTTCTCGCCCTGGCCCGCCGCTGCAGCCGGCAACCGGCGGACGCCGATGACCTGCTGCAGGACGCGCTGATCGAGGCGATCCGCGTCGGCCGCGCCGATTTCACCCGGCCCGAGCATCGGCGCTGGCTGGTCGGGGTGATGCGCAACAAGGCGAAGATGGCAGCGCGCGGGGCAACGCGCAGCCGGCTCCGCGATACCGCCTGGCAGGAAACGCGCAACCCACCGCCGGCCGCGGACGAAACGCCGGTCAGCGCCCTGTTGACGAGCTTGCCGCCGGCGCTGAAATCGGTCGCCGCGCTGGCGCTCAGCGGCCACGATCGTCGCGAAACCGCCTACCTGCTGCGGCTCGACGACGTGACGTTGCGCCAACGCATCTCGACGCTCGGCAAGCGGTTGCGCGCCGCCGGCCTGGACCTGCCCGAGGGCACGCCCGGCCTCGGCCTGAACCTCGCCTATGGCCGCATCCGCGACGCGCTGCTGCCGGCGCTGCTGCGCGATGGTGGCGTCTTCGCCTCGCACGATCCGGATGGGCACTTGTTCATCGTGCGGCGGGCGCCGAGCTAGACTGCGAGGGATATTTCAGCGCCTTGCTCACATTCCGCCTGATGGCGGCAACCATTGATGCAACCACCCATCAGGAGCTGAACCCATGATCCCCAAACCGCACCGCGCCAGCATCGTCTACTACGTCGCCGACATCATCAGGACCGAGCGCTTCTACAACGAAACGCTCGGCATCGAACTCACCCGCATGGAGGGTGCCGAGCCCTATTGGCTGCAGGGCTCGCTCGACCAGGGGCTCGAGATCATCTTCTTTCAAATGGAAGGGTCGCGCGGCAGCTCGCCGGCGCTGATCTTTGATCTGGCCGAAGGCGGCATCGACGATGTGGTGGCCGCGCTGGTCGCCCACGGCGTCACCATCGTCACCCCGGTCAGCGAGGCGCCCGGCGGCTGGAGCGCCGACTTTCTGGATCCGGATGGCTTTGGCCTCGGCCTCTACCAGTCGGCCGACAAGCCGCGATCGCTGAAGGGCTGAACGAACCTTCCCGGCGGGCCTATCGTATGCGGCGGCAAGCAGCTGACGAGCCGGTACGGGACCCCCACCCCTGTCCCCTCCCCGCAGGGGGGAGGGAGACCAAAACACTACCGCTGGTGTGAGCATCTCCTCCTCCCTTGCGGGGGTGGGACAGGGTGGGGGGTGTTCTGCGCGCACCGAGCGATCCCCACGCCATATGCGACTGCCTGCGGTTCTACGCCGTTGCCATCGCCGCCGCGCGCTTCGGCCGCCCGATGCTCAGCACCAGCAATGCCGCGAGAATGCAGAACACGCCGGCCAGCAGCAGCGCTGGCGTGTAGGTGTCGAGTTCGGTGCGCGCGATCCCGGCGACCGCCGCCGCCGACGCCGCCCCCAGCTGGTGCCCGGCGAACACCCAGCCGAACACCAGGTTCGCCTTCTCGGCGCCGAATTGCTGCGCCGTGAGCTTCACCGTGGGCGGCACCGTCGCCACCCAGTCCAGCCCGTAGAACACCGCGAACACCGTCAGCATGGCGAACGAGAAGCCGGAATAGGGCAGAAACAACAGGCTGACGCCACGCAAGCCGTAATAGGCGAGCAACAGCCAGCGATTGTCGTAGCGATCCGACAGCCAGCCCGAAACGATGGTGCCGACGAAGTCGAAGATGCCGATCAGCGCCAGGTAGCCGGCGGCGCCGGTCGGGGTGATGCCGACATCGCCGCAGATCGAGATCCAATGCTGCTGGATCAGCCCGTTGGTCGAAAACCCGCAGACGAAGAACGTTGCGAACAGCACCCAGAACACCTGCGTCCTCGCCGCCTCACGCAACGCCCGGATCGGCGAGGCCACCAGTTCGAGGAGCTTTCTGCTGCGCACCACCCTTGGCTGCAATGTGCCGCCGAACGGCGCCAACCCGACATCGGCAGGGTAATCCTTGAGCAGCAGCGCCAGCGCGAAAGCGATCGCCAGCACCACCACGATGAAACCCAGCGCCGAGCGCCAGCCGACGGTCTCAGCCAGGTTGGCCAGCAGCGGCAGAAAGATCAGCTGCCCGGTGGCATTGCTGGCCGTCATCAGCCCGACGACCAGCCCACGCCGCTTCTCGAACCAGCGCGAGGCAACCGTTGCGCCGAGCACCAGCGCCGTCATTCCCGTGCCGACCCCGATCACGATCCCCCACAGCGCCAGGAGCTGCCACAGCTCACGCATGAACAGCGAGCCGATGATCCCGGCGCCGATCAGCCCCAAGGCCGTCATCACCACGCGGCGAATGCCGAAGTGGTTCATGAAGGCCGCTGCGAACGGCCCGAGCAGCCCGAAGAACAGCAGCCGGACGGCAAGCGCGGACGAAATCTCCGCCGTGGTCCAGCCGAACTCCTGCTGCAGCGGCTGGATCAGCACCCCGGCCGAGCCCATCGCCCCGGCGGTCGCCAGCATGACGAGGAAGGTCGTGCCGGCCACCACCCAGCCATAGTGGATGTTGCGCGCCGCAAGAAACGCCGCCAGGCGGTCCGAAAGCATCGTGGATGGTTCCTTTAGAGTGACCCGAGCAGGGCTTCGAGTTGCGCTGTGCCGGCGACGCCGAGCCGCCGCTGAATTTCGTCCTGGGTGCCTTCCCAGATCGGCACCGCCTGGCCCAGCGTCTGCTGCCCCGCCTCGGTCAGGCTGAGCGTTGCCTCGCGCAGGTCGTCGCCCGGCAGGATCGCCGCCAGCCCCATGCGCTTCAGTACCCGGACGTTACGCCCCAGCGTCGAGCGATCGAGCTCGACGATCTCCGCCAGCCCGGTCAGCGATACCGGCTGATGCCGCGCGATGTTCCTGAGCAGCGAGAACTGCGCCAGGTTGATCCCCACGGCTTCGAGCGCCGCGTCATAGCGTGCCGTCAGTTTGCGGCTCGCCTTGCGAACCGCGATGCAGATACAGGGGTCGGACATGGATGCGGGTATATACCCCTAATTGCAGACCAGGCAATCCGGTCGTGCGGCAAGGCCGCTTCCGATACGTCCGCAACCCAGCCATTCGGCGATTTGTCTTGAGAATGTGACCCTTGTCCGATATGGGGCCCCACTAATCTCCTGAAAATCCGATCGGCCGCCCCCCATGTCTTTGCGTAACATCGCAATCATTGCTCACGTTGACCATGGCAAGACCACCATGATCGACGTCCTGCTCAAGCAGTCCGGCTCGTTCCGCGACAACCAGCGCGTCGAAGAACGCGCCATGGACAGCAATGATCTCGAGCGTGAGCGCGGCATCACCATCCTGGCGAAGGTGACTTCGCTGGTCTGGAAGGATACCCGCATCAACATCGTCGACACCCCCGGCCACGCCGATTTCGGCGGCGAGGTCGAGCGCATCCTGTCGATGGTCGATGGCGTGGTGATCCTCGTCGACGCGGCCGAAGGCCCGATGCCGCAGACCAAGTTCGTGCTCGGCAAGGCGCTTGCCCAGGGTCTCCGTCCGATCGTTGCGATCAACAAGATCGACCGCCCCGACGAGCGCCACCTCGAAGTGCTCGAGGAAATCTTCGACCTGTTCATCGCCCTCGACGCCACCCCCGAGCAGCTCGATTTCCCGGTGCTCTACGGCGCGGCCAAGCTCGGCTGGATGTCCGACAAGCCGGAAGGCCCCAAGGACTCGCTGGCCCCGCTGCTGGACAAGGTGCTCGAATACGTGCCCGAGCCGAAGGTGGAAGAGGGCCCGTTCCGCATGCTCGTCACCACCATCGAGCGCAACCCGTTCCTCGGCCGCATCCTCACCGGCCGCATCACCTCGGGTACGGTCAAGGCCGGCGACCCGATCCATTCGCTCGGCCGCGACGGCAAGATCGTCGAGAAGGGTCGCGTTTCGAAGGTGCTGGCCTTCCGTGGCCTCGAGCGCACCCCGATCGATCTGGCCGAAGCCGGTGACATCGTCGCCATTGCCGGCCTCGAGACCTCGACCGTCGCCGATACGCTGGTCAACCCGTCGGTGACCGTGCCGCTGCCGAGTAAGCCGATCGACCCGCCGACCCTGTCGGTCACCTTCCGCATCAATGACGGCCCGCTGGCCGGCCGCGAAGGCGACAAGGTGCAGTCGCGCGTCATCCGCGAGCGTCTGATGCGCGAGGCGGAAGGCAACGTCGCCATCCGCGTCACCGAAGGCGAGGACAACGACTCGTTCGATGTCGCCGGCCGCGGCGAATTGCAGCTCGCGGTGCTGATCGAGAACATGCGCCGCGAAGGTTTCGAGCTCACCATCGGCCGCCCCAAGGTGGTGATCCGCGAAGAGAACGGCGAAAAGCTCGAGCCGATCGAGGAAGTGATCATCGACGTCGATGACGAGCATACCGGCGTCGTGGTGCAGAAGCTCACCGAGCGCAAGGGCGACCTGGTCGACATGCGTCCCTCGGGCGTCGGCCGTTCGCGCCTCCGCTTCTACGTGCCGACCCGCTCGCTGATCGGCTACCAGCCGGAACTGCTCTCCGACACCCGCGGCACCGCCATCTTCAACCGCCTGTTCCACGGCTACCAGCCGTTCAAGGGCGCGCTGCCTGGCCGCCGCACCGGTGTGCTGATCTCCAACGGTACCGGCCAGGCCGTGACCTATGCGCTGTGGAACCTCGAAGAGCGCGGCCCGATCATGATCGATGCCGGTGTCGACATCTACGAAGGCATGATCATCGGCGAGCACAGCCGCGAGAACGATCTCGAAGTGAATGCGCTGAAGGGCAAGCAGCTGACCAACATCCGCACCACGTCGAAGGATGAAGCGGTTCGCCTGACCCCGCCCAAGAAGCTCACCCTCGAACAGTCGCTCGGCTACATCGCCGACGACGAGTATGTCGAAGTGACGCCCAAGAGCATCCGCCTGCGCAAGATCTGGCTCGACCCCAATGATCGCAAGCGCATGATGCGCGCCGCCAAGGCGAGCTGATTCTCGGCTCCCGCTGCCGAATTTGAAGATCCCCGCGTCAGCGGGGATTTTCGTTTTTGCGCCCAAGAACCGCGTTTCCGGCTTTCGCGGCAATGACCCTGTGGGCTACTGAACCCGGGCAAACGACGGAGCAACGAACACGCATGGCCAGCTGGATCACCCAGATCATCACCGACCTCGGCTATGTCGGGATCGCCCTGCTGATGCTGCTCGAGGCGGTGTTCCCGCCGATCCCGTCTGAGCTGATCGTGCCGTTTGCCGGCTTTGCCGCGGGCCAGGGTCAGCTCAATATCTTCGGTGTCATCCTCGCTGCCACCGCCGGCTCGCTGATCGGCATGCTGCCTTGGTACTTCGTCGGCCGGCTGTTCGGTCTCGAACGGGTCAAGTGGCTGGCGGACCACATCGGCCGTTGGTTCGCCTTCAACGCCGACGAGATCGACTATGCCGCCCGCATCTTCGATCGCTGGGGCAAGCCCATTGTCCTGGTGGGGCGGCTGTTCCCGATCCTCCGCACCCTGATCTCGGTTCCCGCCGGCCTCGCCAAGATGAATTTTCCGACCTTCGCACTGTTCTCGGCCATCGGCATGCTGATCTGGAACAGCGTGCTGGTCGGCGCCGGGTACCTGCTGCATGAGCACTACCACCTGGTCGAAAGCTGGCTCGACCCGCTGACCTGGCTGGTGCTGATCGCCGTCGTCGGGCTCTACGTGTTCCGCCTGTTCACCTGGCGTCCGAGCCGGGCCAGCCAAAAAACCTGAGGTCCATGTCACACCGGCTGGGGGCCGAGTCGTCTTGTTGTCGTGAGCATCACAATGACATGGAGACAATGATGACCAAGCGCATCAACCCCTACGCCCGGATGGACCTGATCCAGCCGCTGATCGACTACAGCCAGGCCGTGCCCGATGTCGGCCTCGAGCCGACCCTGGCGCATCTGGTGAAGATCCGCGCCAGCCAGATCAACGGCTGCGCCGTGTGCCTCGTCATGCACAGCCAGGAAGCCCGCCAGGACGGCGAAACCGAAATGCGCATCTACCTGCTCGACGCCTGGCGCGAGGCGCTGCATTTCACCCCACGCGAGCGCGCCGCCCTCGCCTGGACCGAGGCGCTGACCCGGCTCGATCATACCGCCGACGCGGCCTACGAGCTGGTGGCGGCCGAGTTCAGCGAGGCCGAGCAGGTCGTCCTCACCCTCTTGATCGGCAACATCAATACCTGGAACCGCATCAATGCCGGCTTCCGGGTGAACCCGCCGCGTTCGGCGATCATCAAGGTGGCGGCATAACATGGATGCCGGGCGGGCCGATGCGGCCATCAGTTTCGAACCCCATCGGCCCCGCCTCACCCGGGTCGCCTACCGCATGCTCGGCTCGGTCGCCGATGCCGAGGATGTGGTGCAGGACGCGTTCCTGCGCTGGCACACCACCGACCGCTCCGAGGTCGACAATGCCGAGGCCTTTCTCGTGCGCGTCGTCACCCGGCTCTGCCTCGACGTGCTGAAATCCTCCCGCCGCAAGCGCGAGACCTATATCGGCCCCTGGCTCCCCGATCCGGTGGTCGACAGCGAGGCTGACATGGCCGAGGACGTCACCCTGCCCCTCCTCCTGGCGCTGGAGCGGCTCTCGCCGCTCGAGCGCGCCGCCTTCCTGCTGCACGATGTGTTCGGCATGGAGTTCGACGAGGTGGCGACCGCCATCGATCGTGAGCCGGCCGCCTGCCGGCAGCTGGCGGCGCGGGCCCGCCAGCATGTGCACGAGGCGCGGCCGCGCTTCGCCGTCGACCAGCGCCGCGGCCTCGAGTTCGCCGAAGCCTTCTTTGCCGCCTCGCAGACCGGCGATATGGCGATGCTCAAATCGATGCTCGCCGCCGATATCACCGTCACCGCCGATGGCGGCGGCAAGCGTCCGGCCGGCCCGGTGCCGATTGTCGGCTTCGATGCCGTGATGAGGCTGATGGAACGGATGGCGCGAATGTTCGCCACTGCGCCGTCGCAGCTCGTCCGCTTCGCCACGATCAACGGGCTGCCCGGCTATGTCACGCTCGAGGCGGATGGCGAGCTGCAGACCACCGCGCTCGAGATCGTCGATGGCAAGATCGCCGGCATCTACGTCGTCCGCAATCCGGACAAGCTCGGACACCTAGACGGCATGGCGCTCAACTGAGCGCCAACCCACCGCGCTCAAAGGCAAAATCGTCGCGCCCGCTTGCCGCCTGGCGTTCCGCCCCCTAAATAGGGCGGCGAACCCGAGGGCCACCCGATGATCTTTGCCATTCTGCAGACGCTGAGCTTCATTCTGAACATCGTCTGGTGGATCTTCCTGATCATGATCATCATGAGCTGGCTGATCAGCTTCAACGTGATCAACACCCGCAACCAGTTCGTCGCTTCGGTCTGGCGCGTGCTGAACCAGATCACCGAGCCGATCCTGAAGCCGATCCGTCGCGTCATCCCGGCGATGGGCGGGCTCGACCTGTCGCCGCTGATCGTCTTCGTCATCATCTTCTTCCTGCAGAATCTCATCGGCTTCTACGCCGCACGGGCTGCTGTCGGCGCGCTCTGAGCGGCGCGCCATGCTGCCTCAGGGCTATGAGGTGTCGACCGATCCGGCACGGATCGACCTCGACTATGTCCATCGCTACCTGAGCCGAGAGAGCTACTGGGCCGGCGCCATTCCGCGTGATGTCGTCGCCCGCTCGGTGGCCAACGCCCTGAGCTTCGGGCTCTATGCGCCTGATGGTGCGCAGGTCGGCTTCGCCCGTGTCGTCACCGACCGCGCCACCTTTGCCTGGCTGGCCGACGTCTTCATCGATCCGGGCCAGCAGGGCCTCGGGCTCGGCAAGGGCCTGATGGACGCCATCATCGCCCACCCGGACCTGCAGGGCCTGCGCCGCTTCATGCTGGCCACTGCCGACGCGCATGGCCTTTATGAGCGCTATGGATTTACCGCGGTCGAGAACCCGGAGCGGCTGATGGTCAAGCTCCGCACCGACCTCTATCCGCGCTGATGAAGCCGGCCTTCGAGCTGCTGGCGGACGGCATCCGGCTCCATCTTCGCGCCACCCCCAATGCCGGCCTTGACCGCATCGACGGGTTCGAGACCCGCGACGACGGCGCCACCGTGCTCCGGGTCCGGGTGAAGGCGGTGCCCGACAAGGGCAAGGCCAATGCCGCGGTGATGGTGCTGCTGGCCAAGGCGCTCGGCGTGCCCAAGTCGGCCGTCACCCTGGTCACTGGTGACACGTCGCGGCAGAAGACCCTGCACATCTCCGGCGACCCTCAGGCCCTCGCCGCTGCCCTCGCCAAACTGGGCTAGGGTGCACGGACTCTCGATGAGGGCACCAACCATCCCCGCGCACGGTATCACCCCGGCGAGGGTCCATAGGCGCTAACGTAAGGTCGTGCCCCGCCCACCGGCTGTCATCCCTGCGAAAGCAGGGACCCATCCATCCACCTGCGCTGCGGCGAGTTTGGTCCCTGCTTTCGCAGGGATGACAACGAGTTAGGGGCTCTGCCGGTGGCGAGTTCGCCGATCGGCGCCGCATCTAAGCAGTGGAAATCCCCTAAACTTAACACATGTGGGCGCAAGCCGGGATGACATCCGTGGATGGGGAAGGTCAGGGACAACAAGCCGTTTCGTTGAAACGGCGAACCGTTCCTCTTACATTACGGTCAGCATCAAACCGGAGCGTCTGATGAAGGTCTCCCGCGAGCAGGCGTTGAAGAATCGTGTCCATGTCGTCGAGGTCGCCGGCGCCCAGTTCCGCAAGCACGGCTTTGACGGCATCGGCGTCGCCGACCTGATGCAGGCTGCCGGGCTGACGCATGGCGGCTTCTACAACAATTTTGCCAGCAAGGACGCGCTCGCCGCCGAGGCGGTGACCCGGGTGTTTGCCGAGACCACCGAGCGCCTGCGCCAATACGCGCTGGCCGCCGCCGATCCCTATGCCGCCATGGTCCGCTTCTACCTCTCGCCGGAACATCGCGACTCGATCGAGGCCGGCTGTGCCATTGCCGCATTGTCGCAGGACGCGGCGCGCGGCAGCCCGGAGCTGCGCACTGCCTTCGAAGCCGGCATCGCCGCCTATCTCGAGCTGATCGTCGAGATCGCCGGCGTTACGCGGCCACGCGCCATGGCCATCTACGCCACCATGGTCGGCGCCCTCACCCTCTCCCGCACCGTCAGCGACCCCGCCTTGAGCGCCGATATGCTGACCGCTGCGGTCGACGTCCTCCTCGCCGGCAAAGATTCTTAGGCCGTGCCCTTGCGACGTTAAATTATGAGCATCATGTAACTGGCGTCACGCCATTTGCAGGAGATCGATCATGGCCGCACAAACCGCCCTCATCACCGGAGCCTCCTCGGGCATCGGCGAAATCTACGCCGACCGTCTCGCCAAGCGCGGCTACGACCTGGTGCTGGTCGGCCGCAACGCCGAAAAGCTGCAGGAGCTCGCAGCCTCGCTTGCCGCGACCCACGGCATCAAGGTCGAGCGCATCGTCGCCGACCTCGGCGAGCCCGGGGGCCTTGCACGCGTCGAGCGACGGCTCGAGGCCGACCCGGCGATTGCCTTGCTGATCAACTCTGCCGGGCTGATCGGCGGTGGTCCGCTGAGCGCCGGCAATCTCGACGAGCTCACCAGCATGCTGAACATCAACGTCGTCGCCCTCACCCGCCTCGCCGCAGTCGCCGCCAAGGTCTTCGCCGCTCGCGGCAACGGCGCCATCGTCAACCTCGCCTCCGCCATGGCCTTCATCGACACCCCGGCCGCGGCGGCCTATGCCGCCTCCAAGGCCTATGTGCTGAACCTCAGCCTGTCGCTCGATCTCGACGTGAAGCCGAGGGGCGTACAGGTGCAGGCGGTACTTCCCGGCTATACCCGCACCCCGATGATCTCTGATGGCGCGGGCCTCCCCGCCGAAGCGGTGATGGACGCCGACGCCATGGTCGATGCGGCGCTGGCCGGGTTCGATGCCGGCGAACTGGTCACCATCCCCTCGCTCGAATCCGTTGCCGCCTACGACGACTGGGCGGCCCGACGCGTGGCACTGCGGCCGCATCTGTCGCTGTCCAAGCCCGCCTCGCGCTACGCTGCTGCCTAGTATGTCGCTGCAACGCAACTGACGAGCCGGTGCGGGAAGAGCACCCCCACCCCTGTCCCCTCCCCGCAAGGGGGAGGGAGACGCCAACTCCAACGTCAGTGTTTTGGTCTCCTCCCCCCTTGCGGGGGAGGGACAGGGTGGGGGGGTACTCTTCCCACGCCGCACTATCCACGCGATCCGCCGCACCAGCCTCTCCAGGAACGCCGCACCCTAACCCCATTGCGCCCCCTGCGGCGATTTGGCACAAGTTTCGCACGCGATCGTCGGGGGGCGAGGAGGAGCGGTTCGCCGCTGCAACTACGGAGCGTTCCCCGGTGACGTCACACCGAGGGAACATTCGTTATGACTCTATTGCTATGGGCGATCGTAGTATGCGGTCTGCTCTCCATCGTTTACGGCGTCGTCACGACGCAGGGCCTGTTGAGGGCCGACGCGGGTTCGGCCCGCATGCAGGAGATTTCCGCCGCAGTGCGTGAAGGCGCCTCCGCCTATCTCCGCCGCCAGTACACCACCATCGGCATCGTCGGCGTGGTCATCTTCATCCTCGCCTTCATCCTGCTCGGCGCCTATGCCGCAGTGGGCTTCGCCATCGGCGCCATCCTCAGTGGTGCCGCGGGCTTTATCGGCATGAACGTCTCGGTGCGCGCCAATGTGCGCGTCGCCCAGGCGGCGACCAAGTCGCTGGCCGGCGGCCTCGACCTCGCCTTCAAGTCGGGCGCCGTCACCGGCCTCCTGGTTGCGGGTCTCGGCCTCCTCGGCGTCACCCTCTACTTCATCGTCCTCACCCAGTTCCTCGGCATCGAGCCGACCAGCCGCACCGTCATCGACTCGCTGGTGGCGCTCGGCTTCGGCGCCTCGCTGATCTCGATCTTCGCCCGTCTCGGCGGCGGTATCTTCACCAAGGGTGCCGATGTCGGCGGCGACATGGTGGGCAAGGTCGAAGCCGGCATCCCCGAGGATGATCCGCGCAACCCGGCGACCATTGCCGACAACGTCGGCGACAATGTCGGCGATTGCGCCGGCATGGCCGCCGACCTGTTCGAGACCTATGTGGTGACCGCGGTCGCCACCATGGTGCTGGCGGCGATCGTCCTCCCCGATGCGTTCAAGCTGGCCGGCATGGTGCTGCCGCTGGCCATCGGCGGCGCCTGCGTCGTCACCTCGATCATCGGTACCTATTTCGTCAAGCTCGGCGCCTCCAACAACATCATGAACGCCCTCTACAAGGGCCTCATCGCCACGGGCGTCCTCTCGCTCATCGTGCTGCTGCCCACCCTGATGTGGGTGTTCGGTGGGCTCGACGTGCAGCTCGGCCTCGAAGGCGGCAAGCAGTTCACCCCGTGGAACCTGTTCTGGTGCGGCGTTGCCGGCCTCGTCATCACCGGCCTCATCATCGTCATCACCGAATATTACACCGGCACCGGCAAGCGCCCGGTCAACTCGATCGCCGAAGCATCGGTGACCGGCCATGGCACCAACGTCATCCAGGGCCTCGCGGTCTCGCTGGAATCGACCGCCCTGCCGGCGCTGGTGATCATCATCGGCATCATCGTCACCTATAATCTGGCGGGCCTGTTCGGCATCGCCTTCGCCGTCACCACCATGCTGGCGCTGGCCGGCATGATCGTCGCGCTCGACGCCTTCGGCCCGGTCACCGACAATGCCGGCGGCATTGCCGAAATGGCCGGCCTCGACAAGGAAGTGCGCCACAACACCGACGCGCTCGATGCCGTGGGCAACACCACCAAGGCTGTCACCAAGGGCTATGCCATCGGTTCGGCCGGCCTCGGCGCCCTGGTGCTGTTCGCCGCCTATACCCAGGACCTGCAGTACTTCTCGGCCAATGCCGCGGAGGGCTCGTTCTTCTATGGCCTCGGGCCGCTCACCTTCTCGCTCGCCGACCCCTATGTCGTCGTCGGCCTGCTGTTCGGTGGCCTCTTGCCCTTCCTCTTCGGCGGTATGTCGATGACCGCCGTGGGCCGCGCCGCCCAATCGGTGGTGGTGGAAGTCCGCCGCCAGTTCAAGGAAAAGCCGGGCATCATGGCCGGCACCGAGAAGCCCGACTACGGCAAGGCCGTCGACATGCTGACCAAGGCGGCGATCAAGGAAATGATCGTCCCCTCGCTGCTGCCGGTGCTGTCGCCGATCATCGTGTTCGTCGCCATCTACTGGATCGCCGGCACCGCCGCGGCCTTCTCGGCGCTGGGCGCCATGCTCATGGGCGTCATCGTCACGGGCCTGTTCGTCGCCATCTCGATGACTGCCGGCGGCGGCGCCTGGGACAACGCCAAGAAGAGCTTTGAAGACGGCTTCACCGACAGCCACGGCGTCAAGCACTACAAGGGCTCCGACGCCCACAAGGCCTCGGTCACCGGCGACACCGTCGGCGACCCCTACAAGGACACCGCCGGCCCGGCGGTGAACCCGATGATCAAGATCACCAACATCGTGGCCCTGCTGCTGCTGGCGGTGTTGGCGCACATGACGGGCGTGGCGTAAGGGCTCATTTCAGCCCGTCGTGCGGTAATTGAAGGGCCCGGAGGATCACCCCGGGCCCTTCGACTTTATGGCGCCGGTACCCGCGCGGCGATCTCGTCCAGCCGCGCCGCCAGCCGGTCGCGCTCGAGGGTCAGCCCCTTGTAGTCGAGCTCGGCAGCCCCGAGCGCCATGAGTTGAGCGACCAGCGAGCTGGCGATCCGTGCCGCCTCCGGGTGCTGCTCCAGCCGCGCAAGCGGATCGACGTGGATGCGAATGGCGAACAGGATGTCTCCGCTCACCGGCAGTTTCCTTAGAGTCTGTCGCTCTACCCGCAGGAATACGCTTGCCGCCCGTTCGCCGGTCCCAAAACGCCGTATGCCGGGATCGGCCGGCTCGGGGTGATGCAGCCGGTCGTCCCCATAGAGCGACCAGTTCCAGCGGATCATTGGCACTTCGGGCCGCGCGTTGTCGAACATGCGTTGGATCAGCTGTGCATTCCGCGTCCCGGCGCCGAAACCGGGGACGGGCCCGTGCACCTCATGCAACGGCCGCCCGAACTTCTCCCTGAGCGACCATGACGAGGGGAAGCAGAGCGAGGCAGCCGCGAGGCGCCAGCCCGCCTCGCCGCGACGCATCAGCACCAGGTCTTCCTGCACCAGCCTTGCCGCCGCCAGCAGCGGCGCCTCGCCTGGCACGCCCAGCACCACGCGCTTCCCGGCGGGTATGATCTCGACCCCGTCACCGATCCGCCGATAGTGCTGGGGGAACTGTGTCGCGAGGTGGTCCACCAGCAATACCAGCACCTCGGCCTGCGCTTGCTCCGTCCCTGGCTCGGCTACAAACACCGAGCCTGGGTGCGCCGCGCTCACCCGCTCCTTCTCGGCGAGGTCTACCGCCAGACGGCCGTCGACCTCGAGCCAATCGGCAAGCGGAACCGGCTTCACGCCGATCTGGAAGAGTTTTGAGGACCCGTCATAGGGCGTGTGGAGAGGTACTGTCATGTCGGCGACATTGGCGACCGCCAGCCATTGCCGCAAGGGCGCGGCTGCGCCTACGCCACCTCCGGCCGCCCCCGCCCCGTCACACTATCCACCTGCTCCAGCGCCGGCCGCACTTCGATGCTCGCCACCCGCATGATCGGGCTGGTTTTCGCCAGGGCGATCGCTTCGTCGATATCCTTCGCCTCGATCAGGAAGAAGCCGCCCAGATGCTCCTTGGCTTCGACGAACGGCCCGTCGGTGCTGGAGAATTTTCCCGCCCGCCGCCGCACCGTCACCGCCGCCTGCGGCGCTTCGAGCGGCTGCGCCAGGATCAGCTTGCCGCTGTCGCGCAGCCCCCAGTCGAAGGCGATCGAGTCATCGGCCAGCTGGCGGCCTTCGGCTTCGGTCAGTGCGCCCATAGCGACGCTGTCGATGTAGACGAGACACACGAACTTCATTGGAAGCACCTCCTGTTTGCGAGGCTAGTCGAAGCGAGGTTGGGGGATTCGACATTCCGGGAAGGGCAGCAATGAGTTGGCCGAGGTCACCCACCATCTCTCCACCCCACCGGGTGTCATCCCAGCGAAAGCTGGGACCCAACGACCCGCCAGCGCCAACCGCGAAATGGGTCCCTGCTTTCGCAGGGATGACATCGCGTCGGTGGGGTAAAATCGTGCACACCGACAGCAATGAGCCTACCGCGCCCGCAGCTGCTCGCGGAACCCCCGCATCCCCACCAGCTCCAGCCCGAGCTCGGCATAGATCGTCTCCACCGCGCCGGAGCGGAACAGCTCGTACTCGGCGAGCCGCAGCGGCGCGTCATCGGAGATCATCGCGATGTCGCCCGGCCTGGTGAAGTGGAACGCCCCCCAGTTAAGCCCTGGCTTGGCGCTGTCGAGGATGCCGCGATAATCCGCCGCCGTCGGGCTGAGATTGCCGAACGGCGTCGACACCACGCCGTCGAACAGCGGATTGCCGCGCGCTGCTGCCTTGGCCCAGGCGCGGTCGAGCGCCACTGACGGCTCGACCCAGGCATCCTGCGGGCCGGGCAGGAAGATCGGCAGCGCATAGTCGGCGCCAAGCTGTTCATAAAGCTCGACGAACTCCGGCAACCACACCGTGCCCATATGCGCATCGAGATGCGTGACGTCGATGCCGGCCGCCAGCGCCGCATCGATCTGCGCCCGCAACTCGGCCTCCACCGCCGCCACGTCCGCACCCTGCATATCCGCCACCCGGCGCGGCATGAAGCCTTCGGCGTCGCACATGCCGTTATCGGCGGTGCCGGTCATCGGCCGCCAGCGGAAGCGGTCGAACTCTGATGTCAGCGTCAGGTGCACGCCGATATCGAGTTCGGGGTTGTCGCGGGCCAGTTGCGCCATATGCGGGAACCATGGGCACGGCACCATCACCGAGCCGCAGGTCACCACGCCCTGCTCGCAGAGCTCGAGGAACGCCATGTTTGCGCTCCAGCTCGCCCCCAGATCGTCGTGGTGCACCACCACCTGCCGCAGCGCCTGCATCGAATCGTCTCCCTCGTTCTCCGCCAGCTGTGTAGCAGCCGTCGGGCGTAGCGCGGGAGTCTGGGTTCGCTGTCGCGCTTTCGAACCGGAAAAGTCTGCAACTTTTCCTGAAAGCGCTCTAGCCCGCCGCCTGCATCGGTTCGCCCTGCCGATAGGTGTTCTGGATCTTGTTGCCGGCGCTCTGCCCGCCATCGATCGGAACCACTGCGCCGGTAACGAAACTGGCCGCATCCGAGGCAAGCCAGCTCACCACCTGCGCCACTTCCTCCACACGCCCGATCCGCCGCATCGGCGTCGCGAGCCCGGCCTGCCGCTGCGCTTCGGGGCCCGCCGCCTCGAGATGGTGGGCGAGGATCGGCCCCGGCGCCACCACGTTCACCCGGATGCCGCGATCCGCATAGTCGAGCGCCGCGACCTTGCTGAGCCCGATGATCCCGGCCTTGCCGGACACATAGGCGGCAAGCCCCGACACCCCGATCACCCCGGCCAAGGACGCCATGTTGACGATCGCCCCGCCGCCAGTCTTGAGCATCGCCGTGATCTGGTGCCGCATACCGATAAAAGTGCCGCGCACATTGGTGCGGATGCCCCGATCGAAGCCGTCGAGATCGAGCTCGGCCAGCGGCGCCGGCCGCGGCCCGTCGGTCGCATTGTTGAAGGCGATGTCGAGCCGCCCGAAGGCCGCGAGCCCCGCCTCTACTGCCCGCTGCATCGCCGCGTCATCAGCCACATCCGCCGCGACCACGAGGGCCCGGCCTCCCGCCTGGCGAATGCGCTCGGCCAGCACCTTGGTCGGCTCCACCGACCGCGCCACCAGCACCACTGCCGCCCCCTCCTGCGCCAACAGCTCGGCCGTTGCGGCGCCAATGCCCTTGCTGGCCCCGGCGACCAGCGCCACCTTGCCGTCATGCCGTCCGCTCATCGTCATGCTCCGTTATTTGTTGCATAGCAAATATGGTACTACTCGAAATATATGCAAGGGACCAGCTCGTGCTAGGCTGCGCGCATGAAACCTGCCACCGCTGAGTTGGCCGCCGACACCTGGCGGCTGATGTTCGATTTCTTCATCAGCACCAACCCGCAGCGCAGCGAGAGCCTGCAGCGGCGCGGCCTGACGCCCAACGATTCGCGCATCCTCAACAGCCTCGACACCGTGGGACGTCCGATCGGCGAGCTGGCGCGGCAGTTCAACAGCGACCCCTCGAACACCACCTGGGTGGTCGATCGGCTGGAGCAGGCCGGCTATGTCGAGCGCCGCCCCTCGCCCACCGACCGGCGGGTGAAGCTCGTCGCCCTCACCCCGCTGGGTCTCGAGACCCAGACCGCGCTGCTGGCCGAGTTCCGCGTGCCACCGCCCGGCCTCGCCGCCCTGAGCAGCGCCGAGCTCGAAACGCTGCACCGCCTGTTTTCAAAGCTCACCCCATCAACCACCGACAGGTGACCTCATGCGCATCATCGTCATCGGCGGCAGCGGCCGCACCGGCATCCTGATCGTCGAAAAGCTGGTGGCCGCCGGCCACTCGGTGGTCGCTACCATCCGCAACCCCAAACGCATGGCCGAAACGGTGAAGCGTGGCGCCGAGACCATCGTGCTCGATCTCGACAAATCGCCGCTGAGCGATTTCACCGCCACCATGAAGGGCGCCGATGCCGTGGTGTTCGCCGCCGGCTCGGCCGCCGGCGAAAGCAGCGCGCTCGATCGCATCGGCACCCGCCGCACCGTGCATGCTGCCGAGAATGCCGGAGTGAAGCGCTACCTCTCGATCTCCGCCATCGGCGCCAGCACCGGGCTTTCCACCCGCTCGATGGATGACGAGATGAAGGACTATTACAAGCAGAAGCGCGCCGCGGCGAAGTTCATCACCGGCTCCAGCCTCGACTGGACCATCCTCGAGCCGGGCGAACTCACCGATGGCGGCGGCACCGGTAAGGTGTTGCTGAGCCAGCAGGCGATCAACGAGGAATCGGTGCCGCGAGAGGACGTTGCGGCGGTCACCCTGGCGCTACTCGAAGAGCCCAAGACGGCCGGCAAGGTCTTCCAGCTCACCCGCGGCACCCAAACCATCGCCGCTGCCCTCAAGGCGGCGCTCAGCTGATGGATCAGAAGATCGGCCCGCTGCTCGGCTCCGGCAAGATGGCCGAAGCCTTCCACTACGGCGACCACGTGCTGAAGCTCTATCGCGACCCCACCAATCGCTCGGTGGCCTTCGGCGAAGCCGCCATCCTCGCCATTGTCGGCGAGCACCGCCTCCCGACCCCGGCGGTGCACCAGGCCGGCCCCTATGCCGGCCGCTGGGGCCTCGTCATGGACCGCGCCCCCGGCGAGCCGCTCGCGAGCCTCGCCAGCGCCGATCCGGGGCTGCTGCCCGCAGCGCTCGAGGCGATGGTACAGCTCCACCTCGCTATCCATGCCCGCACCGAAGTTCGCCTTTCGCCGCTGAAGCCGCGCCTCGCCGACCGCCTCGGCCGCGTCGACCTCGATGCCGCGCTGCGCACGAGCCTCTTGGCGCGGCTGGCCGAGCTGCCGGAAGGCAACCGCCTCTGCCACGGCGATTTCCACCCCTTCAACATCATCGGCCCACCCGGTGCGGCGATGATCGTCGATTGGCCCGACGCCACCTCCGGCCCACCCGCCGCCGACGTCGCCCGCTCCTACGTGCTGATGCGCCACGGCGCCGGCCACGAATTGGCCGACGCGTATCTCGCGCAGTACCTGGCGGCGAGCGAGCTCACGGAAGCCGACATCCAGGCGTGGCTGCCGATCATCGCTGCCGCGCGCTTGGCCGAGAATGTGCCGGAGGAGAATGAGCGGCTGCTGGCGCTGGCGCGGGGGTAGCTACTTCGGACCCACCAAGCTCGCCCACCCACCGGCCGGTGTTTTGGGCTGGTTCGAGCCTAAGTATCCCCCGCACCGGCCCATCACGCAGCTCGATGCGATATACCCCTCATGGCACCACCACCAGCTTCCCCAGCGCCTGCCCGTCGCCGATCCGTTGAAACGCCTCGGCGGTCTCCGCCAGCGGATACACCCGGTCGATCGCCGGCTTCACCGCGCCAGTTGCGATCAGCGCGCCCAGTTCCGCCAGCTGCCCGACATCCGGCTGGTGCAGCACCAGCCCGAGCTGTTGCCCGTCGGGCTTCGAGCTCATCGCCCCGAGTGTTGCCACCGCGAGGATGGTCGGCGTCGTGCCGCCCACCACCGCCAGCCGCCCGGTCGGCGTGAGCACGCGGCGATACTGCGCCAGCGGTCGCGACGCCACCATGTCGACGATCAGGTCGTAGCGCTCGCTGCCCGCGGCAAAGTCCTCGGCGCGATAGTCGGTCACCCGGTCCGCCCCCACCCGGCGCATCAGCTCGAGCTTTTCTGCCCGGTCGACACCGGTCACGGCAGCGCCGGCGCGCTTGGCCAGCTGGATCGCAAACGTTCCCGCGCCACCACCGCCGCCATTGACCAGCACCTGGTCACCGGCCCGCACCTCGCCCTTCCAACGCAAACCCTGCCACGCCAGCAGCCCCGCCTGCGGCGTCGCCGCAGCGGCTTCGAAACCGACGCCGTCAGGAATCCGCGCCAACGCCGATTCCGGCGCCGCGACATACTCGGCGAACCCGCCCCAGTTGGCCCCGCTGAGATCGCCGAACACCCTGTCGCCGACGGCCAGGCGGCCCACTCCCGCGCCCAGAGCCTCGACGATGCCGGCAATGTCGGCGCCGAGGATCGCGTGCTGCGGCCGCCACAACCCGCCCAACCGCGCGAGGAACGGCTTGCCGCGCAACAGGTCCCAATCCCACGAATTGAGCGACGCCGCCTTGACCCGGACCAGCACCTCGCCCGGCCCCGGAACCGGCTGCGCCACCGCGGCGAGCCGCAGTTGCTCCACCCCGCCATATGCCGAATAGACCACTGCCCGCACCGCACCCTCCCGATCCCCGCAGCACTCTCTGCCGCCGGCGAGCCGCTTGACAAGTCCGAGGCTTCGTTCGCTTTATGTTCTCATTTGCGCCACGGAGAATCCCGGATGGAGCCCGCCGCCACCATCCTCCACGCCGATCTCGATGCCTTCTACGCCTCGGTCGAGCAGCTGTTGAATCCGGAGTTGCGCGGCAAGCCGATCGCCGTCGGCGGCGGCGTGGTGCTGGCCGCGTCGTACGAGGCCAAGGCTTTCGGGGTGCATGGCGGCATGTCGGGCTGGGCGGCCAAGGAGCTCTGCCCCGAGCTGATCTTCACCGGCGGGCATTTCGAGGAGTACCAGCGGCTAGGCGACGCGGCGATCGGCATCCTCGACGACTACACCCCGCTGGTCGAGCGCATCTCGATCGACGAAGCCTTTGCCGATGTCGCCGGCTGCGAGCACCTGTTCGGCAGCCCCGAAAGCATCGCCCGCACGGTTCGCGCCCGGGTCCGCGCCGAGCTCGGCCTCCCCATCTCGGTCGGCGTGGCGCGCACGAAGCACCTCGCCAAGATCGCCTCGCAGGTGGCCAAGCCCGATGGCCTCGTCGTCGTCGATCCCTCGCGCGAGCTGGAGTTCCTGCACCCGCTGCCGGTCGGGCTGATGTGGGGCGTCGGCCCCGTCACCGAGGGCAAGCTCGAGGATGAGGGCATCCTCACCATCGGCCAGTTGGCCGAGCAGCGCACCGAGTGGGTGCAGCGCATCCTCGGCCATGCCGCCGGCGAAAAGCTCAGCGCACTGGCCTGGAACCGCGATCCAAGGGGCATCGTCACCAACCAGCGCGCCCGCTCCGCCGGGGCCCAGTCGGCGCTCGGCAAGAAGCCGTTCATCGAGCGCATCTACCGCCCGACCCTGCACCATCTCGCCGATCGCATCGCCTCGCGGCTCAGGGTGAAATCCTGGCACGGCCACACCATCACCGCGCGCGTCCGCTTCCGCGACCTGCGCGCCGTCACCCGCTCGATCACCATCGACCAGCCGATTTCGGCCACCGTCAGCCTGGCCGAGATCGCCGAGGACCTGGTGCGCGTCGTCCAGGCCGATCACCCCGACGAGCGCACCATCACGCTGCTGGCCATCTCGGTGGCGCAGCTGGAACGCGATCCGCTGGTACAGCTCGAACTGCCGCTGGGCTTTAGCGACGAAGCCCGCCGCCCCGGCACCCGGCGCGGCGCCTCGCGCCTCATCGCCGATCGCGCCATGGATGCGGTCCGCACCCGCTTCGGCCGCGAAGCCATCGGCTATGCCTCGGCGACGCTGGAGCTCGATCGCTCGGTCCCCGACGCCTTCCGCGGCTTGGCGGAGAAGCCGCTGTAGCCAGCCTACTGGGCACTGACCTCCCCCATCCATGGTGTCACCCCGTACCAGTCCCCCAAACTCGGTGTCATCCCCGCGAAAGCGGGGAACTCCGTTTGCGATCGTGCAGTGGGCACTAAAACAGAGGTTCCCGCTTTCGCGGGAATGACCCGGTGGGTGGGGCACGACCCTGTGGGTGAGGCAAGCTTGGGTGCCCTCACCGGCGATGAGCGTTACACCCTGCGATAGATCAGCTTCACCACCCCGCTATCGAAGCGTTCGCTGTCGACTAGCTCGATATCGAAGCGCCGCTCCAGGTTGTCGAGCAACCGCCGGCCTTTGCCGAGCACGATCGGGTGGATCAGCCAGTGGTACTCATCGACCAGACCGAGATTGGTCAGTTGCTGCACGATGGTGGCACTGCCATAGGTGAGGATGTCGCCACCCGAACGCGCCTTGAATTCCTTGACCCTGGCCGCATCGAGCTCGCGCCACAGCTCCGAGGTCGGCCACTTCGCCGCCTGCAGGTTGTGCGAGATCACCACCTTGTGCAGCGCATTGATCCGCTCGGCATAGGTCTTCTCCCACGCCGCGGCATTGGGGTTGGCGGGAACGGCCGGCCAGTACTGCGCGAAATCCTGGTAGGTGCCCTTGCCGAGCAGCAGGCTGCCGGCGCCGTTGACCAGCCCGATCTCGTAACTCGACAGCTGGTCGTCGCCGCGGATCCAGTCCATCTCGCCCATCGGGCCGGCGATGAAACCGTCGAGGCTGATCCAGTGTGTGCTGATGAGCTTGTTCATTTGCCTTCTCCGTAATCAACAGGATTGTTAATCAACATAATTGTTGATTACGACGGGAGGTCAACCCTGTCAAGCAGCAGCCGCATTTCCGCCATCCGTGCCTGCGAGCCATTTGCGCCAGGGGTTTTGGGGGATTTCGTTGCGCAGACTGCTGATCGCGCTGGTGCTGGTGCTGGCTGGTGCGGTGACGGCCACCCTCGCCTATGCTCCCTACCTGCCGCAGCTGGTCGCCGAAGGTGTGCCACCGCTCATCTGGCCGGCGCCCGGCCACTTCGCCAGCATCGAGGGCGCCGCAACGCCGCGTGATCTGCACGTCGCCGACACGGCCAGCACCCGTCCATTGCAACCCGACCTCGAGGCCGCCTTCACCGAAAAGCGCGGCAAGGCCTTGCTCGTCGCCCGCGCCGGTCGGCTCGAACTCGAGCACTACGCGTCGGGTCTCTCCGCCGAAACCCGCTTCAACTCGTTCTCGATGGCCAAGAGCCTCGTCGGCGCGCTGATCTACAAGGCGCTGGCCGAAGGCCGGCTCAAGAACCTCGACCAGACTCTGGGCGAGCTCTTGCCCGACGATCGCGGCCTCGCCGGCGTCACGCTGGGCGCGCTGCTGGCAATGCGCAGCGGCATCGCCTTCGACCATGGCGAGGGCAAAGCTGGCGCCGTCAGCGGCGACAAGACCGTCGATACCTCGGCCAATCCGTTCGGCCCGCTGGCGCGGCTGCATTTCCTGGGGCTCGGCGCCATCGAGGGCGGCCTCGTCACCGACGCCAGGACGGCGTCCGCGTTCAACTACCAGAACGTCAACACCGCGCTGCTCGGCGAGGTGCTCGAAACTGTCTATGGGCAGGGTCTCGCTGAGCTGCTGGCCGAAAAGCTCTGGCGCCCGGCCGGCGCGGCGACCTCCGCCTGGCGCCAACCCGCCCCAGGCGCCCCGGTTTCCGCTTATTGCTGCATCTATGCCACGGCGCGCGACTGGATCCGCATCGGCCAGTACCTGATCGAGAACGGCACGCCGGAAGCGCCGTTCCTCCCCACCCCGCTGTGGCGCGAGTTCCTCGGCCTCGATGTCGGCACGGCCGCGCGGCTCAAGGACAATTATGGCCAGCACCTGCGCCAGAACGTGCTCGATCGCGCCGGCCAGGCGCTGCAGGGGCCGTTCACCTACCTGATAGGCCAGGGCGGCCAGGTGCTCTACCTGCTCCCCGAACAGCAACTGGTGGTCTACCGCGCCGGCGAAACCGTGCAGCTACTGCACTCGACGCTCTACGGCGCCTGGAACAGCATCTCGCGGTAGGCTAGCCACCTCTCCGTTGGGTGCACGATACGCTCCACACACTCGGTGTCATCCCTGCGAAAGCAGGGACCCAACTCACCGTCCCCACCAGCCGATAGATGGGTCCCAGCTTTCGCTGGGATGACACCCGGGGAGGAGGCGAGGTTGTGGG
Organism: Devosia sp. GW821-FHT12F11; assembly: GCF_058806655.1. Taxonomy (NCBI): domain Bacteria; kingdom Pseudomonadati; phylum Pseudomonadota; class Alphaproteobacteria; order Hyphomicrobiales; family Devosiaceae; genus Devosia; species Devosia sp. GW821-FHT12F11. The sequence continues at coordinate 311,484 of NZ_JBXAPX010000001.1, forward strand.
CCACCTCATCTGAAAGCACTCAAGCCCCGCGCAGCACCGCGATCACCCGGTCCGCCATGTGCGCGCAACGCGCCCCGTCGAACGGATAGAGCTCGGCGAACGAGCCGCGCAGCTGCTCTTCCAGCACCACGCGCAGCATGCGCCGCGCCCGGTGCAGCCGGGTCTTCACTGTCTCGGGTTTGATGTTGAGGTGCTCCGCCGTCTCCTCGGTGCTGAGCCCCTCGACGTCGCGCAAGACGAACACCGTGCGAAATCCCTCGGGAAGGCCGTCGATGGCGGTCTCCAGCAGTTGGCGCATCTCGGATCGGGCAGCCTCCATGTCGGCGGGGAGTGGGGCGAGCGACAGCGGGAACAGCGACACCAGGCCCGCGTCGGCGCTCACCGCATGGTCGAGCGCTTCGAGTTCGCTGGTGGCCTTCCGGCGCCTGAGCCGCGACACCGCTTCGTTGAGCGCGATGCGAGTCAGCCAGGTGGAAAAGCTCGCCTCACCCCGAAAACTCGCGAGTGCCGTGAAGGCCTTCACATAGGTCTCCTGCACCACGTCTTCGGCTTCACCGTCATTGCGCAAAACGCTCCGCGCCGCGCGAAACAGCCGCTGGTTATTGCGCTCGATCAGAAGGCGAATAGCGTTCTCGTCGCCGTGCCGGGCCAGCGCCACCAACTCCGCCTCGCTCAGGTCGGCAAGTTCACCGTGCGATTTCACCAAGGTCAGCATCGCGATCCTCCATCGCCCGGTTGGACGATCGCCCGGGCGAAAAAGTTCCCAATGCTAGCACGAATGCAAAAGGGCCGGAGCGATGCTCCAGCCCTTCAAAACTGTCCGGCGGTGCATAGGTAGCGCAACGCCTCAGTTTCTACATATGGGTCACAAGGGACTTGCTTCAAGCCCCCCACCCTGCGCTACCACCACCGCCATGCGCCAACGATCTGGTCCCTCGCGACCTGGTCCCTCGTCGCGCCCCGACATTGACTTTCGCCTCATCAACGCTTAATCCGCCGCTTAACTATTTTCGCGGCGAACGCTGTCGATTTCGTCACCGGTCGCTCGTCGTACTGGTGAAGCCAAGGAGATTTCCCGATGACCCCGCCGGTAATTGCCGCCCCCATGCAAGGGCGATATGCGCCCTGCGGACTGGCCTCCGCCACCCCGCCTGTGCCATTCAACCACCCTGTTTTTGTTTCCTTTCAGCGCAAGGCAGGCCGCAAATGACCTCCGAAACGATGACCGACGTCCCGTCGACTGCCGCCACCGCGCCCGTCGATTCCTCCACCGCCGCCCGCAACCGGCTGGTGATTGCGCTGCTGCTCGTCTCCACCTTCGTGGTGTTCCTCAACGAAACCATCATGAGCGTGGCGATCCAGCCGCTGATGACCGATCTCGGCGTCACTGCCAGCGCGGCGCAGTGGCTGACCACGGCGTTCCTGCTCACCATGGCGGTGGTCATTCCGATCACCGGCTTCCTGCTGCAGCGCATCAACACCCGGCCGATCTACATGCTCGCCATGGCGATCTTCTCGGTGGGCACGCTGATCTGCGCCGTCTCCCCGGGCCTTGAGCTGCTGGTGTTCGGCCGCGTCATCCAGGCCGTCGGCACGGCGATCATGATGCCGCTGCTGATGACCACGGTGATGACGCTGGTGCCGCCCGAATCGCGCGGCAAGACCATGGGCAACATCTCGATCGTCATGTCGGTGGCGCCCGCCATCGGCCCGACCATCGGCGGCTTCATCCTCACCCACTTCGAGTGGCGCTTCATGTTCATCCTGGTGCTGCCGATTGCCCTGGCGGCGCTGGCGCTGGGCGCCTGGCGGATGAAGAACGTCTCGACCCCGCGCTCGACCCCGCTCGACTTCATCTCGGTCGTGCTGTCGGTGCTCGCCTTTGGCGGCATCGTCTATGGCCTCTCAAGCTTCGGCGAAGCGGCGTCTGCCGCCGGCGAGCACGGCATGTCGCCGTGGATTCCGCTCGGCATCGGCCTCGTCACCATGGTGCTGTTCGTCTGGCGCCAGCTCACGCTGCAGGACAAGGCGCTGCTCGACCTGCGCACCTTCGCCATCACCAACTACACCCTGTCGGTGGTGATGATGGCGATCGCCATGATGGCGCTGTTCGGCGTCATCATCCTGCTGCCGCTGTTCCTGCAGAACGTCATCAAGCTCGATCCGCTGCAGATCGGCATGATGCTGCTGCCCGGTAGCCTGATGATGGGGCTGCTCGGCCCGATCGTCGGCCGGCTCTACGACAAGTGGGGCACCACGCGCCTCCTGGTGCCCGGCTCGATCGTTGTCAGCGCCGTGCTCTGGGGTTTGACCCTGGTCGATCAGAACACCTCGATCTGGGTGATCCTCGCCGGCCATATCGCGCTCTGCATCGGCCTCGCCATCATGTTCACGCCGCTGTTCACCGCGTCGCTGAGTTCGCTCCCCATGCAGCTTTACTCGCATGGCTCGGCCATTCTCGGATCGGTGCAGCAGGTGGCAGGCGCCGCCGGCGTGGCGCTGTTCATCGCGCTGATGACCATCCAGTCCACCGCGCTGACGGCTGCCGGAACCGAACCGGTGACGGCACTTGCCGCCGGCATCCGCACCGGCTTCATGACTGGCGCGATCATCTCGCTGTTCGCCATCGTCGCGGCCTTCTTCGTCAAGAAGCCGCCGGCGAACCCGGAAATGGCCGGCATGGGTGGGCACTAAGCATTTAGTGCTTCACGTGAATCACTGATTTCCTCGGGCGCCGGATCCCCTCCGGCGCCCGATTTCTTTCGCGCCCCTGTCGAAATGGCCGCGCTTCGCCCGACATTGTTTTGAGAGCAATGAGGGAATGCGACATGACCGAGATCACCCAGCTGATGGACGGAATCCTGCTCGGGGAATGCCCGCGCTGGCATGATAACAAGCTCTGGTTCGCCGACTGGGTCGGCCAGAAGCTCTACACCATCGACGCCGAGGGCCGCTCGGCCGTCGAGGCGGAGATCGCCTCCCTGCCCTTCTCGTTCGACTGGCTGCCCGATGGCCGGATGCTCCTGGTGCACGCCGCCGACAACGAGCTGAAGCTGCGCCAGCCCGATGGCAGTTTTGCCTGCTTCGCCGATCTTTCCGGCCTGTCGGAGCGCGGCTGCAACGAGATCACCGTGCACCCAAAGGGCCACATCTACGTCAACAATGTCGATTTCGACTTTCCCGGCGGCGAGTTCCGCCCCGGCTTCATCGCGCTCGTCGGGCCCGACGGCACCAGCCGCAAGGTCGCCGAAGGCCTCGCCTTCCCCAACGGCATGGCCATTCTCGCTGATGGCAGGACGCTGGTCTGCGCCGAGTCGTTCAACGGCAACCTCACCGCCTTCGACATCGGTGAGGACGGGAACCTGAGCAATCGCCGGCTCTGGGGCAATGTCGGTGAATACGGCAATGACGGCATCTGCGCCGATGCCGAAGGCGCCATCTGGACCTCCACCGGCCCCACGGTGCTGCGCATCCGCGATGGCGGCGAGATCGTCGAAAAGTTCGAGCTCGATCGCATGTGCTTCGCCGTGATGCTCGGCGGCCCCGATGGCAAGACGCTTTACATGGTCGCCAACGAATGGACGGGCAGTGTCGATGTCAGCCTACCTACCGGCCGCGTGTTCAGCACCCGGGTTGCGGTGCCGCATGCGGGTTATCCGTAGGGGTGAGGGTCAGCCCGCGCCGGCGCTGGTTTGGGGCGCCCCCAGCCGCTCGAACGCACTCGGCCTCGCGGGCGCGGCCAGCACTGCCGCAATCGCCGCAACGCACTGCTCCGGCGTCATCACCGAGCTATCCACCTCGAGATCGTAGACCCCCGGCTGGTGCACCGCCTCCTGCCAGCGCCGGACCGGCTCCGGCACCCCGGCACCCCCGACGTAGAAGCCGCCCTGCGGGTCGGCATTGCGTCGCGCCATGATGGTTTCGATCGGGCACCGCACCCCGACGAACAGCACCGGCAAGCTGCTGAGCCGCCGGGCCGATGCCTGGAGAATGCCGAGCGGCCGCGAGTAGCTGTCATGATGGCCGACATCGACCACTACATCCTCGCCGGCGCCGGCCCGTTCCGCGATCTCGTCGTAAAGCTCGGCATAGAGCCGCACCACGGTCGGCTCGAGGTCCGGCCGCTCGCCGCCAGGCCTCAGCCCGATCCCCGGCAGCATGTCCTTGGGCAGCGCCGCATTCATCCGGTCGACGCCGAGGTTTACCCAGTGCCCCGGCAGCTGGGCCATGATGGCCCGCGCGATCGAGGATTTCCCGGCCCGTGGCGTACCGTTGAGAATGACGATCCGTCCGCTCATTGCTGCCCCTCGTGGTGCTGAAAAAGAGAAAGGCGCTCAACCCGTAAGGGGAGCGCCTTTCATTGGCTGGGACCAGGTCGCCGGGAGGGACAGCGCCCCGATCCAACCGTTGACCGATATATGTGAACCCGGTTTCACGGTTTCAAGGGGTCCGTCGTTCTTCTATTCGATGCGGTTGCCGGGCTGGCTGTGGCCGCCCTGGTGCAGCGTCAGGCTCGTTGCCTTGCCGTCCGCGCCGAGCTCAAAACTCAGCTGCGCATCCACTGCCTTGTAGAAGAACGTCGTCTCGTTCTCGGCGAACACCGGGAGCTTCGCCTGCCCCGTCGCCTGGACGAACAGCCCGTCGCCCTCGCGCGTCACCTCAAGCACGAAGGCCGGGGTCAGCGCATATTTGCCGACATAGCGGTCGAGCAGCGCCGGATCGGTCTCGACCGCCTGGCGCAGTTTCGGCATCGGAGCCAGCGGCAGGTTCTCGGCGAGGAGGTGGAAGCCGATATCCTCGATCCCCACCGCGCTCGCCATGTTGGAGAGCACCACCACGCCCTTGCGGCTCTGCCGATCGTAGCCGGCGAAGGCGTTGTAGCCGCCGGTCATGCCGTTGTGCCAGGCGATCTCGCCCTCGGGGTGACTGAGCGTGAACCAGCCCAGCCCGACCTTGCCGCCGTTCGGATCGGACGCCCGGGTCCGCTCCAGCATGATGGTAAGGGCAGGGTCGAGTGGCGAGGGCACCGCCCCGCTCGCCGCGGCAATGAACTTGCTGACATCGGCAACGGTCGAACGCAGCGCCCCGGCGCCGGCAAACACCTCGAGGTCCCAGTTGCTCACCGGGTTGCGCGCCGCGTCGTGTCCGCGCGCCAGCCGTCCCTCGAGCTCGGGCGTGGTGGTCAGCGCCGTCTCGGTCATTTCGAGCGGCGTGAAGATACGCTCATCGAGCAGGCTGGCGTAGCTCTTGCCGGTGACGTGCTCGACCGCCTGCGCCACCAGCGCCAGGCCGATATTGGAGTACTCGAACTCCGCCCCGATATCGCGCGGCAGCTGGTAGCTCGCGAGGAACCGATAGAGCTGGTCCGCGCCATAGCCGGCATAGGGGTTTGCCGGATTGGCCGCGCCAAGCCCTGGTGGCACCGACGGCAGGCCCGATGAATGGGTCACCAGGTCGAACGCGGTGATCTGCTTGCCGCCGCGCTCGGGCAGTATCGTGCCATCAGGCAGGTAGGTGACGACCGGCGCGTCGAGGTCGATCGTCCCGGCCAGCACCTCCTGAGCCAGCAGCACATTGGTGAACAGCTTGGTGACCGAGCCGATCTCGAACACCGTGTGTTCGTCGATCGCTTCTGCAACGCCGAGATCAGGATGGCCGTAGGAGACGAAGCGCGGTACGCCGTTTTCGATCACCGCGACGGCGATGCCGACATTCTGCTCGGCGGTATCGATGCGCTCGACCAGGATCTGTTCGATCGCCGCATCGCTCGGGCTCTGCGCCACGGTGGCGGCTGTCGGCAGCAGGGTGGCGGCGAGTGCGGTCAGTACGGCTTTCATCCGGTCCTCCAAGGTGAGCCCCCGATATGGGGCTCACAATTGGAGGGACAAGCATTGCGCCAGGATTACCTGGTCGAACCGGCCGCGCAGACGCCTACTTCTCGGCCTTGGCCCGCTCGATCGATTCGAGGATCACCTGACGGGCATCATCGACGCCGCCGAGCTTTTCGATCTTGGCCCACTTGCCCGGCTCGAGATCCTTGTAGTGGGTGAAGAAGTGCTTCACCCGCTCGAGCTGGATCGGCTGCATGTCGGTGATGTCGTTGATCCCGTCATACATCTTGGTGAGCTTGGATACCGGCACGGCAAGGATCTTCTCGTCCTTGCCGCCATCGTCTTCCATGAACAGCACTCCGAACGGCCGGCAGCGCACCACCGCGCCCGGCACCAGCGGCCGCGAGTTCATCACGATCACGTCGAGCGGATCGCCGTCGCCGCACAGCGTATGCGGCACGAAACCGTAATTTCCCGGGTAGCGCATCGGGGTGTAGAGGAAGCGGTCGACGAACAGCGCACCCGAGGCCTTGTCGATCTCGTACTTGATCGGCTCACCGCCCAGCGGCACCTCGATGATCACGTTGAGGTCGTCGGGGGGATTCTTGCCGATCGGGATCGCGTCGATGTTCATTGGGTCTGCCTTGAGGTCCAGAGCGTTTCCAGGAAAAGTTGCAGACTTTTCCGGTTCGGAAGCGCGACAAACGGAAATTTCGAGACGGCAAGCGTTTCACTGAAACGATGGCCGGCTCGAGTTCGCGCGTTGTGGCCTATCCGGGGCCATGATTGCAAGGCATACGAATGCGCGGGTGGCATGCAGCCTTAAGGAGGATTTGCCGTGACCGGACGGTTTTTCGCCAGTGCGCTTTATGTCGCCGTCGGGCTTTTGCTCGCCGCACCGGCCGTCGCCCAGCAGATCGAATCGAGCGAGACCAACCTCGACCTCAACATCGATTGCACGGTGATGCAGTCCGATGATTTCGGTTCCACCTGGGCCTGCACCGGCCTCAAGGGCATGCCGGTCATGGTGTCCGAGAGCGATCTGCGGATGGCCGTCTCCTACGGCCTCAACTCGACTACCGAGAAAGCGGCCAAGCAGCGGCTGCAGCCGCCCAACCGGCTGGGCGACAAGATCGAGTGGCGCGTTTCCAACGCGGATGGCTATTGGAAGCCGTTCGCCTCGATCCTCCGCTTCTTCACCAAGGGCGAGGAGGGCAAGCCCGACGGCGAGGTGCTTGTGGTGACCAGGATCAGCCCCGGCGCCACCTGCCACATCGCCTATGTCGACGCGCTGGCCAACCCGGACGCCGAGAGTCTCGCCCGCCAGGCCGCCGACAGCAAGGCGAAGGATTTCGACTGCGAGACGGATGAGCCGGAATATGTGGGCAAGTTCGAGGCCTGGAAGCGCTGAGCGTTCCACACCCACGGTGTCACCCCGGCGAAGGCCGGGGCCCATCCTGAGATGTTCCGATCCAGCGCTAAGGCGACAGCACCAGACGGCGCCCCAAGCTCGGTGTCATCCCTGCGAAAGCAGGGACCCAACTCGCCCCAGCGCAAGTGGATAGGTGGCTCCCAGCTTTCGCTGGGATGACAGCCGGTGGGTGGGGCACGACCATGACTTGGCGCATATGCGCTTTCGCGGGGATGACCACCGCGGATGAGGATTAGGTGCGCGCCGCTACAGCCGCACCGCCGTGCCCGAAACCGAGACCATCAGCATCGAGCCTGCCTGCCCGACCACTTCGTAGTCGATATCGACCCCGACCACCGCGTCCGCCCCGAGGCGTTGCGCCTCGGCCCTGAGTTCATCGAAAGCGGTGTTGCGGGCGTCGCGCAGCGCCCCTTCATAGGCCCCGGCGCGCCCGCCGACGATGTCGCGGATCCCGGCGAACAGGTCCTTGAAGATATTGGCGCCGACGATCACCTCGCCGGTGACGATGCCGAGGTAATCACGAATCGGCCGGCCTTCGAGCGTCGGCGTGGTCGAGATGATGACCATGACTCAGGCCCGCGCCATCTGGTTGCGCAGCACCGTGCGGTCGCGCGACGATACCCCGATCAGCTCGGCGATGCGCCACACCATATTGTCCTCGAGCTCGTGGTTGCGCTTGTCGGCGAACACCACCTGCCACATCATCCGTATGATCTCGATCTTCTCGCCATCATCGAGCGAACTGAGCGCTGACGTGAAGCGATAGAAATCCACCGACTCCTGGTCCCGCTTGGTCGCCTCGGCGATCAGCTTCTTAACCTCGCCCTCGTCGAGTTCGTAATAATCCATCAGCGTGCCCTCGAGCGCCTGCCGTTCGGTCTCGCTGATCTGCCCGTCGATCGCGGCCAGATGTACCAGCAATGCCGCGACCGCCAGTTTCGGCTCCATGCTGAGCACAGTGGCATCGGGTCTCTGGAAGATGGAGCGCAACGCATCGAACATGGGAGGGAGTCCATTGGGAGAATGGAGGAAACATAGGCAGTCCTGCCCGATCGCGAAAGTGCCCCCTATGCCGCAGCGCGAGGATGTGAGCGGAACGTGCAGGATTCATCCGGCTTGACTCTCTAGTGGACTCTGGTGTTCCCTATTTGTTCTAATTACCGACAACAGGGAGGCTCAGATGCCGGGCCTCACACGCCACGATCTCGATGCCTTACGACTGAAAATTGCCGCCCTGGAAAAGCGCCCGCTGCTGGCCGAAGGCGCGGCGCTGCTGGCCGAGCGGCTGGGGCGGGCTGCCAATGATGAGCCCGAGAACGCCGATCCGCTCGAGCTGCTCGCTGCCCCCAATGGGCTGCTGCACGAGGTGTTTGCCGATGAGCAGCGCCAGAGCGGCGCGGCGCTCGGCTTCACCTTCGGGCTCGCCCGGCAGCTGCTGACCTCGGAGCGGCAGGCGGTGCTGTACCTGCAACTGGTGGGGGAAGGCCAGGAGTTGGGGCTGCCCTATGGCGCCGGGCTCACGCAGTTCGGCATCGATCCGGCGCGGCTGGTGATCGGCCGGATCGAGACGGTAACCGAGCTGCTCTGGGCCATGGAGGAAGCCATTGCCTGCCGGGCGGTGGCCGGGGTCATCGCCGATCTCGCGAGCCACCCCAAGGCGCTGGATTTCACCGTATCGCGCCGGCTGAGCCTCCGCGCTGCCGCAGCCGGGACCTCGGCCTTCCTCGTCCGCTACGGCCGGGGCCGCGAGGCGAGCGCCGCCAAGCTCCGCTGGCGCATCTCGCCGGCCATGAGCGGGGAGCTGCCGTTCGACCCGCGCGCCCCGGGAATTCCCCGCTTCCAGGTCGAGATCGAAAAAGGCCGGCTCGGCGACAAGACGCAGCGCGCCGAAGGCAAGACCATGCTTGTGGACTGGACAGAAAATGGCTTCGTTTCAGTCGAACCCAAACGCCGCACCGGAACTGCTGTTCACCGAACGGCGCCGCCACCTCGCCCTGTCGCTGCCGCGCTGGGCCACCGACTGTCTCAAGCGGGCTGACCCGGAGCTCGCCCGCTCGTCGCGCCCGCTGGCCCTGTGGGAAAAGCAGAAAGGCGCCATGCGTCTCGCCGCGGTGGATGCGGCTGCGGCGAAGGCCAACCTGATCTCCGGGCAGAACCTCTCGGATGCGCGGGCGCTGGTGCCGGAACTGGAAGTGCGCGAGATCGACCGGGTATACCTCGAGCAGGTCTTCGCCGATTTTGCCGACTGGCATTCCAACGCCAGCCCGATCGTCGCCGTGCACACGGCAACGGCGCCCTATGGCGACCTGATCCTCGACATCACCGGGGTCGCCCACCTGTTCGGCGACGAACAGAAAATGCTCGAGGTGCTGGTCAGCCGGCTGCGCGCCCTGGGTTTTACCGTCTCCGGCGCCATCGCCGATACGGTTGGAGCGGCCTGGGCGCTGGCGCATTTCTCCGCCGGCCGCATCGTCCCCAGGGGAGAGACCGAAGCGGCGCTCGCTCCCCTGCCGATCGTCGGCTTGCGGCTCGAAGAGGCGCAGGTTGCCGGGCTCAACCAGATGGGGCTCAAGACCATCGGCCAGCTCTATGGCCGGGATCGGCGGGCGCTGCAGGCCCGCTTCGGCGAAACGCTGATTCTAAGGCTCGACCAGGCGCTGGGGCGGATCGAAGAGCGGATCACCCCGCGCCTGCCGATCGCCGAATATTATGCCGAGCGCCGCTTCGCCGAGCCCATCGGTTACATGGACGACGTGCTGATGACGGCGCGCGATCTCGCCATCCAGCTCGGCCTGCGGCTCGAAGCCGAGGGAATCGGCGCGCAGACCTTTCATCTCTTGCTTTATCGGGTCGACCACAAGGTGATGAACCTCACCATCAATGCCGGCCGGGCGACCCGCGACCCCAACCATATCGCCCAGCTGTTCGTGCACCGCTCGGAGCGGCTCGAAGGCGAATATGATGCCGGGTTCGGCATCGACATGATCCGGCTGGCGGCCAGTTCGCTGGCGGAAGTGCAAAGCACCCAGCTCGGGGCGTTCGAGGTGCAGGATGGGGCCCAGGATCTCGACCGGCTCTATGATCGGATGACCAGCCGGCTCGGCCCGCTGGCGCTCACCCGCTCGAAATTCGTCAACACCCACATCCCCGAGCGGGCCGCCAAGCTCGAGCCGGTGATCGCCCGGACCGAGGACGATCCGGAGGCGCTGCCCGATCCGGAACTTCGGCGGCCGCTCCGCTTATTGCCCCATCCGGAACCGATCAACGTGATGGCGGAGGTGCCGCATGGCCCGCCGATGCGGATCATCTGGCGGCGGATCGCTTACCGTATCCTCAAGGCCTCGGGGCCGGAGCGGATCGAGGCCGAATGGTGGCGCTCGGGCAAAAACCTCGAGGTGCTGGAGCGGCCGGAGCGAGGCAGCAAGCGGCGTGACCCGCGCGACGACCCCAAAACTGACAAGCCCAAACCCAAGGAGCCGGAGCATGTTTCCGCACTCGCGGCGTTCGATCCGCTGACCACGGTGCGCGACTATTACATCATCGAGGATGATGGCGGCCGGCGCTTCTGGATCTTCCGCATCGGGCTCTATGGCGCCGCCGAAGCGCCGCGCTGGTTCCTGCACGGGTTCTTCGCATGAGCCGGCTCGCCTATGCCGAACTGATGGTGACGTCGAACTTCTCGTTCCTGAGAAGCGGCTCGCACCCCGAAGAACTGGTCTCGGCAGCGATCGAACTGGGGATGAGCGGCGTCGGCATCTGCGACCGCAACAGCTTTGCCGGCGTGGTTCGGGGCTACGTGGCGCATCGCGACCTCAAGCATAAGGCGCCGGATTTTCGCTATGTCGTCGGGGTCCGGCTGTGCTTTGCCGACGATACCCCCGACATCATCGCCTACCCCTCGGACCGCGAGGCCTATGGCCGGCTCTGCCGCATGCTGAGCCGTGGCAACCTGCGCAAGGAAAGCGAAAAGGGCAAGTGCGTGCTGAGCTTCGCCGACCTCGCGGACTTCATCGCAGGCCAGCTGCTGATCCTCCATTGCGACGAAACGCGCTGGGAGCATTCCGGCGCCGTGCTCGAACGCCTCGCCAAGCTCAGCCCGGGCAATGTCTGGCTGGCCGCGGCCGTGACCTTCAAGGGCACCGACCGCAGCAGGCTCAACCGGCTGGCCGCGATGGCGGCGGCGGCCGGCGTGCCGCTGCTGGCGGTCAACGACGTGCTCTACCACGAGCCCAACCGCAAGATCGTCCAGGACGTGGTGACCTGCATTCGCGAGCACCTGACGCTGGAAACCGCCGGCCGGCGGCTGCAGCAGAACGCCGAGCGGCACCTGAAGCCGGCAAGCGAGATGGCCCGGCTGTTCGCCGAGCATCCCGAGGCGATCGCCGAGACGCAGTTGCTGCTGGATCGCATCGGTTTCAGCCTCGACCAGCTGAAATACAATTATCCGACCGAAACCATCGGCAATGGCGAGACGGCCCAGGAGACCTTGGAGCGGCTGACCTGGGTGGGGGCGCATGGGCGTTACCCAAAAGGTATCCCCGACGACATCAAGCGGAGCCTCTGGAACGAGCTCTGCCTCATCGCCTACAAGGGCTACGCTTCCTACTTCCTCACCGTCGAGGATATAGTGCGCTACGCCCGGCATGAGCTCAGAATCCTCTGCCAGGGACGCGGCTCGGCCGCCAATTCGGCGGTCTGCTATTGCCTCGGGGTGACCGAGGTCGACCCCACCAAGGTCAAGCTGGTGTTCGGCCGCTTCCTCAGCACCGAACGCGACGAACCGCCCGATATCGACGTCGATTTCGAGCATGAGCGGCGCGAGGAGGTGATGCAGTATGTCTACGCCAAATACGGTGGCGAGCGGACCGGGCTCACCGCCACCGTCATCTCCTACCGTTCGAAAAGCGCCATCCGCGAAACCGCCAAGGTGTTCGGGATTTCCGACGACACTATCGGGGCGCTCAACCAGCTGCATTGGGGCTGGGGCAATGCCGCCGATCTCAAGGGCATCAAGATGCTCGGTCTCGATCCTGACGATCCGACCCTGACGCAGATGTTCAATGTGGTGCCGGTGCTGAAATCCTTCCCCCGCCATCTCAGCCAGCATGTCGGCGGCTTCGTCATCACCCGCGACTCGCTCGAAAGCCTGGTGCCGATCTCGAAGACGGCGATGGAGAGCCGCACCATCGTCGAGTGGGACAAGGACGACATCGACGCGCTCGGCATCCTCAAGGTCGATATCCTGGCGCTCGGCATGCTCACTTGCCTGCGCCGTTCGTTCGAGCTGCTGCATCAGCACTATGATCGCGATGTCACGCTGCCGCAGCTGATGGCGGAGGAGACCCAGCCTGAGGTGAAGGCTCCGGTCTACCGGATGACGCATCGCGCCGACACCATCGGGGTGTTCCAGATCGAGAGCCGGGCGCAGATGTCGATGCTGCCGCGGCTGAAGCCGGTGGAGTTCTACGATCTCGTCATCGAGGTCGCCATCGTTCGGCCCGGGCCGATCCAGGGCGGCATGGTGCATCCCTATCTGAAGCGCCGGCAGGGGCTCGAGAGGGTGGAGCCCATGCCACCTGATCTCTATGAGGTGATGAAGCGAACCCATGGCGTGCCGCTGTTCCAGGAACAGGCCATGCAGATCGCCATCGTCGCTGCCGGCTTCACCCCCGGAGAAGCCGACAAGCTGCGCCGCGCCATGGCGACGTTCCGGCGCAACGGTACCATCCATACCCTCAAGGACCGCTTCCTCAGCGGCATGAAAGCCAATGGCTATGCAGAGGATTTCGCCCGGCGCTGCTTCGCCCAGATCGAGGGGTTTGGCGATTACGGTTTTCCGGAAAGCCACGCCGCCTCGTTCGCGCTGCTGGTCTATGCCTCGTGCTGGATGAAGTGTCACTACCCCGATGTGTTCGCCTGCGCGCTGCTCAACAGCCAGCCGATGGGCTTTTACTCGCCGGCGCAGATCGTCCGCGACGCCGTCGAACATGGGGTCGAGATGCGGGTCGCCGACGTCAACCGCTCGGACTGGCTGCATGTGCTGGAGGATGGGGTTCCGGCGCGCGAACGGCTCGCCAAACAGCATGCCGAAATGCGCGACGATATCCTGTCGAACAAGGCGATCCGGCTCGGCCTCAGGCAGGTCATCGGGCTGAAGCAGGATCATGCCAGCCTGATCGTCGCCCGCCGCGGTGATGGCTATGCCTCGATCCGCGACCTCTGGGTGCGGACCGGCATTCCGGTGGCGACGCTGGAAAAGCTGGCCGAGGCCGATGCCTTTGGCTCGATGGGGCTCAATCGGCGCGAGGCGCTGTGGGTGGTGCGCGGGCTCAACGGCGTGGCCGGAGCCGAGCAGCTGCCGCTGTTCGCGATCTCGAAGAAGGTGTCGAAACCCGATGATGCCGAGAGCGACCTGCCGGTGATGGCCCCAGGGGAATCGGTGGTGCACGACTACCGGACGCTGTCGCTGTCACTGAAGGGGCACCCGGTGGGGTTCCTCCGCCCCGAGCTCGATCGGCGCGGCACGCTGCGCTGCGCCGACCTGATCGACAAGCCGAACGGCGCCATCGTCGAAACCGCCGGCCTGGTGCTGGTGCGCCAGCAGCCGGGCACGGCAAGCGGGGTGATCTTCATGACGCTGGAGGACGAGACCGGCATCGCCAACATCATCGTGTGGAACAAGACCTTCGACAGCAACCGCCGCGTCGTGCTCGGTTCACGCCTGCTGGCGGTGCGCGGCCAGCTGCAGCGCGAGGGGCTCGTCACCCATCTCGTCTCCCGCAGCTTCACCGATTTCACCCCCAGCCTGCTCGACCTGGCGCAGGGTTTTGACATCGGCAACGGGGTTCTGGCGCATGGCGATGAGGGCCGCACCGGCCCGCATCCCGGCCGCGACGAGGGCGAGCGCCGCCGCCGCGAGCAGCTCGACCGCGAGGCGTATGCCGCGCTGCCGTCGGGGCGGAATTTTCATTAGGCGCTTCGGCCTGGGGCAGAACCGCAATCGCGGCAGCAGGCACCTCTTACCTTCTCCCCTTGTGGGAGAAGGTGGCCGAAGGCCGGATGAGGGGTACGCGCAACGAAGTGTAGCGCGATCCGAGCGTAAGCGAGGAGCGACCGAGCACGCGGAGGGATACCCCTCATCCACCCTTTGGGCACCTTCTCCCACAAGGGGAGAAGGCCCCCACTCCACTGCCGGGAGCGCTTCCCACTTGTATTAAAAAGGGCCGCCCTCGCGGGCAGCCCCTGACGCTTCAGCGATGGCTCCGCTTCAGCTGTCCATCTTTGCGCCGGACACCACCGCGTGCAGGTCGATCAGGCCAACCATGCGGCTTTCGTGCGTGACGATGCCGTTCAACAGCTCGGTGTCGATCGAGTTGCCCTCGGGCACGTTGTGGATGTCGGTCTTGGCGACGGTCAGGATGTCGGATACCGCGTCGACCAGGATCCCCACCCACTTCTCGCCGACGCTCATCACCACCACGACGTGGTTCTTGGTCGGCGAGGTCTGGCCTTCGCCGAAGCGGGCGCGCAAATCGAAGATCGGCACGATGGTGCCGCGGAGGTTAATCACCCCCCGCACGAATTCCCGGGTGTTGGGCAACGGCGTCGCGCCGTTCCAGGCGCGGATCTCGCGCACCGTGGTGATTTCCACCCCATAGGTCTGCTCGCCGATCGAGAACGCGATCAGCTGCAGCGAGTTGGCGGCAGCCGCGACGCTGCCGGAGATGTCGTCCTTGAATGCGAGGGATTCCATTTGGTCTTCTGCCTTTCCTGCCGGCCTCCTGGCCGGCGTCAGATGTGTCGTTCAGCTAGAGCGCTTTCAGGAAAAGTTGCAGACTTTTCCGCTTCGAAAGCGCGATCGAATAAATCCTCAGGCAGCGCTCTTGTGAGCCGCGGTGGCGGATTTCAGCCCCTGCACGTCGACGATCAGCGCCACGTTGCCGTCGCCCAGGATGGTGCCGCCGGCGATGCCTTCGATCGACTGGAAGTTCTCTTCCAGCGATTTGATCACCACCTGCTGCTGGCCGATGATGTCGTCGACGATCACCGCCACCTTCACCCCGCCTTCGGCCTCGCACAGCACCACGAAACGGTTGTCGCGTTCGACGTCGGTGGTCATCTCGAAGCGCGACGCCAGGTCCACCACCTGCACATATTCACCGCGCACCTGCAGCACCTGTCCACCGGTGGGCATGCGCGAGAAATTGGCCCGGGCGCACTGGATGGTCTCGACGATCGAGGAGAGCGGGATCACGTAGGGCGAACCCGCCACCTTCACCAGCATCACGTCGAGCACGGCGAGGGTCAGCGGCAGGCGCAGAGTCATCCGCGTGCCCTTGCCGGTCCAGCTCTTCACGTGCACCGAGCCGCCGATCTTCTTGATGTTACTGAGCACCACATCCATGCCGACACCGCGGCCGGAAATGTCGGAGACTTCCGAGGCGGTCGAAAAGCCCGGCGCGAAGATCAGCTGGTCGATCTGCTCGTCGCTCAGCGTCTGCTCCGGCCCCACCACGCCGCGGTCGCGTGCCACCTGCAGCACGCGCTCGCGGTTGATGCCGCCGCCATCGTCTTCCACGGCGATCAGGATGTTGCCGCCGGCCTGCTCGGCGGAGAGCCGGATCGCGCCGCTTTCCGACTTGCCGGCAGCGAGCCGTTTTTCCGGGCTCTCGATGCCATGGTCGGCCGAGTTGCGGATCATGTGGGTCAGCGGGTCGGAAAGCTGCTCGATGATCGTCTTGTCGATCTCGGTATTCTCGCCGATGGTTTCGAGCCGGATCTTCTTGCCGGTCTTGCTGGCGAGTTCGCGCACCAGTCGCGGCATGCGCGAGAACACGGTCTTCACCGGCTGGGCGCGGATCGCCATCACCGAATCCTGCAGGCCGCGCGTCGTCTGCGCCAGCACTTCGAGCCCACGCACCAGTTCCTGGTAGCGGGCGCGCAGCGTCTCATCCATCTGCTGGGTGAGCATCGACTGGGTGATCACCAGTTCGCCCACCATGTTGACCACGCGGTCGATCTTGTCGAGATCGACGCGGATCGACTGCACGCCGTTGCGGCGATCCTCGGCGCCCGAACGCCGGTCGTTCTCGCCTTCGAATTCCTCGGCGGGAGCCGCCTGCTTCAGCGGCGGCGGCAGCACCGGTGGCGCCGCCTTCAGCGCCGGCTTCATGCTTTCGGCCAGCGCCGCAAAGCTCAACAGCTCAGCCGTCGGGGCTGCCTCGACCTCGGCAACGGCAGCCGTCGGCTCGGTCACGTCGGCCATCAGTTCGGCGAACGACGGCATCGCCTCGATCTCGGCATCGAGCGCCGCTTCGGCCACCGGCGCTTCACCGCGGGTGATCTCGAGGTCGCAATTGCCTTCGACGAATTCGAACACCTCGGCGATCGCCGCCTCGGTCACGGTGTCGGAGCTGAGCGTGATCTCCCAGCTGCAATAGACCCCGAACGGCTCGAAATCGGCCAAGGCCGGGATCTCGTCGAGCACCGCCCTTACCTTGATATCGCCGAGCGTCCCCAGCTCGCGCAGCAGCAGCAGCGGATCGTTGGCGCGGGCGTAAAGCTCGGAATGCGGGGTGAAACGGATGATCCAGTGCCCGGCTTCCGGCGCCAGAGGTGGCGCCTCGAAGGCATCGTCAAGCACGGCGAGGCTCAGCGGCTCCTCGGCCACCACGTCGTTATCATCATCTTCCGCCCCGGCGATGGTCACCATGACCGGCACGAAGTCGATGTCGAATTCTTCCATCGGCTCGCCGGCCATATCCGGGTCATCAGAGGTCAGCGCGTCGAACTGGTGCTTTTCCTCGGCGCCGTAGCCGGCTTCAAGCTCAGTGCCGTCCTTGGCCGCCGCGACGAAGTCGGCGACGATATCGTTGGCGCGAATGCAGAGCGCCGCTACCTGTTCGCTGAGCTCCACCCGTCCGTCGCGGACATGGTCGAGCAGCGTCTCATAGGCATGCGCGAAGCCGACCAGCCCCTGGAAACCGAACGCTCCACCGCCCCCCTTGATCGAGTGGATGGCGCGGAACACCGCGTTCAGCCGGTCGCTCGAGCGGTCGCCCTCTTCGATGGCGGCGAACTGCTCTTCAAGTTCGAGCAGCAGCTCCGAGCATTCGTCGAAATAGGTGGCCTTGAAGTCGTCGAGGTCGCTCATGGACTAGTCACGAACCCTTCTGGGTTACCGGGAAGGCGAGAGAGGCGCGGTTGGAACTCAGTGCACCACGCGGTGGATCACCGAGATCAGCTTTTCCGGGTCGAACGGCTTGACGATCCAGCCGGTACCGCCGGCAGCGCGGCCCTGGTCGCGCTTGTCCTGGCTGGTTTCGGTGGTGAGGATCAGGATCGGCAGCGAATTGTGCATGCCCGAGGCGCGGACGTTCTTGATGAACTCGATCCCATCCATCACCGGCATGTTGATGTCGGTGATCACCACATCGACGCTCTCGTTCTTGAGCACATCGAGGCCCTTCTGGCCGTCTTCGGCCTGCAGCACCTCGAAGCCCGCATTGCTGAGCGTATGGTGCAGCATGGCGAGAATGGTTCGGGAATCGTCAACCGTCAGTACACGCATGAATTACCCTTCCATGATCGCGGCGAACGGGGCCTGAAGCCCCAGCCGCGAAACAGCCAGCCGGAACGCCTCGGAGGGCGCGCTGACCGAAAATGCGAAATTGTTGCGACGGGCGGTCTCGGCGGCACTCAACAGCATGAACAGCGCGTTGGTCGCCACCCGTTCGATCGCCGCCCCCGAGACCGTAACCGGCCCGGATTCGATGGCGTCGACCAGCTCGTCACGAATAGGATCGAGCGCGTCGAGATCGACGATCGCCGGCAAGGCGATAGTTTTGCTGCGTGCCTGAGCCATCTACTTGGCTGCCCCCGTGGACTTCTGCCCGGCGCCAGCATCCGATGGAACGGTTTAGGAAGTGCTAAATTCGGGCGATTTCGGCGCGTCAGGCAGCGCCCAGCACCGCCCGGATCGAGGCCCGGTCGACGCCCGCCAGTGAGTTGGGCCGCCACGCGGGCTTCTGGTCCTTGTCGACCAGCACCGCCCGTACCCCCTCGGCAAAATCCGGCAGCCGCGACAGCAAGCGGGCCAGCCGCAGGTCCGCCGCCAGCACGGCGCCGATATCGGCCATCCGCCGCGCCGCGTGGTGGCTCTCGGCAATGGCGACGAGGCTGGTCGGCGAACGCAGCGCCAATTGCGCCAGTTGCGGCTCGCGCCCTGCCGTGCCGACGATCGCCTCGGCGTCGTTCCAGTCGAGCCCTTGCTGCCGGTCAGCCGCGGCGCACAGCACCGCCTCGCCCACCGGCGCCATTTCCGCCTGCATCAGCGCGCCGAGCGCCGCCTCGATCCGCGGCGCACCGGCTGCCGCCGCAATCCCCGCCCGCACCGCGTCGCGCCGTGCCGGGTCGATCGCGCAATCGGTCAGCCCCAGCGCCAGCGCATCGGCAGCGCCTACCGGCACCCCGGTCATCGCGAAGGCCAGCGCCCGGTGCACGGGAGCCTTGCTGAGGATGAAGTTCACTCCCACGTCGCAGGTAAAGCCGATCGCCGCTTCCGGCATGGCGAAACGCGCCTCGGCGGTGGTGAAGCGGAAGGCGCAGTGGCCGGCAATGCCGATGCCGCCGCCCATCACGATGCCATGGGTCAGCGCCACCAAGGGCTTGGGATAACGCGCGATGATGCCGTTCATCCGGTACTCGGCGGCAAAGAAGGCGTCGGCCTCCGCTGCCTCGCCGTCGAGCACGGCCTGGCGCACAGCCCGGACGTCGCCGCCCGAGCAGAAGCCGCGCGGGCCCCTGCCCTCGAACAGCACCAGCCGGATCTCGTCGTCATCGGCCCATTGCTCGAGCGCCCGGGTGATGCCGTCGATCATCTCGAGGCTCAGCGCGTTGATCGCCTCGGGCCGGTTGAGGGCAATGATCCCCAGGTTTCCCTCACGAATCACATCGAGCTGGCCGGTCATCTCTCAGGTTCCCATGTGGCGACGCCAGTGGTAGAGCACCGCGCATGAAGGCCATCAACCCCCCGACCCCGCTCACCAATGTGCATCTGACCGGCATCGCGCGCGACCTCAAGGCGCGGGCCGATTCCGGCAGGCCGATCCGCATCGGCGTCATCGGTTCGGGCGAGATGGGCACTGACCTGGTGACCCAGGGCGGGCTGATGCGCGGCATCGAAGTGGCGGCCATTGCCACCCGCCGCCCACACACCGCCCGCGCCGCCATGGCCATCGCCTATGGCGACGACGCGCACGCCGTCGAAGCCGACACCGACAGCAAGGTCACTGCCGCCATCGAGGCCGGCAAGATGGCCGTCACCTCGGCCGAAACGCTGGTCAAGAACCCACTGATCGACGTGGTGATCGATGCCACCGGCAAGCCCGGCGTCGCGGCGGACTATTGTCTGACCGCAATGGAGCACGGCAAGCACCTCGTGATGATGAACGTCGAAGCCGACGTCACCATCGGCCCCTATCTGAAGCGCGAGGCCGACCGCCTCGGCGTCGTCTATTCGGTCGGCGCAGGCGACGAACCCAGCAGCTGCATGGAGCTGATCGAGTTCGCCTCGGCACTCGGCTACCGGATCGTCTCGGCCGGCAAGGGCAAGAACAACCCGCTCAATCACGACGCGGTTCCCGACGACTATCGCGAGGAAGCGATCCGCCGGAACATGAACCCGCGCATGCTGGTGGAGTTCGTCGATGGCAGTAAGACCATGGTGGAGATGGCCTGCATCGCCAACGCCACGGGGCTCGTCCCCGATGTGCCGGGCATGCACGGGCCGAAGGCCGACCGCGACGACATGGTCAAGGTGCTGATCCCCAAGGCGGATGGCGGCATCCTCAACAAGAAGGGTGTCGTCGATTTCACCATCGGCAACGGCGTGGCGCCGGGCGTTTTCGTCATCGTCGAGGCCGAGCATCCGCGCATCATCGAGCGCATGGACGACCTGCATGTCGGCAAGGGCCCGTACTACGCCTTCTTCCGCCCCTATCACCTGACCTCACTGGAAGTGCCGCTGACCGCGGCCCGCATCATGCTCTACGGCAAGCCCGACATGGTGCCGATGCCCAACCCCGTCGCCGAAGTCTGCGCCGTCGCCAAGCGCGACCTGGCGGTCGGCGAAAGCTTCGATGCCATCGGGGAGACCTGCTATCGCAGCTTTATCCTCACCGTCGAAGACGCCCGCCGCCAGCACGCCGTGCCGGTCGGCCTGCTCGAAGGCGGCAAGGTCACCGCGCCGGTGAAGAAGGGGCAGCTCCTTACCACCGCCAACGCGCTGCCCGACCAGACCACCCGGCTCTACGCCCTGCGCCAGCGCCAGGACCAGATGCTCGGGCTCACGGCGTGATCTCGAACACCTGCCTTGACCCGGCGTCGCGGTAGAAATCCACCCGATCGCCGTTCCAGTGATAGTCGAGATGCCGGCCCTGCCGCACATCGGCGCAGCGGTCGGGGTAGAACAGTCCCGCGCATTCGCCGCCCGGCCGCCTGACGCTGGGATAGACGACGCCCTCCGATCCCGCTGCCCGCAGGGCGGCGCCGAGGGTTTGCGCCTCGGAGTAATCGTCGGCGGCAAGCACGCCCGCGAGCGGTGCGAGGCGAAGTTCGGCCAGCTCAGCCTCCAGGTCGAGGACAATCTCGCGGAACTGCGAAGTCCAGCCGGCCGTCTCGTTGGTCGCGCGCATGAAGCGTTGATGGTGGTGGATGGTCTCGAACAGCGCGGTCTCGAACCCGTCGCCGACATAGAGCACGCCGAAACTGCCATCACTGAAGCGGCTCGGCCGGTCGGTCGTCGCATGGGTGAACGGCGCCATCAGGTAAGTGGCGCCAGGGCCTGATACCCGCCGCTCTACCGGTACCAGATCCAGTCGGCCGATCGATTCCATCAACCGCGGATTGGTCTTCTGCTCGGCCGAGATCAGCAACGGCCAGTCGCGCGGATCGGCAATGTCCTCGAACAGGTCTATCGGCGGGTGGATCGATCGGATGATCCGCACCGCACCGCGCCAGCTGACCGGAGCGGTGGGGGTGGCACTCACCAACTGCGCTCGGCGTCGAGATAACGCCGCACCCGCATCAGGTCCGTAAGCTCCCCGCCCAGCATCACGTCCAGCCCGCTTCTGCCGCCGAAGGCGGTGTTGGCGGCCTTGATCCAGCGATAGCCGCGTTCGGGCTCGCGAAAGATCAAGCGCAGCGCCTTGTGGATGCCCATGAGGTTCGAGAGCCGCGCTTTGCCGTCCCGGCCGAGCCGACCGATTTCACCGGCCTTCCAGCGTGCAAAGGTCCGCATCGGCAGGTCGAGCAGCACTGCCGCCTCCGCGTCGGTAACCTCCCAGCGCTTGAACAGGTTCAGCACCGCCCGAAACATCGCGGCCGCTTCCAGGTCCGTGATGGGCTCGGGATGAAAGGCACCGGCGTCGGTATTGATGGGCTGCAGCTGCATCGCACTCTCCATTTGGCACATAGTTATGCATTGTGCGCCAAATGGCAAGTCCGCCTGGTCCGCGGGCAGCAGCGACCTAGAGCGGCTCGGCATATCCCAGCAGCGCCATCGCCTCGGCATTGCCCGGGCGCGACCAGAACAGTTCGTGCAGGTGAGCCGGCAACTCATCGCGATAGGAGCCGACTACGCCGCGCCGGAAAAAACGTGCGTCCGTCCGGCGCAGCGCCGCGAAATCCGGTGCATCCGCCCCCTCGAGTGGCCGCAGCTGGGGCACCAGCGCCGCCATCGCCGCCGTCACCTCTCCTACCGGATCGGCGATCAGATCGTCGTAGCGCAGCACGATGCGTTGACGCGCCGCCGGCTGCAGCCAGCTCAGCACATTGGCTCCCCAGCTGCCTGTCCCGCTCGGCGTGTCGCGCTCGATCATCTCGCGCAACCGCGGCTCGAACGCGACCGGATCGGCCTCGCTCATCATCCGTGCCCAGGACACGAGGCTGTCGCGACCATCCCGCACCAGGCAGATCGCCCGGTCGGCCTCGTCAACGTCGGTATCGCGCTGCCGGTGTGTCTTGACGAAATGCACGGCATCGGAGGCGCGCATCGCCGCGTAACTCGCCGGCCGGTCCGCATATCCGACAAAGCTCGTACCGAGCCGCTGCGCCACCCCGTCAACATCATAGACGGTGGAACTGCGCACCCCGTAGAGCCGGTCGAGCAGGATGCGCAGAAACGTGTTGCCTGAGCGCGGGAAGGACGCCAGCCAGACGATCACCTTCAGCTCCCGCGGATCGCGATCTTTCCCTGTCGGCCCTTTTCGTTGCTGGCTTCGGCGGCTTCCGCCGCCTGTTCGAGCGGAAACACCTCGGCGATCGGCAGTTTCAGCTCACCGCGCGCCGCCTTGCCGACGAACTCGACAATGGCGCCGCGGATCTGCTCGGGCGTGTGGAAGCTCGAGGGTTTGGCGGCCCAGAACCCCTTCACCACCGCCCGCTTGAACAACAGGTTATCGGCGCTGATCTGCATCGGCCGGCCGCTCAAGGCGCCGAACGAGATCAGCCAGCCCTCTTCGGCGACGAGGTCCAGCAGCTCGTCTGACGCCCGACCGGCAACCGAATCCAGCGCCCGCCGGATCGGCGCGCCGCCGGTGATCGCGCGGGCCCGATCCTGCCAGTCCTCATGCTCGCTCGACACCGCATCGCCGATGCCTTCGGCGGCCAGTTCAGCAACCGCTTCCTCGCGTCGCACGATGTTGAGCACTCGCACACCGCGCTCTGCAGCCAGCTTGGCGATGATCTTGCCCACCGCGCCATTCGCCGCGTTCTGCACGATCCACTCGCCCGCCTCGACCTGCAGCTCGCCCAGCAGCCGCCAGGCGCTCAGCGGCATCGACACCAGCTGGCACGCCGTCGCATCGTCGATCCCATCGGGCAGCGGCACCAGCGATTGCGCGCCGGCGAGATAATATTCCGCCCAGGCGGCGCTCGCCCCGCCGGTCACCCGTTGCCCCAGCTTGAGGTTGGTCACGCCTTCACCCAGCTTGTCGACCACCCCCAGCGCCTCGGTGCCGGGCACATGCGGCAGCCGCGGCTTGTAGCCATAATGCCCGGTGACGATCATCAGGTCGTGGTTGTGGATCGGCGACAGCACAAGCTTCACCCGCACTTGCCCCGGCCCGGGCTCCGGCAGAGGCCGCTCCTCGACCCGCAACACTTTCCTCGGGCTGCCGAACTCGTCGAACACCACCGCCTTCATCACATGCACTCCATAAAGTCGGCCACGCCTTCGAACCGCCGCGCCAGTACACTGACGAACCCCCGCACCTTGGGAGTGATGTTGCGATTGGATGGATAGACCGCGTTGACGTCGACCGACTGTATACTCCATTCGGGCAAAACCCTGACCAACCGACCATCGCGCAACGCATCGCCGGTGATGAATTCCGGCAGGTAGGTAATACCGAGGCCGGCAATCGCCGATTGGCGCAGCACCCAGTCGATATTGATTTGCACATGCGGCGTCACCGATTTCGGCGATGCCCTCTCGGCCTGATTTCTGAAGCTGGGCTGAACGGACCGGCCGGGCCACCCCGTTTGCCGCCGATTTAGCCGTTGCCGCGAAGTGCGCTCCGCGCCATCCCTCCGCCCCGCGGGGGTAATCGGGCGCCTGCGCCAAGCGGGACGTCCGAACCGCACCAACTGGAGCTACTATGACTGCATATCTTCGCGCCGCCACCCTTGCTGCACTCCTCGCCGTGGCGGCCTCCCCGGCCCTGGCGCATGGGACCACCTTGCCTGACGTCTCGAGCCTGCCCAAGGACGTGATCCAGCTCTCCGGCGTCGTCCCCGGCATGGGCGAACACTGGGCCAACCCCGCCCACCTGCCGCTCGGCCCGATCTACGGCGTCTCCAACGGCAAGGTGATCTTCCTCGAGTTCATGATCGACCAGGACTCGTTCAAGACCGGCAAGTCCTTCCTCGAGCTCGCCTCGAAGGCCGGTATCGAGCTGCCGCCCGTCGACCACGTCGATTTCAACTTCGAGCCGCAGGGCCACGAGGGATACGAGGTGCCGCACTACGACGTGCACATGTATTTCGTGAGCCACGACAACCACATGGCGATCACGCCCTGATCCGACGCCGGCGCGGCGGCATCCCCGCCGCGCCCCTGCCTCAATCCAGCGTCTGTCGATACCTCAGCATGGCGATCCCCGAGATCACCACGAGGATCATGACCAGCGCCCAAAGCTCGCCGGTCACATCGGCCACCTCGCCCCCCTTCAGCATCACCTTGCGCACCACCCGCAAAAAGTGTGTCGCCGGCACGGCCTGGCCGATGAACTGCGCCCAGCCCGGCATGCCGGCGAACGGGAACATGAAGCCGGAGAGCAGGATCGAGGGGAGAATGGTGAAGAAGCTCAGCTGCATCGCCTGCATCTGGCTCTTGGCCGCCGTCGAGATCAGGAAGCCCAGCGCCAGGTTCACCACGATGAACAGGTTGAAGCCGAGAAAGAACGCCCAGACGCTGCCCTCGAACGGCACCCCGAAGACGAGGCTGGCCGCCGCGAGGAACACCGCCGTCTGCACATAACCGACGAACACATAGGGCAGGATCTTGCCCAGCATCACCTCAAGCGGCTTCACCGGCGTCGCGATCAGCATTTCCATGGTGCCGCGCTCGGTCTCCTTGACGATCGCCACCGCGGTGATCATCACCATGGTCATCGAGAGGATGATGGCCAGCAGCCCCGGCACGATGTTGGTCGAGGTCTTGCCCTCGGGGTTGTATTCTCGGTGCACCACCATGGAGAACGGCGCCGAGCCCGCCTGCTGCGCCAGGGGGCCGGTTAACGTCTCGGCGATCGCCACGGTGACGATGCCCGACAAGGCCGCCACCGCCCCACCGGTGGCCGAGGGGTCAGAGGCATCGGCCGCCACCAGAATCTCCGGCTTGTTGCCGCGCACCACGTCACGCTCGAAATCCTCGGGGATCACCACCACGAAGTTCGCCTCGCCCCGCCGCAGTGCCTCCTCGCCCTCGCCGATCCCGGACACGGCTCCCTTGAACGCGAAGTAGGACGAGTTCTGCATCCCCGCGATCACCGCCCGGCTCAGCGGCCCGTTATCGCCCATCTCCACCAGCGTCGGCAGGTTGCGCGGGTCGGCGTTGATGGCAAAGCCGAACAGGAACAGCTGGATGATCGGCAACCCGATCATCATGCCGAAGGTGATGCGGTCGCGCCGCATCTGGATGAATTCCTTGTAGAGCACGGCGCCGAAGCGCTTGAACGAGAAGCCGAGGTTCATGCCGCAGCCTGCCCCGGTGCGCCGGCAGGTTTGACGGCATCGCCACCGTCTCCAGCGAAATTGTCCCGCGCCCCGGTCATCAGGTAGATGAACGCTTCCTCGAGCCCCGCCACCTGCAGGCTCCAGCGATGCGTGCCCTCGGCCCTGAGCCGTTCCACCGTCGCCTCGAGCACCGCCTTGTCGGTCCCCGATACGTGCAGCACCGTGCCGAACCGCGCCACCTGCACCACGCCGGGTTCCGTGAGCAAGCGGTCCTCGAGCTTGGCAAGCTCAGGCCCTTCCACCCGCCAGGTCTCGAGCCCCACCATTTCGGGGATCTTGGCCGAGGGGCCGTCGATCAGCTTCTTGCCATAGGCGATGTAGGTGATGAAGTCGCACTGCACCGCCTCGTCCATGTAGTGGGTCGAGACCAGCACGGTGACGCCGATGGCCGAAAGCCGGCGGATCTCGTCCCAGAAGTCGCGCCGCGCCTTGGGATCGACGCCGGCGGTGGGTTCGTCGAGCAGCAACAGCCTGGGCTCGTGCAACAGGCACGCCGCCAGCGCCAGCCGCTGCTTCCAGCCGCCCGACAGCGATCCGGCGAGCTGCTTTTGCCGGTCGGCGAGCCCGAGATCGGCCAGCGCCTGGTCGACGCGCTCCTTGCGCCGGTCGAGCCGGTACATACGCGCCACGAAATCGAGATTCTCGCGGATCGAGAGGTCCTCGTAATACGAGAACTTCTGCGTCATGTAGCCGACCTGCTCCTTGATCTGCTCGGCCTGTTTGCGCACGTCGAAGCCGAGGCATGTCCCCTCGCCCTCGTCCGGCGTCAACAGCCCGCAGAGCATGCGGATGGTCGTGGTCTTGCCCGAGCCGTTCGGCCCTAGAAAGCCGTAGATCGCGCCCTTCGGCACCTGGATGTCGAAATGGTCGACCACCCGCTTCGGACCGAAACTCTTGGTCAGTCCATGCACATCGATGACCAGCGGCTCGCTCATTTACCGGCGCTCCACCGTCACCGGCTGGCCAGGATGGAGGGTGGCGCCATCAAGCGTTGCTTCCACCAGGTAGCTCAGCCGCTGCCGCTCGTCGCGTGAGTAGATCACCGGCGGGGTGAATTGCGGGTCGGAGGCAAAAAAGCTGACGCGCGCCACCAGCCCGTCGGGGCAGCCATCGCAGCTCACCGCCAGCTGGTCGCCCAGCGCAAAGCCCGCCCGCGCCGCCTCCGGCACGTAGAACTTCACCTTCAGCGCCCCTTCCGGCAGGATCGAGATCACCGGCGTCCCGGCCGCAACGATCTCACCCGCATCGAAGAATATCCGCTCGATCCGTCCGGCCGCCGGCGCGGTGATGGTGCGGTCGGCGAGGTCCGCATTGGCCTTCTCCGCATCGGCATGCGCCGCCGCCAAGTTGGCCTCCGCCTGTACCTGCTGCTCAGTGCGCGCCGGCAGCTCCGCCACCTTCAGCTGCGCCTCGAGCTGGCGCACCGCCGCTTCGGCGCTGGCGAGGCCCGCCCGGTCCTGGTCAAGCTTCGATTGCGGCACCAGTCCCTGCTCGAACAGCTTTTCGCTGCGCGTCGCGCTGTCGCTGGCGAGATTCATGTCCGCTTGCGCCTTCTGCAGGCTCGCCTGGATGACATCGAGTTCGTCGGCCCGGCTGCCGGTGGTCAGGTTCTTCAGCCCCGCCTCCGCCGCCGCCACTCGCGCCTCGGCGGCCGACAGCAGTGCGATCTGCTGCTCCGAGCGCAGCCGGAACAGCAGGTCGCCTTCCAGCACCACATCGCCTTCGCGCACCGAGATCGTCTCGATCGGTCCGGCGGTACTCGACGAGGCGTAGACGTAGCGTGCCTCGACATAGCCGTTGTAGCGGGGCGGCTCGGTTGCACCGAACCCCGGGATCACCAGTGCAATGAGGCCGAACAGCCAGGCGAGAAAACCGTCCATCACCGTCCCCTCAGCTGCTCGACCATTGCTTGGCGCTCGGCGGCGCGCTCAGCCCGTCGAACAGGATGCTGAGGTGGTTCTCGACCAGCTTTTCCATGTGCAGCCCCCCTTCCGGCGTGATGCCGAAGATCTCCGCCATCGCCACGTGCAGCATCAGCGGGCCGATGATCGAGCGGATGGTGAGGCTGGGGTCGACCTGCCGCAGGTAGCCCTGCTCGATGCCGCGCCGCAGCAGCCCCTCGACCGCCGGCAGCACTCGATCCAGCACCTCGCGCCGGTACATTTCGGCAAGCCCCGGAAAGCCCATCGCCTCACGGAAGATCAGCTTGGGCATCGCCATCACCTTGGGGTCGCCGAACCGGCCGGCCAGCATGGTCAGTACCATGCTGAGCACGACGCGCGGATCGCCCTCGTAATCGTGCAGCGTGGTCAGCGCCGAATCGGCGATCGGCAGGATCGCCCGCCGCACCAGCCCCTCAAGCAGCGCTTCCTTGGATGGAAAGTAGAGATAGACCGTGCCCTTGCTCAGCCCAGCGCGCTTGGCGATGTCCTCGACCCGGGTGGAGGCAAAGCCCTTCTCGATGAACAGCTCCAGCGCCGCATCCAGCACCTCGTCCGGTCGCGCCTCGGCGCGCCGGCGGAACTTCGGTCCGCGATCTGTATCGGTGGTGTTCATCGCTCGCTCGCCTTACTGACTGCTCGGTCAGTAGACTAATAACTGACTGGTCAGTCATTTGCAAGAACGTTGATCGCCCCGCTGGGGCGACATTGGATCGATGCAACTTTCGACTAACCGGTCATGCTCACGTTGACATCACGCAGGCCAAACGACCCCTGCCCTAAGGTGCATCTGTCCCCGTGCGGCGGACCCCCCAAGCGCGGCCGGTAGCTGAAACCTCCTCAGCCACCGGCCGCGGCTGGTCCCCAAACCGACGGCCCTCTCCGAACGCCCCCGAAAACGGGGAGGGCCCCTTCGGACCTTTTCTATCTTTGATAGATGCGTCCCCCACCGGCCCCCGGTGCTTGCGGCTAGATCCGGCCACTAACCCGAGAGGGCGAATGGCGACCGGAGCCTCAGCGCCAAACCGCGCGCCGTCAGCCTTCGCACCACCCTCGTCCAGTTAGTTCCGGGTTAACCCTAACCGCCTAGGATCAGCCTTCGATCGGCGCGCCGTCTGCCGCCGGTTCAGCGTTCCGTTTGTAGAGTGTACCAGACGATGCCGGCACAGCACCTGCTCGAAGACGCCCGTCGAGAGACCGCACCCGCCATAGCGATCCGCATCCCCGTCCGCGTGATGGGGGCCATCATCCTGGGGCTGGTGGCGATCGTGCTGCTGTCCCTCGCCACCTGGCAGGTGGATGATCCGAGCCTCTCCTACGCTTCGGGTGAACCGGCGAGGAACTGGCTCGGCTTCCCCGGCGCGGTCATTGCCGACATGGCGTTCCAGGTCTTCGGCCTCGGCATTCTCACCCTGCTGGTGCCGCCCGCGCTGTGGGGTTGGGGATTGATTCGCCACCGCGTGCCCTCGCGCATGGGCCTGCGCCTCCTCGCCTGGGTCGCCGCGAGCGTTCTGAGCTGTGGCCTGTTTGCCTTCATTGCTGCGCCTGAAAGCTGGCCGCTGCCCACCGGGCTCGGCGGCCTCGTCGGCCAGAGCTTCTCCAACCTGGCGGTGCTCGCTACCGGCGCCACCCCGCAGCCGGTGACCGCCGTGCTGTTTGCCATCATCATTGCCGCCCCGACCCTGGCGCTGTTCTGGATCGCCATGGGCCTGGGCAAGGTCACCCTGCCCGAACTGCCCAAAGGCAAGGCCAGGGCCAAGCCGGCCGGCGCCAAGGGCGCTGCCGCCACTGCGCCCGTCGATGACGACGAACCCGAGCGCGATTCGATCTTCGACGTCATCCTCGGCTACGCCGTGCATCTCGGCTTCTCGGCCCGCACCGCCGTTCGCCGCGCCCGCGCCGGCATCGCCCAGCGCCGGGCCGCCGAAGCAGAATCCGAAGCCTGGCGCGGCGAAGCCGTCGAGCCGAGCCTGCACGGTCATGCGCCGTCGGCCCCCGCCGTTCGCGCCGAGCCCGCCCTCACCGTCGAGCGGCGCTCGATCGTGGCTGCCCATGACGAGCCGCCGTTCGACGACTATCCGCCCGAGCCGGATGAAGAAGCCGATATGCCGCGCTGGGAAATGCAGACCCCGCTGCGTGGCCCGATGGCCGCCTCGCGCAGCCCGGCTCCCATGCCGCACGTCCCGGCTGCGCATCAGCCCGCTCCCGTGGTGTCGCCGCGTGTTGCGGCGCCGGCCCCCCGGCCGCAGCCCGGCATGCGCGCCGCGCGCGAAGCCCAGGGCTCGTTCCTCGACGAACCGCATGGCTTCGAGCTGCCCGAGCTGAACCTGCTCACTCCGCCCAAGCACAAGGGCGCCAGCCCCGAGCATGCGCCGGAACGCCTCGAGGCGATGGCGCGGAAGCTTGAATCCGTGCTCGCCGATTTCGGCGTCAAGGGCGACATCATCAATGTCCGCCCCGGCCCGGTCGTCACCCTCTACGAGCTGGAGCCGGCCCCTGGCATCAAGTCGTCGCGCGTCATCTCGCTGGCTGACGATATCGCCCGCTCGATGAGCGCCATTTCGGTGCGCGTCGCCGTCGTTCCCGGCCGCAACGCCATCGGTATCGAGCTGCCCAACGAGGTGCGCGAGACCGTGTACCTGCGCGAAATGCTGGCCTCGTCCGATTTCGAGAAGATGAAGGGCAAGCTCCCGATCTGCCTGGGCAAGACCATCGGCGGCGAGCCGATCATCGCCGACCTGGCCCGCATGCCGCATCTGCTGATCGCCGGCACCACCGGCTCGGGCAAGTCGGTGGGCATCAACACCTTCATTCTCAGCCTGCTCTACCAGATGACCCCGGAGCAGTGCCGCCTGATCATGATCGACCCCAAGATGCTGGAACTCAGTATCTATGACGGTATCCCACACCTGCTCACCCCGGTGGTGACGGATCCCTCCAAGGCCGTGGTCGCCCTCAAGTGGGCGGTGCGCGAGATGGAGGACCGCTACCGCAAGATGTCGAAGATCGGTGTGCGCAACATCGACGGCTTCAACCAGCGCGTCGGTGAATCGAAGGCCAAGGGCGAGGTCATCACCCGCACCGTGCAGACCGGCTTTGACCGCGAGACCGGCGAGGCGATCTTCGAGAGCGAGGAGTTCAACCTCGAGCCGCTGCCGTTCATCGTCATCATCATCGACGAGATGGCCGACCTGATGATGGTTGCCGGCAAGGAGATCGAAGGCTCGGTGCAGCGCCTGGCGCAGATGGCCCGCGCCGCCGGCATCCACGTCATCACCGCCACGCAGCGCCCGTCGGTCGACGTCATCACCGGCACCATCAAGGCGAACTTCCCCACCCGCATCTCGTTCATGGTGACCAGTAAGATCGACAGCCGCACCATCCTGGGCGAGCAGGGCGCCGAGCAGCTGCTCGGCAACGGCGACATGCTCTACATGGCCGGTGGCGGCCGCATCCGTCGCCTGCACGGCCCGTTCGTCGCCGACAGCGAGGTCGAGGCCGTGGTCAACCACCTGAAGTCCCAGGGCGCCCCGGACTATCTCGATGCCATCGTCGCCGACGAGGACGAGATGGACGAAGGCGGCATGGCCGCCGGCGGTGGCGACGATTATGGCGGCTCGGGCGACGAGCTCTACGACAAGGCCGTCAACGTCGTGCTGACCGACAAGAAGGTCTCGACCTCCTACATCCAGCGCCGCCTGGCAGTGGGCTACAACAAGGCCGCAACGCTGATCGAGCGCATGGAAAAGGAAGGCGTGATTTCCGCCCCCAACCACGCCGGCAAGCGCGAAATCCTCGTCGGCAACAATTCCGACGGGTATTGAGCGGGGCTCTGTTCGCGGTCCCTCTCCGCCGCCAGGCAACGCCCTAAGCCCGGTGTCATCCCTGCGAAAGCAGGGACCCAACTCACAGCCCGCGAAGGTGGATAGATGGGTCCCTGCTTTCGCAGGGATGACAACCGGCGGGTGGGGCACGATCGCTGCGCGCGTGTCTACCGCCCCGCCCCCCTAGACATAATATTAGTCGTACCTTATATAAGTGTCACCTGATACTGGAGGACGCGACGATGCCTTTCGATCTCACCGCCCACGTCAACGCCATGTCCCGCTCGGTGCGCAACCTGGAGCGCGACGGCAAACCCGCCAAGGCGGTGGTCGCCAGCTGCGTTTACGACACCGACGTCGCCGACCTCTGGGATGCCGTCAGCAACCCCGAGCGGCTCCGGCGCTGGTTCTCGCCGGTCAGCGGCGAGCTGAAACTCGGCGGCCGCTTCCAGGTCGAGAACAATGCCGGCGGCACCATCACCGAATGCCAGCCGCAGCGCCGGATCGCCGCCACCTGGGAGTTCGCCGGCGCAATAAGCTGGATCACCATTACCCTCGCCCCGGATGCCGATGGGGCCCGGCTCGAGCTCGAGCACGTTGCCTTCATCGATCCGCACTGGGACCGGTTCGGGCCCGGCGCCGTCGGGGTCGGCTGGGATCTCGGCTTCATGGGGCTGGCCCGGCACCTCGCCGAGCCCACCGTCGACCTGCCGCAGGAAGCCGTGGCGGGCTGGCACGAACGGCCCGAAGCCAAACTGTTCATCCGCACGGCCAGCGACGGCTGGGGCGCCGCCGCCATTACCGCCGGTGAAAGCCGCGAGCAGGCATTGACGGCCGCCGAGGCGACGCGGCAGTTCTACACCGGCGAGGCCCCGCCCCCGGAGATGTGATGCACGCGTTCGACGTTCTCGGCGACCCGGTCCGCCGCCGTATTCTCGAGTTGCTCGCCGAGCGCGAGCATGCCTCGGGCGAGGTGGTTGAGGTGATTGCCGCCGAGTTCGGCATCAGCCAGGCCGGGGTCAGCCAGCATTTGAAAGTGCTGCGGGAGTCCGGCTTCGCCACCGTGCGGCCCGAGGGCACCCGTCGCGTCTACAGCCTCGATGCCGGACCGCTGCGCGACATCGACGACTGGCTCGAACGCTTCCGCGGCTTCTGGACCCACAAGCTCGCCTCGCTCGCCACCGAGATCGCCCGCGGCAAAAAGGATCGCCAAGAAGGATCGCAGTGAGCGGAACCTTCCCGCTGTTGCCGCAATTGCTGTCTAGAGGCATGCTCCATAAATCAAAGACTTGGAGACGGTCAGCGTTTCGACGAAACGGTGACGGCTCCGGACCACGAAGGGAACGTCATCAGGATGATCCGCCGCAGCTTTCTCGCCTTCGCCGCCCTGCTCGCCGCCTTCCCCGCCCTGGCGCAGGAAGCTCGGACGCTGACCGACGCCGAACGCGACCTGATCACCCGGATCAACGAGCACAACTCGCTGATCAAGACCATGGTCGGCCGCTTTCTGCAGATCGATACCCGCGGCCAGCGCATCGAGGGCACCTTCTTCCTCGAGCGGCCGGGCAAGATCCTGTTCCGCTACAATCCCCCCTCCTACGAGCAGATCGTCTCGGTTGGGCGCGGTTTCTATGTCGTCGATCGCAAGGAGAAGACCCAGTACGCCTATCCGCAGGACAAGGTGCCGCTGCGCCAGTTCCTCGATTCGCAGATCGACCTATTCAAGGCCAACATCGTCGCCGTGGCTCAATCCGACGACTATTTCTCGATCACCCTGCAGGACGATACCCCCAAGGGCGTGGTGCGGGTCGCTCTGGTGTTCGACACCGAGAGCCTCGACATGAAGCAGTGGACGCTCACCGAGCCGTCGGGCGCCGAGCTCACCTTCTCGCTCTACGATGTCGAAAAGGACGTCGCCATTCCGAAATCCTACTTCTACATCGACCCGACCTTCCGTTCGAAGGCGGCCCCTCCCGACGCCTGAGCAACCAGGCGGCGTTTCCGGCTTTACGCTCCCTGCCCCGCTCTGCATAAGAGGCGCCTCCCATTCCTGAGGCGCCTTTTTCATGCCGACGAGCTTTGCCACCTGGAACATCAATTCGGTCCGCCTGCGGCTGCCGATCGTCCTCGATTTCCTGCGCCAGTACGACCCCGACGTGCTGTGCCTGCAGGAGATCAAATGCCTCAACGACCAGTTTCCGCGCAACGAGTTCACCGCCGCCGGCTACCCGCACCATGCCGTGCATGGGCAGAAGGGCTACCACGGCGTCGCCATCGTCTCGAAGCACCCGCTGACCGACATTTCCTCGCGTGTCTTCTGCGAGATCGAGGAGAGCCGTCACGTCTCGGCGCTGGTCGATCTCGGACAGGGCTCTGGGTTCGGCCCGCTCACCGTCCACAATTTCTACATCCCGGCCGGCGGCGACCTCGCCGATCCCGAGCTCAACCCCAAGTTCAAGCACAAGCTCGGCTTCCTGAGCGAGCTCAAGAGCTGGTTCGGCGAGGACCACTTCAAGGAGCGCCAGCTGATCTGCGGCGACTTCAATATCGCGCCGCTGGAACACGACGTGTGGAGCCATAAGCAGCTGCTCGACGTGGTCAGCCACACGCCCGTAGAGACCGAGGCGCTCAACGCGCTGCTGAGCGGCGGCCACGGCTGGGTCGACGTGGTGCGCAAGTACTTCCCGGCAGAGGAGAAGCTCTATTCCTGGTGGAGCTACCGCGCCAAGGATTGGCAGGCCGCCAACAAGGGCCGCCGCCTCGACCACATCTGGACCACCGCCGACATCGCCGCCCACACCGCCGGCGCCGAAATCATCAAGCCGGCCCGCGGCTGGAGCGACAAGCCCTCCGACCACGTCCCGGTGATCGCCCGCTTCGCGTGAAACCCAAGCAGAAGAGACCTGCCATGTCGCGAAAACTCGTCAGCTCCGGCTCCTACCTCGAGCCGGTGATCGGCTTTTCCCGCGCCGTCCGCGTCGGCAACATCGTCATGGTTGGCGGCACCGCTCCGATCCCGGCCGAGGGCGGCACCGCTGCCATCGGCGACGTCTACGGCCAGACCAGGCGCTGCCTCGAGATCATCGCCAAGGCGCTGACCGATGCCGGCTCGAGCCTCGAGCATGTCACCCGGACCCGCATCATCCTCACCGATATCGCGCTGTGGAAAGACGCCGCCCGCGCCCACGCCGAGGCCTTTGCCACCATCCGTCCAGTGACCACGCTGATGCAGGTCACCGCCTTCGTCGATCCCGACTGGCTGGTCGAGATCGAAGTCGACGCAGTGATTCCCGACTGAGCATCACACTGATTCACGTGGAACAGCGGCGGCTATCGTGCTCCGGGCACCGACCATCGGCGAGTTTGCCGCCAGCAGCGCCCCTAAGCTCGGTGTCATCCCTGCGAAAGCAGGGATCCATTCATCCACCTGCGCGGGCTGTGAGCTGGGTCCCTGCTTTCGCAGGGATGACGGCCAGTGGGTGGGCACGAACTTGACGCCCATGGGCCTTCGCCGGGGTGACACCGTGGATGAGGCAGCTCAGCTGGCCCAAGCCTATCCACTTACCCCTTGCCGAACCGCCCGCGGGAGCCTTCGATGGCTCCGAGATAGCTCGTCAGCTCGCGCCGGATCCGATCCGCGGCCCGGCCCGCCAGGTCGGGGTACTGGTTCGCCAGCTTCATGAACGCGGTGCGCGGCACGAACAGGGTCTCCACCGCGTCGATCGCTTTGATCGTCACCGGCCGCGGCTTGGGGATGACCAGCGCCATGGCGCCCAGCACCGCGCCGACCTCGTGGATCAGATAGGGGTTGTTCTCGGCGCCATCCTGGGTGCTCGACACGGTGCCCGAGACCAGCACATGCGCGCCTTCCGGCTGGTCACCGGAGGCATAGATGACGCTGCCGGGACGGAATTTCTTCCGTTCTGAGGCGAACGCGAGCAATCGCCGCTGTTCGGCGTCGCAGATTTCGAAGAAATCCGCACGTCCCAGAATCGTCGCCGCGTCGTCGAGTTGCATCCCGCCCTATTCCCGGACCGCCAGCCACATGCCCGGCGCCTCAGCGCCGGGTTGTACCGCGGCCCTCGATATAGAGCATTTCTTGTCGCTGTCAGGAATCCCTTTTGCCACGTCGGCCCACGCGGCAAAAGTTATGCACTGGCTGGCGCGCAGCCCCGGCGCCTTACGGCACCAGCCGGTAGCCACCATCTTCGGTGACGAGGAGCCGCGCGTTGGATGGGTCCCGCTCGATCTTCTGGCGCAGCCGATAGATGTGCGTTTCCAGCGTATGCGTGGTGACCCGGTTATTATAGCCCCACACTTCTTTGAGCAGGATCTCGCGGGTGATGGTCTTGGGACCCTGCCGATAGAGATATTTGAGGATCGAGGTTTCCTTGTCGGTCAACCGCACCTTGGCCCCATCCGGCGCCTCGAGCAGCTTGGCTGCCGGCTGGAAGCTGTAGGGCCCGATGGTGAACACCACGTCCTCGCTCTGGTCGTGCTGGCGCAGCGAGGCGCGAATGCGCGCCAAGAGCACCGAGAACCGGAACGGCTTGGTCACATAGTCGTTGGCGCCCGACTCGAGCCCGAGGATCTCATCGGAATCGCTGTCCTGGGCGGTCAGCATGATGATCGGGCTCTTGAAGCCCTCGCGCCTGAGGATCTTCACCGCCTCGCGGCCATCCATGTCGGGCAAGCCGACATCGAGCAGCATCAGGTCGACATGGGCTCCACGGACCTTGCCCAGCGCATCCGACGCCGATTCCGCCTCGACCAGATCGAACTCGCGATAGTGCGTCAGCTGGTCGATCAAAGTCTTCCGCAGGTCGGCATCGTCGTCGACAATCAGGATGCGCCGTCTGTTCATGTGAGTACCCCAAGCCATTGGCTTCGAATTGCTGAGTTATTGCCGGAGCTTGCAGCCCGCCAATCAAAACGGCGTGAGATCGCCGCGAGATGAGAAACGTGATTTGACACAGATTGGTTTCACCTCGGCCGCCAGTCTTAGCCACGCGATGCTGACGGGAAGCTGACAATTGGCTGACAGCCAACAAGCCGGCGCCGAACCACCTGACATCCTGGCCCGGCGCGCGTGATCGCACCGCTCTGCGGTCGTGACCGCCTGGCTGCGGTTGACAGGCAAACGATCGGGGCATATCACTACGTCGGTTTAACGTAAAACTACGCAGCTCCCACGCAGATCGATCGAAGCAAGAATCGTCGCGCGGAACCACGAGCCAACTAGTTTAACGCAAAACCGATGAGCCGCACCCGGCTCTCAGGGGAGGATCTGCGACTTGGCACGGGCCACGATCAAGGACATTGCGCTCGCCGCGAACGTCTCGCCGATGACCGTTTCCAACGTCATTAACGGCCGCCGCGCCAAGGCCTCGGAGGAGACCATCGAGCGCATCATGGCGGCGGTGAAGACGCTGGGTTACCGCCCCAACATGAGCGCCCGCAGCCTCGTCTCCAACGCCTCGCGCATGGTCGGGGTGATCATCCCGTTCACCGAGAACCAGAACCAGCTGCTGCTCGACAACCCGTTCTATGCCGAGATGATCTCCGGCATCGAAAGCGCGCTGCGCGCCAACGGCTACTACATGATGCTGTCCGGGGTGGGGGAGAGCAACGCCCAGCTCGACACCCTCTCGCACTGGAACATGGACGCGCTGATCGTCCTCGGCGTCTACCGCGAGGCGCTCTACCAGCGGCTGCGCGAACTCGCCCTGCCGACCCTGTTGATCGACAGCTATATCGACGACCCCAGCTTCTACCGCCTCGGCGTCGACGACGAGGCCGCAGCCTATCGCGCCACCAAGTACCTGATCGGCAAGGGCCACTCAGGGGTGGCACTGGTGACCGGTGTCATCCGCACCGACG
This sequence comes from Devosia sp. GW821-FHT12F11, assembly GCF_058806655.1. Taxonomy (NCBI): domain Bacteria; kingdom Pseudomonadati; phylum Pseudomonadota; class Alphaproteobacteria; order Hyphomicrobiales; family Devosiaceae; genus Devosia; species Devosia sp. GW821-FHT12F11. The sequence continues at coordinate 348,688 of NZ_JBXAPX010000001.1, forward strand.
GCGTCATCGAGCGCCGCGTCGACGGCTACAAGCGAGCGCTGGCCGAAGCCGGCATCGGCTTTGATCCCACCCGCATCCTCTCCGGCTCCGTCACCTTCGACTGGGGCGCCGAGGCGGCCGCAGAGCTCGTGGCGCTGCGCGACACCACCGCCGCCTTCTGCACCGCCGACCTGATCGCCGCCGGCCTCCTCGCCGGCCTGCATCGACTCGGCAGGCGCATCCCCGAGGACTATTCGGTGATGGGCTTCGACAACCTGTCGATCTCGCGCATGGTCTACCCGGCGCTCACCACCATGGATCAGTCGATCCTCGGCAAGGGCCAGCTCGCCGGCCGGCTGATCAGCGCCATCCTCGACAAGACCGAGGCCCCGCGCGACAGTTTTGTCGATGTCGCCATCGTCGAGCGCGACAGCGTCAGCCAGCGAGGCTCGAGATGAGCCCCGCCGCCGATCGCTCCAAGTATCTGGCGCTGGCGGTGCTGCTGCTCCCCAGCCTCGCCGGCATGGTGGTGTTCCTGATGGCGCCGGTGCTGTCCTCGCTGGTGCTCAGTTTTTCGCAATGGGACCTGATCGGCGAGATCAGCTGGGTCGGCCTCGACAACTACGTCGCCGCGCTCGCCGATCCGGCGGTGCTCGGAGCGCTGCGCAACACCCTCACCTTCATCCTCGGCTACCTGCCCTCGGTGGTGCTCATCGCGCTCGGCCTCGCCTTGCTGCTCAACCGCCGCATCCGTGGCCGCGTCGTCTTCCGGGCCATCTACTTCGTGCCGGTGGTCACTTCGTGGGTCGCCGTGTCGCTGATCTGGAAGTGGCTGCTCAACCCGCAATACGGGCTGGTCAACTTCGCGCTCGGCGCCATCGGCATCAAAGGTCCGGGCTGGCTGTTCGACCCGGCCTGGGCGATGACCGGCGTCATCCTCACCTCGGTGTGGAAGGATATCGGCTTCGTCACCGTGATCTACCTCGCCGGCCTGCAGGATATTCCCGAGCCGCTCTACGAAGCGGCGGCCCTCGATGGCGCGACGCCCTGGCAACGGTTCTGGTCGATCACCTTCCCGATGCTGGCGCCGACCACCTTCTTCGTCACCACCATCTCGCTGATCTCGTCGTTCCAGGTGTTCGACCAGGTCTGGATCATGACCCAGGGCGGCCCCGCCGGCGCCACCTCGGTGATGGTGGAGCTGATCTACAAGAACGCCTTCAGCTACTACAAGATGGGCTACGCCTCGGCGATCTCCTGGGTGCTGTTCGCCCTGATCTTCGCGGTGACAATCGCGCAGAACCTGTTGCAGAAGAAGCTGGACCGGTCCGATGGCTGAGCCGCTTGCCATGCCCCGGGACACCCCCCTCCCAACCTCCCCCACAAGGGGGGAGGTGCCCGCCGGTGCGGCTGGCACCAGCGGCGCCACAAGCTCGTCCCTGCACCGCCCCCTGGATGGGGGAGGCCGGGAGGGGGTGGGCCGCAGGCGCGGTGCTCGCCTCTCCCTGCCAGACCTCGCGACCTACGCCATCCTCATCGCCGGCGCGGTGGTCATGCTGCTGCCCTTCGCCTGGATGGTCTCCACTTCGCTGAAGACCGCCGGCGCCACCTTCGTCACCCCGCCTAACTGGCTGCCGGACCCGGCGACATCAGACAACTACGCCAAAGTGTTCGACAGCGCCCCGGTCGGCCAGTTCCTGTTCAACTCGATCTTCGTCTCGGTCACCTCGACCGTGCTGATGGTGCTGTTCTGCGCCATGTCGGGCTATGCCTTCGCGCGCATCGCGTTCCGCGGCCGCACCGTCCTGTTCTACGCCTACCTCGCGACCCTGATGATCCCGCAGCAGGTGACCCTCACCCCGCTCTTCATCATCATGAACTGGCTCGGCTGGACCAATTCCTACCAGGCGCTGATCCTGCCCTCGAGCTTCGGCGCCTTCGGCACGTTCCTCCTCCGGCAGTTCTTTCTGCGATTGCCCAAAGAGATCGAGGAAGCCGCCTTCATCGATGGCGCCGGCTATATCCGGATCTTTTTCACCATCGCCATCCACCTGGCGCGCCCGGCGCTCGCCACCCTCGCGGTGTTCGCCTTCATGGCCAGCTGGAACAGTTTTTTGTGGCCGCTGATCATCACCACCGACCAATCGATGATGACCCTGCCGCTGGGCCTCAGCGCCCTGCAGGGGCGCTGGACCACCGACTGGAACGTGCTGATGGCGGGCGCGGTGATCGCCACGCTGCCGATCATCGCCGTCTACGTCTTCGCCCAGCGCTTCATCATCAAGGGCCTGTCCCACACCGGGCTCAAGTAACGACAACGGTCTCAAGGAGGAGAAAAGACCATGCTGCGCAGAACGTTCACCGCTTTCACCGGGCTGCTGCTTGCCACCGCCCTCATCACCCCGGCACTCGCCGAGGACGTCACCATCAAATACATGACCTTCTCGGCCGCGCCGAATTACCTGAAGGAACTCGACGCCACCATCGCCGCCTTCGAGGCCGAGCATCCCGGCGTCAAGGTCACCTACGAGACCGCCGCCTGGGACGCCTATTTCACCAAGCTGCAGACCGTCGTTGCCGCAAAGCAGGCGCCCGACGCTTTCGAACTCAACTTCGAGAACTTCGTCACCTATGCCGATAAGGGCGCGCTCGCCGACCTCACCCCGCTGATCGCGGCCGATACCGGCTTCTCGACCTCGGTGTACAACCCGACGGCGCTCGCCGCCTTCACGAGGGATGGCAAGCAATATGGCCTGGTCGAAAGCTTCTCCAACGTCGTCCTGTTCTACAACAAGGACCTGTTCGACGCCGCCGGCGTCGCCTACCCGACGGCCGACTGGACCTGGACCGAAGAGCTCGCCGCGGCCCAGAAGCTGACCAATGCCAGCGCCGGCGTCTGGGGCGATTTCGCGCCGATCCAGTTCTGGGAGTTCTACAAGACCATCGCCCAGAACGGCGGCTCGATCCTCTCGCCCGACAAGAAGACCGTCACCATCGACTCGCCTCAGAACATCGAGACGCTCACCTGGATGATCGACAAGGTGTCGACCTACAAGGTCACCCCGTCGGATGTCGAAATGGCCGGCCAGTCGTCCGAGGATCTGTTCAAGGCCGGCAAGATTGCCATGCTGCGGACTGGCATCTGGCTGCTCGGCGATTTCGCCGCCAATGCCAAGTTCAACTGGGATATCGCACTCGAGCCGGGCAAGACCAACAAGGCGCACCACTTCTTCGCCAATGGCGTCGCCGTCTCGGCCAATTCGAGCCACCCGGCCGAAGCCTACCAGTGGATCAAGTTCCTGACCTCGTCGAAGGCCGCCGTCGACCTCCGCATCGCCGCCGGCTGGGAACTCCCCGCCGTCTCCGACGCCGCGGCCGTGCAGGGCTATCTCGATCAGCCAGTCCCCGAGAGCCGCGAAGTGGTGTTTGAGGCGCTCGACACCGCGGTCGTTCCGCCGGTGATCGGCAACTGGAACCAGCTGACCGACGCGGTGGGCAAGGAACTCGAAGCCGCCAAGCTCGGCCAGAAGACACCGGAACAGGCGTTGAAGGACGCCAAGGCGGCGATCGAGGGGCTGCTGTAAGCGCTGACTGCCGGCAGACGGGCCCCTCCCATCCTCCCCCATGAAGGGGGAGGTGCCCTGCCGGTGAGCCGGGCTCGATCGAGCCCCAAACTCCACTTCACCTCCCCCTTCATGGGGGAGGCCAGGAGGGGGCCGTCTCTCTCAGTCGGCACGCCTTCCTTCACCCAATTGCCTCCCAAAGGGCAAGGCCGGGAGCCCCCGGGCTCTCGGCCACTCACACCGGAACCAGCCATGACCACCGACGCTCGCGAACCCGCCCTCGCCACCCGCCACCCCTGGTTCCTCGAACTCTATGCCGAGCTGCTGCGTGACCCGGCCGCAGCCGCCCCGCAGATCGCCACACGCCTCGCCGACGCCGATCCCACCGACCCGGTCGATGCCGCGCTCGCCCTCTACCTCGCCGCCCTCCTTGCCCAATCGACCGGCGACCTCGCGCTGCTTCGCTCCGACAAGGCCGCGGCACTGCGCACCTCCATCACCACGCGCCTCGAGCGCGAACTGTCGCCCAACCAGAACTACGCCACCGACACCTGGGTCGTGGCGCTGTGGGCCGCCGCCCTGCGCGAAACCAACCATCTCTCGCGCGACGAGAGCACCACGCGCCTGGTCGGCCGGGTGAAGAACCACGTCTATGCCAACCATGTGCGCCTCGGCGCGCTGATGTCGTCCTCCGACAAGGAGACACTCGAGTTCGACGTCGTCCTCGCCGCCGTGCCGTTCGGCTTGTTCGACTGCGAGGACCTGGTGCTGGTCGACGCGGTCCGCACCCTCACCGCCCCCGATCGCCTCGCACGCGCCACTGCGGCCGACCGCCAGCTCCTCGCCTGGTACTATGCCGAGCAGGGCAGCTACGCCAAAAGCCGAAAACTGCTCGCCGCGACGCCCGCGCCCATCGTCGCCGAGCGCCTCAAGGCTCTCGGCCAACTCGAAGCCCGCTTCATCCGCCACGCCCCCGATGGCAATGGCAACCGCTACGAGCCGCTGCTCGAAGAGCGCTTCCCCAAGCTCATCACCGACGCCGACGAGGTCACCGTCCGCGCCCAGGCCTCGCCGCTGTCGGCGGACGAGCCGCTCGAACTCATCGTCGGCGAAACCGCCATTGCCGGCGCCTTCAAAGGCGATTGCTGGGAGTTCATCCTCCCCCGCACCCCGGCGGGATCGCTGGTCGAGTACCGCATCCGCTTTGCCACCCACCCTGAGGTCACCCAGGGACCGTTCGTCTACGAAACGCTCCGACGGCGCCGGCAGGACAGCGCGCCGGTGCGAGTCACCGTTTCGGACGGCCGCATCGACATCACCCCGGGCGCGGGCGACACAGAACTCCCGCTGCAGCTGGGCGTCGCCACCCTCACCGATATCTCTTGGCTCGAAGCCCGCGACGGTACCATTCGCGAGATCTCCGCTACCCTCACCCATCCGCCCTGCGGCTGGTACGGTTTCGGCGAGCGCTACAACGCCCTGAACCAGGCGGGCAACCGGGTCGATCAGTTCGTCTACAACCAGTACAAGGAACAGGGCTTACGGACCTATATGCCGATGCCGGTCGGCTATACCGACGCCGGCTTCGGCCTCCACCTCGCAACCGATTCCTATTCCTGGTTCGACCTCGGCATAGCAGGGGAAACCCGGCTCGGCGTCGAAGCCGACCACCTCGCCATCGACCTGCTGACTGGCCCCGTCGCCGCACAGGTCAGCCAGTTCATGGCGCTCACCGGCGACCCCGAACCCGTCCCCGCCTGGGCCCTCGGCCCCTGGATGTCCTCGAACAACTGGGACAGCGAGGCCGAGGTACGAAAGCAGGTGGCGCTCACCCTCGAGCACCAGATCCCGGCCACTGTCCTGGTCATCGAAGCCTGGTCGGATGAAGCGACCTTCTACATCTTCAACGACGCCCAATACGCCGAAAAACCCGGCGCCGAGGCCTTCGTCTATGGCGATTTCAGCTTCCCCGCCTGGGGCCGCTGGCCCGACCCCAAAGGCCTCGCCGCGCATCTGCACGACAACGCCCTGCGGCTGATCCTGTGGCAGATCCCGATCATCAAGCAGTCTCCGGCGCTGAAACACCTGCAGAAGCGCAACGACGAAAGCCATTTCTTTGCCGAGGGGTTTGGCGTGAAACACCCCGACGGCACGTCGCTGCGGCTGCCTGAGGGCTGGTTCAAGGACAGCCTGCTGATGGATTTCACCAACCCCGCCGGCCGCGACTGGTGGTTTTCGAAGCGCCAATACCTGATCGATGAGCTCGGCGTCGACGGCTTCAAGACCGACGGCGGCGAGATGGTCTGGGGCAAGGATCTGCGTTTCGCCGATGGCAGCACCGGGCTCGAGAGCCGCAACGCTTACCCGCGCGACTATATCTCGGCCTATCACCGGTTTGCCCAGCAGAACGGCGGCATCTGCTTTTCGCGCGCCGGCTATACCGGAGCGCAGACCTTCCCGGCCCATTGGGCCGGCGATGAACGCTCCACCTGGGATGCGTTCAAACGCTCGATCCTCGCCGGCCTCTCGGCCGGCATGTCGGGGGTGATCTTCTGGGGTTGGGACCTGGGCGGTTTCTCCGGGGAAGTTCCAAGCGCCGAGCTCTACGTGCGTTCGGCCGCCATGGCGTGTTTCTCTCCCATCATGCAGTACCACGCCGAGAGCAAGGCTGAGTTCAACCAGGACCGCACCCCCTGGAACATCGCCGAGCGCTCCGGCGACGAACGGGCCCTCACCGGCTACCGCTTCTTCGCCAACCTCCGCATGTCGCTGCTGCCCTACCTGCAGCGCGAGGCTGCCTGGTGCGTCGCTCGGAAGCAGCCGTTGCTGCGCGCCATGCTGCTGGATTTTCAGGGCGATAGCCGTGCGGCCGGGCTGTGGGACCAATACATGTTCGGTCGCGACCTGCTGGTCGCCCCGATCATCCGGGAGGGCGATACCGCCCGCGAGGTGTACCTGCCCAAGGGACGCTGGTGGCACCTGTTCCAGAACCGCTGGTATGACGGCGGGCAAACCCACCGGGTTGCTGCCCCGCTCGAACAGATCCCGGTCTTCCTCCGCCAAGGCGCCGCCCTGCCGCTCGCCTTCCAGCACGAGGCCCGCCTCGGCGCCAACATGCCCTCCGACATCGATGCCGCCGGGACCTCGGTCTTGCTAGTCGCCGGTCTCGAGCCCAACACCACGCTCCAGCACCGCGGCCTCGAAATCGCGGTATCCGACGGCATCGTACGTGTCACTTCCAAGGGCTCTCGCCCGATCAAGCTGGTCTTCACCGACCCGCCGGCCCAGCTCGAACTGAACGGCATCGTCCAGCCAGCCTCGACGCTCGCGTTGTCCGGTGCTGGGCTGACGATGTTCGACCTGCAGGCAGTTTGAGCGCGGCCACGCCCCGCAATCGAGGGGTGTTATGACGCCATAGCAGTGCGGCCACCGCCGCCACTCCCACGCGTCAGGGGTGCATCCGTGCCCCCTTGGCCACCTTGTCGACGAGCTTCCGCTCGGCGCGGAGCCCGATGCCGACCAGCTTCGCCTCCTCCGGCGCGAAGCGGGAGAAGACGTCGCGGTTGGCCGCATCATGGCCGGTCGCGAACATTTCCTCGATATAGGCCGAGGTCACGATGCCGCGCTCCAGGGCGCGCCGATGGATGCTTCGCATCGCTTCGGCATCCGCCGCGAGAACGATCACCGGCTGCACCGACAGCGAGCTGAAGCGGTTGCCGGCGCCATCGATATAGGGCTCGCCGATGATTTCCGGGTGCTGAGCCGTAATTCCGGCGGCAAGAAATGCGGTAACGTTGAGCGCTTGCCACGGCGCGAGGTCCTCGCGCAGGACAATGGCGATCTTGGTGTCGAACATGGCGGAAACCCTGGAAGCAACTGACGTACCACGGGTCCTAGACGCGGAGACCGGCGTCGGTCTTGAACGTTTGTGCAGCACGGCCGAAGACGCCGTGCGCGCCGCACCCGGCTATCCCGGTATGGAGCGCATCGAGGCGCAATTCCTCGGCAATGCCTATGCCCGGCATCGGCACGACACCTATGCGCTCGGCGTGACCCTCCGCGGTGTGCAGAGCTTCTGGTATCGCGGCGAGGTCCGAGCCTCGCTGCCCGGCCAGGTCATCATCCTCCACCCCGACGAGATCCACGACGGCGGCGCCGGTACCGAGCAGGGCCTCACCTACCGCATGCTCTACCTCGACCCGGCGCTGGTGCAGGCCGGATTGCAGAATGCCGGCTTGCCCTTCGTTGCCGCCCCTGTGGTTGACGACCTCGTGCTCCGTTCGGCGCTGCTCGAAGCTTTCGGCGACATGGACAGCACCCTCGAGCCCCTGGTGGCCGACCAGGTGGTGGCCGAGCTCGCCGAGGGTCTCTTGCGTCGTGCCGATGCGCCGCCGAAGCGAGCATCGCTGCTCGACCTGGTCGCTCTGGCGCGGGTGGCGGAGGTCCTCAACCACGCCGGACTGCAGCCGATCCGCTCCGACGAGCTCGAAGCCGTCTCCGGCCTCGATCGCTTCACGCTCTCGCGCCAATTCCGGGCGCGCTTCGGCACCAGTCCGCACCGCTACCTGACCATGCGTCGGGTCACCGAGGGCCGACGCCTGCTTGCGGCAGGCCAGTCCATAGCCGCTGTCGCCGCCGAGACTGGCTTCGCCGACCAGAGCCACTTCCATCGCCACTTCCTCAAGGCCTTCGGCATGACCCCCGGCCGCTGGCAGCGCCTGGTCATTGCGGCCTGAATCCGGCTCGGCATGCCGGGCGGACGCTATGACGCCATAGCATCCGCCTAGGAGAACATCAGGCGATCCTTGATCCGGCGCACGTCGGTATAGTCGCGCAGCCACCAGGGGTCCTGTCCCGGGGCGGCGGGCGGAAACTTCAGCTGCAGCTTGGTGCCGGCGGCCTTGGCCTCCTGCTGGGCGACGCGGAAGTGATAGTGGTCGAACATCCGCAACGCCTCGACCATGTAGGACACCGCGATCCGCCGATCGCGCGCCAGGATCAGATTCTCGCCATTGGTGTCGTCTGCAGCTTTCGAGAAATTGTAGGAGCCGAGATAGACCCGGGCCGTCGGCTTATCGAAGTCGATCACCACGAACTTGTGGTGCATGCGGTTGCCACTGCCGCCCACCGGCTCTGCCTTGAACGGCGCCGGGGTCCTGCCCTTCAGCAGCGCGGTGGGAAACACCGCGGGCGGGTTGCCGTCCGGCTTCTGCACATCGAGCCCACCGACTTTCTTGTCGGAGATGCCGTAGACGAAGCGCTGGTTGTTGTCGCGGACCCGCCCGACGGCGTCGCGGATCACCCCCGGCGTCTGCCAGAGGAAGGCCAGCGAGAACAGCAGGCTCGACTTGGCACCGTCGATATCGGCGGCGATCTTCTTGAGCTGCGCATTGGCGGGCGCATGCGGTGAGAACGTCGCCTTGACGTCGACCCCCGCGATCCCCAGGTCCCGCCACTCCGCCGAGCGGCTGGTGGCAAAACCGGCCTCGGTCCAGAAATCCTCGAACGCCTCGCGAAACACCGTGACCGGCGCCGCGCCGGTGAAGATCATGGCGTTGTTCGACTGCACATAGAAGCCGCGCCAACTGAAATTGGTGGAGCCACCGATGGCCTTCTTCACCTGGGCGCCATCGACCACGATCATCTTGTTGTGCTGCAGCCTGCCCATGTTCTGGCGCTTGACGTTGGCCGCCCCCGCCGAGGCGATGAGAAGATCGGCCGACTGGGTTTCCCCCGAATGCGAGTCCCCGTGGTCGCCCTCATCATCGATGATGATCCGCAGTCGCGGCCCCAGCTGCCGCAGCTTGTCGACAAAGCCCTTCTCGCTGAGGTCGTAGGCGACGACGAATACCTTGGCGCCCGGGTCGGCGATCGCTTCGTCGAGGGTCTCGTAGATCGCGTGGCGCCCTTCGAACCCCATCCAGGTGAGCGCCTCCTCGGTCTTGAGATGGGTCGGCGTGAAGGTCAGCCCGTCATCAGCACTCGCGGGCAGCAGCGTCGAGATCGGCCCATGCTTTTCGTACCGATCGACGAAGGCCTGCGAGGAGACGAAGCCGCGTGTATAGGCAATGTTGATCGCCCCCGGATAGGTCTCTCGCCTGAGCTCAATATCGGCCAGCTGCGGTTCGCCGTAGCTGAGTTGCCCATCGTCCGCCATGAACACCGGCGTGACCATGTAGGTGTACTCGCCCGGAATCTCGGCATTGAAGGGGAAGTGCACCCAACGAAACTTCTGGATCGGCGAGAGCCGTGACGACAGCTTGTTGGGATTGACCGCACCGCCCGGCGCCGGGAAGGCGATCCGGTTATGCACGGCGAGGAAGCGCGTGCCGCCGGGCACCCGGTACTCGATGGCAAAGCCGACAAAATCCTCAGGTGGCTTGCCGTTGCGCCAATTCATGGCCAGCAGCGCCATGCCGTCACCGCGGTGCACCTTCAGCGTAAACAGTGCCGCGGCATTCTTCCCCGTAACCTGAAACTCGCCAGCCATTCCGCTGCTCCCGAAAGCACAAGCGGCGCCTTGCCACCATGGCAGGCACTCACCTCGGACAGAGACATGTGGATCGTAAGTATCGGCAGAGACGCAAACGCTATCACGACCCGGCGACAACGAAAAGCAGTGTCATGTAAGCTTCACACTCCGAATATCGACGCCGACATACGAAGTAACCCTGCGTGAAGTATTGCTTCCGAAAAGGGTCGCAGTGCAGTGCTATGGCGTCATAGCAGCTCAGGGACCGCGGCTAGCCCTGCCTTGGCAGCCCCGTCAGCAGCCGCCCGAGCCTGGCCAGTTCCACGCCGCGCCTCGCCGCGTTGCCGGCGATGATCTCGATCAGAAACCGGCGGCGGCCGACAATATCGGCGATTGACCCGCCAGCCAGCGCAGCAAGCGTGCGATCCCGGCCGGCGTCCTCGTCCAGCACAGCAAGACCGTCCGCCAACCTGAGGCACTCGGCGATCGGCGTTGCGCTCTCCACCCTGGTGCGGTGGTCATGCGCCGCGATCGCCGCCAGCGCCTCGTCCGGCAGGCGCCCCTGCAGCCATCCCGCCGCCAGCACACCGTGCCGGCTCCAGTCGCCGTCGACCGCGAAATAGTCGAGATCGTGCACCAGCCCAACGATCCGCCAGAGCCCCGCATCGGCGCCGAGCTCAACCGCCAGTTGCTGCAGCAGCAGGCCAACGAAACGTGTATGCGCGGCTCTCGGGCTCGCGCCGAGCCGCTCGGCCACCAGTTGCTCCGCCTCGGCGAGGCCGAGCCGGCCGGCGCTCATCCCCGGTGCCCGAACAGCGCGCTGCCGACCCGCACATGCGTCGCGCCCATGGCGATTGCCGTCTCGAAATCGCTGCTCATGCCCATCGACAGCTTCTCGACTCTGGCATCGCGCGCCAGCGATGCCAGGTGGGCGAAATATGGTCCAGCCGGATCGCCCTCGGGCGGGATGCACATCAGCCCGACCACATCGAGGCCATGCAGGTCCTTGCAGCGACCGACAAACGCTGCCGTATCCGACGGCGCGATCCCGGCCTTCTGCTCCTCGAGCCCGATATTGACCTGCACGAACACCGGCAGACGCTTGCCTGCCCGCTTCATTTCCTCGGCGAGGATTCCTGCCAGCTTGTCGCGGTCGAGCGTCTCGATCACGTCGAACAGCGCCACCGCCTCGCGCGCCTTGTTGGTCTGCAGCGGGCCGATCAGGTGCAATTCTATGCCGTCATAGGAAGCCCGTAGCTCAGGCCACTTCTCCTTGGCCTCCTGCACACGGTTCTCGCCGAACACCCTTTGGCCGGCGTCAAGAAACGGCCGGATTGCTGCGGCATCGAAGGTCTTGGAGACGGCGACCAGCTCCACCCGATCCGGCGGCGGGCCGAAGCGCTGATGCGCCCGCTCGATCCGGGCGCGGATGGTTTCGAGACGTTCCGGGGCGTTCTGCATGGCCCTCTCTGTTGACCGGTTAACGGAATTCTGATGAAGGTCCGGTAGCCAAAAACCCCCAATAACGCAACGTAATCTGCGGCTTTAAGGACTTCCCGAAGTGACTGGTAGAACGACCGAGCGCTACAATCCGCGTGTCGAAGAGCCACGCTGGCAGAAGGCCTGGGAGGACGGCAAGTCCTTCGAGGTCAAACACGACGATAGCCGCAAGCCCTACTACGTGCTCGAGATGTTCCCCTACCCCTCGGGGCGCATCCACATGGGGCACGTGCGCAACTATACCATGGGCGACGTGCTGGCGCGCTACATGCGTGCCATGGGCCGCAATGTGCTGCACCCGATGGGCTGGGACGCCTTCGGCCTGCCGGCAGAGAACGCCGCCATGCAGAACAAGGTCCACCCCAAGAGCTGGACCTATGCCAACATCGCCGCGATGCGCAAACAGCTGAAATCGATCGGTCTGGGCATCGACTGGAGCCGCGAGTTCGCCACCTGCGACGTCGAGTACTATTCCAAGCAGCAGAAGCTGTTCCTCGATTTCCTGCGCGAGGGGCTCGTCACCCGCAAGAAATCCAAGGTCAACTGGGACCCGGTCGATATGACCGTGCTGGCCAACGAGCAGGTCGTCGATGGTCGCGGCTGGCGCTCCGGTGCGGTTGTGGAACAGCGTGAACTCAATCAGTGGGCCTTCAAGGTCTCCGATTTTGCCGAAGAGCTGCTCGAAGCGCTCGACACTCTCGACCACTGGCCCGAGAAGGTGCGCGTCATGCAGCGCAATTGGATCGGCAAGTCCGAAGGCCTGCGCCTGCTGTTCGAGCTGACCGAGCAATGGCAGAAGTTCAGCTCGATCGAGGTGTTCACCACCCGTCCGGACACTATCTTCGGCGCCTCCTTCATCGCCATTTCGGCTGATCATCCGCTGGCCACGAGCCTCGCGGACAACCCCGAGGTCGCGGCCTTCATCGCCGAGACGCGCCGCCACGGCACGGCCACCGAGACCATCGACAAGGCGGAAAAGCTCGGCATCTTCACCGGGTTGCACGTGAAGCATCCGGTCAAGCCGGGCGCCACGCTGCCGGTCTACATCGCCAACTTCGTGCTGATGGATTACGGCACCGGCGCCATTTTCGGCTGCCCGGCGCATGACCAGCGCGACCTCGATTTCGCCCGCCGGTACGACCTGCCGGTGCTCCCGGTGGTGCTGCCCGAGGGCGCCGATCCCGCGACTTTCGAAGTCGATTCAGAGGCTTACAACGGCCCTGGGCGCATCTACCACTCCGAGTTCCTCGACGGACTCGAGATCGATGCGGCCAAGAAAGCCATTGCCGCGCACTTTGCCGAGCGCACCGTCGACAACCTGCCGCAGGGCAAGGTCGAGGTGAACTATCGCCTGCGCGACTGGGGCGTGTCGCGCCAGCGCTACTGGGGCTGCCCGATCCCGGTGATCCATTGCGAGAACTGCGGCGCCGTGCCGGTGCCGGACAAGGACCTGCCGGTGGTGCTGCCCGAGGATGTGAGCTTCGACCGCCCCGGCAACCCGCTCGACCATCACCCGACCTGGAAGCACGTCGCCTGCCCGAAATGCGCCGGACCGGCGACGCGCGAAACCGACACCATGGACACCTTCGTCGACAGTTCCTGGTATTTTGCCCGCTTCACCGCACCGCATGCCGACACGCCGACGGTTCCGGGGATCGCCAATACCTGGCTGCCGGTCGACCAGTATATCGGTGGCGTCGAGCACGCGATCCTGCACCTGCTCTATTCGCGCTTCTTTACCCGCGCCATGAAGCAGACCGGCCACGTCAACATCGAGGAACCGTTCAAGGGCCTGTTCACCCAGGGCATGGTGGTGCACGAGACCTACCAGCTCGGCACCGGTCCAAATGGCGAATGGGTTTCGCCGGCCGACATCCGGATCGAGCAGGTTGACGGCGAACGCCTCGCCAGCATGCGGCAGACCGGCGAGCCCGTCACCATCGGCTCCATCGAGAAGATGAGCAAATCCAAGAAGAACGTCGTCGACCCGGACGAGATCGTTTCGACCTACGGCGCGGACACGGCACGCTGGTTCATGCTGTCCGACTCGCCGCCGGAGCGCGACGTGCAGTGGACCGAGGCCGGCATCGAAGGCGCCAGCCGCTTCTTGCAGCGCGTCTGGAAGCTGGTTGGCGACTTCCTCGACCTCGAGGACGACATCGCGACCCGCCTCAAGGGTGATAGCGACGCTGGCGTGCTGGAGCTCCGCAAGGTGGTGCACCGCGCCGTTGCCAATGTCGGCGGCGAGATCGAAGGCCTGCGCTTCAACCGCGCCGTCGCTCAGATCTATGAGCTGTCGAACGCCATCGCCAAGTTCTCGCAGTCGGTGACCGCAAGCGTCTCCCCGGCGCAGCGTGACGCTTTCCGCGAAGCAGTGGAGCGTCTGGTGCAGCTCGTCGCCCCGATGATGCCGCATCTCGCCGAAACCTGCTGGGCCACGCTCGGCAAGACCGGGCTCGTGGTCGACGCCCCCTGGCCGGTGGCCGACCAGTCATTGCTGGTGGACAGCACTGTCGTGCTGCCGGTGCAGGTCAACGGCAAGCGCCGCGGCGAGATCACCGTGCCGGTCGGCGCCCCCAAGGAGCTGGTCGAGAAAGAGGTCTTGTCTCTCGAAGCGGTTGCCCGCATGCTGGAAGGCAAGCCGCCCAAGAAGCTGGTGATCGTCCCCGACAGGATCGTCAATGTGGTTGTCTAAACCATTGTTTAGAAATGTCTTTGTCGCGCTAAGCCTGCTCGGCGCGACGGCTTTGGCCGGCTGCACCGGCCTAACCCCGGTCTATGGCGAACGCGGCATCGGCACCGAGCGGCATCCGCTGAACTATGCCAAGCCGAACAGCCGGGCCGAGCAGATCATCTATCAGGAGCTCGCGCTCCGTTTCGGCAAAGCCGCGGACGCCTCGAGCCCGTCCGTTCGGATCACCACCTGGAACGCTGGCCGCAAGCTCACCCGCTCCAGCGTGGTTCGTCCGTCCGAACAGCGGGAAATGGTGGTCACCGCGCAGATCGAGCTGATCGGCACGGATGGCTCGGTCATCCTCTCGACCAGCCGCTCGGCTGCCGCGCTCTACACCACGGACAGCCAGGGGCTTGCCGCCAGCGAGGCCGAGCGTGAAGCCGTCGAACGCGCGGCGCGCGAGCTGGCCGAGACGGTTCGGCTGACCCTGCTCGGCGCCCTCGCCCAATCGGCCAGCTGATGGGGGCGCTGAAGGCGCACGAGGTTTCCCGCTTCGTCGATCGCCCCGATCTCGAAGCCGGTATCATCCTCGCCTACGGCCCGGATACCGGCCTCGTGCGCGAAACCGGCCAACGTCTTGCTCGACGCTACGCCGGCAACGACGCCGACAGCATGAACCTGGTGGTGCTGGATGGCGCCGAGCTCGATGCCGATCCGTCACGTCTCGCCGTCGAGGCCAAGACCACTTCGCTGTTCGGCGACCGCCGGGTGATTCGGGTCCGTGGTGCCGGCAAGTCGCTGGTCATGCCGCTCACCGAGCTGCGCGACGATCCGGGCTCCATCATCATCCTCGAGGCCGGCAACCTCACCCCCAAGGACCCGCTGCGCGCCCTGGTCGAGGCGGCAAAGCTCGGCCGCGCCCTGCCCTGCTACCCTGACAACGATGAATCGCTCGGGCGCCTGATATCCGAGACCTTCTCCAAGGCCGGCATCCGCGCCGACCAGGACACCGTCGCGGCGATCCGCGACAGCCTCGGCAACGATCGCGAGATCACGCGTCGTGAGCTGGAAAAGCTGGTGCTGTTCGCCGCCGATACGAAGCTGCTCACCCGCGAGGACGTGCTGACGCTCTGCGCCGACAATGCCGCACTGGTGCTCGACGAGGTCGTCGACGCCACCGGCACCGGCCATGCCGCCAACCTCGATACGGCGCTCGAACGCGCCATCGCCCAGAGTGTCAACTCCCAGCAGATCCTCGCCAGCGCCCTTAGCCATTTTACCACGCTGCGCCGCTGGCGGGTCGAGGTCGATGGCGGCAAGTCCCCGGCCGCCGTGCTCGACAGCGCCCGCCCCAAGCCGCACTTCTCCCGTCGCTCCGCCATCGAGCGCCAGCTGCGGCTGTGGACTGACGACGCGCTGAGCGCCGCGCTCGATCGCCTGCAGCTCGCCGTCGCCGATAGCCGCAAGCGCTACGGCCTCGCCGACACCCTCAGCCGCCGCGCCCTCCTCGCCATTTGTACAATGGCTGCAGAGCGTTAGCCCCAAAGTTCCACGTGAAACACTTGTGAGAGGCCCGCAGGGCGAAATCGCTCCAGTGGAGCGTTTCAACGAACAAGGCCATGAGAGCTACGCTCGAATGGCAAGCGGAACGAGCACGAAAGGGGAAAGCTCCGGCCTCTCCCGTCAAACGGGTGAGGGGAACCGCAGAGGGCTGCAACAGGAGGCGCCGGTGGGTGGGTCGCCCCCTCCGCCGCTTCGCAGGGGAGGATCACGGAGAATCCGGTGCCACGCTCCACGTGAAACACTTGGCCAGGCCTAAACCCCGTACCCGGTCAGCTTCATACAAATCCCGTCGAGCTGTTCCAGCGTCCGGTAGCGGATTTCCAGCCGGCCGCCCTGGTCCTTGTGGTCGATCGCCACATGCAGCCCCAGCACGTCCGATAGCCGCTTCTCGAGCGCTGCCGTATCGGCATCCTTCTGCTCCGGCGCTGCCGGCTTCTTCTTCGGCGCGTTGATCTCGCGCTGCGTCAGGGCCTCGGCTTCACGCACCGATAGCCCACCGCCGACGATGCGCTTCGCCAGCGCCACCGGATCTTCTGCAGTGATCAGCGTACGAGCATGGCCGGCCGTCAGTTCGCCGCTCGCCAGCATGCCGCGGACATCGTCGGGCAGCTTCAGCAGTCGCAACGTATTGGCGACATGCGAGCGGGATTTGCCGATCACCTGCGCCAGGTCGTTCTGGGTGTATTCGAACTGCTCGATCAGCTGGCCGTAACCCATTGCTTCTTCGAGCGGATTGAGGTCGACACGCTGTACGTTCTCGATAATCGCGAGTTCGAGCGCTTCCTTGTCGTCGACGTCGCGGATGATCACCGGCACATCGTTCAGCCCGGCTCGCTGCGAGGCGCGCCAGCGTCGCTCGCCGGCGATGATCTCGAACTGGTTCGGATCATTGGTCGGCCGCACCAGAAGGGGCTGCATCACACCCTTCTCGCGGATCGAGCTGGTCAGCTCTTCCAGTTGATCCGGGTCGAAGTCGCGCCGCGGGTTGGCGCGGTTGGCGATCAGGAAGTCGACCGGCAGGCGTTTGGAGCTGCTGCCATCGGCCAGCCGCGCTCCCTCCATCGTCGCCATGTCGCCGATCAGCGCCGCGAGGCCACGCCCGAGCCGTGATGGTTTCTCGTTCATTCCAACTTCCTTATGCGGCCATGAGCTGGCGCTCACGCCGGATCACTTCGGTAGCAAGGCGCAGATAGGCCTGGCTGCCGGCACATTTCAGGTCATAGAGCAGGGCGGGCTTCCCATAGGACGGCGCTTCCGACAGCCGTACATTGCGCGGTATCACGGTGTCGTAGACCAATGAGCCCATCTCCGAGCGCACGTCCGTCAGCACCTGCTCGCTGAGGTTGTTGCGCCGATCGAACATCGTCATCACAACGCCTTGTATTGATAGTCGCGGGTTCAGCGTCGAACGGATTTGCTCAATGGTTTGAAGCAGTTGGCTAAGACCCTCGAGGGCGAAGAACTCGCACTGCAAGGGCACCAGCACGGCATCGGCGGCAACCAGCGCATTGATCGTCAAGAGGTTCAGCGACGGCGGGCAGTCGATCAACACATAGCTGACGGCCTGGCCGTTGATGGTGAGATCGCTCATCGCGCGGAAGGCATCGCGCAGACGAAAGGCGCGATCGGCCTGCTGCGCAATGGTCAACTCCACCCCGAGCAGGTCGAGGGTGGAGGGCACGATCGCCACATTCGGCACGCTGGTCATCACCGCCGCCGACGCCACCTTGGCGTCGCCCATCAACAGATCGTAGCTCGAGACATCGCGATCGATGCGCGAAATGCCGAGTCCCGTCGAGGCGTTGCCCTGTGGGTCGAGATCGACGATCAGCACGCGCTCGCCGATGGCCGCGAGCGCCGTAGCCAGGTTGATGGCGGTAGTGGTCTTGCCGACCCCACCCTTCTGGTTGGCCAGGGTCAGGATTCGAGGAGCCAAGGCACGGCCTCCGAGCGTTTCCGCTAACGAGTTGATTTCCGTCGCAAATTGCTGATCTCCAGCAATACGCCAGCCTCGTCGGTGGCGCTCTTGATCATTACCACGTCGAAGTCCCACGCCAAACGACTTTCCTCGACCTCCACAGCATGATCCTTGCCCTTGTGCAGGATCGCGCGGGTTTCCGGCCCAAAGAAGGGGTGGATAAGTTCCAGCAGCAACGGCAGGGCCGCGAGCGCCCGGGAGGTGATGACATCGAACCCGGCGTGGTCGGCGAGTGTTTCACGTGAATCAAAGCTGTCGGTCCGACCGGCATGCACGACTGCCGCAAGGCCGAGTTCCCGGATGGCCTGCCTGAGGAACGCAACCTTCTTGCCGATCGGTTCGACCAGCGTGAACCGCGCCGGTCCACCCTTCAGGGCTATCGCCAGCGGCAGGGCTGGCAGGCCGCCACCCGAACCAACGTCCAGGAAAAGCTCGTCAGCCGGACGCAGCAGCGGCAGAATCTGCAGCGAATCGACGATGTGCCGCGACCACAGGGCATTCTCTGTTTCACGTGAAACAAGATTCTGCACCGCGTTCCATTTCTTCAGCAGCGCAGCAAACGATTCCAGGTCCCGACGCACAGCGGCTTCGGGGCGAGCAAACGCACCGGAATAGGGCGCAAGATCGTCCATCAACTCGCCTGGCGCAGACTGCCGCGCCGGACCACTGACAGAATCAGGGTGATCGCCGCAGGCGTGACACCATCAATCGCCTGCGCTTGGGCAATCGTTGCCGGCCGCTGCTGCCCGAGCTTCTGCCGCATCTCCATCGAAAGCCCCGGCAGCGCCGAGTAGTCCAGCCAATCCGGGATCTCGCGGCTTTCGTCGCGCTTCACTGCTGCGATATCGGCCTCCTGGCGCTGCAGGTAGACGGCATACTGGGCATCGACCGTCAGCTGGTCGAGAATCTCAGGCGCGATCTCGGCGATCTCCGGCCATAGTGGTACGAGATTGGACGCCTCGACATTGGGATAGGACAGCAACTCGAAGGCGCTGCGCTCGTGCCCGTCGGCGTTCACCGCCAGGCCGGACTTGCGCGCCGCCGTCGGACTTGTCCGCAGTCGATCAAGCGTCGCCCGTCCCGCGGAGAGGGCCGCGGAGCGCGCTTCAAAGTGCTGTTGCCGCTCTTCGCCGACGAGGCCAACAGCCGCAGCGATCCGGGTCAAGCGCTGGTCGGCATTGTCACTGCGCAGGTGCAACCGGAACTCGGCCCGTGAGGTGAACATCCGATACGGTTCGCTGACCCCGCGCGTCACCAGGTCATCGACCATCACGCCGAGATAGCTTTCGGTCCGCGACAGCTGGAACGTGCCGGCACCCCGGGCCGACAGGCCGGCGTTGGCGCCGGCGAACAGCCCCTGCGCTGCCGCCTCCTCATAGCCGGTCGTGCCATTGATCTGCCCCGCCAGATAGAGCCCCGGCAGACGTCGCAGCTCCAGCGTCGGACGCAGTTCGCGCGGATCGACATAGTCGTACTCGATCGCGTAGCCCGGGCGGATAATCCGCACACTCTCGAGGCCCGGCATCGACTTGAGGAACGTCTCCTGCACTTCGGCGGGCAGCGAGGTCGACAACCCATTCGGATAGATCGTGTTGTCATCGAGCCCCTCGGGCTCGAGGAAGATCTGGTGGCTGTCGCGGTCGGCGAAGCGGACCACCTTGTCCTCGATCGACGGACAATAGCGTGGGCCGCGGCTCTTGATCCGGCCAGAATACATCGCCGAGCGGTGCAGGTTGTCCGAGATGATCCGATGTGTCTCGGCCGTTGTACGGGTGATATAGCAGCTGATCTGCGGCGTGGTGATTGCCGTTGTCAGAGCCGAGAACGGCTCCGGCGGATCATCGCCGCGCTGCTCCTCGAGCCCCGAGAAGTCGATCGAAGTGGCGTCGAGCCGCGCTGGTGTTCCGGTCTTGAGCCGTCCGAGGTACAACCCCAGGGCCTCTAGCCGCGTCGACAGGCCGAGCACCGGCTTCTCGCCCACCCGACCCGCCGGCACCGTTTCTTCGCCGCGATGGATCAGGCCACGCAGGAACGTCCCCGTGGTCAGCACCACCGCCTTCGCCGCGAAGCGGCGGCCGTCCAGCAACACTGCCCCGGCGATGCGCCCATCGGTGACGATCAGGTCATCGACCTCGCCTTCGATGACCGTAAGGTTGGGCTGGGCGAGAATCGCCGCCTGCATGGCCTGCCGGTAAAGCTTGCGATCCGCCTGGGCCCGGGGACCACGGACGGCGGCGCCCTTCCTTCGGTTCAGCACCCGGAACTGGATGCCGGCCGCATCGGCGACCCGTCCCATCAGCCCATCCATGGCGTCGATCTCACGCACCAGGTGGCCCTTGCCGAGCCCGCCGATCGCCGGATTGCAGCTCATTTCACCAATGGTCGCGAACTTGTGGGTGATCAGCACCGTGGGCACCCCGAGTCGCGCCGCGGCGGCAGCCGCCTCGCTACCCGCGTGTCCACCACCAACAACAATGACGCCGAAGTCGCTCATTTCAGGAAATCCTCTGGAGCGGCGGTCCAGAGCGCGTTCAGGAAAAGTCGCGGACTTTTCCAGTTCGAACGCGCGACGAACCAAGGTAGCTGGAGCAGCGCGCCGTTTTCAATGAAACGGTGAGGTGCTCTAGTCCAATGTTTCACGTGAATCAACGTCCGAGGGTGCTCGGGGATGTTCCACGTGAATCACTTACCGATACAGAAGGCACTGAACAGTCGGTCCAACACTGATTCCGCATCCATTCGGCCGAGCAGGCGTTCGAGCGCAAAGGAAGCTTGTCGCAGGTCTTCAGCCGCGAGCTCCGAACTGTCGAGATGGCCCGCCACCTGGCCAAGGCTGGCTACTGCTGCCTGTAACGCCTCGCGATCCCGTTCATGGCTGACCAGCAACTCCGACGCCTGAACCGATCCTGCTCCCGAGGCCTCGTAGAGGTGGTCGAGCAAGGCATCAATGCCTGCACCGGTACTGACGGACACGGCAAGGTCGGCGCCCGTCACCGCGCCGAGATCGCTTTTCGTCGCGATGATTGCCATCGGCGGCTTACGGCCTGGCTCCCCGCCGAGTTCCGGCGCATCTACTCCGTCGACGTCGACGTCCGGAGCCCGCAACCACAACACCTTGTCGGCATTGAGCATGGCCTGCCTGGCTCTTTCGACCCCGATCGCTTCCGCCTTTGATGTTGTGTCGCGGATCCCGGCGCTGTCCACCAGGATGATCAATTGCCCCTTGATGTCGAGCGGTACTTCCTTGAGGTCGCGCGTCGTACCCGGCTCGTCAGAAACAATCGCCGCGTCGGAACGCGAGAGAGCGTTGAGCAGGCTAGACTTTCCGGCATTCGGGGGCCCCGCCAGCACGACCCGGAAACCACTGCGGAGGATCCGGCCCTGACCGCGGGTGGCGAGCACGCCGCCGATGGCATCCCGCAGGGCCTCGACCTCGGCCCCAAAGCTCGGCGGCAGCGCGCCGACGTCCCCCTCGTCGGAGAAGTCGATCTGCGCTTCGATCTCGGCCCTGAGGTCCAGCAGCTGTTCGCGCCAGCCTTCGACCTGGCGCGTCAGCCCGCCCTCGAGGCGTGCATAGGCCAGGGCGCGCTGGTTCTCCGTCTCGGCTTCAATCAGATCGCCGAGGCCCTGGGCCTCGACCAGGTCGAGCTTGCCGTTCTCGAAGGCGCGCCTGGTGAACTCGCCAGCCTCTGCAAGCCTGATACCTGGTTGTGAACTGAGCTTGCGGAGCAGGGCCCGCACCACGGCCGGTGAGCCATGCACCTGCAACTCGGCGCAGTCCTCTCCGGTAAAGCTATGCGGCCGCGGCATCCAGGCCACCAGTCCGCGATCCAGTGTCTCACCGCCAATCCGGATATCAGCCAGCTTCAGCTGCCGCGGCGCAGGCAGGGTGCCGAGCATATCGCTCAGCACACCACCGGCCATGGGACCGGACAGCCGAATGACCGCCACTCCAGAGGGAACGGCGCCGGAGGAGAGGGCGACGATGGTGTCGTCGTCGCGCATCCGAGCTCAGGCTTAGGTGTTCATCGAGTCGAAGAAATCGGAGTTCGTCTTGGTCTGACGGATCTTGTCCATCAGGAACTCCATCGCGTCGACCGTGCCCATCGGGTTGAGGATGCGGCGCAGCACATACATCTTGCGCAGGATATCCGGCTCGACCAGCAGCTCTTCCTTGCGGGTGCCGGACTTGGTGACATCCATCGCCGGGAACACGCGCTTGTCCGACACCTTGCGGTCGAGGACGATTTCCGAGTTACCCGTGCCCTTGAACTCTTCGAAGATCACTTCGTCCATGCGCGAACCGGTATCGATCAGCGCCGTCGAAATGATGGTCAGCGAGCCGCCATCCTCGATATTGCGGGCGGCGCCGAAGAAGCGCTTGGGGCGCTGCAGCGCATTGGCGTCCACACCGCCGGTGAGCACCTTGCCCGAGCTCGGCACCACCGTGTTGTAGGCGCGGCCGAGGCGCGTGATCGAATCGAGCAGGATCACCACGTCGCGCTTATGCTCGACGAGGCGCTTGGCCTTCTCGATCACCATTTCGGCGACCTGGACGTGGCGGGACGCCGGCTCGTCGAAGGTCGAGGAGATCACCTCGCCCTTCACCGAACGCTGCATGTCGGTGACTTCCTCAGGGCGCTCGTCGATGAGCAGCACGATGAGGTAGCACTCGGGGTGATTGATGGCGATCGATTGTGCAATATTCTGCAACAATACGGTCTTACCAGTACGCGGCGGCGCAACGATTAGCGCGCGCTGGCCTTTGCCGAGCGGCGCCACCAGATCCATGATCCGGGCGCTCTTGTCCTTGACCGTCGGGTCGGGCAGCTCGAGACGGAGACGTTCATCCGGGTAGAGCGGCGTCAGGTTGTCGAAGTTGATCTTGTGGCGGACCTTCTCGGGGTCCTCGAAGTTGATGGTGTTGACCTTGAGCAGCGCGAAGTAGCGCTCGCCTTCCTTGGGAGACCGGATCTGGCCTTCAACCGTGTCGCCGGTCCTTAGCGAGAAGCGCCGGATCTGCGACGGGGAGACATAGATATCGTCGGGACCGGGCAGGTAGTTCGCGTCCGGTGAGCGCAGGAACCCAAAGCCATCCGGCAGGACTTCCACCACGCCTTCGCCGGTGATGTCGACTTCACGCGCCGCCAGCTCCTTGAGGATGGCGAACATCAGTTCTTGCTTACGCATCGTCGAGGCGTTCTCGACTTCGTAAGTCTCGGCGAATTCAAGCAACTCGGCAGGCGTTTTGGCCTTGAGCTCGCTGAGCTTCATATTTTCCATTGCGCGGAAGACCCTTGGGCAATCGTAAGTGGCGGGGATGTACGGAGAGGGGGGTTCGCCCGGAAAGCGCCGGGGAGGCGCCCATCGATCAGGCAGTGCGCTTCAGATAGCTAAAACCTTCGCCACATTCAAGCGGAATGCGGATTCACGTGGAACAACGGCTGCTCACGGTCGCGCCTCAGAACGGCTTCACCACGACCGAGACCACGATGACGATGGCGATGACGAACGGCACCTCGTTGTTCATGCGGAAGAACTTCGCCGGCCGGGTGTTCCGGTCATTGGCGAAGTCGCGCAGCACCCGGCCATAAAAGCCGTGAATGCCGCTCAACAGGATCACCATCACCGCCTTGAGCCACATCCAGCCCTGGGAAAAATCGACGATGCCGAAGCCGAAGGCCAGCCACAGCCCGAACACCCAGGTGGCGATCATCGCCGGCGTGGTGATGCCGCGATAGAGCCGGCGCTCCATCACCTTGAACGTCTCCGACTGCACCGAGCCCTTCTCGGCGTCCGCGTGATAGACGAACAGCCGTGGCAGATAGAGCATTCCCGCCATCCAGGCGATGACCGACAGGATATGCAGCGCCTTGACCCATTCCATCGCCTAGGCTCCCCGCGCCACTGCAATCAGCCGCTCGACATGGCCGATCGGCGTTTCGGGCACGATGCCGTGCCCCAGGTTGAAGATATGCGGACGCCCGCGGAACCCAGCAACGATCTCGCGCACGCGGTTGTCCATCTGCTCGCCGCCGGCCAGCAGCCGTAACGGGTCGAGGTTACCCTGCACGCCGAGCCCCGCCGGCAGCTCGGCGGCAAAGCCGAGCGGCGTCGCGTAGTCGAGCCCGAGCACATTGACCCCGGTCGCCCTGGCATAAGCCGGCAGGTTCCCCGCCGCACCACGCGGAAAGCCGATCACCGGGGCCCCAGGGACGATCTTCCTCAGCCCTTCGACGACCCGCCGGTTCGGTTCGATCACCCAGTTCCGGAACGCCACCTCATCGAGGTTCAGCGCCCAGCTCTCGAACAGCTGCACCACATCGGCGCCCGCCCTTAGCTGCGCCGCGAGATAGTCGATGCTGGTCTCGACCAGAATATCGATCAGCTTCGCAAAAGCCTCCGGATGCGTCAGCGCAAACACCCGTGCCGCCGCCTGGTCCGAAGAGCCGCGCCCGCCGATCATGTAGGTCGCAACCGTCCACGGCGAGCCGCAGAAGCCGATCAGCGTCTTCTCCGGCCCGAGGCCAGCTCGAACCCGTCGAACGGTCTCGATGACAGGGCTCAGCTTCTCCAAAGCCCCTTTGGGGTTGAGCCGCGGGATCGATTGTGTCGTGACTGGCTCGAGCAGGGGGCCTTCGCCGGCTTCGAAGCGAACATACTGGCCGAGCGCATCGGGGATCACCAGGATGTCGGAGAACAGGATCGCTGCATCGAGGTCGAAGCGCCGCAATGGCTGCAGCGTCACTTCCGAAGCCAGTTCCGGGTTGTAGCAGAGATCGAGGAAGCTGCCCGCCGTGGCCCGCAGCTCCCGGTACTCCGGCAGGTAGCGTCCGGCCTGCCGCATGATCCAGATCGGCAAGCGCTCCTGGCGCCGTCCGAGCACCGTCTCAAGCAGCGGTTTCAGCACCGGCGTTGCGGTCATCGCCCAACCAACCAAAAAGAATCTAGATTCTTAATCATCATTATCATGGCGGTGTTTTGCAGGAATTCCAGTTTGCCCACAACGCGCATGGCGGCGACAGAAGCGCGCGGCAGGGGGGCGAGCGGGGCCTGTGAATCATCGTCTGTAGAGGATTGAGGACGTCCTCGGAGTCGCCCCGGTTTACTAAGTCTTAACCATGTCACAATCGCTAACGAACCGTTAACGGGGCTGTGGACGAGGGAGCCCCTCGCGCAACCGGTTATCCCCATAGCTCACATTAAGCCTTTGTTAACTCTCCCGTCGGGCCGGGCTGTTGAAGGATCTCGTCCCAGCGGGGAGAACTCGGCCCGTCGCGACCAGCACCGGCTTTTCCACCGGCAGCGGACTTGAGCGAACAAGGACAGTGTGGAAAACCCCTGACCATGCTGATCCTTGCTTCGAAGAGCACAACGCGAAAAGCCCTGCTGGCGGGGGCCGGGCTGCGATTCGAGACGAGTCCAGCGCCAATCGACGAACGCGCCCTCGAGGCCGAAGTGCTGGGGAAAGGCGGAGATGCGCCGCTGCTGGCGCGCCGTCTCGCCGAAGCCAAGGCGCTTGCGGTTTCCGTATCTCGACCAGGCATTGTCATCGGCGCCGATCAGGTGCTGGCCGTAGACCGGGAGCTGCTGCACAAGCCTGAGACTCTGGCCGCGGCTGCCACTCAACTGGATCGGCTGGCTGGTCGAACACACCATTTGCACGCCGGCGTGGCGCTAGCTGCCAATGGCAGGGTGCTGTGGTCGAGCACGGAAACTGCAGCGCTGACCATGCGCCGCTTCGATGCGGCGGAGCGCGACCTGGTGCTCGCTCTCGAGGGGACAGAGGTTCTCGGCTCGGTCGGCGCCTACCGACTCGAAGGTCCGTCCATCCGCTTGTTCGAGCGGATCGAGGGCGACTATTTCACCATTCTGGGCCTGCCGCTGTTGCCTCTGCTTGCGGCCATGCGTCAGCATGCGCCTGAAACCCTGAGCCAGTGATTCACGTGAAAAAAGCCTTCGTCATCGGCCACCCGATCAAGCACTCCCGCTCGCCGCTGATCCACGGGACGTGGCTGGCCGAGCACGGCATCGATGGCAGCTACGAGGCGATCGACGTCCCGCCGGACCATCTGCCGGCCTTCGTCGAGCGCCTGCGCCGGGGTGAGTTCGTCGGCGGCAACGTCACCATCCCGCACAAGGAAGCGGTGTTCGCGCTGTGCGACAGTGTCGATCCGCTGGCCATGACCATCGGCGCGGCCAACACCCTGGTGCGCCAGCCCGATGGCCGGATCCACGGCTTCAACACCGACTATATGGGCTTTCTGGGCAACCTCGATCAGAACGCCCCCGGCTGGGCAAACGGGCTCAAGCGCGCCGTCGTGCTCGGCGCCGGCGGCGCCGCCCGCGCCATCCTGGTAGCGCTGCGGGAGCGGAGGGTGCCTGAAATCGTGCTGCTCAACCGCACGCCGGAAAAGGCGGCGGCACTGGCGAGGGAAATCTCCGGGCCCTTCGTTCCGGGCGCGCTTGTCGACTACGCCCGCCACGCCCCCGGCGCCGGCCTCGTGGTCAACACCACCTCGATCGGCATGCACGATACCCGCTTCGAGGATATCGACCTCGGGCTGCTGCAGGCGACCGCGCTCGTCACCGATATCGTCTATGTGCCGCTGGTGACCCCGTTACTCGCCGATGCCCGGGCCCTGGGGCTCCGTACCGTCGATGGCCTCGGCATGCTGCTGCATCAGGCGATTCCGGGCTTCGCCGCCTGGTTCGGGGTGCGTCCCGAGGTAACGCCTGCCTTGCGGGCAAAGGTCGAGGCGACGCTCTGATGCTGAAGCTTGGGCTCACCGGTTCGATCGCCACGGGTAAATCCACCGTCCTCAAGGCGTTCGCCGATCTGGGGGTGCCGACCTTCTCGTCCGACGAAGCGGTGCACGAGCTCTATCGCGGGGCCGCGGTGGCGCCGGTCGAGGCAGCTTTTCCAGGCGTCTCCGTCGATGGAGCCATCGATCGCGACAAGCTCAGCCGGCAGCTGATCGGTCATCCCCAGCGCTTGCGGCAGCTCGAGGCGATCGTCCATCCGCTGGTGCGGACGCGGATCAGGTCGTTTCTCAGTGAGGCCGCGGCGCGCGGCGAAACGATGGCGGTGGTCGACATTCCGCTGCTGTTCGAGAATGGCGTCGACTGGGGTCTCGATGCGATCATCGTCACCGTGGTCGACGAAGCCGAGCAGCGCCGACGGGCCTTGGCCCGGCCCGGGATGACGGTGGAAAAGCTCGACGCCATCCTTGCCCGGCAGCTGCCGCAGGCTGAAAAGGTGAAACGCGCCACCTACATAATCGACACCTCCGATACCATCGAGGCGACCCGCCAGACGGTCGCCGAACTGGTGCAGAGGCTGCGTCAAGAAGCTCAGGCCAGATGACCCGCGAGATCGTCCTCGATACTGAAACCACCGGCCTCTCCCCGGTGACGGGCGACCGCATCGTCGAGATCGGCTGTGTCGAGCTGATCAACCACATCCCGACCGGTCGGCATTTTCATATCTACCTCAATCCCGAGCGCGACGTGCCCGATGAGGCGTTCCGGGTGCACGGGCTATCGACCGAGTTTCTGCGCGACAAGCCGCTGTTCCGCGCCGAAGTAGACGGTTTCCTCGAGTTCATCGGCGATGCGACGCTGGTCATTCACAACGCGCCGTTCGATATGGGCTTTCTCAACTTCGAGCTCGAAAAGCTCGGCCGGCCCAGCCTCTCCAACCAAGTGATCGATACCGTGATGGTGGCGCGCGAGCGCCATCCGGGCGCCCGGGTCAGCCTCGATGCGCTCTGCAAGCACTATGGCATCGACAACTCAAAGCGCGTCCTGCATGGCGCCCTGCTCGACAGCGAGATCCTCGCCGACGTCTATCTGGAGCTGATTGGTGGCCGGCAGGTGGCGCTGGCGCTGGTCGCCGAGTCGCATGTCGAAAGCGGCATTACCGTGACCGTCGTGCCGGCGCGGCAGCGGCCGGTGCCGCTGCCGTCGCGCTTGAGCGATGCGGAGTTCGCCGCGCATCTGAAACTCGTCGGCACCCTGGGCGCCGACGCGTTGTGGAGCAATTACCCCAGCGAGCAGGTGGCGGCCGAGTAGTCTGGTTCAGACGAACGCCCATATGCCGTAAGCTATGGCCGTGCCCTCAACCACCGGGTCATTCCAGCGAAAGCGGGAACCTCTGTTTTCTTGCTTGCGGCACGGAGGTCCCCGCTTTCGCGGGGATGACACTGTGGGTGGGGCAAGAACTGTGCGTACGGCGCAGCGCCACCAACAACCCACTGGCTGCTGGCCTCCAGCCAGACTAGTTCGGCTGCGTGTTGGCGGCCTGCTGGGCCTGCAGGTTGCGCACGTTCTGGATGTAGAGCGCCTGGAAATCCACCGGCTCCATCATCAGCGGCGGGAAGCCGCCGAGCTGGACGATGGTCGCCAGCACATGGCGGGCGAACGGGAAGATCATCCGGGGACATTCGACCATCAGCAGGGCGGGCAGCTGCTGCTCGGGCACATTCTTGACCCGGAACACGCCGCCATAGACCAGCTCGACGTTGAACAGCACGGTCTTTTCGCGCTCGGCCTTGGCGTTGAGGCTGATTTCGACCGCATAGAGGTCGTCGGCCTGCTTCTTGACGCCGACATTGATACCGACGGTGAAGTTGGGGTTGGTGCCGCCGAGCATCACCGAACCGGGCGCACCCGGGTTCTCGAAACTCAGGTCGCGGGTGTACTGCCCAACGAGGCTGTAGCTGGGCGCCGTGCTGGCGTTCGCGGGTGCGGCCTCGGGCGGGGTCTGGTCAGCCATAGTCGAAAATTCCTCGAGCTTTCGGTGGCGGGCTGGCTAGCACCTTTGGCCCCGAGCCACAAGCATTGCCGGCCTCAGCGCGGCCGCCACTCATCGGAATCGAGGTCGATCGTGCCGTCGTCGACACGCCGCTGGGTGAAGCCCGGGCCGGCGCCGGTTGTCGTCGTCACCACCGTGACCCGCGACTTGAGGAAGGCGTAGATCGCCGAACGCACCGGCGGGATCAGCAAGAGGATGCCGATCAGGTCGGAAAAATAGCCGGGCAACAGCAGCAGCAGGCCGGCGAACCCCACCATCATCGCATCGGCCAGCGCCCGGGCCGGCAACTGGCCGCGTCCGACGGTCGAGCGCATTTCGTTGAGCAGCGACAGCCCCTGCATGCGGATCACTAGCGAGCCGATCAGCGCCGTCAGCACGACGCCGGCCAGCGTCGGCCACAATCCGATGGCGTTGCCGATCACCACGAAGAACGCGATCTCGATCAGCGGCACCAGCAGAAAGAACAGGAGCAACAGGCGGCCCAATGGGGTAACCCTTTCGAAAGCGCTGCGTCATAAAGGCCTCGGCGGAACCCTCAGCCAAACGTGAACTGGTTTCCGGCTGAGCGTTTCCCTATATATAGGGCACATTCCTGGCTCCGCGAGCCGGGCGCCCCCTTTCTCTGGCGCGAGTAGCACGTCCGATGGATGAATTCTTCGATATCCCCACGCTCATCGTCATTGGTCTGGCGATCGTCGTGCTGTTCCGCCTGCGCCAGGTGCTCGGCACCCGCACAGGCCGCGAGCGGACGCCGCTGCAGCGCCAGCGCGAAGCCGCGCCGGTAAAGGCGGGGGAAGAGAACGTCGTGCCGATGCGCCCGCGCCCGGCTCCCGAGACCGATGAGGACCAGGCCCGCGCCGCCCGCAAGCTCGAAGCCGAGATCACCCAGTTCGCCCATGGCGACGACAAGGTAGCGGCCGGGCTCAAGACCATTGCAGACGCCGATGGCAGCTTCTCGCCCAAGAGCTTCATGGAGGGCGCCAAGTCCGCCTATGAGATGATCGTCACGGCGTTTGCCGCCGGCGATCGCCAGACGCTGAAGAACCTGCTCGAGAAGGACGTCTATGACGGCTTCGAGCGGGTCATCAAGGACCGCGAGGCCGCCGGGCATAAGGTCGATTTCACCTTTGTCGGCCTCCCCAAGATCGAGATCTCGGATGCCGAGCTCGACAAGCGCGCCGCCAGCGTCACCATCCGCTTCCACGCCGAGGTGGTTTCGGCCACCCGCGACAAGGACGGCAACCTGCTCGAGGGCAATGCCGACCAGGTCACCAACATCGCCGACGAATGGACCTTTGCGCGCAACCCCAAGTCGCGCGATCCCAACTGGAAGCTCGTCGCCACCAGCCAGCTCGAATAGCAGGCCGCGCTCGGGGGCGATGCGATGGCCAAGCGCCGGTCGGATGGAAAGGGCCAGCTCCCCGACTGGCACCTTTGGCTCGAAGTGTCGCAGACGGTCTCGCCGCTGAGGCCGCAGAGGGCGCTCGTCAATCTCGATGCCGAACCGCTGCCGATCCCGGCGCCACCGGTGCCCAAGCCGCACCGGCTGCTGCCTGCTATGCCGCCATACCAATCCGACGGTCGGCCGGGCAAGAAGGCCCCGCGGCCGGGGATCGAGCCCAATCTGAAGCAGCGCCTGCAGCGTGGTCGCGAAGAGATCGACGGCACGATCGACCTGCATGGCATGCGCCAGGTTGAGGCCCACGCAGCACTGAGCCGCTTCATTCACGCCCGTTCGGCTCGCGGCGATCGCACCCTGCTGGTGATCACCGGCAAGGGGCTGAAGAAGCTCGGCGACGATGCGGCGGTGATCGTCGAGCGCGGCGTGCTGCGCGCCATGCTGCCGGTGTGGCTGTCCGAGCCCAACCTCGCCCCGCTGGTGGCCGGCTGGGATACCGCGGCGCAGGGGCACGGCGGCGACGGCGCCTTCTATGTTCGCTTGCGGCGGGAGCGGGATTACCGATGACACCACTGGGCCTCAAACTACGCGCCATGCGCGAGGAACGCGGGGTGACCCTCAAGGACATGGCCAAGGCGCTGCGTGTCTCCAGCGCCTATCTCAGCGCCCTCGAGCATGGCCGCCGCGGTAAGCCGACCTTCGCGCTGCTGCAGAAGATCATCGCCTATTTCAACGTCATCTGGGACGACGCCGAGGAATTGCAGCGCCTCGCCGAGATGAGCGACCCCAAGATCACCATCGACACCGCCGGCATGGCCCCGGAAGCCACCGAACTTGCCAACCGCCTCGCCCGTGACATTGGCCGGCTTGAGCCGGATGATCTGAGTTTTCTCAGTAACGAAGTGGCGCGCCGACTGAAATAGTTGCGTGCCACTGCGTAACGCCAAGTACGCGTGGCAGTTGTTGTGGCATAAATGTCGCGCCACAGCCGTACCGCAAGTTACGCAGTAAATTGCTGCTTGCTCCTCTCCAGCAACAAGCCTAAACGCCCGCTCCCGGCAACGCGCCGGTGACCGGCAAAGGGTCGAGCTCGTGAGGTCTCGCCTGGCGCGGATGGCATTGCCACCCCGTGTACCGCTGGCCACTGGAAGCTGGGATTGCGCATGTAGCTCAGCCAGGCAGAGCGCCGGAGCGATCCGGAGGTCACGGGTTCGACTCCCGTTATGTGCTCCACGATGTAGCTCATTTGGGTAGAGCATCAGACTTGTAATCTGAGGGTAGAGGGTTCGATTCCCTCCATCACGGCCCTTCAACGGCCACCGGCCTGTAAAGCTGGTTTTGAGACTAAGGGTTCTGGGGCCGGTCCTGCGGGGTCGGTTGCGGCAGCTGAGGCGAAAGCCCGCGTTGTCAAAGCCGGAACCGCCCTTCGAGGGGTGCCCCGGCACCGGCTGAAGGATGAACATGGTTCTGGCCCGGCCCGCGCACCCGTTTGCGCCATGGCTTCGCCATTCCCATCGCCATCCCGCTCGCTGGCCTGCCCGCCCCCCTGGTCGGTCGGCCGCCCCGGAACCTCACCTGCCATTCGACCGGTCCCGCAGGGTGCGGACCCGGCGAACCACCGGGCCAGCTGGCCCAGACGAGCAAAGGACGAACTCGGGTCATGACCTAGAGACGTAAAGGAGGACTATCCATGGTGATCGAAATTCTGGATCGCGTGCGCGGTGTTTCGCGCGTGATCGTCAAGGAAAACCAGCGCGTCATTGCGCTGTACAAGGGCAAGTTCCGTGGGGTCCTCACCCCGGGCGAGCACGTGCTGCGGGCTGACCGCGGCCGGCTGGAGATCGAATGGCACGATCTCGCGCGTCCGGAGTTCGTCTCGATCTTCGACAAGGCGCTGTTCCGCGACCACGCCGAGGTGGCGGGCCGGTACCTGACCGAGATCCGCGCCGGCGCCGACGAGGTGGTGGTGGTGTCGCGCGACAAGCGCCTCCATGCCGTGCTGAAGCCGGAGGAGCGTGCGGTCTACTGGACCGAGGCTGGTCCCTGGACCACCGAGCGCGTCGACATCGCCGGCGATCTCGCCGTGCCGGCAGAGCTGCAGAAGCGGCTCGCCGGTGTGTCCAAGCTCGGGCTCGTCACTGCGGTCGATGTTGTGGAAGGCCATGTCGGCCTGCTGTTCGTCGACGGCAAGTTCGTCCGCGAGCTCGAGGCGGGTGCGCACATGTTCTGGGCGGTGACCCGCAAGGTCGCGGTGAAGGTCATCGACCTGCGTCGGCAGTCGCTCGACGTGACCGGCCAGGAAATCCTGACGCGTGACCGTGTCACGCTCCGGGTGAACCTCGCCGCCGAGTACCAGGTGGTGGATGCGGTGAAGGCCGCGACCACGGTCAAGGATTTTGCCGACGCGCTCTACCGCGCCCTGCAGTTTGCGTTCCGCAAGTCGCTGGGGGTGAAGAGCCTCGACGAGATCCTGGCCGACAAGGTCACGGCAGAGATCGAGGCGGTGCAGCAGGTCCGCACGGACATGGCGGCGATCGGTCTCTCGGTCGGCGAGATCGCAGTCAAGGACGTGATCCTGCCGGGTGAAATGCGCGACATCCTCAACAAGGTTGTTGCGGCCGAGAAGGAAGCCGAGGCGAACATCATCCGCCGGCGCGAGGAGACGAACGCCACGCGTTCGCTGCTCAACACCGCGCGGGTGATGGCCGAGAACCCGGTAATGCTGCGGCTCAAGGAGCTCGAAGCCTTGTCGGAAATCGCCGGCAAGGTCGAGCGCCTGACCATCCACAACGGTACGGCGGGCCTGATGAACGACCTCGTCAAGCTCCGCGACGAGTGACGACAACGGCCGCCGGGGGTAACTCCGGCGGCCAGCTTCGTAAGCGCGCCGGCAATGCCCTGTTCATCTGCAGCGGCAGGCCGACCTTTGCGCGGCTGCACAAGATCGCCACCTGGCCTGCGAGATCGGCAGGTTGGCGCCGCAAGATCCGGCCTGTCTTAGGACTGAAGTCGCCCGTTGGGTGAAGTAGGGCACGCCCGCCTGGCTGCTTTGGCTCACGGCGACAGGTTGCGCCGTGAAGCTTGCGCGCGCTATAGTTTACGTCTCGCTGAGCTGTACTAAGTAGTTGGAGTAGCGGCCTCTGAGGCAAACTAACGTAGATCTTGCGGCGAAGCGTTAAGGTTTAATCCACACAATCGTCACCATCCGCCGAATGTTGAGGAGGGTCGCATGCGTGCCTCGCAACTGTTCTGGGGCGAACAGTCCCAATGGTCGGAGACAGACGCGTCCTTCGACCGAGCTGGTCTGGTTTTCTATTTCGGCACCCGGCAGATGCTTGCCGATGGCAAGCTTTACGCCGGTCTGCGGTCACGCTTCCCTGACGCGCACCTGCTGGGGTGCTCTACCGGCGGGCAACTTGCCGGCCTTGATGTCAGTGACGATACTGCCTGCGCCCTGGCACTGGACTTCGGAGCGACCGACCTGCGCGTCGCCCGTGCCGAGATAAAGGGCTCCGCCGATTCCCGCGCCACCGGCGCCGCTATCGGCGCGGCGCTCAAGGGCGACCGCCTGGCCGGCGTGTTCATCCTGTCGGACGGATTGCGCGTCAATGGCAGCGCGCTGGTTGAAGGCGTCGTCAGCGAAGTCGGGCGCGATGTGCCGGTCAGCGGCGGGCTTGCCGGTGACGGCGCCGATTTCGCCCAGACCCTGGTCGGTTGTGACAGCCCACCGGCGCCGAACACCGTTGCCGCGGTCGGCTTCTACGGCGATGCCATCCGCATCGGTCACGGCAGCGCCGGCGGCTGGGATGTGTTCGGGCCGATGCGCCAGATCACCCGCTCCGACGGCAACGTGCTGTACGAGGTCGACGGCAAGCCGGCGCTCGATCTCTACAAGCTCTATCTCGGCCCCGAGGAGAGCCAGAACCTGCCCGGCTCGGCACTGCTGTTCCCGCTGCGCATCTTCGATCCCAAACACCCCGAACGCAGCGTCGTCCGCACCATTCTTGCCGTCGATCATGGCTCGGGCTCGATGACGTTCGCCGGCGACATGCCCCAGGGCTGGTCGGCGCAGCTGATGCGCGGCAGCTTCAACCGGCTTTGCGCCGGGGCGGCAGCGGCGACCCAGCGTGCCGTGCTCAATGCGCATCCCGCGCCCGATGCGCAGAGCGCCGCCATCTTCGTCAGCTGCATCGGGCGGCGTCTGTTGATGGGGCAGCGCATCGACGAGGAGATCGAGGCGGCGACGGCCGAGTTGTCGGAGAGCTGTGTGCCGGTCGGCTTCTATTCCTACGGTGAAATATCACCGCACGAGGTCTCCGGTTTCTGCCAGCTGCACAACCAGACCATGACCGTAACAGTACTGGCAGAGCAGGCGGCCTGATTTGCGCAAGCTGTTCGATCGACAGCTGGAAAAATCGACGGACGCCACCGGGCGTGTCGACCTGGCGGCGCTCGAACGGCTGGTGACGGCCGCCTACGAAGAGGCCGAGCTGGACCGCACGCGCACCGATCGATCGATCGAGCTGATGGTCGGCGAGCTGACGGCGTTCCAGGTCGGGCTCGAATCCGAGATCGAGAAGCGCACCGCGCAGCTGCGCCAGAGCCAGCAGAAGCTGCGCACCCAGAACACCCGCTTCCTTACGGCGCTCGAGAACATGTCGCAGGGCCTCGCCATGTTCGACCGGCAGCGACGGCTGGTGGTCTGCAACCGGCAATATCTCGACATCTACAACCTGCCGCGCCGGTTCGGGCGGGTCGGCACCTCACTGGTCTCGATCCTCAGGGCCCGCGTCGCCGCCGGGACTTTCGCCGGCCCCGATCCGGCCGCCTATCTGCGCGAGCGGCTGGTGACGGCGGCCGACGGCGTGAGCTCGACGACGACCCACCACCTCAACAACGGGCGCGTGCTGTCGGTCACCCACCGCGCCATGGCCGATGGCGGCTGGGTGACCCTGCACAGGGATATCACCGAGCTGCACAACATGCAGGCCGAGCTGACGCACCAGGCCTACCACGACTCGCTCACCGAGCTGCCGAACCGCAACCTGTTCTACCAGCGCCTTGGGCAGGCCGTCGATTCGCTGCCGACCGGCGGTGGCTTCGCGGTGCTTTGTCTCGATCTCGATGGTTTCAAGGCAATCAACGACTCGATGGGTCACGCCGCCGGCGACAAGTTGCTGAAACAGGTGGCGGCTCGCTTGCGCGAGTGCGTCGGGGACGCGGGGACCGTCGGCCGCATGGGCGGCGACGAATTCGCCGTGCTGCACCCCGACAGCGCACCTGAAAGTGCGCTGGCGCTGGCTAAGTCCATTCTCGAGGCGATCCGGCGCCCGTTCGATATCGACGATCACGCCGTGCTGGTCGGGGTGAGCATCGGCGTCGCCATGGCGCCGCGCGATGGCCAGAGCGCCGATAAATTGCTGAGGAATGGCGACCTGGCGCTCTATTCGATCAAGCGCGGCCGCCGCGGCGGGTACCGGTTCTTCGAGCCCGATCTGCAGCGGACGCTCAGCGAGAGCAGCCGGATTGAGCGCGATCTGCGGCGTGCCCTGGCGAACGGGGAATTCGAGCTGTTCTACCAGCCCATCCTCAACCTCGCCTCGCAAACCATTGTCGGCTACGAGGCACTGCTGCGCTGGCGTCATCCGACGGAGGGCATCATCCCGCCGGCCGAGTTCATTCCGCTGACCGAGGAACTCGGGCTGATCGTGCCGATCGGGGAATGGGTCATCCGCCAGGCCTTTGCCGAGGCCGCCGGCTGGCCGGCGGCGATGCATGTCGCCGTCAATGTGTCGTCGGTGCAGTTTGGCCGCGGCGACCTGGTCGGCGTGGTGATGGATGCGCTCCGCGCCAGCGGCCTCGCCGCGGATCGGGTGGAGATCGAGATCACCGAGACGCTGTTCCTCGAGAACAGCCAGCAGAACCTCGATACCCTGCACCGGCTGCACGCCCTCGGGCTCAAGGTAGCGCTCGACGACTTCGGCACGGGCTACTCCGCGCTGAGCTATCTGCTGGCGTTCCCATTCGACAAGATCAAGCTCGACGGTTCGTTCGTCAGCGCGCTGGACAACCGGCAGGGCGCCCAGATCATCATGCGATCTGTCGCCGATATCGGCCAGCGCATGGGCATGGTCACGACTGCCGAGGGGGTCGAGACCCCCGAGCAGTTGAACAATGTCAAGCTCCTCGGCTACACCGAAGCCCAGGGCTTCCTGATTTCGGAGCCGATGAGCCGCGACGCGATGCGCCAGCTGCTGCACCTCGCGGTCGACCCCGCGCCCCTGCAGCAGGAGCCGTCGCTCGGGCCCAAGACGGCGAGCAACGCCCGCCGGCCCTGAAAAAGCGTCCGACGCCGCCATCTGCAGCGGATTCACGTGGAACACTCCGGCGGGTGGACAGCCTCCCGCAACCGGACTATGCGCTAGCCGACATATTCTGACTTCAGCGGACAAGTTTCATGCTGCGCCGGTTCTTTGCCTATTACGCCCCTTACAAGCACCTGTTCTTTCTCGATTTTGGCTGTGCCGTGCTCGCTGGTATCCTCGAGCTCGGCTTTCCACTGGCGGTAAAACTGTTCGTCGACGACCTGCTGCCGGGGCAGAACTGGGGGCTGATCGCCGCAACCGCGGCGCTGCTGCTGGGGGTGTTCGCGCTCAACACCGCGCTCTCCGCCATCGTCAACTACTGGGGCCATGCGCTCGGTATCTCGATCGAGACCGACATGCGCCGCCAGGCTTTCGACCACATCCAGAAGCTGAGCTTCCGCTATTTCGACAACAACAAGACCGGCCAGCTCATTACCCATGTCACCAAGGATCTCGAAGAAGTGGGTGAGGTGGCCCATCACGGCCCCGAGGATCTGTTCATCGCGGTGATGACCTTCGTGGGCGCATTCCTGCTGATGTTCACCGTGCACTGGCAGCTGGCGCTCCTCACCACCATCATCGTGCCGCTGATGACCTGGCTGGTCAGCCGCTACGGCGCGAAGATGACCACCACCTGGCAGCAGCTGTTCCGCCAGGTCGGCGACTTCAACACCCGCGTGCAGGAGAGCGTCGGCGGCATCCGGGTGGTGAAGGCCTTTGCCAACGAGGACTATGAGCGCGGACTGTTCGCCAAGAACAACGAGGGCTATCGCGCCACCAAGCTCAGCGCCTATGCCATCATGACGGCGTCGATTGCGCTGAGCTACTTCAGCACCCGCTTCGTACAGCTGGTGGTGATGGTCGCCGGCACCTGGTTCGTCATCAAGGGCGAGCTGAGCTATGGCGGCTTCGTCAGCTTCCTCCTCTTGGTCAACGTGTTCTTCCGGCCGATCGACAAGATCACCTCGGTGCTCGAGAGCTATCCCAAGGGCATCGCCGGGTTCCGCCGCTTTACCACGCTGATCGACACTGAGCCCGATACCGCCGACCGGCCGGGCGCCAGGGCGGTCGAGAGCCTCAGGGGCGATATCGTCTATGAGGATGTGAGCTTTGCCTATTCGGGCGATCCGTCCTCGAAGGACAAGGTGCTCGATGGGTTGAACCTCACCATCGCGGCCGGCGAGACCGTCGCCTTTGTCGGCCCGTCCGGCGCCGGCAAGACCACCATCTGCTCGCTGCTGCCGCGCTTCTATGACGTCACCGCCGGCGCCATCACCGTCGACGGCATCGACATCCGCGACATGACACAGGCGTCGCTGCGCGGCCAGATCGGCATCGTGCAGCAGGACGTGTTCCTGTTCGGCTCGACCATCCGCGAGAACGTCGCCTATGGCCGTCTCGGCGCCAGCGACGAGGAAGTGATGGATGCGCTCCGCCGCGCCGCGCTCGATGAGTTCGTGCTGTCGCTGCCCGATGGGCTCGACACCCCAACCGGCGAGCGGGGCGTAAAGCTGTCGGGTGGCCAGAAGCAACGGCTCGCCATTGCCCGGATCTTCTTGAAGAACCCGCCGATCCTCATCCTCGATGAAGCGACCTCCGCCCTCGACACCGCCACCGAATACGCCATCCAGCAGGCGCTCGCCGCGCTGTCGGAGGGCCGGACCACGCTGGTGGTGGCGCATCGGCTCGCCACCATCCGCAATGCGGATCGCATCGTGGTGGTGAGCAGCGAGGGGATCGTCGAACAGGGGACCCATGCCGAGCTGCTCGGCCGCGACGGCGCCTATGCCCGGCTGCACGGCGCCCAGTTCGGACAATTGGCCAATCCGTGAGCGGGGGCTCAGCTAGGCTGGGGAGGTTCACGGATGAGTAGATCCACCGCCTCTCCGCCCCCCACCGGCTGTCATCCCAGCGAAAGCTGGGACCCATTTCACAGCCCGCGCCGAGGAGAGTTGGGTCCCTGCTTTCGCAGGGATGACATCGAGTGGGTGGCGCCAATTGTGCTAACCCGATGATGAAGCCCCGCAGGTGCCCAAACTCACCGCCCGAGAAAACGTCTCAGCCGCCCAACCCCCTCGCGGAGTTTTTCCGGCTCAACCGCGTGGCACCAGCGCAGCCACCCGTCGCCTTCCGGCCCGAATGCACCACCCGGCGCGAGGCCAAGTCCCGCCTCCTCGACTAGGCGCTTTGCCAGCGCCAGCGTGTCGGCAAACCCCTCGATGCGGAAGAACACATACATGGCGCCGCCGGCCTCGGGGACGATGACGCCGGGTATCCGGCTCAGCTCGTCGACCAGAAGGCTTCGCGTGGCAGTGAGCTCGGTGCGAAGCTTCATGACCGTCGGCTCGCCCTCGGTCAGCGCCGCGGTCGCGGCGCGCTGCACCGGCTCGAGGATGCACGAGGTGTTGTATTCGATGACCTTGGTGAGATCGTTCGACAGCGTCTCTGGCGTTGCCAGCCAGCCGACGCGCCAGCCGGTCATCGACCAGGCCTTGGAGAAGCTGTTGACCGAGATGATCCGGTCGCCAGTCTGATAGCGGCGAAGGAACGACGGAGCCGAGCGGCGCTCGTGGTCATGCACCAGCCGTTCATAGACATCGTCGCTCAGCACCCAGATGCCATGCTTGCGGCAATGTGCCAGCACCGCGTCGACTTCATCTTCCTCGATGGTCCAGCCGGTCGGGTTGTTCGGCGAGTTGATGATGGCGAGCCGCGTATCCGGGGTCAGCGCTTCGAGCAGCCGGTCGAGATCGAGCGACCATTTTCCATTCCTGATTGTCAGCGGCACCCGAGCCACCTCGGCGCCGAGAATTCTCGGAATCTCGACGATATTGGGCCAGAGCGGCGTTACGGCCACCACCCGGTCGCCGGGCGACAGCACCATCTGCGCCGCGATCATCAGTCCCGAGACGCCTGACCCCACCGCGGCAATGCGTCCCGGCGCCACCGCGGTGCCGTGCAGGTCACTCAGATACCCGGCGATCGCCTCACGCAGATACGGTCGGCCGAGATTCTGCGAGTAGAAGGTTTCACCCTCGGCCAGTGACGCCATGGCCGCGTCGCGGATGAAACGCGGCGTCGGCTGGTCGGACTCGCCGAACCAGAACGGCAGCACATCGGTCCGCCCCATCCCGGCATTCGCCACGTCACGGATCAGCGAGCTCGCCAGCGCCTGCACCTCGTGGCGCGCCGCGACGGTGTGGATCGGTGGGGTAGTGGCGGCGACGGTCAACGCGAAGCTCCAATGGAAAAGGCCGGGAACGGGTCCCGGCCTTGGTACTCGATCGCTGCGTTGGTAACTAGAGGACGAACCTGCTGAGGTCGGTGTCGGCCGCCATCTTGCCGATCCGCTCGTCGACATAGGCCTTGTCGATGCGGATGGTTTCGCCAGCCTTGTCCGGTGCGTCGAACGAGATGTCCTCGACCAGCCGCTCGAGGATGGTGGCGAGCCGGCGCGCGCCGATATTCTCGACCGTCGAGTTGACCTGCACGGCCGCGTCGGCGATCGCCTCGATCGCGTCGGGGGTGAAGTCGAGGGTCAGCCCCTCGGTCTTCATCAGCGCCACATACTGCTTGATCAGGCTCGCATCGGTGTCGTTGAGGATGCCGATCAGATCCTGCCGGGTGAGCGCCTTGAGTTCGACGCGGATCGGCAGCCGGCCCTGCAGCTCGGGCAACAGGTCCGAGGGTTTCGCCACATGGAAGGCGCCCGAGGCGATGAACAGGATGTGGTCGGTCTTCACCGGGCCGTATTTGGTCGAAACCGTGGTGCCTTCGATCAGCGGCAACAGGTCGCGCTGCACGCCTTCACGGGAAACGCCACCACCGTAACCGCCTTCGCGGTTCACGATCTTGTCGATCTCGTCGATGAAGGCGATGCCGTGGTTCTCGACCAGGTCGACCGCTTCCTTGTTCAGCTGGTCCTGGTCGAGCAGCTTGTCGGCCTCCTCGGCCAGCAGCGGCTGGTGCGCGTCCTTCACCTTGACCTTGCGCTTGACGCCGCGGCCGCCAAAGGCCTTGCCCAGCATGTCCTGGATGTTGATCACGCCGATATTGGCGCCCGGCATGCCGGGGATGTCGAAGCCGCCGGGATTGCCGGTCGGCTGCATCTCGATCTCGATTTCCTTGTCGTCGAGCTCGTTGGTGCGGAGCTTCTGCCGGAAGCTGTCACGGGTCGAGGGCGAGGCGGACGAGCCGACCAGCGCGTCGAGCACCCGCTCCTCGGCATTGTGATGCGCCTGCGCCTGCACCTCGGCGCGCTTCTTGTCACGGAGAAGGGAGATTCCCGCTTCAACCAAATCGCGCACGATCTGCTCGACGTCGCGGCCGACATAGCCGACTTCGGTGAACTTGGTGGCCTCGACTTTGATGAACGGCGCCTGGGCCAGTTTTGCCAGCCGCCGGCTGATCTCGGTCTTGCCGACGCCGGTGGGCCCGATCATCAGGATGTTCTTCGGCGTCACCTCGGCCCGCAAGTCATGCGGGAGCTGCTGCCGGCGCCAGCGGTTGCGCAGCGCCACGGCCACGGCGCGCTTGGCGTCATGCTGGCCGACAATGTAGCGATCGAGCTCGGAGACGATCTCGCGCGGGGAGAAATTGGTATCACTCATAATCCGTCACTTTCCGCTGCCCTCATCGAGGCGCAGCACCATGAGATAGTCATCGTAAAAGACGCCATCGACCTTCAGGCCGCGCGGGTCTTCGCCATAGATCACGAAGCCGTGCCGCTCATAGAGCCGGCGGGCCGTGGGGTTGTCCTGCGTCACCGCCAGGTGCAGCTGCAGCACGTGGTTGCGCGCCTCCGCGATCACCGCCGCGATCAACAGGTCGGCGCCGCCGCGGCCACGTGAGCCGGGGCTGACATAGACCCCGACCAGGTGCCCGCGATGCGCCGATTTCAGCATCGCCTCGCGGTAGAAGCCGGCCGTGCCGACCAGCGCCTCGGCGTCGAACAGGCCGAACACGTACCCCTTGTCGAGCCGATCGACCCAGGCTGAAGCCGGCTTGTCGATCTCCTCGGCGAGGCTCGAGCCGAACGAGGCGGGCGAGTCCTTCAGTCCTTCGATCCGAAGCGCTCGGTAGGCTTCGGCATCGGCTGCGGAGAGCCGGCGGGTGATCCAGCTCACGCGAAATCTCCGTCGGCGTTCCGCGCCAGCATCAACGCCGGGCCATACTCGGAGTGCCGAGTGTCGAAACGCTCGAACCCGGCCTTCTCATACGCCCGGATCGCGGCCAAGTTGGTCGGGTCGGGATGGATGATCACCCGGATGGCGCCTTCCTCGAACAGCAGCTCGACAAACGCCTCGATCAGCCGCGGGCCGTGGCCCTTGCCGATCAGCTCGGGTGGCCCGATGAACTGGTCAATTCCCAGCGTGCCGGTTGGCTGGTCCTGGTACGGGTGCCCGTCTTCGAGATGCGGGTCGTAGCTCTGGATGTAGCCGATCGGCTTGCCGTTGAGTTCGACGATGAAGGGTTCGACCGAAATGCTGTCGATGTGCTCTTCGATGGACTTCAGTCCTTCGGCCGGATCGTCCCACCATTTCGCCACGTGCGGCTCCGTCAGCCAGCCGGCCAGAAGCGGCAGGTCAGCTCGGGTCACCGGCCGGAAGCCGTACTGAAACTGAGCGTCAGACGGTTTCAATCGTTTCGACCGTCACGTTCTCGTTGGTGTAGATGCAGACCTCGGCCGCGATCTTCATCGCCTTCCTGGCGATTTCCTCGGCGTCCATGTCGGTGTTCTCGCTCAGCGCGAGCGCCGCCGAATAGGCGTAGTTGCCGCCCGAGCCGATGGCGATGGTCGAATGGTCGGGGGTGAGCACGTCGCCGGTGCCGGTGAGCACCAGGGTTACATCCTTGTCGGCGACGATCATCATCGCTTCCAGGCGGCGCAGGTACCGGTCGGTGCGCCAATCCTTGGCGAGTTCGACCGAGGCGCGCATCAGCTGGTCCGGATACTGGATCAGCTTGGCTTCGAGCCGCTCGAACAGCGTGAACGCGTCGGCAGTGGCGCCGGCAAAGCCGCCG
Organism: Devosia sp. GW821-FHT12F11; assembly: GCF_058806655.1. Classification (NCBI taxonomy): domain Bacteria; kingdom Pseudomonadati; phylum Pseudomonadota; class Alphaproteobacteria; order Hyphomicrobiales; family Devosiaceae; genus Devosia; species Devosia sp. GW821-FHT12F11. The sequence continues at coordinate 391,021 of NZ_JBXAPX010000001.1, forward strand.
ATCACCTTGCCATCGGCGAGGCGCCGGACCTTCTTGGCGGTATGCTTCATCACGGTGTTGCCGACCGAGACCTGTCCGTCACCGGCCACCACCACCTTGTTGCCCTTGCGGACGGCGACGATCGTCGTGCCGTGCCAGCCGGGAAACTCGTTGTCCTTCGACATCTTGGGAAAAACTCCAGAACTGTTCCGCCATATTTAGGGGCGAGCGGGTGGAATGCAAACCGGGCTAGCCGGTTGGGTAGTTTCCTGGAGGTTACCGGGCGGTGGTCACGGGCGCCTTCACCGCATCTTCACCGCTCCGGCGCTATCTGCTACAGCCGCCGCGCCAGGATAGGGACTGCCGAGATGCGCACCGCCGAGATTGCCCGCAAGACCAACGAGACCGACATCCAGGTGTCGGTGAACCTCGATGGGTCGGGTCAGCATGACATGCAGACCGGCATCGGCTTTCTCGATCACATGCTGGATCAACTGTCGAAGCACTCGCTGATCGACATGACCGTCGTCGCCAAGGGCGACCTGCACATCGATTTCCACCACACGGCCGAGGATGTCGGCATCGCCTTGGGCGAAGCGATCAAGCAGGCGCTCGGCAACAAGCGGGGCATCCGCCGCTATGCCTCGTCCGACCTGCCGATGGACGGCACGCTCACCCGGGTCGCGCTCGACGTCTCGGGTCGACCGTTCCTCGTCTGGAAGGTCGAGTTCACCCGCGACAAGGTGGGCGACATGGATACCGAGCTGTTCCGCGAGTGGTTCCAGGCCTTCGCCATGAACGCCGGCATTACGCTGCACGTCGAGACCTTCTACGGCGACAACAACCACCACATCGCCGAAAGCGCCTTCAAGGCGCTGGCCCGGGCGCTGCGCTCGGCGGTGGAGATCGATCCGCGCGCCGCCGATGCGATCCCCTCGACCAAGGGCACGCTGTAACGCCTATCGCGAACCGAGGCTCTGCAAGCCCCCAAAACCCGGTGTCATCCCCGCGAAAGCGGTGAACTTCGTTTGCGATCGTGCGACACGAAAACAGAGGTTCCGCTTTCGGGGAATGACCCGGTGGGTGGGGCGCGGGCAGAGGACCGAGCCAGACCGCTCAGCTGAAGCTGTGTGTCGCTCCGGCGCTGATTACGGCCAGGGTGAAGATCGCCATCACGACGAGCAGCCCGACGGCGAGCCAGCCGATGAAAATGCCCTGGGTCGGTTCGGAACCCATCGTTCCATCGCCATGCGGGTCGTGGGAATCATGCGTCATGAAGCTCTCCTCAAAGCCTGTTGAACCAACGGCGTGGCTGGCGGCAGGTTCCCTCATCTTCCAACCGTGCGGGTTTTGCTCTAAGGCGAACCCGCAACCACGACGATCTGGCGAGGATAACCGTGACCCTCTATTCCGTCTACGAGCGCCCGAGCGATGCGCCCACTGCCGTGGCCGATCGCTTCTCCTGGTCCGCAGCCCTGCTGCCGCCGGTGCACGCGCTCGTCCACGGGTTGTGGCTGCTGCTGCTGATCTGGGTTGTCGGCCTCGTCGCGATCGCCGGCGCAAGCCTCATGATCGGCGGCGCGGCGGCCTTCTGGCTCTATGGACTGTTCGCCACCCTGATCGGCTTTGAGGCTTCCAGCTTCCGCCGGGTGAAGACGGCGAAGCGCGGTGGCCTGTACCGCACCGAGATCGTCGCCGCCGGCGAGGATCTGGCCCTGGTCGATTACCTGAAGCGGCAGACCCGATGAGCACCGTCACTATTATCGACTACGGCTCGGGCAACCTCCGCTCGGCCGCCAAAGCCTTCGAGCGCGCCGCGCGGGAAGCCGGGACCGGCGATGACATCCTCGTCACCGACGACGTCGAGGCGGTACGGCGCGCCGACCGCATCGTCCTGCCGGGGGTCGGCGCCTTCGCCGATTGCCGCGGCGGCCTCGACGCGGTGACCGGTATGGTCGAGGTGCTGGAGGAGCGGGTGATCCGTGGCGGTGTGCCGTTCCTCGGCATCTGCGTCGGCATGCAGTTGATGGCGACCGAAGGCCGCGAGAAGACCATTACCAGGGGACTCGGCTGGATTCCCGGGGCAGTCGTGCGGCTCGAGCCGAAAGGCGAGCTCAAGGTCCCCCACATGGGCTGGAACACCTTGCGCTTTCACCAGCCCCATCCACTGCTGGCCGGCATCCCCGATGGACCGGATGGGCTGCACGCCTATTTCGTCCACTCCTATCACATGGCGGTGGACCGTCCGGAACTGCTGATCGCCAGCGCCGACTATGGCCAAGAGGTCACCGCCATCGTCGGTCGCGACAACCTGCTCGGCACCCAGTTCCATCCGGAAAAGAGTCAGACGCTCGGTCTGACGCTGATCCGCAATTTCCTGGGGTGGAGGCCGTGAGCTTCGAGTTTGTGGCCACCCCCCTCCCAACCTCCCCCACAAGGGGGGAGGTGCCTGCCGGTGCGCTGGGCAACATCGCGCCACAGCCTCGACTCTTCACCTCCCCCCTTGTGGGGGAGGCCGGGAGAGGGGTGGCCAAGCGCATGGAGTTCTCCGCATGATCCTCTTCCCCGCCATCGATTTGAAGGATGGCCAGTGCGTCCGGCTGAAGCTGGGCGACATGCAGCAGGCGACGGTGTTCAACGACGATCCGGCCGCCCAGGCCAAATCGTTCGAAGAGCAGGGGTTCGAGTACCTGCACGTTGTCGATCTCAACGGCGCCTTCGCCGGCCGCAGCGTCAATGGCGACGCCGTTGAAGCGATCCTCGGTGCGGTGAACTTCCCGGTACAACTGGGCGGCGGCATCCGCACCATCGCCCATATCGAGGAGTGGCTTGGTCGCGGCCTCGCCCGCGTCATCCTCGGCACCATCGCGGTGCGCGATCCGGCGCTGGTGCGCGAAGCGGCGCGGTTGTTCCCGGGCCAGGTGGCAGTCGGCATCGACGCACGCGGCGGCAGGGTGGCGGTGGAGGGCTGGGCCGAGACCTCCGAGCTCACTGCCATCGAGCTCGGGCAGCGCTTCGAGGGGGCAGGGGTCGCGGCGATCATCTATACCGACATCGACCGCGACGGCGTGCTGAAGGGCATCAACTGGCCTTCGACGCTCGAGCTGGCGGAAGCCGTGTCGATCCCGGTGATCGCCTCGGGCGGTCTCGCCACGATGGACGACATCCGCACCATGACGGAGCCGCGCTACCAGATCCTCGAAGGCGCCATTTCCGGCCGTGCGCTCTATGACGGGCGCATTGATTCACGTGAAGCAATCGCCCTGCTGAAGGGCCGCGCTGCGTGACCACCGCGCCAAAGCGGCGGTTCCCCTGGTGGGCGTATTGGATCGTCCTGGCGATCATCTTGCTGGTGGCGCTGGCTCCGGTGCTTTCGGTGATCGTCGCCGGCACCATCGCCGATGCCAATGGCTGCGCCCTCGATGAGGGCTCGGTGCATCCCTGCATCGTCAATGGCGAGGATATCGGCTCGACGCTTTATGCCTTGGGGGTAATGGGCTGGTTCATGCTGGCCACCATCCCGCTCGGCGCCGGGGCGCTGTTGCTTTGGGCCGTTGTGCTGATCGCCCATCGGCTCTATTGGGGGCGGAAGCGGGGAGGCGCGCCCAGTGGCTGAGCTCAGGAACAAACCGGTACTGGTCGAGCGGGTCCGCCTGTGGTGGTATCCGGTGGCGCTGGTGCCCATATTGGCGCTGTTTTATGCCGGCTTCACCGGCATCCTCCCCACCCTGTTCGGCCTCGCCGGGCTGTTTGCTCTGTTCTTCTGGGTGTTTTCCTTCGGCTTCGCCATCTATGCCAGGCTGAAGCGCCCACCACCGGATCTGCGCCAATGAGCCTCAAGACCCGCATCATTCCCTGTCTCGACGTCAAGGATCGCAGGCGTCGCCCGCAGCGGCTTTGCCGCGAGGACGCGCGAACAAAGGAATCGGCCGTCCGATGAGCCTCAAGACCCGCATTATTCCCTGTCTCGATGTGAAGGACGGCCGCGTCGTCAAGGGCGTGCAGTTCGTCGACCTGATCGATGCCGGCGATCCGGTCGAGGCCGCCATCGCCTACAATGCCGCCGGCGCCGACGAGCTGACCTTCCTCGACATCACCGCGAGCCACGAGAACCGCGACACCATTTTCGATGTAGTGGCGCGCACCGCCGAGCATTGCTTCATGCCGGTGACGGTGGGCGGCGGCATCCGGAAGCTCGAGGACATCCGAAAACTCCTGCTCGCCGGGGCCGACAAGGTGTCGATCAACTCGGCGGCCGTGAACGACCCGGATTTCATCGCCCGCGCCGCCGACAAGTTCGGCGACCAGTGCATCGTCGTTTCGGTCGATGCCCGGCAGCGCCAGACCCGTGCCCCGGGACAGCAGAACGTCGACGAGTGGGAAATCTATACCCATGGCGGGCGCAACCCGACGGGGCTCGACGCGGTGGAGTTCGCCACGAGGATGGTCGAGCGCGGCGCCGGCGAGCTGCTGGTCACCTCGATGGACCGCGACGGCACCAAGTCGGGGTTCGACCTGAAGCTGACCCGCGCCATTGCCGATGCCGTGCACGTGCCGGTGGTCGCTTCGGGCGGCGTCGGTTCGCTCGATGATCTGGTCGATGGGGTGAAGCTGGGGCACGCCTCGGCGGTGCTCGCCGCCTCGATCTTCCATTTCGGCAGCTACACGGTGGGCGAGGCCAAGGACTATATGGAGCGCCACGGCATCCCGATGCGGCGCGATTCCAATGCGGGAGAGTTTCTGTGAGCTTCACCCTCGAAGACCTGGATAAACGCATCGCCGCCCGCGCCGGTGCCTCGCCCGACGAGAGCTACACCGCCAAGCTCCTGGCGGGCGGCGTCGAGCGCTGCGCCAAGAAGTTCGGCGAGGAAGCCGCTGAGATCATCATTGCCTCGGTGACCAAGGATCGGAAAGGCACCGAAGGCGAAGCCTCCGACGTGATCTACCACCTCCTGGTGTTGCTCCGCGCCGCCGGCGTGCCGCTCAGCGATGTGATGGCTCAGCTCGAGCGCCGCACCGCGCAATCAGGCCTCGAGGAAAAGGCATCGCGCGGGAAGGTCCAGGGCTGATGGGGAGGAAGAAGCTCGAGCTCGCGCCTTACCACTATTTCACCAAGGCCGAGTGGAGCGGCTTTCGCGCCGATGAGCCGATGACGCTCGATGCCGATGACGTCAAACGCCTGCGCGCCCTCACCGATCCGATCTCGTTCACCGAGGCCGAAGAGATCTACCTGCCGCTGAGCCGGCTGATCTCGCTCTATGTCGAGGCGACGCAAGAGCTGCACCGCGCCTCGACGAAGTTCCTCGGCGCCGATGGCCGCAAGGTGCCTTACATCATCGGCGTCGCCGGTTCCGTGGCGGTCGGGAAATCCACCACTTCACGTATCCTCAAGGCGCTGCTCAGCCGCTGGCCGAGCTCGCCCAAGGTCGACCTCGTCACCACTGACGGGTTCCTCTATTCGAACCGGCGGCTCGATGAGCTGCAGCTCGCCGACCGCAAGGGCTTCCCCGAAAGCTATGATCGCAGTGCGTTGATCCGCTTCCTGTCGGACATCAAGTCGGGCAAGCCTGACGTCAAGGTGCCGGTCTACTCGCACCTCGTCTACGACGTCATCGATGGGGAATTCATCACCATCGACCGGCCCGACATCCTGATCGTCGAGGGGCTCAACATCCTGCAGCCGGGCGAGCTGCCGAAATCCGGCAAGCCGATCCTCTTCGCCTCCGACTTCCTCGATTTCTCGATCTTCATCGATGCCGACGAGAACGACCTGACCACCTGGTTCATGGAACGCTTCCGGCGTCTGCGCGAAACCGCCTTCGCCGACCCCAAGAGCTTCTTCCACCGCTTCACCAAGATGAGCACCGAGGAAGCCGAGGCTTTCGGCATGTGGGCCTGGAAGGAAATCAACCTGCCGAACCTGCGCGACAACATCCAGCCAACCCGCAGCCGCGCCGACCTGGTGCTGACCAAGGGCCCGAGCCACGCGATTGAGCGCGTGGCGCTGCGGAAGGTTTAGCGCGCTTTGCTGCCCCTCACCCCGACCCTCTCCCCCGGGCGGAGGCCCCGTGTATGGGGCTGCCTCCTCCGCTTTGCGGTGGAGGAGCACTGCGAGATCGAGCCCTAGATCCCGATGCTCTTCTCGGCAGCCAGCGCCTGCAGATCCGCCACCGGCCGGGCGCCGATATGCGAGATCACTTCGCTGGCCGCCAGGCACCCCGCCTGCAGCGCGGTGCGGAAGTCGCGTTCCCTGGCTATCGCCAGGAGGAACCCCGAGGCGAACAGGTCGCCGGCGCCGGTGACATCGACCACTTCTTTCACCGCGTAGGCGGGGACGGTGATGATCTCACCCTGGTGCACCACCATGGCGCCGTCGGCGCCCATGGTGATCGCCGCGAGTTCCGCGTCCTGGGCGATCGCCTGCACCGCGCCGTGCAGGTCGGTCTGATACAGCGACTTCAGCTCTTCGACATTGCCGAACACGATATCCATGGTCTTGGAGCGGATCAGGTCGAGGAACTCGTCGCGATAGCGGTTGACGCAGAACGGGTCGCTCAGCGTGAACGAGGCCGCCCGCTCGTGCTTGTGTGCGTAGTGCGCCGCCATCACGAAGGCCTTCTTCGCTTCGGTCGGATCCCACAGGAACCCTTCCATATAGGTGACCGTTGCCGCGCCGATCTCGTCTTCCTTGATATCGGCGGTGGTCAATTGGTGGCAGGCGCCGAGATAGGTGTTCATCGTCCGCTCGCCGTCCGACGAGAGGAGGATCATCGAGCGCGCGGTGGCCGGGCCGTCGCTGAGGCGCGATACGCCGTAATGCACGCCGATGCGCTTGAGGTCGTCGGCAAACACGTCGCCGAGATCGTCGTCCGCCACCTTGCCGACGAACGAGGCCTTGCCGCCGAGCGAGGCGACACCCGCCGCGGTGTTGGCCGAGCTGCCGCCGGAGATCTGGCGCTTGTCGGCCGGCATGCGCTCATAGAGGTAGGCAGAGCGCTCGGCATCGACCAGATGCATGATGCCTTCCGACAGCCCCTCGCGTTCAAGGAAGCCGGGATCGATGGGAGCTATGACGTCGACGATGGCGTTGCCGATGGTGAGAACGTCAAACCGGGCCTCGGCCATCGGCGATCCTTCGATGAAATGGGGTAATTGAGCCGCGCCGGAAATAGAGGAGATTGTGCTCGCGCGCAACGCCAACCTCAGACGGGGTGCGGCTTGCCGAAGCGGCTGGCGTGCCGGCGGGTCAGCTTGCGGACCAGCGGCTCGGCATTGGCGGCGGAAACCCCGAGCAACTGCTCGTCGAGCAGCAGCATGGAGAGACCGTGGACGAAGGCCCAGGCGCTGATCGCCGCCTCGCCCGGCGCTTCCGGATCTTGCTTCGCCGCCGCCACCGCCAGGCTTTCATAGGCAGCGTCGGCAGCGCGGCGCAGCTCCTTGTCCTCGAACTTGCCGAGCTCGGACGAGAACATCAGCTTGTAGAGCCGCGGGTAGCGTAGTGCGAACTGCACATAGGCCTCGGCCATGGCGCCGAACTGCTCCTCAGGCGCGACGCCCGCCTTGGCTCCCTCGATCGCTTCGAGGAACAGCGCAAACCCGGCGGCTGCGACGGCCTGGATCAGGGCCTGCTTGTCGCGGAAGTGCCGGTATGGCGCCGCGGCGGAGACTCCGACCCGCCGCGCCAGCTCGCGCATCCCCAGTGCTTCGGTGCCGCCTTCGAGCAGCAGCTCCAGCGCCGCTTCGACCAGCGCCCGGCGCAGGTCGCCATGGTGATAGCGGTCGGATGGTTCGGATGTTGACATTGCTCACATGGAAGATTATCTCGATGCGAACGGTGTTAACATGCTGCCTCGCACGGGTCGAGGCGGCAAAGCGAGATCAGGAAAAGTTGTGAGACTTTTCCGGTTCGATCTCGCGTCCAGACGAGACCCTACCGTCCTTAGCGGGAGCGACATGATGACCGACCTGATCCTTGCCATCGCCCACCACCTTGCCGTCTTCACCCTGGTGGCGATCTTTGCTGCCGAGTTCGCCTTGCTGCGGCCGGGTCTCGAGGGCAAGCGCCTCACCCAGCTCGGCGCGCTCGATCGCGCCTATGGCGCCACGGCCATGCTCGTCATCGTCGTCGGCGTGGTCAGGGTGATCTTCGGTTCGGCCGGCTGGGAGTATTATGTCGGCAACTGGGTGTTCTGGGCCAAGATGATCGCCTTCCTCGGCGTCGGCCTCGCCTCGATCCCGCCGACGGTGGCGATCCTGCGCTGGCGCAAGGCGGCGACGGCCGATGCTGGGTTCACACCCGCCGCAGCCGAGGTTTCGGCAGCGCGCCGCTTCCTTTACCTGCAGGCCGCGCTGCTGGTGTTCATCCCGAGCCTCGCCGCCGCCATGGCGCGCGGGTATGGGGTCTGATGTTTCGGTGAGCGCCTTTTCCCACAAGGGGAGAAGGCCCGGCTGATGAGCCGGCGCGTCAGTTCCCTTTCGGCGCCGGGGTCTTCGGTTCGAACCGGCACCAGTCGCGGATAATGCAGCGCCAGCAATCGGGTTTGCGCGCCTTGCAGATGTAGCGGCCATGCAGGATCAGCCAATGGTGCGCGTGCAGCAGGTACTCGTCCGGCACGATCTTCAATAGCCCGGTCTCGACCTCGAGCGGGGTCTTGCCCGGCGCCAGCCCGGTGCGGTTGGCGACGCGGAACAGGTGGGTGTCGACTGCGATGGTCGGCTGCCGGAAGGCGATGTTGAGCACCACGTTCGCCGTCTTTCGCCCGACGCCGGGAAGGCTCTCCAACGCCTCGCGATCCTCGGGCACCCTGGAATCGAACTTTTCGATCAGCTGCTGGCTCAGCGCAAAGACGTTCTTTGCCTTGTTGCGGAACAGCCCGATGGTCTTGATCTTTTCCTCGATCTCAGCGGGGCCCAGAGCCACCATCTTCTCCGGCGTATCCGCCAGCTGGAACAACAGCTTCGTCGCCTTGTTGACGCCGGCATCGGTCGCCTGTGCCGAAAGCACCACCGCCACCAGGAGGGTGAAGGGGTTCACGTAGTCGAGCTCGCCCTTCGGTTCGGGCTCCGCCGCCGCAAAAGCGCCGAAAATGGCTTCGACATCTGCTTTCGGCAGTCGCTTCACTTTTTGCTGCGCCATTTCCGTCATCCTGATTCTGAGCCTATACTGATGCCCAAGATGACGACCCAAACGCAAGCGAGGCCGCTCTTCGCGGCAAAGCTGACGCCCCATCGATCGCTGGGACGCAAGGGTTTTCGCGTCGTCATCGTCCTCCTGGCGGTGCTCGCCACCATTCCCGGCATCATTTTCTTTTCGATGGGCGCCTGGCCGATCGTCGGTTTTCTCGGCCTCGACATCGCGCTGATCTGGTGGGCGATGCGCTCGAGCCAGCGCGACGGCAAGCGCTACGAGGAAGTGACGCTGTGGCCCGACCAGCTCGAGCTGAAGCAGGTCGATGGCACCGGCAAGGAAACCCTGAGCCGCTTCAACCCCTATTTCGTCAAGCTGGTCGTCGACCGCGACTACAACGAGCGGACGGTGGCGCTGCATCTCAGGACCCGCGACCGCGACATCGTGCTCGGCCAGTTCCTCAACCAGGACGAGAAGTCGAGCTTCGCCAAAGCCTTCGGCACCGCGCTGAAGCGAGCGCGGGTTTGACCGGCCTGGCGGCCGTAGATCGAAACGTGCCACCCCCTCGGTGTCACCCCGGCGGAGGCCGGGGCCCATCCTGAGGTGTCTAGGTCTGCGCACGGGCCGAAGCATCTCAGGATGGATCCCGGCCTCCGCCGGGATGACATCGAGTGTGTTGAACGTGCGGGCGGTAACTGCCCCTTTCGCCGTCAAAACCGGGTCGCAACCGCGCTTCGGCGCGCCTATGTTCCGCTCATCATGAGCAAGCACGAAACCATCATCGCCAACTCGGATTACGAGACCGTCCAGGCCGCCATCGCCTATCTGAGCGAGACGCTGCCCGACGAAACCGATCTGCCGCGCTTTGCCCGCGCCCTCGGGCTGACCGAGCGGCAGCTCACCGACCTGTTCCGCCGCTGGTGCGGGCTGAGCCCCAAGAGCTTCGCCCAGGCCGTGGCGCTCAATCACGCCAAGAAACTGCTGGCCGACCAGCAGAGCGTGCTCGACACTACCTATGAGGTGGGCCTCTCCTCGACCTCGCGACTGCACGACCTGTTCGTCACCCACGAGGCCATGCCGCCCGGTGCCTTCCGCGCCCGCGGCGAGGGACTCGAGATGATCTGGGGCGCTGCCCCGTCGCCGTTCGGCACCGCGGTGCTGACCATGACCGAATACGGGCTGAGCGGCATCGGCTTTGCCGACGAGAACATGTCGGTCGAAGAAGCTTTCGAGGATCTCGCCAACCGCTGGCCCAATGCCCGATACCGCCGCGACGACAAGGCGGTGGCGCCGGTTGCCGCCCGGGTGTTCGACCCCAACCGCTGGGACCCCGAGCAGCCGGTGCGCGTCGTCCTGATCGGTACCGATTTCGAGGTACAGGTCTGGGAGACGCTGCTGAAGATCCCGGTTGGCAAGGCCACCACCTACCAGCGGGTCGCCAACCATATCGGCCGCCCCACCGCTGCCCGTGCCGTGGGCGCCGCGGTGGGCAAGAACCCGATCAGCTTCGTCGTGCCGTGCCACCGCGTGGTGGGAACCAGCGGCGCGCTCACTGGCTATCACTGGGGCGTGCCGCGCAAGCGGGCGATTCTGGGCTGGGAGTCAGGGGTGGTTGGGGCTTAGGGCTGAACTGCCCCTTACCCGGCCGCTTACGCGGCCACCCCGCGGCGAGGGCTTTGCCCTCGTCCGCTGACCTCAAGGGGAGAGGGAAGGGCGGGATCGTGCCACAGTCGTCCCTCTCCCCTTGAGGGAGAGGGTGCCTCGCGCAGCGAGGCGGGTGAGGGGCAGTCAGATCGCGACCTTCTCCGCCAGCTTCCCGTCCGCGCCGATCTTGTAGATCACCGGTTCGCCCGTTCCGAGCTCGCGCTTCAGAATCTGTTCCGGCGTCAGGTTCTCGATCGCCATGACGATCGAGCGCAGCGAGTTGCCATGCGCCGCGACGAGCACGGTCTTGCCGGCCTTCAGCAGCGGCACGATCTCGGCGTCGTAATAGGGCAGGGTGCGGGCCGCGGTATCCTTGAGGCTCTCGCCGCCCGGGGGCGGCACGTCGAACGAGCGGCGCCAGATCAGCACTTGCTCCTCGCCCCACTTGGCCCGCGCATCATCCTTGTTGAGGCCGCTGAGGTCGCCATAGTCGCGCTCGTTCAGGAGCTTGGAACGGGTGATCGTCACCTCGGTGATACCGAGCTCTTCGAGGATCAGGTCGAGCGTATGCTGGGCCCGGCGCAGCGCCGAAGTGAAATAGACATCGGGCACGTAGCCGGCCGCCTTCAGCTTCTTGCCGGTATTGCGCGCTTCCCCGATGCCCTGCTCGGTGAGGTCGGGGTTGCGCCAGCCGGTGAACAGGTTCTTGAGGTTCCACTCGCTCTGGCCGTGGCGAACGAGGATCAGCGTCCCGGTCATCGAATAATCCTTGTCAGTTGAAGCCGAGCACGTCGGCCATGGAATAGAAACCCGGCCGCTGGCTGCGGGCCCACAGGGCGGCGCGCACTGCGCCTTCGGCAAACAGCGCCCGGTTGTCGGCGATATGGTTGAGTTCGATCCGCTCGCTGGGGCCGGCGAGGATCACCCGGTGCTCGCCGATGACATTGCCGCCGCGGAGCGTCGCAAAGCCGATGCTGCCTTCCTCCCGCGGCCCGGTATGGCCGTCGCGCACCCGCACCGAATGGGTCTTGAGGTCGAGGTTGCGCCCACGCGCCGCCGCTTCACCCAGCATCAGCGCGGTGCCCGAGGGGGCGTCGACCTTCTTGTTGTGGTGCATCTCGAGGATCTCGATGTCGAAGCCCGGCAGCGCGGCGGCTGCCTGCTTGACGAGGCCCAGCAGCACGTTCACGCCGAGCGAGAAATTGCCGGCCTTGACGATCCGGGCTGCTGAAGCCGCCGCGCGGATTGCCGCGTCGTCAGCCTCGCTGCAGCCGGTGGTGCCGACGACGTGGACGAGCCCGCGCTTGGCCGCCTCTTTCGCCAACGCCACGGAATTGGCCGGCGCGGTGAAGTCGATGATCGCCTCGGCGCCCGCGAGGGCGGCCGCCACGTCGTCGGTAACCGAAACGCCCAGCGCCTCGAGACCCGCCAACTCGCCCGCGTCCTTGCCGATAGCCGGCGCCCCGGGGCGATCCAAGGCGGCGACGACGGTGATCCCGGGGGTTGCGGCCGCGGCGCGGATGTTCGCCGCACCCATCTTGCCACCTGCACCGGCGATGGCGACCTTCAGATCTGGCAACGCAAATGCTCCAAGCCCATTACTCGATGGGCTATAGCCCAGCCGGCGCGGTCATGCCAGCCGCGTGCCGCCAGCCATCTCGGCAAGGATCGCCTGCGCCGCGCTTACCGGGTGCGCCGCCGCAGTGATCGGCCGCCCGACCACCAGGTGGCTGGCGCCGGCGGCCAGCGCCTCGGCCGGACCGGTGACCCGCTTCTGGTCGCCATGCGCGCTGCCGGCCGGGCGGATGCCCGGGGTGACGATGGCGAGCTTGGGGCCGACGATCGCGCGCACCATCTCGGCCTCATGCGGCGAGCTGACCAGCCCGCCAATCCCGGCGTCGCGCGCCTGTTGCGCCCGCAGGGCGACGAGGCCTGCCGTGTCGCGAGCAAAGCCGGCTTCAGCGAGGTCGGCGTCGTCCATCGAGGTCAGCACCGATACCCCCAGCACGCAGAGGTCCGATCCGGCCGCGCCGCGCACTGCCGCGCGCATGCATTGCGGATAGGCATGCACCGTGACCATGGTGGCGCCGGTCCTGGCGATCGCGGCGACGCCCTTTTCGACCGTGTTGTCGATGTCGAGCATTTTGAGGTCGAAGAACACCCGCTTGCCGGCGGCCAGCAGCGCCTTGCCCAGGTTGAGCCCGTCGCCGCCATAGAACAGCTGGTAGCCGATCTTGTAGAAGTCGACGCTGTCGCCCAGTTGCGCGATCAAGCGTTCCGCCTCGTCTCGAGTGTCGAGATCGAGTGCGACGATCAGGGTGCCTGCCATCAGATGTCTCCGGATTTTCCGGTCAGTGCCACAGCCGAATGAATCGGGCAAGCAGAAATGCCCGCTTGCGCGCGATGCTATGACGCCATAGCGTCCGCGCAACACGATGGAATCACAGATCAATCATGCAGCAGCAGGCGCTTTCCGCCATTGTCGCCTGGGTGCGGCTCGAGCGTGCCACCGAGGCCTTTCACGCCGACCTGAAGAAGCGCTTCGGCATCACCGGCTTGCAGCTTGCCGTGCTGCGCATCTGCGCCGAGCGCCCGCAATTGCCGCTCGCCGCCTTGCGCAAGGCCCTAGTGATGCATCCGGCGACGCTCGGCCAATCGATCGATGAACTGCGCCGCATGGACCTGGTGACGGTGAAGACCGACCCGCGCGACCGCCGCGCCCGGCTGGTCGGCCTGACCGAGGCGGGGACCGAGCTGCTGGCCAAGGCGCCGCTTGCCGGCCCGACCCGGTTGCGCGAGGTCGACCACGAGGTAGCACGGCTCGATCGGCTGAAGCTGGCGCTCGAGGATGCAGTGGAACTGTTCGGATTGGGGGAGTGGACGCCGGGGCGGAAGGACGGGGCGTGACGCTGCCGGTGCAAAGCGGGGCGGTGTGGCACGGCCGGCGCTAAAGCCCGTCGATCGTCTCCGGCAGATCCTCCATCGCGATCCAGTCGGTCAAGAGCTTCCGGTCGCCGAGCCGCACCACGAAGACGTTGCCGCCGCCCGGGTTGCCGATGCGGCGCTGGTCCTCGGAGCGAGCGATCGTAAGCCCGCCGAGATGGCACTTCAGCAGCGTGCCGACTGCGCCGTGGCCGGTGAAGCCGATCGGCTCCGTCGCATCGTGCCCGGCAAGCACTTCGTTGAAGGCGCCGACCACCCGGCGCTGCGCGTCCCGCGCGGTCTCCCAGCCCTCAGCCGACTCATCGGGGTGGGCGAACAACGCATCGGCCAGCGCTTCGAAGCGCGCCGAGGGAACAAAGCCGGTACTGCGGCGGTCGTTCTCATCGAACTTATCCCCGCTGTCCACAGGCGCGCCGCAACCCCCAGCGAGAATGGCGGCCAGCTCGAGAGCCTTGGTTTCCGTGCTCGAAACGAGACGGGTCAGGTTCCGGACCAGCGGGTGGTTCGCAAAACGTTCTGCTCGCGACCTGCCGAGGCTGGACAGCCCCCAGCGCGGCGTCGCGACCTTGGGGTCGATCACCACTTCGGGGTGGGTGACGTAGAGTGCGTACACCTCAGATGCCGCCGCGCGAGAAGTGGGTCAGCTCGCGCACCATCTGGCCGACCTTCCACTTGATGTTGCCCTCGTTCGGCGCGCCGTTTTCGTCCAGCACATCCGGATAGGGGCCGAGCCCGAGCAGCGTCGGCACCACCAGCGCACCGATCTTGCTGAGCGTATCGCGCAAATGCGAGAGCGCGAAGATCGTCGCATACTTGCCGTCGCTCATCCCGCCGATGCCGAACACCGCGTGTTTGAACGGGTTTGGTTTCTCGCGGCTGACCCAGGAGATCAAGTTGGCGATCAGCGGCGTGACCCCGCCATTGTACTCGGGGCTGATGATCAGCACGATATCGTGGCTACGGAACATCTCCGCCAGGCGCTTGGCCGCCTCGGGCGTCTCGCCGGCATCCTCGATGTCCTGGTTGAAGATCGGCATCTCGAACTCGCGCAGGTCGAGATCGGTGACGATCACTCCGGCTTCGCTGAGCTTGGCCGACATGTGCCGGCGCAGTGGCTCGTTGATCGAGTCCTTGCGCAGCGAACCACAGATGGTGATGGCAGTCTTGGGGGGAGGGGTGTCGATGGTCATGCGCTAGAGCTAGCGCATTCCATTTGCAGTCGAAAGACACCCTGAGGTGAGGCGCGCACGGTGGCTTGGCCGCGGCGCCTCGCCGCCCTAGTTCTCGAACAGGCTCTTCAGCTTGGCAAAGAAGCCCTCGGAGGTCGGGGAGTTCTCGCGGGTGGATTCGCGTTCGAACTCTTCCAGCAATTCGCGCTGGCGCTTCGAAAGGCTCTGCGGCGTCTCTACGTCGAGTTGCACGTAGAGATCGCCAAAGTCCTTGGAGCGGAGGATCGGCATGCCCTTGCCCTTGAGCCGGACGCGCTGACCGGGCTGGGTGCCGGACGAAACCTTCACCCGGGCGCGGGCAGCGTCGAGCGTCGGCACTTCGAACTCGCCGCCCAAAGCCGCGGTGGTCATGGCGATCGGCACGCGAGCGTAAAGGTCGGCGCCGTCGCGCTGGAACAGGTCGTGCGGCTTGATCGAGATGAAGATGTAGAGGTCGCCCGGTGGTCCACCGCGCAGGCCCGCTTCGCCCTCATTGGCGAGCCGGATGCGGGTGCCGTCCTCGATCCCCTTGGGGATGTCGACCGAAAGCGTCCGGTTCTGCTGCCGGCGGCCCTGGCCACCGCAATCGGTGCAGGGCTGTTCGAGGATCTGGCCGCGGCCGTTACAGATCGGGCAGGTCCGCTCGATGGTGAAGAAGCCCTGCGCCGCGCGCACCTTGCCCTGGCCATTGCAGTGGCGGCAGGTCGACATGCCGGTGCCCGGCTTGGCGCCCGAGCCTTCGCAGGTGTCGCAGGTGGCGAGCGTCGGCACGTCGATATCGACGGTGCGGCCGGCAAATGCCTCTTCGAGGCTGATCTCGAGATTGTAGCGCAGGTCCGAGCCGCGCAGGCGCGACTGGCCGCCGCGGCCGCGGCCGCCCATGAAGTCGCCGAAAATGTCCTCGAAGATATCCGACATCGACGAGGTGAACTCGGGGCCGAATCCGGCCGGCCCGCGCCCGCCATTCTCGAACGCGGCGTGGCCGAAGCGGTCATAGGCGGCGCGCTTCTGCGGGTCCTTCAGCGTGTCGTAGGCCTCGCTGATCTCCTTGAACTTGTGTTCGGCCTCGGCATTGCCCGGGTTGCGGTCCGGGTGGAACTGCATCGCAAGCTTGCGGTAGGCGCCTTTCAGCACCGCTTCGTCGGCACCCTTGGGCACCCCGAGCACTTCATAAAAATCGCGTTTCGCCAATCGGCCTTGTCCTTGGTTGCCTGCGCCCCGCATCAGGCATCCGGCCTAGATAAGTACTCTGGTGCCCGACGGCAACACTATCGAGGGCCGTGGACCGACGTACGTGCCCGGTGTGACTTTTCCACCAGTCGCCGGGCGCCGCCCCTCGGGAGGGCGGGCTGCGACGAGAATAGCTAGGCGCCGAAGGCCGCTGCGAGGTTCCGGCCGAGCTGGCCCTGCGCGAACATCGCCTTGTTGACGATGCGGTAGAGCCCGAAGAAGCCGTGCGTTACCCCCTCGTAGGTCGTCATGTCGACCCAGACGCCGGAACGTCGCAGCGCATCGGCCAGGGCTTCGCCTTCCGAACGCAGCGGATCGGCGTCGGCGAGGATGATGGTCGCCGGCGGCAATCCGCCCAGATCGACGCGGCCGGCAATGTTCATCCGCGCATCGTGCGCATCGTCCTTCTTGCGGAACAGCTTGCGCGCTGCCCACTCGAGCGTTGCGGTGGAATAGGGGAAGGTATCGGCGTTCTGCAGATGCGAGGGCAGGTCGAACAGCATGGCGGCCATCGGCGTCACCAGGCCCAGGTGGATCGGCAGCGGCTTTTCCTCGGCCCGCGCCCGCAGCGCCACGTTCACGGCGAGGTTGCCGCCCGAGCCTTCGCCGACGATGGCGGCGCGCCTGGCGTCGCCACCCAGTGATTCGGCATGCTCGAGCAGCCAGTTCCACGCCGCATAAGCATCTTCGTGCGCCGCCGGAAAGCGGTGCTCCGGCGCCTGCCGGTAATGCGCCGAAACCACCACCGCGCCGGTGCGGGCCGCCAGGGCGCGCGGCGTCGCATCGTAGTTGTCGACGTCGCCGAGCACGAACCCGCCGCCATGCAGGAACAGGATCATCGGCCTCAGGCCCATGACGATATCGTTCTGCGGCACGTAGATGCGGGCGCGGATCTCGTCCGTCGGCCCCTGGATCAGCCGCATCTCCATGCCCACACCCATGTCGTCGACCTGGTCGCGCAGGATCCGGCGCAACGCCATGTCGAGAGTGGGCAGCGCCCGGGCTTCAGGCGAGCGGCACTCGTCGATGCGCTTGCCGCCCATCGATTGCAGCACGGTCAAGACATGGCGCATGTCGGCATCGAGGCGCTCGACAGGCGCGGAATCCGCTGCATGGAGATCGCCGTTTTCGGCGAACCTCCGCACCTCAACCGATGACATATATAGTCCTTTCGAAGTCCGCCCTCAGCATCCGTTCCCCGGCCCTGGGTTACGGCTGCCCCTCAAGGCGCCCCGCTGCTGACGGTTGGAGCGCTTTCTGGAAAAGTTCGGAGACTTTTCCACCTCGAAAGCGCGACCAGGTCAAAGACGCCCACTTCAACCCATCCACCATCATCGGCGGATGTGAAGACATTTGGGCGGGGGTGCGGCAGCAATGCGGAAAAACACCGGGCCCCGGAACAATTCCGGAGCCCTTTGATTTCTCAGGTGATTCACGTGAAACGAAAGCCGGGCTCGGACTTACACGACCTGTTCGCGGCTGACCCCGAGCGCCGCCAGCTTGGCTGCGGCACTGGCCACGGCCTCGGCCGGGAACTTGTCGGCGTGGCGCAGGACGATCGCCTCGCCGCTCAGTTCGGCCCGCTTGTGCTCTACCAGGCTGCCGAGGCCCTCGCTCGGATTGGGATCCATCGCCCAGTCGCCGAGGCAGCGGATCGTGCCGTATTTCTTGTGCTTGGTGCGCGTGCCGGAGAGCCGCGTGGTCTTGCCGGTCGCCTCGGTCTTGACCTCTTCGACATAGCTGACCGCCGTCCAGAACTCGCGTTCCAGCGCATCGCTGAAGGGCAGGCCGGCGAGCTCGGCGATCCGCATCTGGATCTGGAACGCATAGTCGTGATGCCCGAGCCGGCGGGCGTTGAACAGGAGTTTCCGGAGTTTTTCCGGTTCGGAGAATTTGCTGAGATCTGGGAACATCCGTCACTCTAGCACATCGGCAAACAAAAGGCCCGGCAAATGCCGGGCCTATCTGATTCAATTGGCGTGAGGGGCTTGGGCCGTCCTCTTGTCGGCGTTAAGCCGACCGCTTGTCGTCCTTGACCTCTTCGAACTCGGCGTCGACGACATCGTCATCGGCCGGCTGTTCGCCGCCTTCCGCCTTGGCCTCGGCTTCCGCCTGGCTCTGCTTGTACATCGCCTCGCCCAGCTTCATCGAAGCTTCGGCCAGCGTCGCGGATTTCTCCTTGATCGCCTCGGCGTCGTCGCCTTCCAGCACGCCCTTGAGATCGGCGATCGCCGTCTCGATGGCGGCCTTCTCCTCGGCGGTGACCTTGTCGCCATAGTCCTTCAGCGACTTCTCGGTCGAGTGGATCAGCGACTCGCCCTGGTTCTTGGCTTCGACCGCTTCACGCTTCTTCTTGTCGGCGTCGGCGTTCTGCTCGGCTTCCTTGACCATGCGCTCGATGTCGGCGTCCGAAAGACCACCCGAGGCCTGGATGCGGATCTGCTGCTCCTTGCCGGTGCCCTTGTCCTTGGCCGAGACGTTGACGATGCCGTTGGCGTCGATGTCGAAGGTGACTTCGATCTGCGGCACGCCGCGCGGCGCCGGAGGAATGCCGGCGAGGTCGAAATTGCCGAGCAGCTTGTTGTTGGCGGCCATCTCGCGCTCGCCCTGGAACACGCGGATGGTCACCGCGCTCTGGTTGTCCTCGGCGGTCGAGAAGGTCTGGCTCTTCTTGGTCGGGATCGTGGTGTTGCGGTCGATCAGGCGGGTGAACACGCCACCCAGCGTCTCGATGCCGAGGCTGAGCGGGGTTACGTCGAGCAGCAGCACGTCCTTGACGTCGCCCTGCAGCACGCCGGCCTGGATGGCGGCGCCCATGGCAACCACTTCATCCGGGTTGACACCCTTGTGCGGCTCCTTGCCGAACAGCTGCTTCACGACTTCCTGGACCTTGGGCATGCGGCTCATGCCGCCGACCAGCACCACTTCGTCGATCTGCGCGGCCGAAACGCCCGCGTCCTTGAGCGCCTGGCGGCACGGCTCGACCGTCTTCTGGATCAGGTCCTCGACCAGGCTCTCGAGCTTGGAACGGGTGAGCTTCAGCGTCAGGTGCTTCGGACCCGAGGCATCGGCGGTGATGAACGGCAGGTTGATTTCGGTCTGGGTCGAGCTCGAGAGCTCGATCTTGGCCTTTTCAGCCGCTTCCTTCAGGCGCTGCAGCGCCAGCTTGTCACTGCGCAGGTCAATGCCCTGGTCCTTCTTGAACTCGGCCGCCAGGTAATCGACCAGGCGCATGTCGAAGTCTTCGCCGCCGAGGAAGGTGTCGCCATTGGTAGACTTCACCTCGAACACGCCGTCGCCGATTTCGAGCACGGAAATATCGAAGGTGCCGCCGCCCAGGTCATAGACCGCGATGGTGCCGGTATTCTTCTTGTCGAGCCCGTAGGCGAGCGCTGCCGCCGTCGGCTCGTTGATGATGCGGAGCACTTCCAGCCCGGCGATCTTGCCGGCGTCCTTGGTGGCCTGACGCTGCGAATCGTTGAAGTACGCCGGCACGGTGATCACCGCCTGCGTGACGTTCTCGCCGAGATACGATTCGGCGGTTTCCTTCATCTTGGTCAGGATCATCGCCGAGACTTCCGAGGGAGAGTACTTCTTGCTCTCGACCTCGACCCAGGCATCGCCGTTGTCGGCGTTGACGATCTTGAAGGGCACCAGGCCCTTGTCCTTTTCGACCATCGGGTCGTTGTAGCGCCGACCGATCAGGCGCTTCACCGCGAACAGCGTGCCTTCCGGGTTGGTGACCGCCTGGCGCTTGGCCGGCTGACCGACGAGGCGCTCGCCGTCCTTGGTGAATGCGACCATGGAGGGCGTGGTGCGCGCGCCTTCCGCGTTCTCGATAACCTTCGGCGTCGCACCGTCCATGACGGCGACGCAGCTATTGGTCGTACCGAGGTCGATTCCGATGACTTTACCCATTACCTACTGCCTCTTTCCTGGCGAACCCGGATGAAACCCCATCCGGCAGTTCCTGATCCCTCGCGGGTGTCCGGGTTCCCGTGTTGAAACTGACCCGTCGCCGGGCCTTGAGCGCTATATAGGAGGGGGTTTTTGGGGGTGCAAGCGCAGTCCGGGCACAATGTCACGAAACCGGGAGCCCGATTTGTCGGGCCGGCAGCATCGACACGGTCGTCGCCGCTGCCCGATTGACCATAGTCCGCCGATTTTCCATAGTCGTCGCAGGTGCTTGCGCCACTCGGCCAGCACGATGGGGGCGAAATGATCAGAACCTTGCTGCTGGCGGCTGGCCTGATGGCCGCTGCTGGTTCGGTGGCCATGGCAGCCGGCGACCTGCCGAAGCGGGCCGACAAGGCGCTCTATTGCGGCCATGTCTATCTCGAGGCTGCCCGCACCATTTCGTCCGGCGGCGATCCTGCCGCCGCCCGGGTCATCCGCGCCTATGGCAAGGAGTGGCTGAGCTACTCCTACGGCCTCGCAGTTGGATACTCGCGTCGCGAAGTCAACGCGCTAAAGCCGGCCTACGAGAAGGAAGCCAAGGCCGACGTCGCCGCCAAGCGCTACCGCTACAAAGATTGCGGCTCCAACAGCAACCTGAACTAGAGCACTTTCAGCAAGGAACGATCCAGCGCGGCTGGGTCAGGGACAGCGCCTCGGCGCTGCCCCAGGAACTCAGGTCGCGTCGCTGAGGGTGTATTCACCCAGCTCGCACAGGTCGACCGCCGGTTCGATGAACTCGGAATCGTCCTCCAGTATGAACTTCATGTCGTAGACGCACCGCTCGCGCCCGTCGCCGATGGTGACTTCGACATAGTTGCCGGCCGGCAGGTACTTGTCGGCGAACACGTCCTCCTCCCAGGTGTCGACATCGGCCGGAGAGGTGAACAGGCTCTTCACCGCATAGGACGAATTGTTGGTCAAGGTGAAGGTCAGGTCTTCGGCCAGCGCAGCGCCCGGTAGCACCATGAGCAGCAGGGTGGCGGCGCCACCCAGGATCGGCAGTTTCAAGTCAGCCCCCGAATAACGCGGGATCGGCATGCTCGACGGGTCGTTCGGTCGACCCCGCGATCACCGAAACCCAGGCGGCCGGAATGCGGCGCCGGGCATTCGCTTAGCAATTTAGTCTATTGTGTCTCAAAGGCTGGCTACCGCCATGGTTAGAGAAATCTCACCGGCAGCACCCGAGGGCGATGGCGTGCTGACCCGACTTGTCGTTGCGGCCCCGGTTATGGTCTAAGAAGCGCTCGTTGCCGCCCTAGGGAACACGACTATGCTGAGGTTCCTTGTCATCGCCCCGACATTCGCGGCCCTGGCCCTGTTGCCCATTGTGGCAATGGCGCAGGAGGTCCCCGCCGAGGCGCAGATGGACATGTGGTGCGGCACCGCTTTCGAACTGATGACCCGCGATGCGCCGGCCGATGCCACGCCGGAAAAGCTCGCTTCCGCCAAGGTGTATGCCGATGGCGGGGCGTTGCTGCTGCAGCGCGCCATCCCGATCTACCTCGAAGCCGGCTACACCGACGAAGCGCTGGCCGACTACCGTAGCGACCTCGAAGACTCCATCGGTCGCGTCGTCAATGGCACCGGCAGGGCCAGCGATGACGCGGCCTATTCATTTCAGGATTGTTCGGCCCTTATCGGCCAATGAGATAGATAAGACCCGCATGGCCCTCACGCCCCGTTCCGACGACCTCTTCCTCGTGGTCGACCTGCAGTATGATTTTCTCCCGGGCGGCAAGCTTGCCGTTGCCGGCGGCAACGAGATCGTCATCCCGATCAACCGGCTCGGCCGGCGTTTCGAAAACGTCGCCATGACCCAGGACTGGCACCCGCGCGGCCATATCTCGTTCGCTTCGAGTCATGCGGGCGCCAAGCCGTTCGAGATCATGGAATTGCCTTACGGCCCGCAAGTGCTGTGGCCCGATCACTGCGTCTGGGACACCCATGGCGCCGAGTTCTCGACCGATATCGAGCTGCCGCACACCCAGCTGGTGATCCGCAAGGGTTATCACGAAGTGGTCGATTCCTATTCCGGCTTCCAGGAAGCCGACCGCCGGACCAAGACCGGCCTCGAGGGCTACCTGCGCGAGCGCAAATTCAGGCGCTTGTTCATCGCTGGCCTCGCCACCGATTTCTGCGTCAACTGGACGGCGGTCGATTCGGCCCATGCCGGCTTCGAAACCTACGTGATCGAGGATGCCTGCCGCGCCATCGATACCTCGGGATCGCTGGCCCAGGCCTGGGCCGACATGAACGCCGCCGGGGTGAAGCGAATCGTCGCCGGGGATATCGTCTGAGGACAACATGCTGCGGGCCGCGCTTGGGGGATTGCTGATCGGGCTCGTCGCCCTGCCGGTCGCGGCGGGCGAGCCCTCGGCTGCCGCCGACCGGCTGCTGTGGTGCGGCAGCGCCTTCTACTGGCTCTCCACCGACGCCTACGATTCCGGCAATGACGCCGAAGGCGACCAGTATGGCGCCTGGTCGGACGACCTTGCCGGCCGCGCCGACATGATGCTGGAAGCCGAAGGCAACAACGACGACGCCATCACCGCGCTCCGCGACGCCTATGACAGCCGCGTCGTCGACGAGATGGGCAAGCCCGGCGCCAAGTACGACGTTACCACCTGCCCGGATCTGGTGGTGTCGGCGGCGAACTAACGCGGCGCCGAGGCGGGGCACTGATCACCTCTCCCTGGGGGGAGAGGTGACGTCAGAGGCTGTCCATCGTGGTCCTCCGTCGCGGGGCAAAAGAAAAGGGCGCCGGAGCGCCCTTCGAGACTCACCGATAAGGTTGGAATCAGACGCTCTTGTCGATCGTGCCTTCGGCCGGGGTGCCGTTGGCGCCGCCACCCTTGGCGACGCCCACCATGGCCGGACGCAGCACGCGGTCGCCGATGGCGAAGCCGGCCTGCACCACCTGCACCACGGTGCCTTCCGGGCGCGACGGGTCGGGGACCTCGAACATCGCCTGGTGCTTGTGCGGATCGAATTTCTGGCCTTCCGCCTCGATCGGCTTGACGCCGTGCTTGGCGAGCAGCCGCTGCATCTCGCGCTCGGTCATCTCGATGCCCTCGATCAGCGACTTGGTGGTCGCATCCGAGCTGTCGCGCGCTTCGGCCGGCAGCACCATCAGGGCGCGGGAAAGCGAATCGGTGGCGGTCAGCATGTCGCGGGCAAAGCCGGCGATGGCATAGGACCGGGTGTCGGAAATCTCGCGCTCGGTGCGTTTGCGCAGGTTTTCCATCTCCGCGATGGTGCGCAGCAGCTTGTCGCGCATGTCCTGGTTCTCGGCCTTGAGGGCTTCGATCGGATCAGGCGTTGCTGCCGCGTCGGTCTTTTCGTCTGGCGTGGTGGCCTGGGTCTCGGTCGCGGTGGTAGCGGCCTTGTCGTCCTCGGGCTTGTTCGTATCGTCGTTCATTGGGACCTTGGATTTTGTCGCTGATCGCGTTTGCCCCGCATATCGGCCAATGAGCGATAAGATTCAAGCCTCGGAAAGGTTCCGGCCCGGCCGCAGCCCTCGCTCAGCTCTTTCTGGCCATCATCGCCGAAACCACATTGGCGGTGTAATCGACTACCGGCACGATGCGGGCGTAGTTGAGCCGCGTCGGCCCGATGACGCCAAGCACCCCCACCACCTTCTGGTTGGCGTCCTTGTAAGGGCTGAGGATCACCGACGAGCCCGAGAGCGAGAACAGCTTGTTCTCCGAGCCGATGAAGATTTTCACCCCCTGCGCCGTCTCGGTATCGCCGAGCAGTTCGATCAGCCCGTCGCGGCTTTCGAGCTCATCGAACAGCTGCCGCACCCGGCTCAGTTCTTCCGACGCCATGGTGTCGTTGATGAGGTTGGCCCGGCCGCGCACGATCACCGTCGGCGGCGAGGCGCTGCCGGAGCCGGAAAGCGTCGCGAGCCCCGCATCTACCAGCTTGTGCGTCAGTTCGTCGAGCTCATGCACGGTGGCTTCGCGCTGCGCCTGCAAGGCCTTGCGCGTCTCGTTCAGAGTCTTCCCCACCGCGAAATGCGCCAGGTAGTTGGAGGCCTGCGTCAGCGCACTCGCCGTCAGTCCAGGCGGCAGCGGCAGCACGCGGTTCTCCACCGAGCCATCCTCGCCCACCAGCACCACCATGGCGCGCTCGGCATCGAGCCGGATGAACTCGATATGCTTCAGCACCAGGTCGGATTTCTGCGCGATCACCACGCCGGCGCCGTGGCTGAGCCCGCTGAGCAGCTGGCTCGCCTCGGTGAGGAGGTCCTCGACCTGCCCGTGCACCGCCGGACCCTGGATCTGCTTGGCGATTGCCGCCTTCTCGTCCTCGTTGACCGCGCCGACTTCCAGCATGGCGTCGACGAAGAAGCGCAGGCCCTGCTGCGTCGGCAACCGGCCGGCCGAGGTATGCGGCGAGGCGATCAGCCCGAGATCTTCGAGATCGGCCATCACATTGCGCACCGATGCGGGGCTTAAGCCCACGCTCAGCATGCGCGCCAGGTCGCGCGACGCCACCGGCGTGCCGGTGTCGAGATAGCGCTCCACCAGCTTGCGAAAGATGTCCTGGCTGCGGGCGTTGAGCACCGCGAGCACGTCTTCGGGAGCTTTTGTGCGATCGGCCATGTTCACCATTTAGGCGGAAAGGCTTGTGCCGCCAAGTTAGCGCTGCTTGTTCGGGGGGGCGGTCAGGGTTAAGAGGCGGTTAACAGCTTTTTCCACGAACGAGTGATTTGACCATATGCGGCCCTCCGGACGCCAGCCAGACCAGATGCGGGCCGTGACGCTCGAACGCAATGTCGCTCCCAAGGCCGAAGGCAGCTGCCTCGTCAGCTTCGGCTCGACCAAGGTATTCGTCACCGCCTCGGTCGAAACCACGCTTCCCTCCTGGCGCCGCAACTCGGGCATGGGCTGGGTCACCGCCGAATACGGCATGCTGCCGCGCGCCACCGGCTCGCGTACCAAGCGCGAAGCGGCGCAGGGCAAGCAATCCGGCCGCACCCAGGAAATCCAGCGCCTGATCGGCCGTTCGCTGCGCGCCGTGGTCGACATGCAGGCACTGGGCGAGAACCAGATCACCCTCGATTGCGACGTGCTGGAGGCCGATGGCGGTACCCGTACCGCCTCGATCACCGGCGCCTATGTGGCGCTGGCCGATGCGATCAAGTGGCTCGAGGCCCGTGGCCTCACCAAGGGCCCGGTGCTGCGCGATTCGGTCGCCGCCATTTCCTGCGGCATCTACCGCGGCACCCCGGTGCTCGATCTCGATTACCTCGAGGATGTCGAGGCGCACACCGATGCCAATTTCGTCATGACCGGCACCGGCAAGTTCGTCGAAATCCAGGGCACCGCCGAACAGGCGCCGTTCAGCCGCGAGGAGCTCGCCAACCTGATGCAGCTGGCAGAGCAGGGGATCGGCGAGCTCACCACCATCCAGAAAGCGGTCCTCAGCTGATGGCAGACAAGCTCACATTGCGGCGCGGCGACCGGCTGGTGCTGGCGACCCACAATGCGGGCAAGCTCGCCGAGTTCAAGGAACTCCTGGCGCCGTTCGGGCTCGACCTGGTTTCGGCCGGCGAACTCGGCCTGCCCGAGCCTGAAGAAACCGGCACCACCTTCATCGAGAATGCGCGGATCAAGGCGCATGCCGCCGCGGCTGCTGCCAACAACATCGCGCTGGCCGACGATTCCGGCCTGTCGGTCAACGCCATCGGTGGCAAGCCGGGCGTCTACACCGCCGACTGGGCCGGCTCGTCGGCGCATGGCGGGCGTGACTATATGGTCGGTATGCGCCGCGTCGAGGACGCGTTGCAGGCCGTCGGCGCCATCACCCCGGGCGAGCGCCGCGGCGCTTTCAATGCCACGCTCTGCCTCGCCCATCCGGATGGGCGCGAGGTGATCTACGAGGGCAAGGCCGAGGGCACGCTGGTCTGGCCGCCGCGCGGCGACAAGGGTTTTGGCTTCGATCCGGTGTTCATGCCCGACGGCTACGACATCACCTTCGGCGAGATGCCGTCCGAGGCCAAGCACTCCTGGGCCCCGGGCAAGGTCGGGCTCAGTCACCGCGCCCGCGCCTTTGCCAAGTTTGTCGATGATGCACTGGGAGGTGGCGTTGAGCACTGAAACGTTCGGCCACAACTCCGTCGATCCGCGCTCCAACGGCCTGTTCGGGGTCTATGTGCATTGGCCGTTCTGCGCCGCCAAATGCCCCTACTGCGATTTCAACTCGCATGTGCACCGCGGCGAGTTCGACGAAGCGACCTATGTCGAATCCTACGCAGCCGAACTGGCGCACTTCGCCAAGCAGACGCCGGGCCGCACCGTGCAGTCGATCTTTTTCGGCGGCGGCACCCCATCGCTGATGGATCCGCGCTCGGTCGAGGGCATCATCGATGCCATCGCCCGGCACTGGGTGATCGATCCGCGGGCGGAAATCACCCTCGAGGCCAACCCGACCTCGGTCGAGGCCGACCGCTTCCGCGGCTACCGCTCGGCCGGCGTCAACCGCGTCTCGCTCGGCGTGCAATCGCTGCGCGAAGGGCCGCTGGCCGAGCTCGGCCGCCGGCACTCGGTCGATGAGGCCGTCGCCGCGGTGCGGCTGGCCCAATCGATCTTCCCGCGCTCGAGCTTTGACCTGATCTATTCCCGGCCGCGCCAAACGCTCGACGAATGGCAGGACGAGCTGACCGAGGCGCTGTGGTTGGCCGAAGCCGGGCACGTCTCGCTCTACCAGCTGACCATCGAGATGGGCACGCGCTATTACGACCTGTTCCGCGCCGGCAAGCTGAAGATGCCGGATGAGGACCTGAGCGCCGATTTCTACGAGATGACGCAGGAGCTGACCCAGAAGGCGGGTCTGCCGGCCTACGAAATCTCCAACCACGCCCGTCCCGGCCAGGAGAGCCGCCACAACCTGATCTACTGGCGCTATGGCGAATATGTCGGCGTCGGCCCCGGTGCGCACGGCCGGCTGCTGATCAATAATCAGCGGCACGCCACGGCGACCGAGAAGATGCCGTTCGACTGGCAGAAGCGCGTGCAGGCACGCGGCCACGGCATGGTCACCGACGACATCCTGACCTGGGAAGAAGAGGGCGACGAGCTGCTGGTGATGGGGCTGCGGCTGCGCGAAGGCATCGATCCGCGCCGCTTCCAGAAGATCTCCGGCCGCGCCATTTCCGAACGCCAGATCAACGAGCTGCGCTCGATCGGCTTTGTCGAGACCCTGCCCAACGGCTTCATCCGGGTCACCGACAAGGGCTGGCCGGTGCTGGATGCAGTGGTCGCCGATCTCGCGGCTTAAGCTAGGTTCTGCTTCTATCGCCCCTGGGTAGCAATTGGCCACCGCAGCATCACCAACTCGATGTCATCCCAGCGAAAGCTGGGACCCATCTCACCGCCCTCACCAGCTGATAGTTGGGTCCCAGCTTTCGCTGGGATGACACCGGTGAGGAGGGACGTTTGGGGTCAGCTACCCGCAGGAAGGGCGGCTCGCGCCCACCTAAGCCCTGAGCCGCGTCACCGTCGGCGCCGATTGCTCGGCGTGGAACAGCGTGCTGACCGAGTCGCCGCTGTTGATCCGGCGCATCGCCTCGGCCAGCGCCGGGGCGATCGACAGCACGGTCAGCTTGGGGTGGCGGCGCGCCTCGGCGATCGGCAGGGTGTCGGTGCAGACGATCTCCAGCACATCGGGCTCCGCCGCCAGCCGCCGGATCGCGTCGTTGGCGAAAATGCCGTGCGTGCAGGCGATGCGCACCGAGCGTGCCCCGTGCTGCCGCAAATGCCGCAGCAGCTCGACCATCGAGCCGCCGCTGGCGATCTCGTCGTCGAGGACGATGACGTCGCGCCCCTCGACCTCGCCGATAATGGCGGTGATCCGCACTTCGCTGTCGCTGATCCGCTCCTTGGCGCCCGCCGCCACCGGCACGCCGAGGCGCTTGGCGAAAGCCGCGGCGTTCTTGGCATTGCCGAGATCGGGCGATACCACCACCGCATTGCCCATATCGTAACGCTGGAAATATTCGGCCAGCTCACCCAGCGCGTGCAGGTGATCGACCGGTACGCTGAAAAAGCCGTGCACCTGCGGCGAGTGCAGCGTCATGGTCAGCACCCGGTTGGCGCCGGCGGTCTGCAGGAGATCGGCGACCATGCGGCCACCGATCGAGATGCGCGGCGCATCCTTCTTGTCGGAGCGGGCATAGGCGTAGTGCGGGATCACCGCGGTGATGCGGGCCGCCGAAGCGCCGCGCGCCGCGTCGAGCATCAGCAACAGCTCGACCAGATGATCCTGCACCGGCGCGCTCAGCGTCTGGATCAGGAACACGTCCTGCTCGCGGCAATTGGCCTGCAGCTGCACTTCGATGCAGTCGTTGGAAAAGCGCTTCACCCGCGTCGGCAGCAGCGGCACGCCGAGCTCGGCGCAGATCTTTGCCGCGAGGTCGGGATGAGAGCTACCACTGAAAATGGCAATCTGGCTCATCGCGGCTGTCCTCGCTGGATGGGATCGAGGCCGGCAGCTTATGGCAAAATGCGCTGCCGCGAGCAAGCGATGGCGCTGGACAGAGATTGCCCACCGACTTGCTGTACGCCCCTCAGTCGCGGCGCATTGCACTCCCACTCGTAAACCGCTTTACTAAAGCGTTGCACATCCCCGGAACACGCCGATGCACCTGCCCGACGACCTGATCCTCAACGCCGAGGACGAAGTTTCCATTCGCCAGCATCTGACGCTGGTGGCGCTGGCCAAACGCCCGGCGGACCTGGTGATCGAGGTCGGACGGCTGCTCTCGGTGCACTCGCGGCATTGGCTGGAGGACCAGGAAATCGTGGTCTCCGGCCGCCGCATCGCCTTTGTCGGGCCGCGCGGCAGCTACAAGGGCGAGGTGAAGGCGCGGGTGAGCTACCCCGAGCTCAGCGCCGTGCCCGGGTTCGGCGAGGTGCACAAGCACATCGAATCGACCCACATCACCCCCGAGTTCGAGGCGGCCCTGGTGCTGCCGCGCGGCAATACCTGGACCTGCGAGGCGAGCCACGAGTTCGCCAACGTCAACGGCCCCAAGAACCAGGAGTTCTGGCAGAAATCGCGCCGCGCCGGCTCGCCGCTGAAGATCTTCATCCAGCCGGGCTCGGCGGTGCCGCCGAGCGCCTGGGAAGAGTCGGGCGGCTATTATGGCTATGAGGAGCAGCGCGAGTTCCTCGCCCACGACATGGGTACGGTCAGCCTGGACGAGGTGATGGACTGGCCCTCGGTGTGGAACCCCGAGAACCCAGGCTATATCCGCATGTGGGGGATGATCGGCGCCACCATGGAAATGCGCGGTGTGGTCGAGGGGCACGGCTCCGGTCTGATCGATCCGCACGATCTCTCGGCGTTCGCAGCCGCCGGCATCTCGTCCGACCATGAGGTCTGGGCCCTGGAGGAAGCCTGGGAACGGCTGAGCCACGGTATCTTCACCGAGCTGCGTCCGTTCTCCTATGACGTCATACTTCCCGGCCTGATCGAGCGGCTCACCGACTGGTCGAACATCGCCTTCACCACTGACGACCGCTCGGCTTCGGAAACGCTGGAGAAGGGCGCCGCCGACTACAACGTGCGGCACGCCATTGAATATGGCCTCGCGCCCGAGATCGCCATCCAGTGCGCCACCATCAACCCCGCACGGCATATGCGCATCGACCAGTGGGTCGGCTCGATCTCGCCGGGACGCTATGCCGACATAGTATTGCTCGATGACGTCGCGACGCTGTCGATCAAGCACGTCTACGCCGATGGCCGGCTGGTGTCCGACGGCAAGACATTCCTTGGCGAAGAGACGACCATCGACTGGCCGGACTGGGCCCGGAAGACCATGAACATCGGCCGTGTGCTGCAGGCCGACGATTTCGCCATCAACGCCGAGCCGGGCCGGCACACCATGCAGGCGGCGGTGCTCAGGCCCTTCCACTGGAACGAGGATTTCCTGGTCGAGGCGCTGCCGGTGGTCGATGGGCTAGTGCAGCGCGATACCGAGCGGCTGATCACCAAATGGGCGCTGGTCGATCGCTATCGCGGCGATGGCGCGGTGGCGAAGATGTTCTGGACCGGCTGCGGTCCGGCCGATCCGGACACCGCGCTCGCCTCCTCGGTGGCGCATGACAGTCACAACGTCTGGTGCATCGGCTCGTCCGACGACGCCATGGCCAAGGCCGTGAACCGGCTTCAGGAGATCGATGGCGGCTGGGTGCTGGTGCACAAGGGCGAGGTGGTCGCCGAGATGCGCTTCGAGATCGGCGGGCTGATGACGGCGCGTTCGGCCGAAGCCTTCGATATCGATATGCAGGCCTTCTACCGCGCGGCCGAGCGGGTCGAGTGGATGTACAAGCCTTCGGCGCTGAACCTTTGGAAACCCGGCTTTCCGGAGTTCCTGAAATTCGCGACGCTGACCTGCTCGCCCTGGCGCTGGGTGCTGGTGGCGCCGAGCGAACTGGCGCCCGAAGGCTTCGTCAACGTGCAGACCGGCGAGCAGCACAAGGTGGTCTGGTGACGGGCCTCCGCGGCCGGAGCATCCGCGGCACCTTCGTTCA
Source organism: Devosia sp. GW821-FHT12F11 (assembly GCF_058806655.1). Lineage (NCBI taxonomy): Bacteria > Pseudomonadati > Pseudomonadota > Alphaproteobacteria > Hyphomicrobiales > Devosiaceae > Devosia > Devosia sp. GW821-FHT12F11. Next base: position 421,653 of record NZ_JBXAPX010000001.1, read on the forward strand.
CGCGCCGGTGCGCGGCGAGCTCGAGGTGCTGCGCGATGCGGTGATCTCGGTCGGCAGCGACGGCATCATCGCCGGTGTCGCACCTGCGACCGATGGCGTGCCGGAGGGAACGATCGAACTGCCTGCTGGCCAACTGATGCTGCCGGGCTTCGTCGATCTCCACATCCACGCCCCGCAATACCCGCAGCTCGGCATGGCGCTCGACGTGCCCCTGGAGGTCTGGCTGGGCAAATACACTTTCCCGCTCGAGGCGCAATACGCCGACCTCGCGTTCGCCCAGGGGCGCTACGAAACGCTGGTCGCCGACCTCCTGGCCTCAGGCACCACCACAGCGCTCTACTTCGCCACCGTGCATCGCGAGGCCACCGAACTGCTGGCGGAGATCTGCCTCAAGCAGGGCCAGCGGGCGCTGGTCGGCAAGGTGGTGATGGATGATCCGGCGAGTTGCCCGGATTATTATCGCGATGTCTCGGCCGAGCTGGCAGTCGCCGAGACCCGGGCGGTCATCGACCACATCCGGGCGCTGCCGGACAATGACCGGGTGCTGCCGGTGATCACCCCGCGTTTCATCCCGTCCTGCACCGACGCGGCGCTCGCCGGCCTCGGCGTACTGGCGGCCGAGTGCGGTTGCCACGTCCAGACCCATTGTTCGGAGAGCGACTGGGCGCATGGCTATGCGCTTGATCGTTACGGCAAGACCGATACGGCGGCGCTCGACGGTTTCGGGCTGCTGGGCCGCAGGACCGTGCTGGCCCATTCGGTGTTCCTCACCGACGACGATATGGCGACGGTACGCGCGGCCGGGGCTGGCGTGGCGCATTGCGCCCTCTCCAACATGTATTTCGGCAACGCGGTATTTCCGTTGCGCCGGGCGCTGGAGAAGGGCCTGCATGTCGGCCTCGGCACCGACATTTCCGGTGGTCCCACGGGCTCGATGCTGGAGGCCTGTCGCGCCACCGCACAGGCGTCGCGCCTGCTCGAGGACGGCGTGGACGCGAGGGATTCACGTGAAACGCGCGGCGTCCCCAACTCGCGCATCGACATGCTCACCGCCTTTCACCTCGCCACCGCAGGTGGTGGCGAGGCGCTCGATCTGCCGGTCGGCCTATTCCGCCCCGGATATCACTTCGACGCGCTGCTGCTTGACCCGGCGACAGAGGCCGGAACGATCCGGCTGTTCGGGGCGGAACCGGCTGAACGGCTTGAGCAAATCCTCTACACTGCCAGCCGGCCGAACATTGCCGCGACCTTTGTCGGCGGCGACCTGGTGAGCGGAGCTGCCCCGCAAGCCGGCCATCCCAGTCCCTGACGCCATCTGAACGAGCCATCATGCCCAAATCCGTCTACCTCGCCGGCCCGGAAGTTTTTCTGCCCAACGCCCGCGAGATCCTTGATCAGAAGATCGCGCTCACCCGCGACGCGGGGCTGGTGCCGGTGTCGCCCGGCGACCTCGAGTTCCCGCCAACCAACAGCAAGTGGGAGCTCGGCCTGGCGATCAGCGCCATCGACGAAAAGCTGATGCACTCGGCCGATGCGATCATCGCCAACCTGACGCCGTTCCGCGGCATCGCGGCGGACACCGGCACCTGCTTCGAGCTCGGCTTCATGTGCGCCCAGGGCAAGCCCGCCTTCGCTTACACCAACGTCAAGGCCGACCACGGCGCGCGCACCCGCGATCACTTCAATGGCGAGTGGTACGCCGATGCCGAGGGCAAGCCGCGCGGCCCCGATCACGTCCTGATTGAGGATCTGGGCTTCATCGACAACCTGATGCTGCATGGCGGCGTGGTTAACCGCGGCGGCGCCGTGGTGGTGGGCGACGCACCGGCCGGCCAGGAACTGACCGACATGACGGCGTTCAGGCGCGTGCTGGCGCTGGCGGTGGAGATGCTGGGGTAACACAACGCGCCGAGCGTGTGGCCACCCACCGTAAGCATGCAGCTACCGCCTCCCTCCCCCTTGTGGGGAGGGACTGAGGGTGGGGTGCCACAGCCGCGATGTTGGCAGGTTAGAGCTTAGGCAGCGTCCGGATGCTGGAACACCAGCGTGGCGTTGGTGCCGCCGAAGCCGAAGCTGTTGCTGAGCGCGATGCCGATATCGACGTTGTCGCGGCGCTGCCGGAGGATCGGCATGTCCGAGAACACCGGATCGAGTTCTTCGATATTGGCGCTTTCGCAGAGGAACTTCTCGCGCATCATCAGGATGCAGTAGATCGATTCCTGCACGCCCGTAGCGCCGAGCGAGTGGCCGGTGAGCGATTTGGTGGCCGAGATCGGCGGGCAGCCATCGCCATTGCCGAACACGGTGCGGATCGCTTCCATTTCCTTGAGATCGCCGACCGGCGTCGAGGTGGCGTGCGGGTTGATGTAGTCGACCTTGCCCTTCACCGTCGACAGCGCCTGCCGCATGCAGCGGATGGCGCCCTCGCCAGAGGGGGCGACCATGTCGTAGCCGTCCGAGGTCGCGCCATAGCCGACGAGTTCGGCCAGGATGGTGGCGCCACGCGCCTTGGCGTGCTCATATTCTTCGAGCACCACCACGCCGGCGCCGCCGGCGATGACGAAGCCGTCGCGCTTCGCATCATAGGCGCGCGAGGCCTTTTCGGGCGTGGCGTTGAAGTCGGTGGACATGGCGCCCATGGCGTCGAACAGGTTGCTCAGCGACCAGTCGAGATCCTCGTGGCCGCCGGCAAACACGATGTCCTGCTTGCCCCACTGGATCTGTTCGTAGCCGGCGCCGATGCAGTGCTTCGAGGTCGCGCAGGCCGAGGTGATCGAATAGTTGACGCCCTGGATCCCGAACGGCGTCGCCAGCGTCGCCGAAGCGGTCGAACTCATCGCCTTGGGCACGGCCAGCGGCCCGATGCGCTTGGGGCCGCGTTCGCGGGTGATATCGGCCGCTTCGATCAGGGTGGGGGTGGAGGGGCCGCCCGAGCCCATGATGATGCCGGTGCGCGGGTTCTTGATGTCTTTTTCTTCGAGCCCGGAATTGGCGATCGCCTCTTGCATGGCGATGTAATTCCACGCCGCGCCCTTGCCCATGAAACGGGTGGTGCGGCGGTCGAGCACCGCGAACGGATCGAGCTTGGGCGCGCCATGCACCTGGCAGCGGAAGTTGTACTTGGCATAGTCCTCGGCGAAGACAATGCCGGACTTGGCCTCCTTGAGGCTCACGATCACTTCATCGAGATTGTTTCCGATAGAGGAGACGATCCCCATGCCGGTGACGACAACGCGCCTCATATTGCCTCCTCTATGGCCGCGGCTCAGGTCCGGCGGCGGGCGTCGCGCTTTCAGGAAAAGTTGTGCGACTTTTCCGCTTCGAAAGCGCGCAAATCAAGAAACCATTAGGTGAACAGGCCTACGCGCAGGCCGGACATCTCGTAGATGACCTGACCGTCGGCCTTCACCCAGCCGTCGGCGATGCCAAGCACGAGCTTGGACTTCATCACCCGCTTCAGGTCGATCCCATACTCGACGATTTTGACATCATTGGTGATCTGGCCGGAAAATTTCACCTCGCCGCAGCCAAGCGCCCGGCCCTTGCCGGGCGAGCCGTCCCAGCACAGGTAAAAGCCCAGCATCTGCCACACGGCGTCGACGCCGAGGCAGCCGGGCATCACCGGGTCGCCGATGAAGTGGCACTGGAAGAACCACAGGCTGGGGTCCACATCGAGTTCGGCGCGCACCAGGCCCTTGCCGTACGCACCACCTTCGCGGCTGATCTCGGTGATGCGGTTGAACATCAGCATCGGCGGGGCTGGCAACTGGGCATAGCCCTTGCCAAACAGCTCGCCCGTTCCGCTCCGGATCAGGTCGTCATACCCGTAGGCGTTCTTCCGATCCGTCATCGGCCGGCTTTCTCCGTCGGTCAGTTGAGACCGTTACTAGAGAGCGGGGGGCGGGGGGTCAAGCGCGCCCAGGGGAGTGACCGCCGCGACCCACAGTCGCGACGGGTGACCGCGACCGACCGCCGCTTGTGCGGAAGATGCGCAAAAGTTATAAGCTCCAAGCTGATACGCCGTGCCGCCAAAGGACCAGATGACCGACCGCAGCCTCACCGCAAGGACCGTTCCGTCTCGCCGACCGTGCCTGACGGCAGTATTGCGCATGGCGGGCCTGCGGCCGACGCGTCAGCGCGTGGCCCTGGCCGAACTGCTGTTCGCCGGCGCGCATCGCCATGTCAGCGCCGAGCAGCTGCATGCCGAAGCCGCCTCGGCGCGGGTCAACGTATCGCTCGCCACCATCTACAACAGCCTGCACCAGTTCCGCGAAGCGGGGCTGCTGCGCGAAGTGGCGGTGGATGCGTCGCGCTCCTACTTCGACACCGACACCTCGGACCATCACCACTTCTACCTCGAGGACGAGCAGCGGGTGATCGATATCCCGGCTTCGTCCATCGTCATCCAGAACCTGCCCGAGCCGCCGCGCGGCATGGACATCACGCATGTCGACGTGGTGGTGCGCGTACGGAAGGTTCGGAGCTAGCGCCAGACGGTGCAATTTGCACCTGGCCGGTGGGCGAGGCGCCGCTGGGTGCCGAAGCAAACACCGGGTCATTCCCGCGAAAGCGGGAACCTTCGTTTGCGATGCAGCATCCCAAAACAGCGATCCCCGCTTTCGCGGGGATGACATCGAGTGCTGGGTGCACAGGTGGAGGCGAGACGCCCCCCTCAGTCGAACGCTTCGTCCTTGTAGACGCCCCACAGGTCGCCCTGGTGCACCCAGCCGTCAAAGCTCTGCGGGCTGCCATTGACCGGGTGGGCGGTGGCGACGACCTTGCACCACTTGCCGTCGCATTCCTTGAGGTCGACGCGGAAGCTCGGGGTCAGCCAGGCGCGGACCCCGGCCTGGTCGTTGGGGTCGCGGCGCAGCGCCACCGGCTCGGCCGAGGCGGGGTCGACGAGGCCGGCCCGTTTGCCCTGCAGCAGGTTCTGGTGCAGCCAGCCCTCGGAGCCGTCGGCATCGCGGATTTTGCGCCAGGTGTCGAATTCCTGGATGATCTCGACCGGCGTGCCGGCCTTCACATAGACCCAGGCGACACCGTATTTGGTGCCCGGCCCGACCCGCACGTTGATCGGGTTGGAGCGGGTGGTGACGAAGCGCGGCAGTGGCAACCCGCTCGGCCCTTCGGCGGCCATCGCTGCTGCCGGCATAACGGTGCCCGCCGCGGTAATGACGGTGAGGAAGGCAGCGCGCAGAATCGCTTTGATCTGCCGCCCGTGGGAGCGCCTCGTGAGGAGCATGGAGCTGACTTTGCCGAACATGACTTTGCAGGGGTGTGCTTTTTTTCTACACTTAGGCAAAAGACCTTAATGGTCGCTGAAAGCGCCGCCTTTGACCCTCAGCCGACCCAAGATTTTCGTGACGCGACGCCTGCCCGAGCAGATCGAGGCGCGCATGGCGACGCTGTTCGATACCACCTGCAAACCCGTCGACGGGGCGCTGAGCGCTGACGCCATCATCGAGGGGGTGCAGGGCAAGGATGTGCTGGTCTCCTCGATCAACGATCGGATCGATGCGGCGCTGATCGCCCGGCTGCCGCCGGAGCTGAAGCTGATCGCCCAGTTCGGCAACGGTTTCGACAATATCGACATCGAAGCGGCCTATGCGGCCGGGCTCACCGTCACCAACACCCCCTCGGTGCTGACCGAGGATACCGCCGACATGGCGGTGATGCTGATGCTGGCGCTGCCGCGCCGGCTGGTCGAGGGCGCCCAGGTGCTGCCCGCCACCGGCGAGTGGCCCGGCTGGTCGCCGACCTGGATGCTCGGCCGCCGGCTGCGCGGCAAGGCGCTCGGCATCGTCGGCATGGGGCGGATCGGCACCGCCGTCGCCAACCGGGCCCGCAGCTTTGGGCTCAACATCCACTATTTCTCCCGCCATCGCCGGCCGCCGCAGGTCGAGGATGCGCTGGGCGCCACCTATTGGGCTGAGCTCGATGACATGGTGGGCGAGGTCGACATCGTCTCGCTGCACACCCCGCTCAGCCGGTCGACCCACCATATTCTCAATGCCGAACGACTGAGCCGGATGCGGCAGGATGCGTTCGTGGTCAACGTGTCGCGGCCCGAACTGGTCGACGAGGCGGCGCTGATCGCCGAGATCGAGAGCGGGCACCTGTCGGGCGCCGCACTCGACGTGTTCGAGAGCCGCAACGGCATCGACCCGCGCTTGCTGCAGCTGGCGCGCGACAACCGCGTGGTGCTCACCGCCCACATGGCCTCGGCGACGCTCGAGGCGCGGCTCGAGATGGGCGAGACAGTGATCGTCAACATCCGCGCCTTCATCGACGGCGCGCAGCCCCCACACCGGGTGCTGCCGGAAGGGCGGGGCAAGCTGGCGCGGGGATAGGCCCTTCTCCCCTCAGGGGCGAGGAGGCGATTGAGTCGACAACTCCTTGAGTCGCCCCTCCAGGAAGCGTTGTTCCGCCGCCTGGTGCGTCAGTTCCAGTGCAGCGATGTACGCTGCCCGGGCCTCATCCTTCCGCCCCAGCCGGCGCAGCAGGTCGGCGCGGGCGGCGTGCAGGTAGCGGAACTCGGTGAGTGCGCCAGCCTGGCGGATCGCCTCGATTTCGCTCAGCCCCGCTTCCGGGCCGTCCCGCATGGCGATGGCGACGGCGCGGTTGAGCATGACGATCGGCGAGGCATCGGCGCGCAGCAGCAGGTCGTAGAGTTTGACGATCTCGCCCCAGTTGGTGGCGTCGGGCGAGGCGGCGATGGCGTGCTGCGCGGCGATGGCGGCCTCGATGCCGTAAGCGGTGATCTCGGGACGGGCCATCAACCGGTTGACCAGCGCGATCCCCTCGGCGATCTCGCCCCGGTCCCATAGTCGCCGGTCCTGGTCGGCGATCAGCACCAGGTCACCCGTCGCATCGGTGCGGGCGTCGCGCCGCGAGTGCTGCAGCAGCATCAGCGCCAGCAACCCCTCGACCTCGGAATCCGGGTTGGGCAGGAGCGCGATGAGCAGTCGCCCGAGCCGGATGGCCTCGGCGCAGAGGTCGGCGCGCAGCAAATTGTCGCCGTGGCTGGCGGCATAGCCCTCGTTGAAGATCAGGTAGACGGTGCGCAGCACCGCATCGAGCCGCTCGGCCAGATCCTGCGGCTCGGGCACCTCATAGGGCAGCTCGAGCTCGCGGATGCGGTTCTTGGCCCTGACGATGCGCTGGGCGATGGCGGTGGGCTTGGCGAGGAAGGCGGCGGCGATCTCCTCGGTCAACAGCCCGCAGGTCTCGCGCAGCGTCATGGCGATGCGTGCGTCGGCGGGAACCTGCGGGTGGCAGCAGACGAAGATCAGCCGCAGCTGGTCGTCGGCGATGGATTCGGTCTCGGGCGGCATCTGCGCCTCCTCTTCGAGCGCCAGTTCGGCGGCAACCACGTCGAACCGGGCCTTGCGGCGCAGCCGGTCGATCGCCTTGAAGCGGCCGGCCGAAACCAGCCAGGCGCGTGGGTTGGCCGGCATGCCGTCGCGCGGCCATTGCTCGGCGGCAGCGAGGAAGGCGTCGTTGAGCGCTTCCTCGGCGCGGTCGAAATCCCTCAGCAGCCGGATCAGCGTCGCCAGCACCCGGCGCGATTCGGTGCGCCACACCGCTTCGATGTCGATCGGCCGGGTCACGGGGCCGCGTCTTCGTGTTGCGGCACATGGTAGATTGGCCGCACTTCGATGGTGCCGTGCTGGGCCAGCGGAATGCCGCCGGCGATGCGGATGGCGTCGTTGAGGTCGCGCGCCTCGATCAGGATAAAGCCGCCCAGCTGTTCCTTGGTTTCGAGGAACGGCCCGTCGGTTGCCGAGATCCTGCCGTCGCGGACCCGCACCAGCACGGCGCTTTCGGGCGCCTGCAGCGCCTCGGCCCGCACCAGGTTGCCGCTGCGCGCCAGTTCGCGGTCGTAGTCTGACGAAGCAATATCGAGCTCGCGCTTTTCGGCTTCACTCATCCGGCGGAACACTTCCTTGTCGTCGAAATGGACGAGGCAGACATAGAGCATGGTGGTTCTCCGCTTGGGGTCGTGAGCTAATCGAATGCCGCCGCTGGCTTTCGACAGGCTGGCCACGAAATCGAGCCAGATTCTTCCGGGGCTGTCGAACTGGCCGGGGCGCCACCGCATTTTAGCGATTGGGTTGCCCTCGCCTTCACCACATCGCTTCACCGTGCGCTAAGCGCTTCCCCCGATGGTCGAACGCAGCAATGCCGATCTTTGGCATCATACCAGTTGATCGAGGAGCCTGGGGGCTTTCCAATCCGATGTTCGCCGGCCTCACCGCCATGACTGAGCAGAAGCCGCTGCCGGTGCGGGTTCGTTCGCGCCTGCTGTCGCTGATGACCGTGGCGCTGGTGGTGACGCTGGTGGTGACGGCGATCGCCGGCTTCGTGCATGTCGGCGGCCAGCAGCGCGCCATGACTGAACTCAGGACGCAGGCCGATCAGCTGCGCGCCATGCATCAGTCGGTGGCCGCCGCCGATGCCGACGTCATGCATTTTCTCAGTGGCGAAGCGGGGGCACTGCGCGCCTACCTGCCCCAGCTCGAGCGCTTGAACGGCGCCGATGCTGCGATCTTCGATGTCGTCGGCCCGATCGCGGCCTCGCCGTCGGTCGAACCACAGCGCCTGCGCGAGCTTGTCGCCGAGCTGGCGAGCAACTGGAACGAAGCCATCGACCTGGCAACGTCCGGCAACCGGCAGGCCGGCCTCGACCTCCTGGCAAGCCGGCGCACCGGCGAGATGGTGACGGCGATCGGGACCGCTGTCGACCAGGTCCTCGATGCTACCGACCTCAGGATGCGCACCCACGACAACCGCATTCAGGCCGCCACCATGCTAGTGCTGTTGATGCAGTTGGGAGCAGGCCTGCTTGCCATCCTCGGGTTGCTCTATGCCTTCCGGTCCTCGGCCATCGAAGCCGATGGCCGCGCCGCGGCGCTGCAGGCGGCCGACAAGGCGCGCCGACAGGTGGCGCGCCTGTTCGAGATGGCTGACGTGCTGCAGAGCGCTTCGGACCATGCCGACGCCAATGCGGTGCTGAAAGCCACGGCGGTCGATCTGGTGCCCGGCTTCTCCGGCGCGCTCTACGTGTTCAACAATTCCCGCGACCGCCTTGTCCTCTCGACTACCTGGGCCCGCGCCGAGAACGACGCGCTGCCCGAAACCATCAACCCCAATGCCTGCTGGGCGCTGAAGCGCGGCAAGCCGCATCTCAATCGCGCCGATTCCACCAAGCTCTGCTGCGCACATCACATCGGCAGCGAAACCTCGCTGGAGATCCCGATGATCGCCCGCGGCGAAATCGTCGGGCTGCTGCAGCTGTTCGCCTCGGGGGTCAGCGCCGAGCAGCGGCTGGAGCACATCACCGCGCTCGGCTCGGCCCTGGCCGACGGCATGAGTCTGGCGCTCGCCAACATGGCCTTGCGCGAAAAGCTCAGGAACCAGGCGCTGCGCGACCCGCTGACCGGGCTCTACAACCGTCGCTACATGGAAGATTGCCTGCAGCGCTTCGTGCGGCTGGCCGAGCGCGAGAATCGTGAAATCTCGCTGATCATGGTCGATCTCGACCACTTCAAGCGGCTCAACGACGAACACGGCCACAGCTTTGGCGATCAGGTGCTGCGCGATGCGGCGCTGACCCTCACCGGCTCGCTGCGCGAAACCGACATCGTTTGCCGCTTCGGCGGCGAGGAACTGGTGGTGATCCTGCCCGACTGCCCGCTGGAGCGCGCCGCCGACAAGGCGGAGCTGCTGCGGCTCAGGATCGAGGAGCTGAGCAATACGCACGGCGCCGACATCTCGGCCTCGTTCGGCGTCGCCTCGGTGCCGCATACTTCGCAGAGCGTCACCGACCTGCTGCAGGCCGCCGACCAGGCGCTCTACAAGGCAAAGCAGAATGGGCGCAACCAGGTGGCCAAAGCGCCGATGCGCCCCTACCGGCCGGACCGGATGAGCGATGAGCAGGCGGCGCTTGAGGAATTTTCGCGAGCTGCGGCGGAGTAGCTCGCAACCGATTTGCGCCGACCTTGCCAGTCAACCGTTAGCGCTGGTGCGGGCTGACCCCCACCCTTAATCCCTCCCCCTGAACAAGCGGAGGGAGACGGCGCCCTCGATCAGTGTGAGGGTCTCCCTCCCCATGTTCAGGGGGAGGGGACAGGGGTGGGGGTCAGCCCGCACCCGGCGGCAAGTAGTGCCTCCGCACCCTAAGGCAGATAGCTCGGCTTGGTCCGCATCAGCTCGATCTGCAGCTGCTGCTGCAGCATCTTCTGCTGCTGCAGGTCGCGCTGCAGCTTGGAGAGCGTTGCGTCGATCTCGCTCTTGATCGCCCGATCCTCTGTGGTTTGCGCCAACTCGTTCTGCAGGCACAGCGTGCGCCTCAGATCGTTGCCCTGGTAACCTTCCTTGGCAACATCGGGCACCGGGCCACAATAGGCTTGCGCCCCCGAGCTGAGGGCAATGACGGCAATGGTGGCGAGCAAAATCCGCATGATTGGAATCTGGGGGTTGCGCGTCCCCGGATCAAGTCACGATCGCGCGCGGGGCGGCGGTACTCTTTCGCACCAGCAGCTCGAGTGGCAGGCTTTCGCGATGCACCCCGCCATCGTGTTCGAGGATGGTCTTGACCGCGCGGCGGCCGATCTCGGCGATCGGCTGCACCACGGTGGTGAGCGGCGGGGAAACCGTCGCCGCCTCGGGCACGCCGTCGAAGCCGACGATCGAGATGTCCTCGGGGACGCTGAGGCCGCGTTCAGCGAGGATCTCGAGCGCGAACATGGCGACGCGGTCCGACATCGCGAGGATGGCGGTGGGGCGCTGACCGGCCGAGAAGATGTAGTCGAGCCCACGCCTGACGCTCTCGGCAGTGCTGCGGGTTTCGTAGATCGGAATGGTCTCGCGATCGATGCCGTAGAGCGCCAGCTCCTCGAAATAGCCATAGGCGCGGTCGCGCGAGGTGGAGTAGATGGCAGCCGCGATGGCGGCGCTGCCGACCGGCCCCTCATGCTCGTCGTCGAGCTCGAGCCCGAGAATGCCGAAGCGGCGGTGGCCGAGTTGCGCCAGATGCCGGGCGGCCATCTGCGCCCCGGCATAGTCATCGACGCCGATGGCCGAGATGGTGTCGTCGGGCTTGCCGAGCGCCAGCGCCACGAACGGCAGCTGCCGCTCGCGCGTCAGCTCCACCAGCTTTTCGCCATTCTCGATGCAGAGCAGCACGAAACCGTCGACCAGCGCGCTCTGGATATTCCAGGCCAGCCGCTCGCTGTTGCGGGCCGACACCAGCGCCAGGCCGGCGCCGCGCGCATCGCAGGCCTCCGAAATGCCCTGCATCAGCACGCGGGCAAACGGATCTTCGAAGAAGTAGGAAAGCGGCTCGGCGGTGGCGACGCCGATGGCGTTGGATTTGCCGGCGCGCAACAGCCGGCCGCGCGGATCGGGGCCGGCATAGCCGAGGTCGCGGGCGGTCTTGTGTACCCGCTCGCGCACTTCCGGTCGCACCAGGTCCGGCCGGCTGAACACGTTCGACGCAGTGCCCTGCGACACCCCCGCCGCCTTTGCCACATCGCTCAAGCGCACCAGATCGCGTGCCATCCGTACCTTTCCAGTTTCATGGGGCCGGTTGTCCCGGCGCTATCCTAGCCAACTCCAGCTGATATAGCACGCGTTTGTATCGGTTCAAATTCCGCTTGACTCTCTGTCGTCGAGGTGTAGGCTTTGAACCGATTCAAGTCGATATGCGCTATCACATTGAATCGGTTCAAGTCGAAAGGAGACTTGTAATGATCCCCGCCAGCTATCTCTACAAGGAAGCCTACAAGCAGCACTGGGGCGAAGATTTCGCCCGCCGGACCGGCGAGGCGCCATGGGAGGCGCATCCGGAAGCCGGTCTGTGGGAAAAGCCGTCGCTATGGCGCCGGCTTGGCCAGTTCTTCGGTGGCGCCTTCGGGGCCACCGAAGCGGCCGGCGTTGAAACCAGGACTTCGGGGCAGCGCTGCCCCGAAGCCGCCGACCGCCGGACCGTCTTGCCGGCCTAGCACTTCAAGCGCTCTAGCGTTGCTCCGGCCACTGGCCACTGTCGCGCAGCGCCTTCTCGCGATCCAGCGCTTCGGCAGAGACCTCGTCATAGGCATAGGCGAAGTCCTCGACCTCGGAGACGCGGCGGACTTCCACTTCCTCGCCTTCGCTCCATATCGGGATCTTCTTCACCCAGCCGAGCGCTTCCTCGAGCGAATCGGCCTTGATGATCCAGAAGCCGCCGATCAGTTCCTTGGCCTCGGTGAACGGGCCGTCCTTCACCACCAGCTTGCCCCCCTGCATCACCACTTTGGCGCCGCTCTTGGACGGTTGCAGGCCCTCGCCGCCCAGCAGGATGCCGGCCTCGATCATTTCCTGGTTGAGCTTGCCCATCGCGGCCAGCATTTCAGAGCTTGGCGGCGGCGACGGTTCCTTGCCTTTGACGATGATCATGTAGCGCATGGTGCGTCTCCTCGCTTGGTGGCCCAAAGAAACGAAATCCAACAGAGCTTGGCCCAAAAGAAAAGGCCCGGTCAAACCGGGCCTTCCATCGGCGAGGGCGAAACCGTGGTCAGGCGACGGCGGGAACCACCATGCCGTCCTGCAGTGCCATCAGACGCTGCTCCATCCGCTCGGCGACGGCGCCCTCGTAGCGGCTGTTGCGGAAGCCGGTGATGATGGTGACGATTTCGCGGCGGCGGGCTTCGTAATGCGCCAACGGCTCGTCGTAGAAGCGCTCGACCTTGATGGCGGGCCAGATCTCGTCGGACATCGGCATCTCCTCGTCGCCCAGAAAAGCTGCGAGGAGGCTAAACCCGTTGCATTAGATCGGGTTGAGCGCCTGGTTAGAATTTGGAGAGAGAGGGCGCCGGTTTGCTCGGCATCATGTAGCCGACGCCGCGCACCGTCTGGATCAATGACGCCGACCCTTCGGTGTCGATCTTGGCCCTGAGATAGCGGACATAGACGTCGACGATCTTGGTGCCCGGATCGTAGCCATATTCCCACACGCTGTTCAGCAGCCGCTGCCGGCTGACCACCTTGTCCGGATTGCTCATCAGGTAGCGCAGCAGGTCGAACTCGCGCACCGTGAGGCTGATCGGCTCGCCGTCGCGGCTGACGCGGCGCGATTGCGGATCGAGCGTCAGCGGCCCGATGGAGAGCTGGCTCTCGTGGTCGATCTCGCTGCGTCGCCGGCGTAGCGCTACGAGGCGGGCCAGCAGCTCGTCGAAGGCGAAAGGCTTGGTCAGGTAGTCGTCGGCGCCGCCCTTCAGCCCTTCGATCTTGTCGGCGAGGCTGTCCTTGGCGGTGAGCATCAGGATCATCGCCGGCCGGCGCTCTTCGCGCAGCAACCGGGTGATCTCCAGCCCGTCGACATAGGGCAGCATGCGGTCAAGGATGATCAGCTCGAAATCGTCCTGCCGCGCCCGCTCCAGCCCGTCGCGGCCATCATTCTCGACGCTGACCTGATAGCCCTCGGCCGCCAGCCCGCGCTCTAGGAACGAGGCGATGCGCCGATCATCCTCGACCACCAGAACCTTCATCGTGCCCCTCCTTTCGCCAGCGGCAGTTCGACTGTGAGCACCGCGCCGCCGCCCGCGCCATTGTCGAGCCGGATGCTGCCGCCATGACGCTCGACGATATCCTTGGCGATGGCGAGGCCGATCCCCAGCCCCTGGTTCTCGAGCTCGCCCTCGCCGTGCCCGCGATAGAAGCGCTCGAACACCCGCGGCCGGTCCTCGTCGCTGATTCCGGGCCCTTGGTCGGCGATCTCGATCCTGACGGATTCGGCGGTACGGGCAGTGGTAACGACAATACGGCTGCCCGGCGGCGAGTGCTTGACTGCATTGTCGAGCCCGATCATCAGCGCCTGCTTCAGGCGGCGGAAATCCGCGTCGATATGCGCGCCATTGTCGCTGAGGTCGGTGATGACGCTGACCTCGCGCGGTTCGGCCAATACCTGCGCCTCCTCGGCGGCTGCGCCAACGATCTCGTCGAGCCTGACATCGGCGGGCAGGTGCTGCTGGCTTTCGGCATCGGTGCGGGCGAAGGCGATGAGATCGTCGAGCAGGCCCGACATGTCGACCGACTGGCCGCGAATGCGCTCCAGCGATTGGCGGAGCTCGTTGATCTCAGGCTGGCCACGCAGCGCCACGTCGGCCTCGCCGCGCAGCACCGTCAGCGGGGTGCGCAGTTCATGGCTGACATCGGCGAGGAACTGCGTGCGCCTGACATCGACGGCACGGAGCCGTGCATTGGCATCGCGCAGCTCGGTGGTGCGGGTGTCGATCTCGGCTTCGAGCCGTTCGCCCGAGCGACGCACAGCTTGATAAAGCAGCACGCCCAGGAGACTCAGCACCGCCAGCGACACCAAGGCCAGGACCCCGGCGACAACCAGGATCGTGCCCTGCGTCTCCTGCACCTGCTTGAGCTCGGCCGCCACCTCGTTGCGCTCTTCGGCCAGCGCCCGGTCGATCAGCGGCTGCAGCTCGTTGGCGAGGCGGAAGGCCACGTCGCGGCCATAAAGCCGGGTGGCCTCATCGGGGTTGCCGTCGCGGGCCGCCGCCAGCGCCCGGGCGGCCGAGGCATCGATGGCGTGGTAGAGCTCGATCATCCGCCTGACGTCCTCGAGCTGCTCAAGCTCGGGCACCACCTCGGCGATGCCGCCCAGCGTCGTCAGCTCGTCGCGGGTGGCGCGGCTGAGGCGGGCAAAGGTGCGCTCCATGTCGATGCGGGCGGTCTGCACCGCCGGCATTTCGGCGCGCCCGAGCAACAGCACGCTCGCCACCTGCTTGGCATAGGCGTTGGCACGGCCATCGAGTTCGGCGATCACCTCGAAGCGCCGGTGCACCGCATCGATGCGCTGCACGAAATGATCGGCGAGCCACAAGCCATAGGCCATCACCCCGGTCATCGCGACGATCGACACGAGGCTCGCCAGCGCCAGTCCCACAATGCGCCAGCGCACCGTCACCCGATCCTGCCTCCGTCAGCTTTGCGCTATGTCTAGTGTGCTGGAGGCGCTGATGAAAGGGCGGGGGTGCAATGCTGGATATTGGTGGCGGGGGAGACCGTGGACGCCGGTCTTCTGAGGATAGCTCAGCGCGGACAGAGTACCCCCACCCCTGTCCCCTCCCCGCAAGGGGGAGGGAGACGCTCACGCTGACGCCAGTGTTTTGGTCTCCTCCCCCCTTGCGGGGGAGGGACAGGGTGGGGGGTGCTCTTCCCGCACCGAACTATCAGCCGTACCGCTGGCCGCCGCTCAGTAACGTCGCGGCGCTTCCGGCGTGTTGCCCATGATCTCTTCGATCCTGGCCAGCACGTCCGGCGTCATCTTCGACTTCGAGTCGAGTGCCTTCAGGTTGTCCTTGAGCTGGCTGAGCTTGGAGGCGCCGAGGATCACCGTCGAGACATTGGGGTTGGCGTTGCACCAGAGCAGCGCCAGGTGGTGGATGGGCAAGCCCACCTCATCGGCAAGCTTGGCCAGCTGCTTCACCTTCGCCAGTTCGTCGCGGCCCTTGTCGCTGTCGAGCCGCGCCTTCAGCCATTCGTAGCCGGGCAGGTTCATCCGGCTGTCGGCCGGGATGCCGTCATTGTACTTGCCGGTCAGGATGCCCGAGGCGAGCGGCGACCAGATGGTCGTCCCCAGCCCGAACAGGCTGTAAAGCGGCAGGAACTCGGCTTCGACTTTCTCGCGGCGGAACAGGTTGTATTCCGGCTGTTCCATGGTCGGCGGCGTCAGGTGCTCCTGGCGGGCGACGGCATAGGCCTCGGTGAGCTGCTGCGCCGACCACTCCGAGGTGCCCCAGTACAGCACCTTGCCCTGGGTGATGAGGTTGTGCATCGCCCGTACCGTCTCTTCGATCGGCGTATCGATATCCGGGCGGTGGCAGAAATAGAGGTCGAGATAATCGACTTGCAGGCGCTTCAGCGCCGCATGGGCGGCGTCGGTGACATGCTTGGCGCTGAGGCCCTTCTGCGTCGGCTTCGAACCGCCCCAGAACACTTTCGACGACACCGCATAGCTGTCGCGGCTCCAGTTCAGCGCCTTCAGCGCCTCGCCCATGACGATCTCGGCATTGCCCTGTTCGTAGCCTTCGGCGTTGTCGAAGAAGTTGATGCCGTTGTCGTAGGCGTAACCCATGATCGAAGCCGCGGCGTCCTCGCCGACCTGCTTGCCGAAGGTCACCCAGGCGCCAAACGAAAACTCACTGACCTTGAGGCCAGCCTTACCGAGGCGGCGGTATTCCATGCTGCGATGTCCGTGGTTGGTAGTCCGGGAAGGAAGGCCGGCAAACTATCGTCGGTTGCCGATGGATACAACCGGGCGATGACGGTTTGTCGACGGGGCCTGAGCCCGAGCTTTCCCCGTCTCTCACCCCACCCACGATGTCACCCCGGCGCAGGCCGGGGCCCATCCTGAGGTGGCGCAGCTCCTGCGCCAGAGCTGAAACATCTCAGGATGGGATACGCGCCGGGATGACACCGAGTTGGTGGGCCAGTTAGCCAGCAAACACGCCATTCCAATCACTAAAGCGTTGACTTAAGCATCATGCTCGATTACTTAAGCCATACCTTAAGTGAAAGGAGCCGCCATGTCAGCCCCGACCTCCCGCGCCACGGCCCGCGAATGGACCGGTCTTGCCGTCCTCGCGCTGCCGACGCTGCTGATCTCCATCGACGTCTCGGTCATTCTGCTCGCGCTGCCCAGGATCAGCGAGACGCTCGGCGCCGACAGCGCCCAGCAGCTCTGGATCATGGACATCTACGGATTCCTCCTCGCCGGCTTCCTCATCACCATGGGCACCATCGGCGATCGCATCGGCCGTCGGAAGCTGTTGATGATCGGCGGCGCCGCTTTCGCCGCCGCTTCGGTGCTGGCCGCCTTCTCCACCTCGGCGACGATGCTGATTGCGGCGCGCGGCCTGCTCGGCATGGCCGGGGCGACGCTGTCGCCCTCGATCCTGGCGCTCATCACCAACATGTTCCACGACGAGCGGCAGCGCGGCTTCGCCATTTCGATCTGGCTCACCTGCTTCATGGGCGGCATGCTGCTCGGCCCGCTGGTCGGCGGCGTCATGCTCGAGCATTTCTGGTGGGGTGCCCCGTTCCTGCTCGGCGTGCCGGTCATGTTGCTGCTGCTCGTCACCGCCCCGGCGCTGCTGCCCGAATACAAGGCTCCGCAGGCCGGTCGGCTCGACCTCGTGAGCGTGGTGCTGTCGCTCGGGGCCATCCTGCCGATGGTCTATGGCCTCAAGGAGCTGGCCAAGGGCGACGTCTCGCTCGCCCCGTTCGGCGCCATCGGCTTCGGGCTGCTGCTGGCCATTGTGTTCATCCGCCGCCAGGTGACGCTGGCGCATCCGCTGGTTGACCTGAGGCTGTTCAGGAACGGCGCCTTCACCGCGGTGATCGGGGCGATGTTCCTCATCACCGTCACCGGCGCCATCATGGTGCTGACGGCGCAGTACTTTCAGCTTGTCGCCGGCCTTTCCCCGCTCTGGGCCGGGCTCTGCGGCCTGCCGGCGATCCTCTTGATGATCGTCGCCTTCATGCTGGCGCCCAAGCTGGCGCAGACCATCCGGCCCGGCCTGCTCATCGCCTCCGGCATGGGCGTCGCCATTGTCGGCCTGCTGATCGTCCTGTGCTTCATCCAGAGCTACGGCGTGCCCGCGGTGATCGTCGGCTTCGCCCTGTTCAACCTCGGCTGCGCGCCGATGGTGACGCTCGGCACCGGCATCATGATGGGTTTTGTCGCGCCGGAGCGGGCCGGCGCCGCTGCAGCGCTGCAGGAGACCTCGTCCGAGTTCGGCTTCTCCCTCGGCATCGCCGCACTCGGCAGCCTCGGCACGCTGGTCTATCGCGGCATGCTGGCCGGCAACCTGCCGGCCAGGCTGACTGCAGCCGAGATCCACACCGCCACCGAAACGCTGGCCGGTGCGGCTGGTGTCGCCGCCAGCCTCCCCGACGGCGCGCCGCTGCTGGCGGCTGCCGGCGCTGCCTTCACCACGGCGCTGCAGCTGGTGGTGGCAGTGGAGGCAGGCGTGCTGCTGCTGGTCGCCATCGTCGCCCTCACCGCCCTGCGCGGTGTCAAACCTCTCGGCGCCGGAGCCGGCGCCCACCCCACTCCGCCTCAGGCGGAAACCGAAGACCGTCTGGCTGCTGCCCAGTGACGGTCCGGCCGGCGGTGGGACAAGCGCTGGGTACGTGAACCCCGCCGCCGGCTAGTCGGAGCGTTTTCAGGAAAAGTTGCGAGACTTTTCCGGTTCGAAAGCGCGACAAAACCAAGGAGCTTCTCGTACTTTGGGCTGCCTTGTTCAGGCCGCCCATTACCGCCAAGCTGGACCAAAGGAGCTCCAGCATGCGGTTCATCATCTACGGCGTCGGCGCCATCGGCGGCACCTTCGCAGCGTCGCTCGCCGGCGCCGGCCACGACGTGGTCGGCATCGCCCGCGGCGATATGCTGGCGGCGATCCGGGCCAATGGCGGTCTCACTTTCCGCACCACCACAGGGTCGCAACTGGTGAGCTTCCCAGTGGTTGGCGCGCCTGATGAGCTCGAGTTCCGGCCCGACGACGTCATCTTCCTCACCATGAAGGGCCAGCACACCGCTCCGGCGCTCGACGAGCTGCGGGCCGCCGGTGTCACTACGCAGGCAGTGGTCTGCGCCCAGAACGGCGTCAACAACGAACGGCTGGCGCTGCGGTTGTTTCCCAATGTCTACGCCATGACGGTGATACTGCCGGCCGACTATGTGACGCCAGGCGAAGTGATCTGCTACGGCACGCCCAAGCGCGGGCTGACCGACCTCGGCCGCTACCCTCATGGGCTCGACGACAACGTCGCGGCGATCGCCACCGCCTTCAACAGCGCCGGCTTTGCGGCCTTTCCGCTCGAAGAGGTGATGCGCTCCAAATACGGCAAGCTGCGCGACAATCTCGGCAACGTGGTCGAAGCGGCGCTCGGCCATGGCAGCCGCTCCGGCCCGCTGATGGATGCGATCCAGGCCGAGGCCGAAGCGGTCTACGCCGCCGCCGGCATCGCCTGGGTAGCGGTCGGGAATGCCGATCCGCGCCGCAAGGGCCTGATGGAAATGGGCGCCGTCGCCGGTGTTTCCCGCACCGGCGGGTCCTCGATCCAGAGCCTGAAGCGCGGCGCCGGCACCATCGAGACCGACTACCTCAACGGCGAGATCGTCCTGCTCGGCCGGTTGCATGGCGTGCCGACGCCGCTCAATGCTGGGCTGGTCACCATCGGCCACGAGCTGGTGGCCAGTGGCGCAAAGCCCGGCAGCATGACCGAGGCGGAACTGCGGAAGCGGTTGGGGCTGTAGACACTGCTGTTGGGGGCGGCCCACAGAAAGCCCCTCCAACTCAATGTCATCCCAGCGAAAGCTAGGACCCATCTGTCAGCTGGCGCGGGTGGTGAGTTGGGTCCCTGCTTTCGCAGGGAGGACAACTGGTGGGTGGTCGAGTTAGGTGAGGAGCTCTCCCCCTCTAGAACAGCACCACGCTCCGAATACTCTCGCCGTGGTGCATCAGCTCGAACCCCTTGTTGATGTCCTCGAGCCTGAGCGTGTGGGTGATCATCGGGTCGATCTCGAGCTTGCCGCTCATGTACCAGTCGACGATTTTCGGCACGTCGGTGCGGCCGCGGGCGCCGCCGAAGGCGGTGCCCATCCAGGTGCGGCCGGTGACCAGCTGGAACGGGCGGGTGGAGATCTCCTGCCCCGCGCCGGCAACCCCGATCACCACCGACTTGCCCCAGCCGCGATGGCTCGCTTCCAGCGCTTGCCGCATCACCGTGGTGTTGCCGGTGCAATCGAACGTGTAGTCGGCGCCGCCGATCTGGTCGGCCCCACGCTTGGTCAGGTTGACCAGGTAGGGGACGACGTCGCCCTCGATCTCCCTGGGGTTGACGAAATGCGTCATGCCGAAGCGCTCGCCCCAGGCGCGCTTGTCGTTATTGACGTCGACGCCGATGATCATGTCGGCGCCGGCGAGCTTCAGCCCCTGCACCACGTTGAGCCCGATGCCGCCCAACCCGAACACCACGGCGGTGGCGCCGGCCTCGACCTTGGCGGTGTTGAGCACCGCACCGACCCCGGTGGTGACGCCGCAGCCGATGTAGAACACCTTGTCGAACGGCGCCTTGGGATCGATCTTCGCCAGCGCGATCTCGGGCAGCACGGTGTGGTTCGAAAAGGTCGAGCAGCCCATATAGTGGTAGATGGTCTCGCCCTTGTAGGAGAAGCGCGAGGTGCCGTCCGGCATCAGGCCCTTGCCCTGCGTGGCGCGGATCGCCGTACAGAGGTTGGTCTTGCGGCTCAGGCAGCTTGGGCACTCCCGGCATTCGGGCGTATAGAGCGGGATCACATGGTCGCCCGGCTTGAGGCTGGTGACGCCGGCGCCGACCTCCAGCACGACGCCCGCCCCCTCGTGGCCGAGGATCGACGGGAACAACCCCTCGGGATCGGCGCCCGATAGCGTGAACGCGTCGGTGTGGCAGATGCCGGTGGCCTTGATCTCGACCAGCACTTCGCCCGCCCTCGGGCCCTCGAGATCGAGCTCGACGATTTCGAGTGGTTTGCCCGCCGCGAATGCCACTGCCGCGCGTGTCTTCATCAGTCCTGCTCCGAGTTCGAATCCAGCTTCTTCACGTTGTCGCGCTTTCGAACCGGAAAAGTCTGCAACTTTTCCTGAAAGCGCTCCGCGCACCATAGCGGCTGGAGGCGGCAAGCACAGTCCGGACGCATCACCTTGCGTCGGACGTCTATCGGCGCTATATGAGCGCCAACAACATCTCTGGCTCTAAGCGAGAGTGGGGTGCCGACCGGGCCCCCCGCTCTTTTTGTTTTCCAAGGGCCAGGGCAGACTGGACGAGCAACGCGAGGACCACGGCCGACGTTTCGGCCGCCCCGCCGGAGGGCCAGGCGTTTCGAGCGCGACCAGCGCTCGCCAACGCCGGTACGGCCCGCGAGGAATAAAGATGACGTTCGACCTCACCGAAAAGCGCTACATCAAGGAGACCGGCCTCGAGCAGCGGATCGCCCGCATCGTCGAGCCCGTCGCCAATGATCTCGGCTACAGCCTCGTGCGTGTGAAGATGACGCAGGAGAACGGCCTGACGCTGCAGATCATGGCTGAAGACGGCAATGGCCGCTTCAACATCACCGACTGCGAGCGGCTGAGCAAAGACGTCTCGCCGGTGCTCGACGTCGAGGATCCGATCGATCGCGAGTATCATCTCGAAGTGTCATCGCCCGGCATTGACCGGCCGTTGGTGCGGGCCCGTGATTTCGCCGCCTATATCGGCCACGAGGCCAAGGTCGAGCTCAGCGACCTGCTTGATGGCCGCCGCCGTTTCCGCGGGCTGATCAAGGCGGTCGATGGCGACCATGTCGTCATCACCCTGCCTGATGTGCCCAAGGGCACCGAGCCGGATTTCCGTCTGCCGCTCACCATGCTGGCCGAAGCCAAGCTGGTGATGACCGACAAGCTGATGAACCTGGCGCAGGTCGACCAGCAAGAATTCCCCATCGACGACGATGCAGACATCGAAACCGTCGAGCTGCCTGACGACCCGGAGGCCGATGTGGCCGAGGACACGGCAGGCCGCGCTGAAACCACATCTGAAGAAGACGCTTCCACTGAGGAGACACACTAAATGGCCGTTAGCGCGAACCGCCTGGAGCTGCTCCAGATCGCTGATGCCGTCGCCCGCGAGAAGTCGATCGATCGCATGATCGTCATCGAGTCGATGCAGGACGCGATCGAGAAGGCGGCCAAGACCCGCTACGGCGCCGAGACCAATGTCCGCGCCGAGATCAATCCCAAGACCGGCGAGCTGCGCCTGTGGCGCCTGCTCGAAGTGGTCGAGGCCGTCGAGGAACCCGGGCGCCAGATCGAGCTCAAATACGCCAAGCAGAAGAACGACGCCGCCAAGCTCGGCGATTTCCTCACCGAGCCGCTGCCGCCGATCGAGTTCGGTCGCATCGCCGCCCAGTCGGCCAAGCAGGTGATCGTGCAGAAGGTGCGCGATGCCGAGCGCGACCGTATGTATGAAGAGTACATCAACCGCGTCGGCGAGATCGTCAATGGCACGGTCAAGCGCGTCGAATACGGCAACGTCATCGTCGATCTCGGCCGTGGCGAAGCCATCATCCGCCGCGACGAACTGATCCCGCGTGAGCTCTATCGCTACGGCGACCGGGTCCGCGCCTATATCTACGACGTGCGCCGCGAGCAGCGCGGCCCGCAGATTTTCCTCTCCCGCACCCATCCGCAGTTCATGGCCAAGCTGTTCATGCAGGAAGTGCCGGAGATCTACGACGGCATCATCACTATCCGCTCGATCGCCCGCGACCCGGGCAGCCGCGCCAAGATCGCCGTGACCTCGTCGGATTCCTCGATCGACCCGGTCGGCGCTTGCGTCGGTATGCGCGGCTCGCGCGTCCAGGCGGTGGTTGCCGAACTGCAGGGCGAAAAGATCGACATCATCCCGTGGACCGAATCGATCGCCGATCTCGTCGTTTCGGCGCTGCAGCCGGCTGACGTGGCCAAGGTTGTGCTCGACGAGCAGGCCGAGCGTATCGAAGTCGTGGTGCCCGACGAGCAGCTCAGCCTCGCCATCGGCCGCCGCGGCCAGAACGTCCGTCTCGCTTCGCAGCTGATCGGCTGGGATATCGACATCCTGACCGAGCAGGAAGAGTCCGAGCGCCGCCAGAAGGAATTCACCGAGCGCTCTGCTTTGTTCATGCAGGCCCTTGATGTTGACGAGATGGTTGCCCAACTACTGGCTTCCGAAGGCTTCTCCTCGGTTGAGGAACTCGCCTATATCGACGCCTCGGAAATCGCCTCGATCCAGGGTTTTGACGAAGAGACCGCGGCCGAAATCCAGCAGCGCGCCTCCGACTACCTGGCGGCGATCGAGAAGGCCAACGACGACGAGCGCATCAAGCTGGGCGTCGAGGACGAGCTCTACGAGATCCCGGGCCTGAACGCGGCAATGCTGGTCGCGCTCGGCAAGGAAGACATCAAGAGCGTCGAGGACTTTGCCGGCTGCGCCGCCGACGACCTGGTGGGCTGGACCGAACGCAAGGACGGCGAGACCAAGCGGTTCGAGGGCACCTTCAAGGATTTCCCTGTCAGTCGCGAGGAAGCCGAGGAGATGATCCTGCAGGCCCGTCTCAAGGCTGGCTGGATCACCGAAGCCGATCTCGCCGTGGCCGAAGAGGCCGCGGAACTGGAAGAAGGGGCGCCCGCGTAATCGGGTGGTCTCGAACCCGGTGCCGCGTCGCGAAGAAACCGAAAGGCAATGCGCTCTCACCCGTGAGGTGAAGCCGATTGCCGAACTGATCCGCTTCGCCGTCTCACCCGACGGCGAGGTGGTGCCCGATACCGACGGCAAGGCCGAAGGACGCGGCGTCTGGATTACCCTTGGCCACCGACAAGTGGCCGAGGCGCAAAAGAAGAAGGCCTTCGCCAAAAGCCTCAAGGCCGAGGTGAAGGTGCCCGACGATCTTGCCGGTCTGACCCGGCGCCGGCTGGAGGAGCGACTGCTCAGTTCGCTCTCCCTGGCGCGCAAGGCAGGACAGCTGATCACCGGCTCGACCAAGGTCAAGTCGGCGATCGAAGCGGGTGAAGTGCAGGCTCTCCTCACCGCGACCGATGCGGCCGAGGATGGCAGGAATAAGCTCCTGGGTTCGCTCAAGGGCTACACGAAGGCAGCGGAAGAGGCAGGTTTTGAGCCCGTCTTAACTCCGCATTTCGAATTGCTCGATTCGGGCCAAATGGGTTTGGCACTCGGGATCGAAAATGTGATACATGCTGCGCTCATCAAGGGGGGCGCGGCCCAGGCGGCGGTGCAACGAGCCGAAAGGCTGGCTCGTTACATTGCCAACTAGATGGGTTATTTGAGCGGCGCGAGCATAGCTACGCCGCCCCCTGAGCCCGACAATCGGACTTGTTCAGAGAGCGCGGAGACGCGCTTTCGCGGGCAGGTTTCGTGAAGGAAGACGCGAGTTACATGGCTGATAACGACGACAAGCGCGAAGATTCTGGTGCCGGCGGCAAGAAGACGCTGTCATTGAAGGGAGGCCCCAGCGTGGGGGCACGCCCCAATGTGGCACGTTCGTCGCGGAACACTGTGGTCGTCGAGAAGCGCACCCGCTTCGTGCCGCCCGGCTCGCCCGGCGCACATACCCCACACACCCCGCATACCCCGCGTCCGCCCCAGAGTGGCGGCGGTGCTCCGTCCCAGGGTTCGGGCCGCCCCGCTTCGTCGGGTGCGCCGTCGGGCAATCGCCCGTACCAGTCCAACCAGGGCCGGCCGCCGCTCCGTTCGGGCGCCGCACCGCGTCCCGGTGGTGGCCTGAGCGCCACTGAAGCCGATGCCCGGGCCCGCGCCCTGCGCGAAGCCGCCGGTCGTCAGGCCGAGGATGAGGCTCGCGCCCGCGCCGAAGAGGCGCGCCGCATCGAGGAAGACGCTCGCCGCCGGGCCCTCCGCGAGGAGGCGCAGCGCGCCGAGGAAGCCAAGGCGCGTGCCGCCGAGGCCGACCGCGCGCTCGAGGAAGTCGCCGAGATCTCTACGGTATCGCGTGAGCCGCGCGTCTCGCCGGCCCGCCGTGCCGCCGAGACGGCGCCGCAGCGCCGCCCGGCGACCCCGGTTGCCGAGCTGCCGCCGACGCCGCCCTCGGAAGCTGATGGCCGCAAGACCCGTACCGCTCCGGCGGCACGGCCGCTGGTCAATGCCACCGAGCTCGAGAACGCCCGTCGTGGCGGCGCTGCGCGCGTTGCAGCAACGCCCGAGCGTCCGACCCGCCGCGCCGGCGAGGAGGCTTTTGCCCGCGGTCGCCTGACCGTTACCAATGCCGGTTCGGAGTCCGATCGCGACAAGGGGCCGTCACTGGCCGCCATGCGTCGCCGTCGCGACAAGAAGATGGGCCGCAACCAGCAGCAGGCGCCCAAGCTCAGCCGTGAAGTGACCATTCCTGAGGCGATCACCGTCCAGGAACTGGCCAACCGCATGTCCGAGCGTGCCGTCGACGTGATCAAGATCCTGATGGCCCAGGGCCAGATGGTGAAGATCACCGATATCATCGACAGCGATACCGCCGAACTGATCGCCACCGAACTTGGCCACACCGTCAAGCGCGTCTCCGATGCCGACGTCGAAGAAGGGCTGTATGACATCCCGGCCGACGACAAGGCGGAGGACCTGACCAACCGCGCGCCGGTGGTGACCATCATGGGTCACGTCGACCACGGCAAGACCTCGCTGCTCGACGCCATCCGCGAGACCAATGTGGTCTCCGGTGAAGCCGGCGGCATCACCCAGCACATCGGTGCCTATCAGGTCGAAAAGAACGGCCAGAAGATCACCTTCCTCGACACCCCGGGCCACGAAGCGTTCACCGCCATGCGTGCCCGTGGCGCCCAGGCCACCGATATCGCGGTGCTGGTGGTGGCGGCCGATGACGGCGTCATGCCGCAGACCATCGAATCCATCAAGCACGCCAAGGCGGCCGGGGTTCCGATCATTGTCGCCATCAACAAGATGGACAAGCCGAGTGCCAATCCGCAGCGCGTTCGCACCGAACTGCTGCAGCACGAAGTGTTCGTCGAATCGATGGGCGGCGATGTGCTCGACGTGGAAGTTTCGGCGGTCACCAAGGCCGGCCTCGACAAGCTGCTCGAAACCATCCTGCTGCAGGCCGAAGTGCTGGAGCTCAAGGTGGCCCGCGACGGGCGCGCCGAGGGCCTCGTCATCGAAGCCAAGCTCGATCGCGGCCGCGGTGCGGTGGCGACGGTGCTGGTGCAGCGCGGCACGCTTGCGATCGGCGATATCGTCGTCGCCGGCACCGAGTTCGCCCGCGTCCGTGCGCTGATCAACGACAAGGGCGAGCAGGTGAAGGAAGCCGGCCCGTCCATTCCGGTGGA
Organism: Devosia sp. GW821-FHT12F11; assembly: GCF_058806655.1. Lineage (NCBI taxonomy): Bacteria > Pseudomonadati > Pseudomonadota > Alphaproteobacteria > Hyphomicrobiales > Devosiaceae > Devosia > Devosia sp. GW821-FHT12F11. Next base: position 447,578 of record NZ_JBXAPX010000001.1, read on the forward strand.
AGTGCTGGGCTTTACCGGCGTGCCGTCGGCCGGCGACCGCTTCAGTGTGGTCGAGACCGAAGCACGGGCCCGTGAAGTCACCGAGTACCGTCAGCGCCTGATCCGCGAGAAGACAGCGGGCGGCGGCGCCACCAGCCTCGAGCAGATGATGAATCAGCTCAAGGCCTCGGGCATCGCCAAGTTCCCGCTGATCATCAAGGGCGACGTGCAGGGCTCGGTCGAAGCGATCAACGCCTCGCTCAACAAGCTCTCGACCGACGAAGTGTCGGCGCAGATCCTGATGAGCGGCGTCGGCGCCATCACCGAATCCGACGTGACGCTGGCTTCCGCTTCGAACGCCATCATCATCGGCTTCAACGTCCGCGCCAACAAGCAGGCCTCTGACCTCGCCACCCGCGAGGGCATCGAAATCCGCTACTACAACATCATCTACGACCTCGTGGATGACGTGAAGGCAGCGATGTCGGGCCTGTTGAAGCCGGAGCGTCGCGAGACCTTCATCGGCTACGCTTCGATCAAGGAAGTGTTCCAGATCACCAAGGTCGGCAAGGTCGCCGGCTGCCAGGTCACCGAGGGCATCGTCGAACGCGGCGCCGGCGTGCGCCTCTTGCGCGACAACGTCGTGATCCACGAAGGCAAGCTGAAAACGCTCAAGCGCTTCAAGGACGAAGTCAAGGAAGTGCCGGTCGGCCAGGAATGCGGCATGGCCTTCGAAAACTACGAAGACATCCGCCCCGGCGACGTCATCGAATGCTTCCGCGTGGAGAGCGTGGTCCGTTCGCTCTAGGCGATGGTCGACAAGCAAGCAAAGAGAGCGCCTGGTGCAAACCCGGCGCTCTCTTTTCTTTTGGCGGGTGCGAAGGCGATCATCCTCACCGTCTCGCTGCTGGCAGTGTTCATCGTCGGTTGGTCGGTGTGGCGCTGGTACCGACCCGAGCACTTCCTCAACGCGGTAAACAGGTTTGGCCTTGAGCAGCTATACGCAGCCCGCACCGGCTGCCGAGGCACCTGCCTTCCGGACTGGCATGTTTCGATGCTGGGCGCCGTGTTCGATCCGGGCGAGGAGCGCTTGCAGATCGTCCGCCGACTGGCTGATGCCGGCTATGAGGTGTGGTACGATGAAGGCGACAAAATAGGCTACATTCTGCGTGGCGCCGGCACTGGGGCCCTGTTCGTCTGCGACACTCACTTCATCGTCGATCTGGCGTTTGACCCATCAGACCGCCTCGTCGGTGCGGACAGCATCGGTAGTGGCGTCTGCCTGTAGCCAGTTGCGCGAACAGGCTGAGTACCGTCACTGTTGGCCATGACCGACCCCCTCCTCACCTTCACCTACACCTTGACCACCGCCGACGCGCTGGCCTACGAGGCCTTGCCGCGCGAGCTGATCGGTTGGCGTAAGTGGCTGCTGCTGATCTGGCTCGCTGTTGCAGGTGGCCTCGTGGCGTTCCTGCCGGCCGACTGGGTCGGGCCGGAATGGGGCTGGCGCTTCTGGCTGGCGGCGCTGCTGCTGGTCGGCATCGCCTATGGATTGGCCGCTGCAGTGATGACGCTCGCAACGCACCGCCGGGCGCGTCGCCGCATACCCGCGCCTATGGTGGAGACGCTTGAGCAATGGGGTGACCATCTCGCAGTGATAACGGCCGAGCGGCAGCTGTTCATCGCCTATGAGACCATCGCCGATGTCGCCATCGGCAAGGCTCACGTCTTCATCACCGCACCACCCGAGGCGCTGATCGTGCCGCTTACAGCGTTTGCCGACCGGGACGAAATGACGGCGTTCGGTGAGGATGTCGATCGGCTATCGCGCCAAGCGGTCCCGTGACGGGTCGCGCACCTGCCTGAATTGGCGGTTTCGCCAAGCCGTGCCGCGCCTTAGGATCAGGCCCGTTCCTTTAAGGGTGATGTTTGATGCGTGGTGTCGGCGGCAGGGTTGGGGGCGGGGGACGGGGGGCGAACGGTCCCGATATCCCGGACGCATTGCCGTTCGACAAGGGAGAGCGGCTCAAGACCTTCCGCCACCTCGGCCGACTGTTCGCCCAGATGTGGCGGACCAGCCCCTGGCTGATGAGCCTCAGCATCGCGCTTCGGCTGGTGGTCGCCGTCCAGCCGCCGCTGGTGCTGCTGCTGACCAAGCTGATCATCGACGAGGTAGTGCATCAAACCAGCCTCGGCGTGCCCGGCCCCGAGCTCAATGACTGGCTGCAGAGTGGCCGATTGACCTTCCTGATGGCGCTGCTGACCGGCGAGTTCGTGCTGGTCTTCGCCCGCGACGCCTTCAACCGCGCCATCAACGTGGTCGACAACATCCTCGGCGAAAGCCACTCAAACGCCGTCAGCCTCGAGCTGATGGAGCATGCCGCCAAGCTCGATTTGAAGCATTTCGAGCAATCCGAATACCAGGATCGACTGGAGCGGGCGCGCCGGCAGGCCTCGAGCCGCTCGACCGTCATCTCGCAGGTGTTCGGCCAGGCGCAGGCGATGATTACTGCTATCGCGCTCGCCGCCGGGCTTTTCGTCTATGCCCCGCTGCTGATCGGTCTGTTGGCGCTGGCGCTGATCCCCGCGGTATGGGGCGAGTTCCGCTTCAACCGGCTGGCCTACTGGATCTCGCATAACCGCTCGCCCGAGCGGCGGCAGCTCGAATATCTGCGCCAGATCGGCGCCAGCGCCGACAGCGCCAAGGAGATCAAGCTGTTCGGGCTAGGGGAGTTCCTGAGTGGCCGCTTCAAGGGACTGTCCGACCAGATCCTGATCGAGAACCGCAACCTCTCGATCAAGCGGGCGCTGCAGACCGGGCTGCTCGCCTCGATCTCCACCCTCACCTACTATGCCGCCTACGCCTATATCGTCTGGCGGACCCTGCATGGTGAGTTCTCCATCGGCACGCTGGTGTTCCTGTCGGGCAGCTTCTCGCAGCTCAACGGCTACCTGCAGCAGATATTGATCGGCTTCACCCAGATCGCCGGGCAGTCGCTCTATCTCGACGACCTGTTCAGCTTCTTCGAGATCAAGCCGACCATCCTCGACCCCAAACACCCAAAACCCTTCCCGCTGCCGGTCAGGCAGGGGCTGGTGTTCGAAAATGTCGGCTTCCGCTATCCGGGCTCGGAAAACTGGGCGGTGCGCAACTTGAGCTTTGCCGTTCCGGCCGGCGAGACGCTGGCGCTGGTGGGCGAGAACGGCGCCGGCAAGACCACCATCGTCAAGCTGATGACCCGCCTCTACGACCCCGACGAGGGCCGCATCACGCTTGATGGCATCGACCTCAAGGAATTCGCCACCGCGGATCTGCGCACCCATATCGGCGTCATCTTCCAGGATTTCCTGCGCTACAGTTTTACCGCCTCGGACAATATCGGCGTCGGCCGCATCGAGGTGGCCGCCGATCGCGAGCGCATCGTCTCGGCCGCCGAGCAGAGCCTTGCCGATCCGGTGATCCGCAAGCTGCCCGAGGGCTATGACCAGATGCTCGGCCGTACCTTTTTGAAGGGCCAGGATCTGTCGGGCGGCGAGTGGCAGAAGATCGCCATCGCCCGCGCCTATATGCGCAACGCCGAGATCATCATCCTCGACGAGCCGACCGCGGCGCTCGACGCGCGCGCCGAAGCCGAAGTCTTCACCCGCTTCAAGAATCTCGCCGAGGGCACCACGGCGGTGCTGATCTCGCACCGCTTCTCCACCGTCCGCATGGCCGACCGCATCGTCGTGCTGGCTGACGGCAAGGTGGAAGAGCAGGGCACCCACGCCGAGCTGATGCAGAATGGCGGGCGCTACGCGGAACTGTTCGAGCTGCAGGCGCAGGGGTATCGCTGAGGCATGCGCACCCTCCGCACTTAGAGGCGATCGCCTCCCTCCCCCTTGAGGGGAGGGACTGAAGGAGCGGGTGGTGAAGTCAGCACCGTGCCCGCCGCACCACCCCCACCCCCCGCCCCTCCCCTCAAGGGGGGAGGGGAGCAAGGCGGCGGATCGAATAGAGGGCTACCGCCCCATCGGCAGTTCCGGCACCGGCATCGCCAGCTCCGCCCGCTCGGTGAAGATGGAGTCGATCAGCCCCCAATCTTGGGCTTCTTCCGGCGACATGTAGCGGTCGCGGTCGAGGGTGCGTTCGACTTCCTCGATCGTGCGGCCGCAGTGCTTGGCGTAGATGCGATTGATCCGCGCCTTCACCTTCTGGCTCTCCTCGGCATGGATCAGCACGTCGGTGACCTTGCCCTGGGCGCCGCCCGAGGGCTGGTGCACGAGGATCGAGGCGTTGGGCAGCGCCATGCGGCGGCCAGGAGCGCCGCCGGCGAGCAGGAACGAGCCCATCGAATAGGCGGTGCCCATGCAGAGCGTCGACACCGGCGATTTGATGAACTGCATGGTGTCGTAGATGGCGAGCCCGGCCGTCACCACGCCGCCTGGCGAGTTGATATAGAGCGAGATCTCCTTGCCGGGGTTCTCGGATTCGAGGAACAACAGCTGGGCGCAGATCAGCGCCGCCATCTGATCCTCGACCTCGCCGTTGACGAAAATGATCCGCTCGCGCAGCAGCCGCGAGAAGATATCGAACGAACGCTCCCCGCGGCTCGACTGTTCGATGACCATAGGGACGAGCTGCATCATGTCGCGCATCGGCAACCTCCTTCAGAATGGCTTTGAGTATGGGGATGGGCGGAGCGCTAAGCGGCCCGCAGCATCGCGGTGTTGGTGTTGGCGGGGATCGGCACGCGCAGCGGCGCCGCCACCCGGTCGTGCACCAGCCGCAGCCAGGTGCCGCCCTCGGGCGTCGCCTCGAGCGTGAAGGTCACCAGCTCACCCTCGCCATCGCCTTCGCGCCAGCTGAGGCGCAGTCGATGTGGCGGCACCGCCTCCACCACTTCTGCGGTGAAGCGTTCGCCATCACCATCGGGCAGCAGCCAGGCATCGCGATAGGCCGGGATCGACAGCGCCCGCCACACCTTTTCCGGCGCGGCATCGAGCCCGCATTCGACCGTCACGCGCTCGGCTTCGGATTCGCTCATTGATCCATCTCCTTGAGGAAGTCCTTCAGGCGGCTGAGCCGCTCGGGCCAGAACGCCTGGTAGCGGCTCAGCCAGTCATGCAGCGGCGCCATGCCGTCGGGGTTCACCGCGTAGTGGACGCTGCGTCCCTCGCGCCGTTCGCGGATCAGCCCGGCGCCCCGCAGCACCGCGATGTGCTGCGACATCGCCGGCTGCGAGATGGCAAAACCCTCGCCCAGCGCCGAGCCGGTCAGCTCGCCGGAGGCCAGCCGCTCCAGCATGGCGCGACGATTGGGGTCGGCCAGCGCCTTGAAGATATCTGCTTCCATGCACAACACATAAGCCAATACTTATGAGTCGCGCAAGCCCGCTCGACTCCCGGGCCGCGCCCGCATAGGTTCCGCCCGCTTCGCCGGGAGGATGTCGATGCGGACCCTGTTGCTTGTTCTGGCCCTGTTGGCCGCCTCGCCCACCCTGGCCGAGGAGGCGCCGGTGCTCGGCCGCGATGGCGTGAATTTCAGCCTCACGGCACTCGGGCATCGCTTCGTGCTGCCGACGCCGGATTGGCTGACCCCGGCCGAGCGGTTGTCGCCGGACCTGTTGCAACTGGTGGAGTCGAACACCTATGGCGACGCCACGCAGGCCTTTGTCGAGTTCTTCAAGAAGGGCGAGTCAGTCGACAACTGGACCACCACCTACGCCGCGCGGCTGACGCTGCAGCCCGGCCGCAGCCTCGACGATTACCGCCGCGCCACCATGTACGGCTACTCGCAGATCTGTAAGGAGGAAGCCCTCGGCTTCTTCAATTTCGGCGAGGAGACGGACACGTTCTTCCCCGCCCTCGGCATGGCTTGCGGCGCCTACAAGGACAACGGCAAGCTGCGCGGGCTGGGTGAGGTGATGGTGGCGGTGTTCCGCAAGACCGACACCGGCATCGCCATGGTCTACCAGGAGTGGAAGGGCCGGGCGTTCGATCCGTCCAACCCCAAGACCTGGCCGGTGGACGCGAAGGCGTTCCAGGCGCGGGCGAAGGAATTGCAGGACGTGGTGACGTTGGAGGTGGTGGCTGCTCCCGCAAACTGAAGCAGACGGCCCCCTCCCATCCTCCCCCATAAAGGGGGAGGTGCTCCGCCGGTGTGTTTGGCACGATTGAAGACCGAGCCCCGACTCTTCACCTCCCCCTTTATGGGGGAGGCCGGGAGGGGGCGGTCTCTATCAGTCAGCGACCTACCCCCGAGCCGCCAACGCCTCTCCCGTCAAGCTGCCCCTCGCCCCTTTCAACCCCGTCGGCGTGCCCTCGAACACCACGCTGCCGCCGTCATTGCCGGCGCCGGGTCCGAGGTCGATCACCCAATCCGCCCGGCTGATCACATCGAGATTGTGCTCGATGACGATCACGGTGGAGCCGGCATCGACCAGCCGGTCGAACAGCCCGATCAGCGTGTCGACGTCGTTCATGTGGAGCCCGGTGGTGGGTTCGTCCAGCACGTAGATATTGCCGGATTTACCCAGTTCCGCCGCGAGCTTCAGGCGCTGGCGCTCGCCGCCCGACAAGGTCGAGAGCGGCTGACCCAGCGTCAGATAGCCGAGCCCGACATCGTCGAGCCCCCTGAGGATCTTGGCGATAGCAGGCTCGGTGAAGAACTCGGTCGCCTCCGAAACGCTCATCTCGTAGACGTCGCTGATCGCCTTGCCCCGCAGCTTGTGCTGCAGCACGTCCTCGGTGAAGCGCTTGCCCTCGCAGGTCTCGCAGACGCTCGCCACAGGGTCCATATGCGCGAGATCGGTATAGGTGACCCCCAGCCCCTTGCAGTCGGGGCAGGCGCCCCTCGAGTTGGCCGAGAACAGCGCAGCGTCGACGCCGTTGGCTTTGGCGAAGGTCTTCCGCACCGTGTCGAGGATGCCGGTATAGGTCGCGGTGTTGGAGCGCGACGAGCCGCGGTTGAGGTTCTGGTCGATGATGACAGTGTCGGGATAGGCGGCCGGCAGCGAGCCCTGGATCAGCGAGCTCTTGCCGGCGCCGGCGACGCCGGTGACCACCGTGAGCACGCCCTCGGGGATCGACACCGACACATCACGCAGGTTGTTGGTCTTGGCGTGGGCGATCTTCAGCTGCCCCTTGGCCTTGCGCCCATCGGTCTTGATCGCCTGGTGCTTCTTCATGTGGTTGCCGGTGAGCGTGCCGGATTTGAGCAGTCCCTCGAAATCGCCCTCGTAGACGATCTCGCCACCCCTGGAGCCGGCGAACGGGCCCATATCGACCACATGGTCGGCAATGGCGATCATGTCGGGCTTGTGCTCGACGATCAGCACCGTGTTGCCCTTGTCACGCAACTGCTGCATCAGCCCGGCCAGCGGGGCGACATCGTGCGGGTGGAGCCCGACGCTGGGCTCATCGAACACATAGGTGATGTCGGTCAGCGACGAGCCGAGATGGCGCACCATCTTCACGCGCTGGCTTTCGCCGCCCGATAGAGTCGAACTCTCGCGGTCGAGGCTGAGATAGCCGAGCCCGATGGTGACGAGGTTCTCGAGCCGTGCCGCCAGCGCCGCGATCATCGGCTTGATCGAGGGCGCCTCGATCGAGCGGACGAACGGCGCGAGGTCGGAGACCTGCATTGCCGAACACTCGGCGATCGACTTGCCGTTGACCTTGCTCGACAGCGCCGCCGCATTGAGCCGGGCGCCGCCGCAGGCCGGGCAGGTCGCGCGGGTGAAGATCTTGTCATACTCAACGCGGACATGCGGCTGCAGGTTCTCCGGGTCCTTGCTCCCCAGCCCCTTCTTCAGCTTGGCGACCACGCCCTCGTAGGTGAGCCCGATCTTGCCGACCTTGATCTTGCGGCCATCGTCGAGGTCGAACAGGTTCTCGCGTTCCTCGGCGGTGAACTTCGATACCGGCTTGTCCATGTCGAACAGCCCGGAGTTCTTGTAGATCTCCCAGTACCAGCTATCGACCGCGAAATCCTTGGGTAGCAGGGCGCCCTGGTTGAGCGACTTCGACTCATCGACCACCGCGCTCATGTCCATCGCCGCGACCTGGCCGATACCTTCGCAATCGGGGCACATGCCGCGCGGGTCGTTGTAGGAATAGAGCCCGGGCGCGCCGAGTTTCGGTTCGGCAGCGCGCGAAAAGATCACCCTCAGCATTTGCGCCGCGTCGGTAACGGTGGCGACGGTGGAGCGCGAATTGCCGCCCAGCCGCTGCTGGTCGACGATGATGGCTGCCGAGATATTCTCGAGCTCGTCGGCATCGGGCTGGCCGTAATGCGGCATGAATTGCTGGACGAACGCTGGGTAGGTCTCGTTGATCAGCCGCTGGCTTTCCGCCGCGATGGTGCCGAACACCAGCGAGGATTTGCCCGAGCCCGACACCCCGGTGAACACCGTGATCTTCCGCTTCGGGATATCGAGCGACACGTTCTTGAGGTTGTTCTCCCGCGCCCCGCGGATCCTGATCGAGCCGTACATGCTAACCCTCTCTACGTACTTTACCGATTAGTTAAATAGGCTTTTGAACATTGGCAACCCCTCACGGCAGCCGGTCGAGCACGGCGAACTCCTGATGCACCCGGCGCCGCTCGGCGTCGGAAAGCGTCAGCGTCTGGAAGCGGCGATAGAGGTCCGTCGCGACCTGCTGCTGGCCCATGGCGACTGCCAGTTCGATGCGCGATGCGAGGGCGCGGGCGTCATCGCCGCCGGGGATCGTGGTGGTAAGAACTGGGATGGTGATGGCTTGGTTCATCGCTATGACCTCGTTAGGAAAGAGAGCCGGACGCCCTCAGGCGTCCGGCAACTACTAGAGGCTCGCCTTGCGGATTGCCCGGGCGCCGATGCTGAGCCCAACCACGGCGGTCGCAAGCGCCACCAGCACGCCCCACAGCACGGTGCTGGTGAACAGCTCGCCGGCAAATAGCGCCCGCTCGGCCTCGATCAGATAGGTCAGCGGGTTGAAGCGGCTGGCGATGTAGAGCCAGCCCGGGCCGTTCTCGATCGGCAGCAGCACCCCGCCGAGCAGCATCAGCGGCAGCGCCACCGACTGGCTCACCATGTAGAACAGCGAGGTATTGTGCCGCGCCGCAATCGCCAGCGCATAGGAGAGCGCCGCCACTCCGGCGCCGAACAGGGCAAGCAGGGTGAGCCCGAACAGCATCTGGATCGGATGGAGCGCCAGCCCGAATGGCCAGGCGAGGAGGATCAGTGCCAGGGCCTGCAGCGCGAGGGGGAACATTTCCTTGAGCGAGCGGCCGAAGATCAGCGCCGGCCGGCTCATCGGGGTGGAGAGGAAGCGTTCGAGCACCCCGCTCATCAGCTCCTCGGTAAGGCTCCAGCCGACCATCGCGGTGCCGAACAGCGTCAGCATCACGATCATCCCCGGCACGAACCACTGCAGCGCCTCGGCGGTCGAGCCGCCGACATCGAGCAGCGGCACGAAGAACGCCAGGTAGAGGATGGGCTGCACCAGCCCGAAAGCCATCCAGGACGGATCGGCGAGGGTGGGTTTCATCTCGCGGGCAAACGAAGTGGCGACGTCACGGAAGAAGGTCATGGGTGAATCTCCCAGATATGAACGAAGGACGCGGTTCGATCGCTTCCCTCCCCCCGCGGCGCTACCGCGTCCGCAAGGAGGGGAGGGATCGAGGGAGGGGTTGGTGCGCTTCTAGAGCCGATGGACCCCCACCCCCAGCCCCTCCCCTCAAGGGGGAGGGGAGCAAGACCCCGGCGGCTTTCAGCTACCGCCGCTCGCCGCCTCACTGGTGCAAATGGCCCTTTCATGCTGCCGTCTCCCGCAGCGAACGGCCGGTCAATCCGAGGAACACGTCATCCAGCGTTGGCCGGCGGACGTTTGCCGCCAGTACCCGGGCGCCGCGCTGATCCAAGACCCGGATGAACTCCGGCAGCACCGCCTCGCCGCCCTTCACGGTCACCCCGACCCGCGCGCCGTCACGGCTGATTTCGCGGGCTTCGGGGAGGTTGGCGGCGAGCTCGGCGGCAACCGCCGAGTTGTCGGCATCGACGGTAATGCGGTCGCCGGCGAGGTTAGCCTTCAGTCGCTCCGGCGTGTCGTTGGCGATGATCTGGCCATTGTCCATGATCATCACCCGCTCGGCCATCTGATCGGCCTCGTCGAGATAGTGGGTGGTGAGAAAGATCGTCATCCCGGTCGATTTTCTCAGCTTCAGGATGTGCTCCCAGAGGTTGGCGCGGCTGTGCGGATCGAGCCCGGTCGAGGGCTCGTCGAGGAACAGCACCTTGGGGCTGTGCATCAGCCCGAGCGCGATATCGACGCGCCGCTTCTGCCCGCCTGACAAACTCATCCCGGTGCGCCTTTCGAGCCCGCTGAGCTCCAGCATGCCGATCAGCTCGTCGGCGCGCCGGGCCGCGTCGGCCTTGCTCATCCGCTGCGCCGCGCCCTGCGTCAGCAGCTCGTCGCGCAGCTTGTTGTAGCCGCCGGCGCCGGCCCCCTGGCCGACATAGCCGATGCGGCGGCGTACCGCGTTGGCGTCGCGCAACACGTCGTGGCCGGCGACGCTCGCCGCGCCCTCGGTCGGCGGCAGCAGCGTCGTCAGCATGCGCACGCTGGTGGATTTGCCGGCGCCGTTGGGGCCGAGGAACGCCACCAGCTCGCCCTCCGCCACGTCGAGGTCGAGGCCACGCACCGCCTCGACGACGCCGTCCTTGGTCTTGAAGCTGCGCTTCAGTCCGCGGGCATGGATCATTGCTTCACTCCTCTTCCCGGTTCAGGTTGGGCAAGCCTATCCAGCCCTGCTGACATGACGTGTCAGCAGGCTGGTTTTCGACACGCTGGGCCGGACGTCCGAAGGGATATCTCGACTTTCGCGGCCTGGCGATATAACGGTGTGCAGTGTACGGGGTTTGGCTTAGACTCAATCCCGTACACTGTAAAGAGTTATTTTATGGAGGCCGGATGGCCGAGGAAATTGCCGGTCGGGGCGATCCGATCCGGACGCTGGAGCTGATGTGGGGCAGGGCGCCGGCGCCCAGGCGCGGGCCCAAATCGCGGGTCAGCGTTGCCGACCTGGTGGCTGCCGCCGTCGCCATTGCCGATGCCGAGGGCATCGACGCCGTCTCGACCCGGCGCGTCGCCGAAGCGGTCGGGATCTCGCCGATGAGCTTTTACACCCACATCCCGGATAAGGCGGTGCTGCTCGACCTGATGCTCGATGCCGTGGCCACCGGACAGGCCGGTGAAGTGACGCCGGAGTTTCATCCGGCCGACTGGCGGGCCAATGTGACCCTCGTGGCGCGCAGCTTTCGCCGCTTTTACCTGGCCCATCCCTGGGCGCTGGAGATCGGCACGCACCGGCCGGTGCTCGGCCCCAACACCATCCGCGCCTATGACAACTTCCTCAGCGTCTTCGATCGGCTGGGCCTGAGCGAAGTCGAGATGGACCTCTGCGTCATCCTCGTCGCCAACTATGTGCACGGCGCGGTACGCGACGTGGTGCGCGCCAATATGGTCAAGGCGCAGACCGGTATGAGCGACGATGAGTGGTGGTACGCCGTCGAGCCGTTCCTCTCGACCATGGATTTTTCGCCCTATCCGGTGGCGAGCCGGGTGGGCGCGGTGGTCGGCGAACTTTACGGCCTCGGCGATCCTGATATGGCCTTCGATTTCGGGCTGGAGCGGCTGCTAGACGGGCTGGAGCGCCTGGTCGAGAGCAAGCGGGCTAATCCACCATTGCCATAGCGTGGCAGAAGTTTCCCGACCGAGTGTGGCGAATGGCGTTCCTCAGGCCGCTACCGTTGACGGAAAGCCGCCAAGCGCCTAACTCAGCCCGATGAAACGCGACACCCACAAGCCCACCGGTCCCAGCCAGCGCATGCTGCGCGTCGGCGAATTGGTGCGCCATGCCCTTTCCGGCGTCTTTGCCCGCGGCGAGATCGAAGATCCGCTGCTCGAAGGCAAGGTTATCACCGTGCCCGAAGTCCGCATGACGCCGGATCTGAAGCTGGCCAACGCCTACATCATGCCGCTCGGCGGCGCGGGCGCCGAGGAAATCGTCGCGGCCCTCAATCGCCACCACCGCTTCATTCGCGGCCGCGTGGCCCCGGAGCTCGATCTGAAGTTCGCACCGGACCTGCGCTTTTTCGTCGACAACACGTTTGACGAGTTCGGCAAGATCGACGCCCTGCTGCGCTCCGACCGCGTGCAGCGCGACATCGCGAAGGATGAGGACGAAGATTGACCACCGAGAAGCGCCAGAAGCGCGACGTCTCCGGTTGGTTGGTTCTCGACAAGCCCTATGACATGACCTCCACCCAGGCGGTGGGGAAGCTCCGTTGGCTGTTCGGCGCGAAAAAGGCCGGCCATGCCGGAACGCTCGACCCGCTGGCGACCGGCATCCTGCCGATCGCGCTGGGTGAAGCGACCAAGACCGTGCCCGCTGTGCAGGACGGCACCAAGGTCTACCGCTTCGCCATCAAGTGGGGCGAGGAAACCACCACCGACGACACTGAAGGCGAAGTCAGCGCGCGCTCGGAGGTACGGCCCACCGAGGCCGAGATCCTCGCTGCGCTGCCCGGCTTTACCGGCGAAATCATGCAGACCCCACCGGCCTTTTCCGCCATCAAGGTCGACGGCGAACGCGCCTATGACCTGGCGCGTGCCGGCGAGGTGGTCGAGCTGGCGGCCCGCCCCGTCTACGTCGAGGCCCTTCGGCTCATGGAACATGCCGGCGAAATCAGCCGGCTGGAAATGACCTGCGAGAAGGGCACCTATGTGCGCGCCCTGGCGCGGGACCTCGCCCGGACCCTCGGCACCCACGGCCATGTCGTCGAACTGCGCCGCACCGCCGTCGGCCCGTTCAGTGAGGCGCGGGCGGTGACGCTCGAGGCGCTGGAGGCAGCCGCGGACCGCGATGCGCTGCTGCTGCCGGTCTCCGCCGGGCTGTCGCTGTTGCCCGAGATCCGGCTCACCCCCGATCAGGTGAGCGCCGTCCGGCACGGCAACCCTGTGCTGCTCGGCGGCGCATCGGCGCCGATCGCGCTCGACAGCGCCTGGGCTAGCAGCGCCGGCATCGCCGTGGCGCTGGGCCGGGTCGAAGCCGGCATGTTCAAGCCGCAGCGCGTTATCGTCTAGCGCCCTGCCCGGATCGCTGAACCACTCGCGTGGGGAGGGGAGTGCAGGGCGGTGCAACCAACCGTGAAGCGCTCCTGCCTGTCGCCTGCCGCCGGAACCAAATGGCGGAACAGGCGTTTTCGTGCTCTAAGGCATGGCAGGGGTCTGGGTTGATTTTCGCCGGGGTGCGTTATGGCTGACGGGCCGAGCCCGGCTGATAATAGTGCTGTCGTACGCCGCCGCGGCCCGAGGGCCCGGCCGATTGCCGTTTACCTGTTCGTCCTGGCGCTGGTGGCGCTGGTCCCCGCATTCGTCTTTTCTGCCATCCTGCTGCAGCGCAACAACGAGGCGCAGGAGCGCGTCGTCGAGACGCTGATCACCGGCAATGCCCGCTCGATCGTTCAGGCGGTGGATCGCGAGATCAACGCCAACATCACGACGCTGCGCGTCCTCGCCACCACGCCGCCGCTCAAGCCCGCCGATTATCCCGAGTTTCACGCCCGGGTCAGCGTCGCGCTCGAGAACACCGCGTCCTACGTCTATCTTGTCCACCCCGACATGACCTCGGACCTTTCCACCCGGGTCCCGATGTCGGAGCAGGAGACCAATCCGATCGGCGACGTCGAAACCACGCAGCGGGCTTTCGACAGCCGCGACGTGGCAATCTCGGATGCGGTGTTCGGGCGTGTCTCGCAGCAATGGGTGGTCAACATCCTGCAGCCGATCTTTCCGGCCAACCAGCAGCCGCTGATCCTCGGCTTCAGCCGCGCCGCCAGTCAGCTGTCGAGTACGTTGCTGGCGAGCCGCATGCCCGAGGGTTGGCACGTGGCGCTGGTCGACAGGAAGGGCGTGATCATCGCCGCCGCCGACCAGGGCGGCAACACCGGCGACGCCTTCAACCTCGCGCCGATCGACGAACTGGGCTCGACCGCCGGCTGGCGCAGCCTCGTTTCCGAGGGCAAGGACTACCTGGTCGTCGCGCAGCGCTCCACCCTTACCGGCTGGACCCTGGTGGCCTGGGCCGATCGCAGCGTCGTGGCGAAGCCCTTGGCCGATGCGTTCTGGTCGCTCTTGGCCGGCGGTGTGCTGCTGGCGGCCCTGGTGGTGCTCGTGGTCTATGGCGTGAGCCTGCAGATCGGCCGCTCGGTGCATGGTCTCGAGGCCGACGCCAGGCGGCTCGGCGCCGGCCAGCCGGTGGAGGCGCGGCACTTCCCGATCGAGGAGATCGAAACCGTCTCGAGCGCCCTCGGCGATGCCTCGCGCCGCCGCCAAGCCGCCGAAACCGAGGTGCGCTTCCTGATGCGCGAGCTGGCGCATCGGAGCAAGAACCAGATGACGGTGATCGCCGCCATGGCCAAGCAGACAGCGCGCGGCGCCGATACGGTGCCCGAGTTCGTTTCTAGCTTCGAGCGCCGCATCTTCGGGCTCGCCCGTTCGACCGACCTGCTGCTGGCGCATGGCGTCGCCGGCGTCGATCTCAAGGAGCTGCTGGTCAGCCAGATCGATCCGTTCTGTCCCGTCGATGGCGAACGGGTGATCGTCGACGGGCCGTCGCTGCGGCTCAACGCCCAGGCGGCGCAGATCCTCGGCATGGCGGCGCACGAACTGGCCACCAACGCGGTGAAATACGGCGCCTTCGCGAGGGATGGCGGCCGGCTGGAGCTGACCTGGAAGCGCGTCGGCGGCGCGGTGAGCTTCGTTTGGCACGAAAGCGGCAGTGCCCCGGCCGAAACCTCCCCGCGCCGCGGCTTCGGCACCACCGTGCTCGAGAACATGGTCGGCCGCTCGCTCAATGGCGAGGTCGCGCGCGAGGTGCATCAGCTCGGCATCGAGTGGCGCTTCACCATTCCACTGAGCTCGCTCGACCCTTCCGACAGCCTCAACGGCGCGGCCGAGCCCGCCGCTTCCGACAAATAACTGGCGTTCTGCGACCCTTTCCCCTATAGAGCGCGCGAGTTCCGGCCCGGCCGGCGCTTATTCATGGCTCCACCTGGACGACATCCCGGGCGGCAGCGTCCCGATGATCCTCTGTTTGAAAGGACCTTTCCGATGTCGATTACCGCAGAGCGGAAGACTGCGCTCATCAAGGACTACGCCACCAAGAAGGACGACACCGGCTCGCCGGAAGTCCAGGTCGCGATCCTCTCCGAACGCATCGCCAATCTCACCGAACACTTCAAGCTGCATGGCAAGGACAACCATTCCCGCCGTGGCCTGTTGAAGATGGTTTCGACGCGCCGCCGTCTCCTCGACTACGTCAAGAAGTCGGACGAAGCGCGCTACAAGGCGCTCATCGAGCGTCTGGGCCTGCGCCGCTAATTGGAGCTTGCTCGACAAAAGTCGTCAGACTTTTGCACCTCGAGCGAGCGACTACCTGGTTGCGCTGGTCGACTAAGACCTGGACCCACGGGGCACGCCTCGCGGGTCCAACCCCGGCAGACCTGCCGGTGACTTGCGTAGGCTGACGAACTACGCGGAGCATGGCGAGATCATCGGCCGCTCACGGTGCAGGACCTTCCGGAAGGTTGGGGCACCTCCCTGTTTCAGGAAAATGAGCGGCTCATCGTCTTGTCCATGTTCCGCCCCTCCTCGACCGGAGGGTGTCAGCGCGGAACCGTGCCGATTTTGGGCCGTAGTCGCACATGGGGTGCGGCGGGCGGCTGGCACACCGGAGGAGTTCGCGGGGTGGCTACGCCCCCGCGTTCCCGCTCTTTCCGGCAGAATGGAAAGACAACGATATGCCCATCAACTTCGACTACCACAAAGTTGAGCTGAACTGGGGCGGCCAGCCCCTCACCCTCGAGACCGGCAAGATCGCCCGCCAGGCGGACGGTGCCGTGCTCGCCACGCTCGGCGAGACCGTGGTCCTCGCCACCGTCGTTTCGGCCAAGTCGCCGAAGCCGGGTCAGGACTTCTTCCCGCTGACCGTCAACTATCAGGAAAAGTACTTCGCGGCGGGCAAGATCCCGGGCGGCTACTTCAAGCGCGAAGGGCGCCCGACCGAGGCCGAGACGCTGACGTCCCGCCTGATCGACCGTCCGATCCGCCCGCTCTTCCCCGATGGCTACAAGAACGAGACCCAGGTCATCGTCACTGTCCTCCAGCACGACATGGAGAACAACCCGGACGTGCTCTCGATGGTCGCGGCTTCCGCTGCACTGACCATTTCCGGCGTGCCGTTCATGGGCCCGATCGGCGCTGCCCGCGTCGGCTACATTGATGGCGAATACGTCCTCAACCTCGCCGTCGACCGTCGCGCCGAGTCCAAGCTCGATCTGGTCATGGCCGGCACCCAGGACGCCGTGCTGATGGTGGAATCGGAGGCCCAGGAGCTCTCCGAGGAGATCATGCTCGGCGCCGTGATGTTCGGTCACGAAGCCTCGCGCAAGGTCATCGACGCGATCATCAAGCTGGCCGAGCTGGCCGCCAAGGAACCGCGCGATTTCAGCCCGCCGGATTACTCGGCGCTCGAGGCCGACGTGCTGAAGGTGGCCGAGGCCGACCTCCGCGCCGCCTACAAGATCACCGACAAGGCGCAGCGCTACGCCGCTGTCGATGCCGCCAATGCCAAGGTCAAGGCGCACTATGCGTCGCAGATCGAGGCCGGCACCGTCTCGGCCGAGGACCTGGGCGAAGTCGTCCATAACCTCCAGGCCAAGATCGTCCGCTGGAACATTCTCGACACCAAGTCGCGTATCGACGGCCGTGACCTGACGACCGTTCGTCCGATCGTCGCCGAAGTCGGCGTGCTGCCCCGCACCCATGGTTCGGCGCTGTTCACCCGCGGCGAGACCCAGGCCCTCGTCGTTGCCACGCTCGGCACCGGCGACGACGAGCAGTTCGTCGACAGCCTCGAAGGCACCCAGAAGGTGAACTTCATGCTGCACTACAACTTCCCGCCCTACTCGGTCGGTGAAGCTGGCCGCATGGGCTCGCCCGGCCGTCGCGAAATCGGCCACGGCAAGCTCGCCTGGCGCGCCATCAACCCGATCCGCCCCAAGGCGGAAGAGTTCCCCTACACCATCCGCGTCGTCTCCGAGATCACCGAGTCGAACGGCTCGTCCTCGATGGCGACCGTCTGCGGCACCTCGCTGGCGCTGATGGATGCGGGCGTGCCGATGAAGAAGCCGGTGGCGGGTATCGCCATGGGCCTGATCCTCGAAGGCGACCGTTATGCGGTGCTCTCCGACATCCTGGGTGACGAAGATCACCTCGGCGACATGGACTTCAAGGTGGCAGGCACCGCCGACGGCGTGACCTCGCTGCAGATGGACATCAAGATCGCCGGCATCACCGAGGAGATCATGAAGGTCGCCCTCGAGCAGGCCAAGGGCGGTCGCGAGCACATCCTTGGCGAAATGGCCAAGGCGCTCGACACCTCGCGCTCCAGCGTCGGCGAGTTCGCCCCGCGCATCGAGACCATCACTATCCCGACCGACAAGATCCGCGAAGTGATCGGCACCGGCGGCAAGGTGATCCGTGAGATCGTCGAGAAGACCGGCGCCAAGATCGACATCAACGACGACGGCACTGTGAAGGTCTCGTCGTCGGACGGCGCCTCGATCGATGCGGCCATCAAGTGGATCAAGTCGATCACCGATGAAGCCGAAGTCGGCGCCATCTACCAGGGTACCGTGGTCAAGACCGCCGATTTCGGCGCGTTCGTGAACTTCTTCGGCGCCAAGGACGGCCTCGTGCACATCTCCCAGCTCGCCGCCCAGCGCGTCGGCAAGACCACCGACGTCGTCAAGGAAGGCGACAAGGTGTGGGTGAAGCTGCTCGGCTTCGACGAGCGCGGCAAGGTCCGCCTGTCGATGAAGGTCGTCGACCAGGCGACCGGCAAGGAAATCGCCGAGGAAGCCGCCGAGTAATCGGCAGCTGTTTGAATGCGAAAGGCCCGGGAGCGATCCCGGGCCTTTTTTGTTTGTACGCGAGCGACTACGCCGTCGCAGGGCAGGGCGATCACCGCGGCCTGCCACGCGCTGTCGGGCTGTCCGGCTACGGCTTGATCACCAGCACCGGCACCTTGGCGAGGCTCAGCACCTTGGCGGCCTGGCTGCCCAGGATCAGCCGCTCCAGTCCGCGATGGCCGTGCGAGCCGACGACGATCAGGTCCGCTCCGAGCCTGTCCGCCGCATCGAGGATGCCCTGGAACGGCGCCTGATCCTCGACATGCATGGTCCCGGCAGCAAGGCCGCTGGCCTTGACCGCGGCATCGAGAATGGCGCGGCCCTTGTCCCGGTTGGCCTTGCGGATGTCGTCGAACACCGACTGCGGCACCGACCAGCCGATCTCCGGCGCTGCAAAGGTCGGCGCCTGCTCGCTCACCGTCACCAGCGTCAGCCTGGCGCCGAGGGCTTTCGCCAGAAAGGCCGCATGCGCCACGGCTTTGCCCGCGACGTCCGTTCCATCCGTCGCGGCGATGATGTTGTCGTACACTGTGGCCTCCAGACTGACTCAATGGCAGCAATCGACATGCCGGCGAGAGTGTTGTCCCGCCGTCCGGCGTTTGCAACCACGCCGCCGGACAGGTGAAAGCGACGGCATTTGGCGGGCACGCCAGGCCACCCCATATTGTGGCTTATGACCATTACCCCCGATACGTCGCCGGCCACCGTCTGGGCCATCCTCGCGTCCTGGCCGCGCGGCTACTTCACCGCCCGCTTCGCGGGGCGGCGCTACGGGGTGACCAATACGGCGCACGCCAACGGCAACAGTTTCAAGCTCTACGCCGAGGAGCTTGGCGGCGCCGACCGCATCAGCCTCAACATCTATCGCCCGCCGAGCAGCGCCGCGCCGGCGCTGAAGCCCTGCGAGATGCCGATCGACAAGGTGACGGGCTTCGTCGCTGGGGCGGTGGTCGAGTAGTCGTCGACCAGCACCGTCAATGGCGGACCGGCGCGTGGCGCAGCAGGCCTTCGACAAGACGCCGATAGGCGGCGGTGGCGCGGCGCGAGATGCCGACCGGGTCGTCGGCATTGGCGATCCATTGTGCCGCATAGCAGGAGGCCCCGGTGATCATCCGGGCGGTGGCTTCGCAGTCCACCTCCGCGATCACACTGCTTTCGAGCAGCCTCTCGAGGCTGTGCTTCATCGCCGTGATGCAGCCATTGGCGCTCGGCCAGGACGATGGGTCGCCGAGCACCGCCGGACCATCGCGCAGCATGATGCGCTGGATCTCGGGCTCGAGCGCCATCTCGATATAGCCGATGCCCTCCTCGACGAAACTCTCCCAGGCGTTCGGCGCCTTGGCGGCCCGTGCCTTGAGCCGCGCCGTCATCTCGCCGTCGATCTCGCTGACCACCGCCTCGAACAGCCCGCGCTTGTCGCCGAAATGGTGGTAGAGCGCCCCGCGCGTCAGCCCGACATCAGAGGTGAAGTGATCCATCGAGGCCTCGGCATAGCCGAGCTCGGCAAAGGCCTTGCGGCCGGCGGCCATCAGCTTGGCGCGGGTTTCGGCGATCATTTCACTGCGGGTTCTCTGCGCCATGCTCGATCTATCTCACATACGTCACGGATGTGAATTGACATACGTTGCGTATGTGAATAGATGTTTTGCATACGCTGCGTATGTAAATCATCTAGTTCGCGGCGCCCGAAATGTCGAGGGATCGTCATGCCGAATCCATATGCAGAGATCTTCCGGGCTCCCGGCGCCAAGGGCTTTGCCACCGCCGGTTTCGTCGCCCGCATGCCGATGGCGATGGCGCCCATCGGCATCGTTGCCATGCTGTCGCAGACCCATGGCGAGTTCTGGCTCGCCGGCGCCGTCTCTGCCACCTATGCGCTGGCCAATGCCCTGTTCGCCCCGCAGATTTCGCGGGTCGTCGACCGGCTGGGCCAGTCGCGCGTGCTGATCCCGACGACGCTGATCGCCGTGGCTGCCTTCATTGTGCTGATGCTGGCGGCCTATCAGGATTGGCCGATCTGGACGCTGTTCGCGGCCGCGCTCGCCGCGGCGCTGATGCCGAGCTTTCCGGCGATGATAAGGGCCCGCTGGAGCGAACTGTTCCGTGACCGGCCGGAACTCAACACGGCCTTCGCGTTCGAATCCTCGGCCGATGAGCTGGTCTATATCGCCGGCGCATCGCTGTCGGTGGGCCTCGCCGTGGCGCTGTTCCCCGAGGCAGGGCTGCTCGCCAGCACACTGTTCCTGGCGTTGGGCGGGCTGGCCTTCATCGCGCAGCGCCGCACCGAGCCCAAGCCCAGCGGCGCCATGGCGGGCGGCGGGCAGTCCGCCATCCGGCAGCGGCCGGTGCAGATCATCACCCTGGCCTTGATCTTCGTCGGCGCGATCTTCGCCACGGCTGAAGTGAGTGCGGTGGCGATCACCGAAGAGCTGGGTGAGCCCGGCGCGGCGAGTCTGGTCATCGGCGTCTATGCCGTCGGCTCGTTCGTCGTCGGCTTGCTTGTCGGGGCGCTCAACCTCAGGCTGCCGCTCGAAAAGCAGCTGGCGATCGCGCTCGCCGTCATCGCCGTCACTGCGTGGCCGCTATTGTTCGTCGACAACGTGCCGATGCTGGCCCTCGCCGTGTTCGCCAGCGGCGTCGCCATCTCGCCCACCTTTATCACTGCCTTCGGCCTGATCGAGCGCCGGGTGCCGGCGGCGATGCTGACCGAAGGCATAACCTGGGTGATGACAGGCATCGGCATCGGCATGGCGCTGGGCTCGTTCGTCACCGGCTGGGTGGTGGATACCTACGGCGCCGGCAACGGCTTCGTCGTCTCGGTCATAGCGGGTGCCCTGGCATTGCTCACGGTGCTGCTGGGCCAGCGGACCCTCGCCGGTCGCGGCAGCCGCCTCCCGGCAGAGACAGAACCGCAGGCGGCCGAGTAAGCCGCGAGGGATGGTCATAGCCCCGGGGAGCTCCTAACCGAAACGCACCAGCCTATCGGTGCTGAGGCCAGGTGCCTCAGGGCTTCTCCCAGGTCAGCGCTTCCGCCGCGGCGCCGAGCCCGCCCAGCGCCGCCTTGAGGTCGGCAACCATCGGATCCGGACCGCACAGGTAGAAGTTCTGGCCGATGTCGTGCACGTGGCGCCTGAGGAACGCCTCGTCGATCCGCTCGTGCAGTACCCCCGTGGCATCTGGTTCGTCGGTGACCGTCCAGGTGACCTCGAGTCCTTCCATCGCTTCGAACTCATCGCGCAGGATGATGTCCTCGGCCTTGCGGTTGGAGGCGATCAGCCGGTGGCCGGCGAGTTTGCCGTCGTGGTGGAGCTGCCTGAGGATGGCGATGAACGGCGTGACCCCGGCGCCGCCGGCAATGAAGGTGCCCGGCCCCTTATAGGTGATGGTGCCCCAGGGGTCGCGCAGCACCAGCTTCTGGCCGGGACCGTAACCGAACAGCCGCTCGGTCATGCCGTCGCCGCCGGTGTTGAAATAGCTCTTGATGGTGAACTCGAGATAGTCCCAGTCGTTGAGCGCGGTGAAGGTGAAGGGGTGCTTCTTGTCGCGCCAGCCGTCCTCGTCGAGCGACAGTTCGGTGGCCTGGCCCGGTTCGAACCGGTAGCCGTCAGGCTTTTCCAGCACGTAGCGGCGCACATTATGCGTCACTTGCTGAATATTCAGGATTCTAACGGTTTGCTGCACGACACGTCTCCTTGTCGCTCTGAGACGCTGAAAATGCGCCGCCGGTTCCCATCAAACCATGGTCAATCCACGCGCAAAATCATCCTCAAAGCCAGCTTCCACCAATGGTTTCCTTTAGGCAACCAACCCCCCTCAAGGGAGGTGGGTTTCTCACAAGATGGTGGCATTCCCTCGTGTAACCCTCTGCACGCATTATCGAATTTCAAGGGCCACAAGTGCTGATTTAGTGCCTTGCGAGTTGGCCGACGGAGTCCGATCTCCCTGTTGTCCAGAAAACGAAAGGGACATGAAAATGAAAACTTCTGCTCTTGGCCTTGCCGCTCTCCTCGTTGTCGGTGGTCTCTCGGTTCCCGCTTTTGCGGCCTCTGAAGATTCCAGCTTCGACAGCGATTTCCTGCTCACCCAGCTGAACCAGAAGGGCGTTGCGGCCACCGACGTGTACGAGAACACCGACAACGTCATCCGCGCCGTGGTCAAGCAGGCCGACGGTTCCTCGAAGTTCGAGTACTTCTACAAGGATACGCTGAGCCCGGTGAAGGCTTCGGTGGGCGGCAATACCCGCGTGCTGAGCAAGGTTGATACCGGTGCCAAGACCGGCCCGAACTACAACGAGTCGCTGCTCGTCGATAACTTCTTCGACTGATGACGATCCCCCGAGCCGGCGGGCTACGTGCCTGCCGGCTCGCTGATCCCGGGGCGGAGCGCCTTCAGGAAAGTTGTGAGACTTTTCCCCCTCGAAGGCGCGACAAAAGCCAAGACCGCGGGATCAACGGCCGGTGCTGATCCGCAGCACCGGAGGCTCGAGCTGGTCGGCGTCACGGGCGTCGAACAGCTGCCGCGCCTCCAGCACCCGATGCCAGTGGCGCGCCGCAAAAGCCTCGAAGGCTTCGAAGGCCTTCAACGCCTCGGCGCCGAGTTCGGTGAGCGCATAATCGACCCGCGGCGGAATCGTCGCATAGCTGGTGCGGCTGACGAAGCCATCGCGCTCCAGCGCCCTGAGGCTCGAGGTCAGTGCCTTCTGCGAAATGGTGCCGATCTCACGCTGCAGCTCGGAAAAACGCAGCGTGTCATGCCTTAGATGCAGCACGACAGTCAGCGTCCACTTGCTGTTTCGAGTGGTCAAAAGTTCCTCGATCACGGCCTGGTTGACGGGCGAACGGTTCTGCTGACGCATACGCCAACTCCACGCACAATACTGGCCAGCCGTTACCGGATGGCACGAGATCCCCATGGTCGCATATCGTTCACGAGGCGGCGTTTTCCAGAGGCAGCGGCCAGATTTCCATGGCCGGTTGCCTGAACGTTCCGTTAACTTGCGGTAAGTGCGGCGGGCCCTGCGGCGTTCTAGCGGCGCAGAAAGCTCAGGTAGAAGCTGATGTTCCGGCCGGCAGCGCGGGCTTTTTCCTCGTATCGTGTCGGCTCCCAGCCGGCGTAAGGTTCGTGCCAGACTCGCGGTCGTTCCGGCGCGAAAACGAAATCCGGCGAGCGCAGAATGTGCGCCAGCGTCCAGTTCGCGTAATCCTCGATGTCGGTGGCGAAACGAAACGGCGCCCCGGGCTTCAGCGTCCGCCCGAGCTCGCTGAGGGTCAGTGGCGAGATGAAGCGGCGCTTGTGGTGCCGCGTCTTCGGCCAAGGATCGGGATAGAGCAAGAAGGCGCCGTCGAGGCTGGCGCCGGGCAGCTTCTGCAGCAGTTTCAGCGCATCGTCGGTGTAGAGCCGGATATTGCCGAGCTCCTCCTCGTCGATCTGCTGCAGCAGCTTGGCGATGCCGCCGGAAAATACCTCGCAGCCGATATAGCCGGTATCAAGATGGCGGCTGGCTTCGAGCGACAGGTGTTCGCCCCCGCCATAGCCGATCTCGATCTCGCGCCGTGTCGATCCCGGAAACAGCGTCGCCGGATCGAGCATGTCATCGCCGAGCGCGATCTCCAGCTGCGGCAACAACTCCTTGAACAGCTGGTCCTGCCCCTTGTGCAGGCGCTTGCCGGAGCGGCGGCCGAAAAAGGCCCGCGGCTCGCCATCGACATTGAGGGGATGGTGGGGTTTGGAGGTCATGGGGTCCACTAGCACGGCGTTCCGGCCCCGGCTGCCAAAAACAGAGATCCCCGCTTTCGCGGGGATGACTTGGTTGATCTGCAGGAACCTGCGATGGGGGCGAAAACCTCAGGCGGCCGCCTTGACCGCCGCCTTGAGCGCCGGGACCAGGTCGGTCTTTTCCCAGCTGAACGAGCCGTCACGGCCCGGCTTGCGGCCGAAATGGCCATAGGCCGAGGTTTTTGCGTAGATCGGCTTGTTGAGGTCGAGATGGGTGCGGATGCCCCGCGGCGAGAGGTCGAACACCTCGCCCAGCACGGTCTCCAGCTTGTCCTCGGCCACCTTGCCGGTGCCGTGCAGGTCGACATAGATCGACAACGGTTTGGCGACGCCGATGGCGTAGCTCAACTGGATGGTGGCGCGGTCGGCGAGGCCGGCAGCGACAACGTTCTTGGCGAGGTAGCGCGCCGCATAGGCGGCCGAGCGGTCGACCTTGGTCGGATCCTTGCCCGAGAAGGCGCCGCCGCCATGCGGGGCCGCGCCACCATAGGTGTCGACGATGATCTTGCGGCCAGTCAGGCCGGCGTCGCCATCGGGGCCGCCGACCACGAACTTGCCGGTCGGGTTGACGTGCCAGACGGTATCCTCGGAGATCCAGCCCTCGGGCAGCGAGGCGCGGACATAGGGCTCGACGATCTTGCGCACGTCCTCGGACGAGAGGCTCGCATCGACATGCTGGGTCGACACGACGATCTGGGTGACGGCGACCGGCTTGCCGTTCTCGTAGCGGATGGTGACCTGGCTCTTGGCATCGGGGCCGAGCTTGATCGCGGCGCCTTCGCCGGCCTTGCGCGCGATGGTCAGCGCCTCGAGGATCTTGTGGGCATAGTAGATCGGAGCTGGCAGCAGCTCCGGGGTCTCGCGGCTGGCATAGCCGAACATGATGCCCTGGTCGCCGGCGCCGACATCCTTGTTGCCCGTTTCGTCAACGCCCCGCGCGATATCGGCCGACTGGCCGTGCAGCAGCACGTCGATCTTGGCGGTCTTCCAGTGGAAGCCGGACTGCTCGTAGCCGATCGCCTTGATCGCCTTGCGGGCGGTCGACTTGAATTTGGCCGGATTGACCACCGGATGGCCGGCGGGGTCGAGCAGCACCTTGCCGTCCTTGCCCTTCTTGAGCAGCGTCTCGGGCACACGCACTTCACCGGCGATGATCACGCGGTTGGTGGTGGCCAGCGTCTCGCAGGCGATGCGCACCTTGGCCGGATCCATGCCGGCCTTCTTGGCTTCACGGAACACCAGATCGACGATCTCGTCGGAAATCCGGTCGCAAACCTTGTCCGGATGCCCCTCTGAAACCGACTCCGAGGTGAAGAGATAGGAAGACCGAGCCAAGGCGAAACCCCCGAAAAATGGTCAAAAAGTGCGAAAATCGCACAGTTGAGCGGTGTTTTGCCACTCGGGGACCGCGCGGTCAAGCCATATAAAGGAAGCTTTATGTCCCGCTGGGGCGCTGTTGCAGAAAATTCATGCGATGCGACGCGGGCGCCGGGACGCAATGAGCGAGCCGAGGATGCCGAGGACGACCGCCGCCCAGAACGGCAGATCGCCCAGCCGGTTGAACAGCGTGCCGCCGGGCACCGGTTCGGAGGGCACCACGTCGAGCACTCCCACCTGTTCCTCGGCCAGTTGCGCCACTACCCTGCCGAGCGGATCGACGCTGAGCGTCACCCCGGTATTGGCGGCGCGCAGCAGCGGCAGCCCGGTCTCGACCGCCCGCATCCTGGCATGGTGGGCATGCTGCGCCGGGCCGACCGAGCCCATGAACCAGGCATCGTTGGTGACGTTGAGAATGAACTGCGCCCCCGTCGGGTCGCCGATATCGCCGGGAAACACTGCCTCGTAACAGACCAGCGCCAGGAAGGGCGGCGTACCGGGCGGCGTCATCAGCCGGCGGCCGTCGCCGGCGGCCCAGCCATTGGTCCCCGGCACGAACTGGTTGATGCCGAACAGCCGCCAGAAACTCCGGAACGGCAGGTACTCGCCGAACGGCACCAGGTGCGACTTGTCGTAGCTCGCCACCACCTCACCATTGGAGTTGATGGCGAGGATGGAGTTGTAACCCGGGTTGTCGGGGATCGGCAGGCCGTCGTCGCCGAGCGGCTCGCGCGGCGCGCCGGTGAGCAGCAGCGTCGTGTCGGGCAGCATGCGGGCAATGCGCGCGATGCCGTCGGGGTAGTTGGTGAGAAAGAATGGGAACACCGATTCCGGCCACACCAGGTGAGTGATGCCGCTGAGGCCTGGATCGGCGGGCGTCAGCTTGCTTTCCGACAGGCTGATCAGCTGGTTGATGATCGCGTCGGGATCCGCCACCGACCAGTCGGCGTGCTCGAGGATCATCGGCTGCACCATGCGCACCTTCATGTCGGTGCGCGCGGTGAGGGTGGTGCTGGTGAGCCGCCAATTGCCATAGGCGACCTGCGCCGCGATCACCGCGATGGCGAGAAAGATCGGGATCAGTCGGCGCACCAGTCCGCGCTGGTCGGCCGGCCAGATCAGCGCCGGGGTCATGGCGATCAACGCCGCGATGAAGGTGAGGCCATAGCTGCCGACCACCGAGGCGAGTTGCAGCATCTCGTCATTGGCAGTCAGCGCATAGCCGAGCAGGTCGAACGGGAAGCCGGTGAACAGGTGCCCGCGCCCCCATTCGGCCAGTGCCAGGAAGCTGGCAAGGGTGACGATCCGGAAGGCGCCAGCCGACCAGAAGAGGTGCGCCAGGGCGCTGCCCAGCCCCCAGAAGATGGCGAGGATTGCTGCGAGCCCGACAATGGCGAACGGCATCAAGACGAGGAAGAAGCCGCCTTCCTGCAGGAACGCCGCGCCGAGCCAGTGCAGCGCCACGGTGAAATAGCCGATCCCGAAGCCGAAGCCGATCTGGAAGGCCGGGCCGACCAGCCGGCGCCAGCCCCGCCGGTGTTCGGCGCCATCGAGCGCCCAGACCCAGACGGGGAGGGTGAGGAACAAGGCCGGCAGCAGGAAAAACGGCGGGGCTGAGCCTGCGGCGATCGCGCCGGCCGCCAGCACAATCAGCAAGCGTCGCCAGCCATGGCTCAGCATCACGGTCTCGGCCAGCCAGGTCATGCGGCGCTCGAATCACAGGGCATGTGGCAAGGTCGCGAGGTGGGCGCGCCGGGTCAAGCCGGCAGCGCTACGGCGCCCAAACCTGGCGCAACCGTGATCAAGCGACCTCCCCGGTCGTGCCCCAGCATTGCAGCCCAGAGAACAAAGAGGAGACGACGGTGACCAACTGGAACAGAGCAACGCCCGAAGCGGCGGGCTTTGCCGCCAACCTCGAGCGGAAGCTGGCGGCGGGCTTCGAATCGGGACTGCTGCTGCCCATCCACGCCCTGCTGGTGAGCCGCGCCGGCAAGCTGGTGCTCGAGCAGTATTTCGAGGGTGAGGACGAAAGCTGGGGCGATTCATTGGGCCGCGTGCAGTTCGGGCCAGAGGTGCTGCACGACCTGCGTTCAGTGACCAAGAGCATTGTCGGGTTGCTCTACGGCATTGCGCTCGAGCGCGGCCTGGTGCCGGCGCTCGATGCGCCGGTGATCGACAGCTTCCCCGAATACCCCGATCTTGCCGCCGACCCGGAGCGGCGAAAGATCACGGTGGCGCATACCCTCAACATGACCATGGGCATGGAGTGGGATGAGAACAAACCCTATACCGACCCGACCAATTCCGAGATCGCCATGGAAATGGCGCCGGATCGCTACCGCTTCATCCTCGATCGGCCGATCATCGGCGCACCCGGCGAGAAGTGGGTCTATTCAGGCGGCGCCGTGGCGCTGATCGGCGCGCTGATCGAGCGCGGCTCCGGACAGAAGCTCCCCGATTTCGCCCGCGAGGCGCTGTTTGCGCCGCTCGGCATCACCGATTTGTACTGGTTGGCGGGGAGCGACGGCGTGGCGTCACCCGCCTCCGGCCTGCGCCTCACGGCGCCGGATCTGCTACGGATCGGCGCCATGCTGGTCGATGGCGGTCGCCACGAGGGGCGGCAGGTGGTGCCCGAGGCGTGGATCGAGGCGTCGTGGACGCCGGCAATCCAGACCTGGGATGGGCTCGGCTACGGCCGCCTCTGGTACATCCACGAGGCCCCGGCGCCCGGCTACGACAAGCCGGTCCGCTGGGTCGGCGCCTTCGGCAATGGCGGCCAGCGGCTCTGGCTGGCCCCGGAAGCCGGCATCGCCTGCGTCATCAATGCCGGTGACTACAACCTGTTTGACCGCTGGGTCACTCCGGCTCGCATCTGGCGCGAGATCGTGGTGGGGAACCTGGTGCGGGCTTGATTGGGAGCACGGCCGGATCGACTCACGAGGGGCCGGGTGGCTCGGCCGTTGACCCACCCACCGGATGTCATCCCAGCGAAAGCTGGGACCCATTTCACAGCCCGCGCCGAAGGAGAGTTGGGTCCCAGCTTTCGCTGGGATGACAACCGTAGGTGGGGATAGCACTGTGGTCTGTATCCACCGTCGCTACCCATTCGCCCCCCGTGGGTCCAGGCGACGTCTACTCCGCCGCCGGCGCCTGGGTATCCTCCGGCGCCTTCGCCACCGGTGGCTTCGGCGGCCGAGGTTTGGGCTGCTTCAGCCGCTTGATCTTGACCCGTTTGACCTGGCGGCTGTCGGCTTGCAGGATTTCGAACTCGAACCCCTTGATGCCGTTGACGTGCTCGCCCTTGGCGGGGACGTGGCCGGCCAGTTCGAACACCAGACCGCCCAGCGTGTCGACTTCGTCGGCATGGCTGCCGGGGTCGAAATCGGGGCCGATCACCTCCCGCACTTCCTCGAGCTCGGCACGGGCCGAGGCGATGAAGACGTTGGAGTTGACCTTGCGGACCAGCGCCACGTCGTCGTCGTGCTCGTCCTCGATCTCGCCGACCACGGCCTCTAGCAGGTCCTCGATGGTGACGAGGCCGTCGGTGCCGCCATATTCGTCGATGACCACGGCCATGTGCACGCGTTTCAGCTGCATCTGCTGCAACAGGTCGCCCACCGGCATCAGCGGCGGCACGAACAGCACCTGGCGCACCAGGTCGAGCTTTTCGAGTCTCGAACGGAGCGGCGTCGAGACGAGTTTGACCGGCACACTGGCTTCGGGGTCGGTCACTGGCTCGGTGATCCGGCGCAGCGCATCCTTGACGTGGATGAAGCCGATAATGTTGTCGAGGCTGTCGGCATAGACCGGCATGCGCGAATGGCCGACCTGCCGGAAGCGGGTAACCAGCACGCCGAGCGTCTCTGAGGTTTCGATCGCCTCGATGTCGGCGCGCGGGATCATCACGTCCTCGACCCGCTTTTCGGCAAGGTCGAGCACGTTCTTCAGAATCGTGCGTTCGGACTGGGTGAAATCGGCGGTGCCGCCGTTGTTCTCGCTCTCGAGCGCCACTTCGAGGTCGTCGCGCAGCGACACTGTGCGCATGGCGATGAGGCCGCGCAGGCGGTTCCAGAGCTTCTGCCCCCACGTGGCCGTGGGGGCGGGACTAGAAGGAGGCTCGTTGTTGGACTTGGTTTGCGCCGGTTTCTTGGGCGGCGCGGACGGACTGTCGGAGTCGTTCATCGGGTATGGCCGCGTGCGGCCTTCAATTCATCGGAGGGTGTAATTTAGCTATCGGCGTAGGGATCGGCAATGCCGAGGCTCGCGAGGATCTCGGTTTCGAGTCCCTCCATCTCCTCGGCGTCCTCTTCCTCGATATGGTCGTAGCCCAACAGGTGCAGAAAGCCGTGCACCACGAGGTGAGTGAAATGGGCCTCGAAAGCGATGCCCATCTCCTCGGCTTCCTTCTCCACCGTCTCGCGCGCCAGCGTGATGTCGCCAAGCAGTCCCGAAACCGGCGCGAACGGCTCGATCTGCGGGAAGCTCAGGACGTTGGTGGATTTGTCGAAGCCGCGCCATTGCCGGTTGAGCTCACGCTGCTCGGCATCATCGGTCAGGACAACCGATACCTCGGTGACGCCGGTCACCTCGGCTTCCGACTGTTTCAGCGCTTGCCGAATCGCAGTTTCGGCCACGGCCTCGAGGGCGTCGGGCCAGCCCTCCGCGTTGACCGCGAAGGCGATTGATAATGGGGCTTGCATCAGGCCTTCGTATTGTTCTCGGCCAGCCGGCGCGCGGTATCGGCCTCGTAGGCGCGAACGATCCGGCCCACCAGCGCGTGACGTACCACGTCCTTGTCGTTGAAGCGCGAGATATGCACGCCCTCGACCCCATCGAGCAGATGCACGGCCTCGATCAGCCCGGATTTCTCGCCTCGCGGCAGGTCGACCTGGGTCGGATCGCCCGTGACGATCATCTTGCTGTTCTCGCCCAGCCGGGTCAGGAACATCTTCATCTGCATCGAGGTGGTGTTCTGCGCTTCGTCGAGGATCACCACGGCATTGGCAAGGGTGCGGCCGCGCATGAAGGCGAGCGGCGCCACCTCGATGATGCCGGAGGTGATGCAGCGTTCCACATGCTCGGGGCGCATCATGTCGTAAAGCGCGTCATAGAGCGGGCGAAGGTAGGGATCGACCTTGTCCTTCATGTCGCCGGGCAGGAACCCGAGGCGCTCGCCGGCTTCGACCGCGGGACGGGAAAGGATGATGCGGTTGATGTCGCCGCGTTCCAGCAGCGTCGCAGCGTGGGCGACGGCGAGATAGGTCTTGCCGGTACCGGCCGGGCCGACGCCGAACACCAGTTCGCTCCGGTCCATGGCGCGCATATAGGCGTCCTGCGCCGGGGTGCGGGCGACGATGGTGGCCTTGCGGGTCGCGATCTGCGCCATGCGCACCCTGCCCTTCTTCTCGAGCGTGGGCAGCGTCAGCTGGCTGTCCTCGGTCTCGATCATGCGGATGACGCCGTCGACGGTCGACACCTCGATCTGCTGGCCCTCTTCGAGCTGCTCGTAGAGCGACTCGAGGACACGGCGCGCCTGGTCGACGGAAGTGGCGCCGCCCTTCAGCATCACATGGTTGCCGCGCGGGGTCGCCTGCACGGACAATCGCTGTTCGATCAAAGCCAGGTGCTGGTCGAAATCGCCGTAGAGTTGCGCGGCGAGCTTGTTGTCTTCGAAGGCGAGTTCAAGCTGGGAGGACGGGCCGTGGTCGGTAGACGGGGGCAAATGCCTGCTCAAATCTCTGGGGCTCCACTTTGATGGTCGCCCGGTCGAACCGGAAAAGTCTGCAACTTTTCCTGACCAGGCTCCGACAGTGCGGCCTCAGATATGGGCCGCGATGGCTTGAGACTCAATAACGCTAGCAGGATTCGGTTCCGCGACTGTGACAATCTTGCCGATGAGGGAATTATTCCGGGCTTCAACGATCTCGACCGGAATGATCTGGCCGATCAGCCGGGTCGGGCCATCCATATGCACGGCCTGGAGGTACGGCGAGCGGCCGCCGATCTGGCCGGGCTGCCGGCCGGCTTTCTCGATCAGCACCGGCAGGGTGCGGCCGACCACCGAGCGATGGAAGGCGTGCATCTGGGCGTTGATCTGGTCATTGAGCCGCTGCAGGCGCTCGGTCTTGTTCGCTTCGGCAACCTGGTCGTCCATGCTCGCACCAGGTGTGCCGGGGCGGATCGAGTATTTGAAGGTGTAGGCCGAGGCGTAGCCGACATCCTTGACCACCTGCAGGGTCTGTTCGAAATCGGCATCGGATTCGCCGGGGAAGCCGACGATGAAATCGCCCGACAGCGCCATGTCCGGGCGGGCCGCCATGATGCGCTCGATCACCCGCATGTACTCGGCGCGGGTGTGGCGGCGGTTCATCGCCTTGAGGATGCGGTCGGAGCCGGCCTGGATCGGCAGATGCAGATAGGGCATCAGGGCGTCGAGATCGCGATGCGCCTCGAGCAGCTCGTCGGTCATGTCGAGCGGATGCGAGGTGGTGTAGCGGATGCGGGCAATGCCGGGGATTTCGGCCAGCCGGGCGCAAAGCTCACCCAGGCCGACGCTGCGGCCGCGGACATCGAGGCCGTGATAGGCGTTGACGTTCTGGCCCAGCAGCGTGAGCTCACGCACCCCGGCTTCGGCGAGGTTGCGGGCTTCGCGCAGCACCTGCTCGACCGGGCGCGACACCTCACTGCCGCGGGTATAGGGCACGACGCAGAACGAACAGAACTTGTCGCAGCCTTCCTGCACCGTGAGGAAGGCGGTGAGGCCGCGGGCGAGGGTGACCTCCTTCTTTGCCGCCGGCAGGTGCTCGAACTTGTCCTCCTCGGGGAAGTCGGTGTCGACGACCTTCGCGCCATTGTGGGCGCGGGCGATCAGCTCGGGCAGGCGGTGGTAGGATTGCGGGCCGAACACCAGGTCGACGGCCGGCGCCCGGCGGACGATCTCGTCGCCCTCGGCCTGCGCGACGCACCCGGCGACACCGATCATCAGGTCCTGGCCATTGGCGCGCCGCTCCTCGCGCAGGTCGCGCAGCCGCCCCAGCTCCGAGAACACCTTCTCCGAGGCCTTTTCGCGGATATGGCAGGTGTTGAGCACCACGAGATCGGCGTCTTCCATCACCTGCACCGGCTCATAGCCGTGCGGCGCCAGGGCATCCGCCATGCGGTCGGAATCGTAGACGTTCATCTGGCACCCGTAGGTCTTGATGAACAGCTTCTTGGGCGTGTGCTCGGTCATGGCCGGCTGAATACACCGAAGTGGGGTGGAGTGCAAAAGCGCAGGGGGCCGGCCCGCCCTGCCACCCCCACCGTGGGGGTGGCCCCACGCGCCGGATTGAGGCACGTTCCCTGCTCGGAGAAACCACCATGACCAACCACCTCTACACTCTGGCCCTGCATGGCGGCGATGGCGCCCGGGTCGTCGGCGAGCCGCTGGCGCCGGCGCCGGTGCTGTCGACCACCTATTTCACCCACCCCGATGCGGTGGGCTTTTCCGCTTCGGACCTCCAAGCGGACGCACCGCATTTCTACACTCGCTGGAGCAACCCGACGCTGGAGCTCCTGGAAAAGCGCCTGGCGCTGCTCGAGGGCGGCGAGGCGGCGCTGAGCTTCGGCTCGGGCATGGCGGCAATATCAGGGTTGTTTACCGGCCTGCTCAAGGCAGGCGACCACCTGGTGCTCTCCGACGTCTGCTATGCCGGGGTCGCCGAATATGCCCGGCACGCCTTGCCGCGGCAGGGGGTGGAGGTGTCGTTCGCCGACAGCTCCAACCCCGACAATGTCGCGGCAGCACTGCGGCCCAACACCCGGCTGGTGCATATCGAGACCCCGGCCAACCCGATCCTCAAGCTCACCGATATCGCCGCGGTCGCCGCCATCGCCCATGCCGGCGGGGCCGAGCTGTCGGTGGATTCGACTATTGCGACGCCGGTCGGCACCAACCCGCTCGCGCTCGGCGCCGATTATGTCTGCCACTCGCTGACCAAATACCTCTGCGGCCACGGCGACGCGCTGGGCGGGGCGGTGATCGGTCGCGCCGACGCCATCGCCGCGCTGCGCAAGGATGTGCTGATCCACCACGGGGCGGTGCTGTCGCCATTCTCGGCCTACCTGATCCTGCGCGGGATCGAGACGCTGGGCCTCAGGATGGAAAAGCACCAGGCCAACGCCCTGATGGTGGCGGAATGGCTGGAGCGGCACCCGAAAGTGCGGCGCGTGCTGTGGCCCGGGCTCGCCAGCCACGAGCAGGCCGAGCTGGCCCGCCGGCAGATGCGCAACTTCTCCGGGCTGCTGAGCTTTTCGGTCAACTCCGACAGCGCCGGCATGGCCCGGCAACTGGCCGAACGGCTGAAGCTCGTGAGCTACGCCGTGTCGCTGGGCAAGACCAAGTCGCTCTGCTTCTACATCCCGACCGAGGATATCCTGCGCGCCTCCTTCGCCCTTGCCGACGAGCGCACCTATCGCGACTGGGCCGGCGACGGCGTCTTCCGCGTGTCGGTCGGTATCGAGGACGCCGAGGCGATCATCGCCGATTTCGATGAGGCGCTGAAATGAGCGGCACGCTGAAGGAGATCGTCTTCGATTGCAGCCGGGCCGCGCCCTTGGCCCGCTTCTGGGCGGCAGTGATCGAGGGCTATGCGGTGCGCCCCTATGACGACGAGGAGATCGCCCGGCTCGCCGGGCTGGGCCTCACCCCCGAAACCGATCCGGTGGTGATGGTCGATGGCCCCGGCCCGACGCTCTGCTTCCACGAGATCGAGCGCGGCCGCGTCCAGGGCCGTATCCATCTCGATGTGAAAGTGGGTGATCGGCCGGCCGAGCGCAACCGGCTCATCGGCCTCGGCGCCGCCGTGCTGCGCGAAGCCGACGGCTACACGGTCATGGCCGACCCCGAAGGCAACCACTTCTGCCTCGTCGACTAGGCCGTTGGCTGAACGCCTATTCCGCCGCAACCGGCAGCGGCGTGCCGCGGTTGAGCGCCACCAGCATGCGGCGGACCTCGTTCTCGGTCTGCTTGGCCAGTTCCTTGCGGTTGGCGCCGGAGCTCAGCGGACGCGGCGTGCCGAAGGCGAGGGTGACCTCGCGGGTGCCGCCGGTGAGGATTTCCTTGATGTTCTGCTTCACCGACTTGGATTTGATCCAGGCGATGAACGAGCGGTCGGTGCGGCCGACCGGCAGGCCCTGCAGCTTGGTATAGGCGATGGTCAGCGGCTGGATCATTACCTCGGCGGCGCCGGCTTCCTCCATGGCGTGCTGGGCGGCGCCGATCAGTGCCGAGCGGAATGGCAACACGTGCGTGCCGAGGTCGGACTGACCCTCGGCGAACAGCAGCACCGCGCCGCCCGAGGCCATGCGCTTGCCCATCTCCTCGCTGACCCGCTTGGCGTCGCTGCGCTTCTTGCGATCGACATAGAGCGTGCGCTGCAGCGAGGCCATGAAGCCGACGAAGAACCATTTCTGGATCTCCGATTTGGCGACAAAGGTGACGTCGGCCTTGGAGCCGATGGCGATGATGTCGGTCCACGAGATGTGGTTGGAAACGATCAGCGTCGCCCGGTCGGTGGAGGGCGAGCCGATGACGTTCACCTTCATGCCGAGGAAGGTGCAGCCGAACCAGTGAAACCAGCGCGGGATCTGGTTGTTGAACCACGGGCTGCGCGAAACGAGGAACTGCAGCGGCACGAACACGATGAGGAACGGCACGTAGCAGAAGATGAAGAACAGGACGCGAAGGATCATTTGTGCGGTTCGTCCGACTTGAGCGGCACAGCATAGAGCTCCAGCCGATGGTCGACCAGCCGGTAGCCCAGCCGCTTGGCGATCACTTCCTGGATGGCCTCGATCTCTTCATTGCGGAACTCGATCACCTTGCCTGAGCGGATATCGATCAGGTGGTCGTGATGCTCGTCCGGGATCAGCTCGAAGCGGGCTCGCCCGTCCTTGAAGTCGTGCTTGGTGACGAGCCCGGCTTCCTCGAACAGGTTGAGCGTGCGGTAGACGGTGGAGAGCGAGATGCGCGCGTCGATGGCCGAGGCGCGGCGATAGAGCTCCTCCACATCGGGGTGGTCGACGGCCTGCTCGATCACCTGCGCGATGACCCGACGCTGGTCGGTCATCCGCATCCCCTTCTGGGCGCACTGCTCTTCGAGAGTTTGAATGCCGGGTTTGCTCATCGGGCGTCCCCCGTTACCAATGAAAAGGGGTTAGCCAAGATCGCTCGCCATGACAATAGCGGTGGCCGGCGTGCCGTCGGGACGCGGGTAATAGCCCTTGCGCTCGCCGACGGTGGTAAAGCCGAACTTGCCGTAGAGCTTCAGCGCCGCGCTATTGTCGGCGGCCACCTCCAGCAGCATCCGCTTGGCGGGGCTCATCCGCGCCGCCTCGAACAGCGCTCGCATCAGCAGCGCGCCGACGCCCTTGTTCCGCCATTTGCGATCGACGGCGATGCTGATCAGCTCGACCTCTTCGCCCAGGTGCCGCAGCATGGCGAAGCCGGCAATGCGCCGGCGGCTGTCGCAGGCGACATAGACCGGCGTATCCTTGCCGGCGACATAGGCGGCGAACTCTTCGCGCGTCCAGCCGCGATAGAACCCCTCGGCGTGCAGCCGCGCGATGGTCTCGGTATCGGCGCCGCGGGCCGGCTCGACATGCAGCGCATTGGGGGAAAGCCAGAAGTTCATTGTCCAACCCTCGGCCCGACCCTCGCGACACGGAACTTTTCCTGCGGCTTGGCATCGGCGTCGCGGATATAGGCCGCCTCGGGCGGGTAGCCCGTGGGGTCGGCACCGGCCGCAAACCGCGCCAGCGCCGTGATATCGACCAGCGGCGAGGTGATCAGTCCGGCGCCGGTGGGCACGCGGCGGCGCGCCTCCTCCATCGGCAGCACCTGCGGCTCGCCGATCGGGATGGCCGGGCCGCTGAACAGCTGGAAATAGGCTTCCTCGCGCCGCGCATCGAGCAGCACGGCGGTGGCGTCGCATTGCGTCGTGAGCGACAGCGCCAGCAGCGACGGTACGCCGATCACCGGGATACCGAGCGCCAGTCCGAGCCCGCGCGCCGCGCTGAGCCCGATCCGCAGCCCGGTGAACGAGCCGGGGCCGGTGGTGACGGCGATGCGGGTCAGGTCCTTGTAGGCGACGCCGTTGCGCCCTTGCAGTTGATCGATTGCCGGAAAGATCCGTTCGGCCTGGCCCTGCGCCATCTCCTCGATCAGCGTGTCGGCATGATCGTCCATCAGCAGCGCCAGTTGCAAGCGCGGCGCGGCGGTATCGATGGCGAGAAGGACGCTGGACATGTGGGAGAGATAGGGGTTCGACGGTGGGTTGTCACGGGGGATGACTGAAGCAGACGGCCCCCTCCCGGCCTCCCCCATAAAAGGGGGAGGTGAAGAGTCGAGGCTCTTTCTTCGATCGTGCCAAACGCACCGGCGGGGCACCTCCCCCTTCATGGGGGAGGATGGGAGGGGGCCGTCTCTATCGGTCAGTCGAAAAAACAAATCGCCCGGCACAGGGCCGGGCGATTCAAAACTCAATTCGCAGCGTTCAGACCTGCTGCACGGCCTCGACGCCCGGCACGAAATGCCGGAGCAGGTTCTCGATGCCGCTCTTCAGCGTCGCGGTCGAGGACGGGCAGCCCGAGCAGGCGCCCTGCATGTGGAGGAACACGGTGCCCTCCTTGAAGCCCTTGAAGGTGATGTCGCCGCCATCCATGGCGACGGCCGGACGCACGCGGGTGGCGAGCAGTTCCTTGATCACCTCGACGGTCTCGGCGTCGCCTTCCTCGAAGAACTCTTCGCCGGCGACGACTTCCGCCGTGCCGTCAGCGAGCACCGGCTTGCCGGAGAGGAAGTGCTCCATGATCACGCCGAGGATCGCCGGCTTGATGTGGCTCCACTCTGCCGTGTCCTTGGTAACCGAAATGAAATCCGAACCGAGAAACACGCCCTCGACGCCGGGAACGTCGAACAGGGCGGCGGCCAGCGGCGAGATGGCGGCCGATTCGGCCTGCCGGAAATCGCGCGGCTCACCCACCAGCACATCGCGGCCGGGCAGGAATTTCAGGGTCGCCGGGTTCGGCGTCGCTTCGGTCTGGATGAACATCTGAGGTTCGGACTCGTGTTAGAACAATTCCAAACTAGTGTTTTGAGGCCCGAAATGCAAGGGTCCGGCCGGGACGGTCTCAGGTCACCGCGACGATCTGCTCGTCGGTCATGGTGCCCGGGATGATGGTGACGATCACCGGCAGCGCCGCCTGGCCGGCGCGAGTGGCGAAGGCGCTGACCAGCGGGCCCGGGCCTTCCTTGCCGCCGGCTGCGGCGATCACCAGGATGGCGATGCCGGGGTCCTCGGCTACCAGCCGTTCGATCTCGCCGACGACGTCACCCTCGCGGATCACCGTCTCGGTGCGGATGCCCTCGCCGATCTGGCCGATGCGGGCGCGCTTTGTGTCGAGCAGCCGCTCGGCCTCCTCGCGGGCCTCGGCGCGCATCACTTCCTCGACGCCGAGAAACTGGGTGAAATCCTGGCTGTCGATCACCGACAGCAGCACCACCGTGCCGCCGGTGCGCTTCACCCGGTTGGCGGCGAAGGTGATGGCGCGATCGGCTTCCTTGCTCTCGTCGATGACGACGAGAAACTTGCGTTTATATTCGCTCATGCTGTCAGCCAAAGCGCCGCACCTTCAGCCAGAGCGCTTTCAGGAAAAGTTGCAGACTTTTCCGGTTCGAAAGCGCGACCAAGTCCATGCTCAAAGATGCGGCATTGTTCCAAATGCGCGGCGGGGCCGCAAGCGGCGCAACAAATCAGCGGACGAAGCCGACGATCTTGCGCACGTCGTCCATGATCGGCACGGCGATAGCGCGGGCCCGGTCGGCGTTGCGGCGGAGGATCTGGTCCATCTCACCCTTGTCGGCGACCAGCCGCTTCATCTCGGTGGCGATCGGCGCCAGCACAGCAACCGCGAGGTCGGCTAGGGCCGGCTTGAACTTGCCCCAGCCCTGGCCGCCGAATTCGCCCAGCACCGCATCGACCGACTGGTCGGAGAGCGCCGCGTAGATGGCGACGAGGTTCTCCGCTTCGGCCCGCCCGGCAAGACCCGCGGCCTCGCTCGGCAGCGCGTCGGCGTCGGTGGTAGCGCGCTTGATCTTCTTACTGATCGTGTCGGCGTCATCCATCATGTAGATGGTCGACATGTCGGAAGCGTCGGATTTCGACATCTTCTTCTTGCCGTCCTTCAGCGACATCACCCGCATCGCCGGGCCGGTCGACAGCGTCTCGGTCAACGGGAAGAAGTCGTCCTTGAAGCCCAAGCCTTTGATCTGCTTCTTGAAATCGTGGTTGAACTTCTTCGCGATATCGCGCGTCAGCTCGAGGTGCTGGCGCTGGTCGTCTCCGACAGGCACGCCCGTCGCCTTGTAGAGCAGGATGTCGGCCGCCATCAGCGACGGGTAGGCGAACAGCCCGAGCGACACCGCCTCGGAGTTCTCGCCGCCTTCGGCGCCGGCCTTGTCCTTGAACTGGGTCATGCGCGTCATCCAGCCGACGCGCGCCACGCAGTTGAAGATCCAGGCGAGTTCGGCGTGTTCGACCACCTGGCTCTGGTTGAAGATGATCGATTTATCGGGGTCGAGCCCGGCGGCGATGTAGGCCGCGGCGATCTCGTAGGTCCAGCGCCTCAGATCCTCGGGGTCCTGCCACACCGTGATCGCGTGCATGTCGACGACGCAGTAGATCGTCTCGTGCGTTTCCTGCAGCGGCACAAAGCGCCGGATGGCGCCCAGGTAGTTGCCGAGATGCAGGTCGCCGGACGGCTTGATACCGGAAAAGACGCGCGGGGTGAAAGCCATGAGGGGAGTCCCTAGAGGTCAGGGGTTTGCCTCTACCCCCCTCCCAACCTCCCCCGCAAGGGGGGAGGTGCCGTTTCGTGCGTGTGGCTCGATGTGGAAACAACCCACCGACCGGCATCCCCACCTTTGCGGGGAGGGGGCGGAGAGCCCGGGTGCCTCAGCTCCAGTCCAGGACGATCTTGCCCTTCTCGCCACCGGCCGCCAGCTTGAACGCCTCGGCATAGTCGTCGGCCGACATGCGGCGGGTAATGACCTTCCTGATGTCGAGCCCCGACTCGAGCATGGCCAGCATCTTGTGCCAGGTTTCGAACATCTCGCGCCCATAGATGCCGCGCAGCGTGATCATGCGGAACACGATCTTGCCGAGGTCGAAGATGAATGGCCGGGCCGGCACGCCGAGCAGGGCAATGCGGCCGCCCATCACCATGTGGTCGATCATCTGGTCGAGCGCCGCCGGCGCGCCACTCATCTCGAGCCCGACATCGAAGCCTTCCTTCATGCCGAGCCGGTCCATCACGGCGCGAAGGTCCTCGGTCGCGACATTGACCGGCACCACGTCGGCGACCTCGGTGGCGAGCCTGAGCCGCTCGGGGTTCACGTCGGTGATCACCACATGGCGCGCCCCGACATGCCGGGCGACCGCCGCGCCCATGATGCCGATCGGCCCGGCGCCGGTCACCAGCACATCCTCGCCGACAATGTCGAAGGCGAGCGCCGTGTGCACGGCATTGCCGAGCGGATCGAGGATGGCGCCCAGTTCGTCATCGATCGCGTCGGGCAGCGGGATGATGTTGAAGGCCGGGATCCTGACGAACTCGGCGAAGGCGCCGGGGAGGTTCACCCCGATCCCCTTGGTATCGGGGTCGAGGTGGAACTTGCCGGCCCGCGAGGCCCGGCTCTTCATCCCGACGACATGGCCTTCGCCCGAGACGCGCTGGCCCACCTTGAGGTTACGAACCTCGGCGCCGATGGCAGCGATTTCGCCGGAATACTCGTGGCCGGTCACCAGCGGCACCGGCACGGTTTTCTTGGCCCAGTCGTCCCAGTTGTAGATGTGGATATCGGTGCCGC
This sequence comes from Devosia sp. GW821-FHT12F11, assembly GCF_058806655.1. Taxonomy (NCBI): domain Bacteria; kingdom Pseudomonadati; phylum Pseudomonadota; class Alphaproteobacteria; order Hyphomicrobiales; family Devosiaceae; genus Devosia; species Devosia sp. GW821-FHT12F11. The sequence goes on from NZ_JBXAPX010000001.1 coordinate 487,616, forward strand.
AGATGCCGGTCTTGTGCACCTTGACCAGCACATCCTCGGGGCCGATGTCGGGGATCGGTCGTTCTTCCATCCAGATGCCCGGCTCGGACTTGGCTTTGACCAGGGCGCGCATCAGATCACTCCTACTTCCTTGCCGGCCTCGGCAAAGGCGCCGATGGCGAAGTCGATATCGGCGGCCGACAGGGCGGCCGACATCTGCGTGCGGATCCGGGCCTTGCCCTTGGGCACCACCGGAAAGAAGAACCCGGCGACATAGACACCGCGCCGGTCGAGGGCAGCAGCAAGGTTCTGCGCCAGCGTCGCTTCGCCCAGCATCACCGGGATGATCGGTGTCTCGCCGGGGAGGAGATCGAAACCAAGCTCACCCATGCGCTGGCGGAAGGTCCGGGTATTGTCCTTGAGCTTCTGCCGCAGGTCGTCCGCCCCTCGGGCAATCTCGATCGCCTTGAGCGAGCCGGCCGTGACCGCCGGGGCGAGGGCGTTGGAGAAGAGGTAGGGTCGCGCCCGTTGGCGCAGCAGGTCGATCACCGCCTGCGGGCCGGTGATGAAGCCGCCCATCGCGCCACCCAAAGTCTTCCCGAAGGTGCCGGTGATGATGTCGGGTTCGGCGCCGGTCAGCGCGCCGGTGCCACGCCCCTGGGGGCCCAGATGGCCGGTGGCATGGCAGTCGTCGACGGCAATTATGGCGCCATACTTGTCCGCCAGCGCGCGGATCTCCGGCAGTTTGGCGATATAGCCATCCATCGAGAACACGCCGTCGGTGACGATCAGCCGGAAGCGGGCATTGTCGGCGACCGCCTGCTTCAGCTGGGTCTCGAGATCGTCCATGTCCGAGGTCTGGAAGCGGTAGCGCCTGGCTTTGCTAAGCCGCACCCCGTCGATGATCGAGGCGTGGTTGAGGCTGTCGGAGATGATCGCGTCGTCTTCGGTCAGCAGCGTCTCGAACAGCGCGCCATTGGCGTCGAAGCAGGCGGCAAACAGGATCGCATCGTCCTTACCAAGATAACGCGCTATGGCGGTCTCCAGCTCGCGGTGCAGGTCGAGCGTGCCGCAGATGAAGCGGACCGAGGCCATGCCGAAGCCATACTGCTCGAGCGCCGCGGCGGCAGCGTCGGCGATATCAGGGTGGTCGGCGAGGCCGAGATAATTGTTGGCGCAGAGGTTGACCATCTGCCTCGGCCCGCTGGCCCCTGCAACGGTCACCTGGCTGCCCTGCGGCGAGGTGATCAGCCGCTCGCGCTTCATCAGGCCCTGCGCCTCGATGTCGGCAAGCACGGTCCTGAGGTGATCGAGATATCCGGTCTGCATGTCATTCCTCCGATATGGAGGAAATTCCGCTATAACGGACAGATAGTCAAGTGATCGCGGAATTTCCGCTTGGCACGGCTATTGTGCTCGAGCAAAGTGGGCGCGCTCTCGAACCGGAAAAGTCTGCAACTTTCCTGATCACGCTCCATGGACAAAGGCAGCATGGCAAGCACTGAAGCCCCCGATATCGGCCCGATCATCCAGCGCGAACGCAAGGCCCGGCACCTGACGCTGGAGCGGCTGGCAGCGCTCTCGGGCGTGTCACGCTCGATGCTGAGCCAGATCGAACGCGGCGAATCGAACCCGACCTTCGCGGTGCTCTGGGGGTTGACCCAGGCGCTGAAGATCGACCTTGCCGACCTGATCGCCGGCGGCGTGGCGCATCGGCGCGCCGCCCCGGTCGACGTAGTGACGGTGCCGCTGACGCCGGAGATCAACAGCCCCGAAGGGCATTGGCGGCTGCGCATCCTGAGCCCGACCGCGATGGCTGGCAGGGTCGAGTGGTACGAGGTCGAGATCGCCCCGGGCAGCCGGCTCCACAGTGCCCCGCACGCCGCCGGCACCTTCGAGCACCTGACGGCGCAGACTGACGGGCTGCGGGTGAAGACGGCTTTGGGCGAACAGCTGCTGGGCGCCGGCGAGACCGCCCGCTACCGCGCCGATGTCGAGCACGAGATCGCCAATGACGGCAAGCTGCCGGCGCGGGCGCTGATGGTGGTGGTGTACGAGTAAGTCACTCGTTGTCCGGTGCGGGCTGACCCCACCCCTGTCCCCTCCCTGCAAGGGGGGTGACGCTCACACCAACATCTCAGTCCGCGTCTCCAGGGTGGGGGGCCACAGCCACCGGACTAACTGCGCCGCCGCCGCAACCGCCGCAGCAGCCCACCCAGCCGTTGCACCCCGGTGAGGTGCGCCAGCGCGAAATAGAGCCCCGCGCCGAACACGCAGAGCGCCAGCAGCGCCAGCCCCTGCGCCGGGAAGAAGTACCCTGGGTCGAACACCGGCCCGAGCAGCAGCACGAGGCCGTAGAGCGCGCCGGACATCACCAGCGTCAGCAGCAGAATCATCCCCTCCTGCCGCCACTCCGCCCCGCTGATGGTGAAATGGCCGCGGCGGGCAAGGAAGATGGCCAGCAAAACGACGTTCGCCCAGGCGGCGATCGAAGTGGCGAGCGCGATGCCGACATGCTTCAGCGTCGGGAACAGCGCCAGCGACAAGACAATATTGATGATCAGCGAGACGAAGGCGAACCAGGTCGGCGTCTTGGTGTCCTTGCGCGAGAAGAACCCCGGCTGCAGCACGCGGATCAAGACGAAGGCGGGGAGGCCCACCGCGAAGGCGATGAGCGCATGCGAGACGTTGACGCTGTCGGTCGGCCCGAAGGCGCCACGCTCGAACAGCACCCGCACCACCGGCAGCGCCAGCGCGATCAGCGCCCCCGCCGCCGGCATCGACAGCAGCATGGAGAGGAACAGCGACTGGCTCTGGCTCTGCCGCGCCTCGAGGTCGCGCCCGGCGCTCAGGTGGCGGCTGAGCTCAGGCAGCAGCACCGTGCCGATGGCGATGCCGATAATGCCGAGCGGCAGCTGGTACAGCCGGTCGGCATTGTAGATGATCGACATCACCTCGTCGGCGCCCGAAGCGATGATGGTGCCGACGAAGATGTTGATCTGGGTGATGCCGCCCGCGATGATCGCCGGCACGGCGAGGATCCAGAAGCGCCGGACCTCGGTATCGAAGCGCGGCCAACGCAATCTTGGGACGAACCCGGCGCGGCGGATCGCCCCGTAGACCAGCGCCAGCTGGGCGATGCCGCCAAGCATGGTGGCGATCGCCACCCAGAACGCCGTGTCCGGCGCCTCGAGCGTCAGGATCGCCAGCGGGATCAGCGCCCCGATATTGACGATGTTGAGCACGATCGGCGCGAACGCGGCGGCAAAGAACCGCCCGAGGCTGTTGAGGATCGCCGCATAGGCCGCCATCAGCGACATGCAGGCGAGATAGGGGAACATGATCCGGGTGAGGAACACCGTGAGATCGAACTTCTCCGGGTCGCCGACAAAGCCGGGGACGAACAGCACCATGATCTGCGGCGTAAAGATCTCGACCAGGATGGTGACGATGAGGATCGCCGCCACCAGCCAGCTCATGATCCGGCCGGCCAGTTCCTTCGCCCCCTCATTGCCCTCGGTCTCGAGGGCGGTCGAGAACATCGGCACGAAGGCGGTGTTGAACGCCCCCTCGGCGAACAGCCGGCGGAACAGGTTGGGGAAACGGAACGCCGCATTGAAGGCGTCCGACACCGGCGAGATGCCGAGCACCGCCGCCATCAGCGCATCGCGGGCAAAACCGAAAATGCGCGAAACGAGGGTCAGCCCGCCGACGGAGAGGAAGTTGCGGTAGAGGCTCAACGATGCTCGCGCCGAATCGGCGGCTCCTGCGCCTTCTCCCCTTGCGGGAGAAGGTGGCCGACAGGCCGGATGAGGGGTATGCGGCCGAAGGCTGCACGATCGGAGCAAAGCGACGAGCGACGAGTGCACTGAAACAGACCCCTCATCCGCCCTTCGGGCACCTTCTCCCGCAAGGGGAGAAGGCCAAGGAGCCGAGAGACCGGGGCAGCACTACCCATTCGCCACCTTGGCCGCCTTCTCGTCCACGCCCTGGAACACCGCCAGCAATGCGTCGTGGATCTTCTTCTGGCGGGATTTCGACTCGATCTTATGGCCGGTGAGGTCGGTGACGTAGAAGACGTCGACGGCTTTCTCGCCATAGGTGCCGATATGGGCCGAGCCAATGGTGAGGTTGAGGTCGGAGATCTGGCGGGTCAGCTGGTGCAAGAGGCCGGTGCGGTCGAGGCCCATCACCTCGATGACGGTGAACTTCTCCGAGATGGTGTTCGACACCGCCACTTGCGCCGGCAGCGTAAAGGGTTTCAGCCGCTTGTTGTGGCGGCTTTCCTTGCCGAGGTCGATCAGCACCTGGCGCTTGCCCTGCAGCAGCTGCTTCACCGTATCGATGATGCGGGTGGCGCGGACCTTTTCGTCCTCGTCCGAGGTGAAGGAGCGGCGCAGCCGGAAGGTGTCGACGGCGCGGCCATCGCGGGTGCCGAAGATCTGCGCCCCGATGATCGAGGCGTCGGCCATGGTGCAAGCGCCGGCGATCAGCGACAGCAGCCGCGGATGGTCCGGGGTGTAGAAACTGACCTCGGTGATCGACTCGAAGGATTTGACCCGGATCGAGCCGGCGAACATCTGGCCGGCCTGGTCGGCGGCACGGATCATCCGGGCATGCTCGACCTGCAGTTCGGGTTCGGCGCGCAGCCAGTAATGGTCGTAGTGGCGGCCGAGATAGGTATCGACTTCCGGCGCCGGCCAGGCGGCGAGCGCGCCGCGCAATACGGTCTTCGCCGCCTCGATGCGATCGCGCTGGGTGACCTGGCTGTGGCCGCCCGAGAGCAGCGGCTCGGTCGCGTAGTAGAGGGCGCGCAAGAGCGAACCTTTCCAGCCGGTCCATACCCCGGGGCCGACCGCGCGGATGTCGCAGGCAGTAAGGATCATCAGCAGCGCCAGCCGTTGCGGCGACTGCACCGCGTCGGCGAAGGAGCGGGCGGTTTCCGGGTCCTGGATATCGCGGCTCTGGGCGATCTCGCTCATCAAGAGGTGATGTTCGACCAGCCAGGAGACGGTGTCGGTCTCGGCCGGGTCGAGCCCGAGGCGCGGACAGAAGCGCCGGGCGACGCGCGCCCCGGCAATCGAGTGATCCTCCGGCCGGCCCTTGGCGATATCGTGGAGGAACAGCGCCACGTAGAGCAGCCGCGTATCGTTGAGATGCGGCAACAGCTCATGCGTCAGCGGCAGCTGTTCACGCAGGCCCCCATTGGCGATGTCGGCCATCACGCCGACGGCGCGGATCAGGTGCTCGTCCACCGTGTAGTGGTGGTACATGTTGAACTGCATCAGCGCGACGATCTTGCCGAATTCCGGCACGAAGCGGCCAAGCACACCGGCTTCGTTCATCTGGCGCAGGATGCGCTCGACATAGGTCGGCGCCGTCAGAATCTCGAGGAACCAGGCATTGGCCTGCTTGTCGTTCCTCAGCTCATGGCCGATCAGCTTGAACGAGCGGCGGATCAGCTTGATGGCGTCGGGGTGGAGATGCGCATCGTGCCGCCCCGCCAGCATGAAGCCCTTGATCAGGTTGCGCGGGTCCTTCTGGAATACCTCGGGCCCGGCAACATTCAGGCGACCGCCTTCGATGACGAAATCCGTCTCGCCCTTGATCGGCACCTTGCCGCGCTTGAACGGCGCCAGTACCCGCCCGACCATGTCGAGCGGCTTGGCGTGGTCGAACTCCAGCGAAGTGCAGAAGATGCGGGTCAGGTCGCCCACATCCTTGGCGACGAGGAAATAGCGCTTCATGAAGCGCTCGACCCCGAGCATGCCGGCGCGGTCATTGTAGCCGAGGCGCTGGGCGAGGTCGGGCTGCACGTCGAAGGTCAGCTTCTCGTCGGCCCGGCCGGTGAGGAAGTGCAGGTTACAGCGGATCGCCCAGAGAAAATCCTCGGCGCGCTGGAACAGCCGGTATTCCTCGGCGCTCAATACGCCCTTGCCCACCAGCTCGGCGCTGGATTTGACCCGGTAGAAATACTTGCCGATCCAGAACAGCGCGTGGAGGTCGCGCAGGCCCCCCTTGCCGTCCTTGATATTGGGCTCGACCACGTAGCGGGTATTGCCCATCTGCCGGTGCCGTTCGTCGCGTTCGGCCATCTTGGCGGCGATGAACTCGGGGCCGGTCTTGGGCATGATCTCGGTTTCGAACCGGCGCACCAACTCGTCGAACAGCTTGCGGTCGCCGGTCAGATAGCGCGCTTCCAGCGTCGCCGTGCGCACCGTCATGTCGGAGCGGGCCATGCGGATACAGTCGTCGACCGAGCGCACGGCATGGCCGACCTTCTGGCCGAGATCCCACAGCATGTAGAGGATATATTCGGTGATCTGCTCGCCCCAGGGCGTCTGCTTGTAGGGCAGGATGAACAGCAGATCGATGTCGGAGCCGGGCGCCAGCGTGCCGCGGCCATAGCCGCCGACCGCAGCGATCGAGATCATCTCGGCGCCGGAGGGGTTGTCGACCGGGTAGACGTCGCGCACCGCGAAGTGGTGCACCGCCCGGATGATCTCGTCTTCGGCGGCGCTCAGATTCATCGCGCAGCGCGTGCCCTTGCCGGTCGCCATCAGCTCGGCCTCGGCGCCGGTGCGGGCATCTGCGAGCACCGAGCGGACATGCTGGAGCACGGTGCTGCGGCTGGCGGCGGACTTGGGGTCCTCTTCGCCAACAAGGCGTCTTATGTCGCCGAGAATGGTCTCGGCCGAAGTCAACTGGAAGGCCGGTTTTCGCGGTCGGGCGTCAATTTCGGCGAGCTGCATCGCGGATTTTCTTAAGCTCGTAGATCAGGTCGATGGCCGCGCGGGGCGTAAGGTCGTCGGGGCGCACCTGATCGAGCATGTCATGGATGGGATTAACGGCCGCCTTCGGGGTGGGCGGTTGATGCGCAAAGAGCGGCAGATCGTCTAGCACGACGGCTTTTCCGCCGGAAGAGCGCTGTTCGAGCACGCCCAGCACCTGGCGGGCGCGTGCGAGGACGGATTCGGGCAGGCCGGCGAGCTTGGCCACCTGGATGCCGTAGCTGCGATCGGCAGCGCCATCGGCCACTTCGTGCAGAAACACCACTTCCCCCTCCCACTCGCGCACCTTCATGGTGTGGTTGGAGACGCGCGAGAGGGTCTTCGAAAGCGCCGTCATCTCATGGAAGTGCGTCGCGAACAGGGCGCGGCAGCCGGTCTGATCGTGCAGCGCCTCGACGGCCGCCCAGGCGATGGAGAGGCCATCGAAGGTGGCGGTGCCGCGCCCGATCTCGTCGAGGATGACCAGCGAGCGCTGCGTGGCGCGGTTGAGGATGGCAGCAGTCTCGACCATCTCGACCATGAAGGTCGAGCGGCCACCGCCGATATCGTCGGAGGCGCCGACGCGCGAGAACACCCGGTCGACCACCCCGATATGTGCCGCCGACGCCGGCACATAGCTACCCATCTGCGCGAGGATGGCGATCAGCGCGTTCTGGCGCAGAAAGGTGGATTTACCGCCCATGTTCGGGCCGGTGACCAGCCACAGCGCCCCGCCGGTCAGATCGCAGCCATTCTCGACGAACACCTCGTGCTGCGCCCGCACATTGCTTTCGACCACTGGATGCCGGCCGCCCTCGATGTAGAAGGCGAGGCTGTCATCGATGGTGGGGCGGCAGAAATTGCGGGTCATCGCCAGCTGCGCCAAAGCGGCGGCGACGTCGAGTTCGGCCAGCGCATCGGCGATGGCCCGGAGCCGGGTGTTCTCGGCGGCGACGGCGTCGGCGAGGCGGGTGAAGATAGTCGCTTCGATGGCGAGCGAAGCGTCATGCGCCTTGGCGATGCGGCCCTCGAGCTCGGCCAGTTCCGCCGTGGTGAAGCGCATGGCGTTGGCCATGGTCTGGCGGTGGATGAAGGTTTCGCGGTGCGGAGTCTCGAGGAGCTTGCCGCCATGCCCGGCCGGGACCTCGACGAAATAGCCGAGCACGCCGTTATGGCGGATCTTCAGCGACTTGACGTCGGTCTCCTCGATCAGCCGCGCCTGCAGCGCCGCCACCACGGCGCGGGTCTCGGACGCCAGCGCCCGCTCGGCATCGAGCGGCGCATCGTAACCGCGCTGGACGAAGCCGCCGTCGCGGGCCAGCAACGGCGGCTCGTCATCGATGGCGGCGGCCAGTTCGGCGGCGAGTGCCGCCGGCGCATCGGCGAGGCGGGCAGCGATGGCCTTTAGCTCGGCCGGCGGCCGATCGAGCGTGGCGAGCCGCTCGGCCAGCGCGATCGCGGCGGCAATGGCGCCGCCGGTGGCGCGGAGGTCACGCGGGCCGCCGCGGCCCAGCGCCAGCCGGGTCAGCGCCCGGGTGAGATCGGGCACCGACTTGAGATCACTGCGCAGCCGCTGGGTCAGGAGGCCATCGGCGACGAGGCACTCGACCGCATCGAGCCGGGCATTGATCTGGTTGGCATCGCACAGCGGCGCCGCCAGCCGGCGGGCGAGCAGGCGCGAGCCGGGCGGGGTCACCGCCAGGTCGATCTCGTGGCGGAGCGAGCCCTTCTCCTGGCCGCGCTGCGTCTCCAGGAGTTCGAGCGACACGCGGGTCGCCGCATCGATGGCCATATGGGCGGACAGCCGCTCGGCAGCCGGTGGGCGGAGCGCCACCGGTACGCCCTTCTGGCTGTCCCGGACATAATCGAGCAGCGCGCCCAACGCGGCTCGGCCGGCGCGGGAATAGGCGGTGGGGTCGACCTCGCCGCCAGGGAAGGCGGCGGCGATCCGCTTGCCCGCCAGTTCGCTGTCGAACTGGACCGTATCGAGGTTGACCAGCGCTGCATCGGGCAGCGGAATCTTCGACTCAGTGAGGGTGGCGCGAGTGGCGTCGGTGAGCAGCAGTTCGGCCGGCGCGATGCGGGCCAGCTCGTCACCGAGCGCCAGCGCCGAAACATCGAGCACCGCGGTCTCGCCGGTCGAGACGTCCGCCCAGGCGAGGGCAAAATCGGTCTCGCCGTGCCGCACCATGCTGAGCGCCGCCAGATAGGCCGAGCCGCGGGTCGGCAGCAGATCGTCCTCGGTGATCGTGCCGCGGGTGACGAGGCGCACCACGTCGCGCTTCACCGGCGACTTCGAACCGCGCTTCTTGGCTTCCGCCGGATCTTCCACCTGCTCGCAGATGGCGACGCGGTGACCGAGGCCAATGAGCTTCTTGAGGTAATCCTGCGCGGCGTGGATCGGCACGCCGCACATCGGGATGTCCGCCCCCTGGTGCTTGCCGCGCTTGGTGAGGACGATGCCGAGCGCCTGCGAGGCGATCTCGGCGTCCTCGAAGAACATCTCGTAGAAATCCCCCATCCGGTAGAACAGCAGGTACCCCGGATTGACCGCCTTGATCTCGAGGAACTGCGACATCATCGGCGTGATGGGCGCGCTTTCTAGGGCATTGGGGGCAGAATAGGGCGCTTGGTCCATCGGCTCGGCAGCAAAGACAGGGAGGCCGGGACGTTAGGGGGTTTGGGGTGAGGGGGCAACTGAGTCGGGGAGCGCTTCCCCAACCGCTGGTGCGGGAAGAGGACCCCCACCCCTGTCCCCTCCCCGCAAGGGGGAGGGAGACGCTCCCACTGCCGTTAGTGTTTTGGTCTCCTCCCCCCTTGCGGGGGAGGGACAGGGTGGGGGGTATTCTTCCCTCACCGGCCCATCAATACCGATCGCTCGGATCGCGCACCGGCCGATAGACGAAGTCCGAAAACATCGCCGGCTTCGCGGTGCCGTTCAGATCCGACGCCGCCATGCCGACAAAGGCGCCGGTAAAGCTGCCATGCTCGGCATGGCCGCCGCATTCGTCCGAGAGGATCGAGGCGTCGAGCGTGCCGCCGACCGGCTGCCAGTTGCCGGCCGCCCTGGCATCGCCCGCGGCGTAGAAGAACTGCAGTTTAGGGCCACGGATCTCGATCTTCAAACGCACCGGCCCTTCCTGCGGCAGCGCTACGGGAGCGGCGGGATAGCTGAGCTTGCCGTCGGGGTGGCTGGCGAGCGAGCTCATGATCAGCAGCTCGCGCTTGCCGTCCGAATGCGCGGTGACGGTGAGGTAGTGGAAATTGTAGCGGCCGTAATAACCCGTTATGCCCGCGAACTGGCGCTCGTCGACCGGCGAGAAGTCGAGCGTCACTTCGGCATCGTAGGAGAAATGCGTCTGCCGGCGGGCGACCAGCGCCTGCTCGAACCAGCTGCCGATCGACTCGCGACCGAACAAGGTCAGCTGGTTGTCGCCGACCGCGAAGATGCGCTCGGTCTCAGGCGTGCGGAGCCATTGGAAATCGGGGTGCAGCGTATCGAAGCGGTAGCGCTGCTCGGCCCAGTAACCCGCGCCGTCGCGGGTGCCGGGGATCTCGACTTCCAGCGAGGGCACCGGGCCGTTCTTCACCCACAACCAGTCGTCGGCGCCCCAATAGGCTTCCTGGATGCCGGTTTCGCGGCCGAGCACGCAGCGGCGTTTCTGGGTGGTCGGACGACCCATCAGGTGGACGAGGAAGGTCTTGCCGTCAGGCGTCTCGACAATGTCGCCATGGCCGGCTCGCTGCACGGCGTTGAGCGGCGCATCCTTGGCGGTGAGGATGTGCTTGATCGGGTGGGTCTCGTACGGCCCGTCGATATTACGCGAACGGGCAAAGGTGACGGCGTGCTCGTAGCCGGTGCCGCCCTCGGCGGTCAGCAGGTAATACCAGGGCCGTCCGTCCTTGCCGTTGCGCTTGTACAGATGCGGGCCTTCGACCAGCTTCAGGTCGGTGCCCTGGTAGATATTCTTGATCGGCCCGACGAGCTTTTTCTGCCCATGGTCATATTCCTGCAGCGCGATGCCGGCGAACAGCAGCGGCCGGGTCCTATGGTCCCATAGCATGTTGACGAACCATTTTTTGCCGTCGTCGTCATGGAACAGCGACGGGTCGAACCCAGACGAGTTCATGTAGACCGGGTCGGACCACGGGCCCTCGATCGTGGGCGCGGTGACGAGGTAGTTATGCGCGTCCTTGAACGAGCCGTCCTTGCGCTTCACGTCGGTGTAGATGAGGAAGAACTGCTCGCCGTCATGCGACAGGCAGGGCGCCCACACCCCGCACGAATCCGGATCGCCGCGCATGTCGAGCTGCGATTTGCGGGTCAGTGGCCGGGTCACCAGCTCCCAGTTGGCGAGATCCTTCGAGTGATGGATCTGCACGCCCGGGTACCACTCGAAGGTGGAGGTGGCGATGTAATAGTCGTCGCCGACCCGGAGGATCGATGGATCGGGATTGAAGCCGGGGAGGATGGGATTGCGGATGGTGGGCATGCGTTCTTGCTCGGTATCTTCCCTCTCCCCTTGAGGGAGAGGGTGCCCGCGAAGCGGGCGGGTGAGGGGAAGGATGGAAGGACGTCGCTCCTCGCTACCGCTCGGAACGCGCATCGCGATGCGATGCGTCACCCCTCATCCGGCGCTTCGCGCCACCTTCTCCCTCATTAGCGGTTGGCGTGCGCCAGAGCGCAACGCTAGTGGGAGAAGGCAGGCCGGTGGGTGGGAGAGGGCAATAGAGCCGCAGGGACGGTGCTAGACGAACCGGTTGACCAGGTTCTCGAGATATTCCTGCTGGCCGGAGCGCGGCTCGGGGTTGATGTTGTCGGCTTCCACCCACTGGGCGATCTCAGCGAGCGTGCGCTCGCCTTTCAACATCGCGGCGGCGCCCTTCTCGTTCCAGCCGGCGTAGCGCGCATCCTGTGCCTTGTCGAAGGTGCCGTCCTCGATCATCGCGGCGGCCGCCTTGAGGCCGCGGGCCAGCACGTCGAGGCCACCGACATGGCCATACAGCAGATCGACTGGTTCGATCGACTGGCGCCGCACCTTGGCGTCGAAGTTGAAGCCGCCCTTGCCCAGGCCGCCGGCCTTGAGGATCTGGTAGAAGGCGAGCGCCATCTCGCCGGGGTTGTTGGGGAACTGGTCGGTGTCCCAGCCCGACTGCAGGTCGTTGCGGTTGGCATCGACCGAGCCGAGGATGCCGAGCCCGCCGGCAACCGCCAGCTCATGCTCGAAGCTGTGGCCGGCGAGGAAGGCGTGGCCGACTTCGATGTTGACCTTGACCTCCTTTTCGAGGCCGTAGGTCTTCAAGAACCCGTAGACCGTCGCGACGTCGTAGTCGTACTGGTGCTTGGTCGGCTCCTGCGGTTTGGGCTCGATCAGCAGCTGCCCTTTGAAGCCGATCTTTTTGGCGTGGTCGATCACCAGCGACAGGAAGCGCGCCGCCTGGTCCTGCTCCTGCTTGATGCGGGTGTTGAGCAGCGTCTCGTAGCCCTCGCGACCGCCCCACAGCACATAGTTGGAGCCGCCCAGTTCATGGGTGATCTCGAGCATCTCTTTCACCTGCCCGGCGGCATAGGCGAAGACATAGGGGTCGGGATTGGTGGCGGCGCCTGCCATGTAGCGGCGGTTCGAGAACAGGTTCGCCGTGCCCCAGAGCAGTTTTGTGCGCGAGCTCTGCATCTTCTTGGCGAAGATGTCGGTGATGGTCCTGAGGTTCTTGTTGCTCTCCTTGAGCGTCGCACCCTCGGGGGCGACGTCCGCGTCGTGAAAGCAGAAGAACGGTGCATCGAGCAGGTCGAACAGCTCGAAGGCAACGTCGGCCTTGATCTTGGCGCCCTCGAGGCCCTTGTCATACCACGGACGGTCGAAGGTGCGGCCGCCGAATGGGTCGCCGCCTTCCCAGGCGAAGGTGTGCCAGTAGGCGATGGCCGGCCGGATGTGATCTTCCATCCGCTTGCCCATCACCAGTTCGTCCTTGTTGTAGAACCGGTAGGCGAGCGGGTTTGCGGATGTGGGTCCTTCGAACTTTACGGGCTTCAGTCCCTTAAAGAAATCAGTCACTTACGGGCCTCCTCGATGGCGGGGTAGAGCGCGCGGTAGCGCGCATATTGATCGGCATAGGCAGTCTTCAAGCCGGCGTCGGGTTTGATCACCCGCTTGATCGCCGGCATGGTCATGATCTCCGTGGGGTCGGCGCCTTCAGCGGCGCAGAGCCCGAGCCGGGCGACGCCCAGCGCGCCGCCGAAATCGCCGTCCTCGGGCAGCGCGATCTCGGTATCGAGATTGGTGGCGATCAGCTTGAGCCAGAGCTCGGATTTCGAACCGCCGCCGACAGCGAGCAGCCGGCCCATCTGGGTGCCGGCGTCCTTGAGCACGCGCTGGCAATCGCGGAAGGCGAAGGCGACGCCTTCCATCACGGCCTGGGCGAGCAGTGCCGGATCGGTGGAATGGCTGAGGCCGGTAAAGCTGCCGCGCGCGGCAGCATTGTTGTGCGGCGTCCGTTCGCCCGACAGGTAAGGCAGGAAGATCTCCTCGCCCGGTCCCTTGAACCCGGCCTCGGCCGCGCCGGCGAGCTTCGCCGGATCCTGCCCGGTGATTTTCGCCAGCCAGTTGAGGCTGTCGGTGGCCGAGAGGATCACCCCCATCTGGTGCCAGGTGTCGGGGATGGCGTGGCAGAAAGCGTGCACCGCGCCCTTCGTGTTGGGGCGGAAGCGGTCATTCGAGACGAACAGCACGCCGGACGTGCCGAGCGAGACGAAACCTTCGCCCGGCTGGATGGCGCCGATACCGCAGGCCGCCGCGGCATTGTCGCCGGCGCCGCCGGCTACCACCACCTCGCCCGACATCCCCCAGCGGCTGGCGAACTCGCGCTTGAGCGTGGCGGAGGGGGCGGACCCTTCGACCAGTCGCGGCATGTGCGAGCGGGTTAAGCCGGTTAGCGCCAGGAGCTCGTCCGACCAGTCGCGTTTGCCCACATCGAGCCACAGCGTGCCCGAGGCGTCCGACATCTCTTCGATATGCTCGCCGGTCAAGAGCAGCCGGATATAGGCCTTGGGCAGCAGCACCTTGGCGATCTTCGCATAGATCTCCGGCTCGTGCTTCCTGACCCAGGCGATCTTAGGCGCAGTGAAGCCGGGCATCGCGATGTTGCCGGCGATGTCGCGCAAGGCCGGCAGCGCCGCTTCCATCTCGGCGCATTCGGCGGCCGAACGGCCGTCGTTCCACAGGATGCAGGGGCGGAGCACCTGGTCGTTTCTGTCGAGCAGCGTCGCGCCATGCATATGGCCGCTGAGGCCGATGCCGCGGACCTTGGCCATCTCCCCCGGATGCGCCTTCGACAGCTTGTCGATCGCTTCGAGCGTGGCGTGCCACCAGTCGGCCGGGTTCTGTTCGGACCAACCGGGGTGCGGCCGGGTGGGCTCGACCGCCTTGGCCGTGGCCTCGCCGAGCGCCTGTCCAGCCCGGTCGATGAGCAGCGCCTTGACGCCGGACGTGCCGATATCGATGCCGAGATAGGTCATGAGGCACGTACCTCAAGACCGCGCAGACAAAACATGCCGTAGTCCTCCCGGGGCGTCGTTGTGATGGATTACCCTCTGGGGAGATTGTCGCGCAGATAGAGACCGATTTCAATGGGGGCCGGCCGGCGCTCTACGTCCTGCCCCAGCGCCAGGGCGCGGGCCACGGCGAGCGCCGCGGCGATTTCGCCATCCGGGTTCTGGTCGATCACCACGTCGATGGCGCCGCTGGCGAGCCCGGCGCGGGTGGCCTCGGTCAGTTCGTGCGCCACCACGCGGACCTTGCCGGTCTTGCCGGTGCGCTCGAGCGCACGCAGCAGGCCGGCATAACCGCCGCCCATATTGTAGATGCCGGCGAGCGGCTGCTTCAGCAGCTCGATCGCCGCTGCCTCGGTCTTTGCGTCGTCGTCAAAACCCTCGAGCGGGCCGACGATGCGATGGCCGGAGAACTCGGCGCCAAGCACGGCCTCGAAGCCTTCGCGGCGCTGGTGGTGGTCGGCAAGGCTCAATGAACCCGCGATCAGCCCGATGGCCCCTGGTCCGGCGAATCGGCCGAGCAGCGACGCTGCGGTGCGACCGGCCGCGTTGTTGTCGATGCCGACGAAATGCCGCCGGGCCGAGCCGGGCAGGTCGGAGACCAGCGTCACCACGGCGATGCCGCGGCGCGACGCCTGGTCGATGGCGCGGCGCACCTTGTCGTCCTCGGTGGCGACCACGACCGCGCAGTCGCAGGTCTTGGGGTCGAGTCCACCAAGCGCACTGGCCAGCGCCGCGGCGTCGAACGCGTGCACCAGTTTGGTGGTGATCGAGATGCGCTCGCCCTTGGTGGTACGGGCGCGCCGGGCGATGGCGTCGACCAGCCGGAGCATGAATTCGTTGCGCCCATCGGGAATGAGGAACGTGACGCCGAGGTCGCGGGCGCGGGCCAGCAGCGAGGCCGAAAGGTCGCGACGGAAGTCGAGCGCCTTGATCGCCTCGGCCACCTTGTCGGCGGTTTCGGTGCGCACCCCGGGGCGGCCATTGAGCACGCGATCGACCGTCGCCAGCGACACGCCCGCTTCGCGCGCCACGTCGTGCACGGTGGCCCGGCGCTTCACTTCGTCCATCTCCTCCCCCTCTCCGGCTTCCGCTTCTTGCCGATTGCGGATATCAACCCGTCGCACGAAAGAGGAGATAACGGCAATGAGCGTCGCGGTGGAAGAGTTCGGCAGCTTCGATGGCAAGCCGGTCGAGCAGTTCAAGCTTCGGAGCGACACCGGCGTCGAAGTCGACATCATTTCGTGGGGCGTCCTGGTGCGGGACTGGCGCGTGCCGGTGGCCGGCGGCCTTCGCTCGGTAGTGCTCGGCTATGACAAATTCGACAGCTACCCCGCCCATTCGCCGTATTTCGGTTCGCTCGCCGGCCGTGTCGCCAACCGCATCAAGGATGCGAAGTTCACCCTCGACGGCAAGACCTACCAGTTGAAGACCAACTTTGTCGGCCACACCCTGCATGGCGGACCGGAAGGCATCGGCCGGCTGGTGTGGAATGGCGAGGCGGACAGCGCCAACAACGCCGTGCGCTTCACCCTCGATTCGCCCGACGGTGCGATGGGCTTTCCCGGCAACGTGAAATTCACCGCGACCTATACGCTTACCGGCAACCGGCTGCGGCTCGATATCGCCGCCAAGGCCGACCGCCGCACTCCGATCAACGTGGTGCAGCACCAGTATTTCAACCTCGGCACCGGTTCGGACGTGCTCGACCACAGCTACAAGATCGACGCTGCCGCCTATACCGAGCTCGGCGGCCCGCTGATCCCGACCGGCGCCATCCTGCCAGTCGACGGCACCATCTGGGATTTCCGTCAGGGTCGCACCATGCGCGACCCCGCCGGCAAGCCGGTCGACTATGACGGCAACGTGGTGCTCAACACCGACCGCCGCTTCGAGGATCCGGTGGCGGTGGTGACCGGACCGGACAAGCTGCTGACCCTGAAGCTCTATACCGACCGGCCGGGGCTGCAGGTCTACAACTCGGTGACCACCGACGTCTCCGCCGAAGGCAAGCACTATGGCAACCATTGCGGCTTCTGCCTCGAAGACCAGGACCTGCCCGACGCGGTCAACCACCCGCATTTTCCCTCGACCATCTACGGGCCCGACCGCGACTACAGCCACCGCGTCGATATCGAGATCGCCTGATGCCGGCCTACGTCGCCCTGATCCGCGCGATCGGTCCGGTGACGCACGCCAGGATGAAGATGGCGGCTCTGCGCGATGCCTGCGCCGCCGCCGGGCTCGACGATGTCTCGACCGTCGGTAATACCGGCAACATCATCCTCCGTTCCAGCCAGACACTGGCCGCGGTGCGGAAGCTCGTCCAGGGCGCGGTCGATGGTTTCGGTCTCGGTCCGGCCAACGAGGTGTTCGTCGTCAAGCCCAGGGATATGGCGGCGGTGGTCACGGCCAACCCGTTCCCCGAGGTGGCGGCCGAGCGTCCGCACGAACTCGGCGTCTGCTCGTTCCACAAGGCGCCCGACTGGACGCCGCTTGAGGGTTGGGACGGGCCGGAGCTCGTGGCGATGGTCGGGGCACAGCTGATCGTCGCTTATCCCAAGGGCATCAGCACAACCAAACTCAACATCGAGAAGCGCCTCGGCGCCCGCATGACGCAGCGCAACTGGACGGTGTTCGCCGGCCTCGCCGCGAAGGGCGCGGCGCTGGCGAAGGCCTGAGCCTACGGCTTCGCCCGCGGCATCGGGCTGGCCTGGCCCAGTCGTGGCTCGGTGCCGGCCAGCAGCCGCTGGATGTTGGTGCGATGCCGCGCGATCACATAGAGGCCGCCGGCGATCACCAGCAGCCGATAGGGTAGCGGCTGCTCCAACATCAGGATCAGGATGATCGCGGCAGAGGACGCCAGTACCGAGCTGAGCGAGACCATTCGAGACGCGGCCAGCGCCACGCCGAACACCGCTAGCGCGCCGAGACCGACCGGCCACGACAGCGCCAGCAATACGCCCAGTCCCGCCGCCACGGATTTGCCGCCGGTGAAACCGAGCCAGATCGATCGGCTGTGCCCCAGCAACGCGGCGAGGCCGGCAAGGCAGATGGCCCAGGGCTTGAGGCCGGTGAGATCGGGCCCGACAGGCGCCGCGACCGATGACAGCCATTGGGTGAACCAGCCGGCAAAGACGACTGCCGCCGTGCCCTTCAGCACATCCAGCGCGAGCACCACAACGGCGGGCCATGTTCCCAGCGTGCGGAGGACATTGGTTGCGCCGGTCGATCCCGAGCCGTGCTGCCGGATATCGATGCCCTTGAGCAGCTTTCCGACAAGGTAAGCGGTGGGCGTTGCGCCCAGGAGATAGGCGACCGCCAATCCAGCGGCGCCCGCCATCCAGAAAACCATCTGATCCACTGCGACGCTCCAGTTCGGTCCATCATCGCCGCTTGCCCGCCTCCAGCGCAACACCTCCCGCCAGGGCTCACCCCCGACACTGCTGACAGCATGTGGCAGCAGGCTTGGGGCATTCGTCTCCGCGCACCCAATGTGGAGACGACTGCATGACCCCTTTCACCATCGCCATTGCCGACGCAGAGATCGCTGACCTCCGGAGCCGGCTGCTACACGCCCGCTTTCCCGATGAAGTCGAGGATGCCGGCTGGGATTACGGCACCAGCGTCGCCTTCCTTCGCCGCTTCGTCGCTTACTGGGGCACTGAATTCGACTGGCGCGCCGCCGAAGCGCGACTCAATCGCAC
Organism: Devosia sp. GW821-FHT12F11; assembly: GCF_058806655.1. Taxonomy (NCBI): domain Bacteria; kingdom Pseudomonadati; phylum Pseudomonadota; class Alphaproteobacteria; order Hyphomicrobiales; family Devosiaceae; genus Devosia; species Devosia sp. GW821-FHT12F11. The sequence continues at coordinate 505,621 of NZ_JBXAPX010000001.1, forward strand.
TCCGCAGTTCACTGAGCCGGTCGATGGCGAGACGGTGCATTTCGTCCACGTGCGCGGCAAGGGCGCCAGCCCGGTGCCGCTGCTGCTGACCAATGGCTGGCCGAGCAACTTCGTCGAACTGCTACCATTGGTCGACCGGCTCACCGCCGAGACCGACGGTGTGTCGTTCGACTTGGTCATTCCCTCGCTGCCCGGCTACGGCTTTTCCGGCCGGGCCCGGCACAAGGGCATGAACATGACCCGGACGGCCGGGCTCTGGGCCGGGCTGATGGACCGGCTTGGCTACCGGCGTTTTCTCACCTCGGGCTCGGATCTCGGCACCGGCGCGATGCTGGGCCTGGTGCGGCACCATCCCGACAGGCTGCTCGGCGCCCACTACTGCAATGTCTTCTCGGGTTATCCGAAGCCGGACGACCCGACGCCGGAGGAGGCTGGGTATTTTCAGCAGGTCGCCTATGCCGGCTTCACCGACGGCGCTTACGCGCTGGTGCACGGCACCAAGCCGACTTCACTGGCGATGGGGCTGAACGATTCGCCCGCCGGGCTCGCCGCGTGGATCCTCGAGAAGTTCCACCGCTGGGGTGATACGGGCGGCGACATCGAACGTGTCTTCCCGTTCGAAACGCTGGCGACGCTGCTCTCGGTCTACTGGTTCACCCAGACCATCGGCTCCTCGATGCGGCTCTACAAGGAGGCCTTCGCCGACCACGAGATCATGTCGCCGATGCCCCGGCACGACGTGCCGCAGGGCGTGCTGGTGCCGGCCGACTGCGACCTGCCGGCGCCGCGCGCCTGGGGTGAGAGGAACCTGCAGAACCTCATCCGCTGGAACGAGGCGCGGCAGGGCGGACACTTTCCGGCGCTGGAAGTGCCCGATGTGCTGGCCGACGACATTCGGGCGTTCCATCGGGAAATTGCGCGACGCAGCTAGCGCTTTTCGTCTGGGGTGGCCGTCAGCACGGCCACCTCTCTTGCCGCCCGCTGCACCACGGCCGCGTCGGTCCGGTAGAACCAGAAGCGGCCGCGCTTCTCCAGCACCAGCAGGCCGGATTTCCGGAGCACCTTGAGATGTTCGGAGACTGTCGCGAGGGAGAGCGCGGAGAGCGCCGCGAGCTCGCCAGCCGCCTTCGCCTCGCCCTTGCAGGCAGCAACGAAGGCGCGCCGGTCGGAGTGCGACAGGGCGCGCAGCACTTCGTCGAGGTCGAAACTGTCGATATCAGTCAGCCCTGGATCAGGGTGAGCAGGTTCCCCGCGGGGTCGCGCACCTGCGCCTTCTTCACCCATCCATTGTCGACCACCGGCATGGCAATGGCGCCGCCCTTGGCTTCGGCGGCTTCGAGCGCCTTGCCGAGATCGGGTACAACGATGCCGAGGGTGAGCGAAGCGGTCTCCGCCTCGACCAGCGCGCCATCCGGTCCGCCCTCCGGCGTTGCGACCATGCCGTAGCCTGGGCCGCGCGGCGTTACCTGCCAGCCGAGCACGCCGGAATAAAAGCTCTGCAACGCCCCGAAATCCGGGCCGGCAATATCGAAATGGCCGATGCCGTTGAGGCTGTGCGGTTTGCCGCCCATCGCGATCTCCTGTCGTTGGCACCAACATATTTCGGGATATTACGAAATGTCAATCGCTGCTCCTGACAGGCTCTGGCAGCAGCGCCGTCGCATGGTGCAGCAGCCCGAGTTTCGACGGAGCGCTTTCAGGAAAGGTTGCAGACCTTTCCGGTTCGAAAGCGCGACCAAATGAAGGACCTGGAGCGTTTCGGCGTTTCGTTGAAACGGTGAAACGATTTAGAACCAAGGACCCTTGGGAGATGATTGCTTGGACAAGACCGAACGCCTGTTTTCCGTCATGGACGCGCTGCGCCGTCACCGTCGCCCGGTCACCGCGGCGGCGCTGGCTGAGGAGCAGGGCGTCTCCGTGCGCACGCTCTATCGCGACGTGCAGACGCTTATCGGGCTGGGCGCGCCGATCGATGGCGAGGCCGGGGTGGGCTACATGCTGAGGCCAGGCTTCTTCCTGCCGCCGCTGATGTTCACGCCAGAGGAACTCGAGGCGCTGGTGCTGGGCGGCCGCTGGGTGCAGTCGCAGCCCGATGCGGGCCTTGCCGGCGCCGCAAAGAACGCCCTGGCCAAGATCGCCACTGCCTCGCCGGACGATCTGCGCGACCGCATCAAGGATACGGGCTTGTGGCCGGTGCTGATGCGCGGCCCGCAGGAGCCGACCCCGGTGCTCGGGCTGGTGCGCGCCGCCATGCGCAACGAGAAGGCGCTGCATATCGGCTACGCCGACGAGAGCGGCAGGCATTCCGAGCGTGACATCTGGCCGGTGCAGCTCGCCTATTACGAGGGCAAGCAGATCGTCGCCGGCTGGTGCTGCATGCGCGAAGCCTTCCGAAATTTCCGCACCGACCGGATCGTCTCCGCGTCCGAGACCGACCAGCGCTACGGCCGCCGCCGTCTGCAGCTGGCCAAGGAATGGCGCGAGGAATGGGCCCGGCAGCATCCGGACTGGGCGAGCCAGCCGGGCTGAGGTCCGGGAGCCCGGTGCGTGTGGCAACCCCCACCCTCATTCCCTCCCCACAAGGGGGCGGGAGGCGATAGCTGCAAGTTCTCGGTTCAAGCGTTTCCCTCCCCTGTGGGGAGGGATCAAGGGTGGGGGTGGCACCACGCTCAGGTTCAGGTCGAAGCGCCACAGCCTCCTGCCGCACCCTGTCAGCAGGGTTGGCCGACAACCTCCCTCAGCGGCGGGACTGGCCCCGCCAGAACTGAGGGAAGCTCAAATGACGAAGACGAAACAGACACTGGCAGTCGCGCTTGCCGCCGCCCTGCTTGGTACGGTTCTGCCGGCTGCCGCCGCGCCGCGTGAAGAGGTGGTGCGGTTCGAGGTCGATGGGCAGACGGTGGTCGGAACGCTCACTTTGCCCGAGACCGGGGAGCCCGCCCCGGTGGTGCTGATGCTGTTCGGCTTTCTCGGGCATCGCGGCGAGTGGCCGATCGCCGGGACCGAGGAAGGTCCCTATGCCCGCGCCGCGAGGCTCTGGGCCGACCGCGGCCTTGCCAGCCTCAGGATCGACTATCGCGGCTCGGGCGAGAGCGCCGGCAGCTTCGCCGAGGCGACCGTCAGTTCGGAAGCTGCCGACGGCATCGGCGCCATTGCGTTTCTCAAGGCCGATCCCCGCCTCGATGGCGATCGCCTCGCCGTTCTCGGCTGGAGCCTTGGCGGCCCGGTGGCATCGGCAGTGGCCGAGGTGAGCCAGCCTGACGCGCTGGTGCTGTGGAACGGCGTCAACGATCCCATGGCAACCTTCACCGGCATTCTCGGCGCCGAGGTGATGGCGGCGGCGCCGGAGGGCGCGCCGCTCGATGTGACGATGCCCTGGGACCAGCCGATCAGCCTGGGCCGACCGATGGTCGCCGAGCTCAGGGCGCTGGACCCGGCGGCGGCTCTCGCGGGCTATGGCGGACCGCTGCTGGTCGCCCAGGGCAGCAACGATGCGCTGGTCGGCGCCGGCGGCGTCGAGCGGCTGATCGATGCACATTCCGGTGAGGAGCAGCTCTGGACCGCCAAGATGGACCACGTCTTCAACATCGAAGCCGGGCCGGAAACGGTCGACGCGCTGATCGCCGCGACCGGCGATTTTCTCGCGGCGCAGCTGCGCTGAAGTCTGCACCGGCAACCCTTGAAAATCCCCGCCACGTGCGGGGATTTTTGTTTCGTCACAACGAGATAACGCTGCTGCCACGCCCTGTCAGCAGGATGGGCGCAAGGTCTCCTCAGACGCCGGGCCATGGTGGTTCGGCGCGAAACAGGAGCCGAAAATGACCGATCTGGATCGCAGGAGCTTGTTGAAGGCCGCAGCTGCGGCGGCAGTCGTCCCGGCGCTCGGCGCCTTGGTTTCCCATGCAACCGGAGCAGACGAAATGACCATCACCCCGTTCAAGGTTCAGGTGTCCGACGACGAGATCGCCGATCTGAAGGAACGCCTGACCATGGCGCGCTGGCCGCATGCCACCACCACCGATTGGAGCCGCGGCCAGCCGGTCGCCTTCATCAAGGAACTGGCCGACCAGTGGCTGAACCAGTTCGACTGGCGCGCCTGGGAGGCAAGGCTCAATGCCTATCCGCAGTTCCTCACCGAGATTGACGGGCAGACCATCCATTTCCTTCACATCAGGTCGAAGGAGCCCAACGCCTTCCCGCTGATTCTCACCCATGGCTGGCCCTCGAGCGTCATCGAGTTCTTCGAGGTGATCGGGCCGCTGAGCGATCCGCGCGCCCATGGGCTCGATCCGGCGCTGGCTTTCGATCTCGTCATCCCCTCGCTCCCCGGCTATGGCTGGTCGACGCCGCTGGCCGCGCCCGGCTGGGACACGGCGAAGGTCGCCAGGACCTGGGACACGCTGATGCAGCGGCTCGGCTACAGCCGCTATGGCGCGCAGGGCGGCGATGTCGGTTCGCTCGTCGGCAAGGAGCTCGGCATCCTCGCGCCGGAAGGGTTGGTCGGCACCCACCTGCAGCAGATCTTCGCCTTTCCGACCGGTGCGCCGGGCGAGATGGAGAAGCTTACCTCGTTCGAGAAGGAAGGCTTCGCCAATCTCGACGGCTTCCTCAAATACAACGGCTACCAGGACATCCAGTCCAAGCGCCCCGGCACGCTCGGCTACGGCCTCGTCGATTCGCCGATCGGTCAGCTGGCGTGGAACACCGAGCTGTTCTTCGGCTTTGAGGGGGACGGGGTGCAGTATGTCGATCGCGACCGCTACCTCGCGCATGTCTCGGTCTACTGGTTCACCGCTTCGGGCGGCTCGGCCGGCAACATCTATCTCGAGGATGCACGCTCCGGCTCGGGTTATCGCGAGACACGCAACGATACGCCGACCGGCGTTGCGGTGTTCCCATGGGATTTCCGCTCGGTCCGCAGTTTTGCCGAGCGGGCCAACAACATCGTGCACTGGACCGAAATGCCCTCGGGCGGCCACTTCGCCGCCACCGACGCGCCGGACCTCTTGGTCGAGGACATCAGGACGTTCTTCGGCAAACTGCTCTAGAAGCGCCCCCTGTCAAATGCGCCAGCCGGTGGCCACCAACCCCTCACCCGTCTCGGCCTCTCGGCCGATCCACCCTCTCCCCGACGGGGAGAGGAACAAGGGTGGCCACCGCGCTCTCCGTATTCTTTTCCCCGTCGGGGTCGCGGGACGAGGGCGTAGCCCTCGCCCGGAGGTGGTGCGTAGCGCCGGATGAGGGGAAAGCCCCCGAGCTCTAGTAAGTGAGTGTCCACCAGCCGAGGCCGAGGCTCGCCAGCACCGCAACGTGCACGATGGCGATCAGCACGGTCACCACGATGAAGCTCTGCTTGCTGGTCTTGTGGCGGAGCAGCTGCTGCGCGACGAGCCCGCCGGCAATGCCGCCGATCGCGTCGATGAGGTGAAGACTTTTCTCCGTGACCCGCCAGCGGTCCGCTTCGGCCGCCCGCTTGTCGAACCAGTAGACCGCGATGCTGACCACCCCCAGCACCAGGTATGCGATGGACAGCCAGACGGGCGCCCGACCAAGCAGGTAATCGGCGAGGGCGAGCGCCACGATGCTGCCCGCTGCCACCCCGCGCACGCCGATGCCCGGTGCGGCGGGTGTTGAGGCGGCGCCGCGGCGCCTCGCCTCGACGTTGAGCGGGTTGGCCCCGGCGATCTTTACCTGCTTGGCCGCCGGCCGTCCGTCGGTGCCGCGCCCGAGCGTGAACGACACGCGATCGCCGGTGCGGGGTCGCGTCGCGATCCGGCCGATGTCGCTGATATGGACGAAGCTGCGGCGGCCATCATCGCCGGCGATGAAGCCGAAGCCGCGCTCGTCGTTCCATTGCACCAGTTCGCCATTCTGCCGCGCCATCGCTACGCCCCGAGCTCCGCTTCGCTCCAGCCGAGCGCCGCCATGTCGTCGACCCGGTCGCGGAAATCGCTGGCGGTGAGGAACTCGTCGAGCTGCGGCGGCTGCACCGAGCTGCCCGCCAGCATGGCATGCACCTGGCCGCGGTGGTGGGTCTGGTGCATGAACAGGTGCAGCAGCAGGTCGTCGGTGCGCTCGACCTGGATGCGGCCGGTCCGATGCACCCGGGTTTCGGCGGCGAGCCGCGCATCGGTGAGGCCGGCGCAGAAGGCGAGCAGGCGTTCGTCGACGGCGAACTGCGCTGCCGTCAGCGGGCCGATGGCGTCGAACGGCTCCTCCGGATCCCAGGCCCTGGGACCCAGCGTGCCGCCTTCCAGCGCATCGACGTAGAACCAGTCGACGGTGAGGATATGGTTGAGCGTCATCTTCAGCGTCGGAAAGAAGCTCACCCGCGTCGCTTCGAACTCGCCCGGCTGCAGCCTCAGGCAGGCCGTAAGCAGCCGGTGGTTGGCGAGCCGATTATTCTGCGCCAGCTTGCGCATGATGCGGGTGGCGATGGTCATCGAGTCCTCTGGAACTGCCGGCGATACTGGCGCGGCGTCATCTGCTTTGCCGCCTTGAACTGCCGGTTGAAATTGGCAAGCGAGTCATAGCCCACGTCGGATGCGATGTGGGCGATCGGCCGATCGGTGCCGGACAGCAGTGCGCAGGCTTCGCCGATGCGCAGACGGGTCACATAGGTCGAGACCGGGCTGCGGACATGGCGCACGAACATGCGGTGCAGGCCCGAGGGCGACAGCGCCGCGATATCGGCAAGGGCGTCGAGCGGCAGTGGCTCCATATAACGCGCATGGATGACGTCAAGCACCCGGTCGATGCGCGTGCGGTCAGCCGCGTGCTGCGGCACGGCGACCATGGGGCTGGCGAGCGGGGCGGCGGCATCGTCCTCGGCGAGCCGGCGGAGGATGTCGATCAGCAGCGAAAGGCGATCGGCGGGTGCGCGAACGAACAGCTCGTCGATCATCGGGCGAACCGCCGCTGCGCCCGCATCGGAAAAGCTCAGGCCGCGTTGCGCCCGTGACAACAGGCCAGCGACTCCATGGAGTTCGGGCAGCAATGCCGTGAGCCCGGCTGCCCAGTCGGGATGGAACCACATCACCCGCGCCACGTGTGGGGCGAGAGGGTCGCGCTTGTCGCGGCTGGCCCAGGTATGCGGCAGGTTGGGCCCGATCAGCACCAGGTCGCCGTCGTCATAGTCGCCGATATGGTCGCCGATGAAGCGTTGGCCGACCGAGTTGAGCGTCAGCGTCAGCTCGAACTCGGGATGGTGGTGCCACTGAAACGGGATGGCATCGTCGAGCCGGCGGTCGAGCCAGGCCCAGGAGACACCGTCGGGCGGCATGACCTTCTCCAGAAGCGGCTTCATCGCGCGATCGGGTTCCCATCAGCGCCAGAATAGTACCAGAATTCGCCGAAGCCCGGCAACATGGACCGCCGACCCCGGCTTAGCCTCCTCGCATCGAAGCAATCCCCGAGGGGGAGGAACAGGTGGAGGCGAATTATGTCGATGGCACAGGGTTTGGCCCGCGAGGGCATGGCGGCTGGGATCAAGCGCGATTCCCATCCGACCACGCAGAAGGTCACGACCCAGCTCAAGGACATCAAGAAGACCCTGCCGCTCAGGGTGCTGAGCGAGGCGGATTTCAAGCACTGGCAGGAGCGCGGCTACGTGATTGTTCGCAATGCAGTCGACGCGGCTCATGTCGAGCGGCTCAAGGCTTTGCTTTGGGAGTTTGAGGAGAAGGACCCCAACGATCCCTCCACCTGGTACACGCCGCAGCGGCGCGACCACATCATGAAGGAACTCAACGGCACCGGCATGGTGGAGATCTACAACCACCAGTACCTGTGGGATAACCGCCAGCAGCAGCGGGTCTACGACGCCTTCGTCGATATCTGGGACATCGAGGAGCTGTGGGTATCGATCGACCGCGCCAACCTCAACCCGCCCAAGCAAGTGCCGGGTCCGAACCAGAACGGCTTCATCCACTGGGATAGCGATACCTCCCTCGACCCGCTGCCGATCGGCGTGCAGGGCGTGCTGAGCCTCGTCAAACAGGACGGCGACATCGGCGGCTTCCAGTGCATTCCCGAGCTGTTCTACGATTTCGACACCTGGGTGAAGACCCAGCCGGCCGACCGCGATCCGATGCACCCCGACACCACCGGCCTCAAGATCACCAATATCGAGATGGAGCCGGGCGACCTGATGATCTTCAATACCCTGCTTGCCCACGGGGTGCGGCCCAACCACTCGATCAACTCGGGCAACCGGGTGCGCATGGCGCAGTACATCTCGATGTTCCCAGCCAACGAGGAGGACGTGATCGAGCGGGCCGAGCGGGTGCGGCTGTGGCGCGAGCTCGACCACCCCAGGCGCGACGCCTTCCCCGGCGATCCACGCGAGTGGGAGAAAAAGCACGCCACCACGGCCAGCCTCACCGAGCTCGGCGAAAAGCTGCTGGGCCTTCGCAGCTGGGGTTGAGGCGGAGCCCAGGGACGGGCTTTCCTGGCTGAGAGTTGACGAGGCGGCAGGCGACTGTCGCCTCGTCTGTTTGTTCAGCGGCAGCCGGCCAGGTTGACCAGCGCGAAGGGCATGCGCTTCGATACGCTCGAGGCGATCTGCATCTACCTCAAGTGTGAGCCGAGGGATCTGCTGAAGTTCGTCCCCGGCACTGAGGCAGAAGAGCCGTAGAGGGTTTGCCTTTGGCTCGGCGTTCGCAGATGCTCGTCCCCGAGGAGACACCGATGAAACTGCTGCACACCACGCTCGGGCCGAAGCGGGCTGACGAGCTCGGCATGATCCTGCCGCACGAGCACGTCTTCGTCGATCTGCGCACCCCCGACCAGCCCGGCTATGCCAAAGCCGACCCAACCGAGGTGGTGCGGGTCATGGCCCCTCAGATCGAGGCGATCAAGGCGCGCGGCGTCACCGCGCTGGTCGAATGCTCGACCGGCGGAGTTGGCCTGCGCGTCGATATCGACCTCGCCGTCAGCCGGGCCACCGGCCTGCCGATCGTCGTTCCCACCGGCAACTATCGCGAGCCGTGGATCCCCGACTGGGTGCGCGATGCCAGCGAGGCCAAACTCGAGGCGCAGATGTATCGCGACCTCGCCGAGGGCGTCGGCGATACCGGGGTCAAAGCCGCCTGGATCAAGATCTCGGCCGGCGATGACGGCATCACGCCGCTGGAGGCGAAGATCCTCAGGGCTGCCGCGCGGGCGGCGCAACGCACCGGCGCGGTGATCGGCAGCCATACCATCAAGGGCCGAGTGGTGATGGACCAGCTCGATATCATCGAGGCCGAAGGCTATCGCGCCGACCGCTTCATCTCGATCCATACCCAGGAGGAGAAGGATTTCGGCCTCAACATCGCCGTGGCACAGCGCGGCGCCTGGATCGAGTACGACCATGTCGGCCGTGCCCCCGATGCGGCGGTGAGCGAGTTGATCCTGAGGGCGCTCGATGCCGATCTCGGCTCACAGCTGCTGCTCAGCCACGACCGGGGCTGGTACGACCCGGCGATTCCCGGCGGCGGCACACCGACGCCCTATACCCATTTGAGCGACGTGATGCTGCCGCTGCTGCGCACGAGCAATGTTGACGAGGCCGCCATCCGGCAGCTTACCGTGACCAACCCGTTCGCGGCGTTTTCGCGGTGACTGAGGAGCGCTTCAGGAAGAGTTGCAGACTTTTCCGGTTCGAAAGCGCGACGACAAAGGCTTTGAGCGTTCCATTGTTTCATTGAAAACGGTGGAACAATCCCGAAATCGCGAATGGCAGCATGGCGTTGCCGGGGCTTGCCCGGCAATCGGAGTAGCGCTAAAATTTCGTTAGGATCATAACTATCGAGGTTCCGCGATGAGCGCCGGGCCAAAGTCCTATTTCACTTCCATTCTCAAAGACGCAGGCATCGAACTCGGCGGCAGCCGGCCCTTCGATGTCACCGTGCATGACGATCGATTGTGGGGCCGCGCCATCAGCCACGGCACGCTCGGCTTCGGCGAAGCCTATATGGATGGCTGGTTCGATACCGATGCACTCGACCAGTTCATCTACAAGCTGCTCGAATACGACATCTACGCGCATCTGAAGCCCGATATCGGGCTGGCGCTGAGCTTCGTGCGCGGCAAGTTGCTCAACCTGCAACGCAGCCGCGTCACCGAGGTGGGCGAACGGCACTACGACATCGGCAACGACCTCTACGCCGCCATGCTCGACAAGCGGATGATCTACTCGTGCGGCTACTGGGCCGAGGCGACGACGCTCGACGCCGCGCAGGAAGCCAAGCTCGACCTGATCTGCAGGAAGGTCGGGCTGGAGCCGGGGATGAAGATCCTCGATATCGGGTCGGGCTGGGGCGGCTTTCTGAAGTTCGCCGCCGAGCGCTACGGCGTCGAGGGCGTCGGCATCACCATTTCGAAGGAGCAGGCAGCCTATGCCGAGGCGAGCAAGGGCAGCCTGCCGATCGAGACGCGGCTGATGGACTACATGGCGCTCGAGGGCCAGTTCGACCGGGTGATCTCGATCGGCATGTTCGAGCATGTCGGCTACAAGAACTATGAGGCCTATCTGCGCAAGGTCCGCTCGCTGCTCAAGCCCGACGGGCTGTTTCTGCTCCACACCATCGGCAACAATTTCTCCTCCACGCACGGCGATCCGTGGACCGAGAAGTACATCTTCCCCAACGGCATGCTGCCCTCGATCAAACAGATTGCGGCTGCCAGCGAGCGGGTCTTCGTGATGGAGGACTGGCACAATTTCGGCGCCGACTACGACAAGACGCTGATGGCCTGGTGGGCCAATTTCGATGCCGCCTGGCCCAGTCTCCGGGACAAGTATGGTGACCGCTTCTGGCGCATGTGGCGCTTCTACCTGCAGGTGTTCGCTGCCATGTTCCGTGCCCGCAACATCCAGCTGTGGCAGCTGGTGCTGAGCCCGGACGGCGTGCGCGGCGGCTATCGCCGGGTGTCCTGAGAACGGTTAAACAGGGCGGCATTGCCTGGGGAGCCAGATGCCGCCCATACTCGTTTCGCAGAACCTGACAATGCGGCCTGCGACCGCCGCAGATGTTGAGGAGCGCTACGCCCTCGGCGCCGAGCCCGACGAGAACCTGAGGCTCTATGGCGTGGAGCCGAACGGCGCGGCCTTCGGCCGTAAGGAAGCCGAGCGTTGGGTTGGCGCTCTCATCGAACATCCCCATGCCTGGATCATCGAGGCCGCGTCGCTACTCGGCTCGGTTCGGCTCGACCGGGTGGACCTGGTCGACAAGCGCGCCTCGCTCGCCATCGGCCTGCTGCGGCTCGAGGATCAGGGGCGCGGCCTCGGCACCGAGGCGGTGCGCCGGGTGCTCGAATATGGCTTTGACGAGCTCGGCCTGCACCGCGTTTCGCTGCGCGTTCTCGCCGGCAACAGCCGGGCCATCCGGTGCTACGAGAAATGCGGCTTTCAAGTCGAGGGCAGGGAACGCGAGACGGTGTTCCTCGATGGCGCCTGGCGTGACGACCTGATCATGGGGCTGCTCAGCCGCGAACTCCCAAGGGAATAAACCCGGGTCCCCGGTGTTCTCCCATCAGCCACCCAATGCGGTGGCTAGGGGGAGCATGGCCAAATGGAGACCCAGATGCCATTGAAATTGCTCACGAAGACTCTGACTGTGCTGGCCGGCGCGACGCTCGTCGCCGGCATGCTGGCCGCGGCGCCGGTGCTCGCCGTGGATGGCGGTGGCGGGGGTGGCAGCTACAGCAGCAGCTCCGATGGCGGCTCGCGCAGTGTGAGCGGACCATCGTTGAACGACGCGCGGGCGCTGATCCGTGCCCAGAAATGGAAATCGGCCGCGAGCATGCTGAAGCAGATCGTCCGCGCCGACCCGCGCAATGCTGAGGCCAACAACCTGCTCGGCTATTCGCTGCGCAAGACCGGCGACTACAAGAACGCCCAGGGCTTCTACCTCAAGGCGCTGAAGCTCGACCCGCGGCACAAGGGCGCCACCGAGTACCTGGGTGAGCTCTATGTCGAGATCGGCCAGCTGGCGAAAGCCAACAAGCAACTGGCGACCCTCGAGCAGCTGTGCGGCAACACGAGTTGCAGGGAATACCAGACGCTGGCGAAGTTCATCGCCACCAAGAGCTGAGGTAGCTCAGCAGTTGCCGGCGTCGGGGACCGATGCCGGCAACCATGCATCGATCGCTGCGGCGACGCCCGTGAACCCGTGGCGAGGCTCGCGCCTGCTCCACTCACGGCAGGCGGCCTTGCGGGTGCGTCGCCTTCACGAATGCTAAGGGCGCGGCCGGTTGCAATGTGCCACGAAAGCCGAGATCGCTTTTGCGCCTCCAAGGCTGCCCGCCATATCGGTTTCGTGTCCGCCGGCGGTCATGCGAAGCCAACCATTGGTGGCAAAGGCCTCGATGAACGAGGAATCGCCGGCGATGCCGTTCGATGTGAAGGACGGCATTTCATCTTGATCGGTCTTACCGGCGAGTTGCAGCGTCTGATTGCCCGAAACCAGCGTGATCTCGGTCAGATCGTCGGGGACGCCGGCGATCCCGGCGAAGATGCGCCCACTGCCCTCCTCGCAGGAGAAGTTCAGCGGCTGATCGTCGGTATCGGCTACCTCATAGGCGAGGATCGCCGGCCGCGTTCGACCCTCCTCGTCAATCCGGATCGCCCAGTCATAGCCGCTTGTCGGGTTCGGCACCGGGCTTTGGGCCGCTGCACCGACCTGTGATCCAAGCAAAATCAAACCGCAGACTGGCACGAAGTATTTGCGCATAATGACCTTTTCGGCAATCTTGTTGGCGGACGACACGTTCACGGGCAACCCCTGCGTTTGCCTGCAGTATCTTGCAGTTCGGCCCAACTCTCCAGCTTCTCCCGGAGTACCATGCGTATCATCAGCATTCTTTCCGCTCTCCTCTCGCTGGCCTTGCTGACGACCGTCCCGGCCTCCGCCAACCCGAAGCAGGCCGCGCCCGATCTCGGCGCCTACGTCGGCAAGTATGTTTTCGATAAGGTACAGGGCGTGGGCTTTCTTGATCATCCCGCGGTGCGGGCCGCGATCGAGGCTGCCGCCCCTGCGGGCTCGGTGCGCGACCAGATGTATGTTACCGATGCGGTCACCACGCCTGTCATCAAGGTGGGGCAGCGGCTCTATGTCCGCAGTTACGACGCGGCTAGCGGCGGCGACGTCAACTGGGGCATCCTGATCGCCATCGATGGCAGCAAGGCCGCGCTCTGCTATTCGGAGGGCGTCGAGCAGGATGTGCGTGGCGCTGACTGGTATGCCGAAGGCGAAAAGGCCTTCACCCTCTTTCTCATGTGCCCCTCCGAAGCCGGAGAGATCGAGGAAACCCTCGGTGATTGGCCGATCGGCGCCATCCCGGGCTGACCCAGGAGGCGTCGTTCCCGCTGGCTCGGACCAGTTTCCCGCCGCACCGCGGCGGCTCATTGATAGCTCCACTCGACAACTGCCAGATCCGATTGGCCGCCGCGCAGCTCCCAGCGGGTGTAGTCGCCATAGGTGACGACCTGCACCTTCCTGCCGGAGGGCTCATGGACGAAGTACATGCTGCAATAGCCGTCGCCCGAACAGGACTCGAGCTCGGGCAACTGCCTGCAGATGTTGGTGTCGTCCTTCGGACCACCGGGGCGGCCATAGACATTGCCATCGCATTGCGGATCGACGAGCGGTGTCCAGTTCGCACCGAGTAAGGCGGTGCGGAACTGCAGGTAATTCATCTGCTCGTCGACGATGCCGTCGAGTTGTCCCGTTTCGAGCGACTGGGCTGCGACGGCGCTTGTCGCGGCAAACCCGAACAGGACGACGTAGCGGAACGGACGGAAACGGATCATTGATTGCTTCTCCTGGTGGTGTGTCGGCGTGCGGCGGCACCCGACCGCGCGAGACCTGAAATCTCCGGATCGACGGCACGGACGCCGCCATTGGCGAAACCCGCACGTGCGATAGCGCCATCCCTCATTCCCCCTTCGTCAGTGCCCACTCTCGCACCAGGCCGCTCGCTCGGCTCAGCCACGTCTGGGCAGCGTCGGGCTGACGAAAGTTGCAGCCGAAATCGAAACGCAGCGAGCTTGTCCGATCGCCGCGTTGCCAGCTCAGCGCTCCGCTCCCCTGGTCCGTGACCGCTCCGTCGCAGGGCAATTCGCGCAACCCCTCGAGCGGCTGCAATATCGCGCGGATGCGCTCGAAGCCTTCCGGTCCGGCGTTGAACTGGCCTTCCGCCTCGATCGGGACAGCCGTGCGGTAAGACCCGCGCCCAGAGCGATCGATCGACCATTCGGTACGACCGCCGCTCCAACCATTGCCGGTGCCGATATAGGAGATCCGGTCAGGCGTCACGGCGGACGAGGAGTCTCGGGGCGCCTGTTGTGAGCCGGTCGTGCTGGCCAACGTCAGTGCGAGCAAGAATGCGAGAGCCGAGCTCATTGAGCCGCGCCTAGCGCGTCGTCTTGCCTGTATCGAAATCATGCACGAACAGCCCCGCCTTGCGGCTGTCGAACAGCGCCTGCAGATCGCAGCTGGCGCTCTGCTGTTTCTTGCAGTTCGTTTGCGCCGCTTGCTTGGCGCGCCGGGCCGACGTTTCGGTGGTGGCGCTGTCGTTGTTGCCGTCCAGGCGATACGCCTGGATGAAGCCGTTGCCGGTCAGCGCGTTGGTTTCGCATGGCAGCGATGTGGCCTCGCTGCACGCAGCGATCGCCGCGGCACTCGCGGCGTCGGCACTGCGGTAGCCACTCGCAACGTAGAGTTTGGCGTTATAGCCGTCAGCAGCGCCACCGACGACCCATGCGGACGCGGCGAAATACTTGCGCGCCTTGGCGCCAGGAAAACGTTGGTTGGTGCTGGCGCGGATCGTTGCGAAAACCTCGCACGGCAGCAGCTGCTTGGCCGAGCATTCGGCCATCACCTGGTCGCGATCGGCTCCGCCCTCACCAAGCCAGCCCCTGTAGAAATATCCCTCTTTGTCGCGGATGATCACGATCGATGAGTTCGACCACGTTCCGGCCGACGTACAGCCACCGCCCATCACCCTGTTGCACGCATCGAGCGCGCCTTGCTCGCCGATATTGTTCGCGCCGCTGTAATTGCCGTCGACCCAGACATCGGCGGCGTCGACATGCCAGGCGATCGCCGCAAAGCTGCCATCGCTGGGCGTCTCGGGTTGCTCCGGCGCTCCGCCGCTGTCATCGCGAGCGCATAGCGGTGTCGGGGGGACGCCGGGGCCGTTAGGCGCCATCCCCACCAGTCGCTCACCCGGCCCGGGACCGTTGCAGGGATAGTGCTGCGCCTCAGCCGACGTCAGCGACAGGCACCAGACAAGTGCGATCAGGAGCATTTGCCCAACCCAGCGCATATCGCCGAAACGCTTCATCATGTTCATCCTGTGGTGTTGAGATAACAGGCGATCATCGGATCTCCCGTCCCGAAAGAAGATTTCGGCGACCGGCTGCGATCCCGCTCTCAGTGGCGCGAGAAATCTGCGAACGGCTTCTGATCGCGATGAGCGGCACTCGACTTGGCGACGCAATATGCAAATAAGTCATGCGATGAGTGCCGATGGCCAAAGCGTGTTGAACCAGGACGCAGATGCGCGGATCGAACTGCGCCGGATGACCCGTCAGCTCGGGGCAGTCTACTGGGCCTCGGTCTTCCTGATCACCAGCCTGCTCTGGCACTTTGTCGGCGTCGACGCCTGGGTATCGGCGCCGGGAAAGCTGGTCTGGATCGCCGCCAGCATCGCCATCACCTTCGCCATTTCGGCGCTGCTGCTGCGCTGGCGCAATCTGTCCTTCCTGCACAAGGCCATCTTGTGCTTCGTCCTCACGCTGCTCTGCGCACCCTTTTCCGCCAGCATCGATTTCCTCATCGCATCCTGGTATTTGTGGCCGCAGAAGCCGGCATTCGCGCCACGCGATTTTGTCTATAGCCTGATCGAAAACAGCTCATTCTTCTTTGGCTGGGCGTGCCTCTATGTGGCGATGCTCTACAGCCACGAAGTGCGCCAGCAGGAACAGCGGCTTGCGGCGATCCGGGAGGAGGCGCTGAGAGCGCAGATGCGGGCGCTGCGCTATCAGATCAATCCGCATTTCCTGTTCAACACCTTCAACTCCATTGCCGCGCTGATCGAAGAAGGCATGCCGAACGAAGCCAAGCGGATGGTCGTCGTCCTGTCGGAATTTCTGCGGACGACGCTGACGCTCGATCCGCTCAGCGATGTTCGGCTTGATCGGGAACTGGCGCTGCAGCAGGACTATCTGGCGATCGAACGCGAACGCTTTTCCGATCGGCTGAATGTCGCAGTCGATGTTCCCGTCCAACTGAACGGCGCACTCGTGCCCAGCCTGATCCTGCAGCCTCTCGTCGAGAATGCGATCAAGCACGGTGTGCGGCACGCGCTGGCCCCGATGGTGATTCGCATCGAAGCCACGACGGTCGATGAAGACCTTAGGTTGGTGGTCACCAACGATGTCGCACCCGATCACGGAACGGCGGAATCTCCCTCGACGGGGATCGGGCTGGCCAATGTGAACGAGCGGTTGGCCGCCCGGTTCGGCGCCCGGGGGCGCTGCACTGCTGGCTATGACTACAAGGGGAGGTGGGAGGCGGTAGTCGAGCTGCCGCTGCGCTACAAATGAGCGGCTTTTCGGTCCTGATTATCGACGACGAGCCGCTCGCGCGCGGCCGCATCCGGCGCGCCCTGGCAGCAATGGCGGACATCCATATCGTCGGCGAAGCGGCAAATCTCGACGAGGCCGCGATGCTGATCGAGCGATTGCACCCCGACATCGTCACGCTCGATATTCAACTGCCGGGTGGTACCGGCTTCGACCTGCTGGAACGGCTTGGTCCTGCGGCGCCGGCGACGATATTCGTGACCGCCTTCGACCATCAGGCCCAGCGCGCTTTCGACGCACATGCCATCGACTATGTGACCAAGCCGCTCGAACCGGCGCGTCTGCAGCTGGCGGTCGAACGGGCCTGCGCCCGGCTGCGGGCCAGCTCAAACGAGGAGCGGGTCAGCGAGCTTCAGGAGATGGTCCGGTCGCTGCGGCGCGCACTGCAGCAGACTGAAGGTGCCGGGCCGGATTTCTGGGTGCGTTCGCGCGGCGATTATCGGCGCCTTTCCCTGCACAACGTCACGCACATCGTTGCCGAGCGCGACTATGTCCGCATCTTCAGCGACGGAGAAAGCCACCTGCATCAGGAGAGCCTGGCATCGCTGGAACGGCGACTGCCATCCAAAATCTTCCTGCGTATTCACCGTGGTGCGATTATCCGCAGGGACGCTATCGTTCGCTTGCGGACCGCGCAGTTCTCGACATTGATCGTGGAACTGGTCGGCGGCAGCGAAGTACGTGTTGGGCGAACCTACGCCGCCAGAATGCGTGCAGAACTGGCGCGCGGCATGCCGCCGCACGTGCGCTGAAGCGGCAGGCTTTTGCTTGGTCCAGCGGCCCGCACAAGGTTCATGCACGCCTATCGGGGAGCGTTTGACCTCGTTTGAAGCCAACGTCCGACTTGGGCTGCTATTGGCACTTGCATGGCCGGACGGGAGTGCCTCAACAAACCGGACCCGGCCAACCGATCCCGCGCTCAGCCTCCAGTGCCGGCGATTTGCGTCTCCCCGAGCGCCGCGGCACTGGATCGCCGGGCGACCACCAGGCATTTGAGGATCCGCCGCTCGGTTTCGCTGCCCTTGCCCTGCACCAGCTGATCCAGCATGTCGGCCCCCTGCCAGCCCAGGTCGTAATAGGGTAGGGCCACCGTCGTCAGCTCGGGTTTGAGCCCGAGCGACACCGTCCGGAAATCGTCAAAGCCGACGATGGTGATGTCGTCGGGCACGCGCAGGCCGAGGGACAGCGCGGCCAGGTAAGCCTGCAGCGCCATTTCATCATTGCCGCAGACCAGCGCCGTCGGACGATTGGGCATCGACAGGATGTCGAGGGCCTCCCGATAGACGTAGTTGGTCTCGCGACCGACCGGTCCTTCCATCCCCAGGCGGATGATGAGGTCATCTTGCGGGATGCCACCGGCCTGTGCCGCAGCAAGGAAGGCGTCGAGCCGCTGATTGGCCCCGAGGAGGAGCGGGTTCAGCCGGATGTAGCCGATGCGGCGATGTCCAAGCGCGATCAGGTGCCGGGTAAGGTCATAGGACCCGCCGTAATCATCCGGCTCGATCGATGGATAGGCATAGCCATCCTCGGGATGCGAGTTGACCAGCACCGTCGGGATCGACACCTCGCCCGCCGCCGGCACCACCACGCGGTGATACATCGCGACGTAGAGCACGCCGTCGATGCGGTGCGCCTTGAAGGTGCGCCAGACATTGGCCTCTCGCGCCTGGTCGCCATCGGTGTTCGCCAGCAGCACCGTACGGCCATTGGCACCGGCCCAATCCTGGACGCCCCGGACGATGTCGCCGGAATAGGGCGTCGTCGAAATGAAGTCGGTGATGATGCCGATGATGTTGGTGCGGTTCGAGCGGATACTGCGCGCCGCGAGGTTCGGGATGTACCCGAGATCGGCAATCGCCAGCTGCACCTTCTCGATCGTGTCAGCGGTGACGTTCGGTTCACCGTTGACCACGCGGGACACGGTTTTGTCCGAGACGCCCGCCACCCGAGCGACATCCTTGATGCTGACCATCCGTCCTCCCCCACACGCGCCGGCAACTCTATCGGCACGGCAAGTGCGCCGCAACCGACAACGTCGACATTAGATATGTCGACGATGTCATTTCAATTGACGACGTCGACATTACTGCATATGGTCCTGCTGCTCCGGTCGTTCACCGCGAGCCGAAATTGAGGAGGGGACATGAACAAGACGCTATTTGGCGCGGTGGCCGCGCTGTGCCTCGCAACTTCCGCTGCGCAGGCCGAAGCCATCACCGTTCTGGTTGAAGGTGGCGGCCATTCGCTGCAGCAGGCCGCTGCCGATGCCTTTACCAAAGAGACCGGCATTGAGGTCAACTTCGTCGAGGTGCCCTATCAGGGCGTGTTCGACAAGCTTACCGCAGAGATCGCTTCGGGGACCTCGAACTACGACGTCGCGACCATCGACGTGGTCTGGAACGCCGCCTTCGCAACGCATGTCGAGGATCTGAGCGATCTCTTCACCGATGCCGTGAAGGCCGACATCCCGCCGGCCCTGCTCGCTGACGCCAAGGTCGGCGGCAAGCTGATCGCCATGCCCGCCTGGGCCAACGCCGAGATCGTCTTCTACAGGAAGGACCTGTGGGAAGACCCGGCCAACCAGGCAGCCTTCAAGCAGCAGTATGGTTACGACCTGGCGCCGCCGGCCAACTGGCAGCAGTGGCGCGACATGGCCAAGTTCTTCACCAAGGATGGCATGTTCGGCACCGACGTGATCGGCGCGACCTCGGAAGAATGGATGGCCGAGGTGCTGCAGGCCGGCTCGCCCGGCGTGATCCTCGATGACAAGGGCCAGGTCATCCTCGACAACCAGGCTCATATCGACGCGCTGGAGAATTACCGGGCGCCGCTCTGCGAAGACAAATCAGCGCCGGACAATGCGCTCGAAATCAACTGGGGCGAGGCGCAAAACCTCTTCTACCAGGGCCAGACCGCCATGATGAAGTTCTGGGCCCACGCCTACAAGATGACCCCGGAAGACAGCAAGATCGCCGGCAAGGTCGGCGTCGCCCCTATGATCGGTGGTCCGGCCGGCGTCGCCGGCATCCCCGGCCCCTGGTACAACGTCATTCCCTCGACCTCCGGGCACAAGGACGCGGCGCGGCAGTTCATCGCCTTTGCCGTTGCCCACAACGCGCTGGGCATCGAAGCGCCGCTCGGGCTGGCTGCCACCAACTCGGCCTATGCCAGCTACACCGACAAGCCCGGCTACGAGCATTTCGGGCCGCTGCTGGCGACGCTTTCAGCGCCCGCAACCAAGGGCCGGCCGATCAACGAGCACTACCAGGAACTGGTCGACGAAGCCGTGATGCCCGCCTTGCAGGGCGCCCTCGAATGCCAGGACAACGTCGCGGAACTGCTGCGCGATGCTGCGGCCACCGCTCGAGATATCCTCGGCCAATAAGTATCCAGGAGCGCTTGGGACCGAGGCGGCGACCCGCCTCGGTCCCAACTGATCAACGGGGGGAGGGAGCATGACCGAACGCAGGTTCGTGCTGCTTATGCTGATGCCGGCCATGCTGTTCCTGGGGTTCCTCGTGGTCTACCCGGTCGCGCTGCTGGTCTACAATTCGTTCTTCGACGTCAAACTGATCGATCCGGCGAGCCGCGTCTTTGTGGGGCTGGCCAATTATGTCGATGCGCTCACGTCGAAGCGTATCCTCGAATCCGCCGTCAGGACGCTCAAGTACTCGGCCTTCGCGCTGTTCTTCGAGCTGGTGTTCGGCCTCGGCGCGGCGCTGCTGTTTGCAGCGATCGCCCGGCATTCGCATTGGCACCGCACCATTTTCGCCCTGCCGCTGATGATCTCACCGATCGTCGGCGGCCTCCTGTGGCGTTTTCTCCTCGTCGGCAATATCGGCATCCTCAATTACGGGCTCGCCGCACTCGGCATCATTCCTGACCCCGGCGCCATCAAGTGGCTGTCCGACACCGACATCGTGATCTATTCGGTGGCGGCCGCCGATATCTGGCTGACCACCTCGTTCGTTGCGCTGGTCAGCTATGCCGGCCTGATGAACATCCCGCGCGACGTGCTCGAGGCGGCGCGGATCGACGGCACCAACGCCATCAGCCGGTTCTGGTACATCACCTTGCCCATGCTGCGCCCGGTGCTTGCGGTGGTTGTGGTGGTCCGCGGCATCGACGCGCTCAAGACCTTCGACCTGATCTGGATCCAGACCCAGGGCGGGCCGCGCCAGCAGAGCGAAGTGCTCTCGATGAACATCTACCAGCGGATGGTCCGCTATGGCGACCTCGGCCAGGCCTCGGCAACCGCGACCCTGTTCCTCGTGGTGATGATCGGCGTGGCCGGCCTCGCCTACTGGAAAATCTGGAGAGCTGACCGTGGCTGATCGCGCCCCCTACGATCTCGGCAAGCTCGTCATCCACGCGGTGGCGCTGCTGCTGGTGCTGTCCTATGCCCTGCCGTACCTCTACCTCGTTTCGACAGCGTTGAAGCCGGCGGCCGACGTCCAACAGATTCCGCCGTCGTTCTTCCCGCAGCGGATGTCGCTGGAGAACTTCACCAGCGTCATCGGGACCGTCGGCCTGCCGGAAGCGTTCCTGAATTCGGCCATCGTCGCGGTCCTGACGACGCTGCTGTCGTTGCTGATCGCGGTTCCGGCCGCCTATGTCTCGGCGCTCTATCGCCGCCGTATCACCATGCTGTTCATGCTGTTTGCGCTGGTCACCCGCATGGTGCCGGCCGTGTCGCTGGGCGTCCCGCTGTTCCAGATCATGAAGACGCTGGGCTTGCTGGATACCACCATCGGTCTCGTCCTCGCCCACACCTCCACGGCTGTGCCTCTCGCCATGCTGCTGATGGCCGCCTTCTTCGACGGCGTGCCGAAGGAACTGGAGGAAGCGGCGCGGGTGGATGGTTGCACCCGCTTCGGGGCCTTCTGGCACATCGTCCTGCCGGTGATGCCGAGCGGCATCGCCATTACCGCGCTGTTCAGCTTCATCGCCAGCTGGAACGAGTTTCTCTACGCCCTGCTGCTCACCTCTGAGAGCAGCAAGACGGCGCCGATCGTCATTGCGGAGTTCAACTCGGTCTATGGCCTCGCCTGGGGTCCGATGACCGCCGCTGCAGTCCTCTATTCCCTCCCCGTCATCCTCGTCACCCTCTTGCTGCAAAAGCAGATTGTCGGCGGGCTGACCTTCGGCGCCGTGAAAGGCTAGTCCAGTGGCAAGCATCGAACTCGACAAGATCAGCAGGGGCCATGGCGGGCCGAGCGCAAACGTCTACAGCGTTACCGAGTGGCCAGCCGGCAATCCGCACGAGGATATCGGAGCGGTGATCAACAGCATCATTGCCGATATCAAGCGGCGGCAGGCGACGCCCGATGTCAATGACGGCGGCAAGCCCGGTGCCGTGATCTACATTCCGCCCGGCGATTTCCGCCTGCGCACCCAAGTCGTCATCGACATCAGCTTTCTGCGCATCGTCGGATCGGGGCACGGCTTCACCTCGTCGAGCATCCGCTTCAACACGCCGAGGCGTGAGCTCGAGCAGTGGCACGAGATCTGGCCGGGGGGCAGCCGCATCCTCGTCGATCTCGCCGGGCCAGCCGGCGACGGAGCCGCCGGCGCGGCATTTCTGGTGCAGCGCGCCGGCAATCCTCGCATCAGCTCCGTCGAGTTTGCCGACTTCTGCATCGACGGCCTGCATTTCACCGATGCCTCAAACGGCGACGCGGAGAATTCCTACCGAAACGGCAAGACCGGCATTCACATCGCCAGCGCCAACGACTCGTTTCGCATCACCGGCATGGGCCTGGTCTACCTGGAGCACGGCCTCGTCTCCCACCATGCCGACGCCTCCACTATCGACAACAACTTCATTGCCGAATGCGGCAGTTGCATCGAGCTCAGGGGCATGGGGCAGGCCTCGAAAATCTCCAACAACCTGATCGGCGCAGGCTATGCAGGGCACTCGATCTACGCCGAAAACTTCGGCGGCCTGCTGGTCTCCGGCAACAACGTGTTCCCGCGCGGGCGGAGCAGCATCGAGTTCTCGGGCGTAGTCAGGTCTTCCATTACCGGCAACCGGCTGCACTCCTTCTATCCGGGAATGCTGGTCTTCTCCGGCAAGTGCTCGGAGAACCTCGTCGCCTCAAATCACTTCCTTCGCGATCACGAACCCTGGGCGCCGATGACGCGGTATGACAATGGGCTGGATGACCAGTTCGGCCTGCTGCATCTGAGCGGCGACAACAACTCCGTCATCGCCAACCACGTCTCGGCCTCGATCGACAGCCGGTTCCTGAAGCCGCAGAACGAGAAACCGGTGATCATCCGGATCGTCTCGGGCACCGGCAACTATGTCGCCAACAACCACATCGTGGCGACGACCGAACGCGCCGCGGCGAACGACGCGCCCAACAGCGACTGCTTTGCGACGCAGGTCGAGGCCATCCTCTCAACCAGGAACCTCACTGCCCTCGAGGTGATCGCGGTTCAGGTCGAGCCGGGCTCCACCGGGAACACCATTCTCGATTCTGGCAGCGACATCGAGGTGCTGCTGGACAAGTCGGTGAACGCTTTTCGCGGCACACCCGTGCCGGGGCAGGCCCAGGCGCAAGACAGCTCACGGATCGACAGTTGAAATCCTCCGTCAGCCTCCCCGCCGCCTACCGGCTCGAGTTCTGGGCGCGCGGGCCGGGGTCGATCCGCATTTCTGAGGCCGATGCCGTGCGGTGGCAGGTCCCGGCATTCTCCGGCCACGTGGATTTCTTCAGTTACCAGCACCGCGAGGCCGGCAGCGTCACCGTCGAATGGCAGAGGTCCGACGCGATCCTCTGGGCCTATGGCTACGATCCGGCCACCGTGGCCGAAACCGGCATCACCATCTGGGAGTTCGGCGAAGACGGACTGACGCTCCGCACCAAGCCTGAGATCGATGCCTCGATGCGAGCGGATCCGGCGCGGCCGATCATGCACTTTTCGCCACCCCGCCAGTGGATGAACGACCCGAACGGGCTCTGCAAGATCGGCGAGACCTGGCACCTGTTCTATCAGTTTCACCCTGCCGGCACCGAATGGGGCCCGATGCACTGGGGGCACGCGGTCAGCAAGGATCTGTTCAACTGGACCCACCTGCCGGTGTTCCTCCACCCCGAGCAGAACCTCTGGCGGCTCGGGGCCACCGGCGGCGCCTTTTCCGGCTCGGCGTTTGCCGACCGCGACGGCAGCCGGATGTTCTTCTACACCGAGCGCCTGCCGGCCTATGATCTGTTCCAGGGCTATCGCGAGGTGCAGAAGCTGGCCCGGCCGGGGCGGGATGTGCTGCACGCCAGCAGCTCCGACACGGTGATTGCGCTCGGTCCCGAAGGGCAGGGCGTCGAGCACGATTTCCGCGACCCCAAGGTCTGGTGGGACGAGGCGGCGGGCGCCTACCGCATGGTGCTGGGTGCGGCGCTGCACGGCGACCCGGCAGTGCTCCTCTATGGTTCGGACAACCTCAGCGACTGGACCTATCTGGGGCCGCTCTATCGAGCCCCGGCACACTACCGCGAGCACGGCGCCCGGGCGGTCGAGTGCCCCGATTTCTTCCCGCTTGATGGCAAGTGGGTGATGGTCATGGGCTTTGTCGGCTATACCGAACCGGCCACGGGTCGCCACAACCTGTTGTTCGCCCGGGTTGGTGAGTTCAAGGGCGATCACTTCGTCCCTGATATCGACGAGTTGCAGATCCTCGACTTCGGCACCGACTATTACGCCATGCAGAGTGTTGAGGCCGATGGCCGACAGATCGCCCTCGCCTGGCTGTTCAACTGGGAATCCCGCAAGCCGGCCGGCTCGCCCTACTCCGGCGAGATGTCGCTGCCGCGCCAGCTCAGCCTCGACAGTTCGGGGCGGCTGCGCATGCAGCCAGTGACCGAGCTGGATGACGCGTGGCCGGCCTATCCCCTGGCGAGGGAGCACGATGGCAGCTTCCTGCTGGGGGACGCCCCATTCGAGCTCCGCTTGACCGGCAATCTCGACGGCACGCGCATCGTCGCGACTGAGAGCGGCGAGCTTTCCTTCGAGCTATCGGTGTCGGACGGTCGCCTGTCGGTGCGACTGGCTGAAGATGACGGAAGGATCCGCTACGAGGCCGAGTGTGCGTCGGCCACCGATCTCCGCGTTATCTATGACCGCGGCATCCTCGAGATTTTCGCGGATAGCGGCGCGGTCTGCGGCACGCGGCGCAGCTACGCCAACATCGCCCCGCATCGCGTTGAAGTCACATCGTTCGCCCAATTCACTGGCTTCGAGCGGCGAGCGGTTCAACAGCCCTGATCCATCACTCCAACGCAGCCCGCGACCTAGCCCAGCGCCAGGTTCAGCCGATAGCTCAACGCCTCGGCCAGGTGCGGCCGGGCGACCTTGTCGGCGCCGGCGAGGTCGGCCAGCGTCCGCGCCACTTTCAGCACCCGGTGGTAGGCGCGGGCCGAGAGGTTGAAGCGCTCCGAGGCCTGCAGCAGCAGGTTCTGGCTTTCCTTGTCGGGGTTGACCAGTTTTTCGATCAGCGATGGCCCGGCGGCGGCGTTGGTAAAGACATCGGGGTGGCCGGCTTCGATGTAGCGCTGGCGCTGCCGCTCGCGCGCCGTTTCGACGCGGGCGGCGACGGCGGCGGAGGGTTCGGCCGTGGCGGGGCCGATCATCTCGGCGGCCGAAACGGCGGGCACGTCGATGCGCAAATCGATGCGGTCGAGGAACGGACCCGAGACCCGGCCCTGGTAGTCGAGCGCACATTGGTCGCCGCGCTTGCAGACATGGCCGGGCGTGCCGGCGAGCCCGCATTTGCAGGGGTTCATCGCCGCAATCAGCTGGAAGCGGGCGGGAAAGCTGACATGCGCGTTGGCGCGGGCGATCACCGTCTCGCCCGCTTCCAGCGGCTGGCGCAGGCTGTCGAGCACCGAGGGCGAGAACTCCGGCAATTCGTCGAGGAACAGCACGCCGTTATGCGCGAGGCTGGCTTCGCCCGGCCGGACCTTGAGGCCGCCGCCGACCAAAGCCGCCATCGAGGCCGAGTGGTGTGGGGCGCGGAACGGCCGGCGATCGCTGAGCGCCCCGCCTGCCAGTTCGCCGGCGATCGACTGGATCATCGACACGTCGAGCAGTTCGCGCGGGTTGAGCGGCGGCAGGATCGAGGGCAACCGCGCCGCCAGCATGGATTTGCCGGCGCCCGGCGGCCCGACCATCAGGAGGTTATGGCCACCCGCTGCCGCGACCTCGAGGGCCCGGCGCGCCACCTGCTGGCCCCGCACTTCGCTGAGATCGGGCAGCCCAGCCGGCTCGGCCCGCCGCCGCGCCACCGGGCGGCTGCAGATCTGAAAACCGCCCAGATGGTTGACCAGCGCCAATAGCGTCGGTGGCGCGACGATCTCGAGGTCGTCGCCGGCCCAGGCCGCCTCGGGCCCGGAGGCCTCGGCGCAGATGATCCCCATATCGCGCGATAGTGCGGCGATGGCCGCCGGCAGCACTCCGGCGGTCGGCGCGAGCTGGCCGTCGAGCCCGAGTTCGCCCAGCGCCAGATAGCCTTCGAGCGCATCGGATGGGATGGCGCCGATCGCCGCCATCAGCCCGAGTGCGATCGGCAGGTCGTAATGGCTGCCTTCCTTGGGCAGGTCGGCCGGGGCGAGGTTCACGGTGATCCGCTTGGGCGGCAGGCTGAGTCCGGAGGCATAGAGCGCCGCCCGCACCCGCTCACCCGATTCCTTCACCGCCTTGTCCGGCAGGCCGACGAGAAAGAACTTGGGCAGGCCAGGCGCAATCTGCACCTGCACATCCACCGGCACCGCCTCGATCCCCTGAAACGCCACGGTAGCAACCCGCGTGACCATTCCCCAGCCCCCAACATCCGCGCGGCACGCTAGCAGGAGGTCTGCGGACGAGGCAAGAACATTTAGAGAACGAATCGCCCCGGGCCGGATCGTTTGCTCCGTAGGCAGAGCAACGCCTCAGCCAAGTCCCATGCTGATGCGGTCGGCGGTGGCGAGAGCCGTGGCGCGGACCAGTTGTTCGTATTCGGCGTCGCGGCCGGCAAGGAACGGGATGCTGACGGCGGCGACCACATCGCCCGAGCGATCGCGGATCGGCGCGGCGTAGGAATTGACCGAGGCACTGAACTCGCCATGGTCGCGCGCCCAGCCCTGCTCGCGCACCCGCGACAGTTCCCCCTCCAGCGCGTCCGGCTCAATCAGGGTACGTTCGTTGTAGAGCGTCAGCGGCCGCGAATAGATGCGCTGGCGTTCGGCCTCGGGCAGGAAGGCGAAGAGCGCCTTGCTGCTGCCGCCGGCATGGATCGGCAGCTGCTCGCCGACCCGGGCATGCAGCGCGTGCTGCTTGGTGCCGGGCGCGACCGCGACGACCAGCACATGGCCGCGATCGTAGATCGAGATCTTCGCGGTCTCCCCCAGCGAGCGCGCCACGAAATCGAGATGCGGCTGCGCGGCCTTGGCGACCTGTCCGCCGGATGGCATGCCGACGGCATCGGCCAGCGACAGCAGACGGCTACCCAGCACGTAATCGGAATTCTCCAACTGACGGACCAGCCCGTGCGCCGTCAGCGAGTTGAGGATGCGGTAAACGGTCGAGCGCGTCACCCCCGACTGCTCGACTAGGCGCTTGAGGCCCAGCCCGTTGGGGGCCCGCTCCAGTTGCTGGAGAATGGCCATCATCCGCTCGATCGCCGGATTACGGTTCTGCGCCTCGATCTCAGCCTCACGCATGGCTTGACATCCTGTCCGTTTGGTCGGCACGGTTATCATCTGATACTAAGAGTTTCAAATAAGAAACTCTAGTGTCGGACGGATACAGTTCGTCGGGGGAGGGGCCTGGTGATCTATCGCATGTTGCGCGCCACGGGCTGCGCAGGCGCCGCCTTGGCGGCCCGGCACGCCGGACGGCCGACTGGCACGCCGCTGTGGCAGGCCGAGCAATGACCGTCGCCAAGCCAAAGGCCGCCCCCACGGGCTCGCGCCGACGTCGGTTGTCGTCGCGCGACAGCCTGGTGCTGCTGCTCCTTGCCGTGCCTGGTATCGCCTGGTTCCTGGTGTTTGCCTACGGCCCGATGGTCGGTCTGGTGGTGGCCTTCAAGGCCTTCAACATTCGCGACGGCATCTTCGGCAGCCCGTGGAACGGGCTCGCCAATTTCCGCTACTTCCTGATGAGCGGCGACGCCGCGACCATCGTCTTCAACACGGTGTTCCTCAATGCGCTGTTTCTCGGCGCATCGCTGTTTGCCGGGCTCGTGTTGGCGCTGATGCTCAACGAGATCCGCGGCGGCCCTTATCGCCGCTTCATGCAGTCGGTGATCTTCTTTCCCTATTTCGTCTCGCCCATCGTCATTTCCATCATGCTGCAGGTGATCCTCTCGGGCGTTGGCGGGCGCGGCGGCCTCGTCAACAACCTGCTGAGCGTCGTCGATTTGCCGCAGGTCAGCTGGTACACCGAGCCCGGCGCCTGGCCGTGGATCCTCACCATCGTCAAGGTGTGGCAGCTGGGCGGCTACACCTCGGTGATCTTCCTCGCTGCCATCACCTCGATCTCCGAGGAGGTCTACGAGGCGGCGGCGCTCGATGGCGCCAGCCGCTGGCGCATGGCGCTGTCGATCACCGTGCCGCTGCTGCTGCCGACCTTCGCGGTGCTGGTGGTGCTCGGCGTCGGCCGCATGTTCTTCGGCGATTTCGCCACCATCTACGCCATCGTCCAGGACAATGGCGTGCTGTTCCCGACCACCGACGTCATCGACACCTACGTCTTCCGCTCGCTGCGGATGATCGGCGACTTCGGCACCACGGCCGCCATCGGCCTGTTCCAGTCGGTGGTCGGCTTCGTTTTCGTGGCGGCGGCGGTCCTCGTCCAGCGCCGCTTCCACAAAGAAAGCAGCATCCTGTGAGCGCCATCGATCAGGATAGTGCTGGGGCCGCGGGGAACGTCGGTGCACAACCCGTTCGCAAGGCGACCCGCCGCCGGATGGAGCCGTTCGCGGCCGTCAGCTACGTCACCGTCGCGCTGTTCGGGCTGTTCTGCCTGGTGCCGCTCTGGATGATCGTCGCGGGCTCCTTGACCGACGAGTCGGTGCTGGGCCTCAACGGCTATAGCCTGTTCCCGCAGCCCTTCTCGCTTCGGGCCTACGAGCTGCTGTTCACCGGGCAATCGCTGCTCAACGGCTATGTCGCATCGCTGTTCATCACCGTGGTGGGCACGATCCTCTCGATCTCGTGCACCGCCTCGATCGCCTGGGTCATTGCCCGGCGGCTGCCGTTCATCAGCCGCCCGCTGACCATCTTTGCCTATGTGCCGATGCTGTTCAACGGTGGCCTGGTGCCGTTCTACCTGCTGGTGACGCAGGTGCTGGGTCTCACCAACAGCTGGTTCGCGATGATCCTGCCGCTGATGCTGGCGCCCTTCCTGATCTTCGTGACGGTGAGCTTTTTCCGGCAGATGCCGGAGGAGATCCTCGATGCGGCCCGTATCGATGGCGCCGGCGAATTGCGCATCTTCTTCCAGATCGTCTTGCCGCTGTCGAAGCCCATCCTCGCGGTGCTCGGGCTGTTCTACGCCGTCACCTACTGGAACGAGTGGTTCACCGGCCTGCTCTTCCTCTCCGATCCGGACAAGTTCCCGCTGCAGCTGATCCTGCAGAACCTCATCTCCAACGTGACCAATGCGGCGAGCCTGCCGAGCTCGGCCGGGGCTGCGATGGCGCCGGTCTACCAGCTGCGCTTCGCCATGACGGTGCTCACCGTCGGGCCCATTCTGCTCGCCTACCCATTCGCACAACGCTTCTTCGTCAAGGGCATCACCCTTGGCGCCACCAAGGGGTGACGACGGCACCTGAGCCCGTCGCACAAATGAGGAGGAGACTACCAACATGAGACTCACGCGCAGACACTTCATGGCCCTCAGCGGGGCCGCCGGCGTGGCCACGGCCCTTTCGGGCCTGTCGCCGGCATTCGGTGCCAGTTCGGGCACCTCGGTGGCCCTGCTGCCGTCGCAGGCGCCGACCGGCTGGAAGGCGGTGCTCGACAAGGCCAATGCCAAGCTCATGGAGGAGCATGGCTTCACCTTCGATGCCCAGTTCATCAACTGGTCCAATTACGGCCAGCAGTCGCTGCTGAAATTCACCGCCGGCGCCCAGTTCGATACGGCGCTGCAGGCCCTGTGGCTCAACATGGCCCAGCTGCAGCAGAGCGGCGCCCTCGCCGACCTGACCGGGCAGATCGACAAGTGGCCGAACCTCAAAAAGCAGATCGCGCCCAAGCTGATCGAAGCCAATTCCTGGGGCGGCAAGCTCTGGGGTATTCCGCAGGTCAACAGCGCCGGACGCATCCAGCACTTCGGCATTCGGCAGGATCTGGCCGAGAAGTACGGTTTCGCCGAAATCAACGACTTCGGCACGCTCGAGAAGTTCTTCTACGCCATCAAGGAGAAGGAGTCCGGGGTCACCCCGTTCGCCCTGGCGTCGCAGACCGGCTGGCAAACGGCGGTGGCGACCCCTACCGGCATGTTCAACGAGTACTCGTGGGAAAATCCTTACACCATGCAGTACTCGCTGGCCGGGTCGGGCCTGCGCTTCTACTTCGACAAGGATGCGGCGACGACTGGCTCGTCCCGGCCGATCCCGTGGTGGGACGATGCGGGCACCGTCGAGGCTTTGCGCAAGATCCGCCAGTACTACCAGGATGGCATCATCAACGCCGACGCGCTCAACGTCGACCAGGCGACGATCGAGAGCCAGTTCGGCGCTGGTCGCTTCGCGGGCCTCTGGTCGATGACGGATGGCCTGCAATCCAACCGGCTGGCTGGATTGAAGCGTGCCGTCCCGACCGCGGCCCTGGGCCAGGTCCTGCCATTTGGCGGGCCGCTGGGCAGTGTCAAGCCGGTGCAGACCTTCCAGGCCGACAACATGATAGTGGTCAATGCCAATGGCGGCGACGTCGACCGGGCCATGGCGCTGCAGGACTGGTTCTCGGTCCAGGAGAACCACGATCTGGTCGGGCTCGGCATCGAGGGTACGGACTGGAAGGCGGTTGGCGACAACAGCTTCGAGCAGCTCAGCACCTACAGCTTCCCCAGCTACGCGATCCTGTGGCGGGCCGGGCTCGAGCGTCTCACCTCGTCGATGACCGAGTCCGAAAAGAAGGTCTTCGGCTGGGCGCAGAACTACGACAACTTCACCTCGGACACCTTCGCCTCGTTCATCGCCGACGTGACCCCGGTCAAGGAAGCCGCGGCGCAGATGAACAACGTGATGACCCAGTACGCCAACCCGCTGTTCTACGGGGTCGGCGACGTCGATGCCGGGCTCGACAAGCTGAAGAAGGCCGCCGACGCCGCCGGCCTCGACGTGATCATGACCGAGCTGACCAAGCAGGGCGACGCCTATCTGAAGGCGCGCACCTAGCCTCTGCCGACAGCGTCCCCGGGACGGAGCGCGCCAAGGGCGCCCCCCGTTCCGGGCTGTCGGACAGGCCGACGAGAACATGTGATCGCGGCCTGCTTGAAAGATCTGGACCCAGTGGGTGTATCGGATAACGAACGCAGGCACGCACACCCCTCGCATGCGGGGGACCCGATCCCCGCTCTTGGCGACCAAATCGGACACTGGTCCGGGAGCGGCTAACCCGTCGCGGTTGCGAACTCTCTCGCGGCCTGGACAAAGGCACTGAAGGCTGCAGGTGGGTTTTTCCTGCCCGGGTAATAGAGCGAGAGTGGCGCCAGTTGAGGAGTCCAGTCCTCGAGAACGCGTACGAGCCGACCCTCAGAGATGTCCTCGCGCACGTCCGCCTCCATGACGTATCCAAGGCCAATCCCGTTCTGCGCAGCGATCCTCATCAGGCTCGGCTCGTCGAGGGTAATCGATCCCTGGACATCGATGTGCACGGCGCTTCCTTCCTTCTCGAAACGCCAGCGGAACAGTGCGTTGTTCGGAAGACGCGCCCGAATGCAGCGAAACCGGTAGAGATCGGCCGGAACGATAGGGCGCCCATGCGTGCGCAGGAAATCGGGCGAAGCGACCACCGCGTTACGGCGCGGCAGTCCAAGCGAAACGGCAATCATGTCGCTCGGCACAAGGTCCGCCGGCCTCAGCCCCATGTCGAATCCCGCGGCGACGATGTCGACCAGCCGCCCTTCCGTGACCAGATCGATATGCACCTGCGGGTAGCGCCGAAGGAATGTGAGGATGAGCGGAGCCATCACCTCTCGTGCCGCGGACGCAAAGGCGTTGATGCGCAACGTGCCCATTGGCGTCTCCTGCTGCGACTGAGCGGCCAGCATGGCGTCATGGATGTCCGTCATCGCCGGACCAACCCGCTCCACAAAGGTCTTCCCGGCATCGGTAAGCGAAACGCTGCGCGTCGTGCGGTTGAACAGGCGAATGCCCAGACGCTGCTCCAGTTTTGCAATGGCATTGCTTAATGCAGTCGTGGACATGCCGAGTTCAAGTGCTGCAGCGCGAAAGGAGCCGCGACGGGCGATGCTCAATACGGCATCCAGATCGGCAAGTACGGATCGCGTCATTATCCCGGTTCTCGGAACGCCTCGTCCGCCTTTGTCCTGGTTATCGTGGCACTCGTCCAGACCTAAGTTTGCAGCTGCCGACCTTGAAACGGGGTCGGGCACGCAGTCGACAAGGCTGCACCGTCAAAACCGGAGAACCCGAATGACCATCAAATTGCCCGAGAGCATCGAAGCCTATTTCGCCGCCGACCGCGATGGCAGCCCCGATGCCCTTGCTGCCGTCTTCACCGACAACGCCATCGTCAAGGATGAGGGAAGGACCCATGTGGGCATTGGTGCCATCCGCAAGTGGAAGGCCGGGTCCACCCAGAAGTACAGCTACACTGTGGAGCCCTTCTTCATGGCAACCGAGAATGGCAGGACGCTTGTGACGAGCCACGTCGTCGGCGACTTCCCCGGCAGTCCGATCGATCTGCGATACGTCTTCGTCCTCGCGGACGCCAAGATCGCTGAACTGGCGATCACGATATGACAGCGTTTCTCTCGGCTTCGCCTGCGGCGCTGGCCCTCGGAACCGCACCTCGTCACCGGTGAACCTCACTTCGGCAACGAGATCATCGTTCGAGACGAGGCAGGCAATTCACAGCCGGCGGAAAGGCACGGTCGTCGTCAGCGTTTGTCCTGATCGGTTGAGTTCAACCATGAAGTCGACGGTGATCTGCTTGCCGCTGAGTTCGAGAATCGAACTGATCTCCATAGGAGTGCCAACCCGGTCGCTCTGCTTTTCGCTCAGTTTGAAGACGATGCTTTTGCCTTGCTTGGCCCCCACCGCGGCGGCCGAGAGGCCGACGTTGGAATGCATCGTCGCTTCGTAGCGGTTCGCCTTGTCGTTGAAGGAGATGGTACCCGATACGGACAGGTTCATGTTCACCAGGCTGCAGCGCCCGGCGTAGTTGATCTTGACCAGTCTGCCCTGGGTCACTTTCAGGCGGCAAGTAAAGGCCTCGGGCTGCTCGCCACCGCGCAGAACGCTGTTCCCGCTCCAGTTTCCGATATAGGTGCGAAGCAGGGCACTTTCGGCTTCTCCGGCGTGGCCTGGAGCCGCAACCAGCGACGACATCGCGATCGCTATCTGTAGTGCCTTCCAAATAAAACGCATCGATAGCTCCCCCGAAATGCTGAATATCTAGCGCCGACAGGTGTAAATGTACAACAAACATGCGCCATGGCCAGTGTGTTATTGCGCGTCGGTCTGCAATTGGCAGGTCGGCGATCCGCCTGACGACTGTGCCACCGGCATTGAAGCGTCTGACTCGAAGGCGCGCTGGGCAACGCCTGCGGTGCTCGGCCTCAGAGCGAGGCGGCCGGCATCATCTGGCCGGCAGCGCGTCCTCAGCGCCGGTGAACCTCACTTCGGCAACAACGCCATCGTTCGAGACGAGGCAGCGCCAGGGCGCCTGGTCCGGGCCGACGCCGACCAGCACCGCCGAGTTGGCCTCCGAATAGTCTTTGCCCAGCGCAGTGAGATCTGTGCTGCCGGCCTGCTCCGCAACCGCCGCGAGGCAGGCCCTCACGGTGATGTCGGGATCGACGCCGTCAGCATGGGCTGTTGCGGCGACGAACGCGGCGGCGATCGCCGCGGCTTGCAGCAACCTGGTTCGGATCGACAACACGGCCCCCACTACTCCTGTCGGTTCGACAGCGAGCTTACAGGGGCAATCGCGATCCATGGAAGTCTCGGGCGGCGTCCTCCCAACGCGCGTTAACCATGCTGGAATAACAAAGGGTTAGCGCAAGGTTTCGTTAAGCGCGCCATGTTGATTCAAAGGCTTCCGATCTCCGTCCGAAAGCCAGACGTCCAGCATGCTCGCCGCCGCCCGTCCCGCCTTCCCGTTCGCCAAAACCCTGCTGCTGGTCGGGCTGACCCTGCTGCTTGCCGCCTGCGGGCGCTCGCCCACGCACGACTATCGAGGCATCCCGGGCGACAACGACCCGCATGACGGGGTGCGCCGGGCCTGGGGCTTGCCGATCCAGGGGCTCGACGTGGCGCGCTACCAGGGCCGCATCGATTTCAACGCGGCGCGCGGCGGTGGGGTGCATTTCGTCTACATCAAGTCGACCGAGGGCAAGGACTACATCGACCCCAATTTCTACGACAACTGGCGCGGTGCGCAGGCGTCCGGCATGGCCCGCGGCGCCTATCATTTCATGACCTGGTGCAGCCTCGCCTCGCAGCAGGCCGCCTGGTTCAGGAAGATGGTGCCCAACGATCCCGACGCGCTGCCGCCGGTACTCGATCTCGAGTGGAACAACCACTCGAGCTGCAAGAACAAGTTCAACCGCACCGACGTGCTGGAAAAGGTCCGCGTCATGCTGGCCGAGATGGAGCGGCATACCGGCAAGGTGCCGATCATCTATACCGACATGAACTTCTACAACGACATCCTCGCCGGCGAGCACTTCGATTCCTCGTTCTGGCTGCGCTCGACCGCCGCCGAGCCGCATACCAAGTATGGCGACCGGCCGTGGATCTTCTGGCAGTGGACGCAGACCGGCACCATGTCGGGCGTCCGCACCGAGGTCGACCGCAATGCCTTCTATGGCAGCGAGGGCGACTGGGTGACGTTCCTGCTCACCGGGTGCGATCCGCGCGCCGTCGATCGGCTTGGACCCCAGGGCCGCTGCCAGAGCCATAAGTAGCGGCCGTAGCGCTTTCGGGAAAAGCTGTCCCTGCGAAGGCGGGAATTGCAGACTTTTCCGGTTCGAAAGCCCGACAATCAAAGACTCTGGCAGGGCAGTGATCTTGTCAGGATTCTGCCTTGGTTCTAGCCTCACGTAGTGATTTGCCGGAGTTGCTGCCGGCCAACAATGGAAGGGGATGCCGATGGCCAAAGGTCAGATCAGATCCAACAAGGAAGCCAAGAAGCCCAAGAAGGAAAAGCCGAAAGTGCTGGCAACGGCCGGGATGACCCCCGCCACCGCCGCACCGGCCAAGAAGAAGTGACCGGGCGACTAGCGTGAATTTGGTGAAGGCCGTGGCACCCGCCGCGGCCTTTGCTTTTAGCCCGCAAGACCCGGGATCAGCCCGCTGGATTTCAGCCCATCGAGCAGGAACTGCACCGCCAGTGCGGCCAGCAGCACGCCGACGACGCGGCTGACCACTGCGAGGCCGGTAATGCCGAGCAGGCGCTGGATCGGAATGGCGACCAGCATCACCACGTAGCAGAGCAACAGGATCGCCAGCAGCGCCAGCACCACCACGACCCATTCGAGGTTGAAGCCACCCGAACCGGTGGTGAGCAGGATCACCGCGCTGATGGCGCCGGGGCCGGCGAGCAGCGGTGTCGCCAACGGGAACACCGAAATGTCGGCGCGGCTCTGCGCTTCGTTCTCTTCCTCGGGCGTCGTGCCGGTACCGCCCGAGTGGCGGGCGAATACCATGTCGATCGAGATCAACAGCAGCAGGATGCCGCCGGCGATGCGCAGCGCCGGCAGGGTAATGCCGAACAGCCGCAGCAGCACTTCGCCGAACACCGCGAAGAACAAGAGGATCACCGCCGCGATGATGGTGCCGCGCAGCGCCATGACACGCCGCTCGGCCTGGGTGTTCTTCTGCGTCAGCGCCGCATAGACGACCAAGAGGTCCGCCGGCCCGAGGGTGGCAAAGAAGGTGGTCAGCGCGAGCAGGAATGTGTCGAACGGCATGGCCGGACAATGGCTGAGCCCGCGCCGAAAGGCGAGAGGGCGGCAAGGATTTCACCCAGCCTCGCCACAGCTCCGCAAATCAGCCGCAAAGCCGCCCGACTGACAGGGCAGCGCCATGTCCATCACCCTAGACGACAGCCCAATCGATGTGCCGCCGATGCAGCGATCGGCGTGGGGTACGGCCATATCCCTGGGGTTCCACCTGGCGTTGTTTGGCCTGCTGCTGCTCGGACCGGATAGGGACAAGCCAAAGCCGCTGCCACCGCCGGCCATCGCCGTGGAGCTGATGACAGCCGCGCAGTTCGCCGCCCTCACGGCACCAGCACAGACGCCGCCTGTCGCCCCCGCGCCGCCGGCGGCCGCGGCCTCTCCTGGTTCCAGCACCACGACGCCTGCCGCAAAATCCGCGCCCGACGGCACCATTCGCGCCACCCGGTTCTATGCCGGTAGCCTGTTGGCCGAACCTGAAAGCGCCAACCTCAGGGCAGCGATGACGACGCTCGATGGCAGCGAGCGGCTGGTGCAGCTGTGCAGCATCGAGGCGATCGAACAGATCCGCCGCGCCCGGCCGGAATTCGATCCCGATACCGTCGTCGCCTATGCCATGGCCGACATGGCCACCCGCGACGGGGCGCTGATCGCCGATGGCGGCGCCTTCCGCAGCCGGCGCGAATGGTACGAAGTGAAGTTCAGCTGCGTCGCGGCGGCGGACTATTCGGCGGTGGAGCGCTTCGAGTTCTCGGTCGGGAGCTTCATCCCGCACGAGCTGTGGGAGGAGCACTACCTCACCGCGGCCGAGAGCGACGAGTGATCAGGCGATTTCCTCGAGCCCCGCGCTGACCAGCCGGTTCAGCGTCTGGAACTCGGCGCCCGCTGCCATGCCGACCACCGCAATCCCGAGTGCCGGGCTGCGCACGGCCTTTGCGGCAGCGCCGGGCCACTCACCGCCATGGATCAGCAGCGCCTGGCCGCGATGCTGGCGCAGCCCGAGACCCCAGCCGTAGTCGACCGGCGTGCCGTCGTTGCGCCGGCCGGCGACCGTGACCAGGTCGGCGATACCAAGGGTGTCGCCGTTCTGGTGCTGCAGCCACTGCGCGAAGCTGCGGGTCGTGGACCACAAGCCGCCGTCGCCGTGTGTAAGCGGCAGCCTGGTGCCAAGCAGCGGCCGCTGCGGTTGGCCGCCGAGGTCAACGAGGAAGCCGATACCGTCGAGGCCGAGCGGGCCCAACAGCCGCTGCGCGGCGAATTCGGCGAAGCGCAGGCCACTGGTTTCCGCGATGACGCGGGCAAGCAGCACATAGCCGAGATTGGAATAGCTGTGGGCGGCGCCCGGCGGCGAAGGCAGCTCGGCGAGCTCACTGAGGGCCCCGAACACCAAGGTTTCGGTCCAGTCGCCAGTCATCCGGGCTTCGAGGGCGCCGGCCGGAGGTAACCCGCTGATGTGATGGGCCAGCTGGCGCGGAGTGATGCGTGCCGACCATGCCGGCAGGCCGCCGACATGGTCGGCAACCGCTCGGTCCGGATCGATCCGTCCGTCGCGCACCAGCAGCGCCAGCGCCGCACCGGTCACCTGTTTGGCGAGGCTCGCAACGTAGAAGCGGTCGGTTGGCTCGACCGGCCGGCCGTTGGGCCAAATGCCGGTTGCCAGCTCTTCGATGGCTCCGCCCGCCACCCGCGCCATTGCCACTGGCGTGCCCGGAGCAAAACCCGCTCGCTCGACCAGCGTCGCGAGCGGGGTCATCGGTGCTAGGCCCGCCGCTTCTCGATGGCGTCCCAGATCAGCACCGCGATATCAGGGCCGCCAAAACGCTTGATCTCGCGGATGCCGGTGGGCGAGGTGACGTTGATCTCGGTGAGGTAGTCGCCGATCACGTCGATGCCGACAAAGATCATGTCGCGCTCTTTCAGCGCCGGCCCGATGGTGGCGCAGATCTCGCGCTCGCGTTCGGTGAGCGGCGACAGTTCCGGACGGCCACCGACATGCATGTTGGAGCGCGCTTCGCCGTCGGCCGGGATCCGGTTGAGACCGGCGACCGGCTCGCCATCGACGAGGATGATGCGCTTGTCGCCCTTGCGGACGTCGGGCAGGTACTTCTGCACCATGAACGGCTCGCGGAAACTCTGCTCGAACAGCTCGATCAGCGAGTTGAGGTTCTGGTCGGTCTCCTGGATCAGGAACACCCCGGCGCCGCCATTGCCGTAGAGCGGCTTGACGATGATGTTGCCATGCTCGCGCCGGAACTGATGGATCAGCCCGCGGTCGCGCGTCACCAATGTCGGCGGCATCAGCTCGGGGAATTCGGTGACGAGAATCTTCTCCGGCGCGTTGCGCACCGCCGCCGGCGGGTTCACCACGAAAGTTCTGGGGTGGATACGCTCCAGCAGGTGGCTGAGCGTGATGTAGTTCATGTCGAACGGCGGATCCTGCCGCATCAGCACCACGTCGTAGGTGGCGAGATCGACGCGGGCGAAGTCGCCGAGGGCGTAATGCTCGCCCTTCGGCTTGTCGAACACGGTGATCGGCGCCACCTCGGCCGAGACGTGGTTGTCGCGCAGCGCCAGGGTCTGCGGCACGTAATAGTCGACCTTGTGCTTTCGCGCCTGCGCCTCGAGCATCAGCGCGAAGGTCGAATCCCCCGCCGGATTGATCGAAGCGATGGGGTCCATCTGCACGGCGATTTTGAGGGACATGAAGCGGTCCTAGCTGGCGTCGAAAGCGCCTTTGACATGGCGCGGCCAGGTGCCGGGCGCAAGGAAAATCACATCGAAGCGGAGCGGCGTTTCGGCGAGGGCCGGGTGGCGCGCCACATAGTACTGCGCGGCGCGCGCGATACGACTGGTGTTGACCGCCTCGAGCGCCACGGCCTCCTCGCTAGGGTGCTGCCGGGCCTTTACTTCGACAAAGGCGGTGGTGCCGAAGCGGCGGGCGATCAGGTCGATCTCGCCGACCGGCGTCTTCACCCGCGTCGCGACGATGCGATAGCCCTTCAGCCGCAGATACCAGGCGGCGAGGGTTTCGGCGCGCCGGCCGCGGAGCTCGGCGCCGAGCCGGCTGCTGCGGGTCTGGTTATTCCTCGGCCTTGCGCGCCAGGGCGGCATCGTAGACCTCCTTGCGCTTCAGACCGAAGCGGGCGGTGATGTCGTCGACGGCGGCGCGCAGCGGTCCGGCGGCCAGCGCTTCGTCGAGCGCCGCCTGCCAGTCGGCGGCTTCGACCACCACTCCCTCGGCGCCGCCGACGAGGATCACCGCCTCGCCCTTGGTGTCGCCGGCGCCGAAATGCATGGCGAGCTCGCTGAGCGTGCCGCGTTCCACCCGCTCGAAGCGCTTGGTGAGTTCGAGCGCCACGGCGGCGGGCCGATCGCCCAAGGCCTCCGCCATGGCCGCGAGGCTGTCGCCGAGGCGGCGCGGCGATTCGTAAAACACCAGCGTATCGGCGCGCGCCTTCAGCGCCGCGAGCGCATTGGCCCGGGCGCCCGACTTGGCGGGCAGGAACCCGACAAAGCCGAAGGCATCGGTGGGGAGGCCCGCACTGGCGAGCGCGGCGAGCAGCGCCGATGCGCCGGGGTTGGCGAACACCGGCAGGTTGGCCTCGCGCACCGCACGGACCAGCGGGAAGCCGGGATCGGACAGCAGGGGGGTGCCGGCATCGGAAATCTGCGCGATGGCGCGGCCGGCTTCGATCGAGGCGATCACCTCGCCGATGCGGGCTCGCTCATTGTGCTCGTGCAGCGACTTGCGCGGGGTGCGGATGCCGTAGTGATCGAGCAGGGTGGCCGAGTGACGAGTATCCTCGCACAGCACCAGGTCGGCAGCCGCCAGCGTCTCGAGGGCGCGCAGCGTGATGTCCTTGAGGTTGCCGATCGGGGTGGCGACCACATAGAGCCCCGCCGCCAGCGGCGGCGCCGGAAACTCAGTCCCGGCAATGAAATAGCTCTTCTGGCGATCGTCCACGCCACCTCCAATTGTTAAGCCGAAGTTAAGCGCGGTCTTTATGAGCCGGGCCCGATTCGGTATAGACCACCCATGGAGTGGCGCCTCGCGCGCCACAGTGCGGGACTCGATAAAGGTTGGGCAAGTGAGAATTGCGAGCGGCGGCGGCGTGCTGACTGGCCTCAGGTCTATGGGGCTCGGCCTTGCCGCGGCGGCGCTGCTGTCGGCCTGCTCGGCCGGCAACTTCAACTTCGGACCGGGCGGCGGCACCACCGGCGGCGCGTCGCAGCCGCTCGCCACCGGCAAGACCTTCGGCAAAGGGCCGGTGCGAGTGGCGCTGTTGCTGCCGCTGTCGGGCGATCCCAACCTCGCCGGCGTCGGCACCTCGATGGCCAATGCCTCGGAACTGGCGATCAGCTTTGTCGAGACCAACCCCAATATCGGTGAGAACATCACCGTGGTGCTGAAGGATACCGGCGCCACCGCCAGCGGCGCCACCCAGGCGGCGCAGCAGGCGCTGAGCGAAGGCGCCAGCCTGATCCTAGGGCCGCTGCGCGCCGACCAGGTAACGGCGGCGGGCCAGGTGGCGAAGGCCGCCGGCGTGCCGGTGATCGGTTTCTCCAACAATTCCGGCGCCGCCTCGCCCGGCGTCTACCTGCTCAACATCCTGCCCGAAAGCGAAGTGAAGCGCTCGATGGGCTATGCCAAAAAGCTCGGCAAGAAGGCCTTTGCCGGCGTGTTCCCGACCACCGATTTCGGCCGTATCCAGGAAGGCGCCTTCCGCCAGGCGACCGCCGACCTCGGGCTCAATGCCCGCGCCGTCTACAATTTCTCCTCGGAGGCCGAGGCCCGCAACGTCGTCACCCAACTGGTGCCGATGCTGCAGGCGGGGCAGATCGATGCCTTGTTCATCCCCGACCGGGCGACGGCGCCGAGTTTTGCTAACCTGCTCAACGAGGCCGGCATCGCGCCGGGCAAGGTGCAGCTCATCGGCTCGGCCGACTGGGATGGTGATCCCTCGATCCTCAACACCACGACGCTGGCCGGGGCGATCTTCCCGGCGATCGACGACGCTGGCTATAACGCGTTATTGCCTGAGTATCAGGCCAAGTTCGGCTCGGCGCCACACAAGTTCGCCACCATCGCCTATACCGCGACCATTCTCGCCAATGCCGGCTCGCTCGCCAACGGCACGCCGAAATACGATCGGGCGCAACTCACCCTCCCGGCTGGCTTCAACGGTCGCGACGGCGTGTTCCGCTTCCTGCCCGATGGGCGGAGCGAATATGCGCTGGTGATCAAGCAGGTGTCGATCGGCGCCGCCAGCATCGCCGAAGGCGCCAAGCTGTAGCTCGGTTCACGATTAGTGGCGCTATTTGGCCCCCCGGTGGGGGAGGCGAGGCCGTGACCATCTCGTCGGCGCATGGCAGCGCCTCCGCAGCCGGTGGCTCAGCTCAGTGTGAAGCGCCTAGCAGTAGACGCTGTCCTTGAGCGTCACGCAGTTGCCGTCCTCGCTGCTCGGCAGGCCATCGAGCGGGACGATCGAGACGAACGAGTCGGCATTCACCGGCGCGCTGGCCACCCATTGGCGGCCGCTCCAGTACCAGAGGCCGGCAGCCGGAGACGGCTTGGGCTCCTTGATGATCCCCGGATACTGGATATGCGGACTGGCGAGCCCGTCGGTGGAATAGACCCCGCTCGCCGTCTCCATGACATTGACGAAGGTGCTGTGCCCGTAGCCGATCTTGCGAACCACGGTTTCCCGGATCGGCTCGACCGAGACGCCCGGCTGCACATAGTAGCTCCAGCGCATCAGCCGGTC
Source organism: Devosia sp. GW821-FHT12F11 (assembly GCF_058806655.1). Classification (NCBI taxonomy): domain Bacteria; kingdom Pseudomonadati; phylum Pseudomonadota; class Alphaproteobacteria; order Hyphomicrobiales; family Devosiaceae; genus Devosia; species Devosia sp. GW821-FHT12F11. The sequence goes on from NZ_JBXAPX010000001.1 coordinate 547,147, forward strand.
TGGGTCGAAGGCCGGCGGCCAGATCTCCTTGGGCGTGCTGAGCAGCGTCTTCATCGGCTCTTCTTCTGCCACGGCCCGCGGCAGGACGTTCGGCAGCAACAGCAGCAATGCCGCCCCGAGTCCGATTGCTCCCCCAAGCATGATCGTCTTGGTCGCGTCCATGGCCGTTCTCCGGTCGGTTTGTTAACCAACCATCAACCATGACGCCGGAAGGCGTGTCAAAATGGAACAGCGATTAAGGTAAATTTAACCAGGGCAATCCGCCGGATCGCCCTCAGGGCAGCTCGGCGGCCAGCCTTTCCACCACCTCGACGAAGCGGTCATAGGCCTCGCGGGTGGGCCACGGGCGGATCAGCTTTTCGAACGGCTCGAACTCGAACACCGGGAATGTCGGCTCGCCGAAATAGCGGCGGGCCTCTTCGGCGTCGAAGCCGGCGAGGTGCGTCGCCTCGAGGAAAGCGGCCTCACGATCGGCGCGCTTGATCTGCTTCTGCAACGCCGCCGGTGGTGTCGCCGGCAAGGAGAAGCGGAGATAGACCGCGCCGAGCAGCCGGTTTTCCACCTCCTTGTAATTGCCGCCCATCGCCGCCTTGAACGGCGAGATGATATCGCCCATCACATATTCGGGCGCGTCGTGCAGCACGGCGTAGAGCAGGGCGCGCGGCTCGGCGTCGCGGTTCAGCGCGCGGTAGAGCTCGAGCACCAGCACCGAATGCTGCGCCACCGAGAACGGGTAGTCGCCAATGGTCTGGCCGTTCCAGCGGGCCACCCGGGCGAGGCCATGGGCGATGTCGCTCAGTTCGACGTCGAGCGGCGATGGGTCGAGGATATCGAGCCGCCTGCCCGACAGCATGCGCTGCCACGCCCGCTCCTTACCACGCGCCATCATCGTCCCCTGTGCTCCGAAGCATGGGAACGTAGTGGGAACGAGGCTGATTCGCCATTCAAGCGCAGCGATGTCGCTAGCTGGTGGTGTTCACCTCGACCAGCCAATGCAGCTGATTCAGAAAGTGGTCGAAGCGCGCCAATGTCCGTTCCGGCGGTTCGATGCGCGTCCACTGCCGAGCTGCAACGTGCGTATCAACATAGCGGAACTCGACGAGTCCGGATTGTTGCGGCGAGACACGCAGGAATGGACCGCCGCGCCCCTCGAATGGATGGCTGTCCGTCTGGTGGATGCACAAATCATGCATCGAGGAGAACCCGAACAGTGCACCGGAAAGCGGGCTCGCCGCGATGTGGTGAACCAGCGCCTCGATACCTGCGACAGCATCGACGTAGGGACCCGGTTCCATACTGTTCAGGAACCCTGTGAACGTAGCGGCGATTTCTGGCCATGTGGAGCGCATGAGGTGGAGGCTAGCAGCGAGCCCAGCTCAGGTCGATGTCCGTCGCATGCTACTCGTCCGCCACGTCACCGAACTGATAGGTGGCGTAGGGCGGCAGTGTCACCGTCACCGGCTTGCCATCGACCGTGACGGCAGCCGGATCGGTGATGCGGTCGAGCCTGAGGATGGCCACGGCGCGCCCATCGACCACCTCGCCGATCGGGCCGGCGTCACGGCCGCTGGCGACCACCGACGTGCCGGCTGGAGCGTCGATGCCGGAGACGATGACCGGGCGGCGACGGGCAGTACCGCGGTGCTTCATGCGCGAGACGACTTCCTGGCCGATATAGCAGCCCTTGATGAAGTCGATGCCGTCGAGCAGGTCGAGCCCGATATCGTGGGCAAAGGTCTGGTCGATGCCGAAATCCGGGCCCTGCTCAGGAATGCCGGCGCTGATCCGGTGCGCGGCGAACCTGTCATCGGGCGGCAGCCAGCCGGTAGTGGCGGCCTTTTCGGCGATGACCCGCTCGCCGAGGCCACGCGGGTCGGCGTGGACGATCCCTTCGGCCCAGCCGTCAAAGCTCCAGCCCACCGCGTGCGTCTCACGCAGGTCGTCGATCTCGACCTGGGCGCGCAGGCGGTAAAGCTTCATCTTCTTCAAGAACGCATCGGCCACCGAGGCGTCGACATCGAGCCAGAAGGCGTCCTCAGCCCAGCCGCTCAGCCCCTCGGCCTGCACCTTGCCCTGCGGCGACAGCAGCGCCCACCACACGGCCGGCCCCGGTTCGGCCAGCAATCGCCCGGTCACCACGTCGAACAGCAGTTTCTGCGCCTCGGGACCGGAAAACCGGAAGGCGGCACGGGACGGACGGAGGATTGTGGGCATGGGATGGTTCCGCTACACCCGCCGAAAGGCAGGCGGACTAGAGACATGGCGCAGTACGAGACGATCTTCAAGAACGGCACGGTGGTGAACCATGATGGCGTGCACCAGACCGACATCGCAGTCAGCAACGGGCGCATCGTCGCACTTGGAGATCTGGGCCCGGCCTCGGCCGGCGAAGTGGTCGATTGTATGGGCCTCCATATCCTCCCCGGCGTCATCGACACCCAGGTGCATTTCCGCGAGCCTGGCCTGACCCATAAGGAAGATCTCGAGTCCGGCTCGCTCTCGGCGGTGATGGGCGGTGTCACCGGCGTGTTCGAGATGCCCAACACCAACCCGCTGACCACGACGCGCGAAACCTTCGAGGAAAAGATCCGCCTCGGCACCCGCCGCATGCATTGCGATTTCGCCTTCTACATCGGCGGCACGCACGACAACGTGGCGCAACTGCCCGAACTGGAGCGCCTGCCCGGCTGCGCCGGCGTGAAGGTGTTCATGGGTTCCTCCACCGGCTCGCTGCTGGTGCCCGACGATGACGGGGTCGAGGCGATCCTCAACGCCATCTCCCGCCGCGCTGCCTTTCATTCCGAGGACGAATATCGTCTCGAGGAGCGCAAACCCCTGCGCGTGCCGGGCGATCCCAGCTCACACCCGGTGTGGCGCGACCCTGAGGCGGCGCTGCTCTCGACCCGCCGGCTGGTGGCTTTGGCGCGGAAGACCGGCAAGCGCGTCCACATCCTCCACATCTCGACCGCCGAGGAGATGGTGTTCCTGGCCGCGCACAAGGACGTGGCGAGCGTCGAAGTGACCCCGCACCACCTGACGCTGGATGAAACCGCCTACACGCGCCTCGGCACCTACGCACAGATGAACCCGCCGGTGCGCGACAAGGCGCATCGCGACGGCATCTGGGCCGGGGTGAAGAACGGCGTCGCCGATGTGCTCGGCTCCGATCATGCGCCGCACACCCGCGAGGAAAAGGACCATCCGTACCCGCAGTCGCATTCCGGGATGACCGGGGTGCAGACGCTGGTGCCGATCATGCTCGACCACATCAATGCCGGGCGGATGAGCCTCGAGCGCTTCGTCGATATGTCGAGCCATGGGCCGAACCGGCTGTTCGGCATCGCCAACAAAGGCCGCATCGCGGTGGGCTACGATGCCGACCTGACGGTGGTGGATCTGCAGCGCCGCGAGACCATCACCAACAATTGGGTGAAAAGCCGCGCCGGCTGGACGCCCTATGATGGGGTGACCGTCACCGGCTGGCCGGTGGGGACGATCGTGCGCGGCAACAAGGTGATGTGGCAGGGCGAACTGGTGACGCCGAGCGTCGGCCAGCCGATGCGGTTTCTGGAAGCGCTGTAGGGAAGACTCTCCTGCCGTCGTCATCTTGGCGCGAAGCCCACAGATGCATACGGGCGAGCCCACCCGCCACACCGAGTTTGAGGAACTTGCGGAGCGTCGTCCGCGCGCCGGCGCGACCCCGTCGGGGCGTTGGCACCATCCCCGCACCGTGGTGCCGGGCCCTCGCGAACGCTACTGCAGCGAGCGGCTGAGGCTGTATTCGCCGGCCTGGATGCGGTTGGGCAGGGTGGCGATCAGCTCGGCGATCGCCGTCTCCCCATGATGCTCGACCAGCGAGGTGATCGCGGCGAACAGCGAGGCATGCGCCAGCGCCTCGGTGGCGATGCCATCGTCCTCGGCGGTGTTCCAGGCCTCGGCAACATACTCGAGCGCCGCCTGGCGCTCTTCGCGCTCCGCCTCGGCGAGACGCTCCATGCTGCCGTTGTCGCCCTTGAGGGTCTTCGAGAGTTTCATACTCTCGGCCCTAGCACGACCTGACCGATGGCGCGCCCCATCCGTCTCCAAAAGGTTAATATGCACTCTGCAATTATTGTTAACCGGCGGAGTGCTCGCAGGAAAAGGCGGCGCTACTCGGCGTAGCGCGAGTGGATATCGCGGGCGGTCTTCTCGGCTTCGACCAGGAGGCGCGACATCGCCTGCTCCGCCGACACCGTGCACACCCGGTAGAGCCGCGCATAGGCCTCGTAGCCAGCATTGAAGGCGCCGGTCAGCCGTTGCTTGCGGTCGTCGTCCGGTTCGTCCAGCGCGATCAGGTCGGCCATCTCGCCGCGCCAGTCGGAACTGGCGCTCGGTTTGCATAACGGGTTGAGAAAATAGAGGCTGCCGAGGATTTCGGAGAGCCGTTCCATCTCGGCCTGGTAGGGCGGATCGATGGCGCGCGCCGGGGTAGCCGCCAGCAGCAGGGCAATGAGAGCAAAGCGAAGCGGGCGGAGGCGCATGCCCTGATCCTTAAGTGAAACGCCCGCGTGCCTCAACTGCGATCGAAGACCCGGAACGCGCCCGCGACCACCTCGCCGAGGTCGGGCGTAGTGTGCATGCCGCCGATTTCGTCGAGCCGCACCCAGCGCCAGGCGCTGACTTCATCAGAGGCGACGATCTCGCCTTCGAATGCTTCGGTGGCATAGACCTGCAGCACGAACTGGCCCTTGCCGAGCAGCATCCGCCTGATCGGGTGCAGCCGCCAGACGCTGAGGCCCACTTCTTCCAGGATCTCGCGCTCGGCCGCCTGCTCCGGCGTCTCGCCCGGCTCGAGCCGTCCGCCCGGCAGGCTCCACATGCCGAAATACGGCTTCCGGGCCCGCTGGATCAGCAGCACCTTGTCGCGATCGATCAGCGCGACGCTGGCGGCATTGGGGGGCTGTCGGGACTCGGGCATAAACCGATGATTGTGGTTTGTCCTCGCCGCGGCAAGTGCCTAACTAAGCGGTGATGCTTGCCGTTTGGTCGCGCGATCGCACCGGAAAAGTCTCTGAACTATTCCTGATCGCGCTCCCCCCCAGGAGCCTTCACATGTGCGGTCGCTATGCGACAACCCTGCCGCCGGAGATGATGGTCGAGCTGTTCAACCTGCTCAACCAGATCGATTTTCCGCCGCGCTACAACATCACCCCGACCCAGCCGATCGCGGTGGTGTGGGAGCAGTCGGGACGCCGCACCATCCAGCTGGTGCGCTGGGGGTTCGTTCCCGGCTGGGTGAAGGATCCGCGCGAGTTTTCGCTGCTGATCAACGCCCGGGCCGAGACGATGGCCGAAAAGCCGTCCTTTCGCGACGCGGTGCGCCACTCACGCTGCATCGTTCCCGCCTCGGGCTACTACGAGTGGATGAAGGCGCCGGATGGCAAGCGCCAGCCCTACTACATCACCATGGCGGACGATTCCCCCATGGTCTTTGCCGGCCTCTACTCGACCTGGAGTGGTCCTGACGGGGAGGAGGTGGATACCGCCTGTATCGTCACGGTGGAGCCCAATCTCGAGATCAGTTCGGTCTATGACCGGATGCCGGCGATGCTGACCGGCGACGCCGTCGACATGTGGCTCAACACCCGGGACTTCGATGTGAAGGCGGCAACGCAGCTGGCTTTGCCGCTGCCGCCGGGCTCGCTGAAGTACCATCCGGTGAGCAAGGCGGTCGGTCGCGCCGATGCCGACGGCCCCGAGCTGATCCGCCCGATCAGCCCTGAAGAGGCGGAAGCCGAAGCGGCAGCCACGGCAAAGCCGAAAAAGAAGGTCGCCGCTGGCGGCAGCGGGCAACTCGACCTGTTCTAGAACAGCTCGAAATAGCCCAGCGCGTCGCCGATCGCCTCCTCCTCGTAGCCGAGATGGCTGAGCAGCACGCGCTCGAGGGCACGGTAGATTTCGAGCGTATCGGCGAAGCGGCTTGGGCCGGGGTCGGCGGCAAGCTCGCCAAGCGCATCGATCAGCCGCACCAGCAATTCGTGTACCACCACATGCTCGGCCCGCAGCCGGTCGGCGATGGCCTTGAAGCCGGGGCCTTGCGCGGCGATGGCGGGGAACACCGCTTCGTCCTCGATCGAGTGGTGGACGTTGACGATGTTGCAGTGCTGACCGCACAGGTTCCCGAAGCGGCGATAATTGGCGACCATGCCGAGGCCGGTGGCCTCATCGGTCGCAGCCTGTGCGCCGACCTCGCCCGCCGCGGCGCGGTCGATCAGCACCGCCAGCGTTTTCATGTTGGCGCGCAGGTGATCGTGCACCTCTCTGAGGTGCAGTCCGGGCGCGCGCTGCGCCTCGGTCAAGCCCTCGAGCTTGATGGGCGCTGGCCGGGTGGCGTCGTCGAGAAATCCGATATCGAGCAGCATGGCCGTCAGATGGGACACCTGGCGTGACCCGTCAACAAGGCACCCAAAAGTGCCTTCGGGAACGGCCGGTTACCGCGAAGGCGCATGAGCGCGAAGTTATGGGCCGGGGCGTACCGGTGATGTCCGCCGGGCGGGCGGTTACTCGACGATGGCATCACCCCCGACCGGGGTGGCGCTGTCGAACACGATGAAGACGATCGGGGTGCCTTCTTCCGCCGTCGCGTCGGTGCGTCGCGCCCCGACCTCGCCGCCGCGCGGCGTGGTGTATTCGGCGACGACTTCGCCAAAGGTGTTGCGTTGGATCGCGACCTTCTGCCCTTCGACCACCACTTCGTTGAGCTCCACCAGCAACTCGACAAAGCCGCCATGCGTGGTCAGGATCGGCAGCATGCCGTCGGCGATGAAAACGCCGGAATCCGTTCCGGTCCGACCCATTGGCCCGGTGATGATGCCGTGGTGCTTGAGCACGTTCAGCGTGCCCTCGACGAACAGCTCGATCATGGCATGGTCGAATATTCTGGGCTTGCCGATCTCCGGTGTGAGGGCCGGAATGCCGGCATCGATCAGCGCATTGGCAAGCAGGCCGACCTCGCCGAAATTGTCGAAGATCTGGTCGATCGGGAACAGCTCCGCCATGGCTTTGACGTCGGGCTGATCCATCCGCGCCAGGTGGAAAGCCGTGGCGTCCATCGCGGTGGCGGCAGTGTGGAAATCCAGGCCATAGTCGAGGTTCGGCAGCAACAGCCGGTTGAACACCAGCCCCGCGTGCCGCGTCGAGGCTTCCGGGGCATTCTCGTTGCCCGGAAACGCCCGGTTGATGTCGATAAGGTCCATGCCACGGCCCGAACTATGCCAGCGCCGCGACATTGCCTCCACCGCCGGACGCGACAGGTCGAACACGGCGATCACCGAGCCGGACATCTGTGCTGGGTCGAGCTGGTTCATCACCGTCTGCAGGGTGTGCATCGGGCTCATTTCATCGCCGTGGACGCCACTGATCAACCCCAGCCGCTTGCCCGGCGCCGCACCCTTGGCCACCATCACCGAGACATACCAGTGCTGCCCCGTGGGCATCTGCGCGCCGCGGAAATAGAAGCTGTGCTTGCCGGGCTCGAGATCGGAGATATCGAGCGCCGCGATCACCTGCTTGCCATCGATGATATCGCCGGTGAACGCCGTGCCACCTGCGCCGGTCTCCGGTTTGGCGCCCGCATCCTGCGCCTGGGCTGCTCCCGCCATCAGCGTCGCCGCCGCGCCAAGTGCGCCCACCGATGCGAGCATGAAGTCCCGACGATCGATCTCGTCACTACCCCGGTTCGTCATAGTTCCGATCCTTCTCGTACGAAGATCACGCAAAGTCCGACGCATTTAGAGCCAAGCACCGAAGCTCGGAAAGCCCTTCGAGCTGTCCGACTGTATTTGGAGACGCAGGGACAAACACTTGGACTCCTGGCACATCCGCAGGCGCGGGCGATGGACGCAGCCAAGGTGACTAGTAGTTGCTGAGGAGCAGGTCGCGGAGCGTCGACGCGTCCGTCGATCGCGCCGGCACGACACCGCGCAAGCCACCGGCGCGCGCCTCGCTGGGCGAAACGCCGAACTCCTTCTTGAACATGCGGCTGTAGGCCGAAGGGTCCCAAAAGCCCCACTGCTCGGCAATGATCGAGATCGGTCGCCGGTCGGAACTGTTCTCCAGCGCATCGCGCGTCCTGCGCAAACGCTCGCGACGGATATGCGTCGAGACGCCTCCGATGGGTTCGAAAATCCGGTACAGCCTGGAGCGGGAAACGCCGACCTCGCGGCAGATCAGGCTTGGCGTCAACGCCGGATTTGCCAGGTGCTCCCTGATGATCCGAGACGCCCTGCTCATTATGGCGGCCTCGATCGGGCGCTGCGCTTCAGCGGCATGATCCCGCGAAGGCGCGAGGCATGCCGCGAGCAGGCTGGTGGTCGCTTCGCCGATATGCGCCACATCGGTACGCCTCAGGCCGGGAAGCGAACGAAATAGCAGGGTCAGATACTCCACCAGAAAACGCCTGGCTTCCTCTCGAAGAACAACTCGAGAGGATTGCATGGTGCGAAGGTTGCGCGGCACGAACAGGGCGAGGTGGTCGCTCGTTTCCGATCGTCCGGCGAACGGGTCCGCCAGCGAGTGCAAGCTCAAGGCATCACTCATCGATACGCTCCGGTGTCGGGTGCGTGGCAGCGTCAGGTGCACACACCAGCCGTCCATCGTGGGGGACCGCAGGTTCTGCCAGGCAAACGAGGCCTCGGGGGCGCTCAGGTAGGTCAGGGTCGAGCGACCAAGACTCCACGCCATTTGGCGCGCGAGAAATGGCAGGGGAGCGAGTTGGGCTGGCCTGACGTCGGCCAGGCCGGCGTACCAGCTGCGGAAGAGCTCGAACTGCTCAGTGGGGGGCGCCGAAGACGTATCCATTTCGATGGAGCACGTCAGCCGGTCGCTCTCGAGCGGTCGGTCGGTTGAAGGTAGGCCAGCAACTGGAGCGAGATCGAACAACAAGGGCCGTCCTCTGTTGGCAGGCCAAGCGACATTGCATTGCCGCCTGGTTGCAGATCTCACGGACACCTGGATGCTGGTTGCCTGGCAACGAGCGGCGTCCATGAGGTCGCATCGCCAGATTCCTCCACGCGCCGACCAATCTCTATCCGCTTTCCGACACGCGGAATGACCACCATCCGCCCGTCGATAGCGAGCGGGACGAGTTTTGGCTGGCGGTCCCGAGGAACCGACACGCGGCATGTTGTTTCTGATCAGGGCGCGATCGGTGCGTCGTGCCTGGGCCCGTTCATGGGTCGGCGCCGATCAATCAGGCGGCATTCTCGGCCAGACGCGCCGCCGTGTTTCACTGGGTGAGCATCCGAACAGTGCGGCGTAAGCTCCGGCAAAACGGCCCAGGTGCCAGAAACCGAAGCTCATGGCGATTTCCGTGATCGAGAGGCGATCGCCATCCGTCAGGATGAGACCATGGGCTGCCCGCAACCGCCGTTGCCGCTCGTAGTCGCGAGGGCTGAGCCCCAGGCGGTCATGAAAGGCGCGCTCGAGCATGCGTTCGCCAACCCCCAGCACCGTGCACACAGTGCTGATCGAAACCGGCAGGTGCGGTCTGGCCTCGAGGATTGCGAGGGTTGCGTCAACGACGTTGCGCCGTTCGCCTGAGTTGAGGTTGCGAGCGAGCGGGTGTTCCGCATGCGAGAGCATGAGAGCGAGCGCGGCGCCTGCCTCGCTTGCCGCGACCGCCAGGCCGGCGCTGAGGTCATAGCCGCGCTGCGCGGCGGCTTCGGCGTATCCTGCCGTTCGCAGCAACTTGTGCTGCAGCTCCAACTCGGCGGCCGGAGCGAAAGGCTGCTCGCGCACCCCGGGCGTCAGCCAGCCTGGACGATGCCGTTCGGGCGACCCGGCGCGCAACGCATCGAGCGTCGAGCCGCGCAGGCCGATCCGCATGAGGCGATAGCTGCCGGGCATCGCAAGCTTGAATTCTGTTCCCGGACCCAGGATCCGCAATTGGGGAATCTGGCTTGCCTGCCCGTTGAAGGTCGTGCCCTCCCCCCAGATGAACACCGCCGTCAGCGCGTCGTCACCGATCGCTCCCGACATTGCGATGCCGCCCTTGTCGCGCAAGTCGAGGACAAAGGCGTCGGCATAGTCGATTGTCGCCATGCGCGATGCATGAGTTCGCGCACCGATCTGCTGAATATGGAACTCGGCATCGGGGTCGGTTTCGCGGGAGCGCGCCACGACGGAGTTGTACCTGCGCGCGTACCAGTTCGGCGCCTCCAGCATTCATGGCCCCACAAGTGTCAGCCGCGCGAGAGATACCGAACAGGACAGGTGGCTCAGTGCAAGCTGCGTTGCCGGCATCCCAACGCACCCAACATATCGCCACTCGGAACCGGGGTGAAGCGCCTCAGTCCCGGCGATCGGGGCCGGGCCTCGGCAGGTCCGCCGAAATGCGGCGGGCGATCACCGCGCGGCGCGAAGGGACGTCCGCTGTCGGCGCGATGCTCAGCCGCCCACGCACGCCGACGGCGCGGCCCTGCCGACGCCCCACATCAGCCGCCCCTGGATGATGGTCAGCGTCAACCGGCCGTTCGAAAATGTCGTGCCGTCCGGCCCCATGGAGGGCAGCTCCACCTCTGCCGCATCGTTGACCGATACGGCGGCGCGATCACCCAGGAGGCGGACCGCCAGACGCGTACCATCCTCGCAGGTGTAGGTGCTGACAGGGTAAGGGTTTCCCGCGCCGATCGATGCGCCCGACGCCGACTGCCCGAACGCTGCAATCATCAAGATGCTTATCGCCGCGATGGCTGGATTTCTCGACACGATGGCCTCCGAACAGGGCGGTCGCAGGGATGCCGCGAGTGGCCTGCTCCCAACGTCGGGGCAAAAATCGACGGCAGAACATCCCTAACCCCAACCGTGTCGCGGCGTAATTGGGGCGGCGTCCCATTCCTTGAGATGGCGTCTCGAAGTTCGCTCGGGTTGCACCGCCCGATTTGAATTGTGGAGACGGCAGGTCGGGCGGTCAGCCGGCGCGACGCGAACCCACGATCTTGGGACGAAACGATCAGCGTTGGGACGCGGAACCATTCTCGCGCTGCTGTGCGGCGGTATTGTCCAAGCCTCGAAGCTGCAAGCGCAAATCCGTTTGCGCCGAACAGCAGCGGCTCCAGGGGGTACCATTGGCCGACGTTAACAAGGGCAAGCTGTCGCTCGCGGCATTAACGGCGATGGTCGTCGGGTCGATGGTCGGGGCGGGGATATTCAACCTGCCGGGACGATTCGCGACCGCGACTGGGCCTTTCGGCGCCATCATCGCGTGGCTCATCGCCGGCACGGGCATGTACATGCTCGCCCGGGTCTTCCAGGCGCTTGCCGAGAAGCGCCCCGACATCGACTCCGGTGTGTTTGCCTACGCCAAGGCCGGCTTCGGCGACTATATGGGGTTCCTGTCGGCGTTCGGCTACTGGCTCGGCAGTTGCCTGGGCAACGTCTTTTACTGGGTGCTGATCGGCTCGACGCTCGGCCGCTTCTTTCCCGAGATCTTTGGTGACGGCAGCAGCATCATTGCGATCGTCGTGTCGCTGATCGGCATCTGGTCGTTCCATTTCATGATCCTGCGCGGCGTCGAGCAGGCGACCTTCATCAACACCATCGTCACCATCGCAAAGATCGTGCCGATCATCGTGGCGATCCTGCTGTTCATCGTCTTCTTCAACTTCGACCAGTTCGCCGAGAACTTCTTCGGCGGTGTCGGCATGCCCGAAAAGAGCCTTGTCGCCCAGGTGCGCGACACCATGCTGATCACCGTCTTCGTGTTTCTCGGCATCGAAGGCGCAAGCGTCTATTCGCGCTTCGCGAAGAAGCGCGCCGACGTCGGCAAGGCGACAATCCTGGGCTTTGTGGCGGTGACCGGGTTGATGGTCGCCGTGACGCTGTTTCCCTACGCCACGGCTCCCCGCGCCGCCATCGCCGGCGTCTCCAATCCGTCGCTGGCCGGCGCACTCGAACTCGTCGTCGGGCACTGGGGCGCGATATTCATCTCCATCGGCGTGCTGATCTCGGTGCTCGGCGCCTACCTCGCCTGGTCGCTGATCTGCGCCGAGGTGATGTTCGCTGCCGCCAAGTCCAAGGACATGCCCAAGCTGTTTGCGGCGCAGAACGCCAACGGCGTTCCTGCCAATGCCCTGTGGCTGACCAATATCGTCGTCTCGCTGTTCGTGGTCTCGACCTACTTCTCGCGCGATGCCTTCAACTTCATGCTCGACATGACGAGCGTTACCGCGCTGCTGCCCTACCTGCTCGTTGCCGGCTACGGCGTGCTGATCGCCCGGCGCGGCGAGGGCTATGAGGCCGGGTCGCGCGAGCGGCTGCGGGATCAGGTCATTGCCTGGGTGGCCGTGCTCTACACGCTGTTCATGTTCGTGGCCGCGGGGCTCAAGTACGTCCTGCTGGTGGCCGTGCTCTTCGTTCCCGGCACCATCATTCTCTACATCTGGGCTCGCCGCGAGCAGCAGGCCTTGCTGTTCACGCCGGTTGAACTGGGTGTGTTCGGGGTCACCGTCGTGGCTGCGGCCATCGGGATCTACGGCCTTGTCACCGGCATCATCACCCCCTGAGATCGAGGAATTTCAATCATGCAAACCTCCTTCGGCGTGCATTCCGAAGTCGGCCAGTTGCGCAAGGTCATGGTTTGCGCACCCGGCAAGGCGCACCAGCGATTGACGCCCTCCAACTGCGATGACCTGCTCTTCGACGATGTGCTCTGGGTCGATGTCGCCAAGCGCGACCACTTCGATTTCATCAACAAGCTGCGCGATCGTGGTGTCGATGTCGTCGAGATGCACAATCTGCTCGAAGAGACGGTGGCGCTTCCCGATGCCAGGAAGTGGATCCTCGACAACCAGGTCACGGCCAATCAGGTCGGCCCGGACCTCGTCGACGACGTCCGCTCCTACCTCGATGGCCTCTCGAGCCGGCAACTGGCGGAGACCTTGATCGGCGGGCTCTCGACCTATGAGTTCCCCGACACGCATGGCGGCGGCCTGATGGAACTGGTCCGCGACGCCGCCGGCGTCAACGAATACCTGCTGCCGCCGCTCCCCAACACGCTGTACACCCGTGACACCACCTGCTGGATCTATGGCGGGGTGACGCTGAACCCGCTCTACTGGCCGGCTCGCAAGGAAGAGACGATCCTCACCTCGTCGATCTACCGGTTCCACCCCGATTTCGCCGGCCAGGTAAACGTGTGGTGGGGCGATCCGACCAAGGACTGGGGTCTGTCGACGCTCGAGGGCGGTGACGTCATGCCCATCGGCAGGGGCAACGTGCTGATCGGCATGAGCGAGCGCACCTCACGGCAGGCCATCGCGCAGCTGGCCCAGGCACTGTTCGATCGGGGCGCCGTCGAGCGGGTGATCATCGCCGCGATGCCCAAGCTCCGCGCTGCCATGCACCTCGACACCGTCTTCACCTTCGCCGACCGCGACTGCGTGCTGATCTACCCCGACATCGTCAACAAGATCGAATGCTTCTCCTACCGGCCGGACGGCAAGGGCGGTATCGAGCTCAGCAAGGACAAGGGGCTGGTCGAGACCGTGCGCGACGCCCTCGGCCTCAAGGAGCTTCGCGTCGTTGAGACCGGCGGCAACGACTATACGCGCGAGCGTACCCAGTGGGACTCAGGGGCCAACCTCGTCTGCGTGTCGCCCGGCGTCGTCTTCGCCTATGACCGCAACACCTATGCCAACACGCTGCTGCGCAAGGCCGGCATCGAGGTCATCACCATCGCCGGGGCCGAACTCGGCCGCGGTCGGGGCGGTGGTCACTGCATGACCTGCCCCATCACTCGCGACGCCGTCGACTACTGACACGAGACCGCTTCCCCGCACCTGTTCTTGCTGGCCCCTGAGGGCACTGCAGTGGATCGGCGGTGCGATGCCGGTCCGACGGGGCCGCTGCGAAGCGCCATTCGATGTGATCGCGGCGCTGACAGCGCTCACCCGGAGCAGGTAATGCTTAGCCGTTCGGCCGGTGGTGGAAGAACGTCAAGAACACATGCATCAGATGCGAATGTACGAAAGTGTACATTAGAAAAGATAGATAAAAACCGACTACCGAGCCGGCACTTGCAGTGGGGCTGCCACTCGGGCATTCTGAAGTTGCTGGATACTACTTGGGCGGCGAGAGTGCAGCAATGAACCATGCGATCACAAATCTAACGGCGCATGTTCCACGGCACGCCTTTACGACAGCGGATGTTGTGCCGGAACTCCAGGCCGAAGCTTGGCAGTCGATTGTGCCATTCTTTTCGATTGAGCCTCGGCGCAGTCGGGAACTGGGCTATCTGGGCCGGATCACGGCCTGGAACCTGGGCTCCCTGGTACTGGCCCGCGCGACGAGCCAGGCCAGCGTTTTCACGCGCGATGATCGTCTGCTTCGCGCCGATGGGTTCGATCACTGGACCTTGCTCGCTCCCTCGAGCGGTACCATCGTTGCTGATGCCGCGGTCGCGGGGGCCGGCGGCTGTCAGGCGCGTGCGCTGCACAGCGTCGATCATGGCTCCAATAGCGACATCGATGCCTTGTTTCTCGTCGTTCCGCGCGACCTCTGCCATCCCCACGCGTCAGAACTCGATCGGTTGCATGGAGCCAACCTCCCGGCTGGTCCCGGCCGGCTGCTGGTCGATTACCTGCGATCGCTGTACCGGCAGCTGCCGCTGCTGGACCTGGATCAACTGCCCATGCTGGTCGATGCTACGCGCAATATGGTCATCGCCTGTGCGGCTCCCAGCCGAAATGCGATGGAGCAGGCCATGCCCGCCATCCAGGCGACGCAGATGGAGCGGGCAAAGCAGTTCATCCGTGACAACCTGCTCCAGGCGAGCCTCGATACGAGGGAACTCTGCCGCTATCTTGGGATGTCGCGAAGCTCGCTGTATCGCTTGTTCGAGCCTCTGGGTGGGGTCGCACGCTATATTCGATCGGCGCGGCTGCTGGATGCGCACCGGGCCCTGTCAACGGCGAGCGATACCCGGCCGGTCTACGCGATCGCACGCGAGCGGGGCTTCGACGACCCCTCCGAGTTCAGCCGGGCGTTCAAGCACCAGTTCGGCTACAGCCCTACCGAAGCACGCTCCGAGTGGGTTCCCGCGCCGCACCCCTACAAGGCGCCGGTCGGCGCTGCATCCAGTCTGGCCGAAGTGATCAGACAGATCTCCTAGCGCCGCCGACCATTTTACCGGGATGCGCCGAGGATCTGCCCGAACCCGAGCGGCCCGCAATCTCCCTCCTGCAGACTCCATCAATGACGCAATGAGCGAAGCGACGACGGATCAGGTCGAGCGCATCCCAGGCCACGGCCCCCGCACAGGGCACCGGCAGGCGCTATTTCCGGCCTGGCCGAAGTCTTCGCTGCGCTGGCCTGACGCGCGGCGGTCGCACCGGCGGTCAACGCCTTGGACCGACGGCACAGGATTGGGACGGAGGGCTATTTTCTTCCGCTCGCAACGGACAGTAGCGTTCGATGCATGATGCGGCGCTGTCTCCGGCGTCACCGGACCAGGTCACGGTGGCGCCTGTTGCGTCGCCAGGGTTGGGCGGGTGGACAGTTGTCAGTGTGCATTTCGATACGCCGCCGCCCGCGAGGCGGCATCACCGACCAACCGAACCGGCCGGCGGCGCGCTGCCTGCGATTGGGGATCGGGGGCCATATGCGCGCTACTTTGCTGGTGGCCCTCGCCGCCTGCTCGAGCGGCGCGGCCGCCGCCCAGGAGGTCGTGGTCGGCCTGACCGCCTGGCCCTCCGCCAAGGTCAGCGCCTATGTCATCGGTCAGGTGCTGGCCGAGCGCACCGGAGTTACCCCCATCTATGTCGAGCGGGGCTCGCTCGGCTTGCTGACCTCGATCGCCCAGGGCGACATCGACGTCTACCCCGAGCTATGGTCGCCAAACCTCGACGCCGCCGTCAGCCGGGTTGGTGCTGCGGTGACCGTCAGCCCGCACTCGGTCACCGGCAGGCAAGGCATCTGCGCCACCCGGGCCGCTATTGATCAAACCGGCATCAAGGCCGTCTCCGACCTGACCAACCCCGATATCGCCGCCGCCTTCGATACCGACGACGACGGCAGGGGCGAACTCTGGATCGGCGATGCCACCTGGTTCTCGACCCAGGTGGAGCAGGTCAGGGCCAGAAGCGCCGGTTACGACAAGACCATGCAACTTCTGCAAACGCCGGAAGACATGGCGATGGCGGCGGTCGATGCGAGCGCCGCATTGGCGCAACCGATAGTGTTCTACTGCTATTGGCCCCACCACGTGTTCGTCCTTCACGATGTGGTCATGCTGGCGGAACCGGCGTTCGACGCTGCGGCCTGGAAGATCGTGGCGCCGGCCGGCGACCCCGACTGGCTGGAACACTCGCGCGCCGGGACCGCCTGGGATGCGTCCTCGTTGTCGATCGCCTTCGCCACGAGACTGAAGACCGAACTCCCCGAAGTGGCCGACATCCTCAGCAGGATTCAGTTCGAACCCGAGGACATCGCCGGGATGAGCTACGCCTTGCAGGTTGAACGCAAGTCCCCCGAGGATGCGGCGCATCAGTGGCTGGCGGAGCACCGCGCCCGGATAGACGGGTGGTTTGAATGAGCGTTGGCACGTCACGGCGCCGGTTGCTCAAACTCGGCCTGGCAGGCCTGTCGGCCGGCTTGATCGGAACGCCGGCCCGGGCGCAGGCCATCTACTCGCAGATCTACGATGCGAAGCGGAAGAAGTGGATCGACTATGACCCGCGTCGCGCCCAGCAATACTACGCCGCGTACGGCTCCGTGCCGGAGGAATTCAAGCGGCAGCTGGTTCCGTTCAGGACAGCCGAGCGTGCCGGCACCCTCATCATCGATGGCGACCGCCATTTCCTCTATCTGGTGCAGCCGGATTTCCAGGCGATCCGCTACGGCATCGGGGTCGGACGTGACGGTTTTGGCTGGGCCGGCATCGTCGCCATTGGCCGGATGGTTGAATGGCCGACCTGGACGCCGCCCGCCGAGATGATCGCGCGCGATCCAAAGTCTGCACAATGGGCCAATGGCATGCCGGGCGGCCCCGACAACCCGCTCGGTGCACGCGCCATGTACCTCTACGAGGGCGGCAAGGACACGATCTACCGCATCCACGGGACGGCCGAGCCATGGTCCATCGGCCTCAACATCTCGTCGGGTTGCATCCGGCTCAACAACGATGACGTGACCGATCTCTACTCCCGGGTCGCGGTGGGGGCCAAGGTCGTCGTCCTCATGTCCGGCGCGGCCCTCTATCGCGGCGTCTAGGAGGCCACATGGCACCGTTTGCGTTTATGTTCAGGGGCGTCGGCATCGCAGCGCTGCTCCTTGCCGCCGCGGCCTGCGCTTCGACCACGCCGCCTGCCGCCACCATCCGCTCCAGCGCGCTGACGGCGCCGGCCGACCTGCAACTGCTCTGCGCCAGCGAGGCAGCCAGCCGTTTCGGTGCTCCAGCGGATGGCGTCCTGCCGACTGCTTCACGACCGAATGCCGCCGGCACGGCGTTTGAAGTGGAGGTCAAGCTGCCGGCCGGGCAGGCACTTTGCGTCATCGACCACAATGGCACCATCCAGTCACTCGCTCGCAGCTGAGCGCGCCGTCGGACGACGGGCTCGGCGGTGAACGAGCTTAACAAGGAGGAACGAGACCAATGTATCGCTTCATGAAATTGCTGCTCAGCGGCGCTCTGCTGCTTGCGGCGCTCCAGTCGCCGGCGGTGCTCGCCCAGGATGTCACGCCGCTGGTCATGGTCCCCGATCATCCGGTGGGTGTTCCCGTCAGCGGGTGCTTCCGTGCCAACCAGAACCTCTATGGTCCGTACAGGCTCACGTTCTGCCTCGAACGTCGCGGAACCTATCAAGTCCGCGGCGGCGGTGTGAGCTGCGACGGCCGCCTGACCTGGCGGACGTCCGGGCGCGACATCCTCGTCGACCTGCAGCGCGCCTCCTGCAATCGAGGACGGGCCTGGGAACGGGCTTCGATGGATTGCAGGAACTACGGTGGGCTGCTGGGGGCGATCGGACGCGTCATCGTCGGCCAGTCGCCGCGCATCCGTACCCTGCGCTGCACCTATCACCCGACCGTGCGCGGCGAGAGACCTCGCACCTTCACCGCCACTCGCAACTGACAACCGGCGGACATGGAGCCTCCGGGCTCCATGTCATCTGAGGTGCCGGAACCAACACGACGGAGAGATGCAAGTGTCCAAAGCGTCAAATACGCCCCCGAGCCTCCGCGCTCGGAAGCCGTTCCAGCCCGGGACGAGCGCGAGATTGCGAGCGCCGCTGGCAGGAGCCGGTCTGCTTGCCACCCTCATTCTTGGTCTGGGCACCGCCTTGGCGCAGGACGCGGCAAGCAGCAGCGTGCTGTTCGAGAACGTAAGGGTGTTCGACGGCAAGAGTGATGCACTGACCGAGCCGACCAATGTGCTGGTCGAGGACGGCAAGATCGCCACCATCTCCGCCGCTCCGATCGAAGCGAGCGGCGCCAGCGTCATCGAGGGTGCCGGTCGCACGCTGATGCCGGGGCTGATCGATGCGCACTGGCACGCCATGCTCATCCGTTCGACCCCCGAGGAGGGCCTGAACAACGATTCCGGCTATACGACGCTACTGGCGGCGGACGAGGCCAAAGCCACCCTGATGCGTGGCTTCACCACCGTGCGCGACATGGGCGGCCCGGTCTTCTCGCTGAAGCGGGCCATCGATGAGGGGCTTGTCGATGGCCCTCGGATCTATCCGTCGGGCGCCATCATCAGCGTCACCAGCGGCCATGGCGATTTCCGTCACCAGTGGGAGCTGCCGCGCCGGCCGGGTGAACTGAGCCGTATGGAAGAGCTGGGCGTGGCGATGATCGCCGACAGTCCGGACGAGGTGCGCATGCGGGCGCGCGAGCAGTTGATGCTGGGCGCGTCGCAGATCAAGCTGACGGCGGGCGGCGGTGTCGCGTCGCCGTTCAGCCCGCTCGATGCGTCGACCTTCACTGCCGACGAACTGACGGCCGCGGTGGAGGCGGCGAGCAACTGGGGCACCTACGTCGCCGTGCACGCCTATACCCCCGAAGCGATCGAGCGAGCGCTGTCTGTCGGGGTGAAAGTCATCGAACACGGCCATCTGATGGACGAGGTCGACGCCAAGGCGATGGCCGAGAAGGGCATCTGGCTTTCGACCCAGCCGTTCGACGAGAGCTTCGAGGAGGGCGTCACGCTTCCAGAAGCCAGTCGCGCGCGGCTGCGGCAGGTGATCACCGGCACCGACCGAATCTATGGCTGGGCCAAGCAGTACGGCATCAAGACCGCCTTCGGCACGGACATCCTGTTCTCCCCGGCCATGGCGCAATTGCAGGGCCATATGCTCACGCTGCTGACGCGCTGGTACACGCCGGCCGAGGCCCTGGCGATGGCGACCGGCACCAATGGCGAGCTGCTGCAGTTGACCGGGCTGCGCAACCCATATCCAGGCAAGCTCGGCGTTGTCGAGGAAGGGGCGCTGGCCGACCTGCTGCTGGTCGATGGCGATCCGATCGCCAACATCAACCTCGTGGCCAACCCGGCGAACTTCGTGGTGATCATGAAGGGCGGCAAGGTCTACAAGAATACGCTCCCGACCAACTAGCAGCTACGCGGTGCCACCCCGACCTCGGGGCAGGGCGCCCCTTTCAGAAACGGGCTCCGGAGCAAATGCTCCGGAGCCCGCGGTGTTTGCGGGTTCGCCGTGAACAGTCGCGATCCCTGGCCTTTGCCCGACCTGGGATTGCCTGCACGACACTGGGACGCAGCACCATTCCTGGCGTTCGCGGCGGCAGCTAGGGTCCGAATGGGCTCAGCCAGGCGCGCGGACTCGTGGCGATGTCGGGTGTCATCCTGACAAGCATCGGCGGCGGTCCGACGCCGACAAAGGCAATCTCCAGAGGAAGGACTATCGGATCGTGAAGCTCGTTCGGATCACCGCGCTTGTGCTGGCCATGTCCCTGCTGGGGCCGGCTGTCCCCGCGCTTGCGCAGCAGGGGCGTGTCATCGTGCCGGATAGTTCCCACGGTGCGGGCTCCGGCCGGGCTATCACCACGTCCAACCTCAATGTTCGCGGTGGGCCCGCTACCCGCTATCCAGTCCTCGACGTCCTGCTGCGCGGCGACATGGTGCGGATCAATGTGTGCGACGACGGCTGGTGCTGGATCAACCATGACGGTCCCAGCGGCTGGGTTTCGGAGGCCCATCTCGAGAGGATCGGCGCCCCAGGCTTCATCGTCCGCCCCCTGCGCGAGGCCTGCTTCTTTGACGCGGCCAATTTCCGCGGTCGGAGCTTTTGCCTCGAGGCGGACAAGTCGATGCTTACGCTGGGCGCCTGGAACAACAGCATTGCCTCGATCCGCGTTCGCGGCCGGGCATTTGTTCAGCTGTGCTCGGAGACAAATCTGCGGGGCTGCACCACGATCGACGCCGACGCCGCCTCCGTGCCCAGGCGGCTGCACCGCAACATCTCTTCGGTTCGGGTCCTCCAGTAGCTTTGGCACTGTGACCAACGACGCTTTCGAAAGGAGCAAAACTAGATGAAACGGATACTCGGCGCAGCGGTCCTCCTGGCGTTGGTCATGGCGGTGTCGGCATGCAGCACGACTGAACGAACTGCGGGTTTCGGCGCTGCCGCCGGCGGTCTCATCGGCGGCGCTACCACTGGCACGGTCCGCGGCGCGGTCGTCGGCGCCACGGTTGGCACGGTAACAGGCGCCATTGCCGGGACACTCCTCGGCCGGTCAAGCGCCGAGCCCACCAAATGTGTGTTTGAAGATCGGCACGGCCGCCGCTTTGTCGACGAGTGCCCGAGGCGCTGAGAGCGTCTGATGGCACCACATGGCCCGGCAGCTCGACCACACGCTGCCGGCGCCCTGCCACACCCATCGCAGCGGGCCGGGTGCCCACCCGCTCCAGCTGGCTAAAGCACCTTACCCGGGTTGAGGATCCCGTTGGGGTCGAGCGCCGCCTTGATCGCGTACATCATATCGAGCGCCACCGGGTCCTTCACCGCCCTGAGCAGGGCGGACTTCAGCTGCCCGATGCCGTGCTCGGCCGAGACCGAGCCGCCGAGCTTGCGCACCACTTCGTACACGGCGGCATTGGCATCGGCCTCGCGCGCCATGAAGGCCTTGGGGTCGTCGCCGGCAGGCTGGCTGAAGTTGAAGTGGATATTGCCGTCGCCCATGTGGCCGAAGGGGCAGGGCCGCACCCCGGGGATCGCCCGTTCCACCGCGGCGCTGCCCTCGGCGATCAGTTGCGGCACCGCGCCGATCGGCACCGAGACGTCGTGCTTGATCGAGGCGCCTTCTTTCGATTGCACCTCGCTCATCTGCTCGCGCGCCGCCCACATCAGGGTGCGATCGGCCTCCGACTCGGCGACCACGGCGTCGGCGACGAGGCCGCTGCCGAGCGCCTCTTCGAGCGCCGCCTGCAGCGCGCCCGGCGCCCCGCCCCTCATCCGGTTCACCTCGGCCAGCACATACCAGGGCGAGAGGCTGGCGGTGGGATCGCGCGGCAACAGGCCATACTTGAGCTGCAGGTCGACCCCGAACCGGTTCATCAGCTCGAACGCGGTGAGCCGCGAGCCGGCCCGCTCGCGCAGCAGGTAGAACAGTTCGAGCGCCACGCCTGGATCGGCCACATTGATCAGCGCCGTCTCCTGCGCCTCGGGGATCGGGAACAGCTTTACCGTCGCCGCGGTAATGAAGCCCAGCGTGCCTTCGGCCCCGACCAGGAGGTCCTTGAGGTCGTAGCCGGTATTGTCCTTCTTGAGCGCATTGAGCCCGTTGTAGAGCCGCCCGTCCGCCAGCACCGCTTCGACGCCCAGCGTCAGCTCGCGCGCGTTGCCATAGGCCAAGACCTGCACGCCGCCCGCATTGGAGCTCAAGACGCCGCCGATGCGGGCCGAGCCCTGCGACGCGAGCCACAGCGGGAAGATCGCGCCGGCCGCTTCCGCCACCTTGTGCGCCTCTTCGAGGATCAGTCCGGCTTCCACCGTCATGTGCCCGGCCGCGGCGTTCACCTCGCGCACCCGGTTGATGCGGGAAAGGTTGACGATCACCTCGTTGCCGCTGAGCGGCACCTGGCCGCCGACCAGCCCGGTATTGCCGCTCTGCGGGATCAGCGCCACGCGGTGCTGGTTGGCCCAGCGGCAGATCGCCTGCAGCGCCGCGACGCTCCCCGGCAGCGCCACCGCCACCGCCGGCACGTGGAATCGCTTCCGCGGCTCGGTCAGATAACTCGTCATCTCGCCGGCGTCGGCTATCAGCGCCCCGCCGTCGCCGACCAGAGGCTTCAGGGCGCGGACGATGTCTTTGGGCGTGAGCGTGGTCATGGCCCGGGAAGATAGCCCCGGGCCCGTATGGCGCAAGGGCGAACTTGCCCCTGTCGGGTCGCTATGCGACAAGCGGCCCAACGAGACATCCAATACGGAGCACGACGATGGCGCAGGGTCTGATGGCCGGCAAAAAGGGCCTGATCATGGGCGTGGCGAACAACCGCTCGATCGCCTGGGGCATTGCCAAGGCCCTCGCCGACCAGGGCGCCGAGATCGCCTTCTCCTACCAGGGCGAGGCGCTGAAGAAGCGCGTCGAGCCGCTCGCCGCCGAGATCGGCGTCACCACGCTGGTCGAGTGCGACGTGTCGAACGACGCGGCGATGGATGAGACCTTCCGTGTGCTCAAGGAGAAGTGGGGGACGATGGATTTCCTCGTCCACGCCATCGGCTTTTCCAACAAGGACGAGCTCGAGGGCCGCTATATCAACACCAGCGCCGAGAACTTCGCGCTGACCATGAACATCTCGGTCTATTCGTTCACCGCCGTCGCCAAGCGCGCCGAGGCGATGCTGAACCCGGGCGGTTCGCTGCTGACGCTGACCTATTACGGCGCCGAGAAATACGTGCCGAACTACAACGTCATGGGCGTCGCCAAGGCCGCCCTCGAGGCTTCGGTGCGCTACCTCGCGCATGACCTCGGGTCGCAGAACATCCGCGTCAACGCCATCTCGGCCGGCGCCATCAAGACGCTGGCGGCCTCGGGCATCTCGGGGCTCCGCACCATGCTGCACTTCCAGGAGAAGGCGGCGCCGCTGAAACGCAACGTCACCCAGGAAGAAGTCGGCTCAGCCGCGCTCTACCTGCTCAGCGACCTCGCTTCGGGCGTCACCGGCCAGGTGCAGTATGTCGATTGCGGCTTCAACATCATCGGCATGCATGTCGACGATGAAGCCGACGCCGCCGCGCCCACCGCCTGATCTATCCCGGGGCTGCCGCAGGGCGGCCCCTTTCGTTTCCGAGCGTCGACAATGCCCATCACCTGGCCTGAACTGTATTTCATCCGTCACGGCGAAACCGACTGGAACGCCGAGGGGCGCTATCAGGGGTCCAAGGACATCCCGCTCAACGATATCGGTCGCGGCCAGGCCGATCTCAACGGCAAGCTCCTGGTGCAGATCCTCGATCGAGCCGGTCGCAGCCCGGCCGATTTCACCTGGCACGCCTCGCCGCTCGGCCGCACCCGCGAGACCATGCAGCGCGTCCGCTCGGCCTTCACCGTGCCGCTGCCCGAAGTGGCCTTCGATCAGCGGCTGGTCGAGGTGTCGTTCGGCATCTACGAAGGTCGGCTCCATACCGAGCTCAGTTCCGGCGAGATGGCGATTGCCGGCGAGCGCGATGCCGGCTTCTGGAATTTCCGCCCGCCCTCGGGCGAGAGCTATGAGGATGTGGCGCAGCGCATCCGAAGCTTCGCCACCGACACGCTCAACGGGCCGGCGATCATCGTGGCGCATGGCGGCATCCTCAGGATTCTTCGCCGCCTGATCGAGGATTTTCCGGCCGAGCGCGCCGTGAACTGGTTCCCGCCGCAGGATTCGGTGGTGCACTTCATCGACGGCAAGAGCGTCGTCTACCCGGCCGGCCACAGCTGGGACGATTGAGAGCGGGCGGATGTCGACTGCATTCGCTACCATCATCCATGACATTGAAGGCCGGCTCGTCGAGCCGATCCGCGCCGCTGCCCCCGAGCTGCGCCGGATGTTCTCCGGCTTTGCCGCGAGCCTGACCGAAGCCACCGACCCGCGCGTCGCCGCGGCGCTGCGCGAAGCGCTCGGCGCCAGCGTCGCCTCGCATCCGACCGGCGAAGCGATCATCGGGCTGGCGCGGCGCAACGCGGTGGGGCTGGCGCTCCAAGGCGATGCCGAGCGCGTGCTCTATTCCGACATGGACCATGTATTGCGCTGGATCGATGCCGACCGCAGCGAGATGTACGAGGTGCTGTCGGCGCAACCCGAGGCGCAACTCCTCATCATCGGCCGCACCGCCGAGGCGATGGCAGCGGTGCCGCAGCGGCTGCGCGACACCGAGACACCGGTCAATCGCGCCTATGAGCTGCTGACCGGACGTACCGCCGACCTGCTGTTTGCCGTGCGCCGCATGGACCGGAAGGCGGCCGGTGACATTGTCGCCCATAGCCGCATCGACACCATCGCCAACGATGTTGAATGGCCGCTGCTGGCCGAGCAGCGCGGCCATCGTGTCGGCTACGCTGCGGCGCATGGCCTCACCTATCGGACCATCGACGAGTACGGCGCTGCGGCCGACAGCTATGACCACGATCCGCTGCAGTGGATCCGCCGCATCGAGATGGCCGGCGACATGGCGCGCGTGATGCGGCCATACCTTCGACGGACGGATTGAGAGCGCGCATGGACAACATCTCGATCCGGCCCTGGCTCGAGACGGACTCGGCGGCTGAACTGACCGAGTTGCTGCACCGCGCCTATGCGCGTCTCGCCGCCATGGGGCTGCGCTTCTGGGCAACGCACCAGAGTGCCGAAGTCACTGAGAAGCGGATCGGGCAAGGCGAGTGCTTCGTCGCGGTTGCCGATAGGGTGATCTGTGGCACCATTCTGTTCCGCGATGTGTCCCGAACCAATGGCAGCCCCTGGTACGACCAGCCAGATGTCGCTTCGTTCGGCCAGTTCGCCGTAGAACCGGGCCTGCAGAGCAATGGCCTCGGCCGCCGGCTTATTGCGCATGTCGAAGAACGCGCCGCTGCGTCCGGTGCTCGGGAACTGGCGCTCGACACGGCAGAGCCAGCCGTGCATCTCGTCGACTGGTACACCCGGCTCGGCTACCGCTTCATCGAGCACACGCAGTGGCAACACACCAATTATCGCAGCGTTGTCCTGAGCAAGACGCTGGGCGATGACGCGTGAGCCGCCGCAGCGAGGCCTCGATTGACGTCTCTTGTAGGTAGCAGGCGGTCATCGCGCGGCCTGTCGAGGAACCGCATGGGCTCTCAGCCCGCCTCCGCGGTCGCTGGCCCGGCCCCCGCTACAAGATATAGCTCAAGGCAGTCGGCTATCGGCTGGTCTATGAGGTGCGTGATGGTCAGGTATTGATCGTCGTCATCACGGTCGGCATGCGGGACAGTGTCTACGATGAAATAAGGCGCGATTGACCCCGGCCGCCTCTAGCCCCTAGAACGCCCATAACTTCGGGGCACCCTCATGAGCTTCAATACCTTCGGTCACCTGTTCCGTTTCACCACCTGGGGCGAAAGCCACGGGCCGGCGCTGGGCGTGGTGGTGGATGGCTGCCCGCCGGGGCTGCCGATCTCGGCCGAGGTGATCCAGCGCGATCTCGATCGGCGCAAGCCCGGCCAGTCGCGCTTCACCACGCAGCGGCGCGAGGACGACCAGGTGCGCATCCTCTCCGGCGCCTTCGAGGACGAGCGCGACGGGCAGTTGAAGACCACCGGCACGCCGATCTCGCTCATGATCGAGAACACCGACCAGCGCTCGAAAGACTATTCCGAGATCAAGGACAAATACCGTCCCGGGCACGCCGATTTCACTTACCACCAGAAATACGGCATCCGTGATTACAAGGGCTCGGGCCGTGCCTCGGCGCGTGAAACCGCGGCACGCGTTGCGGCCGGCGCCGTGGCCCGGCTGGTGATCCCCGATGTCACGGTGCGCGCCAGCCTCGTGCAGATCGGGCCGCACAAGATCGACTATGCGCGCTTCGACTGGGCCGAGGTCGACAATAACCCGTTCTTCTGCGCCGACCCGGTCGCCGCCAAGGAGTGGGAAGTCTACCTCGATGGCATTCGCAAGGCGGGTAACTCGGTGGGCGCGGTGATCGAGGTGGTGGCCGAAGGCGTGCCGCCCGGCTGGGGCGCCCCGATCTACGGCAAGCTCAGCGCCGACCTCGCCTCGGCGATGATGTCGATCAATGCGGTGAAGGCCGTCGAGGTCGGCGCCGGCTTCGAGGCGGCCGAACTTACCGGCACCGAGAATGCCGACGAGATGCGGGCGGGCAACGCCGGACCGTACTTCACCTCGAACAAGGCGGGCGGTATCCTGGGCGGCATCTCCAACGGCGATCCGATCGTCTGCCGCTTCGCGGTCAAGCCGACCTCGTCGATCATCACGCCGCGCCAGACGGTGACGACGCACAACGAGAACACCGAAGTCATCACCAAGGGCCGGCACGATCCCTGCGTCGGCATCAGGGCAGTGCCGATCGGCGAAGCGATGATGGCGGTGGTGCTGGCCGACCATTTCCTGCGCCACCGGGGCCAGACCGGGCGCGAGGGCGGCATCGGCTACTAGAGCGTTTTCGCGGCAGCTCGCTGAGGCCGTCGGGGCTGTCCGTCAGGGCGCCGCGGGCTGACACTTACAATTCAGACAATTGTCGGTGCGGAACACGCGCTAGTGCGCATTGACCGCGAAGGCGACAAGGCGCTTGCTGTTGGAGTAGGCCGTAAGCCATTGCTCTTGCTGGATTATTTCTACGGGTAAGCGCCAGATGACTAAGCGGTCGCACTGACACAGCTGAGGGTTATCAGATGTTCGAGTCCTGCCGCGCTTACGTCATGGCCGCCAATCTGCGCGATAGTCTGGCGCTGGAAACCGCAGCGCACCACCTGGGCTTCGGCGAGGTGGTCTGTGGCCTCGACAGCCCCGCACACGCCGGCCACCCCGGCACGACGATCACCTACTTCTTCCTCGACTACCGCATGCGGGACGAGGAACTGATCGACACCATCGCCGCCATTCGCGAGGAGCGAAGCTCGCGGCTCTGCTACTCGCCGGTCATCCTGTTCACTGCCGACCAGGCGGCCGAGACAGTGGTGCGCTATGTCCGCTTCGGCTTCGATGATGTCATCAGCCTGCCGGCGCGGCGCGACGAACTGGCCGAGCGGCTGGCCGACCAGCTCTATGGCGAGCAGCTCTACATCGAGACCAAGGACTATTTCGGTCCCGACCGGCGCCGGCTGGATCGTGGCGCCGAACTGCGTCTCGGCATCTCGCCGCACACCAGGCTGGTATTCGAGCGCGATCCGCGTCGCGGTGTCAGGGTGCTCGATCGCGAGGTCCGCGGCCACCGCTTCAAGGCGCGCCCGGCGCCTCATACGCACTTCATGGCCAAGCTGTTCGGCCAGCACGCTGTCTAGCACGCCTGAGATCATCACCCCTGGCGTTTCGCCGGACCGGTGAAGCGCCTTAGCCGCGGCGACGAAACCCCGCGACGATCTCACGATTGCCATCGCCTCCGGCGATCGGCGAGGCTACGGCAAACCGCCGCTCCCAACCGGCTTCGGCAAAATGCGCGATGACCCGCTCGACCGCCACGGCGATCGCGCTCTCATCGCTGACGATGCCGCCTCTGCCGACATTCTCGCGGCCGACCTCGAACTGTGGCTTGATCAGGATCACCGCCTCGGCCTGCGGAGCAGCAAGCGCCAGCACCGGATCGATCACCTTGAGGATCGAAACGAAACTCACGTCGGAAACAATGAGTTCGATCGGCTCGGGGATCAGCTCGACCGTCAGGTCGCGACCGTTGACGCCCTCGAGCGAGATGACCCGCGGGTCCGCCTTCACCCGCTCATGCAGCTGGTCGTGCCCGACATCGACGGCATAGATCCGCGATGCGCCGCGCTCCAGCAGCACCTGGGTGAAGCCGCCGGTCGAGGCGCCAAGATCGAGGCAGACCCGCCCGGCCGGGTCGATGGCGCCGGCATCGAGCCCGGCAACCAGCTTCAGTGCGGCGCGTGAGACATAGGCGGCGGCCGGATCGTCGAGGGCGACGTTGTCGTCGGGCCCGACCTGCTGGTTGGGCTTGCTGGCGACGACCCCGTTGACGGTTACCGTGCCGCGCAGGATGGCGTCACGCGCCCGGGCCCGGCTGGGCAGGAGGCCACGCGCCTCCAGCGCCTGATCGAGCCGGATGCGTTCGCTCACGAGGCGATGAGCTTCTTGATCTTGGCGACAGCGGTTTCCGTGGGCTCGCCATAGGCGATCGTGCCTTCGAAATTGCCATCCTTGTTGATCAGGAACACCGAGGCGGTGTGATTGACCAGATAGAAGCCGTCGGCGCCGGGCTCGGTCGTCTCGGAGGCCGCACCGAACGAAGCCTTCACGGCATTGGTCTGGGCATCAGTGCCGACCAGCCCAATGGTGCCGGGGAACGGGCTCAGGTAATTGGCGAGCACGTCCTTGGTGTCGCGCTTGGGATCGACGGTGACGAAGATGGTGCGAAGCTGATCGGTGCTGAGGCCCAGTTGCTCCCTCCAGGTCACTGATTCCGCCAGCGTGGTTGGGCATACGTCCGGGCAATTGGTATAGCCGAAGAAGACCAGACTCGGCGTGCCCTTCAGGCTCGCTTCGCTGAACTCGCCGCCAAGCGTCGATTCCATGGTGAACGGCTTGCCGGTGACGCCGAGTGGCGCTGAGGGCGGCCGGAAGATGAACAAAGCCGTGGCGCCGAGCGCGGCGACCACCACCAGCGTCCAGAGGATGATGCGGAAGCGCGCCAGCGCCGGTGAGGAAGTGTCGGCCATTTGTGCCTTGCCCAGATGCGTTGGCGCCTTATAGCGCCAGCCGGCAGCGCTTGGCGCGCGTCATTGTCGCGTAGTCACCGAGGCGTGAAGGCTTACTGCGGGTCGAGCGGTTCGGTGCCGGTGGGCTGGCCGTTGCGCAGCGTGATCTTTTCGATCCGCATCTCCGCCTGCTTGAGCAGCGCCTCGCAATGGGTCTTCAGCGCTTCGCCGCGCTCGTAGATGGCGATCGACTCGGCCAGCGGCGCCTGGCCGCTCTCGAGCTTGCCGACGATACCCTCGAGTTCGCGCAACGCCGCCTCGAAGCTCATCAGCTTGATGTCGTCGGCAATAGCGGGGGAATCGGACATGGCAGTTCCTTCGATGGGCCTCGTTGCTAGCTTGCGGCCATCAACATTTCAACATGCGCGGCGGCCCCGGTGGCGAGGCCGTGCCGGTCGTAGCCGCCTTCGAGCATCGACACCAGCCGTCCCTCGCACACCCGCGCGGCGACATCCACCAGCCGCTCGGTGACCCAGGCAAAATCCTCGGGGTGCCAGTTGAGCCCGGCGAGCGGATCGCGATAGTCGGCATCGAACCCGGCCGAGACCAAAAGGAAGTCCGGCCGGAACGCCTCCAGCGCCGGCAGGATCCGGTCGGTATAGGCCGCCCGCATTTCCACGCCGCCGCTCCCGGCCGGTAGCGCGGCGTTGCAGATATTGCCGACGCCGGTGAAGCTCGGCGAGCCTGTGCCGGGGTAGAGCGGCATCTGGTGGCTCGAGGCGTAGAATACCGTCGGATCGGCCTTGAAGATGTCCTCGGTGCCATTGCCGTGATGGACGTCGAAATCGACGATCGCCACCCGCTCGGCCCCGAACTTGCGCTGCGCCTCGCGCGCCACCACGGCGATCGAGTTGATCAGGCAGAAGCCCATCGGCCGGTCGATCTCGGCGTGGTGGCCGGGCGGGCGGACGGCGCAGAAGGCGTTGCGCACTTCGCCCAGCGCCACCGCCTCGAGCGCGGCGAGCCCGCCGCCGAGCGCTGTCGACGCCGCTTCCAGCGAGCGCGACGAGATGAAGGTGTCCTCGTCGATCTGGCCGATCCCCTCGGCCGGCCGGGCTCGGGTGAGGATGCTCAGGTAGTTGGCGTCATGCACCAGCTCGGCCAGCGTCAGGTCGCCGGACGGCGCCTCGCGGCGGATGAGCCGCGCGAAGCGGTCGGCGCTCAGCGCTTCCTCGACCGCCCGGATGCGGTCGGGCCGTTCGGGGTGCCCGGTGGGGGTAGCGTGGCTTTCGAAATTGGGCTGGGAGACGAGGAGGGTGGCCATGGGCTCGGGAACTGTCGCTGCACCGATAGCTTGACGTTGTGCCCACGAGCTTGTCAAACCTCGCGCCATGGCCAGCGCCGTTCATTCTCACTCCGATCTGCCTCAGCTCGCGGCGCGATTGCGCGCCGGAGAACTCGTCGCGTTCCCCACCGAGACGGTCTATGGGCTCGGCGCCGACGCGACCAACTCCGACGCGGTGCTGAAGATTTACGAGACCAAGGGTCGGCCGCGCTTCAATCCGCTGATCGTCCATGTGGCCGACCTCGCCATGGCGGAGCGCTTCGTGAGTTTCAGCCCGATGGCGCGGAAGCTGGCGGAATTCTGGCCCGGTCCGCTCACCCTGGTGCTGCCGAGGCGCCCGGAAGCCGGGCTCTCCGACCTGGTCACGGCAGGTCTCGAAACGGTCGGGATCCGCATCCCGGCCCATCCGCTGGCGCTCGAACTGATCCGCGCCGCGGGCCGGCCGCTGGCGGCGCCCTCGGCCAATCGCTCCGGCAAGCTGTCGCCGACCACCGCCGCGCAGGTGGAGCGCTCCTTCAACGGCACGGTGCCGGTGCTCGAGGGTGGCGCGTCGCAGGCCGGGGTGGAGTCGACCATCCTGGCGGTAGAGGGCGACTTGGTGACGCAGCTGCGCGCCGGCGCCCTGCCGCGCGACGAGATCGAAGCGGCGATCGGTAAGCCGGTAACTGTGGCGAGGCACGACGCGGCAATTGCTGCGCCCGGCATGCTGGCCAGTCACTACGCGCCCAACGCCACGTTGCGGCTCGATGCCGAGCGCGCGGAGGTCGGAGAGACCTGGCTCGGCTTCGGCCCCGGCCCAGCCGGCGCCAACCTGTCGCCCAGCGGCGACCTGCGCGAGGCCGCCCGCAACCTGTTTTCTATGCTGCACCAGCTGGACGAAGGCGCCACGCGCATCGCCGTGGCGCCGATCCCGCGCAAGGGGCTGGGCGAAGCGATCAACGATCGGCTGAAACGGGCCGCGGCGCCGCGAGGCTAACGCGCCATTGAAGTTGCGTCGGTGGAGGAGCCCAACCGGTGAGAGAGGCGAGGCGGCGGGTCATCTCGCCAGAGGTCATCGCCCCCGACCCACGCGCTAGTTGTCCCGTACCTTGTAAGGCTTCTGGTCGCGCCAGAAACGCATCAGGCTTTCGAGGTCGGGGTCGCCCTGTTCCGGCAGCACCACGCGCAGCGTGGCGTAGAGGTCGCCGGAGCCATGGAGGCCCTTGCCCTTGAGCCGCAAGGCCTTGGCAGTGTTGACCGAGGCCGGCAGGTTCAGTTCGGCCGAGCCGTCGAGAGTGGGGACGCGCACCTTGCCGCCGAGCACTGCCTCATAGAGCGTGATCGGTACATCGACGCGCAGGTCCGCGCCGTCGCGGCGGAACAGCTTGTGACGTTCGAACTTCACCGTGACGATCGCATCGCCCGGCGCACCGCCATAGGGCGAGGGGTGGCCCTGGCCCTTGAGCCGGATCTGCTGGCCTTCCTCGACCTTTTCGGGAAGCTTGACGTTCAGCACCTTGCCGGTCGGCATGCGCAGCGGCACGCTGCCCGCGGTATGCGCCTCCTCGAGCGTCACCGTGACGGTGGCGTTGATGTCTTCGCCGCCCATGCCGGCGCTGCGGCCGCCCTGGAAGCCGCCGCTCGATGCGCCGGTGAACGGGTCCCAGCTCTGGCTGCCGCCGGCGCCGCGGGTCGGCCCGCGCTGCTGGCCGCCGAAGCCGGACATGAATTCCTTGAGGATATCTTCGGCTGAAAACCCACCTGCACCGGCGCCAGCGCCCGGGCGTGCACCGCCACCCGCGCCACGGCTGAAGCCGGCAAAGCGGGGATTGCCGTCGGCGTCGATCTCGCCGCGGTCGTAGCTGGCGCGCTTTTCCTTGTCGCTGAGAAAGTCGTAGGCCGACGAGACCTCGGCGAACTTCGCGTGGGCCTTCGGGTCGTCCTGGTTCTGGTCGGGGTGATGCGCCTTGGCGAGCTTGCGATAGGCGGACTTGAGGTCCTTTTCGGTGACGGACCTCGGCACCCCGAGCACGGTATACGGGTCGCGCATGGGTTCCTTCAACTTCGGGCGGGTTGGGATTTGCTTTCGCGGCCCGCGCCATCCTATATGGCCATGCGCTCCGGGCTTGTCCAGACTGGCGCGTCACGAGGGTAAAACCATGCCGGCAACGACACTTACCGAGCGGCTGTTCGACGATTCCGATACCGCACCGATCGACCCCTGCTCGCTGTTCGAGGAGTGGTTCGCCGCGGCACAGGAAAGCGAGCCGAACGACCCGCACGCCATGGCATTGGCCAGCGTCGATGCCGACGGCCTGCCCGATGTCCGCATGGTGCTGCTCAACCAGCGCGACGCGCGCGGTTTCTGCTTTTTCACCAATTTCGAGAGCGACAAGGGGCGCGAGCTGCTCGCCCATCCCAAGGCCGCCTTCGTTATGCACTGGAAGACGCTGCGCCGGCAGATCCGGGTGCGTGGCCCGGTGGAAGTGGTGGCCGACAAGGAGGCCGACGCCTATTTCGCGACCCGCGCCCGGGTCAGCCAGATCGGCGCCCATGCCTCCAAGCAGTCGCGGCCGCTGGCCAACCGTTACACCCTGCTCGAGCGGGTCGAGACCCTGACGAAGAGTTTTCGCGAAGACGAGCCGGTGAACCGGCCGGCGCACTGGTCTGGCTTTCGGGTGATCCCGCAAGTGATGGAATTCTGGAAGGATGGCGCCAACCGCCTGCACGACCGGGTCCGCTTCACTCGCACCCTGCCGGATGGCGCCTGGAGCCGGCAGCGGCTCTACCCGTAAATACTGAACGCCGGCAACTGCCGGGTGCTTGCCAATAACGCCACGACTATCGCAACATGCCGAGGGCGTGGGGGATGGTGGCGTGGCCAGTATTACAACAATGTTTGGTGACGCGAGGATCAGCCGCGTCCCGGCCAAGTTCACCGGCACGCGCGCCGAACTGTTCTGGCGGCTGGTCCGCGGCTATCTCCTGATGGTTCCGACCCTCGGCCTTTACCGTTTCTGGGTCACCACCATGAAGCGCCAGTTCTACTGGCACAATACCAGCATCGATGGTGATGCGCTGGAGTACACCGGCACGCCGTTGCAGCTGCTGATCGGCTTTCTGATCGCGCTGGCGGTCTTTTTGCCGCTCTACATCGTGTTTTTCTACCTTTCGACCCAGGTCGGCACCGTAGTGGTGGTCGGCTACGCCGTCGTCGCGGCGTTGTTCTGGTTCCTGTTCGGCTATGCCAGCTATCGCGGGCGCGATTTCCGCCTGTCGCGCACGCTGTGGCGCGGCATCCGCTTCGACCAGAAGGGTAATGCCTGGGCCTATGCGACGCGGCAATTCCTGTGGTCGCTGCTGGTCGTCGCCACCCTCGGCCTCGCCTACCCGTTCATGTCCGCCGACCTCTGGCGCTACCGCTACAGCAATACCTGGTACGGCGATCGCCAGTTCAGCTTTACCGGCAGCTGGCGCACCATCGCCGGCCCGTTCTCCCGCGCCTATGCGACGCTCGCGATCCTTGTCGGCGCTGCTGTAGGCGTCGGGCTCCTCACCGGGGGGCGGGCGATGGCGCTGGTGCCGCTGCTGCTGATCGTCCTCGGTTTCGGCGGCTTTTTCTACTATCGCGCCCGCGAGACCAGCCGGATGTTCTCCGAGGTGCATCTGGGCGCGGCGCGCCTGCGCGTCGAGGTCAAGGCGCGGGCCCTGGCGGTCCAGTTTGCAGCCTATTCCGGCATGCTGCTGGTGGCGTCCATCGTCATCGGCCTCGTCGGCTACCTCGTTACCCTGGTGGTGCAGGGCCAGTTCGATTTCACCTCTCTCGCCGGCATCGCCCGGGCCGGCTGGATCGGCGTGGCGCTGGCGCTTGGCGGTTACCTGGTGAGCCTTGCGGCGCTGGGCCTGATGGCCGAGGTGTACCTCGATTGCGGCTACTGGATGCTGGTCGCCCGCGGCGCCACCATCACCGGCCTCGAGAGCCTCAGCACCGTTCGGGCCGGCGACGAAGACAAGGCGCTGGCCGGCGAGGGCCTGGCCGACGCGCTCAACGTGGGGTCGTTCTGATGGAGATGGAGCCGGTCGGCCGCTATTACGACGGCCTCGTGGCGGCCCGCCGCTACGTCACCTTCGCGCTGACCCGCGATGCTGCGCCGGCAGAGCTGATCATTGCCGACCGTGACACCCGCGAGGAGATCGACCGCTGGCCGGTCGATGCGCTGTTCGAGGTGACGGGGCTGGGTGACGAATTGCGCGTGGGCGTCGCCGACCGGCCGTACGGCGCGCGTCTCCGCGTGCCGGCCGGTGAGTGGAATACCGCGCTGCGGGAAGCGATCCCCGGCCTTGGTCGGCGCGCGCAGCTGGAGCGTGGGCAACAGCGGCGCATTCTCGGGATCGGGGTGGCGGCGCTGGCTTCGGTGATCGCCGCCTATGTGTTCGGCGTTCCCGTCCTGGCCGATGGCGTCACCCGGCTGGTGCCGCCGACCTGGGAAACGCGCCTCGGCGAGGGCGCCCGCATGCAGGTTGAGGGCATGCTGAGCGACGGCGTGGGGTTCCAGGCTTGCGGTTCGGAGTTCGGTCGGGCGAACAGGGCCATCGCCCGTTTTGCTGCCGAGGTCATGAGCGAGACGGGATCGCCATTCACCCCGGAGGTGACCGTGGTCCGCTCGCCGCTGACCAACGCCTTCGCCCTGCCGGGCGGCCGGGTGTACTACTTCTCCGGCCTGCTCGAGCGGACCGAGACGGCCGACGAGTTCGCCGGCGTCCTTGCCCACGAGCTTGGCCATGTCGTGCACAGGCACGGCATGGAGATGCTGATCGAGAGCTCGGCGACCGGGCTCCTCGTCGGCTTCGTGCTGGGCGACATGACCAACCTGTCGGTCGCCGCGGCGGCCGGCGCGACGCTGATCGACAGCCGCTTCTCGCGCGAGGCGGAACACGAGGCCGATGCGTTCGCCGGCGCCGCCGGCAACCGTCTCGGCTTCTCGCCGCTGGCGCTGGCCGGCCTGCTCGAGCGCATCGCGGCGGACGACACGATGAGCCGCACGCTGGCCTTGCTCAACACCCATCCGCTGACCGACGAGCGGCGTGCCGCGCTCGAAGCGCTCGAGGTAGCGCCCACCACCACGCGCCCCGCCTTCTCCGAGGCGGAGTGGCAGGCGATCAAGTCGATGTGCTAGAGCGAGATCAGGAAGGGTTGCAGAGCTTTCCTGTCCTGCTCCAGCCCTCGCCCCTCAACAACTTTCTTCCGTGAGGCTTTGCACGAAGCGGTGCGCCGTGCTTATCCCTTAGCTCTGTTGCAGTTCCGGCCGGCACGATGCGCATCCTCATCCGCACCTCGAAATGGGCAATCTGGGCCCGGCGCTTCGGCAGCCTGGCGCTGCCACTGACCATCATCCCGGTGTTGCTGCACCGCGAGCAGCTGATCACCAGTTCCGACTTCGCCGTCATCGAGGCGGTGGCGGCGGGTGTGGCGGCACTGGCGGTATTCCTGGCGCTCGGCGCCTTCGGGCGGCTTTGGATGACCGGCGACCAGGGCTGGAGCAAGGCCGGCTGGGGCCTGTTCTTCGGCATCGTCTGCCTCCTGCCTTTCGCCTATCTCGGCTACGAGGCGATGCGCTACCCGATGGTCAACGAGGTGACGACCGACATCGCCGATCCACTGCCCCTGGTCTCACCGGTGCGCGTGGCGCCGACCAGCGCGCCGCTGCGCGCCGAGATCGCCGCCATCTTCCCCAACGTCCAGACCCGTAGCTATCCGGTCGATGCCACCGAGATGTTCACCATCGTCGACGATCTGGTCGAGGCCCGCGGCTGGGATGTGCGCACCCGCCGCGCCCCGCCGACGGCACTCGATACCGGTGAGATCAACGCCATCGCGGTGACGTTGTTCGGCTGGCGCGACGAAGTGGCGATCCGGGTGACCGGCACGGCGCAGGGGTCGGTCATCGACATGCGCTCGGTACCGCTCGGCGGCTTCCATGACTTCGGCGAGAACGGCAAGCGGATAGAGGAGTTTCTCCTCGCGCTCGACCAGAAGATCACCCTGACGCTGCGCGACGCGCCGCAGGCGCCGACAACGCCCGACACCGACACCCCGCCGCCGCCCGCCGAAGGCGAGGCGGATGACGACGCCGAGTAGGCTGGCCGAGAGAGTTGCCGAAACGCGGGGGACTGGGCGATCGCACCACCGCCAGGTCGACCAAACACGATGTCATCCCCGCGAAAGCGGGGATCTCCGTTTGCGATCGTGCCGCGGGCGAGAAAACAGAGGTTCCCGCTTTCGCGGGAATGACCCGGTGGATGGGCTGCACCGCAGGTCGGGCCAGAAACGCTCTACGCGCGTGAGGGAAACAGCGTCGTGCCGAACGGGCCATAGGTGGCGCCGATCAGGCCACGATCGACCAGGTACTCGACATGCGCCTTGAGCGTCATCAGCGCCGCCCCGTGCAGCGGCAGGGCCAGTTGCGGGTAGATCAGCGCCAGCAGGTGACGGATCTTGCGGGCGCCGCCGTTCACCGCCGCAACCACCTGCCGATTGCGCTCCTGCCGGTGCGCCAGCAACGCCCGGGCATAATCCGGCCCATCCTCGATGCTGCCGCCGTGGCCGGGCACATAGTGCCCATAGCCGAGGCCGATCACCTTCTCGAGCGAATGCAGGTAATCCGCCATCGAGCCGTCGGGCACTGAAACGAGGGTGGAGTTCCAGCCCATGATGTGATCGCCGGTCAGCAGCCGGGGTGTCCCGACGAGTCCGAAGGCGAGGTGGTTGGCGCAATGGCCGGGGGTGGCGATTACCTCGAGCGTGATGCCGTCGATCAGCAGCGGTTCGCCGTCCTGCAGCACCCGCTCGGGCACGAGGCTCCAGTCGCTTTCGCGTCCGACCGCGTTGACCTCGAACAGCCGCCGCGCCCGGCTGAGCCGGTGCTTGCCGCCCGACCAGACCGGGGCGCCGGTGGCCGCTTTCAGCCTGGGCACCAGCGCCGAATGATCGACATGGGTGTGCGTGAGGATGATCGCCTCCACCGGCCGCCCGGCGATGGCGCTCGTCAGCGCTGCGAGATGTGCGCCATCGTCCGGGCCGGGGTCGATCACCGCCATCCGGTCATGGCCGACGATGAAGCTGTTGGTTCCCTTGAAAGTATAGGGTCCGGCATTGGGAGCGGTGATGCGGACGAGGCCGGGCGCCAGCGTCACCGGGTGGCCGGTCTCGGCGTCGAACGTCGTGTTGAAGCTCAGTGCCGGCGTCGGGCCAGCCATTGCGCTCTCCCAGGCGAGCGACTAGTAATCGGCGCTAGCAATGCTCCTCAAAATGAAGGATTGGCAATGGCCTTGACGCTCACCACGCCGAACACGGTTCTTGGCGTGCTTTCGCCCAAGTCTCAGTCGGCGCGCCTCGTGGCAAACCTGGTCACCGTGGTGCTCGGCTCGCTCGTGCTGGCGCTGTCGGCCAAGATCTCGGTGCCGGTGATGCCGATCCCGGTGACGCTGCAGACCATGGCCGTCGCGGCGCTGGCTGCCGGCTTCGGCTGGCGCATCGGCGTCGCCACCGTGGCGCTCTACATCGCAGAGGGCCTGTCGGGCCTGCCGGTCTTCGCCACCGGTGGCGGCCTCGATTACATCATGCGCCCGTCCTTCGGCTTCATCCTCGGTTACCTGCCGATGGCCTACATCATCGGCCGCGCCGCCGACCTCGGCGCTTCGGGCCGCATCGTGCTGCTGTTCGGCGCGATGCTGCTGGCCGATGCGGTGCTCTTCGCCTTCGGCTTCACCTGGCTCCTGGTCGTCGCCAACGTGATCGTCCAGTCCGGCGCTACGCTGCCCGGCTGGCTCGATGCCACCAACCTTATCGGCACCGCCTGGAACGGCGCCGTGGCCCCCTTCATCCTGTGGGACGTGCTGAAGATGGCCTTCGCGGCGGTCAGCGTCGTCGGCATCTGGAAGCTGCTGCCCAAAAAGGCCTGAACGCCTCGCGAGAAATTGGAAAAAGGGCCGGTCAGTTGACCGGCCCTTTCTCTTTGTCAGCGCCCCGTAGCAGGCTTTAGTTGGTGAACACCGCCAGCGACCCATCGGCCGCGACGCCAATGGCGATCACCTCCTCGGCCGAGGTGTTGTTGGCCTCGAGCCAGGCATCGAGCGCCGCATTGGAACTGAGCGCCACCTGCAGGTCGCCGATCTCCTCGGCATGGCCGTTGAGCGCGAGATCCAGCGCGGTGGCGTTCCCGGCGTTGATCCAGCCACTGACATCGTAGGTGGTGGCGTCGATGTCGGTGAGGCTGGCGAGGCTTGTCTCGGTCCAGTGGCTGCTCTCGATCAGCGAGATCACCACGCCGAGCTCATCATCGGCTGTTAAGGACGCAGCTGCGGAGGCATTGGCAGTGAGGCTGCCAGCCGTGCTATCCTTGGTTCTGAGGTCGTCAAGTCCGAGACTGGCGGTAGTGTCGACATCGGTGGCGACGCCGAGCGACAGGCCGCCTTCGCCAGCGGAGGCGGACGTGCTGCCGCCGACCGAGACGCCTACACCGATATCGAGCGCCAGGGCGGGCGCGCTGAGGACGCAGAGGCAGGCAAGAGCTGCGGCAAGGGTTTGAGTTTTCATGATGATGGCTCCGTTGCAGTTAGTGCGCCGAGCAGCCTCCAGGATTCGCCCTGACACGTTCATGAGATCGTTGTCAGGTAATGGTCAGGGTCGAGAACGTATTCTGTCGAACATGGTCCCCATCCGGCCGAATCATCGCCTGTTGCCCGTACTCGTCTGTCTTGCGGGCCTGTTCCTTCTCCCATCCGCCGCATGGGCGCAGGTCGATCTTGGACTCGACCTGGGGGGCCTGGGCAGCGTCGATGTCGGCATCGGCGGGGATGAGGGGCTGGGCGTGGACGTCGACCTCGGTGGCGACGACAGCGGGCTCGGCGTTGATCTCAATCTTGGCGGCTCGGGTGGGAGCGGGCTGGGCCTCGATCTCGAAACCGCGGGCAAACCCTTGGGACAGAAGGCAGCCCTGCAGGCGGTGCGCAGCGGCCGGGCGCTGCCGATGGAAGACATCATGCTGCGCGCGCAGGTATTGACCGACGGCGAGATCATCGATGCGCAGTTAGTGTCGCTGCAAGATGTGCTGCTGTATGAAATCAAGGCGCTGGGTAAATCCGGCGAGGTGAGCGAGCTGTATTTTCTTGCCCAGACGGGCGAGTATCTCGATCTGAACTGAGCGTCACATGCGCGTACTGGTTGCCGAAGATGATCGGCGCATCGCCGAGGCCCTTGCCGCCGCCCTGCAGGCGGCCGGCTTTGTTGCGGAGGTCGAGTCCGACGGCGAGGAAGCCTGGTATCGCGGCGATACCGAAGAGTTCGACGCCATCATTCTCGACCTGGGGCTGCCGACGCTGGACGGCCTCACCATCCTCAAGCGCTGGCGCAAGGCGGGCCGCAGCGGCCCGGTGCTGATCCTCACGGCGCGGGGGCATTGGGAGGAGCGGGTCGAAGGCATCGAGGCCGGCGCCGATGATTATGTGGTCAAGCCCTTCCGCATCGAGGAAGTGGTGGCCCGCATCCGCGCCATCGTCCGCCGCTCCGGCGGCTTCGCCTCGTCGCGGGTGGAGGTCGAGGACCTGGTGCTCGATACCCGCGCCATGCAGGTGACCCGCGACGGCATCCCGATCAGCCTCAGCCCGCAGGAATACCGGCTGTTCGCCTATCTCGCGCACCAGCGCGGCCGTGTGGTATCACAGCTCGAGATCACCGAGCACCTCTACGCTCAGGACTTCGAGCGCGAGTCCAACTCGATCGAAGTGCTCGTCGGCCGGGTGCGGCGCCGGCTCGGCACCGAGGTCATCAAGACCCGTCGCGGTTTCGGCTATTATATGGGGACGCTCGAGGAATGAATCCGCGCTCGCTGCGCCTGCGCCTCCTGGGCGGCGCGGCGCTGTGGATCATCCTCGCACTGCTGGTCGCCGGCTTTGCCATCGGCTGGATGTTCACCGCCAATGTCGAACGCTCGATGCGCGACGGGTTGACCGCCAGCCTCAACCGGCTGGTGGCGCAGATCGATCCGCTTGCCGAGGAGCCGGTGCCGGGCGATGCGCTGCCCGATCCGCGCTACGGCACGCCGCTCTCCGGCATCTACTGGCAGGTCGAGGCGCCGGGATCCGACGATTCCTGGCGGTCCCGCTCACTGGGCGATCATGTGCTGGAAACCAGGGGGGCAGCGGCGCCGGGTGGCGCCGAGCGCTTCGGCACCCTTCCCGGGCCGGGCGGGCAGTCGCTCTCCGCCATGGTGCGCGAGGTCAGCTTCACGTCCGACGCCGGGCCGAGAGTGTTTCGCGTCACCCTTGCCGAAGACCGGGCGCTGCTCGACGAGTCGATCCGCCGTTTCGGCGGCGACCTGATGCTGGCGCTGGCAGTCCTCGGCATGGCGCTGATCCTCGCCGCCTGGCTGCAGGTGCAACTTGGCTTGAAGCCGCTCGAGCACCTGCGCGAGGGCATCGGCGCGGTGCGCCGCGGCGAAGCGCAGAA
This sequence comes from Devosia sp. GW821-FHT12F11, assembly GCF_058806655.1. NCBI lineage: Bacteria > Pseudomonadati > Pseudomonadota > Alphaproteobacteria > Hyphomicrobiales > Devosiaceae > Devosia > Devosia sp. GW821-FHT12F11. The sequence goes on from NZ_JBXAPX010000001.1 coordinate 587,799, forward strand.
GCTGCCGCCGCGCTACCCTGTCGAGGTGCTGCCGCTGGTCGGCGAGGTCAATGAACTGCTGAGCCAGCAGCAGAAATCCATGGAGTTCGCTCGCGCCCGCGCGGCGGATCTGGCGCATGGGCTGAAAACGCCGCTGTCGGTGCTGCGCAACCTCGCGGCCCACATGCAGACCACCGGCCATGCCGAAGCCGGCGAGCAGGTCGATGAGATCGTCGGCGAGATGGATGATCGGGTCGAATACCAGCTGCGTCTGTCGCGGCTCAGGATGCGTACCCGGGCGCATCAGCTCAGCGCTTCGCTGAACGAGGCGGTCGACCGCACCATCGCGGTGCTGAGCCGCACCCAGGAGGGCGAGGAGCTCGACTGGCAGGTGAAGCTCGCGCCCGAGCTCAAGGTCGACATCGATCGGCACGACCTGATGGAACTGGTCGGCGTCATCCTCGAGAACGCCGCCAAATGGGGCAAGTCGCGGGTGCGCGTCGAGGGCCGGCGTGACGAGGGCTTTGCCGAACTCAGCATCGCCGATGACGGGCCCGGCCTTACCGAGGAGCAGATCGCCCGGCTCGGCGTCCGCGGCCAGCGGCACGACGAGAGCCGGCGCGGTTCCGGCCTCGGCCTCGCCATCGCGCTCGAAGTGGTGGCGCTCAATGCCGGCACGGTGCAGTTTGCTCGCGCCGCCGAAGGCGGCCTCGCCGCCACGGTGCGATTGCCGCTCGCCTGACTGGGTTAACGCCGCCTTTCCGACATTGTCTGAAGTCTGTGCGCTTTGGAACGAAGCCGTGAGCCTTTTCGCGTAGATCAATACGGCCGGCCGAATGCCGGCGATGCCAGGATCTGGCCGCTCAGCGAGGAACTCGTGCTACGGCGTACACAAACGGTCGCTTTCAAGGATGATGGCGAAATCCAGGAGGCCTTGCGTCCCGAACTGCCGCGCACCGCGGCGCAGAAGGCGGATCCGGCGGTGCTGGACAAGGTGCTTGCCGAGGTGACCTGGACACCGCCGCCGACCCAGACCGAACGCCGCAACCTCGACGCCTGGCGCTCCGAAGCGCTGCAGACCGTCGTCACCAATACGGACCGCCGCAAGGGCGGCGATCGCCGCAAGCCCGTGGCGCCGCCGCCGAGCACCGGCTGGCGCTGGAAAGTGCCGCCCTCCCGCATTGCTCTGCTCGCCGTGGCGTTGATCGCCGGCGGACTTGCCGCCTATCTGACCACCCAGACCAACCAGCCGGTCGCCCAGCCCGTTGCCGAACCGGTGGCACAGGTCGTGCAGGAACCGCGCGTGCGGGTCCTCGCCGCCAGGGCCGGCATCGGCCTCGGCCAGCGGCTGACTGCGGAAACGGTCGAATGGGTCGACTGGCCCGAGGGCGCGGTACGGCCGGAATACATCACCACCGAGGCGAGGCCCGACGCCATCACCGAAATGAGCGGCGCGGTGGCGCGCTACGAGTTCTTCCCCGGCGAGCCGATCCGTGCCGACAAGCTGGCGCTGCCCGCCGACGGCTACCTGTCGGCCGTGCTCGACAGCGGCACGCGCGGCGTATCGGTCACGGTGTCGGCTTCATCGGCCTCCGGCGGCTTCATCGTCCCCAATGACCGGGTCGATGTGGTGCTGACCCGCAGCGGGGGCGACGAGGGTGGCCCGCAGGTGTCGGACACCATCCTCCGCAATGTGCGCGTGCTGGCGATCAACACGCGGCTGGGCGAAACCGGCGCCACCGGCGCCGCCGCCGACCCCGAGAATCCGCGGGCCGAGATCTTCGCCGACGAGGCCATCGCGACGCTGCAGCTCGACCCCGGCCAATCCGAGGTGATCATCAACGCCGCGACCTTCGGCCGGCTGACGCTGGTGCTGCGGCCCCTCGTCGACAGCTCCGAAGTGGCGAAGGCAGAAGATCGCAGCGCCAACCAGGCGATCCGCCTTTCGAGCCCGTTCTGGACCAAATGACGATCGGCAAACGCCCGCACCGCGGCCCGATCGACGCCTGCCGTTAAATCGCCGTTGACCCGGCCCTGCTAGACCTTTCCCGGTTGCTTGAGAACGTTAGCACAGATGTACACCACGACGGCTTACCGGGACTTCGGCAGAACGCTGCTGTCCCAGTCACTTAGGGCAATACTCGGCGCGGCGGTGCTGCTTGCGGCGCTGGGGGCCGGGCTGTTTCCGGCGCTCGCCCAGACGGTCAACTACGACCTCAAGACCACCTCGGTGATGCGGATCAAGCTGCCGGCCTCGCAGGCGGTGACCGTCGTCATCTCCGATGCGGTGGGCAAGATCGTCTCGGCCGATCCCGCCATCGCCGACGCGCAGCCGATCACCGACAAATCGCTTTACCTCGTGGGCAAGGGCTTCGGCACCACCACCGTCAACCTGTTCTCGGCCGAAGGCGCGCCGGTCGGATTGCTGGCGGTCGAAGTCGGCGTCGATACCTCCGATATCGCGCGCTCCATCCGCGACGCCATTCCCAGCTCCAACGTCAAGGTCAGCTCGGTCAACGGCCGCGTCCGGCTCGGCGGCTCGGTCACCGACGCGGTGACCATGCAGAAGGTGCTCGACATCGTCGCCCAATACGGCAGCCCGGCGATCATCAACACCATGACGATCAGCGGCGGCCAGCAGGTCAATCTCGAGGTCCGCATCATCGAAGCCCAGCGCGACGCCGGGCGCGAACTCGGGATCCAGTGGAGCGGCGGCATCGGTGGCGTCTCGACCAGCATCAAGGGCGGCCCGAACGACCCTGTCACCGACTCCTTCGCCAGCTTCGTCACCAACATCATCTCGACCGGCGGCGGCATCAATCTCAGCGCCACCATCAAGGCGCTCGAGAGCAAGCACCTGGTGCGGACCCTGGCGGAGCCGAACCTGACGACGCTCTCCGGCGTCAGCGCCAGTTTCCTTGCCGGCGGCCAGGTGCCGATCCGGACGCCCGACCAGAACGGCAATGCGGCGATCACCTACCGCGATTTCGGCGTGCGCCTGGTGTTCCAGCCGGTGGTGCTCGACGACGATCGCATCCAGATCCACCTGACCCCGGAAGTCAGCGGCATCAACGGCTTCACCACGGCCGGCGATCCGGTGTTCAACACCCGCAATCTCGACGCCACGGTGGAACTGCGCGATGGGCAGAGCTTCTCGGTGGCGGGGCTGCTGCAGAGCAATACCAACCTCAACCAGAACCAGCTGCCCTGGCTCGGCGATGTGCCGATCCTGGGCTCGCTGTTCAAGTCGTCGAGCTTCCAGAAGCACGACACCGAACTGGTGGTGATCGTCACCCCGCGCCTGGTGCAGCCGAGCATTCCCGGCCAGGTCGCCGCGACCCCGCTCGACGCCACCCAGCCCGCCAACGACCTCGAGTTCTTCGCCCTCGGCCAGATGGAAGTGACGCCCAAGATGCTGAAGAGCTTTGAGACCGGCAACGGCGTGGTCGGCCCCTACGGCTACATCATCGATCTCAGGAGCGGCAGTTGAACCCGCTGCTTCTCAACGTGGTGCGGGGTGTGGCTATGCTTGCCGTGTTCTCGGCGCTGGCCGGCTGCGCCTACGACTACCGGCAGCGTACCGATCGCGTCGGCTACGCCGCCGGCGACGCGGTAAAGGCAAACCTGGCGCGGGAAACCACCAACCCGACCAAGGCATCGATGTATTCCACCAAGGGGTTGGGCAAGAACGGCTCGGTCATCGTACCGCCGGTCCCGGCCGAATAGCCCCATAAGGCCAAAAAGGCAACGAGGGCGGGGGTCGAAGCGACCACCCGCCCTCTGGCTTTTCGGCGAGCTGGCGTCAGGCGCGCGCCTCGGCCGCGGCGCGCTCCAGGATCTGGATGTTGTTGGCGACCACCAGGTTGTCGGGCTCGAGCTTCTGCGCTTTGCGGAAGCTCTTCAGCGCTTCGCTGAGGCTGCCGCGTAAGAGGTAGGAATAGCCGACATTGTTGTAGTACTGCGCCGTGCCGCCGGTCATCTGGTAGAGCGAGGCGTAGACCCGGTCTGACAGGTCGAACCGGCCGAGCCGGTCGTAAGAGGCGCTGAGTCCGACATAGCCCTCGGCCTTGTCGGGGGCCAGCTCGACCGCGCGTTTATAGAACGCCGCGGAGTAGCCGAAATTGTCGTTGCGGAAATGCGCCCGGGCTTCGGCCAGCGCGCCTTCTGCGGTATAGGTCTCGATATTGGAGATCTCGGCGACGGCGAGCTTGTTGCTGCCGAAGGTGCTCATTCCCGCCGAGCTGCAGCCGCTGACCGGCAGCGCGACGATGGCTGCGGCCAGCAGCCCATGGCGAAACAATCCGCCGATCCGGTTCATTCTCAATGCCCCCATCGAGAGGTCCGCTTCTGCGGACCTGATCTATGGGAGCAACGCTAGGCGCAGCAGGGATTACGCTTGGTAAATGCGGGGTGCGAGCCGCCAATCAGGCTTAACCGTGCGTTACCGCACAATGTGGTGCACGATCCAGCCCAAGCGCCACCTCCTTTTGAGAGGTCGCCGCGTAGCGGCGGGGGTGACGGGGCCTTGAGGAAACCCGCGTGCCGGACGCGACGACTTATGCCGGGCTTGCCTCGACGTCGCCCGCACCGATGTCGATGCCGGCTTCGACATTGGCAGCCGCCACCTGCAAACGGTTTGCCAGGTCGGGGTCTGCAATTTCGTTGGCGATAAGATTGATCGCGTCCGCCACGCGTGCGCGCACATCGGCGGGGAGGCTCGAGGCCACCGAACCGAGTTCGACGACCAACTGCGCGAAGAGCGCATCGGTCTGGTCAGCCGGCAAGCCAGCAGCTTTGACGTCAGCGATATAGGCCTGAACAGCCGCGATGCACGCCTGGTCGTTCCCCTGGGCGTGGCAGCTGGCTATTACCTCTGCGATTGAAACACTCGTCACGACGCTTTGGGCGCCGGCGGGGGCTATCGCGGCAACCGTCACCATGGTAGCGACGGCAAGCGTTCCAAGTATCTTTCGCATGGCAAAGATCTCCATAAGATAGCGATAAGGTACCGGAGGTACCCGCCAAGGTCAATGTTCATGACGAAGCGCGACACTCGCAGCGCCACTCGGAGAAGGAAGAATTGCCAAGCTGAACCAATGTAAGTTGTTTGGTTCTTAACAGTTATTTCCTTATGAGGACGAGGCAACAAAGGCCGCAAGAATGACAGATCGACGGACTCGCAGCTCGCCTGGGTTGTTGGTGCTTTCGCTCACTTCACTGCTCCTCGCCGGCGGATCGGCCTATGCGCTGTTGGCCGAAACGGGCCCGTACCTGTTCGCCGGCAGTGGGCTCGCCCAAAGGGTGCAGACCCTGGCCAACGGAAATCTCCATCCGGGGCTCTCGCGTCCGGCGCACGATCTTGTTCTCGATGATTGCGTTCAGGTCGCGAGTTCGCTGTTCGGGCTTTCGCTGCGGACCGACCTGCGCACCGCTGCCGTTGCAACCTGCGCCGCCGCGGCATCCGGCTTCGCTCAGGCATCGCCGGTCTACTCCTATGCCCACTATGTGGAGGCGCTGATGGCCGCCGAGCGGAGCGATGCTGCAGAACTCAGTCGCGCTTTGGCGAGCGCGCGCGCCGTCGCCCCGACGGAGCAGTGGCTGGCCGAGCTGCGCGTCAAGCTGGGCGAAGATCACCTGTCGCTCCTTCAGCCGATCGCGTTTGCCGGTCACGAGGCCGACCTGCGGCTGCTGGTCATGAGCCAGCGCGGGATACGGACGATTGCCCGCCGCTATGCCGCGGTGGAGAGCTTTCGGGGGCGCATCACGGCGATCGTCGAGAAACTGCCCATGGAGCAGCAGAAGCGCTTCATCGCCGCCCTGCGCAACGAGATCGCGTCGCGGACTCCGACAGCTGCCGCCGTGCGCTAACTGGAGCAAGTTCAAGCATGACCATGCTGCTCGACCAGGCCACCCGGAAACCGCGTCAGCATCCTGTCCCGATGCATCGTGACGATACCAACAACAAGCTTGGCTGGGCGCTGCTGCTCGTGCTGGGTTTGTCCCCGTTGCCTCTCGGCAGTAACCGGCCTGCCTTCTGGGCCGCCTGGGGGGTGCTGCTCGGCGGTATCGGCGTGGTGTACTTCCTGTCGTTGCGCGCCAACGGGAGCGCGCTGCGCGTGCAACCGCTGCGCCTGCCCGAACTCACGATTCCATTCATGCTGCTCGTGCTTTTCGTTGCCGTGCAGACTCTGCCGCTGGGCATTGTGGGGCTCGCACCGCCGCGGGTCCTTCCCATCGGCCCTGAGTTCTGGCCGTCCAGCATCAGCCTCGACCCTGCAACCACCAGCCTGACGCTTCTCCAGTTCGCCTCATACGGTCTGCTGGCGCTGCTGTGCCTGCAGATCGGTTTTCGCGGTGGCCGCGCCAACCGGGTGTTGATCGGCATCTTCCTGATCATTGTCGCTTACGCGCTGCTCGGTCTCGTCCTGCAAGGCCAGTTGATCGACATCCTTGGCCTGCCGAGATCGCCCCAGACGGTCGCAACCGGGCCGTTCGTCAATCGCAACAGCTATGCAACCTACCTGTCCCTCGGGCTCGCCCTGGGGGTGGCGCTGGCAGTCGGGCACCTCGAGGGCGAAGCGGGTCAGAACCGCCATCGCAAGGTTGCTGCCATCGCGCTGATCGCTGCGGGGCTCTTCGTGATAGGGGCCGCCCTCGTGGCAACGCAATCCCGAATGGGTTTCTTCGCCGGCCTGATCGGCGCCCTCTCGGTGACGGTCCTGGCTCTCTTCCGCCGCCGCGCCACGGTGTGGCTCATCGCTCTTTCGGCCTTGCTGGTCGCCACCCTCGGCTTGCTTGTCCTCAATGGCAGCGGCCTGCTCGAACGCGTCGGCTCGCTCGAAACGGCCGGTGATGTGAGGGCCGATCTCTACCGGCAGGTCTGGGGCATGATCCTGTCGAGCCCGTGGGTCGGCTACGGCGCCGGCACCTTCGAGCTTGCGTTCCCCTTGTTCCATCAGCTCCCGGTCAGCCCCGATGTGGTGTGGAACAAGGCGCATTCCACCTACCTGTCGCTGTGGGTGGAGCTCGGTTTTCTGTTCGGTAGCCTGCCCCTGTTCATTGTCGCAGCGGCGGCCCTGCGACTGGTGCGGTCGGCGTCCCGCGGCGCTGCCGGCGCGCCTCGACTTGCTGCAATTGGGGTGATTGCGGTCGTTGCCGTGCACTCGGCCGTCGACTTCAGCCTGGAGATTCAGGCTGTCGCCTTCACCTTCATCGCCATCGTCTTTCTCGCGATCGGCGCCGGCCTGGGCGTCGGCGAGCAGCGTCGGCATCATGCTTAGATACCTGCAGGAGCTGCTCGCCCGCCCGCGCTCACGCCCCGTTCGACGCGCCGCGGGCTTCGAGGTGCTGCACCTCGAGACCGAAGCGGACACCATTTACGCGGTCGGCGACGTTCACGGCTGTCTCGACCTCCTCAGAGGGCTCGAGCAACTGCTGATTGAGGACGCGACCAGACGACCGGGCTCGAAATGGTTCGTGATGCTGGGCGACTATGTCGATCGCGGCCCGCAGTCCGCGGGTGTCCTCGACCATCTCATGGCCCCGCTGCCGGCCGGCATCCAGCGGATCTGCATCGCCGGCAATCATGAGGTTGCGATGCTGCGCTATCTCGAGCAGCCGTCGCCGAATTCATCCTGGTTGGGGTTCGGCGGGGCCGAAACGCTGCAGTCCTACGGTATTTCCGCAGCGTCGCTTGAAGCGGCTGCCCGGTCTCGCTCCGCCCTTCGCGATCTGGTCCATAGCCATGTTCCGGTGGAGCACATCGATTTTCTCGCCCGCCTGCCGCTCCTCTTCACCACGCCCAGCTATGCTTTCACCCACGCCGGCTTGCGCACGGGGGTCGCGATTGAGCAACAGCACCCCGATGATCTGCTTTGGATACGTAACGATCCGGCAGTGGGCTACTCCGAGTTCGCAAAGACGGTGGTGCACGGCCATACGCCAACTGCCGACGTAGTTTTCGGGGATCACCGCATTTCCGTCGATACTGGGGCGTATCTTAGCGGACGGCTGTCTGCAGTTCGCCTAAGCCGAGAGAATCAGCCACAGTCTTTCTCGGTGCAGGCGCGCATCCTCGGCTCCGGCTTAACGACATAGTATCGACCGCAGAGTTCTCTATCCGCCAAAGTCCAAAAGGCCGGACGTACGAGGGTGGCAACAAGTGGTGCTTGAACCCAATGAACGACCAAGGTTTTGATCTTCGTAGCATTCTCGGATTGCTGCGCCGGCAAGCTAAATTGATTGCGATAACGGTCCTGGCCGTGCTGGTGGTTGCGACCGCCGCCGTGTTCACGATGAAGCCGATATACACCGCCAGCACACTTGTACTGGTCGATCCCAGCCGCAAGGACTTGCTGGATCCGAACGTCCAGCTTGGCAGTGGGGCGGGCGAAAGCGCCCGGGTCGACAGCGAAGTCGAGCTGGCGAAGTCGGAAGCGACCCTGCTGCAAACCATCGAGGACGAAAACCTCATCGATGACCCCGAGTTCGGGGTGCGTCTGGGCTGGCGCGATACGGTGCTCGGCTTCTTCCGCATCGCCGAACCGAAGCTTCCCACCGGCGATGAAGCTCTGCAGAGCGTGATGGCCAAGCTGCGCGAGAGCATTACCGTGCAGCGTCGCGGCCTTACCTTCATGCTGGCCATTCAGGCGCGCTCCCCCGACCCGGCGACGGCAGCCAGGATCGCCAACGCGGTCGCCGCCGCCTACATCAAGGTGCAGCTCGACGCGAAAATCCGCTCCACGCTGGCGTCGCGCGACATCATCCAGAGCCGGATCGCCGGAGCAAGCACCGCTGTGGCCGAGTCCGAAGGCGCCTTCGACAAGTTCGTCGAAGACAATATCGACACCATCACCGAGGAGACGGGCCGCACGGATCTCGCCGCCCTGCGCGCGCAGCTCAAGGAGATCGGGGCCAGCCGGGCCAGGGATGTGGCCATGACCGACCTGGTGCAGCGCAGCCTCGAGCAGCGCGACTGGGCGGCGGTATCGGCGAACCTCGGTTCGCAGGCCATCAGCGCGCTCGCCGCCCAGCGCCAGCAGCTGGTGAGCAGCCTCGCCGACACGGTGGACGGCTCGCAGCAGTCGATCGACCTGCGCGCCGAAGTCGCCAAACTCGACAGTCAGCTCGAAAGCTCCACCACCGAGGAACTGACGACCATGCGGCAGCGCGTGGCCACCTATCAGTCACAAGCCTCCGATGTCCGCACGCAGTTGCGCACCAGCATCCTGTCGTCCGACCTGCCGCCTGCAGTGCTGACCAACATCTACGAACTGCAGCAGAACGCCGAGATCGCGCGAACGCAGTATCAGACGCTGCTGTCGCGCCTGCGCGAGCTGGAGGCCCAGGCCTACCTCCAGGTGGCTGACAGTCGCGTCGTCTCCCAGACGCTGCCGCCCTCCGAGCCTTCCTTTCCCAATCCGCGGCAAATTCTGACGCTCGCGGGGCTCGCCGCGCTCGGCCTCGGCGTGGGCCTTGCGTTCCTCCGGGAGAACTTCGTCGGCGGCTTCACCAGCGAGGCCCAGCTGCACTCTTTCCTGCGCGGCCCGGTGATCTCGGCCGTACCCCGGCAGAAAGAGGCACGGATCGGCGCCGGGGAGGGCGGCATCGGCGAACACATGGTGTCGAGCCCGCTCTCGATCTTCGCCGAATCCGTGCGGCGCATCCGCGTCGGCATCGATCAGGCGCTGCAACGCAGCCAGGCGGGCCAGCCGGCGGCCGGCGGCATCGTGATCATGGTGTCCTCCGCCTCTCCGGGCGAAGGCAAATCCACGCTGGCTCTGTCCATCATGCGCGCCTATGCGCTGGCCGGACACAAGACCCTGTTGATCGACTGCGATCTCAGAAAACCCAGCATTCATCGGCAGCTGGGCCTCGAGCCATCCACCGGATTGTTGGAATATCTCAGTCACGCCGTGAAGGAGGACGCGCTACCTTCCATCATGACAGTCGATGATGAGAGTGGTGCGCAGGTGGTGCTGGGTGCGCGTCGTAGTGATATTGCCACAGATTCGCTGCTTTCTAGCACCACATTCGCCCGCCTCATTAGTGCGGCGCGGACTACCTTTGATATAATTATTCTTGATACACCGCCTGTTGGGCCCGTGGTCGATGGGTTGTATCTTGTGAAGCACGCCGACGCGATTGTGTTTGTAGTGCGCTGGGCGAGTACCTCCCAGCACGATGTTCGCCACGCGGTGACGCTGCTCCAGGGCGCCAAGAAACCGGAAGCAGAGATCCTCGCGGTACTGAATCAGCAGGAGATTTCCAGGTCCGCCTACGCGGGCAAATACGCCGGATACTACACTGCCTCATGAGCTGAACGGCCACTCTCTCGTGTCGCGGCGGTATCCAAAGGCGTCGAGCTGCTCAATTGAGGAGATACTGATGAATGACGCAGGATGCGGCAAAATCTGCGGAAATTCACGACGGGGCTGGCGGAGTCTCTTCCGTTAGCTGGCTGCTGAGCCAGCTGGGGCGCACCCGTGTCCAGCTCGCCGGCGCCCTGTTCTTCGGGGTCATCATCCCGGTCGCCTTGCGTTGGGGACCGAATGTCCAGGGCTGGTTGCTGCCCGAGCAGGTCAGCACCATCGTCGCGACGACCATCGCCATCACCCTGGGGCTGCTTGGGCTGAGGCAGCTGGCCAAGTTGCCGGGCGTCGAAGAGAGCATCTACTGCGTGCCGGCCCTGCTGGTGAGCTTCCTCCTGGTGCTGGCAGCTCTGCTGATGCTTCGCCTCGAATACAATCGCTACCTGTTTCCCGCCAGCTTCGCCCTGACGGTCCTGTGGGTCTTTGTCGCCCACGCCCTCTATCGCCGCTATCGCACGGTGCGCCTGGCGATCGTTCCGGGCGGCGAGGTCGATACTCTCGCTGGCATCCGCGAGGTGGATTGGCTGCCGCTCGAAACGCCCACCCTCCCGCAAGGGCGGCTCAGCGGGCTGGTCGTGGATTTGCGGCAGGACCTCGATCAGCACTGGGAGCGGTTCATCGCTGATTGCGCCCTTGCCGGGATCCGCATCTTTCACGTCAAGCAGATCAAGGAGTCGCTGACCGGACGGCTCGAGATCATGCGCCTGTCCGAGAACACCTTGGGATCGATCAATCCCGACGGCCTCTATCTGAAGATCAAGCAGGGCCTGGACTGGATCACCGCACTGCTCGCGCTGGTGCTGCTCTTGCCAGGGCTGGTGCTCGTCGGCCTGGCCATCCGGCTTGAATCTCCAGGCCCTGCCATTTTCCGGCAGACCAGGGTCGGCTTTCGCGGACATCCCTTCCGCGTCTACAAGTTCCGAACCATGTATGTCGACCGCGACATCACGGGCGATCGTCGCCAGCGTGCGATCACCCTTGAAGGTGATGAGCGCATCACCCCGCTCGGCCGCTTTCTCAGGCGCACGCGCATCGACGAGCTGCCGCAGCTCATAAATATCCTGCGCGGCGAAATGAGCTGGATCGGCCCGCGGCCCGAAGCACTGCCCCTGGCGCAATGGTACGAGAAGGAGCTCTCCTTCTACCGCTACCGCCACATCGTTCGCCCCGGCATCAGCGGCTGGGCCCAGGTAAACCAGGGTCACGTCACGGACGTCGACCAGATCCGCGACAAGCTCCACTACGATTTCTACTACATCAAGAACTTCTCGCCCTGGCTGGACCTGCTGATCGTGTTCAGGACGGTAGGGATAGTTTTGTCGGGGTTTGGGGCGAGGTGAGAGTGGATTTGTTGAGACCGCTCCCACAGCGCCTTTTGCCAGGCGACACTGAGCCCAGCGTCGATTTGGCGGCCAAGGCAATCGTAGTGATCTGCGCCTTGAACTTGAACGGCGTCTTTTCCATGGCCCTGGGCATCGAGCAGGCGGCCTCGCTGGTGATGCTTGCAGCGTGCCTGCTGCTTATCTGGCGCCGCGGCCGCACCGCCGGCCATCTGTCTTTCCTGCTGTTTGTGGCCTCGATCGCCAGCTATCTGTTGCTGGCCGGTCTAACAACGGGGGCCGCGTCGACCCCCTACGCTCCAGAAAAGTACTATGCGACCTATGGCGCCACAATTGTCCTCACCTGGGCGATCGTTGGGTACATCACGAGCTTGGAGGGCGTGGCGAGGACCGCATTCCTCACATTCACGCGCAACGCTCTTATCGTTGCTGCCACGTCTGTCTGGTTCTCGCCGATCCTCTACGAGTTCTATGTCAATCTTCCCTTCTCATCGGAGCAACGCGCGGGCGGGTTCTTTGCAAACCCCAACGAAGCAGCAATGGCTGCAGTATTTGCACTGGTCCTGACGCTTGCCCTACCCTTCCGGCGCTTGCCGGTGCAGATCGCAACGCTTCTGATGGCGACCGGGTCGGTTCTTCTCACCTTGTCTAAAACCGGCATGTCACTGGTGGTCATCCTGTTCGCCTGGCATCTGGTGCGGAACCTGAAAGGTCCGGCTATCGCGGTAGCGCTGATCTGCGCGGTAGCGGTGGTTGCTGTCATCCAGGATCCACGGGTCGTTCTAACTGGCATTGCCGAGCAGCAGTACGTCGAGTTCGACTCATATCAGCGGGGTCGCATCCTTGCGGTAGCTGACATACTCGGCGGTCAGATCAATGAAACGACCACGACGCGTCGCACAATTCTCTGGTCGATGGCGGCGGAGCGGGCAGCGCAACAGTCTTTCCTGGGCGATGGGTTGGGAACTGCCCATTACATGGTGGGCGGGTTGTTCGAGAACGGGGAATGGATGGGTGCGCACAACTCCGTCCTGATGCTTTGGAACGAAGGCGGTCCGGTGCCGGCGCTTCTCTTGATTGCGGCGTTCGCGACGGCCATCGGGGCCTGCATCAAGTATCGGCTGTGGGCAGTTGAGTTAACCTGCCTGGGTGTACTGGCTGCAGATCTGATGGCAACTCACTCGGCACTTGCCACGAGGTACGACAATTTGGTGTTTGCTATCGTGCTCGGGCTGATTTCGGCGACCGTAAAGGCGCAAGATAGGGCCGTGATGCAGGTAGGTGCCTCGAGCCGCACCTTGGGGCAAACGTGAGTCCCAAGCGCGGACACCGGTCGGGTCGCCTGCTGCTGGTGGGGCCTATCCCCCCCCCAACAGGTGGCATTTCCGTGCACCTGCTTCGGCTGTCCGCATTGCTCAAGAGAAGCGGTGTCCCCCACAGCCTCCTCGATGAGTCCAAGCCACAGACCGCCGGCGTGAGGAACGTTCGGCGGATGCTCCCTTGGAGCTATGTGGGCGCCTTCCGCCGCCATGAGTTGGTTCACATCCACAGTTTCAATCACTTTGCCCGACTGATGCACACGATCGTTGCCCGGGCCTGCGGTCTGCGGGTCGTCCACACGGTACACTCCGCGAGGGGGTCGCGTTTGGCTCTTTTGGCACTGCGAGCATCGAGCAGGCTAGGTCATCGAACGGTTTGTGTCAGCCAAGCGGTAGCAGCTGCCATTGGCGGGAACACAACGATCATACCGGCCTTCATCGCCCCAACAGAGCGTGATGAACCTCCACTGCCTGCTGACATTGTGAGCTGGTTCGATGCGCAATCCGCTAGCGGCCGGCGCGTGATCGCGGCCAATGCCTCGAAAGTATCATTCTTCGAGGGGGCGGACCTGTATGGCATCGACATGATCGTACAGGCGTTCGACGATGCGGCGATCCGGTCATGCTACTCTGCGATCGTTTGTTTGTCCCGAGATGGCCCTGAGGTCGACTATCTCTCATCCTTGCGACACGATGTTCAGACGGCCGGTCTCGGTGACATCGTCAAATTTGTCGTGGGAGAGGTTTCCTTCCCCGCGGTTCTTCAACACTGTGACGTGTTCGCCCGGCCCACTAACACTGATGGGGACGCAGTGTCCCTCCGTGAGGCTCAGTGGTACGGAAAACCCTGTATCGCGTCTGACGCAGCAGAACGGCCCGTGGGCACCGTTCTCTTTCGCTCGAGGGACATCGCGGACTTCGTAAGGAGATTGCGCGCAGTGGACCGCGAGGGCGTAGCAGGCAACCGTCGAGATTATTCGGCGAACATCCTCTCGCTCTATGACGAAGCGCTATCAGAATGATCGCTCCCGCTCCCGCTCCGGCTAGCGGTTCGCTTGGACGCCTGCTCACGGAGGTAGGCCGCCGCTCGAGTCAGGTGCTCTTCATCACTGTCCTAATACAGGCTGGCACCTTCGTCCTCTTGGCGGCCTCCGCCTTGGTTCTCCCCACGGCGCAGTTTGCCTCCTTGAGCCTGATCGTTGCGGGGACGATGCTGTCGAGCGCGATCCTCGACCTGGGTCTGTCGACAACAACAACAAGGCAGTTCGGGACGACACGGGACGAGGGCGTGTTCTCGACTGCATTTGTGATACGACTTGCGCTTATTCCCATCGCCTGCATTGCCGGCACCGTGCTCTGGCTTCTGACGGCAAGAGAGCTGGGTTTGGGACTCATTCTTGGCGCACTGATGAATGTCTGGAACGGCGCCAGAGCAACGGATCAGGCTCGTCAGGACTACAGAAGCTTTCTGCGCTCCAATATTGCCTTCGCGTTACTACGTCTGACCGCTGGATTGGCAGCGGTGGTGCTGCGGCCTGAACCCGTCCTCATAGCTGTGGCCATATACGCGATACCCCTAGTGGCAGCGTGTTGGTCGAGTTCGACTAGGCTGTTGACGGGGTCGGTCTCAGCACGGTTCGCGTGGACCTGGGGAATGGCCCGCTACTCGGCATACGTATATGTCTCCGCAATGTCCTTTGTAGCTCTACCCTACGCCCCGCAGCTTATGCTGTTGTCCGGAAATAACAAACTAACCATCGCTACATATGGCGTGATCCTGACCTTCTCTGGAGCAATAAACCTTATCTTTTTTTCCTTGCGTAGCGTGTTGCTGCCCATGATGTTGACTAGCGACGGGAGATTGGAGCGCGCGTTGTGGAGCCGGGGCGGCTTAGTATACATCGCCGGTCTGTTGGCGTCACTGGTCGTTGTGGGGTTCGTTCTTGCTGTAGTGGTGCAGCTTCTTTACGGAAGCAAGTATCCAGAAATTGTTCCGAGCTTCCTCGTGTCGTTCATCGGGTACGCCACGACGGCAACGATCGGTCTTTACAGCTTGAGCGTTCACACCAGGGGCATACCGGAGTTGAACGCGGCAGTCTCACTCCTGCGACTGGCATCTCTGTTTCTAATGAGCGTCTTTGTCCCCCCGTCGCTCCTGGCGGTAGTGTCTTACGTTGCCGTAGCAATGGTAAGCTGCGAGCTCCTTCTGGCGCTGCTTCTCGCTCGGAAGATACTGACATGAAGGTGGCACTGGTGGGGCCCTACCCGGAACCAGGACAGCCAATAACTGGTGGGGTCGAACGCGTCATCGACACCCTCCTTCCAGAGCTGAGCAAGCATGTCGACATGACTCTTGTCGTGCCGAGCGCAACGCGAGATCTGGAAACCCAGAACCATGGATGTCGGACGATCTACCTTCGGCGCGGACTAGGCCCGGGCGTCCTGCGATACTGGAATGTTGACGCAAGACGCGTGCAGCGAGCGGTCACAGCCATCGGCGTGGACCTCGTTCACCTCCATGGTCTCGCTGGCCTCGGGCGAAAGATTAGCACGCCGCGCGTACTGACTGTACACGGCATAGCGGAGTTAGACCTGGTTGCCTCGGGAAATAGAGATATCTGGAACATCATCGCTCGCCGCGCCCTCGCTGGGTTAGTCCGCCACATCGAGGCATCAAGTAGGCGGAGTATCGAAAACGTAATCATCGTGAATCAGTATGTGGAAGAGGCCCTTGCCGATGTTTCGCTGCTCAATCGCATCGCGATACCCAACCCGGTGGATCCCTCCTTCTGCCTGTCAGCGCGACACCCTGCTGGCGGTCAATCACGTCGCATCGTCACTGTCGGCCGAGTTGGCAGACTAAAGAACACATTGGGTGCGTTGCGGATCGCCGCGAAGGTAATAGAGACGGACCCGTCAGTAACGATCTCTATTTGCGGTAATTACATCGACAAATTTTACTATGAAGAATGCCTGGATTTTGTTCGATATCGAGGAGTTGGGGGCAATGTTGAGTTCCTTGGCGCGCTTGCCACTCAGGATCTCATACAAGTACTTGATACGGCATCGATCCTCTTAGTCACCTCCCTCCAAGAGAATTCGCCGATGGCAATCGCGGAAGCACATGGCCGAGGTGTCCCTGTATTGGCGCCTCAGGCGTTTGGCATGGCGCATATGATCAGTTCAGGCGTGGACGGGCTGTTTCTCTCGCATGACCTAAGTACAAACGCCGACTTGGTCCGTTCAGCGCTAGAGCATCATTGGGACAGGGGGGCTATCGCTGCCGCCGCCCGCGAACGCTACGGCGTGAGGCGCATAGTTCAGCAGACTCTGGATTTCTACCACAACGTCCTCGCTGCCCATGCCTAGCATCGATGATGTTGGTCAAGCGATGGTCCACCGTCGCGCCGTTTTCGAGTGGGACTGATGCGCATCCTGTTTCTCACCGACAACTTCCCACCCGAGGTGAACGCGCCTGCATCGCGCACGTTCGAGCATTGTCGGGAGTGGGTCCAACTGGGCCACCAGGTGACGGTGATTACGGGGGCGCCCAACTTCCCACGGGGGCAGTTGTTCGAAGGCTATCGCAACCGCCTCTGGTCGCGCGAGGAAATGGCCGGCATCCAGGTGGTGCGGGTCTGGACCTACATCACCGCCAATGAAGGCTTCCTCAGGCGCACCCTCGACTATGTGAGCTTTATGGTCTCCGCGATTCTGGGCAGCGTTTTTGTCGGCAGGGCCGATGTGATTGTCGCCACCTCGCCGCAGCTGTTCACGCCATGCGCCGCCTTCGTCGTCAGCCTGATGCGCCTCAAACCTTACGTGTTCGAGCTGCGCGACCTGTGGCCAGCCTCTATCAAGGCCGTGGGCGCGATGAAGAGCTCGCGGGTGCTGGATTGGCTCGAGCAACTCGAACTCTTCCTCTATCACCGCGCCGCCCACATCGTCAGCGTGACGAACTCATTCCGCGAGGACTTGGTCCGTCGCGGGATCCCACCGGCCAAGATCAGCGTCGTCACTAATGGCGCGGACCTCTCCCGCTTCCAGCCCCGCCCGCGCGACCTGCCGCTGGCCCGGCAGCTTGGGCTCGAGGGAAAGCTGGTGCTGGGCTATGTCGGCACGCATGGCATGGCGCATGGCCTGTCGACGCTGCTGCGGGCAGCCGAGCAGCTGCGTGACCACCCTGAGGCACACCAAGTCGCCTTTGTATTCCTTGGCGATGGCGCCGAAAAACCAGCGCTCAAGGCCGAGGCGGCCGCGAGGGGGCTGCCCAACGTGCAATTCCTCGACAGCGTGTCGCGCGACGAGGTAGTGCGATTCTGGTCGCTGATCGACATCGCGGTAATCCATCTGCGGAACGACCCGCTGTTCCATAGCGTCATCCCCTCCAAGCTGTTCGAGTGCATGGCGATGGGTATTCCGGTGCTGCACGGCGTCGCTGGAGAATCCGCTGACATCGTACGCAACGAAGACGTCGGGCTGCCGTTCGGCTCGGAAGATGCCGATGCCCTGGTGGCAGGCATTCTCGAGCTTGCCAGGAATCCATCGCGCCGGTCCGAGCTGTCGCGCCATGGCATCGCGGCAGCACGTCGCTATGAGCGCTCAAACTTGGCGCGGGTGATGGCCGACACGCTGAGCCAAGTCGCCGAAGCGCGTTCGGGATCTCCGGTCGCGGCACCCGATCGACAGGATGTCGAATGAAGAGCGCTGTGGGAAACCAATCCCTCGGCAGCCCAGCAACGCCGGAGCACGGCTGATGGCCACCCGGATCCTCGTCGTCTTCGGCACGCGTCCGGAAGCCATCAAGATGCTGCCGCTGGTCAAGGCGCTTAAGGCCGAGCCCGCGCTGGAGGTTCGCGTCTGCGTCACCGCACAGCATCGGCAGATGCTGGACCAGGCGCTCGAGCTCTTCGAGGTTCGTCCCGACTACGACCTCGACATCATGACCAAAGCGCAGGGGCTCGAGCAGATCACCACGGCCGTGCTCACCGGGCTCTCTGCTGTGCTCGACGAGTGGCGGCCGGATCGCGTTCTGGTGCACGGCGATACGGCGACCGCGATGGCCGCCGCGCTGGCGGCGTTCTACCAGAAGATACCCGTTGGACACGTCGAGGCTGGGCTGCGATCCGGTGACCCCTCGCAGCCCTGGCCGGAGGAGGTCAATCGGCGCCTGATCGACGTCATCGCCGACCAATACTACACCCCCACTACCGAGACGCGCGGCAACCTGCTGCGCGAAGGAGCGCAGCGCGATGCCGTGTATCTCACCGGCAATACCGTCATCGATGCCCTGCTGATGATGGCCGATCGGGTGGAAAGCGATCCGACCCTCGCCACCAGCCTCGCCGCCAGCTTCTCCTACCTCGATCCGCACCGGCCGTTACTGCTGGTGACCGGTCACCGGCGTGAGAATTTCGGCCAGCCGCTGCTGGAGATCTGCGCCGCCATTTCCGAGCTGGCGCGGGCCCATCCCCTGCAGGTGGTCTATCCGCTCCACCCCAACCCAAACGTTCAGGGACCGGTGCGAGAGGCGCTCGGCGGTACCCCGCACGTACACCTGGTCGAGCCGCTGGACTACCTGCCCTTCGTCTACCTGATGAAGCGCAGCCACGCGATCCTCACCGACAGCGGCGGCATCCAGGAAGAAGCGCCATCATTGGGCAAGCCGGTATTTGTCACGCGAAACGTCACCGAACGCCCCGAGGCCGTGGCCGCCGGCACCGTCGAACTGGTCGGCACCGATCGGTCGACGATCGTCGAACGCGTCGGCCGAGTCTTCACCGCTGACGGCGCACATCAGCAGATGGCGCGCCGGATGAATCCGTACGGCGACGGCCGTGCTTCGAGCCGCATCGCCGACATACTGGTTGGCCGCAAGATGAGGGAGTTTCAGCCATGAATCATGCATCCACGGATCGAACCTGTGTCGTCGTCGGCCTCGGCTATATCGGCCTGCCCACCGCTGTCGTCATCGCGAGGAGCGGGCTTCGCGTCATTGGCGTCGACGTCAACACCGCTTTGGTGGGCAGCATCAATGCCGGCCAGTGCCCGATCGTCGAGCCCGACCTGCCGGAGGCCCTTGCCGCACTGGTCGCCAATGGAAGCATCGTCGCCACCGGCACACCCCAGAGCGGCAATGTCTACATCATCGCCGTGCCGACCCCGTTCGCCGGCGGCTACAAGCCCGACCTCACTTATGTGAACGCGGCCGTGCAGGCGATCGCTCCGGTGCTCAAGAAGGGGCAGCTGGTCATTCTGGAGTCGACCGTACCAGTAGGAACAACCGAACTTGTGGCGCGCTGGATCGAGAGCTTCCGGCCGGACCTGACATGCTCCCGGCAAGGCAGCGACGGCGGCGACATCCTGGTCGCCCATTGCCCCGAACGCGTGCTGCCCGGACAGATCCTTCGCGAGCTCACCGAGAACAACCGGGTGATCGGCGGGCTTTGCGCGCGCGCCGGCGAAGCCTGCCGGGCGTTCTACAGCTCGTTCGTCACTGGCAATTGCGTCGTCACGGACGCCCGTACCGCGGAGCTCTGCAAACTCACCGAGAACTCGTTCCGCGACGTGAACATCGCGTTTGCCAACGAACTGTCTGAAATCTGCGCGCAGCTCCAGATTGACGTGTGGGAACTGATCTCGCTGGCGAACCTGCACCCACGCGTTAACATTCTGAAGCCCGGCCCGGGCGTAGGCGGCCACTGCATCGCTGTCGACCCGTGGTTTATCGTGTCCGAGGTCGGCGAGAAGGCCCGCCTGATCCGGGAGGCGCGCTGGATCAACAGCGAGCGGCCACGCCAGATCGTACGGAAAGTGCTGGAGAGCGTGGCCGCTGGCGGCATTCGTTCGATCGGCTGCTTCGGGCTGAGCTACAAAGCCGATGTCGACGATTTCCGCGAAAGCCCCGCAGTGGAGATCGTCAGCCTGCTCGCGAGGGAACTGCAGCTGATCGGCTCAAACGTCGAGCTGCGGGTGATCGAGCCGCACATCAAGCAGCTGCCGGAGGAACTCTCGCGGTCCAGCATGGTCACTCTGGGATCGCAGGAAGCTGGGCTATCCAGCGACATGATCCTGATGCTGGTAGATCACCGCGAGTTCCGTGCCATCCCGAAGGCCGCCATAGCAGGCAAAGTCCTGGTCGATACGCGCGGCATGTGGGCGAAATCCAGTCAGCGAACGGAAGGCGAGACCATGTTGCGCACCAGCGCCATGGTGTGACGCGGCCACGAAGCGCGCGGCCTAAAACCCCACCAGCTTCAGCACCACGATCCAGAAGATCAGGCCCACGATCACCATGATCGGCAGGCCCCAGCTGGATGGGATGCGATCCAGCTGGTCGGTAAGCCGCGCCCAGACCTTCCTCATTTTCGAAGCAGGTAGGGCTTGTGGTTGTAGAACACCGTGCCCGGCGCCACCTCGATGCGTCCGGGGCTGCCCTTGGCCTTGAAATCAAGCGCTTCGAGATAAGCGAGATAGCAGGCGCTCTGGCACTTGCCCCTGAACAGCAGGGTCTTGCCTTCCTGCAGCATGGCGCGGGCGTATCCCTCCCACACCCATACCTCGCCGCCCGGTCCGCTGAATATGCAGACCGTGCGGCCCGCGCAGGACTGCGGATAATAGCCCTTATGGGCAAGAAGGTCGGCGCGCGAGAGCTGCTCTGAAGGCTTGGTGTCGGGCAATTGCCGAACCAAGGTGCCTCCCGATAGCGCCGGGAAGGCGAGCAAACAGGCGCAAATGATGGCGGGGAGGTGCGTCCAAATCCGGTTAACCACTGCCAAGCTCCAGTCTTGGTTATGGTCCGCCGTGATTTGAGGTTAACAGTTTCCTAAGACCGCACCAAGAGGGGTCGGAGAATGTTGCAGGATTGGGGTTAACATGAGCGAGGCGGCCGAACCTTTTCGGGGTGCCGATGCAGTCCTCGCATCCGAACTGGGCGCCCGGGCGCTGGAACGGGCGTTGGCGCTCGGCTGGATCGACCCGCTTGCCGATCACGACCTGGAGCCTCGCGCCTTACCGAACCTCGGCGAGTTGATGGCCGGCGAACGCTGGTTCCGGGGAACTGGCTGGGGCGCTAGGATTCGAACCTAGGAATGGCGGTACCAAAAACCGCTGCCTTACCACTTGGCGACGCCCCAACGCGCGCGTTCCTACACGCTTCACAATACCGACGCAACCAATCGGAAATCGCCGCAGTTAGGCGCTTGAGTTGCCTCGGGACCGAGTCTATAACGCGCCTCGTTAGCTGCTGGCCACCCGCCGAACCATCCCGGAGTTCGGCACCATGGGTCCAGAGGCAATCTGACGGAGTATAGCGCAGCCTGGTAGCGCACCTGCTTCGGGAGCAGGGGGTCGAGTGTTCGAATCACTCTACTCCGACCAATCAACCCCGGTGCCTCGCGGCGCCGGGGTTTTTCGTTGGCGGCAGGACCACCAGGCGGCGATGCCGAGCCCCGTTTCCGGGCCCACCTAAACCTCCGCCGCGCTCGCCCCCCGGCCCACGACGACAGCCGCCTCTATCGCCTGTTGCTCGCTCCAACCGGCGCCTTCCTGCATGGCGGCGCTCACGCGGGCCGGCGACAGCCGCCTGGACAGTTCTGCCACCAGGCGTTGGTGGGTGACCTGCTCGGTCCACTCCCGGCTGGCGCTGCCTTTGGCGTAGAAGGCCTCGGTATACCCCAGCAGCCGGGCGGCGAGCTCCGCCTCGCCTTCGAGGGTGGCCACCAGCGCCAGGTGTTCCCCGGCACGAACTATTGCTGCCGGCCAGCCTAGGGCTCTCGCCTCTCGCAAGCTCTCGCTCGCTGCCTGGCGAGCCAGTTCCAGCTTGCCATCCGACAGCAGGTAGGAGGCGAGGTTGCTGAGGCCAAGGGTCGCCTGCCGGCGGTTATGGTCCGGGCCGCCGAGCATGCGCCGGATTCCATCGATGGCATTCGCCACGTCGCCGGCAATGAAGTCCATCTCTGCGAGCGCGATCTGCGCGCTTGCGACACCTCGGGAATCGCCAACGCTCCTGCACACGGCCATGGATCTGCCGATCAGGGTTCGAGCCCCTGCGACGTCGCCACCCAGATATGCCGCCACCCCCTTGGAGCGCAGGCAACTCGCCAGCGGTTTGGTCGGGCCAAGCGGCTCGAGCACCTTCAGGGCGTCCTCAAGATACGGCAGCGCTTTTCCTATTGTCTCCATAGTCAGAAGCGCGGCCCCGGCGCGGGCCAGGGCTTCGCCGAGATCGAGATCGCGGCCGGCGGATCGGAACAGCTGAACCGCCTGCTCGGCAAAGGCAAAGCCGGAATGATCGCCGTGCGCACTGTTGGATGTCCTCGTCAGGTAGAGGCGCCCTGCGATTTCGGGCGCACTCTTTTCCACCTGGAGCATCGCCATTTCGGTCCAGCGCTCGCGTTCCCGGAACAGCGAGAGCTCATCCCAGAGCCGGATGCTTAGAGTGGCAAGCTGAACGCCGAGCTTGGCCTCGCCTTCAGCTCCAAAGGCCCATTCGAGTGAGGCCCGCACATTGTCGAGCTCCGGTTCATATCGGCCCAACCAGGTGACGGTGGGCGTCCTCGACCAGGTCTCCCGGGCCTCGGTGAACCGATCAATCAGATAGGCCGCGAGCTCACGCTGCCGACCCGGCTCGCCGGTTTCGCCCTGCTTGTCCAGTGCATATCTTCGCGTCGTCTCGAGCAGGCGGTAGCGCGGCTCGGCTTCGGTCAGATCCACTGCCACCAGCGACTTTTCCACCAGCGAGGACAAGAGGTCGAACACCTCGTCCTCGGCTATCGGCTCGCCGCTGGCGACCCGCATCGCCGATGCCAGCGAGCAGCCGCCGGCGAAAACCGCAAGTCGGCGCAACAGTGCCTGTTCTTTGGCGGGCAGCAGGTCGTAGCTCCAGTCGAGCATGGCGCGCAGGGTCTGATGATGTCGGGGGCCGGCCCTCGTCGACCGGCGCAGCGTCATGAACGACGCGCTGAGATTGCTGGCCAGCCAATCGGGGCCCATCATCTTGAGACGCCCGACCGCCAGCTCGATGGCCAAGGGGATTCCGTCCACCTGTTTGCAGATGCTGGCGACGGCGGGCGCATTGCCGTCATCAAGGACGAACCCGTCGATCATGGCGGCGGCGCGATCGACGAATAACTGCACGGCGCTGTGGGCGACTGCGGCAGCGGGGCTTATTGCCTCCGAGCGGGCTGGATAGGCGAGGCTCGGCACCCGATACTGGCTCTCACCTGGAACGGCCAGGCTCTCGCGGCTGGTCACCAGGATGGAAACCGACGGGCAAGCTCCCAACAGCATCTCGACGAGCCCCGCCGAGGCTGTGACCAGATGCTCGCAATTGTCGAGAATGAGCAGCACATCCCGCTGATTCAGATGCGCGATGGCGCTGTCTATGGCTGGCCGATCGCCGGCCACGGGCACCCCCAATGCACCGCACAACGCTTCCCCAACCAGTTGTGGATCGGCAATCGAGGCCAGCTCGACCAGCCAGACTCCGTCCGCATATCCCCCGGCGAGTCGGAAGCCGGTTTCAACGGCCAATCGAGTCTTGCCCGCGCCACCGGGGCCGGTCAGCGTCACCAGCCTGTATCGGCGGAGGCGGGCGAGCACCTCCTCCACCTCTGCGTCGCGACCGACCAGCGAGGTCATCTGGCGCGGCAGGTTATGCGCTTGCTGCGTCCGGCCGAGGGACTGGTCCCGCACAACAGGCGCAGCATCCAGATGGTATGGCGCCGGGTCGGCTGCCAGCCGCAGCAATGCCTTCGTCTCGGCCGCCGGCTCAACGGACAGTTCGCGCAACAGGATATCGCGACAACGTTGGTATTGCCGAACGGCGAGGGCGCGTTCACCTGCGGCGAGGTGTGCCCGGATCAAGGCGCGATGCCCCGGTTCGGCGAGCGGATCGATCTCGACCAGGCGGGACGCGATGGGCTCGGCATCTTTATGGCGTGCCGCCCGCTCGTAGGCAGCAAGCACCCATTCGAAGCGTTTGGTCGCCATGGCACGAAGTTCGGCGCGCCGGTCCTCGAGCCATTGTTGGCCAAGAGGATCGCGGATGCTCAATCCTTCGAGGAATTCTCCCCGGTATTGCGCCACCGCCCGCTCCAGGCCCTCAACGGCGCTGTCGGCCTCGATCGCAAGCAAGGCGACGTCCGACTGCACCGCGCCTGAGGCAAAGCTCAGCCTCTCACGATCGACCTCAAGCACCTCGCTGGCCTGTTCGTTGAGGGACCGCCGAAGTACCGCCAGGGTCTGGCGCAGGCTCTGGTGCGCCTGGGCCTCGCTCCGTTCGCTCCACAGCAGAGCCGCGATCTCTTCGCGACTGCCGCTTTGCCTTGGGCGGAGCGCCAGCCATGCAAGCACCAGACGCGCCGTCTTCAGCCTGAACTCGATCACGCGTCCATCTTGTGACCGTGCTTCGAACGGGCCCAGGAGATTGAGATACAGACGGTGCGAGGTCACGGGCCGTTTCGCTCACTGCTCGATCGACGAAGTGAACCGTAGCAGACAGAAATTCACGGGCAAATCACGTTGCTCGCATGCCGGGATCACGTGGCCATGACGTCTGAGCTGTAGCTTTCATGCCCGATGCCGTTCTGGCGTGAAGCCCGAAGAGTGGCATCTGCAATTGCTTGCGCCGCTGGCGGGCCACAGCTCGCGACGCGACTATCCGGCTTGGTCGGAGTCTTTCCAGGCCTCGCCGGGAACGGTGCAGCGCACGCGCGTATCAGCGGATCTGCCTCATCGTCCCTGGCTGAATTGTCGCGACGGAAGGAGGTAGGCACCATGAGTTTCATTCTGGCCGCATACGAACTCAAAGCTATCGCGCGGCAATCCTGCGCCACCGTCAGATGCGTTCGCGGGGAGGCGTGAATGGGTGATGTTCAGTTCGCCTTCCAGGTGGCGCGATATATCGGTGGGCGTGGCGGCATTGCCTTCGACAAACCGGTGCGAGCCATTGCCGCCCACCCCATTGCGGCGGCCGAAAGGGTCATGCGGACCAGGCCCTATCTGTTAGGCGAGCCGGAAAACATCCTCGCGGAGGTGTCATATTTCACCCCCGACGGCGAGGAAGAGCGCGTGCTTCTCTATCACGATGGATCGATCGCAACACCGATCGCCGTCCCTGCACCATCGCGATAGGGCGGGTGCTTCGCCATTCCCACGGCATGTCTGCCGAAAGTGGGACCGGTTTCGGGACGCGCTTCAGTGACCCAGCCGGCGCCTTGGTGGCTTCAGGCGGCTGGCTGCAGGCCAGCGCCCAACAGCGGGCTAGGTCGCAGGCCGTGAGGCGAGCGTTACGGCGCTGATTTCAATCGGCTCCGACCGGTGAACTGTCTCTCGCGAACCCGAAGTTCCCATGACAGCGCGTACCCGCGGACGCCCCCTTGCGGCGATCACGGTGAATGCGACACGCTGACCAGGCGTGTATGAGACAGGCGCCATATGGTTGAGCGATCCTCATTTGGTCAGTTGCTGCGCTATCCCGGCTTCGTGCGCCTGTGGCTCGCCGACGGGCTGTCGACATTCGGGACATTCATTTTCGGACTGTCGCTGCAGCTCTTGATGATCCACGCCCTCCATGCCGATCAACTGGAGATCGGCTGGGTCCGGTCGGCGCAATGGCTCCCCTCGCTGCTGTTCGGGCTGTTGGCGGGGGTGATCGCGGATCGGGTGCGGCGCAGGAAACTCCTGATCGCTACCGATATTGCCAGTTGCCTGCTGCTGCTTGTGATCGCAGGGCTGGGCGTTCTGGGAGCGCTTTCGCCACTGGGGCTGCTGCTGCTGGTATTCCTGCTCGGCACGGCGGCGGTGCTGCAGGGCGGGGCGCATCAATCGTTCACTGCCGACCTGTTGCCGCCGAGCCTTCTGGCTTCGGGGAGCGTGGTCATGACCCAGACCTACACCGCGGCGCAGACGCTGGGGCCTTTGCTCGCCGGCCTGCTTGCGGGTGTGGTCGGGGCCCCGGTCACCATGCTGATCAATGCTTTCACCTACGCCGCCTCGGCAGTGCTGCTCGCGGGCGTTCCAGATCCGCAGCCATCCGAACAGCGGGCACCATCTTCGGTCGGCGCCGATCTCAGGGAGGGGATTGCCTGGGTCTACCGACACCCCTTCCTCGCGCCCTATGCACTTTGCCTGCACGCCTGGTTCATCGCCAATGCGATCGCCGGGACAGTCTACATCTTCCATGCGACGAAGCTCGGGCTCGATGCGGGTGCCGTGGGATTGACCCTGGGGGTAGCGGGGCTGGCCGGTGTACTGGGGGCCGGATTGGCGGAGCGGGCGGCGAGTGTATTCGGGACCGGCAAGGCAATCCTCTTCTGCGACTACCTGACCGGGGCGGGGTGGCTGCTGGTGGCGGTGGCGCCGCAGTCAGGCCTCACGCTATTTGCACTCATCGCGGCGCAGATCGTCTACGGCGTTGGGTTCGGCTTGCGCGGCCCGCTCGAGACGAGCTTCCGCAACGCCGTGACGCCATCGCGGTTGCGCGGGCGAATGAACACCACCATCCGCTCGATCAACTGGGGCCTCATCGCGCTGGCGGCTCCGTTCGGCGGCTGGCTGGCCCTGCAGTTCGGCGACCGTACCGCACTGGCAACTGCCGGCGCGACGATGCTGGGGACGGGGACCGCGCTGTTGCTCTCACGCTTCCGCGGCGCCTCGATGCCGACCGACGCGTCAGCCTAGGTCATGAACTTCGTCGCGCTTTTGACCAGGAAAAGCCTGCAACTTTCCCTGGACGCCGCTCTGCTCTTCCGCGAGGCGAGGGCACTGCCCACGAGCTAACTTGGCAGCTATGCGGCACGGCGCTTGAAGCGGTAGCGCAGGCGTCGCAGGAACTGGTTGACGCCCACATAGATCGCCAGACGACGCAACTGGCCGACATCTCCGGCGTTCTCGGCCAGCAGCTTGCGGTCCGAGTCGCCGAGGGCAGGGTGCTCGTCAAACGCGAAGAACGCCGAAAAGGCCGCCAACGCCCTGCCGTAGCTGAGCCTGAGACTGGCATCGCCGAGCATGATCCGGAAATGCGGCTCATCGTAGGTGTTCTGACCGTGGATGCAGTAGCAGTAGGACAGCGGGTCATCCATCAGCGCGATCGAGCGCGTGCCGAACATCGCCTCGACCATCGCAGTGTCTTCGGCGCGTGGAGCGTCGGGATAGCGGGGGAGCGCCCGCTTGAAGGCGACCATTGAACCTTCCCAGACGCGGGTGCCCGAAAGGATCAGGATTTTCTGCCGCGGAGACCAGATGCACCATTGGCGCAGGAACACCGCATCCGCCTTCGCCTGCAACAGCGCGCCGACGCCCCGCTCGATGCGATGCGCGCCGTAGATGTCGTCATCGTCCCACTGGCAGACGATCTCCCCATGCGCCTGTTCGACACTGATGTTCCTGAGCAGCCCCAGCGACAGCTGCTCATCGACGCGGACGAGACGAATGTCGCCGCCGCTTGTTTCGATGAGACGCTGCAGCTCCTCGGTTACCGCGTCGGAGACAATAACCAGCTCCTTGTTGCGATAGGTCTGCTTTCTGAAGTAGCCGATCGATGCGCGAACCCGGGGGAGATCGCCCCGCGTCACCATGAGACACGAAACCAGTGGCCCGGTCGTCGTGCCTTTGACGGCAACGAGG
The DNA here is from genome assembly GCF_058806655.1 of Devosia sp. GW821-FHT12F11. Taxonomy (NCBI): domain Bacteria; kingdom Pseudomonadati; phylum Pseudomonadota; class Alphaproteobacteria; order Hyphomicrobiales; family Devosiaceae; genus Devosia; species Devosia sp. GW821-FHT12F11. The sequence continues at coordinate 615,435 of NZ_JBXAPX010000001.1, forward strand.
CGGTCGGGCGTAAGCCGGCTCGACGTCCCCTTGAGGCTCCTGTCGTAGATATAGACCTGCTGCTTGATCATTGAGGCTAAGCTTCCACCACCCAGGGCGGAGCTTTTCTGAGCCGTGCGCCGCCGCATCAGACCGAGAACGCGCGGCTCCGATCAGTATTGTCGTACTTTAGTTGGATCAGTGGTGGCTGATTCTGTCCACGATGCTGCAAACGTCTATCCGGGACCAACGGATCGACGCTCTGCCTCATCCGGTATTGGACGATGCGTCAGGCCGCGGCCGCCTCAGCTGCCGCTGCGGTCCACCGGCGTCAGGTAGGGCAGCCGCGCCGCTTCCGGCATCGGGCCGAGCCGGGCGACCATTTCGATATTAGGGTGCATGGAGCGGTGGAGGTGGGTCTCCAGCATGCGGCAGGCGCTGTCGAGGTCGCCGTCGAGCAGCAGGTCGTAGATGCTCCGGTGTTCCTCCAGCATGGTGGAAATCTCGGTGCCGGTGCGGTGGCTGCGGAAGGTTGCGTGCGTGGCGATCAACAGCAGCTGGCTTCGTTGCACCGCCTGCAGCAGCTGGCGGTTGTTGCAGCGGGCCACGGTGTCGATGTGGAGGTCCTGCTCGATCCCCTCGAGCTCCATGATGCCGCGATCGCCGCCTTGCGCCCGCATCACGCGGTCGCGGCGGGCTGTCAGCTCCGCCTCGGTGAATTTCGGAAACGCCTGGCGCAGCGCCACCGGCTCGAGGATCCAGCGCATCTCGTAATGCTCGCGGATCGACTCGGCGGTCAGCGGTCCGGCATACCAGCGCTGGTTGGCCTCCTGGACGATTATGCCGGTGCGGGCCAGCCGGGTCAGCACCTCGTGCGCAATGGTTCGGCTGACGCCGTAATGCTCGGCGAGCGCCGATTCGTTGAGCATGAACCGCCCATAGGCAAGGCTGGCGGCCACCGCGTGCTCGACCTCGGGGTAGATCTTGAGCCCGATATTGCGCGGTGAACCGTCGGCCTCGAGCGCCGGCGGCAGCACGAGGCCCGCTTCGCTGAGTTCGAGCCGCAGTGGCTTGGGCGCAGCCTCGCCACCGCGGGCAATGAAGCCCCGTCCGGCAAAACTGCCGATCAGCCCTTCGTCGCTCAGCCGCTTCAGCGCGGCGGCCGCCGGGATGCGGCTCGCCTTGAACGCCCGTGCCACATTGGCCTCGCCGAGCACCAGGCCGGCCGGAAATGCCCCCTGCTCAAGGTGCTCACGGAGCACCGCATAGATGGTCTGGTAGAGCGGCGCTTCAGGCTTGGGCGACATCGGGCGTCGTTCTACCATCTGGGTGCCCCTCTGTCAGTCCGTGCGCAGGATCGCATATTCGAGGCAACTGCTTCCAATATCCATAAGTCGCTTGCCCTGCTCACGATGGCGGTTTCTAGCAACGCCCTCGATTGCTTCATCCGCACCATCTTATCGTGACGCACTATGCATGCAATATGCATTGACTCTCGTCGCGGCGATTTGCAAGAGTGTTGCCGTCGCTGGAGGAAGCGACGAGGGAGGCGGCCGCCTTGCCGGCCGTGACATGGCGTTCCCCCGGACGCCGGAGGAGAGTTTCGATGAAGTTCGCACGTTTGGTGCTGGCCTCGGCCGGCCTCGCTACCCTTTTGTCCGGCGCTAGCCTTTATGCTGGCGGCGCCCTGGCGCAGGAGACGGTGATCGGCGGCATGATCTTCCAGCAGGATCAGTTCTTCCGCGGCATCCAGCTCGGCATGGAGCAAAGCGCCAAGGATGGCGGCGCGACGCTCCTGCAGGGCAACTCCGAGAACAAGCTCGAAAAGGAAGCCGAGCTGGTCGATACCTTCATTGCCCGCGGCGCCAAGGCGATCGTCCTCGCCCCGCTCAACGGCGATGCCTCGATCCCGGCGCTGGAGCGCGCCCGTGATGCCGGCGTCAAAGTGGTGCTCTACGGCACCTCGATCAATTCCGATTTCCAGGTTGCCGATATCGGCACCAGCCAGCTCGATATCGGCCGCTTCACCGGCGAGGCAGCGGCCCGGTTCATCACCGAGACGTTCGGCGGCAAGGCCAAGGTGGCGCTGCTCGGCTTCCGCTCGCAGCTGCAGCAGATGAGTGACGACCGCACCAACGGCTTTCTCGAAAAGGCCAAGGCCGGCGCCGAACTCGACATCGTCGCGACGCAGGATGCCTGGCTCGCCGAAAATGCCGTGACCGTCGCCACCGACATCCTCACTGCCAATCCCGGCCTGCAGGTGATCTATGCCGCCAACGAAGGCGGTACCGTCGGCGCGGTGCAGGCGGTGCGCGCCGCGGGGCTGCAGGGCAAGGTGTTCGTGTTCGGCACCGACGGCTCGGAGCAGCTGGCCGGGTTCCTGCTCGACGAGGACAATGTGCTGATCGCCACCACGGCGCAGCAGCCCTTCGAGATGGGCAAGAAAGCCACCGACGTGGCGCTCGCCGCCGCCAAGGGCGAAGCCACCGAAAAGACCTACGACATCCCGCCGCTGGCGCTGAGCCGCTACGATCTCGAGGCGGTCAAGGCCTATGCGGCGAGTGTGAAGCAGTAATCGGCCCCTGCCGCCGGTCCTCTGGAGCGAGATCAGGAAAAGTTGCAGACTTTTCCGGTTCGATCTCGCGACAAAACAAGGGCTTGGAACAGGATGGCGCTTCGACGAAGCGCAATCCTGATCCGGGATCGGCGGCGTCCTCGTCTCGGGAGTCTCCGGATGCGCGGCGCCATCGAATTCCGCGATGTCAGCAAGGCCTATGACGGCACGCTGGCGCTGTCGCATTTCTCGCATGCCTTTGCGCCCGCTCGCGTGCATGCCCTGATGGGCCGCAACGGCTCCGGCAAATCCACCGCCATCAAGATCCTCGCCGGCGCGGTGCAGCCGACCTCCGGCACCATGTCGGTGAATGGCCGCGAGGTGAGCTTCGCGACACCCGCTGAAGCCTTTGCCGCCGGCATCGTCACCGTGCACCAGGAGCTGTCGCTGGTGCCCTCGCTGTCGGTGGGCGAGAACATCTTTCTCGGCCGGCTGCCCAGGCGCGGTCGCTTCGTCGATTGGGCCGAATTGCATAAGCAGGCTGCGGCGCTGCTCACCGAAATGGAGCTCGAGATCGAACCGCGCCGGCTGGTCCAGACTCTGAGCCTTGGCCAGCAGCAGATGGTCGAGATCGTCAAGGCGATGAGCTTTGCCCCATCGGTGCTGATCCTCGACGAGCCGACCTCGGCGCTGGCGGCGCGCGAGGTGTCACACCTGTTCGATCTGGTCCGCCGGCTCAAGGCGCGTGGCGTCACGGTGATCTACATCACCCACCGGATGAACGAGCTGTTCGAGCTCGCCGATACCTGCACCGTGGTCCGCGACGGCCACTATGTCGGCACCATCGAGATATCAGATGCGAGCCCGGCCAAAATCGTCGAGATGATGTTCGGCGACGTAGCGAAAGCCTCGCGCCCGCCACGTCGCGCCGTCAGCCGCAGCAACCCGGTGCTGGCGGTTCGCGACCTCAGCCGAGCCCCGGCCTTCACCGACATCTCGTTCGAGCTCTATCCAGGCGAGGTGCTGGGGATGGCCGGCCTGCTCGGCGCCGGCCGTACCGAGGTGCTGCGCGCCATCTTCGGCGCCGACCCGCTCGACAGTGGCGAGATCAGCTTTGGCGGGCAGCGCGTCAATAAGCCCACCCCCAAGCGCATGAAGGCGCTGGGGCTCGGCTACACCCCCGAGAACCGCAAGGAGGTCGGGCTGGTGCAGATGGCCGCCATCCACGACAACCTGATCCTCGCCAGCCTCGATCGCATCGCCCGCGCCGGCTTCACCAACCGCGCCCGCGAGACCCCGTCGGTCACGCGCCAGATCCGCGATCTCGGCATCAAGGTGGCCGATCCGCTGCTGCCGGTGTCGACCCTTTCGGGCGGCAACCAGCAGAAGGTGGTGATCGGCAACTGGCTCAACACTGCCCCCAAAGTAATGTTCTTCGATGAGCCGAGCCGCGGCGTCGACATTCAGGCCAAGCAACAGATTTTCGAGATCATGTGGGCCGAGGCCGACGCTGGGCTCTCCTCGATCTTCGTGTCGAGCGAGCTCGAGGAACTGCTCGATGTCGCAGACCGCATCCTCGTGCTGCACCACGGTCGCCTCGTCGCCGAAGTGACGCCCGAGACCACCAACCTCACCGAACTCTACCAGCTCTGCATGGAGGGACGTCCCCGATGAGCGCCGACGCCGAACGCACCACGCCGCGAGGCGGCTTCAGCCTCACCATGCTGCGCTACGTCGTCATGGAGCTGATCCTCGTCGCACTGATCCTGGTGCTGGTGGTCGCCGCGCCGGGCTTTGCCAGCCTCCCGAACCTGCTCAACGTGCTGCGCGCCGTCTCGATGCTGGGGATCATCGCCTTCGGCATGACGGCGGTGATCATCGCCGGCGAGATCGATCTGTCGGTCGGCGCCGGCGCGGCGCTGGCCGGCTGTATCCTCGGCTGGACCTGCGGCGCGCTCAGCGACAGCATCGGCCCCTGGCCGGCGGTCGCCATCGGTGCGCTGGCCGCCATCGCCATCGGCATCGGCTGCGGAGTGTTCACCGGCAAGATGCGGCAATGGTTCAACGTGCCGAGCTTCATCACCACGCTGGCGATGCTGGCGGGGTTGCGCGGTGTCGCCAACCTGATCTCCGGCGGCTTCCCGATCACCAGCTTCCCCAAGGGCTTCAACTTCTTCGGCGCCGGCAATGTCGGTGGCGTGCCGACGCCGGTGTTCTTCTTCCTCGCGGTATTCGCCGCCATGCATGTGCTGATGAAGTATACGAGCTTCGGCCGCGCCGTTTACGCGGTGGGCGGCAATGCCGAGGCCTCGCGGCTCTCGGGCATCGACGTCTACGGCACCAAGACTTTGGCGCTCGCCATCACCGGCGGGCTCACCGCGCTCAGCGGCATGCTGATCGCCAGCCAGATCGGCTCGGGCAACGGCACCGCCGCCACCGGCATGGAGCTCAACGTCATCGCCGCGGTGATCATCGGCGGCACCAGCCTGTTCGGTGGCAAGGGTCGCATCTGGGGCACCCTGCTGGGCGTGCTGTTCCTCGGCTGCATCAACAACGGCATGGTGCTGATGAACGTCTCGGAATACTGGCGCCTCGTCGTCTCCGGCGCCACCATCCTCGCCGCCGTGCTGCTCAACCAGGTGCTGGAGCGCGGCATCAAGCGGTAAGTGTCTGCCACCAGCGGCACCCAGGAATTCGATGTCATCCCGGCGCAGGCCCATATGCGCCAGGCTACTGTTGTAGTTACGGTCGTGCCCACCCACCGGCTGTCATCCAGCGAAAGCTGGGCCCCATCCATCCGTTGGCGCTGCGGCGAGCTGGGTCCCTGCTTTCGCAGGGATGACACCGAGTTTGGGGCGCTGTTTGGTGGCAAGTTCGCCGAAGGGCCTGCATCAAAGCAGCGGCAATCCCCAGCAAGCACCGTGACAGCCTAGGATGCCCTCAGCCGATACAACCCGGCGCCATGGCTCGGCAACGTCGCGGCGAAGCTGCCCCCGTGCCGGCCGAGCAGCTGCCCGGTCCACAGGTCCGTCACCTCGGCGCTGTCGAGGCCAAGCGGCGCGAGCTTGAAGCCGACCTCGCGCTCCGCCTTGCCGGTGTTGAACAGCGCCAGATAGGCATCGCCGTTCGCGGCCCGCGCCGTCCACACCCGGGTACCGTCCATGACGAAATGCGGCTGGTTGTCGGTGCTCGCCTGGTTGACCGCCAGCACCTCGCGATTGGTCAGCAGCGCCAGCGTCGCGGCATCGAGATGGCGCAGGTCGCCGCCCATGATCAGCGGCGAGCGGGCGATGGCCCACAGCGTCATCACCGTCTTCTGCTCGGCTGGGGTGAAGCGGGTGTCGCGGTCGCCGAGCGCCAGCCGGCCGAGCGGCAGCATATCGGCATCGGGCCAGGCGCCGGGGCGGCGCCACGGGTTCCAGTTCTCCAGCCGCACGAACTGCGCCTCGAGCATCGCCCAATCGTCCCAGAAATCATCGCTGATCCGCCACATCTGCGCGTAGTCGCGCACGTGTTCGGCTCGCACCAGGGGCGTCTCGCCGGGTGACAGCGACAGCAGCATCGGCCGGCCGGCTCTGGCGATGGCATGGTGCGCCGCCTCGATCTCGGCGGCATGTGCATCATAGGGACGGCTCATGTCGTCCATCTTGATGAAATCGACGCCCCACTCGGCGTAGAGCGCAAATATGCTGTCATAGTAAGCCTGCGCCCCGGGCTTGGTCATATCGACCCCGTACATGTCGGGGTTCCAGCTGCAGATGCTGGACGTATCGGCGATATCGGCGGCCCGCGCGCTACAGCCGAGCACCGGCAGGTTCTGTTCGACCGCCAGCCGCGGGATGCCGCGCATGATGTGGATGCCGAACTTCAGCCCCAGCCCATGCACCTGCCGCGCCAGCTCGGCAAAGCCGGCCCCGTCGGCGGCCGAGGGGAAGCGGTTCAGCGCCGGCGTCACCCGCCCGTAGCCGTCCAACGTCGGCACCGGCTTGGTGTTGTAGGTGTAGCTCCTGGCTTCCGGCTCGTACCACTGGATGTCGACGGTGAAGACGTCATAGCCGAAGGGCAGCAGCTTTTCGGCCATGATGGCGGCGGTCTCGAGCGCCTGCGCCTCGGTGATCGTGGTGGCAAAGCTGTTCCAGCTGTTCCAGCCCATCGGCGGGGTCGGGGCGAGAATGGTCATGGTCGGCGTCGATCCGGTTACTGAGACCGCGACGCCAACCCCCAGCCGGCTGCGACGTCAAGCGTCGCTACAGCCGACCGAGCGAACCCGAAAGCATTTGCCCGATTTCAGGAGCTGGCGCCTGCCAGCATCGCCTCGATCTCGGCCCGCGTCGGCATCGACGGCGCGGTGCCCGGCTTCTGCACCGAAAGCCCGGCGGTGGCGCAGCCGAAGCGGATGGCATCGACCGGCGATTGGCCCTCGGCCAGCGCCACGGCGAAGCCGCCATTGAAGGCGTCGCCGGCGCCGGTGGTCTCGACCACCTTCGCCACCTTGAAGGCGGGCACCACATGCGTGCCGGCCTCGCCGTGCAGCAATGCGCCCTTCTCGCCCAGGGTGATCAGCGCATTCTTCGCGCCACGGCGGACGAACTCCTTGGCCGCGGCCAGCGCATCGGCTTCGGTCTCGACCGGCAATCCGGTCAGCGTCGCCGCCTCGGTCTCGTTCGGCGTGACATAATCGCAGAGCGCGTAGATCGCGTCATCGACCGGCAGCGCCGGCGCCGGGTTGAGGATGGTGATCACCCCGTGCCTGCGGGCCAGGGACAGCCCGGCGATTGCCGTTTCGACCGGCTGTTCGAACTGCGTGATCAGGACCTTGGAGCTGGCGATGGTCCGCTCGGCGGCCGCGACGTCGGCCGGCGACAGCTTGGCCGCCGCGCCGCTCTCGACGATGATGGCGTTATTGCCGGTCTCGGTGGAAACGAAGATGAACGCCGCGCCGGTGGGCAGGTGGTCGTCGATCGCCACCGCCGAAGTGTCGATGCCGTCGGCCGCCCAGGCCTTTTGCGCCATGTCGCCAAAGGTGTCGCGGCCGATGCGGGTGATCATCCGCGCGTCGCCGCCGGCGCGGGCCGCGGCGATCGCCTGGTTGGAGCCTTTGCCGCCCGGGCCATCCTTGAACCCCTGGCCGAGAATAGTCTCGCCCATCAGCGGCAAACGCGGCGCCCGGAACGCCAGGTCCGCCACGAAAATCCCGAGCACTGCAACAGGTGCACGCGCCATATCATCCCCTCCCTCATTCGTCGGGTGCTGTCCCGCACCTCTGCGACATTCTCAGGATGCAGTGGTCAACCACCGGCGTCATCCCCGCGAAAGCGGGGACCTCTGTTTTCTTTGCCGGCGTCGCAAACGGAGGTTCCCGCTTTCGCGGCAATGACACCGAGTATGTTGCCCTAGCTGAGCTTGCCCGCCTTCAATGCCGCAAGGATCCAGTCGCGATAGGTCTGGTCCTTGTTCTCGATCTCGGGAGAAACCTTGCTGGCTTCGGTCATGAAGTAAAGATAGTCGCGCCCCATCGCCTCGCCGCGGCCGGTGTGCATGTCGACGGCGAAATCCGGGATCTCCGGCAGCCGTTCGCCGAACGCCATGGCGTGCTTGGCCCAGTTGACCATGTCGTCGGTGGTGCGGTCCTTCTTGCCCGATGACAGGACGCGGATGGCGTGCGCGGCGAACAGGAACCGGTCATGCGTCGGCCGGTCGAAGCGTTGGTGGGTGCGATAGAGCGTATCGACCAGCACCGGCGCGTCGAGGTTGCCGAAGCCGACATCCTCGACCGAGATCACCGCCAGCCGGTCCCACAACTTCTGCTCGAGCTCGGGGCTGGTGAGGTACATCTCCCAGCCGAGCAGCACCGCGTTTTCGGTGAGGCCGCGGCGGATGGATTTCTGCAGCGCCGAGATCACCTCGTCGGCGGGAAAGCCGTTCTCGGTGGTGGTGCGCTGCCACGGGTCGGGCGCCTGCTTGACCTTGATGCCGTCCTCGCTCATTTGCCGCTCACCCAGTTGGCGATGTTGTTCCACAGCGGCGCATAGCCGGCCCAGTCGACAAAGGGCGGCGGGGCCCAGTGCGGCCCGCAATCGGAGGTGAACACCGCCGAGCGGCCCTTGCCGAACTCGGCCACCGCGATCAGCGGATCGCCGCCGACCCGCACCAGTACCTCGGCATCGGGCTTGGCCACCACTTCGTTGTAGCCGAGCAGCGCCGGCCACTCGCCGGCGATCCCCCTGGTGATCGGGTGGCCGGGGTCGCCGACATGGGCCACGACGCCCTGTGGGTTCTCCTGCCGGTCGTCATGGCGATAGAGCGTCACCGGCAGCACGTCTTCGATGGCCGTGCCGGCATATTGGCCCTTGGCCTCGATGCCCTGGAAGGTGAGATAGCCGCCGATCATCACGAGGCCGCCGCCATTAAGCACGTAGTCCTTGATGGCGGTGAGCCGATTGGGCAGCGGCACCGAGCGCACGAACGTATCGGGGTGGAGCAGCAGCGTATTGGCGCCGATATCGGAGAGCATCACCACGTCATAGGCGGCTAGCGCCTCGGCGGTTTGCGGGAAGTCGCGGGCGGCGAGGTGGTTGGGGAGGAATGTCACCTCCCAGCCGCCGCCTTCGAGGGCCGCCTTCAGCCATCTCACCCCCTCGTTGTATTCGGTGGTGGTAAAACTGTCGAAGCCCTTGGTGTGGATCGAATGGGTGACCCAGGATTCCCCGGCAATCAATACGCGCTTGCTCACGCAATAAAGTCCTTCTGTGTAGGTGCGGCGACCGACTGGCGCCTGATGAGTTCGACCGGCAGCCGCGTCAGTAGCGGCGGCGCCTCGCCGTTGAGCAACGCCAGCAACGTCAAGAAGCCCTGGCGGCCGAGTTGCTCGACCGGCTGGCGAATGGCGGTCAGCGGCGGCGTCAGCAGCGCGCCGAACGGCATGTCGTCGAAGCCGATCAGCGAGATATCGTCGGGGACGCTCACCCCGGCCTCCTTGAGGCCCATCACGGCGCCGATGGCAAGGTAATCGGAAGAGGCGAAAATGGCGGTCGGCGGCAGCGGCAGCTCGAGGAACTTTCGCGTTGCGGCGCGCGCCAGTTCCGGCGCGAAGCTGCCGATCGCAACATATTCGGGCCGCACCGCGATACCGGCCTCGTTCATCGCCATCAGGAACCCTTCGCGCCGCTCGGTCACCGTCAACAGGCCATGCGGGCCGCCGAGATAGGCGATGCGGCGATGGCCGGCCTCGATCAGGTGGCGCGTCGCGGCATGGGCGCCCTCGGTGTTCTCGACGAACAGCCGCGGCACGCTGACCCCGGGGATGTCCTCGTCGACGATGACGACGTTCTTGCGCTTGCCGATCAGCGTCGCGAGCGTGCCGTCATCGGGCGTGTTGGTCATCATCAGGAGGCCATCGACATGCCGGTCGTGCAGCCGCTCCAGCGAGGCGATCTCGCGGTCGCGATCCGAGCGGGTCGAGCTCATGAACACGGTGTAGCCGTGCCGGTCCGCCTCGTCCTCGAAGGCCGAGGCCAGCTCGGCAAAGAACGGCTCGCGGATCTCGGGGGTTACGAGGCCGACCGCCTCGGTCTTGCCGGTGGAAAGGCGCTTGGCGAGGAGGTTCGGCCGATAGTCGAGCTTGGCGATCGCCGCATCGATCCGCCCCGCCGTCGAGGGCGGCAGTTCGATACGATTATTCAGGTACCGGGACACCGTCGTCGGCGACACCCCGGCATCCTGCGCCACATCATGGATCGTTGCCATTGCACCCCCACTCGCACAGGTAAGCTAGATCGATGCAAACGCTTTAGTAAAGCGGTTTCGTAACCGGGTTCCCTGATGATTTGTATGTCGATGGGCCACCTTGCTTCCTCACACTCGGTGTCATCCCTGCGAAGCAGGGACCCAACTCACCGCGGCACAATTGGATAGATGGAGCCCAGCTTTCGCTGGATGACACGCAGTGTGGGTGTGAAAACAGTGCGCCCAAGGGATCACCACTAGAGCATCACCAGACGATCGGGTGCACCTCGCCGGTCGAGACGTTGACGAAGCCCTCCGGCGCCAGCGGCGAGGGCGCCACCAGCACCCAGGTCCACGGCGCGCAGGTGAGCGTCGCGAACATCAGCCGCTCCGGGAAGCCCGGGTTCCAGCGCGGGCGGAAGGTCGGCTCATACATCCAGTCGACCTGTTCGGCGGCGCGGTAGAGCGCCTGCATATCGGCGTCGAGCTCTGCCGCCGGGCGTTTCGACATCAGCCCGCCGATCTCGAACCGCACTGTCGCCGTGACCTTGCCCTTGTGCACCAGCGCCCAGCCGCCCTGGGTTTCGCGCAAGGCATTGACCGCCAGCGCCATGGCGGCGTCGGACGAGCCGCAGGTCCAGATATTGTGCTTGTCGTGCGCCACCGAGCAGGCGACGGCTGTATCCGGATCGCGTGGGCCGCAGCCGCGCCAGAACATTTTGGCCACCTTCCCCTCGCCCGAGAAGCGATCGACGATGGCGAACTTGGTGAGGTTCTCGCTCTCGAGCCGCTGCACCTCGCCGTCCTCGACCGGCAGCTCCATGGTGTAGAAATCCGGATGCCAGTGGAACGGCCGGATCACTGCCGATTGCATGGTCTTTCGCCCCGGCGCCGCCTTGATGGCAAAGTCCCCGGCGGTGATCTCGCGCTTGATATTGATGGTCCGCGTTGCCCATTCCGGCCAGGCGATATCCGGCACCTTGCCGATGAACTTTGTACCTTCCGAAATCTGTGCGCCATCGGCCCAGACCTTGCCGATCTTCAGCGCCGCGACGTCCTCGAGCAGCACCATGTCGGCGAAGCGCCCGGGCGAGATCGAGCCGACCCAGGGGGTCAGCCGCATATGCCGCGCCGGGTTGATGGTGGCGCACTGGATGGCGATCTCGGCCGGCAGGCCCGCGGCAATCGCCGTGCGGATATTGTGGTCGGTCGCGCCGGTCTCGAGCGTCAGCGTGGCGCTGCGGTCGTCGGTGGCAAACGCCACCTGGCTCCAGTCGACCAGCCCCTTCTGCAGCAGCCCGGTGACAATCTCGGTCATCGAGTGGATACGGATCTCGATGAACAGCCCGTGTCTCAGCTTGTCCCAGGCTTCATCGGCCGTCATCATCTCGTGGTCCGAGGCAAGGCCCGCCGCGGCGAAGGCGTTGATTTCGCCCAGTGTGCGCAACCCCGCGCCATGGCCCTCGACCACGCCGCGCGCCGCGAACGTCGCCTCGATCATCCCCCACAGCCGCTGGTGCGAGGGGTTTTCCGGGTTCCACACCGCCGGCCAGTCCATCACCTCGTCGAGCCCGGTGACCATCGGGCTGGCGGCCATGAACTTGACCTGCTCGTCATGGCCGAAATGCCCGCCGCCCCACTCATAGGCAGTGGGTGGCACGGCTGAACCAGGTTGCGGGAAGACCTTCAGCGGCGAGCCCGCCTGCCGTGCCGTCAGCCAGAATTCGAGGTTATGCGGCCCGTCGACATTGGAGAATTCGTGGCTCGCCTCGCAGGTCCAGGTATTGCCGCGCGGCATCACCAAAGCTGCTTCCCATTCCGGCGTCAGGTGCGAGCTCTCGATATGCTTGTGCACCTCGCCGAAGCCGGGCACCGCCGCGAGCTTCGGCTCGTGGAAACGCTCCTTGACCTGGCCCTGGTACTCGCCCGCCGGCCCGACCCAGGCAATGCGCTTGCCGCGCATGACGATCTCCTGGTCGTGCATCCAGGTGCGCGAGTGCACGTCGAGGAGTTTTCCGACCCGCAGCGAACGGTCGGCCGGACGTTTGCCGAGCGCCACCAGCAGCAGGTCCTGCCGGATTTTGACTTCGTCGGCGGCGGTGATCAGCAGGTCGTCGGGGAGGGAGGTCATACAGGTGTCCTATTGATAGAGACGGCCCCCTCTCATCCTCCCCCATGAAGGGGGAGGTGCCCCGCCAGTGCGTTTGGCACGATCGAGCTACAGCCCCGACTCTTCACCTCCCCCATCATGGGGGAGGCCGGGAGGGGGCCGTCTGCTTTAGTCATGCTCAAATTCCATACTTCTTCTTCCAGATCCCGATCAATCGCAGCGACTCCGCCGCAATCCCCCCGATCAGTTCCTCCCCCTTCTGCGCCGTCGCCGGCCGCGGGTCGCCGAAGACGCCCGATCTGTTAAAGGCCGAGAGCTTCATCGGCTCGGTGCCGAACAGCTCGGGGAACTCCGGATATTCCGGCGCGGCGCGTTCCATCCGCACCGTCTCGGGCGCCAGCGCTAGCATCATCGAGGTCTCGACCTCGTCGGCATGATAGAAACCCGGCCCGGCCGGTTCGCTCTCCATCAGCTCGGCGGCCAGCGCCTCGAGCCTGGGATAGTCGAGATGCAGCACCGGGAAGCCCGCTTCGCTCAATGCCCGCGCCGCGAGGTTGATCGGCTCGCGGTTGCCGAAATGCCCGTTGACGGTGATCAGCCCTTTGACGCCCATGCGCTGCAGCCCGCGGCCGATATCGGTGACGGTGGCGCGCAGCGTATCGGGCGACAGCGACAGCGTCCCGGCCCAGTCTTCCGCGGTCCAGGCATCGCCATAGGCGATCGCCGGCAGCAGCAGCCCGCTGCAACCCTCGGCGATGCGCCGGGCCACGCCGCTTGCCAGCACCGTGTCGGTGAGGAGCGGCAGGTGCGCGCCATGCTGCTCGACCGCGCCCACCGGCAGCACGGCGATCAGCCCCTCGGCAATGGCGGCCGAGACCTGTTCCCAGCTGGCGGTTTGAGTATCGAGCATCAGGCCCACCCTACGATTGACAGCGGCGCACGAGGAGCAAGCTTGCCGAAGAGCTCCGTCACGCTCAGCGCATAGTCGACATTGCCACCCAGCCGCGTCCCCAGCGCCGCTTCGGCAATGTCGGATGTTTCATAGCCGTGGGCGATAAGGTTGATCATCGCCGCCTGCAAGGGGCCCATGGTCGGATTGAAGGCAACGCTCTCGACGGAGAAGCCCGACACCAGTTGCCCATCGCTGAGCGCCAGCACGACGGCGCCGGGGCATTTGCTGTAGGGCGCATGGGCGCGGCGGCCGGCATCGAGCAGCCGGTCGGCGATGGTCGCCGGCCAGTCGTTGGCCGCGAGGTCGAGGGTGGCGTCGTAAGCGCCGGCGATGGCGCCGCGCTCGCCCAGATAGTCCGGGTCGAACGGCCAGGGATAGAGTTGCGCCATGCTCAGCCGATGCCCGAGCGGGTCGATCAGCGTCAGCTCCCGGCTCCCGGCAAACTCCGAGATGTACTGCCGGCAATGCGCGCAGGGGTGCGCTTCGCCGATGGCGATGGTCTCGATCGTCGTGCCGCGCGCGGCGGCGCGGGTGAACACGAAGCCTTCGCCGTGGATGGTGAAGCCCAGATGTGTGCCGGGGAATTCCACATTGCCGCCGAGGATCAGGTTACCGGTCTCGCGCTCCAGCCCGACCGCCCCGACGAAGAAGTTCGAAATCGGCGGCTGGGCGATCCCGCGTGCCGGCGCCAGCGCCAGAAGCATCAGCTCCTCGACACTGGCGAGCCCGAAGCTTTGGCGCAGTATCGTCACTTCGGCGGCGAGCAGTATGCCTCCCAGATTATCTTCCGGTCGGTGCGCTTTTGCTGCCACCAGCTGGGTGATTTCTGCGCCGAGCCTGTCGCCGATTTCGGCGTTCTGGCGGGTAAATCGGTCGGCGATCTCGGGGTCCGCCCGGAACGGATTGAGGCTCACTTCAGGTGCCTGTGTCCTGCCGCGATTGCATTTGACAAGCGGCTTTTGAGTGTCGTTAGATCGTCATGTAAACCGGTTTACCGGACGGGGGTCAAATGGGTTCAACGCTTATCCACGGAGCGACGGTTCTTTCCGTGGACGCTGAAAATCGGGTGTTCGAGGGTGGCTTCATCGCCATCCACGATGGTCGGATCAGCGGTGTAGGACCTCGCGACGCTACTCCCAACCCGTCCGGCTTCGACGAGGTGTTCGACCTGACCGGACACCTCGTCATGCCGGGACTGGTGAATGCCCATACCCACTCGGTGATGGTGCTGTTCCGCGGTCGCTCGGAAGGCCAGAGCCTGCTTACCATGGCGGGCTGGTACAACTCGATCCGCGAGCCCGAGCTGTCGCTCGTCGCCTCCGATGTCGGCCCCGCGGTGGCGCTGAGCTGCGCCGAGATGGCGCTCTCCGGCACCACCACCTTCTGCGACCAGTATTTCTTCGCCGAGGAGATCGCCGATGCGGTGAAGCATGCCGGGCTGCGCGCCGTCATCGCCTACGGCATCGTGCAACTGGGCGATGAACGCCGCGGCGAGGAAGAACTGGCGAAAGCCACTGCCTTCCTCGAGCAGCAGCGCTCGGCCGATGGCCGCATCATCCCTTGGTTCGGCCCGCATGCGCCCTATGTCGATAACACCGAGGCCCTGCTGGTCGAGGAAGTGGCGGTCGCCAACAAATACGGGGTCGGCCTCCATCTCCACATGGCCTGCGGTCCCGAGGACAACGAGGAAACTGAGCGCCGCTACGGCACCACGGCGGCCGTGGCGCTCGAAAAGCTCGGCTTCTTCAAGGGCCGCATCCATGCGGCACACTGCATCGATCTCAGCGACGAAGATATCGCAGTGTTTGCTCGCGCCCCCAATGCTTCGGTGTCCTACAACGCCTCCGCCGGCCTCCGTTCGGGCCGAGAGGGCATCTGCCCGGCCGTCGACCTCAGGGCCGCCGGCGTCACCGTGGCGCTCGGCACCGACAATGTCGCGGCCAACAACTCCTACGACATGGTCTCCGAGATGCGGGTCGCCGGTCTGGTTGCCAGCCATCGCGAGGGCGTGGCGCAGCCGCTCTCGAGCCGTGACCTCATCCGCATGGCGACGATCGAAGGCGCCAGGGCGCTTGGACTCGATCACGAGATCGGCAGCCTCGAGGTCGGCAAGGCCGCCGATATCGCGGCGTTCGACCTCAGCGGGCCCGGCTATTCCGAGACGCCGGATCCTGAAACCCTGCTGGTCTATTCCGGCAGCGGCCGCGACCTACGCCACCTTTGGGTGAGTGGAGAGCAATTGGTGCAGAACCGCACCTTGACGCGCCGGCCCTTTGCGGACATCCGACAGGCTTACTCGGCGACCTACGCCGACTTCTGGAACCGCGTTCAGGAAGCCAAGACTGACGCCAAGAACAAGAAAGCAGTAGCTTGACCAAACGTACCTTCATTTTCGACAGCGACGGCGGCGTCGACGACGCCCAGGCGCTTATTCTGCTGGTTGCCAACGGCAAGGTGCCGGACCTGATCACCACGGTGTTCGGCAATGTGGGTCGCGACCAGGCGACGACCAACCTGCTCGCCACCTGCGCCATGCTGAAGGTCGAAATCCCCGTGCACATGGGTGCCGACCGACCGCTCACTCAACCGATCATCGACGCCAAGTACGTACATGGCGATGACGGGTTGGGTGGTGCACGCCGTCCGGAAAAGCAGGCTCTGCCGGCCTCCAACGACGCGATCGGGGCGCTTCGCCGCGCCTTCGGTGATGCGGCGGCCAAGGGCGAGAAGGTCGACATCCTGATGATCGGCCCGCTGACCAACCTGGCTCTGGCGTTGCGGCTTGAGCCATCGATCATCGACGGCATCGGCACGCTCACCATCATGGGTGGCAACGTCTACGGCCGTGGCAACACCACGCCGGCGGCCGAGTTCAACATCTACGCCGACCCCGAGGCTGCACATGTGGTGCTGACCGCCGGGATCGAGACCGTGGTGATCCCGTGGGAGCCGTGCCTCACGCACTTCATGGAAGGCCCGAAAGTCGACGCGATGTTCGACGCCATCCCGGCCAGCCCGCTTCGTGATTTCTCCAAGGCCCTCGCCGTTCACGCGCGCGAGAACGGTATTCGCCGTGGCCTGCCCGATCGCTTCCTCTATGTCGACCCGCTGGCGGCCGCCGTGGTGCTCGATCCCTCGATGGTCACCAAGTCGATCGAGGCATCTTCGAGCGTGGCGCTCGCTCCGGGGATCACCCGCGGCATGACGCTGGTCGATCCGTCCGGGCGCCTCGGCACCCCCAAGATTACGTTCGTCGAGGAGGTCGACGTCAGTAGGGTCGACGCGCTCTACGCCGTATCCACCGCCTATTCCCCTCAGAATTAGAACAAACGCAAACAGGAGTGCGCATGTCTCTGATCTCGACTTTTGCCAAGGCCGCAGCAGGTACTCTGCTCGCCGCCTCGATGATGATGTCGACGGCGATCCCCGCCGCCGCTCAGGAATACACCAAGGACAACCCGCTCAAGGTCGCCCTGGTGCTGCACGGCACGCTCGGCGACAAGAGCTTCTTCGATGACGCCGCCGAGGGCATGAAGACGGCCGAGGCCGAGCTGCCGGTGACCGTCAAGATCATCGAGCTGGGCTATGATCGCAGTAAGTGGCAGGCCGGCCTCGCCGATGCCGCTGACTCGGGTTACGATGTGATCATCGCCGGCACCTTCGACATGACCGGTTACATCGCCGAGCTGTCGCCGGAATATCCGGACGTGAAGTTTATCGATTTCGACGATTCGCCCGATTACAGCGCCTGCGAGTGCAAGAACGTGCTTGGCGTGCAGTACACCACGGCCGCCGCGGGCTATCTTGCCGGCTACGCCGCCGCCAAGATCTCGAAGTCGGCGACGCTGGGTACCATCATCGGCATGGAATTCCCCACCGTCACCGACTTCAAGACCGGTTTCGACCAGGGCGCCAAGGCGGCCAACCCCTCGATCAACATCCTCAACGCTGTGGCCGGTTCGTTCAACGACCCTGCCAAGGGCAAGGAAATCGCGCTGGCGCAGATCAACCAGGGCGCTGACGTGGTGTTCCCGATCGCCGGCGGCACCGGTATCGGCTCGCTCCAGGCGGTCAAGGATTCGGGCAAGCTCGCCGTCGGCGTCGACAGCGACCAGGCAACCATCTTTGCCTCCTCCGACCCGGCCCAGGCCGACGTGATCTTCACCTCGGTGCTGAAGAAAGTCGGCCACTCGCTGTACCTGGCGCTCGGCCAGACCATCGATGGCTCCGCCCCCTATGGCTCGCGCCAGCTGCTCGGCATCAAGGACGGCGCCGTCGGCATCGCCAAGAACGCCTGGTACGAGAAGCTCGTGCCGGCCGACGTGCGCGCTGAAGTCGACGCCATCGAAGCCAAGATCATCGCCGGCGAGATCGAAGTCGCCACCGACATGAAGTAGTGCAACGGGCCCCGCGGCAAACGCGGGGCCCACTTTTTTGACGTAGCGCAGAGCGGGGCAGCATGGCGCTTCTGGAAGCAATCGGGATCGGCAAGACCTATCCCGGCGGGGTGGTGGCCAATGACGGGGTGAACCTGGTCATCGAGCCGGGTGAGGTTCACGCCGTTGTGGGCGAGAATGGCGCGGGCAAATCCACCCTGATGAAGATCCTGTTCGGCATCGAACAGCCAAATGCCGGCACGTTGCTGCTCGACAACAAGCAGGTGCATTTTTCGAAGCCGCGCGAAGCGATCGATGCGGGCATCGGCATGGTGTTCCAGCACTTTTCGCTGGTTCCGAGTTTTTCCGTCTACGAGAACGTGGTGCTCGGCTCCGAGCCCCGGGCCGGTATCCGGCTCGATCGCCAGAACGCGATCGCCGAGGTACAGGCGCTCAGCGACAAATTCCGCCTGAAGGTCGATCCGCTGCCGCCGGTGGGCTCGCTCCCTGTCGGCCAGCAGCAGCGCGTCGAAATCCTCAAGGCGCTCTACCGCAATGCCCGCATCCTGATCCTCGACGAGCCCACGGCCGTGCTGGCGCCGCAGGAAGTGCAGGAGCTGTTCGTCGCCATCCGCTCGCTGGTGGCGCAGGGCAAGACCGTGATCTTCATCGCCCACAAGCTGCCCGAAGTGCTGGAGATCTCGAACTCCATCACCGTGATGCGGCAGGGCAAGACCGTCGGACAGGTCAAGACCAAAGAAGTCACCGAGAAGAGCCTCGCCGCCATGATGGTGGGGCGCGAGGTGAGCCTCCGCGTCGAGCGCAAGCCCACCGCGCAGACCGAGCGGGTCGCTTCGGTCAGTGGCCTCCGCATCGTCAATGCGCGCGGCACCGAAGTGGTCGCCGGGCTCGACCTCAACGTCTATGCCGGCGAGATCGTCGGGCTGGTAGGCGTCGAGGGCAACGGCCAGGCCGAGACGCTCGAGGCCATCGCCGGGCTGCGGCAGGTGGCGGCCGGCGACATCGTCGTCGCCAACCAGAACGCCAACCCGCTGACTGTGCTGGAACGGCGGGGCCTCGGCCTCGCCTCGATCCCCGAGGATCGCATTGCCGAGGGCCTCTCCACCGGTTCGACCGTGGCCGAGAACCTCGTCGCCACGCGGCTCAACGATTCTCGCTATGTCCGGGGTGGCCTGCTAGACCTCAAGGCGATCAAGGCCAACGCCCAGCGGCTGATCGAGCAGTTCTCGATCCGCGTCGGCGGGCCGGGCTATGCCGTCGGTACGCTCTCGGGCGGCAACATGCAGAAGGTGGTGGTGGCGCGCGAGCTGAGCGAGCAGCCGAAGCTGCTCCTCGTCAACCAGCCCACCCGCGGCGTCGATCTGGGCGCCACGCAGTTCATCTGGCGCACCATCACCGATGCCCGCGACAAGGGCGCGGCGGTGCTCCTGAGCTCGGCCGATCTCAGCGAATTGCTGGCGCTCAGCGACCGGCTGCTGGTGCTATATCGCGGCAAGATCGTCGCCGCCTTCCTCAATACCCCGGACCTCACGCCGGAAACGCTCGGCACCTACATGCTCGGGCTCTCGACCCAGACTGCTGACGAAATGAAGGCGGCCCTCAAATGAGCAACATTCCCGCCATCGACCGCAATTCCCGCTGGAAGACCATCCGCCGCGAAGTCGGCCGCGCCGTCGGCGCCCTGGCGATCGCGCTGCTCGTCACCTTCGTCGTGGTGCTGCTCACCTCCAAGGCGCCGCTCGACGCCATCACCCAACTGCTCACCGCGCCGGCCTCGAAGCCCCGCACCATCGGGCTATGGCTCGACGACGTCGCCAAGCTCACCATCACCGGGCTCGCCTTCTCGCTGGTGTTCCAGGCCCGGCAGTTCGCCATGGGCGTGCAGGGGCAGGTCTATATCGGCGCGCTGGCCGCCAGCTACGTGGCGCTGTCGCCACTCGGCGCCACCTGGGCCGGCATCCCCCTGGGGATCACCGCCGCCATGCTGGCCGGCGCCATCTACGGGTTCCTTCCCGGCATCGCCAAGGCCAAGCTCGGCGCCAACGAGATCGTCTCGTCGCTGATGCTGAACTACATCGCCATCGAGGTCTGCAATTTCCTCGTCCGCACCAGCCTGCCCAAGCCGCAGGCGGGGGTGCTGACCACCAACGATTTCCCCGACAGCGCCGTGTTCCCGCAGCTGATCAAGTTCGACGGGCTCAATGTCACCCGGCTCGATCTCGGCCTCGTCTTCGCCCTGGTGGCGGTGCTGGTGGTGTGGTTCGCCCTCTATCGCACCAGTTGGGGCCTGAAGCTCCGGCTGGTCGGACATAACGCCCGCTTCGCCGAATATTCGGGCATCAAGGCGACCTTCATCATGGTCTCGGCGATGACCGCATCCGGCGCGCTGGGCGGCCTGCTCGGCTCGATGTTCGTGCAGGGCCAGGGTTACGGCAAGCTGACCGTGCTGTTCGAGGGCGGCCTCGCCTTCGAGGGCATCCTCGTCGCCATTGTCGCCCGCAGCCGGCCCCTGGCAGTGCCGATCGTCGCGCTGTTCTACGGTTATCTGCGACAGGGCGCGCAACTGATGAACATCCGCACCGACGTGCCGGCAGAAGTGATCGGCGTCGTCACCGCGATCATTATCCTGCTCGTCTCGTCGTCCTTCTCGCTCAACTTCATCACGCGGCTGTTCAAGCGCAGCCCGTCGCCGGCCTCAGCGCCTGCTGCCGTCGGGGGTGCCGCCAAATGATGGAACTGCTCATCACCGTCTTTTCGGCCACCTTCTTCGTCACCATCATCCGCACCACCACGCCGCTGCTGCTGGCGACGCTGGGCGGCCTCATCGCCGACCTGGGCGGGGCGCTCAACGTGGCGCTCGAGGGCATGATGCTGATCGGCTGCCTCACCGCGGTGATCGTCTCGGTCTATGCCCCGTGGTACGTCGCGGTCGCCGCCGGGCTCGGCGCCGGGGCGTTGCTCGGGCTGATCATGGCGTTCTTCGCCTTCCGCCTGAAGGCCGACATCATCCTCGTCGGCTTCGCCATCAACATCCTCGCGGCGGGCGGCACGGTGTTCGCGCTGGCCATCGCCACCGGCGGCGACAAGGGCACCTCGATCAACCTGCAGAGCAAGGCCGTTCCGGCTGTCGACCTCAGCTTCCTCAGCGCCATTCCCGGCATCGGCCCGGTGCTGAAGTCGTTCCTGTCGGGCCATTCGGTGCTGAGCTGGCTCGCGGCCTTCCTGGTCTTTGCGGTCTGGTACTTCCTCTACCGCACGCCCTGGGGCCTGTGGCTGCGCGGCGTCGGCGAGTATCCGGCGGCGCCGGAGGCGGCCGGCATCCCGGTCAACAAGATCCGCACCTGGAGCCTCATCGTCTCGGGCGCGCTGGCCGGCCTCGGCGGCGCCCAGCTGGCGATGTTCAACTATGTCGGCTTCACCCGCGACATGACCGCCGGCCGCGGCTTCATTGCCCTCGGCGCAGTGCTGCTCGGCGCCCGCCATCCAGTCGGCGCGCTGCTCGCCGCGTTGCTGTTCGGCGCCTTCGAAGCGCTGGCCGTGGTGATGCCGGGCCTCTTCAACGACATCCCGGCCGAGCTCATCCGGATGATCCCGTTCGTCGTGACCATTGCGGCTTTGGTGCTGTTCTCGATCCGGGCCCAGCGCGCGCTGGCTTTGCGTGGGGTGAAGTAGGGCGATCAAGCGGACGGTCGGTCCTGTGGCTCACCGGTGGTTGCGATGAGGTCGCGCTGAGCGAAGCTAATAGTTCAGCTCAGTGAACCTTGCCGCCCGTCCATCGTAGAGCAGCAACCTGCCGACCAGCGGCTCGCCGACATCGGTGATCAGCTTGATCGCTTCCATCGCCATCAGGGTGCCGATGACCCCGGTGACGGCGCCGATGACGCCGACCACTTCGCAGGAGGGGAGATCCGCCTCGTCGGGGGTATCGGGGTAGAGGTCGCGGAACTGCTTGCCGCCGGGCATGAACACAGTCACCTGACCATCGAACATCGAGACGGCGCCCGAGACCAGCGGCAGCTTCGCCGCTTCGGCCGCTTCGGCGACGATCTGGCGGGTGCCGAAATTGTCGGTGCCGTCGATCACCATGTCATAGCCGGCGAGCAGCCGCGCCGCGTTCTCCGAACTGATGCGCTCGATATGCGGGATGTATTCGACATGCGCGTTGAGCCCGGCAACGAAGGTCCCGGCGCTCTCGGCCTTGGGCGTGCCGATGCCGATGCTCTGGTGGATCATCTGGCGCTGCAGGTTCGAGAGCGACACCGTGTCGTGGTCGACGACACCGAGCGTGCCGACCCCCGCCGCAGCCAGATAGGCGATCAGCGGACTGCCGAGCCCGCCGGCGCCGATCACCAGCACGCGGGCCGATTTCAGCTTCTGCTGGCCGTCCCCGCCGACCCCGCGCAGCACGATATGGCGGGCATAGCGCTTGATCTCTTCCGGGCTGAGGGTAGCGGTCACTTCACCCCCGGAACCGGTACGGCGATGAAGCGGCGATCCGGGCCTTCAAAGCCCTGGGAAAACACCGAGATGATGGCGACCGGCGTGCGCTGGTTCCAGGACCAGTTGACTGGCGCGACGATGCCGAACGGCCGGTAGGCGACCGTGCAGTTGCGCGACGCGGGGACACTCTTGTCACGGTGCAGCTCAGTGCTCTTGCCGTCGGCCTCGAGCGTCAGCGCGAAGCCCACCGGCGGTGGAAAGCCGAAGCTCTCGACACAGGGAACAGTCGACGTCGATTCGAAGCTCTCGATCTTCAGCGTTACCGGGTTGGGAGGCGCATCCATGCCGAAGCCGCGGGCGCCGAAGGTGATGCTGCTGCCGTCATGGCCGACTTCGCCGTCGCCATTCAGCGCCTCGATCACCGCCGGTTCGGCGATGGCAAGTTTGGCGATCGCGGCGGCAGCCGCTTCAGCCGATTTGGCCCGCACCGTCGCGAGGCCGGGCTGCTCGTCCTCGAGCAGCACCCGGAACGGCGAGCCGCCGGCCCATTTGTCCTCGGCGACATCGAGGATGAAGATGTTGGAATAGGGAAAGCCGGAGCCGTCCTGGACGCCGAATTCCTCGTAGGCGAGATAGCGGCCATCGGCGGAAAAGCCCAGCGCCGCGAAATTGGCGGCGTCGCCGGCGAACGCCGGAGCGGCCGCGAAGGCCACAACGCTAGCGACCAGTCGAACCGAAACCACCTGCACCACGCTCAGTCGCATCGAGGCTCTCCCTGAGTTCGAAGTCTATGCCCGAAACCGGCGCCACCACCATCTGGGCGATGCGGTCGCCACGCTGGATGGTGAATGGGGCATCGCCATGGTTGATCAGGATGACCTTGATCTCGCCGCGGTAGTCGGCGTCGATCGTCCCCGGCGCATTGAGCACGGTGACCCCGTGCTTGGCGGCAAGTCCGGAGCGGGGTCGCACCTGCGCCTCGTAACCGGCAGGGAGCGCGATCGCCATGCCGGATGGCACCAGCGCACGCTTGCCTGGCTCGATCGTCATGGTCTCGGACGCGCCGAGCGCGGCGAGGAGATCGACCCCTGCCGCGCCCGTGCTCTGTTGCTGCGGGGCCTCGAGGCCCCGGCCGTGATCGAGCCAGATAAAATCGACTGTGACCCGATCCGTCATGATCAGCGGGTATCGACGACGGCGAACAGCTCTTCAGGCAGGTTGGCCGTGCCGTCGAGCAGTTCGGTGAAGTTCAGCACCATCTCGGCGGTGTTGTCGCCGACCTTGTTCATGTTGGTCTCGGTGATGCGCTTGCCCTTGATGCGGATGGTCGCGGTGTGACCCTCGAAATAGGTCTTCATCATCGCCTTGGCCTGCGCATCCTCCGCGCCGCCGGCGCCTTCGCTGATCTGGCTGGTCATCTCGTTGGTCTTGAACGCCACGCGGACGACGCCCGGGCTCACCACGGTGATGCTGGTGTCGGAGTTCGGGCCGTCATCGTCGGCGGTCAGGGTGGCGAGGTCGCCTTCCTTGATCGAGGTACAGGTGGCGCTGCCATCCGCATTCTCGGTCAGCACGTCGCCTTCTTCCTTGCAGAATGCATCGGACGAATCGGCGCCTTCGCCACCGGCGTCAGCCATCTGCTTGATCATCGGGTAGAACTCGGAGCCGACCGTCATGACGGTGGTGGTCTTGCCGGTGGTCTCGCTCTGCACGTCGATTTCAGCCGTAACGTCCATGCAGCCGGCGAGCCCGGCGCTCAGCAGCAGGATGCCGGCCAGCCGGGAAACAGTCTTCAGGGTCATGAAATTCTCCTCAACATCGCCCGCCGCATTGCCCCCGTTGTAGGAGCCGGTCCCAAGCGCCGCAAGCTCATGCCGCCTCGGTATTGCCCCAGTGATGAACGCTTGATGAACCGTCGTTCACTTGGCGCTTCGCGCCGACTTCGGCTCGAAAGCGGGGTGGAATCACAGTCCCAGCAGCCGCCACAAGGCGACCAGCAGCACCGCCGCCGCGAGCCAGAATCCACTGACCAGCATGAAGCGATTGAACTTCCGATCGGGCGAGTTCTTGTCGCGTTCATAGTCATCGAGCGCGGTCTCGGCCTTGCTGACGATGGCCGGTAGCCGGCCGAGTGTCGTCACCACGGTGTCGAAGTGATCCTTCAGTTCCTCGAGCCGGCCGAGCGGCCCGGCGGAGCGGCGCACCCAGTCGCCGACGATCGGCTCCGAGATGGTCCAGATGTCGAGCTCGGGATCGAGCGCCCGCGCCACGCCTTCGACCAGCACCATGGATTTCTGCAGGAGGATCAGCTCCGGCCGGGTCTGCATTTCGAACAGCTCGGTGGTGGCGAACAGCTGGCCCAGCACCTTGGCCATGGAGATATCGGAGACGCGCCGGCCATGCTGCGGCTCGCCGATGGCGCGCAGCGCCAGCGCGAATTCGTCGATCGACTGGGTGCGCGGCACATAGCCGATCTCAAAATGCCGCTCGGCGATCAGCCGGTAATTGCGGGTGATGAAGCCATAGAGGATGTCGGCGAGGAAACGCCGCTCACGCCGGGTGATGCGGCCCATGATGCCGAAATCGACGGCGACGATGTTCTGCGTCTTGGGGTCGGCGAACAGGTTCCCCGGATGCAGGTCGGCGTGAAAGAAGCCGTCTCGCACCGTGTGGCGCAGGAAGGCCTGCAGGAGGTTCTTCGCCAGAGCCTTGCGATCGACGCCGGCGGCATCGAGCGCAGCATTGTCGCGGATCGGGATGCCGTCGACCCAGGTGGTGGTGAGCACGGTGTCCGAGGTGAAGTCCCACATCACCCTGGGGATGACGAAGCCGGTGTCATCCTTGATGTTCTCGTAGAACTCCGAGATCGCTGCCGCCTCGAGCCTGAGGTCGAGTTCGATGCGGGCCGAGCGGTCGAGCGTCGCGACCACGTCCACCGGCCGGAGCCGTTTCAGCTTGGGCACCAGCGTCTCGGCGAGCTGCGCACCGGCGTACTGGCTCTCGATATCGGCGCGGAAGCGCTCGCGGATGCCGGGTCTGAGGATCTTCACCGCCACGGTGCGGCGGCCGTCCTCGTCGGTGAGGGTGGCCTTGTGCACCTGGGCAATGGAGGCGGCCGCCACCGGCGCCGAGAAATCGGTGAACTCCTCGGCCCGTGCGCCCAATGCTGCGGCGAGCAGCCCCGGGACGAGCTTGTCGTCGAACGGCTCCATTTTGTCCTGCAGCACCGCGAGATCGGCGGCGACCTCCGCGCCGACGATGTCGGGGCGGGTAGCGAGGGTCTGGCCGAGCTTCACATAGGTGGGGCCGAGCCGGTTGAGCGCCCGGGTCAGCCGCTCGACGCGGCCCGAGCGCTTCACTTCGCCGCGTTCGAACAGCCGGCCGAAGCGCACGCCGGCCTGCATCACCGGCGGCAGCGCATCATTATCGAAGATCGACAGCGCACCCTCGCGCGCCAGCACGAAGCCGGCCCGGGCCAGGCGGAGATAGGCAGCGAGCCCCATGGTGTCAGAGCTTCCAGGCCGCGTGCAGCGCCGCGATATTGCCGGTGAACGGCGTGTGGGTGACGCGCTTGAACCCGGCATCGGCAATCATCTTGCTGAAGTGCTCCGGGGTGGGGAACTTGCGGATCGATTCCACCAGGTACTGGTAGGGTTGTGCGTCCCCGGTGACGGCGCGGCCGATCGGCGGGATCACCCGGTCGGAAAACGCCTTGTAGACCTCCGACAGCACCGGGGTATCGACCTGGCTGAACTCGAGGCAGAGGAACCGCCCGCCGCGCTTCAGGACGCGATGCGCTTCCTTCAGCGCCAGGGGGATGCGCGGCACGTTCCGGATGCCGAAGGCGATGGTGTAGGCGTCGAAGCTCTCGTCCGCAAACGGCAGCGCCTCGGCATTGGCCTCGACGAATTGCACCTGCGCCGGGAACCGCCACTTGCGCGAGCGCTCCTCGCCGACGCGGAGCATGTCGGTATTGATGTCGGAAACCGTGACCTCGGCATAGCCGACCGAGGCATTGACGATACGCTCGGCGATATCGCCGGTACCGCCCGCCATGTCGAGGACGCGGTAAGGCACGCTCCCCTGTTTGGGCGGTGCCAGTCTCGCCACCATGGCGTCTTTCCAGATGCGGTGGACGCCGCCGCTCATCAGGTCGTTCATCAGGTCGTAGCGGTCGGCGACGCGGTGGAACACGTCGTTGACGAGGCCCTGCTTATCGTCGAGGGCGACCGTCCGTTCGCCGAAATGCGTGGTCTCGCCCATGCTCTGTCTCCGGATTGCCGGCGTTATAGCGGATGGGGCCGAGGCTTGCCATGCGGGAAACGGGCGCATGCTAAACCCTGACAGAACGGTGGGCTTGTTACCGGCGCGCCCCGCAGTCACATAGGGGCGACAACCAGAACGAGGATGCGATGCCCGAACTGCCAGAGGTCGAAACCGTCCGCCGCGGGCTCGAGCCCTATGTGACGGGCGCGCATATCGACAAGGTGACGCTCAACCGCAAGGATCTGCGCTTCCCGTTCCCCGAGGGGTTCAAACAGGCGCTCGAAGGCGCGACCATCGAGAGCACCGGGCGGCGGGCCAAGTACTTGCTGTTCCGCTTGTCGAACGGCAAAACCTGGCTCAGCCATCTGGGCATGACCGGCGCCTATCGTTTCGAGGATTTCAAGTTCAAGGAGCCGTCGCGCTATTACGAGCCCGACGAGAACCGCAAGCACGACCACCTGGTGCTGGAGCTGACCCATCCCGAGCACGGCTCGATGAAGCTCATCTACAACGACGCCCGCCGCTTCGGCTTCGTCGACCTCTATGAGCACGAGGCCGACAGCCCCTATCTCGAAGGGCTGGGGCCCGAGCCGTTGTCCAATGCCTTCAACGCCGCCGAGATGGCGGAGCGCTTTTCAGGCAAGAAGGCCCCGATGAAGGCGGCGCTGCTCGACCAGCGCGTCGTGGCGGGGCTGGGCAATATCTATGTCAGCGAGGCGCTGCACCGCGCTCACATCCGGCCCGACATCGAGGCGAGGACCCTGGTGCTGAAATCGGGCAAACCGAGCAAGCGCCTCGAGGATCTGGCGGACGGCGTACGCACCGTGCTGATCGAGGCGATCGATGCCGGCGGCTCGACGCTGAGGGATTTCCGCAATGCCGAGGGCAATTCGGGCTACTTCCAGCACCGCTTCGCCGTCTATGATCGCGAGAACGAGCCATGCCCGACGCCGGGCTGTCGCGGCGTGATCAAGCGCATCGTGCAGTCGGGCCGCTCGACCTTCTTCTGCCCGGTGTGCCAGCACTAGCCCGGCTGCCGGGGATTCCAGTTGACGTCCCCGGTCGTCGCGACTATACAGCGCCCAACTTGGCGGCCCGAGATGCCGCCGATTTCATTTCATCGCCCCTGGAAAACCGGCCGCGGCTGGGCCAGCGGGTTGAGCGCCAAAGAGGAATTGATGGCCAATACTGCTTCCGCCAAGAAGGCCACGCGCAAGATCGCGGCCCGCACCGAAGTGAACAAGTCGCGCCGCTCGCGCATGCGCACCTTCGTCCGTAAGGTCGAGGAAGCCATCACTGCCGGTGACCACGCGGTTGCCGTCGCCGCTCTCAAGGCCGCCGAGCCCGAGATCGTCCGAGCCAGCCAGAAGGGCATCGTCCACGCCAACGTGGCCGCCCGCAAGGTGAGCCGCCTCAACTCCCGCGTGAAGGCTCTGCAGGCCTGATCGGCCGCCGAGTTCGAACCATCGTCAAGATGGTTTGACGACAGCTTTGTGAATGTGAAGGGCTCCCTCCGGGGAGCTTTTCTGTTTTGGTGATCCCCTCGGGAGGTTCCGGGAGTGGGCGCGCCCAGTGTGACAGCTTTGCGACACCTGGGTGAAGAGTTATCCCCTTCGGAAAGCCCAGCGTTTCTGGGGCTTTGCCGGGGTCTGTCATCAGAATTTCATCTGCCTGTCAGGAATGAATTGCCGCAATTGGGGCGGTGCAACCACTTAGTGCGGAAGCGTCGAAAATCTCACGAAACCCCGATTCCCCCTTGAGTCACAGCGCCTTGGATTTCGACCCGGACAAAGTGCCGCGGAAAGGTTTTTGCAAAGGGTGAGAGTCAACCCCCTCTTGGTGAAAAACCCCCGTTGATTGGAAAATTCCGCCCCTCTAAGATGCCCCTCGTCGCTCAGGAACACCCGGCGCCAGAACCGAGTAATGAGGCGACATGACTGGCAGGAATGCTGAACTTTGAGATCGTGGCTGAGGCGGTATGGACGCAGCCGGCAGTCTTGGGGAAACTACATTCGTAGTCTGGTTTGATTAGTATTAGTTCTGGTCTTGCGGGGTCGTAAGACGTTGCGGTAGCCCGGGCGCGATCAGCGACTCGGCTCAATTGAAAGTTTAGTTAGACTGAACCGCGGCGCAGTTCGCGGGCAGGACAGGTCTGTCCGGAAAACGGGCAGCTAGGTTGGCGGCGCTGTGCCCATGCGGGGCAGCATAGAACAGGATTTGGGGTCACACACGATGGCGATGAACGCGGCGGCGGGTCGTGCCGATTGGGTATCGGAAGCAGGGAACGGAAAGGGGCAGGGCGGCGACAAGGGGGGAATGGTAATGATGGGCAAGGACGGCCAGCCACTCGGTTCGAACGATCTGTTCCAGCGGGTCCGCGCCCGGCTCAAGGCCGCCGTCGGCGAGGATGTGTTCAATTCCTGGTTCGCCCGGCTGGAGCTCGAAGAGATCGTCGATGATCTCGCCCATCTGAGCGTCCCCACCCGATTCCTCTCGTCCTGGGTCCAGTCCAACTACGCCGAGAAGATTCTCGAGGCGTTTCGCGCCGAGGCCGCCGGCCTTGCCCGTCTGCATTTCACCGTGCGTGTCAACGGCCAGGCCCGGCCGCGCCTGCATCAGGCCGAGGCGGCGGCTGAGGCCGTCGAGACCGAAGTTCCAGCCGTTCCGGCCACCCAGCGCACCATGCGTGAGCCGGTGGCCGCAGCGCCGGCGCCGCGTGGCGACGCGCTGTCGGGCTCGGCGCTCGATCCCAAGATGACTTTCGACAGCTTCGTCGTCGGCTCCGCCAACGAGATGGCGCTGCAAGTGGCCAAACAGGTGGCCCATGCGGCCGCCAACAACACTGTCAGCTTCAACCCGATCTACATCCATTCGAGCGTTGGCCTCGGCAAATCCCACCTGCTCAACGCCATCGCCTGGGCTGCCGGGGCGGCTGAGCCGGGCCGGAACATCGTCTACCTGACGGCCGACCATTTCATGTACCACTTCATCACTGCCGTGCAGCGCCAGTCGGCGCTCGGCTTCAAGGAGTGGCTCCGCCGCGTCGACTTGTTGCTGATCGACGACATGCAGTTCCTGCAGGGCAAATCCGCCACCGAATTCGGCCACACGCTGGGCACGCTGCTGACCGGCGCCAAGCAGGTGGTGGTGGCCGGCGATGCGCCGCCGCGCGACCTCGAAATGCTCGATGAGCGCGTCCGCTCGCGCCTTTCGGGCGGGCTGGTGGTGCCGATCAACTCGTTCGATCTCGACCTCCGTCGCGCCATCGTCACCCGGCGCGCCGAGCAGGCGGTCTCCCGCTTCTCCGATGCGCATTTTGCGCCGGCGGTGCTGGACTATGTGGCGCGCGTCGTGGTGAGCCACGGCCGCGACCTCGACGGGGCGGTCAACCGCCTGCTGGCCGCCAACCAGCTGACCAAGGAGCCGATCACCGTGGCGCTGGCCGAGCGCACGCTGGCCGACCTGGTGCGCCAGCGCGATGCCCGCCGCGTCCGTATTGAAGACATTCTCAGGATCGTGTCGCGCCACTACAAGGTGCCGCGCAACGACCTGCTCTCCTCGCGCCGCTCGCGCGACGTGGTCCGCCCGCGCCAGATCGCCATGTATCTGGCCAAGGCCCTGACCTCGCGCTCGCTGCCGGAAATCGGCCGGCGCTTCGGCGGCCGCGACCACACCACGGTGCTGCACTCGGTCCGCAAGGTCGAGCAGATGATCAAGGACGACGGCGAACTGGCGCAGGAGATCGAGCTCCTCAAGCGCATGCTCGAAGAATGAGATTTGAGGCCCTCTCCTCTGGGAGGGGGCGCCGCCGGCCGAACCATTCGGCGGCTGTTTGAGTTCTGACCCAGTAGGGTCTCTTGGTAGGTTAGTAGCGTTGCCGGTATCGCGTTCGAGAACTCCGCGGCTGTTGCTGCGGATCAGAAAAGGTCTGAAGCGCCTCGATCTGGGGGCGCGTCCTGCAGCCCAGCCGCTGCCGCCCGACCGGGCCTGGCACGAGATGCTGGCGCGCCTCGATGCCGAGGACGCCGAACGGCGCCTCGAGGCAATGGAACGGGCGCTCAACGGCGAGAAACGCTGACCGGCGGCGAGAGCCGCACCCCGCACGCATTTTCTCTAGGGATAGCTGGCCTGCGGCCCTGCGCGCCCTTGCCTTTTGCCCCTTGAATTGTAATGTCGCAGCCCGGTTTCCGCTTGGTTTTGCCGGGTTTTGACCGGGCACGGACTGTCTGGGGTAGGGGTTTTGGGTTTATGAAAGTCACTCTCGAGCGCAACCATCTGCTCAAGTCTCTGGGGCACGTCCACCGAGTGGTGGAGCGCCGCAATACCTACCCCATTCTCGCCAACGTGCTGCTCAAGGCCTCCGACGGCAAGCTCGACCTGCGCGCCACCGACCTCGATATCGAGGTCACCGAAAGCGTTCCGGCGATGGTCGGCCAGGCCGGCACCACCACGGTGCCTGCGCACACGCTCTACGAAATCGTCAGGAAACTCTCGGACGGCGCCGAAGTGCGGCTCGAGAACGAAGGCGCCGAGCAGTTGCTGGTCACCTCCGGCCGCTCGCGCTTCCACCTCGCCTGCCTGTCGCCCGACAGCTTCCCGGACCTGAAGTCCGGCACCTTCACTCACACCTTCTCGATACCCGCGCCGACGCTGCGCGAACTGATCGAGCGCACCCAGTTCGCCATCTCCAACGAGGAGACGCGCTACTACCTCAACGGCATCTACATGCACATGCTGGATGTCGGCGGCACCCCGACGCTGCGCGCCGTCGCCACCGACGGGCACCGCATGGCGCGCGCCGAGGCCGACGCACCCGCCGGCGCCAAGGGCATGCCGGGCATCATCGTGCCCAAGAAGACCGTGTCGGAAGTGCAGAAGCTGCTCGAAGGCGCCGAAGGCGAGGTCGAGGTCGAACTTTCCGACACCAAGATCCGCTTCACCCTGGGCGGCGTGGTGCTGCTTTCGAAGCTGATCGAGGGCACCTTCCCCGACTATGACCGGGTGACGCCCAAGAACAACGACAAGCAGATGAATGTCGACAAGCAGACCTTCGCCACGGCGGTGGATCGCGTTTCGACCATCGCGTCGGATCGCGGCGGCAAGGCGGTGAAGCTGTCGATGAAGGAAGGCCAACTCGAGCTCAGCGTCACCAACCCCGACCATGGCACGGCAAGCGAAGAGCTGGCCGTCGAGTTCGAGCCCGAGGGTTTCGAGATCGGCTTCAACGCCCGCTACCTCCTCGACATCATCGGCCAGATCCGCTCGGAAAACGCCGTCTTCCTGTTCAACGACGCCGGCTCGCCGACGCTGGTGCGTGAGGACGGCGACGCCAAGGCGCTCTACGTGCTGATGCCGATGCGGGTGTGACCAGACGAGCGAATAGCGAGTGGCGAGTAGCGAATAGGGTTTCTTTCCCTGCTCGCTATTGGCTACTCACCATTCGCTCATGATGCCTTCTCGCTACATCTCCCGGCTCCGCCTCTCCCACTTCCGCAACTACGCGTCGGCGGCACTCGACCTCGACGGGCGGCATCTGGTGCTGGTCGGCTCGAACGGCGCGGGAAAGACCAACCTGCTCGAAGCCGTGTCGCTGCTGTCGCCGGGCCGCGGCCTGCGTGGCGCGCCGTTCGAGGATGTCGCGGCGCAGGGCTCTGATGGGCTCTGGGCCGTGGCGGCAACGGTCGAAACGCCTCAGGGGCCGGTCGATATCGGCACCGGCGCCGGCGGCCCGGAGGGTGGGCGGCGGGTGCGCATCAATGGCGCGAACGCCCGCACCATCGAAGAGATGAGCGCCTACCTCCGCGTGCTCTGGCTGACCCCGGCAATGGATGGGCTGTTCACCGGCCCGGCGAGCGAGCGCCGGCGCTTCCTCGATCGGCTGGTGACGACGCTGCTCCCCGGCCATTCGGCCCAGGTATCGGATTTCGAAAAGACCATGCGGCAGCGCAACCGGCTGCTCGACGAGGACGCCGACCCGATCTGGATCGACGCCGTCGAAGCGCAGATGGCGGCGGCAGCGGCGGCGGTGCATTTTGCCCGCGCCGACAGCCTCGGCGACTTGCAGGCGCTGATCGCGGCGGGGGTCGACGAGGCCAAC
Source organism: Devosia sp. GW821-FHT12F11 (assembly GCF_058806655.1). Lineage (NCBI taxonomy): Bacteria > Pseudomonadati > Pseudomonadota > Alphaproteobacteria > Hyphomicrobiales > Devosiaceae > Devosia > Devosia sp. GW821-FHT12F11. The sequence goes on from NZ_JBXAPX010000001.1 coordinate 647,955, forward strand.
TTTCCCGCGGCCCGGCTGGCGCTGACGCCGCTGTTCGAGGACCGGCACGAGGCTCAGTCATCGGCCTCCCTCGAAGCCGATCTCAGGGCGCTGTGGCGGTCGAACCGCAACCTCGATCGCGCCGCCGGGCGCACCCTGGTTGGCCCGCACCGCATCGACCTCGAAGTGCGCCACGCCCAAAAGGACATGCCGGCCGCGCTCGGCTCCACCGGCGAGCAGAAGGCGCTGCTGATCGGGTTGATCCTCGCCCATGCCCGGCTGGTCAAGCGCTCGGCCGGCATCGCGCCGTTCCTCTTGCTCGATGAGGTGGCGGCGCATCTCGACCCGGGCCGCCGCGCCGCCCTGTTCGCCGCCCTCGACAGCCTCGGCACCCAGTGTTTCATGACCGGCACCGATCCCATGCTGTTCGAGGCGCTGGCCGATGGTGCGCAGCGGGTGATCGTCAAGGATGGACGATTGGCGCGCGAGCCGGAGTAGGCCGGGCAGCAAGCGCTCGGCAGCTTCGATTTTTCACCGGTTGGAGGTGATGGGTCTCCGATGGCGCGGAAGCCATCCACAACCCAGCCCTAAGCCTTGTAAAACGGGCTAAAAATAGCCATTTCCCTTGGGTATGAGCACCCGATCCGCTAGACCGATTCCAGCGGACCTGCTGACCTGATTCGGGACCCCCTTGAGCACCTCCGAGACCCCCTCCGATCCGAACGAATATGGCGCCGATTCCATCAAGGTCCTGAAGGGCCTCGATGCCGTGCGCAAACGCCCTGGCATGTATATCGGCGACACCGATGACGGCTCGGGCCTGCACCACATGGTCTATGAGGTGGTCGACAACGCCATCGATGAGGCGTTGGCGGGCCACGCCGATCTCGTGACCGTGCAGCTCAATGCCGACGGCTCGGTCTCGGTCAACGACAATGGCCGCGGCATCCCGACCGGGATCCACGCCGAAGAGGGCGTCTCGGCGGCCGAGGTCATCATGACCCAGCTGCATGCCGGCGGGAAGTTCGACCAGAACTCCTACAAGGTGTCGGGCGGCCTGCACGGCGTGGGCGTCTCGGTGGTCAACGCGCTGTCGGTATCGCTGAAGCTCAATATCCGGCGCGACGGCGAGATCCACGAGATGGAGTTCTCGCATGGCGACGCGGTGGCGCCGCTGAAGCAGGTCGGCACCTATGTGCCCAACCACCAGCCGGGCACCTATGAAGGCCGCTCGGGCACGCTGGTTACCTTCCTGCCCTCGTCCGAAACCTTCACCATGGTGGAGTTCGACTTCAAGACGCTGGAGCACCGGCTGCGCGAGCTCGCCTTCCTCAATTCCGGCGTCCGCATCATCCTGCGCGACCTGCGCCATCCCGAGCCGGTGGAGATCGAGCTCCACTACGAGGGCGGGCTGGAAGCCTTCGTGCGCTATCTCGACAACGCCAAGACGCCGCTGATCAGCGCGCCGATCATGCTGTCATCCGAGCGCGACGGCATCACCGTCGAAGTCGCGATGTGGTGGAACGACAGCTACCACGAGAACGTGCTGTGCTTCACCAACAACATCCCGCAGCGCGATGGCGGCACGCACCTGGCGGGCCTGCGTGCGGCGCTCACCCGGCAGGTCACCAAATATGCCGAGGAGAGCGGCATCCTGAAGCGCGAGAAGGTCGAGGTCTCGGGTGACGACATCCGCGAGGGCCTGACCTGCGTGCTCTCGGTAAAGGTGCCCGACCCGAAATTCTCGAGCCAGACCAAGGACAAGCTGGTCTCGTCCGAGGTGCGTCCGGTGGTCGAGAACGGCGTCAACGACAAGCTGCAGCAATGGCTGGAAGAACACCCGGCCGAGGCCAAGTCGGTGGTCGGCAAGGTGGCGGAAGCCGCCGCTGCGCGTGAAGCCGCCCGCAAGGCGCGCGAACTCACCCGCCGCAAGTCGGCGCTCGACGTCAACTTCCTCGCCGGCAAGCTCAAGGATTGCTCGGAGAAGGATCCCGCCAAGTCGGAAATCTTCCTCGTCGAGGGTGATTCCGCCGGTGGCTCCGCTTCGCAGGGGCGCGACCGCTACACCCAGGCGGTGCTGCCGTTGCGCGGCAAGATCCTCAACGTCGAGCGGGCCCGCTTCGATCGCATGCTGGGGTCCGAGCAGATCGGCAACCTGGTGATGGCGCTCGGCACCTCGATCGGCCGCGAAGAGTTCAACCCGGACAAGCTGCGCTACCACAAGATCATCATCATGACGGACGCCGACGTCGACGGCGCCCATATCCGCACCCTGCTCTTGACCTTCTTCTACCGGCAGATGCGCGAGCTGATCGACCGTGGTCACGTCTATATCGCCCAGCCGCCGCTCTACAAGATCAAGCGCGGCTCGTCCGAGCAGTACCTCAAGGACGAGCGGGCGCTCGAGGACTACCTGATCGACACCGGCACTGACGACGCCGTGCTGAGGACCCGGGACGGGGTCGAGCATGCCGGCGAAGACCTGCTCTCGATCGTCCGCCAGGCGCGCGAAATCGTGCACGCCATCGAGGGGGTGAATACCCGCTACAACCGCTCGCTGATCGAGCAGGCGGCGATCGTCGGCGGCCTCGATGCCGAGGCGCTGCTCGATCCGGAGCGCACCGCGACGGTGATCGAGCGCGTGGTGCGCCGGCTCGACCGGCTCGCCGATGAGGTGGAGCGCGGCTGGAGCGGTGTCTCCGATGGCCAGGGCGGGTTGATCTTCACCCGCACCATCCGTGGCGTTACCGAAAGCCACGCCATCGATGCGCAACTGCTCGCCAGCGCCGATGCCCGAAAGGTCCGCGCCACGGTCGACAAGCTGTCCGATCTCTATGGCGGCGTCGCCAAGCTCACCCGCAAGGACCAGAGCTTCGAGATCTACGGCCCGTCATCGCTGTTCGGCGCCATCAACACCGTCGGCCGCAAGGGCATCTCGCTGCAGCGCTATAAGGGCCTGGGCGAAATGAACCCGGGCCAGCTGTGGGAAACGACGCTCGATCCGAACGCCCGCACCCTGCTGCAGGTGCAGATCAAGGAAAGCGACGACCATGATCGGCTGTTCTCCAACCTGATGGGCGACCTGGTCGAACCGCGTCGCGACTTCATCCAGGACAACGCGCTGAGCGTCGCCAACCTCGACGTGTAAGGGAGGACGCTGCGTTGCATCGCCCTTCTTTCCTGATCGCGCTCCGGTAGGGACCTCGGCGATGGAATGGGTCGTCGCGGGCATCCTGATCGTCGTCGCCGTTGCGGTGCTCTGTTTCGCCGCCTTCGCGCTGGCCAAGCGCAGCCGCTACAGCCGGCTGCTGCAGAAATATGGTGGCGACGAGAAACTGGTCGATGCCCTGATCACCAGGACCATCTGGCAGGGGATGACCGCCGAGCAGTTGCGCGACAGCTGGGGCGAGCCGGCCTCGATCGAGGAAAAGGTGATGAAGACCAAGATCAAGCAGGTCTTCAAATACCGCCCGGTCGCCGCCAACCGCTACCGCGACAAGGTCACGCTGGAAGACGGCGTGATCGTCGGTTGGGACCAGAAGTAGGTCCCCCCACGTGCGCTACCGATTCTTTCACCGTTCAAGTGAAACGGCGAGAGGATTTAAGTCATTGATTTTGTGATGCGTTCGAACCGGAAGAGTCTGCCACCTTTCCTGAAAGCTCTCTAGCGTGTTCGACCGAACAACAAAAAGGGCCCGCTGTCTGGCGGGCCCTTTTCCGTTCTAGTCAGGCGACGACGCCCGCCGGTCAGTCGCGGGCGTACATCACCATGCCGGCGTGGTGCAGCACTCCGGCAATGAAGTCGCCGTCAGCCACCAAGCCCGTGTCGTCCTGGTACTCGATGTGGTTGCCGACGATCCGGTAATTGCCCTGATAGGCGGCTTTGAGGTGGCCGCGTGCTTCGATGTAGCGGCCATTGGGGAGGAGGGCCTGGCGGATTTCGCCATCTTCGGTGACCCATAGGCCGGTGTAGTCGTGTCTGGTGCCCATTGGTGAAACTCCGTGCTGGAGGAAGCGGGCCGGCCCGCCTGGCCTCAGGAGGTCTGTACGTCCTGCAGGCGCGTTACGGCAGGCCAAGCGTGGTGACGGCGACGAAGGCGAGCGCGGCGACAAGCGCCACGCCGGCAAGCATCGCAACCAACCGACCCTTAGCCATTCATGCTCCGCCGCTCACGGCGTGGCCGCCGCGGCTGGGTATTCACCGGCTTCAGAAGCTTGCTGGTGATGGCGAGGATAGCCGCGGGCTGCAGGCGCCGGGCGATGCTGGAAAGATCGATGTTCATTTAGGTCCTCGCTTTCTGCCGCAGACTTTGTTGCGTCTCGCGGTGACAGCTATATCGCTCACAGAGGCCCGGAAGCGGTAGACCGATCCTCCACAGTGATTGCACGATCCTCCAAAACTTCGTGATGAAGCGTGACTCGCCAGCACGAGCTGCTATGTAGGTTGCACGAAGAATGAAGGAATTCGCCATGGATCGCATGGATGAGCTCAAGAGTCTGATTGCACAGTTCGCAAGCACGGACGGGATTCAGGCAACGCCGATCGAGGGCATGTCGCTGGTCCGGATTTCGCATCCGTCCGAGCCGATGCATGCCGTGCACCATCCCGCGCTGTGCATTGTGGCTCAGGGCAGGAAGCGGGTGATCGCCGGCGACCGGGTGCTCAACTACGACGCATCGAACTTCCTCGTCGTCTCGGTCGATACGCCTGTCATCGGCCAGGTGGTCGAGGCGACGCCCGAGGCGCCGTATCTGTGCGTGAAGCTGGAACTTGATGCTGCTGAGATCGCTGCCCTGCTGATCGAGGTCGGCGGGGTGACGGCAGCCGCGGCCGAGGCCGAACCAAGCGTCGCGGTGAGCCCGATCATGCCCGAACTGCTCGACGCGGCGATCCGGCTGGTGAAACTGCTCGAACGGCCGGAAGACCTCGCCGTGCTGGGGCCGATGCTGAAGCGCGAAATCCTCTACCGCTTGCTGCGCTCCGACCAGGCGACCAAGCTGCAGCAGATCGCGCTGGCCGAGAGCCGGCTGCAGCAGGTGAACCGCGCCATCGGCTGGATCAAGCTCAACTATCGCGACGCCTTCGCCATCGAGACGGTGGCGGCGGAAGCGCGGATGAGCCCCTCGGCGCTGCATCTGCACTTCAAGGCGGTTACGGCGATGAGCCCGCTGCAATACCAGAAGCAGCTGCGGCTGCAGGAGGCGCGGCGGTTGATGCTGTCCGAAGCGCTCGATGCGGCGACTGCCGGTCACCGCGTCGGCTATGACAGCCCCAGCCAGTTCAGCCGCGAATACGCCCGTACTTTCGGCGCCCCGCCCCTGCGCGACGTGGCTCGGCTGAAAGCCGGCGACCTGCTGTCGGCCGGCTGAGCGGAACGCTGTCACTCACCCGCAACACCACTTCGTCAGCTCGCTTAAGTCCACATAAACCGGCCACATTTAACTTGGATAGCGATGGGGACCGCGCTGGTCGAAGGCCCGGATTTTTCGGGTTGGCTTGGGCTTGGCGAGACGGTCGGATGCCCGATGGCGTCCGCATGCCGCCCCTCAAAGGGAACCGGCCGCCGGACACACGCCATGCGCAAGAAGAATGCCGGGGCCCTGTTTATGGATTTTCACGTTTCGCCTGATGATCGCGTCGGCGCCACGCCCAAGAAGGGCACGCGTTCCGAGCGATCGGCGCCGGCGAAGAAGGTGGCGCGCGGCGCCCGCATCGAGCCGGGCTTTTCCGACGGCGACATCCATGTCGACGACGAGCGGCAGGAGCGCGCGCCCCGCGGCAAAACTCCGCGCGGTCGTGCCCCCAAGCCGAAAAAGTCCCGTGGCCGCCGTGAACGTCGCCCGATAACCCTGTTCGGGGTCATCTGGAAGCTGATCTCGTGGCTGTTCATCCTGGGCATCTGGGGCGCTCTCGCCGCTGGTGCGGTGGTGGTCTACTACGCCGTGCAGCTGCCATCGGCGGACACCTGGAAGGTGCCGGACCGGGCCGCCAATATCCGCATCGTCGCCGCCAACGGGCAGCTGATCTCCAACCGCGGCAAGACCGGCGGCGAGGCCGTGTCGCTGCGCGAGTTGCCGTATTATGTGCCAGCCGCCTTCGTCGCCATCGAAGACCGGCGCTTCTACGACCATTTCGGCATCGACGTGCTCGGCCTCGTCTCGGTGGCGCTCGAAAGCGTGCAGGCGGGTGAAGTGACCCGTGGCGCCTCGACCATCACCCAGCAGGTGGCCAAGAACCTCTTTCTCACCCCCGACCAGACGCTCGGCCGCAAGGTGCAGGAAGCGCTGCTCGCGGTGTGGCTGGAGCAGAACTATTCCAAGGACGATATCCTCGATCTCTACCTCAACCGCATGTTCTTCGGCCACGAGTCCTACGGCATCGAGGCCGCGTCGCAGCGCTATTTCGGCAAATCGGCGCGCAACCTGTCGCTGGGTGAAGCGGCGATGCTCGCCGGCTCGCTGCAGGCGCCGTCGCGCCTCAACCCCAAGGGCAATGCCGATGCGGTGAAGGCCCGCCAGTCCCTGGTGCTCGCCGCCATGGCCAAGGAAGGCTACATCACCCCGGCTGAGAGCAAGGCCGCGGCGATCGACCCCAACCAGACGGTGCGCACCAAGGTGGTGGGCGGCGAATCCTATGTCGCCGACTGGGTCGAAAGCCTGATGACCGCCTATCTGGGCGAAGTGAAGCAGGACGTGATCGTCCACACCACCATCAACTGGGATCTCCAGAAGGAGGCCGAGTTCGTGGTCAAGGAAGCCGTCGCCAAGTATGGCAAGGAGAAGGCCTTCACCCAGGGCGCCCTCGTCGCCATGGATGTCGACGGATCGGTGCGGGCGCTGGTCGGCGGCGTCGACTACCAGGCCAGCCAGTACAACCGGGCCGTCACGGCGCGCCGCCAGCCCGGCTCGACCTTCAAGCCGTTCGTCTATCTCGCCGGCATGGAGAAGGGCTACACGCCTGACACCATCGCCACCGACGGCCCGATCGATATCAATGGCTGGCAGCCCTCTAACGCCGATGGCAAGTATGGCGGCGACATGACCCTGCGCCAGGCGCTGGCGCTGTCGCGCAACACTGTCTCGGCGCTGCTCGCCAACGATGTCGGCCCCGACAAGGTGGTGGAAGCCGCGATGCGCATGGGCATTTCCTCGCCGCTGCAGGCGGTGCCCTCGATCGCGCTCGGCACCCAGGAAGTCTCGCTGCTCGAGTTGACGGCGGCCTATGCGCCGTTCGCCAATGGCGGCATCGGCGTCATCGCCAACGTCATCACCCGCATCGAAACCGCCGACGGCAAGGTGCTCTACGACGCCGTGGCCGCCGGCCCGGGCCGGGTGATCGAGCCCAATATCGTCGCCGAGATGAACGACATGCTGCACGCCGCGGTCGAGATCGGCACCGGCAAGCGGGCCCAGCTCAACGGCTGGCCGATGGCCGGCAAGACCGGCACCTCGCAGAAGGCTCGTGACGCGCTGTTCGTCGGCTATACCTCGCGCATGGTGGCGGGCGTCTGGCTCGGTAACGACGACGATGTCGGCACCAAGCTCTCGGGCGGCAACGTGCCGGTCGAGATCTGGAGCCAGTTCATGACCAAGGCCCATGAAGGCATTCCGGTGGCCGAACTGCCGGGCGCCATGACTCAGCCGGGCCTCGAACAGCAGCCGCTGCAGCCGATGGAACAGCCGCAGGCCGAGCGCCCGCGCCGCACCCTGGTCGACCTGCTCGGCGACATCTTCGGCGGCAACTGACCCCGAACGACATCGACCCAAAGTTGCAAGGCGGGACATGAGGTTCCGCCTTTTGCATTCGTGGCTTGGGCCGTACAGTCCCTCGCAAGGGAGGGACCTCATGTCCGATAAAGTACTTGTCGTCACCGGCGGCAGCCGCGGCATCGGGGCAGCCGTGTGCCAGCTTGCCGCCACGCGCGGTTATGGCGTGGTGGTGAACTATGCCGGCAATGTCGCGGCCGCCGAGGCGGTGTGCGCCCAGATCCATTCGCGCGGCGGCGAAGCGGTGGCGGTGCGCGGCGACGTCAGCATCGCCGAGGATGTCGAGCACATCTTCCGCGCCGCCGACCGCCTGGGCCGGGTCGCGGGTCTGGTCAACAATGCCGGCACCATCGCCACCTCGTCGCGCGTCGATGCGATGGATGCCGAGCGGATCGCCCGCATCTTCGCGGTCAACGTCAGCGGCTCGATTCTCTGTGCCGGCGCCGCGGTCAGGCGGATGTCGACCAGGCACGGCGGCAAAGGCGGTGGCATCGTCAATGTCAGCTCGGCCGCCGCCAAGCTCGGCGCGCCCGGCGTCTATGTCGACTATGCGGCGAGCAAGGGCGCCATCGACACCTTCACCGTCGGCCTCGCCCTCGAAGTGGCGGCGGAGGGCATCCGCGTCAACGGCGTCCGGCCGGGGGTGATCGACACCGAATTCCACGCCACCGGCGGCGTGCCCGACCGGGCGCAGCAGCTGGCGCCCAGCGTGCCGCTCGGCCGCGTCGGCACCGCCGAGGAGGTGGCCAACGCCATCCTGTGGCTGCTCTCCGACGATGCCGCCTATGTCACCGGCACGACCCTCGCGGTAACCGGCGGCCGGGCGGCAGCGCCCTGACGTCGATGTCGGTCGACCATGGGCGGCCGAACGCCGGCGGGCCATCGAATCATGCGCATTTCGCATGGCTCGCTCGCGACAGGGGTTCCCTCCTAACGGCGGGTAGTTTAACCCGTTTGGCAGTCCTATATCGGCAGCGCGGGCGCCACTCCCCAGGCGCCGTTTGAGCCTCTCGGAGACATCATGGCGGACACTTTCGACCTCACCGTAATCGGCTCCGGCCCGGGTGGATACGTCGCGGCAATCCGGGCGGCACAGCTCGGCATGAAAGTCGCGGTGGTCGAGAAGTGGCCGACCTTCGGCGGTACCTGCCTCAACATCGGCTGCATTCCGAGCAAGGCCCTGCTGCATGCCTCGGAACTGTTCGAGGAAGCCGGCCATCAGTTCCGCCAGTTCGGCATCGACGTGACCCCGCAGCTGAATTTGAAGCAGATGCTGGCGCACAAGGACGACACCGTTACCGCCAACGTCTCGGGCATCGAGTTCCTGTTCAAGAAGAACAAGATCACCACCTTCCGCGGCACCGGCTCGATCCCCGCCGAGGGCAAGGTACTGGTGACGCCGGAGAGCGGCGCCCCCACCACCATCGAAACCAAAAACATCCTGATCGCCACCGGCTCGGTGCCGATCAGCCTGCCGGGCATCGAGATCGACGAGAACAAGGTGGTGTCCTCGACCGGCGCGCTGGCATTCCAGGAAGTGCCCAAGCGCCTGCTGGTGATCGGCGGCGGCATCATCGGCCTGGAGCTCGGTTCGGTCTGGGGCCGGCTTGGTTCCAAGGTGCAGGTGGTCGAGTTCCTCGACCGAATCCTCCCCGGCCTCGACAGCGAGGCGGCACGCCAGACGCAGCGGAACCTGCAGAAGCAGGGCATGGAGTTCAAGCTCTCGACCAAGGTGACGGCGATCGAGAAGCTGGGCGACGGTTCGGTCCGCGCCCGGCTCGAGCCGGCAGGCGGTGGCGAGGCGAGCTTCGCCGAAGCCGATGCGGTGCTGGTGGCGGTCGGCCGCAAGCCGTTCACGGAAGGCCTCGGGCTCGAGGGTGCCGGCGTGGCGCTCGACGAGCGTGGCCGGGTCCGCACCGACGCGCAGTTCAAGACCAACGTGCCGGGCATCTATGCCATCGGCGATGTGGTGGCGGGCGCCATGCTGGCGCACAAGGCAATGGACGAAGGGCACGCGGTGGCCGAGATCATCGCCGGCCAGCAGCCGCATGTGAACTACGGCACCATCCCTTCGGTGATGTACACGAGCCCGGAAGTCGCCTGGGTCGGCAAGTCCGAGGACGAGCTGAAGGCGGCCGGCATCGAGTACAAGGCCGGCAAGTTCCCCTTCACCGCCAATGGCCGCGCCAAGGCGATGCTGGCGACGCAGGGCTATGTGAAGATCCTCGCCGATGTCGCCACCGACCGGGTGCTCGGCGCCCAGATCATCGCCAAGAACGCCGGCGAGATGATCCACGAGATCGTCGTGCTGATGGAGTTCTCCGGCTCCGCCGAAGACCTCGGCCGCACCACCCATGCGCATCCGACACTGTCGGAAGCGGTGAAGGAAGCCGCACTGATGTGCGGCGACGGCGCGATCCATATTTGATCTGAGGGATTGGCCCCCTTTGCCCCTCTCCCCTGAGGGGAGAGGGTAGTGCAGCTAGGACCGGCAGGTCCGTAGCGGAACTAGGGTGAGGGGTTCAGCTTTTCAGCGAGCGCGCGTTGCGCCGCTTCACCCCTCAACCGGCCTTCGGCCACCTTCTCCCCTGAGGGGAGAAGGGAAGGACTACTCCAGCCCGTAGCCCATCAGCACCTTGCCGTGTGCCTTGAGCCAGGCCTTGCCTTTGGTCATGTCGGGCAGGGCTTTCTCGACCGCCTTCCAGAAGTTCGGCGAGTGGTTCATGTGGACGAGGTGCGCGACTTCGTGCGCCGCCACATAGTCCAGCACGAAGGGCGGCGCGAGGATCAGCCGCCAGTTGTAGTTGAGCCGGCCTGACGAGGAGCACGAGCCCCATCGGGTCGCCTGGCTGCGCATCGACACCGATTTCACTTCGACGCCCAGCGTCGCCGCATGGATGTCCGAACGTTCGGCGAGGTCGCGCTGCGCTTGCGTCTTCAGCCATTCGGTCAGTCGGCGCGGGATATGCGCGGCCTCGCCCGGCACCAGCAGCGACAGTTCGCCGTCGATCTCCGACACCTCGACCCGGCCGCGCAGCCGGCCCGTCGCGTGGATACGATGCGGTACGCCGCGCAGCGGCAGCACTTCGCCATCGGCGAAGGCGGTGCGTGGAGCGCTGCGCTTCAGCCGGGCCGCCAGCCAGCCGCGATGCCGGTTGAGAAAGCCCTCCGCCTCGGGCCAGCGGCCGGTCCGCGGCAGGGTCAGCACCGGATTGCCGTGATGCGGCACGGTCAGCCGGTAGCTCTTGGCCCGCGGGCTCACCTTCACCGCGATCTCCACCGGCTCGCCGTCGATGACGAGGGTGGTCGCGGCCGGCACCTTGGGCGCCTTGGCGGGGAACAGGAAGTTCATGCGGCTGATCATCGCCGATTCGAGGTGAAACGCTGACGACAAAAAAACGCCCCTCGAAAGGGGCGCAGTCGTCAGGAGGAGGGGGACGGGAGAACTAGACGTTCGTCCCGTTATTCTGGTCGCCGCCATAGTTCGGGCGGCTGCCGTTCTTGTCGCGCATGAAGCGGTCGAACTCTTCGCGATCCTTGGCCATGCGGAGGTTGCGCATGTACTCGTGGAAGGCATTGATCTCTTCATCGAGCCGGCGGCGTTCCTCTTCGAGGCGCTTGAGCTGCTCGGCGCGGTAGTCGTCGAAGGCGGCATTGCCGCTTGAGTTGCGGAAGCCGTGGTGACGGAACCCGTTGGCGCGGGGGCCGCAGTTTTCGGCCCAGTTGCGGGATCGGTTGACGAACCCCTGAGCCTTTTCCGCCGAGCCGCCGAACATCTCGCCCCACAGGATGTAGGCGAGGATGGCGAGGCCGAGCGGCCACCAGAGAACGAAGCCCAGGACCATCAAAGCGATGGTCAGCGGGCCCCATTGCGGTTTGATAATCGCAGTGTGCATTGGACTTTCTCCCAGTCACGAACTGCTTCGATGTGGTCCCATCGGACTGGGGGTCAAGCGTTTCGCTCACGCTTTTTTGCCCTTGAAATGCCATGCTAGACTTCCCATGCGGGCCGAAATCACGTGCCTGGAAAGGATGATTCCATGGCATTGGCGGACACATCGGCAATCCTGCCGGGCAATTGGCGGCCCCTCAGGCTGGCGACGCTGGTCGGACTGCGCTGGCTGGCGATCGTCGGGCAGACGGTCGGTGTGCTGTTCGTGCAGTTCGGGCTCAACTTTCCGCTGCCCTTGACCGAATGCCTGATGCTGATCGGGCTGTCGGTGCTGCTCAACCTGTGGGTGATCTTCCGGCTCGGCGAGGGTTATCGGACGACCGCTACCGTCGCGACGGTGCATCTGAGTTTCGACCTGTGCCAGCTGGCGTCGCTGCTGGCGCTGACCGGCGGGCTGCAGAACCCGTTCTCGCTGCTGCTGCTGGCGCCGGTCTCGGTGTCGGCGACGACCCTGCCGCAGCGCTCGACGGTGATCCTCGCAGCGCTCGCCATCGCACTCGCCACGCTGCTCTCGGTCTATCACATGGACCTGCCGTGGGACCCGGATTCACGCATCGTCTTCGACCGGGTCTATGTCATCGGCATCTGGGTCTCGATCCTCTGTGGCACCATCTTCATCGCGGCCTATACCAACCGGGTGGCGCACGAGGCGCGTCAGCTCGCCGATGCGCTGGCAGCCACCGAACTGGCGCTGTCGCGGCACGAGCAACTGAGCGCCCTCGATGGTCTCGCGGCAGCAGCGGCGCATGAGCTCGGCACCCCGCTTTCCACCATCGCGCTGGCGGCGCGCGAGATCCGCGACGAGGTGCCGGAAGGGCCGGTGCGCGAGGATATCGAGCTGATCATGTCGCAGGCGGCGCGCTGCCGCGAAATCCTGGGCAAGCTCAGGAGTCTGCGCGATACGCCGGGCGACCCGTTCGCCGCCGTGCCGGTTTCGGCGCTGCTCGCCGAAGTGGTCAAGCCGCTCGAAGGCGGCGGCAAGGTGATCTCGGTGCGGACCGGCGCGGGCAATGGCAGCGAGCCGGTGATCCGCCGCAATGCCGGGCTGCTCTATGGGCTCGGCAATCTCATCGACAACGCTGCGCAGTTTGCCGAGCGCGCCGTGCTGGTCGAGGCCAGCTGGGACAAGCAGGCGCTGACCGTGACCATCACCGACGATGGTCCGGGTTTCCCGTCCGACCTCATCACCCGGCTGGGCGAGCCCTATCTCACCACACGGCCGCGCAACGCCGACGATGGCGAGCCGGGCGGGCTGGGCCTCGGCATCTTCATCTCCAAGACCCTGCTCGAGCGCACCGGCGCCAAGCTCAGCTTCGAGAACGAGGCGGCAGATGGCCATGCCCGGGTCCGCTTGATCTGGCCACGCGCGGCCATCGCTGAGGTATGAGGGACCACTTGGTCGGCAGCCCACACTGGCGTCATTCCCGCGCAGGCGGGAACCCAGTGCGATCTCTCAACCTCCACTGGCGCTGCAGCATCCCACTAGGTGCCGGCCTACGCGGGAATGACGTCTGTGGGTGGGCCAGCGTGGCTCCACCCTGCCCATATTTTGACCTTTTGCTCAAAAGACCCTACATGAGGCGGCGATGAGCACAGTCGATGAACTCCTTGCGGCCGACCGTACCCTGCTTCTGGTCGATGACGACAAGACCTTCCTGACCCGCCTCGAGCGGGCCATGCAGAAACGTGGCTTCGATGTCCGCATTGCCGACACCGTGGCCGGCGGCCTCGCCGCCGTCTCCGAAGCACCCCCGGCCTATGCCGTGGTCGACCTGCGGCTCGAGGATGGCAACGGCCTCGACGTGGTCGCGGCTTTGCACCAGAAGCGCGGCGATGCCCGTGCGGTGGTCCTCACCGGCTACGGCAATATCGCCACCGCGGTGACCGCGGTGAAGCTCGGTGCGGTGGATTACCTGAGTAAACCCGCCGACGCCGAGGATGTGATCAACGCGCTGCTCGCCACCGGCAACAAGCCGCCCGAGCCGCCGGAGAACCCGATGTCGGCCGATCGGGTACGCTGGGAGCATATCCAGCGGGTCTATGAGCTTTGCGACCGCAATGTCTCGGAGACGGCGCGCCGGCTCAACATGCATCGACGCACGCTGCAGCGCATTCTCGCCAAGCGCGCCCCGAAATAAGCCTGTCACACTGAGATCAGATAGTCCGCCCGGGAGGCCACGATGACCGTCACGCTACACTTCCACGGGGCGTCGGGCACCGTGACCGGCTCGTGCTATCGCGTGGTGCACCCCAAAGGGCAGTTCCTCGTCGATTGCGGCATGTTCCAGGGCAACAAGACCGTCCGCGATCTCAACTACAAGCCGTTCCCGTTCGATCCCAAGGCGATCGATTTCCTGCTGTTGACGCATGCTCATATCGACCATGCGGGTCTGCTGCCGCGGCTGACCCATCTGGGGTATCGCAAGCCGATCTGGGCCACCGAGCCGACCAACGGGCTGCTCGAATACCTGCTCCCCGATGCCGCCGGCATCCAGGAGAGCGAGGCCGACCGCGAGACCAAGAAGCGCAGCCGCCGCGCCGAGGAGCCGTTCCAGCCGCTCTACGTCATGGAAGACGCCAACCAGGCGCTGAAGCTCACCAAGGGTCTCAAGTACGAGGAATGGATTACCCCCGGCCCCGGCGTGCGGGCCCGCTACTGGAATGCCGGCCACATTCTCGGCTCGGCCTCGATCGAAGTCGAGGTCGAGGACAGCAACGGCAAGCCCATCCGCATCCTGTTCTCCGGCGATCTCGGCCCGGACGTGAAGGTGTTCTGGGAGGCGCCCGACGCGCCGGCCGGCTACGACTACATCCTCAGTGAATCGACCTATGGCGGCCGCGAACGCGAGGACTACACGCTCAAGCAGCGCCAGGAAGCGCTGAAGACCGAGATCAACACTGCGCTCGCCCGTGGCGGCAACCTGGTGATCCCGACCTTCGCCGTCGAGCGCAGCCAGGAGCTGCTGCATGATATCGGCTACCTGATCAAGAACGGCGAAATCAGCCCCAGCCTCGTCTTCCTCGACAGCCCGCTGGCCAGCAAGGTGACCGGCGTCTACCGCAAGTATGCCGCGATGTTCGATGACGTCGAGCTGAGCGCCGACGAGCTGTTCAACGATTCCCGCTTCCGCATCGTCGAAAGCGTCGATGAGAGCAAGGCGATCAACTCGATCCGCGGCGGCGCCATCATCATGTCGGCCTCCGGCATGGCCGATGCCGGCCGCATCAAGCACCATCTCAGGAACAACCTGCCGCGCGCCAACGCCACCGTGCTGTTCGTCGGCTACCAGGCGCCCGGTACGCTCGGCCAGATCATCCAGTCTGGCGCCAGGGAAGTGCGCATCCATTCCGAGCTGGTGCCGGTGCGGGCGCAGGTGCGCAGCCTCGGCAACTACTCGGCGCATGCCGACCACTCCGAGCTCGTCGCCTGGGTCACCAAGCGTCTGCCGGCGCATGGTGCGATCTTCCTGACCCATGGCGAGGATGAGGAGCGCAAGGCCCTGCGCGCCGCGTTGATGCACGACGATGGCCTCGCCGGCGACCAGGTGCTGATGCCGCTGCTCGACGATGCCTTCGAGCTGCGGGCCGAAGGTATCGCCGGCGTCGCCCGCCCGGCCGAGCGCCGCGTCGACCTCACGCAGATCACCGCCGACTGGCACAACGCCTATGCCAGCTTCATCATCGATCTGAGCCACCAGCTGCAGAGCGCCCCCAGCGACGCACAGCGCATCGCGGTGATGGAGGCGCTGAAGGCGACGCTGTCCAGTACCGGGCCGGTGACCCCGCCGCTGCCGATGAAGACCCAGGCCGGCAGCGCCCCGGTGCTGCACGGCGAACCGAGCGGCGAGTAAGCTCTCGCGCAACAACCACTGCCGTCATTCCCGCGAAGGCGGGAACCCAGTGCGATCTGTCCACCTCCACCCGAGTGGCAGCATCCCACTAGGTTCCCGCCTTCGCGGGAATGACGGCGGAGCAGGTTCTCAGGCGGGGGGCAGCCTCACCCCTTCCGCGGCTCCAGATACCGCGCCAGATAGAACGCCAGCAGCAGGGGCGGCAGCAGCACCGCGAAGGTGATGCGGATCGACGCCACATTGGCGATCCAGCCCAGCAGCGCTGGCGCACCGAGCAGCAGCAGTTGCTGGCTCATGGTCAGCGCCGCGACATTCTCCGAGGCCGGACGATCGCCGAGCCGGGCCGCCGCCGAGGCGGAGAGTGGGAACGACACGCAGACCCCGAAGCCGATCAGCGTGAAGCCGCAAAGCGCCACGATCAGGTTCGGCGACAACACCACCAGCAGCAGCCCGACCAGGGCCACCACCGTCAGCCCGCGCGCCAGCGCCACCGGGCCCCAGCGGTGCACGGCGCGGTCGGCGAGCAGCCGACCGATCGACTGCGCCGTCATGAAGGCCGGCAGCGTCAGCGTATCGATCCAGTCGGGGGCGACGAAACTGTCGCGCATGAAGATCACCGACCAGTTGCGGAGGCCCCCTTCGAGCAGCGAGGCGCCGATGGCATAACCGAGCAGCAGCAGCGTCATCGGCGTCGGCAGCGCGATGCGGAAGCCCTTGACCGTGGCGCTGTGCGGACGCGCCGGCGCCGCCTGCATCGGCCAGGCGAACAGCGCTATCCCGACGAGCACTGGTCCGAGGACGAGGGCAAAGTGCAGCGCCGGCGCGACATTGGCGCCGCGCATCGCCGTGCCGATCAGCGAGGCGGTGAGCAACCCGATGCTCCAGATGCCGTGGCAGGTGTTCATCAGCCGCCGACCCGAGGCGGCTTCCACCCGGTCGGCCTCGACATTGATCGAGACGTTGCTGAACGCGAACACCGCGCCAAACACGGCGAAGCCGAGCCACATGACGACGAGGCTCGGCGCCAGGGCGATGCCGACCAGCACCAGCCCGAGGAGGGGAATCGTCGTGAGGATGATCACCCGGGTGCCGAGCCGCTCGACCACCTGGCTGGCGAACAGGAACGAGACGATGGCGCCCGCCGGCTGGCCGAGCAGCGCCAACCCGAGCTGCGCCTCGTTCAACCCCAGCGCCAGCTGCATGTCGGGGATACGACTGAACATGCCGCCCTGCGCCAGCGCATGGAGGAAGAACACGATGACGATCGGCGGCGGCAGGGTCACTTGAGGCGGATACTCTCAATGGTGGAGGTACGCATTGTCGGCCTGAGGCGCTGCTTCCACTCGAGCGCGCCGACCCCCAGGTCGAACTCGGCCAGCCGGCGCTGGAACGCCGATTCGATGAGCAGCAGCGTCAGCGTGCGGCCGGGCGAATGGCTGGCAAACTCCGGGTCATGGGCAATCTTCGAGAAGAAGGCGGCATCGCGCTCGATGAACACCAGCGCTGCGGCCAGGATCCGGCCCTCGCTGCGGAGCGATGCCACCCATGTTTCGGGCACGTCGTCCTCGCCGTCGGTGAACGACGCGAAGAAGCGGTCGACATAGCCACTGCTCAGCCAGTCGGCCTCCTGGCGCGTCCGATCGAGCCAGCTGCGTTTGCTGTCGAAGCACCATTGCACCACCTCACTGGCCGCTGCGCCGGTCTCCTTTGTGTAGACGACGCCGGTATCGGCGAAGCGGCGGAGGCGCCGCTGGTGATCCGAGCGGAGACTGGATGAGAGCGAGCCGAGATAGCTCGGGAAATCCGCATATTCGGCCAGCGCGACGTAGGGGCTCGGCCACTCGAGCAAGACGCGCTGTTCCAGCCCGGCGGACCGTATGGCCGCCCGCAGCGGGGAGAGATCGCGCAGATAGCGGGTGGCGATCTTTGCCTGGAGGACGGTCGCCTGGAGCAGTGCATCGAGCAACAGTTCCGCCTGCAATTCGGTACTGTCCGACGGCCGCCAGAGCAGGTCGTGATATTGCGGTGTGCCGGAGGCGAGGAACTCGAACTGCGGCTTCAGTCGCCGCTGGCCGAGCACGAACGCGCCGGCCATCATCAGCACGCCGCGCTGACGGACGAGGATCACCCGCAATCGATTGGGGAAGTGTCGCCAGCGCAGTGACCACGAGAGTCGCAGCCAGCGATGGCGGAGGAACGGCGTCGGATGCGCGGCCGCGGCGAACAGTTCGCGCCATTCGGCCTCGATGGCGCAGAAGGCGCCGAACGAGCGCAGCACGGTGACCGTGACCCCCTGGTCCCCGGCCAGGTGCCTAGAGGTCATTGGGGTCCATCAGCACGTGGATGCGATCGGCGCCGAGCCGGGTGAGCTTCAGCAGCATGGCCTTGCGCCGCGCCGGCGGCAGCGGCGTCTCTTCCGCCATCCGGAGGATCGCCGCATCGTGCCCGTCGCCGACCATCAGGCCCTCACTTTGCGGGAAGATGTCGGGGTCGAGCTCGGGCGGCTTGGCAAAAAAGAAGCGGTCGCAGAATTCCTTGTAGTTCGGCCACTTGCGGTCGACCTGGAAGTCGACCAGCGACGACTTGATCTCGACGATCCAGATCTCGCCCTTGGGCCCCACCGCCAGCACGTCGGCGCGCCGCCCATTGCTGAGCGGCACCTCGGCGTAGCAGCAGAAATCATGGGCGTTGCGCAGGAACCGCATCACCCCGCGTTGCACCCGAAGCGCCGTCGGCGATTGCCGGAGGTCGACGATCGGTGGCAGTTCAGCCATGGGGCGTGGCGGGCTCCGGTTCGGTGATGAGCGGCGTCGGCCTGGCCGACAGCGCCCGGATCACCAGCAGCGCCGCAATGATCAGCGGCACGCAGACGAAATACGACATGCGGATGCCAAAGCTCTCGGCGACGAAGCCGAGCAGCGGCGGCCCGAGGAAGAACACGACGAACGTCATCTGACCGAGCGAGGCGACATTGACCGAAGCCGGCCGGTCGGTGCGCTGCGCCGCCGCCGAGACGGCTAGCGGGTAAACCGACGAACAGCCCAGCCCCATCAGCATGAAGCCGAACAGCGCGACGAACGGGTGCGGCGCAAAGCCGACGATGATCAGGCCGACCGCGGCGATGCCGAGCAGGGCGCCGGCGACGACACGCGGGCTGTAGCGCTCGACTACCGGATCCATGAACAGCCGGGCCAGCGCCATGAACAGCGAGAAGATGGTGATCGACAGCCCGCCGATGAACGGCGCCACGTCGAACACGTCACGCATGTAGATCGCCGACCAGTCGATGCCGGCGCCTTCGACGAGCAGCGGCGCCGCGCCGATCAGGCAGAGTGGCAACAGGCCGATGGTGGGGAACGCGACAAGCGGCATCTTGCCGTCGTGGCTGTCGGCCCGCGCCGGGGCGTTCTCGATCTTGGAAAAGACGAAGAAGCCGGCGATCACCACTACGACGAGAGCGACGAAGGTGTGCATATGCACCGAGACGCCGGCCTGGCGAACGCCGGCCGAAATGAACGCGGTGACGAAGAAGCCTAGGCTCCACATGCCGTGCGCCCGGCTCATGATGCGGGTGCCGAGCTGGGCTTCGTGCCGGTCGGTCTCGAGGTTGACGTTGATCTCGAGCGCCCCGGCAAACAGCCCGGCGATGAAGAACACCGGCAGCAGCAGGATGGCCGAGGGGATCCATGGCACGATCGCATACATGGTCGAGGCGCCGAACACCGTAACGAAGGCGGTGGTGCGCGCCCCGTATTTCTCGATCAGCGGGCTCGAGAAGGTGAGGCCGCACAAGGCGCCGATCGACATGGCGATCAGCGTCAGGCCGAGCTGGCCCTCGGTGAGGTTGAGTGAACGCTGCAGGTCCGGCAGGCGACTCAGCAGTGCCCCCATCGACAGCGCGAAGACGAAGAAAATCCCATAGACCCGCTGATGCGGCTTCAGACTAAACATCAATCAACCTCATGCCGGATCGGCTTGGCGCCCAGCGCCCCGGCGAAAACCAGGCTTAGAATAACCAGCGGGATGCCGATACCGAACGACCAGCGGATGCCGAAATGTTCGGCAACATAACCCAGAAGCGGCGGCCCGAGGAGGAAGGCAACGAACGAAATCTGCGCCAAGGAGGCCACATTGGTCGCCGCCGGCCGATCGGTGCGCTGCGCAGCTGCCGACATGGCGAGCGGGAAGATCACCGAGGTGCCCACTCCCATCAGGCCGAAGCCGACCAGCGACAGCCAGTCGACCGGCGAGAAGAACACGATCACCGCGCCGACCCCGAGCACGCTGAGCAGCACGCGCGACACCAGCGTCGGGCTGTAGCGCTCGACGAACGGGTCGGCGAAGAACCGCGTCACCGCCTGGGTGAAGGCGCCGAGCGCCACCGCGAACCCGGCAAGGAACGGCGACACCTGGAACTCGTCCCGCATGTAGATCGCCGACCAGTCGATGCCGGCGCCTTCCATGATCATGGCCGAGAGCGTCACCGCCACCAGCACCATGATGGCAAGGGTGGGCGCGGCAAAACGTGGCGCCTCCTCGGTCGAGGCGCCGGTACGGTGCGGCGCCGGGGTGAAGCGGCCAAGCAGCAGCGCCACGCCGACGACCACCACAGGGATCATCAGGAGGAGGTGCAACTGCACGCTGAGCCCGGTCTGCGCGATCCCGGCGCTGACGATGCCGGCCGAAAAGAAGCCAAAGCTCCAGAAAGCGTGCGAGCGGTTCATGATGCGGCGCCCGATCATGTGCTCGGTCCGATCCGCCTCGAGGTTGAGGATGATCTCGATGCCGCCGATGACCAGACCGACCGGCACGAGGAGGAGGAAGAAGGCGAGGGGTCCCGTGGCGAACGAGGCGAGGGCGTATCCCAGCGCCAACAACGGGATAAGCGTCAGGATGGCGCGGCGATAGCCGAAGCGGTCGAGCAGCGCTCCGGCAAAGCTCAGCGAGATCAGCGTGCCCAATGCCGCGCCGATCAGCCCGAGGCCGAGCGCCCCCTCCTCGATCCCCATGGCGTGCTGGATATCGGGCAGGCGCGGCGGCAGGCTCCCCATGCAGAACGAATAGATGAAGAAGCCGCCATACACCCGCTGCTGCGGCGGCAACTCGATACCGAATCTCATCTTGGGGGAACTCGCGGGTAGGAAACCGCGGGACCCTAGTAAAATCGGTTCAAAGGGGCAAGGCGAGGTTTGTTATGGGGAGCATTGGTGGGGCCGGATCGGCAGCTAGCTCGCCTCACTCACCGGCGTCATCCCCGCGAAGGCGGGGACCCAGTGCGATTTCTCAGCCTCCACCAGCGCTGCGGCATCCCACTAGGTTCCCGCCTTCGCGGGAATGACGCCGGTGGTCGTGGCCCTAAACCGCCACCTGCATCTCATCGCGCATCACGCTCACCCCGCGGGCCGGTGAGCGGATGATTTCCAGGCGGCGATATTGCAGGCCGGAGCGGCCATGCGTCTGCTGCGCGCCGCGGTCGGGGCCGAGATAGGTGGCGGTCTCGAAGTAGACCTGGGTGTGGTCGACCAGCCGCTCCAGCCGGCTCGCCACGCTCTGTTGGGTGAACGGCAGCGTCAGCACGTCGTCGAACCCCATCTCGACGCAGGTCTTGATCGCTTCGACCAGGGGGCTTTCGGAGAAGTAGACCATCGGCGAGAAGCGGATGCGGCGGCTGGGCGAGAAGCGGATGGCATCGGCGACGGCCTTGAGCCCGCTCACCTCGTCGACAGCGGCGAACAGGAAGAACAGCAGCGGGGTCTGCTGCGCCTGGGTTTCGGCGGTAGCGATGCCGGCATAGCTCTGGACGATTGGGAAGCCCAACCCGCGCGCCAGATCCGTCAGCGCTGCCCCCGGTCCATCCGGGGGGCCGACCACATAGGCGCAGGCCCGCATCAACGGCACTCCAGACGATTGCATTCCCGGCCGCAGTATTCTCGACCTCCACTTGCGATGGGGTTAAGAGGGCGGCCGTCTCCGCTCGCCGCGAAACAGCGGCCCATGCTCGCGCATCAAGGCGGCAATGCGGTCGGCCACCAGCCGAACCTCCGGGCGGTGGCGGTCCTCGTGGTGCGTCACCAGCCACTGCTCGGTTTCGAGTTCGGTGATCGGCATCGCCACCCGCACCAGCCGGGCGTCGCTGTCGCCGACAAAGCAGGGAAACACCCCGAGCCCGGCGCCCGCCGCCACCAGTTCGCGCACGCTCTGCACATCGTTGCCGCGCACGCCGATGCGATCGCCGTGATGCGCCATCAACCAGCGGGCCGAGGCGACGTTGGCGGCGTCGCCCGTGACACCAACGAACAGTCCGGCCTCGATACCGTTGATCAGGTTGAGGCCCGAATAGAGCGCATGCGCCACCCGGCCGATCTGCCGTCCCGCGAGGTTAGGGTCGAGCGGCCGCTCCGAGCGCACCCCGATATCGGCGGCTCGCCGGCCGATATCGAGCTTGGCATAGGCCGTGGCGAACTCGATCCGGATATTGTCGTCGACGTGCCAGAGCTCGCCGATGTGCCGGGCGAGAAAGGCCGAGGTCCAGGTGCCGGCCGAGATGCGAACGATCTGCTCGCCCACCGAGCCGTCGCGCCAGCGGGTCAGCGCCCGCATCGCCGCTTCGACATCCTCGGCGCGGGCCAGCAGTTCCTCACCGGCCGGGGTGAGCTGATAACCGGTCTGCCGGCGGATGAACAACGGCTCGCCGATTTGCTGTTCGAGCGCTGTAACCCGCCGGCCGAGCGTCGCAGCGCTGAGGCCGGTGGTGGAGGTTGCGGCGCTGAGGCCGCCGAGCCGCGCCACGTCGAGGAACAGCCGCAGGTCGTCCCAGGAGATGGTGTCGCCGACGCTCATCTTTCATTCCTGCAAAGCGCGTTGCGGACTTGCTTGTATCGCTTCAAGCCGCGAAGGCGCAAGTATGGGGCGTTCGGAGCACGCTTTCAGGCCAACGACTTGGCCGCCGCGCCGCTCCATCAAGCACAGCGCCATCGCAAGACTATGTCCGCCCGTCACCGGGGCGGGGCCGATGCCGCTTTGCGTTGTTGAAAGGAGACCGAAGATGTTCAGAACCTTGACCCGACGCCTCACCGAATGGTCGCGCCTCCGCCGCGACATCCAGCGGCTGAAGCAGCTCGACGATCACCTGTTGGCCGATCTCGGCATCGAGCGCGAGTGCATCACCCACAGCGCCCTCACAGGTGAGAAATGAGCGTGACGGTTCGCCTGTGGGACGGGCAACAGGTTCCCCGCGTCGGTATCGGCTGCTGGGCCATCGGCGGGCCGTTCAAGATGGATGGCCGGCAGGATGGCTGGGGCGCAATCGACGACGGCCAGTCGCTCAGGGCACTGGCCCTCGCCCATGAGCTGGGCGCCCGCCTCTTCGACACTGCCGATGCCTATGGCACCGGCCATAGCGAGGAGGTGCTGGGCGAGGCCTTCGGCAACCGCGCCGACGTGGTGATCGCCACCAAGTTCGGCTTTACCTACGATCGACAAAAGCGCGAACTCACCGGCACCAACGTCACGCCCGCCTATATGGAAGAGGCGCTGGCCGCTTCGCTCAAGCGGCTGAGGCGCGATCGCATCGACCTCTACCAGCTGCATGTCGGCGACGCCTCGGCCGACGCGATGGACCGGCTGGGGCCCGCACTCGAGCGCCGGGCCGAGGCGGGCGACATCGCCGCCTGGGGCTGGAGCACCGACGACGCCGCGGCGGTGGCGCGCGTGCTGCACTACCCGCACTTCAAGGCCGTGCAGCAGGGGCTCGACGTGTTCCGCGATGGTCCGGAAATGGTGGCGCTCTGCGACCGCTATCGCCTGCCCAACCTGATCCGTTCACCGCTCGCCATGGGGTTCCTCACCGGCAAGTTCACCGCCCGGTCGCAGGTCTCGACCGACGACGTGCGTGGCGCCGGCCATAGCTGGGTGCGCGACTTCAAGGATGGGCGTCCCTCGGCGGAGTCGCTCAAAAAGCTCGACGCGATTCGTGACGTGCTGACCAGTGGCGGGCGGAGTGTGGCGCAAGGGGCGCTCGGCTGGGTGCTGGCCCGCTCGCCGCAGACCATCCCGATCCCCGGCTTCAAGACCGAGGCGCAGGTCCGCGACAATCTGGGGGCGCTCGACAAGGGGCCGCTCCCCATGGCCGCCATGGCCGAAATCGACGCGCTGCTGGCGCGCGAACTTGCCTGAGAGGAGGCCGCAGATGGAAAGGCGACAGTTCGGCAGCATCGGCGAGGTCAGCTGCCTGACGCTGGGCGGTGGCGGCATCGGCCAGGTGTGGGGCGAAACCAGCCGCGATGAAGGCATCGCGACGCTGCGGATGGCGGTCGACGAGGGCATCGACGTGATAGACGCGGCCCCCGGCTACAAGGTGTGCGAGGCGCTGATCGGCGAAGCCTTCGCGGGGCGTCTGCCCAGCGGCGTGAAAGTCACCACCAAATGCGGCATCGGCATGCTGCCCGACGAGCAGGTCTATCGCCGCCTCCGCGGCTCGCTGGAACAGAGTCTCAAGGCGATGCGGCTCGAACAGGTCGATCTGTTCTTCCTCCACAACCAGATCTGCCCCGACGATTTCGTCTACCCCTCAGAAAACGAGCGGCGCAGCGAAATCGCCACCACCTGGTCGAGCTATCGCGACGCGGTGGTGCCGGCGTTCCAGCAGCTGCAGCGCGATGGGCTGATCGGCGGCTGGGGCATTACCGGGGTGAGCGTGCCGGCCACCATCGTCGATGCGGTGACGCTGGGGCCACGGCCGCACGCGGTGCAGGCGGTGGCCAACCTGCTCGACAGTCCCGGCGGGCTGATCGGCTTCTCGACGCCCTCCCGGGCCCGCGAGATCATCGAGGCGGCGCATCTGAGCGGCGTCGGGGTGATGGCGATCCGCGCGGTGCAGGCCGGGGCACTGACCTCCCACTTCGACCGGAAATCGCTGCATGACCGCGACACCGCCGACTTCGAGCTCGCCGCGCCGTACCGCGCCCTCTGCGCCAAATGGAGCGAGGACCCGGCGATCATCGCCTACCGCTATGCGCTTGATATGGCCGGGGTCGAGACGCTGGTGCTGGGGGTGAAGAACCGCGACGAGCTGTCGGATGCGCTGCATGCCGAGCGCGCGGGGCCACTGGAGCCGGAGCAGCTCGCCGCGATCGAGGCGCTGGGACTGCGGGAGATGGCTGCTTAGTCGACCAACGGGCCGGTACGGGCTGACCCCCACCCCTGTCCCCTCCCCCTAAGAATGGGGAGGGAGACCAAAACACTGGCCTTGGTGAGAGCGTCTCCCTCCCCTTGTTTAGGGGGAGGGGAGGGGTGGGGGGCCACAGCCACCGGACCCCCGAGTGATCACACGATCCCGCCGCCACCCGCTGCCACAGCGGGACGCACGGCGGCAACGCGCTGGCGGTAGCCGGCCTTGCGATAGGCGGCGATCGGATCGATGGCGCCGTTGGCGTCGAGCCGTGCCTTGGCGAGGATCGGCTCCACATCGGTGCGGAACGCCAGCTTCAGCGTTTCCGACGCCATCAGCGCGTCGTCCGACTGCTGGTAGCCCTCGAGCGCCTTGCGATCGACCAGCAGCGCCAGCGCATAGGCGCGCCGCACTTCGTTGGCCGAGCGGATCAGCGACTCGATCGGGTCGGTGACGTTGTGGCTCTGGTCCAGCATGTGGGCCGGCTCGAACCCATCGGCCTTGCGGAGCTCGGCATCGACCAGTTCGTTGAACACCAGGAACAGCCGGTACGGGTCGATCGAGCCGGTATCGAGGTCGTCGTCGCCATACTTGCTGTCGTTGAAATGGAAGCCGCCCAGTTTCTTGAACTGGATCAGCCGGGCGACGATCATCTCGATATTGACGTTGGGCGCATGGTGCCCGAGGTCGACGAGGCACTGCGCCTTGTCGCCCAGTTCAGTGGCGATCAGGTAGTTGGTGCCCCAGTCCTGCACCACCGTCGAATAGAATGCCGGCTCGTACATCTTGTGCTCGGTGAAGAGCTTCCAGTCCGCCGGCAGATCCGCATAGATCGCCTTCATCGCGTCGAGGTAGAACTCGAACACTTTGGTGAAGTTGACCTGGCCGGGGAAGTTCGACCCGTCGCCGATCCACACCGTCAGCGCCTTGGAGCCGATGGTCTTGCCGATCTCGATGCATTCGAGATTGTGCTCGATCGCCTGCTGGCGCGTCTCCTTGGCGTAATTGGCGAGCGAGCCGAAACGGTAGGAATGGGCCTGGCCCGGCGCGTCCGAGAAGGTGTTGGAGTTCATCGCATCGAACCCCAGCCCGAAGCGCGATGCCGCCTGCTTCAGCCGGTTCGGATCGGCCTTGTCCCACGGAATATGCAGCGAGACGTTGGGCGTGGCGCGGGTCAGCTGGTTGATCACCGAGCAATCCTCGAGCTTGTCGAAGATATCGCGCGGCTCGCCGGTGCCCGGGAATTTCGCAAAGCGCGTGCCGCCGGTGCCGACGCCCCAGGAGGGGACGGCAACGGTATAGGCCGAGACTTTCTTCAGCACCGCATCGATATCGATGCCGCGCCGGCTGAGCTGCTCGCCCAGATGCGCATAGTCGGCATCCAGCGCCTTGCGGTTGGCCTCGTTGGTCTGGTCGACCACGGACTGGTCGATGAGTTGGTCGGTCATGCTTCCTCCCCTTTGTGCATTCTGCCCCACCCTCATCCGGGCTTCGCCCACCTTCTCCCATCAAGGGAGAAGGCCACCCCGCAGGCCCTTCAGTCGGGCCTTCTCCCGCTTTGCGTTGCGCTCTGGCGCATGCCAACCGCTAGTGTGGGAGAAGGTGCCCGAAGGGCGGATGAGGGGGCTCTTGTTACCGTGTGAACGACTGCGCGTTGCCTGCGTCGACGTTGATGATGTTGCCGGTGGATTTGGCCGACATGTCGGAGGCGAGGAAATAGATCGCCTCGGCGATGTCCTCGGGGAAGACGCTCAGCTTCAGCAGTGAGCGCTGGCGATACATTTCCTCGAGCCCCTCCTTGTCGGTCTTGTAGGTCGAGGCGCGCTGTTCCAGCCACTCGCCGGCCCAGATCTTCGAGCCGCGCAGCACCGCATCCGGGTTCACCACATTGACGCGGATCTGCTCGGCCGCGCCTTCCAGCGCGAGGCAGCGGGCAAGGTGGATTTCGGCTGCCTTGGCGGTGCAATAGGCTGCGGCGTTGGGTGAAGCGGCGAGGCCGTTCTTCGATGCCACGAACACCACGTTGCCGCCGATCTTCTGGGCGCGGAACATCCGGAAGGCTTCCCGGCTGACGAGGAAATAACCCGTCGACAGGATGTCCATGTTCTTGTTCCAGAGCTCCAGCGTCGTCTCCTCGATCGGCGCGGAACTGGCAAGCCCGGCATTGGAAACGAGGATGTCGATGCCGCCGAACTCCACCGCGGTATGAGCGAAGCCCGAAATCACCGCCGCCTCGCTGGTGACGTTAAGGTTGACCGGCCGGACCACGTCCTTGCCGAACGCCTTGCCGAGTTCCTCGTTGGCGGAGGCGAGCGCCGCCTCGTCGATGTCGGCGAGCACGACACAGGCACCTTCGCGCAGCAGTCGCACTGCGGTCGCCTTGCCGATGCCGCCGGCGCCGCCGGTGACCAGCGCGATGTGGCCGGCCAGCGATTTCGGCTTCGGCATGCGCAGGAGCTTGGCTTCCTCGAGCAGCCAGTACTCGATGTCGAAGGCTTCCTGCTCCGGGAGCCCCTGGTAGGTGGAGACCGCCGACGATCCTCGCATCACGTTGATGGCGTTGACGTAGAACTCACCCGAGATGCGGGCCGTTGCCTTGTCCTTGGCGAAGGTGAACATGCCGACGCCGGGCATCAGGTAGACCACCGCATTGGCGTCGCGGATGGCGGGGCTGTCCGGGTGCTTACAGCGGTTGTAGTAGCCCGCGTAATCGGCACGGTAATCCGCCGTCGCCTGTTCGAGGCCGGCAACAACGGCATCGATATCGGGCTTGGTCGGATCGAAATCGATCACCAGCGGCCGGATCTTGGTGCGCAGAAAATGGTCGGGGCAGGAGGTGCCCAGTGCCGCCAGCGGCTTCAGGTCCTTGGAGCCAACGAACTCCAGCACCGCGGCGCTGTCGTCGAAATGGCCGAGCATCTTGAACTCGTTGGAGATTAGCCCACGAATTTTCGGCATCAGCCGCGCCGCGATGGCCCGGCGCTCGTCGGCCGGCAGCGGCGCCACGGCCTGGCCGCCAAAGGCCGGCTTGCCGGCGGTTTTGGTCTCAAACCAGGCGATCGCCTTGTTGATGGTGTCGATGGTCTGCTCGTAGCACTCCCGGGGGGTATCGCCCCAGGTGAAGAGCCCGTGGCTCTCGAGGATCACGCCCTTGGCTGAGGGGTTGTCGAGGCAGAACTTTTCGAGCCACAGCCCAAGCTCGAAGCCCGGCCGCTTCCACGGCAACCAGCCGATCTCGTCACCGAAGATCTCCTGGGTCAGTGCCTTCGAATCCTTGCTCGCCGCAATGGCGATGATCGCGTCGGGATGCATGTGGTCGACAAAGGCGTGCGGCACATAGGCGTGCAGCGGCGTGTCGATCGAGGCGGCGCGCGGGTTGAGATTGAACGTCGCGTGCGGCAGGTAGCCGACCATCTCGTCTTCGTGCGCGAGGCCGCGATAGAGGCCCTTCAACGCGCGCAGTTTATCCATGTAGAGCGTGGCGAAGCCATCGAGCTTGATCGAAGCGGAGTCGCCGCCCGAGCCCTTCACCCACAGCACCTCGACATCCTGTCCGCTGAGCGGATCCTTCTGAAAGATCTTCGAGGAGGTGTTGCCGCCGCCATAGTTGGTGACGCGCTTGTCCGAGCCGAGAATGTTGGAGCGATAGACCAGCCGCTCCGGCTCGGTCATCCCTGCCGCTTTGGCATCGTCCCAAAGGTTCTGCAGGCGCGCTGGCGCGTTCCCCGACATGATAGTCCTCCCGAAGGCATTGGTCTGAATTGGTACCGGACATGCCTCCGAAGACCTGAGCCTGTCAATCAGAAACACTCAAGAACGATCACTGATGGGGCGAAAGTCGCACTCGTTGCGGTGGAATGATTGACAGTGACGGGTTTTGGTGAAATTGAGGCAGTAAGGGAGACGACTTTGCACGAAACCGAGCGACACAGGGTCATTCTGGCCGCCGTCCAGGCGCGTCCGCTGGCGACAGTGGCCGATCTGGTCGACATCACCGGTACGTCGGAAGCCACCATTCGCCGCGATATTGCGGCGCTGCATGTGCAGGGCCGGCTGCGCCGCGTCCGCGGCGGCGCCGAAGCGATCAACCCGCCCGAGCAGGGTGGGCTGATGGGGCGGCCGTTCTCCGTCAACGAAACCATCAACATTGCCCAGAAGCGCGCCATTGCCCGCGCCGCCGCCGACCTCTGCAAGGACGGCGAGCCGATCATCATCAATGGCGGCACGACCACCTATCAGATGGTGCACTACCTGACCGGCCGTCGGCTCTCGGTGTTCACCAACAGCTTCGCCATTGCCGAACACCTGATCCACAATTCGCGCAACAGCGTCGTCATTCCTGGCGGCACCGTCTACCGCGAGCAGAACGTCATCCTGTCGCCGTTCGGCGGTGTCGTCGCCTCGCACTTTTATGCCAAGCGCATGTTCATTGGCTGCCAGGGGCTCGGGGCCCACGGCCTGATGGAGGCCGATCCGATGGTGGTGCAGTCCGAACTGGCGCTGATCAACCAGGCCGAGGAGCTGATCGTCCTCGCCGATTCCTCGAAGTTCGAAGGGCGCTCCAGCCTGATCCTCTGCGGTCTCGATCGCATCTCGATGGTCATCACCGACAGCGGCATCCGCGAGGAAGACCGCGCCATGCTCGAGAAGGCCGGAGTCAGCCTGACTGTTGTGGACGGCGGCCAGGAGTCCGCCAACCAGTCCGCAAGCCAATCCGCCTCGGTCGCCTGACGGCCGGGTGGCACTACGAAGTGCTGAAGGGAATCTCGACAGCGCTTCTACTGACATGTTAGCATGTTAGCATCGTCAAGGGAGGATACCCAATGAAACTGCTCAAGACTCTCGGCATCGGCTCGGCCGTTGCCGCCATGGCTCTGCTCGCCGCAACCGGCGCCAGCTTCGCCCAGACCCGCATCGCCGTCGTCGCCAAGGATATCGGCAACGGCTTCTTCGTGGCGGCCGGCAAGGGCGCCGAAGAGGCGGCCAAGGAACTCGGCGACGTGGAGATCATCTTCACCGGCCCGACCGAGCCGACCGCTGAAGGCCAGATCGAGGTGATCAACACCCTTGTGGCCCAGCAGGTCAATGCCATCGTGATCTCGGCCAACGACCCTGACGCGCTGGTCCCGGCCCTGCAGAAGGCCAAGGAACGCGGCATCACCGTGGTTTCGTTCGACTCGGGCGTCGCCGCCGAAGGCCGCGACGTGCAGCTCGACCCGTCTTCGATCGACCTGATCGGCAAGACCATCGTCAAGCTCGCCGCCGACAACCTGCCGGATGGCAAGGGCAAGATCGCCTTCCTGTCGGGCACCGCTACCGCGACCAACCAGAATGCCTGGCTGGCTGCCGCCAAGGAGCACTATGCCGAGTTCCCCGGCGTTGAAGTGGTCTCGACCGTTTATGGCGACGACCTGTTCGACAAGTCCTACCGCGAAGCCCAGGGCCTGATCGCCTCGTTCCCGGATCTGGCCGCCATCTCGGCCCCGACCTCGGTCGGTATCGTCGCCGCGGCCCAGGCCGTCACCGACGCCGGGCTGATCGGCAAGATCAACGTCACCGGCCTCGGCCTGCCGTCGGAAATGGCGGCGCACGTCAAGTCCGGCGCCTCCAAGTCCTTCGCCATCTGGAACCCGATCGACCTTGGCTACTCGGCCACCATGATCGCCTACCACCTGCTGAAGGGCGAGGCCAAGGCTGAGCCGGGTGCGGAAATCGCCATCGGCCGCGTCGGCAAGATCGTGCTCGACGACAGCCGTTCGGCCGCCATGAGCGACCCGTTCACCTACGATGCGTCGAACATCGACCAGTACTCGTCGATCTTCTAAGATCGCCTGATGAGAGCGGGCTCGGCAGCGCCACGCGCCGCCGGGCCCTTTTGTTTACCTGTACCCCGGATCACCCTGAGCCATGCTCGAAGTCGCGACCCCAGCCGAGCCCGGCCCCGTTCTGGCCGAGACCCAGCCGCTGCTGACCCTCAAGGGGATCAGCAAGCGCTTTCCCGGTGTCCGCGCCCTGCATGACGTGTCGCTGTCGCTCTATCCGGGCCAGGTCACCGCGCTGATCGGTGAGAACGGCGCCGGCAAGTCGACGCTGGTCAAGATCTTGACCGGCATCTACCAGCCCGACGAGGGCGAGATTGCCATCAAGGGCACCCCGGTGCACTTGAGCTCCGCCCACGCTGCCTTCGGCGCCGGCATCACCGCCATCCACCAGGAGACGGTGCTGTTCGACGAACTGTCGGTGGCCGAGAACGTCTTTCTGGGGCATGCCCCGCGCACCCGCTTCAAGACCATCGACTGGGGCAAGATGCGCCGCGAGGCCCGCCAGGTGCTCAATGACATGGGCGCCTCGCACATCGACCCCAACCACCGGCTCAAGGATCTGAGTATCGCCAACAAGCACCTGGTCGGGGTGGCGCGCGCCATGTCGATCGATGCCGACGTGGTGATCATGGACGAGCCGACTGCCGCGCTGTCCTACAAGGAGATCGAGGACCTGTTCGTCCTGATCGAACTCCTGAAGGAAGACGGCAAGGCGGTGCTGTTCATCAGCCACAAGTTCGACGAGATCTACCGCATTGCCGACCGCTACACCGTGTTCCGCGATGGCGAACTGGTGGGCTCGGGCCTGCTCAAAGAGACCGACCAGAATGCCATCATCAAGATGATGGTGGGGCGCTCGGTCGACCACATCTTCCCCAAGCGCGAAGCCAAGATCGGCGCGCCGCTGCTCGAGGTGAAGGGGCTGAGCCACCCCACCGAGTTCGACGATATCAGCTTCACCCTGAAAGCCGGCGAGATCCTCGGCTTCTACGGCCTTGTCGGCGCCGGCCGCTCCGAGGTGATGCAGGCGCTGTTCGGCATCACCAAACCGTCCGGTGGTTCGATCGCGCTCGGCGGCGCCACCATCGCACCTGCCTCGCCGGCCGATGCAGTGAACGCCGGCATCGTCTACGTGCCCGAGGAGCGCGGCAAGCAGGGCGTGGTGATCGGCCTGCCGATCTTCAAGAACGTCTCGCTGCCTTCGCTCAAGCGCACCAGCAAATCCGGCGTGCTGCGCTTGCGGGAAGAGTTCGCCCTGGCCCGTACCTATACCGAGCGGCTGGACTTGCGCGCTTCGTCGCTGAGCCAGGATGTCGGCACGCTTTCGGGCGGCAACCAGCAGAAGGTGGTGATCGCGAAATGGCTGGCCACCAGCCCCAAGGTGATCATCCTCGACGAGCCGACCAAGGGCATCGACATCGGCTCCAAGGCTGCGGTGCACGAGTTCATGGGCGAACTGGTGGCCGAGGGCCTGTCGGTGATCATGGTCTCGTCCGAACTGCCCGAAATCCTCGGGATGAGCGACCGCGTGGTGGTGATGCGCGAAGGCCGCATCGTCGCCATCCATGACAATCAAGAGCTGAGCGCCGAGACCCTGGTGCGCACGGCCGCCGGCATCGCCGAGGAGCAGCAGCGGTGAAGACCCTTCTGAAATATCGCGAGATCTGGCTGGTGGCGGCGATCCTCGCCCTCGTCATCGGCGTCTCGTTCCGCTCGCCCGGCTTCATCCAGCCCAAGAGCCTCGCCAACATCTTCAACGACACCTCGATCCTGATCATGCTGGCGCTCGGCCAGATGGTGGTGATCCTCACCCGCTCGATCGACCTGTCGATGGCGGCGAACCTGGCGCTTTGCGGCATGTGCGTGGCGCTGTTGAACGTCGCCTTCCCCGGCATCCCGGTGCCGCTGCTGCTGCTCGCCGCGGCGGCGCTCGGCACCGCGCTCGGCGCCATCAACGGCGCGCTGGTGTGGAAGCTCGATATTCCGCCCATCGTCGTGACGCTGGGCACCCTCACCATCTATCGCGGCATGATCTACGTCATCGCCGGTGGCGCCTGGGTCAACGCCCACCAGATGACCGAGGCGTTCAAGGCCGTGCCGCGCACTGAGCTCTTCGGCATCACGCTTTTGAGCTGGTTCGCCATCGCCGTCGTGGCGGTGTTCTTCATCCTGATGACCCGCACTCCGCTCGGCCGCTCGTTCTATGCCACCGGCATCAACCCGACGGCCGCGACCTATGCGGGCATCAATGTCGGCCGCACCCGCTTCATCGCCTTCTGCGTCGCCGGCATGGTGTCGGGGCTCGCCGGCTATCTGTGGATCGCCCGTTACGCCGTGGCCTATGTCGATGTCGCTGGCGGGTTCGAGCTCAACATCATCGCCGCGTGCGTCATCGGTGGCATCTCGATCGCCGGCGGCATCGGCACCGTCGCCGGTGCGGTGCTCGGGGCGCTGTTCCTCGGCGTCGTCAACAATGCGCTGCCGGTGATCGGCATTTCGCCATTCTGGCAGATGGCGATTTCCGGCACGGCGATCCTGCTCGCGGTGATCTTCAACTCGCGCGGCGAACGCCGCCGCGGCCGCATCATCCTGAAGAAGGCGGAAGTTCTATGAGTTCGCTGACCGACGCGCCCGAGGCGCCCGCCACACACCGCCGGATCCCCAATCGGCTCGACAACCCGATGCGCTCGGCGCTGCTCAGCTGGGAGACCCTGCTGCTGCTCGTCGCGGTGGTGATCTTCATCGTCAACTCCTTCGCCTCGCCCTATTTCCTTAACGCCTGGAGTCTGTCGGACCTCACCTTCAACTTCACCGAGAAGGCGCTGATCGCCCTCGCCATGGCGCTGCTGATCATCGCCGGCGAGATCGACCTCTCGGTCGCCTCGATCATTGCGCTCGCCTCGACCTTGATGGGGCTCGCCGTGCAGTACGGCGCCGATACGCCGACGCTGGTCGCCATCGGCATCGGCACGGGGCTCGTCTGCGGCGCTTTCAACGGCGTGCTGGTGACCGGGCTGAAGCTGCCCTCGATCGTCGTCACCATCGGCACGATGAGCCTCTTCCGCGGGCTGAGCTTCATCATCCTGGGCGACGGCGTGTTCAAGGGTTACCCCAAGGATTTCGGCTTCTTCGGCCAGGGCTATGTGTTCTGGGTGATCTCGTTCGAGCTGGCGCTCTTCCTCGTCGCCGCGGTGATCTACTGGTTCGTGCTGCATCGCACCAATTTCGGCCGCCGCATCTTTGCCATCGGCAATAATGAGACGGCGGCCCGCTTCTCCGGCGTGCGGGTCGCCCGCGTGAAATTCGTGCTGTTCTGCCTCACCGGCCTGATGTCCGGCATCGCCGCGGTGCTGCTGACCAGCCGGCTCGGCTCGACCCGCCCGGCGATCGCCCAGGGCTGGGAACTCGAGGCCATTACCATGGTTGTCTTGGGCGGCGTCTCCATTCTCGGCGGCGCCGGCTCGATCATCGGCGTGGTGATCGCCGCCTTCATCATGGGCCTCGTCACCTTCGGGCTGGGGCTGCTGAACGTACCGGGTATCGTCATGTCGATCTTCATCGGCCTGCTGCTGGTCATCGTCATCGCCCTGCCCATCGTCTACCGCATGGCCCGAAAATGACTGTCCGCACAGTCGGGGTCATCGATATCGGCAAATCCAACGCCAAGGTGGCGGTGGTCGACCTCGACAGCCGCACCGAGATCGCGGTGCGTAAGCGCCCGAACACCGTGCTGCGCGACGGCAAGTACCCGCATTTCGACATCGAGGGGCTGTGGGACTTTGCCTTGGCTGCGCTGCGCGAGCTGAATTCCGAGTTCCCGCTCGACGCCATCAGCGTCACCACCCATGGTGCCTCGGCAGTGCTGCTCGGCTCCGAGGGCGAGCTGTCGCTGCCGGTGCTCGACTACGAGTTCGCCGGTCCCGACCAGTTCTGGGACGAGTACGACCGGGCCCGTCCGGATTTCTCCGAGAGTTTTACCCCGCGGCTGCCCGGCGGGCTCAATGTCGGCGCGCAGCTGTTCTGGCAGGCGCGCGCCTTTCCGGCCGAGTTCGCGCGCACCCGCTGGATCCTCACCTATCCGCAATATTGGTCGTTCCGGCTGACCGGCGTCGCCGCCGAGGAGATCACCTCGCTCGGCTGCCACACCGACCTCTGGGACTTCACCACCAACCTCTATTCGTCGCTGGTGATGAAACAGGGGTGGCTCGACAAGTTTGCCGAGGTCCGGCCGGCCTCCGACGTGCTCGGCGTGACGCTGCCCGAAGTGACGGCTTTGCTGGGGCTCAAGCGCCCGCTGCCGGTCTATTCGGGCATCCACGATTCCAACGCTTCGCTGCTGCCGCATATTCTCGAACGCGATCCGCCATTCGGGCTGGTGTCGACCGGCACCTGGGTGATCGTCGCTTCACCCGGCGGCGATATCGACAATCTCGACCTCGCGCGCGATTGCCTCGCCAATATCGATGCGCTGGGTCGTCCGGTGCCGTCGGCTCGCTTCATGGGCGGGCGCGAATTCGAGATGTTGAGCACGCCGCGCGAACCATCAGCGGAGACCGTCGAGCGGGTGCTGAACGAAGCGATCATCCTGACCCCGTCGGTGGTGCTGGGCTCGGGTCCGTTCCCCGGCCGGCAGGCGCAGTGGAGCCGGCCCCGCGAAACGCTTGGGGATGACGAGGTCTACGTGGTGACCTCATTCTACCTGGCGATGATGACCGCCGAATGCCTCAGGCTGACCGGCGCCGAGAACCATACGGTGGTCGAGGGCCCGTTCGCCGGCAACGCGCTCTATCTACGGATGCTGGCCGCGGCGACCGGACGGCCGGTGGAGCCGGTGAAACGCAGTGCGACCGGCACCTCGATCGGTGCGGCGCTGCTGGCCCGCATGGATCGGCCGCTGCCGGACGGGCATAAAACGATGTTGATCGAAGGTGATGCGGCCGCGGCGAATTATGCTGCAGCTTGGCGGAAGATGGTGGCAGCGTAAGGCTCCGGGGGTGTAAATCCCCGGAGATCACGCTTCCGGACGCAACGCGTCGCGGACGGCCGCCTCGGCGGCCTCGATGCTAGCGAACACCTGGCCATCCACTCCGAACGCGTCGAGCTTGACGGCGAGGAAGCGGAAACCGGCGTCGTGCGCGACCAGGACACCCTTTGGTTCGCCGTCGATATCGACAGCTATGGGCTTGGCGCTATGTGGCTTTTCGAAGTGGGCATGCTGCATGGAATGACCTCCATCGGCACGTCTCTGGGGACGGCCGGGGTGTTACCTGAACTGTGAGACGAATGGGTGACAGAGGTCACATTCGTTTGGGTCGGTAACACCCGTTGGAGCGATCTACCCATTTACCAATGAGCCCGGTTTGGAGAGTGGTGCGAATAGCGATGTGCATTTTCGTCTCCTTCCGGCGGCCGATGGCCTGGGTCATTCCAATGAGGGCGAGACTAGCGCGTCGCCCGCAGCTTTTGTGTGGCGAAGCTGAGTCCGCCATCAGGCACTTGTACGGCGTCGCGGCCCCGAGGTCTATTCGGCTTTCGTCGACGCTGGCGGAAAGATAGGTGAGCCCTGGCAGTTTCGCCAGCCCCGCGCGTTCCAAATAGCTAGCATGAAAGCGAAATTTCCTGCCTGTCGGAGTCGGTCGGACGAAAACTTCAGAGCGCTTGACGAGCGAGGTGCCTAGGCTCGCCCATCGGGTCATTCCCGCGAAAGCGGGAACCTCTGTTTTCTTGGCCCCACGCAAAACGGAGATCCCCGCTCGCGGGGATGACACCGCGGGTGGTGCAGTTCGTCGGTGAAACTCTAGAGTGTCGCCAGCAGCGCGACGCCGCGCGGCGACAGCCGGTAGCCGACTTCGAGGCTGATGGTGAGCCCGAGCGCTTTGAGCTTGCGGATATTGAGCTTGAACTCGGCCCGTTCCAGGCCGGCGCTCTCGGCGAGCGTGGTCGAGACCTCGCCCGGATGGGTGTCGATCAGTTGCAGCGCCTGTTTCGTCCACGGGGTGGCAGCCGCCTTGTCGAGCCTCTGCAGCTTCATCGCCAGGGTTTTCAGTTCGGCCGCGTCGGGTTCGGCCTCGCGCAGCGCCTCGCGCGGGTCGGGGCCGGCGGGATGGAGGCGAATGCGGTAGCAGGTGCCCTGCTGTGCATCGAACATGGCGATGACCCCGGCCCGGTCCTGGTAGCCCGCAGCGCGGGCATCGTCCTCAGTAACGTCCTCTGCGTCGATCGCTTCCACCGAATCGATGCCGACCATGCCGAGCTGCGTGCGCACCGCGCCGCCCGGCTTCACCGTCGGCTTCTTCCAGCGCCGAAAGGCCAGGGTGCGCTGGCCGGCGAAGATGGCTTCGAGGTCTTTGGTGCGGAACAGCATGGGCCGAACTCTACCCGGAGTTTTCTTCGACGAGAACGGTTGCTACGAAAGTATGCCAACCGGATAAGGGGCGTGGGCTTCCCGCCTTGAAATCGATTGCATAACATGTTGAGCTACGCCTGAGCGGATCCGGGGGAGCATCGCCGCTCACCCAAAGTGCCTCGCGAGTAGGCACCATCCGTTCGAGGGAGGACATCGTTGGCCGATACGGAGACGCGCGACAACAAGCGCGCCAGGGCTCGCCAGCCGCGCCGCACCGCCGGCAAGCCGGGCGGCAAGCCGACCCTGCGCACCATTGCCGAAATGACCGGCCTCGCCATCACCACGATCTCGCGCGCCCTCAACAATGCGCCCGAGCTGTCGGAGGAAACCCGCGTCCGGGTGCAGAAGATCGCGGCCGAGGTCGGCTATGTGCCCGACCGCACCGCCCTGAGGCTGAAGACCGGGCGTACCCATGTGGTCAGCCTGATTCTCGACCCGCACGATGAAATCCTCGGCTTCGGCCAGTCGATGGTGTCGGGGCTGACCGAGGCGCTGCGCGGCACGCCCTACCACCTGGTGATCACCCCGATGTTCACCGGCGGGGCGCCGATCGATCCGATCCGCTACATCCTGCGCAACAAGGCGGCCGACGGGGTGATCTTCTCACGCACCCAGCCGGACGATGATCGGGTGAAACTCTTGATGGAGGAGAACTTCCCCTTCGTCTCGCATGGCCGCACGGCTTTCCCCTCGGCCCACCCCTATGTCGACTACGACAACTATGCCTTCGCCCACCATGCGGTGATGCGTCTGAAGGCCAAGGGCTGCCGCAAGGTGACGATCATCCTGCCGCCCGACCGCTTCAGCTTCGGTCACCACCTGCGCGATGGCTTCATGGCGGCGATCCGGGAAACCGGGCTCGACTACGAAATCATCGACGGTGCGACGCTCGATAACACCGCCGACCAGATCCGCCTTGCTACCATGCGGCGGATCGCCGAACCGGACGCACCGGATGGCTTCATCTGCACCGGTGATGCCGCGGCTCTGTCGATCATGGCGGGCATCACCGATGCCGGCCGCGAGATCGGCAAGGACGTGCAGATGGTGGTGAAGCAGACCTCCGGCATCTTCAGCCAGGTGCGGCCCAAGGTCGACGCCATCTTCGAGGACACCGCGCTCGCCGGCAAGCAGATGGGCGAACTGCTGCTCCGCCGCATCAACGGCGAGCCGCCCGAGCAATTGCAGATCCTGCACGAGCCGGAGATCTGGTTTTAGGCGGCCCGTGCGTCGACCTTGCTCATGGCTGGCTGAATCCCGCCCCACGCACCGAGCGGCACCGCCCCCTTTGTTGGGAGGCCGGGAGGGGGGAGGCCACTAGCTCGGAAGTTCGAGGCGGGCGGATTTCGAGTTTCCAGCCCCAGCATCGAGGCTGTTGCACCACCCCCTCCCAACCTCCCCCATGATGGGGGAGGTGTCGGGCCGGTGGATGTGCGTTAGATCCCGCCACGCAGAGCTGAGTCCTACCGCCCACCCTCGATCTTCCGGTGCCGCTGGTTCACCCCGCCCTTGCCATAGGGGTAGTCGGCGACCTCGGGGGCGCTGGCGTCGGTCAGCTGCTGCGTGTGTTCGGCATCGAGCTTGAGACCCGCGGCCGCCAGATTGTCGGCGAGCTGCTCGCGGGTGCGGGCGCCGAGGATCACCGAAGTGACCGCCGGGCGGTCGGCGAGCCAGGCGAGCGCCACCTGCGCCATCGAGACACCGAGCGTCTTGGCTACCGCTTCGACCGCCGCGATGACCTTCCAGGTCCGTTCCTGCTCGTTGCGCGGACCGTACGATTCCTGCCCGCGGTTGGGGTTTTCGCCCAGCCGCGTTGAACCTGTCGGCATCTGGTCGCGCTTGTACTTGCCGGTGAGCCAGCCGCCGCCGAGCGGCGACCAGGGCAGGAGCCCGATATTGGCGTCGAGCGCTGCGGGCACGATCTCGTGCTCGATATCGCGGACCAGCAGGTTGTAGTGCGGCTGCAGCGTGATCGGCGGCGCGAGGCCACCGGCTTTGGCGATCCAGGACGCCTTGGTCAGCTGCCAGCCGATGAAGTTGGAAAAGCCGTAATAGCCGATCTTGCCGTTGCGGATCGCGTCGTCGAGGAACCTCAGCGTCTCCTCCAGCGGGGTCAGCGCATCGAAGGCGTGCATCTGGTAGAGGTCGATATGCTCGACCCCGAGCCGGCTCAGCGAGGCATCGAGCGCCTGGTTGAGATGGCGGCGCGACAGCCCCAGATCGTTCGGCCCGTCGCCCATCGGGAAGCGCGCCTTGGTCGTGACCAGCACCTGTTTGGCCGCCTCCGGCCGGGCCTTCAGCCAGCGCCCGACGATCTGTTCCGACGTGCCGGCCGAATAGACGTCGGCAGTGTCGAGGAAGTTGCCGCCCGCCGCCACATAGTCGTCCATCAACTGGAACGACGTCGCCTCATCAGCCTCGGCCCCGAACGTCATGGTCCCCAGCGTCTGCGAGGAGACGATGGCGCCGCTATTGCCAAGCTTACGATACTGCATGATTTCCCTCGATCGATTGAATCGCTTCAAGCGACGTCATAGTCGGTGCGGGTGTCATGGTCGAGTCGAACTATCGAAGGGTGGGGTGGCCATCAGGCGGGTCGCGGCTCAGCCGATGGCGCAGAGCCGCGACCCGCCTGACCCGCCCGACTGCTTTGTGTTCCCGAGGAGCGGGCAGCCTGGCTTGACCGTCACTCCGGGATTGCCGGGGTCGAACGGCCGCCATAGGACTTGTCGATCAGGGTCACGTTGTTGCCGTGCAGCCAGCGATAGGGCTCGTGCATGGCGAGAACGCCGCGATCGATCCAGGGCTGGATGAAGCTTTCGAGCGGGGCAGTCAGGTAGTCCGGCTCGTCCTTCCGCTTCAGCAACTGGACATTGTAGTCGAGGATCGCTTCGGTGAACTCCTGCGTGTAGCCGCCATTGTCGATGACCTCGAAGCGGCCGTGGCAGGGGTAGATGGACTTGGCGTCCATCGCCAGCAGCGAGCGATAGGTCATGATCTGCGCCGCGATTTCGCTGGTCATGGCCGGCGTGTTGAACGTCACCGTGTCCTCGACCGCATCGGCGGCGAGCAGGATCTTGTCCCTGGGCAGGTAGGCGACGAGGTGGCCGAGCTGGTGCACGAAGGTCTCGATGAGCTCGATCTGCAGGTCCTTGAGCCACACTGTCATCCGTCCATCGAACGTGCGGTTCGGCAGCACGACTTCCTTGACGCCGGGATAGTTCGGATCGCCCGCGCCCCAGATCTCGCCGCTCAGCATCTGAGGTGCATAGGCCTGCAGCTTCCAGCGGGTGCGATTGGTCGCGATGATATCGGCGTTCTTGTAGAGGTAGTTGCCGGCGATGTGGTCGCAGTCCCAGTGCGAGTTGATCACCGAGACATGCTTGATCCCCATCTCGCGGATATAGGCGTCGATGGCTTCCATCTGCTCGCCATAGACCATGGTGTCGAAGACGATGGCGCTGTCGCCGCGGTGCAGCACGTAGTTGCAGACACCGAGCTTCATGTCGATGTTGCCCTTTATCCACTCCGGATAGTCGGCGATGTCGCGGCCGTCGTAGAAGCAGATCAGGTAGTCGTTGATGTGCGAAACGCGCAGCTTCGGCACGAAGGGTTCGCGGACGATGTCCGTCTTGGTCGGCATGATGCCTCCGGTCTCTCAATGAGGTAGGGGCGGCCATCTTCCTGGTCGTGCTTTCGAACCGGAAAAGTCTGCAACTCTTCCTGAAAGCACTCCGCGACGACCGCCCGAGATGGTCACTCGGCCCAGCGCACCGAGCCGTAGTCGATATTGCCCGGCGCATAGGCGGCGCGGAGGTCGAGATCGACGAGGCTTTTGGGGGCGACCACCACGTCGTCGACGCCGACCAGCGGGATGAACAGGCCATTGTCGAAATACAGATGCCCTGCCTTCTCGTAGAGCGCGTTGCGCGCCGTGATATCGGTCAGCGTGCCGGCTTCCTGCAGCAGCGAATCGGCCTCGGGCAGGCCGCGGCCGTAGAAGTTGATCGGCGCGCCTGAGGCGAAGAAGATGGCGGACTGGTTCTCGGGATGGAGCGCATCCGGGGTCAGCTTGCCGATGTAGAAGTCGGGGCCATCCGGGTTGTCCTTGAGCCCGAATGCGGCGCCCTGCGGCAGGATGGTGACAGTGGCATTGATGCCGATGCTGGCGAGCTGCGCGACCAGCAGGTCGCCGACGCGGCCGAGCGCGTTCGACTCTTCGGTGCTGATGCCGATGGTGAGCGTGACCGGCCCCTTGGTCGTGACAGTGGCCTTGGCGGCTTCGAGATCATCAGGGAACACGATCGGGGTTACCGGATCGAGCATAGCCTCGGGATAGACCGACTTGGCCGGATGGCCGTAGGCGCCAAAGGCGTCTGCCACCCAGGTCGCCGGGTTGATGGCGGTGAGGAAGGCCTTGAGGACTTCAGGGTCGGTAAGCGGCCCGGTCGGCTTCACGAAGCCGATGATTTCCGATGTGCTGGGCGCCGCAATTGCCACGAGATCGGGCGGGAGCGAGGCGAGCTGGGCCCACGGGTAGTTGGCGGGAACCGCGTCGGTTTCCTGCGCCTGCAGGTTCAGCACCTGCTGGCCGATATCGGGTACCAGTGGCAGCTCGATGGTCGAGAAGAACGGTGCCTTGCCGTAGTAGCTGTCATTGCGCTCGAGCGTGTAGCCCTGGCCGCGCTCGAAGCTGGTGAGCTTGAACGGCCCGGTGCCGTCGGCGTTGGTGTCGAGCCACGCGCCGGCCGCCTTGCCACCGCCATTGTCGGCGAGTGCCTTGGGGCTGATGACCTTGGGGCCCCAGGGGCTCGCAAGACTGTCGAGCAGCGAGGGCTGCGGCATGCCGAGCGTGATGACGACGGTCTTGTCGTCCGGTGCGGCGATGTCCTTCACGTTCCACAGGAAGTAGCTGAGGATCAGCTCGCTGTCGCGGCGACGCTCGAACGAGGTTTTGACCGCTGCGGCGTTGAACGGCGTGCCGTCATGGAAACTCGCGCCCTCGACGAGATTGAAGGTGTAGGTGAGGCCATTGTCGGAGATGGTCCAGTCCTTGGCGAGGAGGCCGCGGATTTCGGCGCTGCCCGGCACGTATTCGACGAGGCCCTCGTAGACATTGTTGATGGCGGCGAGGCCGTCCATCTCGAAGGCATTGTCCGGATCGAACGAGTCGAAAT
The DNA here is from genome assembly GCF_058806655.1 of Devosia sp. GW821-FHT12F11. Lineage (NCBI taxonomy): Bacteria > Pseudomonadati > Pseudomonadota > Alphaproteobacteria > Hyphomicrobiales > Devosiaceae > Devosia > Devosia sp. GW821-FHT12F11. The sequence continues at coordinate 690,078 of NZ_JBXAPX010000001.1, forward strand.
CGGTGGCGATCGGCAGGCGCAGGGTTTCCTGGGCCTGGACAGCGCCGGCCGACAGGAGGGCGAGAAGTGCGGCGCCGGCAAACAGCCGGCCCGTGACGTGGCTGAATGGTTTCATTGTTGACGACATGAGTCGCTCCCTTGAACAGGGATCGACGGACCATCGTCGCCAATCCCTTGGCTTACGAGGTCTCCCGGGCTTTTGTCCCGCCGTGCGTCCGGCGGACTGTGGCGCCCGCCGGTGGCAGCTCTCGGACCAGACACGCAAAAAGCGCCGGAACCCTAGCCACCAGTCTCAGGGATGACGATGCAAGGGTCATGCCAGTGGTGTGGAATGGGTAAGGGATTGGAATTGCTGATGATTGTGACCGCGATGGGCGACATCGTCGGCTAGGAATGACCAACAAATATGCGTATGTGCAAATCTGCGCAATTGTTAGGCATGACGTGGCTCATTGTATGACGAGACGGTGGCCTCTGTTACCTGGCGGGGAGCGCCATCGAGAGGCAGTAGTTTGCTAAAGCGCGATCCGCGGGTCCGCCACCGACTGCAGCACTTCCACCAGCATCGTGACGAGGATGTAGAACGCCCCGAACACCATGGCGATCCCGAGCACCGCCGGCAGGTCGGAACTCCCGAACGACTGCACGGTGTACAGACCAAGTCCCGGCCACGAGAAGATGCGCTCGACGATCAGGAGGTTCCCATAAAGCAGGCCGACCTGCAGCCCGAGCATGGCGAGCGGGGCCGAGGCGGCGTTGCGCAGCCCGTGGCGGAAGAAGATGCGACCACCGCTGAGGCCCTTGCCGCGCGCGGTGCGGATATAGGGTTGGCGCATCACATCGACGAGTGCCGAGTTGAGCGAGCGACCCACCGAAATGGCGATCGGGACCGACAGGGCCAGCGCCGGCAGAAACAGATGCCAGAGTGCATTGAGGGCGATGTCGGGACGTCCCAGCAGCAGTCCGTCGAGGACGAAGAAACCGGTCGGTCCGCTGAAGCGGCGGATGTCGAGGCGACCGCTGCCGGGGAACCAGCCGAGCTTGAACCAGAGGAAATAGGCGAGCAGCAGCGCGGTCAGGAAGATCGGGAACGAGCCTGCCGCCAGCATGCCGAGCCGTACGCCGCCCGAGCGGGTCATCGTCGTTTGCGCAAAGGCGAGCAGGAACGCGAAGCTGGTGCCCAGCAGCATGGCGAAGACGATCAGCTCGAGCGAGGCCGGACCGTATTTCAGCACATCGGCTGCGATCGGCTGCCGGGTGCGGATCGAGGTGCCGAGATCGCCCTGTGCGAGGCGGCTCATGAACTGCCCGTATTGCACCAGCAGCGGCTGGTCGAGGCCGAGTTCGGCGCGGATGCGCTCGACCGTTTCGACTGGCGCCGAGGGGCCGGCAAGGGCACGGGCCGGGTCAGCCGGAATGATCGCCTGGAGGCAGAAGACGATGAAGCTCATCACCACGAGGACGAGGATGAGGCCGCCGAGGCGTTTGGCGAGATATGCCAGCATGTCATGCACCTCGAAGGGCGGAACGGATGCCGTCGCCGGCGAGGTTGGCGAGGATCGACATCACGAAGATCACCAGCGCCGGGATGATGGGCAGCCACCAATAGGCGGTGAGGCTGTCGACCGAGCGTGAGGTCATAGCGCCGAGTTCGGGAGCGGGGGCGGGGAGGCCGAGGCCAAGGAAGGAGATCACCGACAGGGTCAGGATGATGTTGGCGACGTCGAGCGTCGCCGCCACCGCCAGCGCCGGCACCGCCCCCGGCAAGAGGTAGCGGAACATCAGGCGCGGGCCCTTCACCCCGGCGATGCGGGCTGCCTCGACATGCGGCCGGGCCCGGATGCGGCGGACTTCGTCGCGTGCCATGCGGGCGTACCACGGCCACCAGAAGATAGTGATGGCGATCATGGTGTTGACGAGGCCGGGCCCGAGCGCCGCGACGACGGCGAGGGCGATCAGCGTCGAGGGGAGGACGAGGAACAGCTCCACCACCCGCTGCAGCAGCGTATCGACCCAGCCGCCGACCATGCCGGCGAAGACGCCGATCACCGTGCCGATGACCAAGGCGATGCCGATGACGGCGAGGCCTGGGAGCCAAGTGTAGCGGACACCGAGGACGACGCGCGAGAACAGGTCGCGGCCGATTTCGTCGGTGCCAAACCAGTGCGCGGCCTCGGGCGGCAGGTAGGCGGCTGCGACGCGCAGCATCGGGTCGTAGGGTACGAAAAGCGGGCCGAAGATGGCGACGAGCGTGATGACGAGCACACCGGCGAGGCCGATACGTTCGAGCCAGCCGACGCGGCGAAGCCACGCGAAGGCGGGGGTTGCGGTGGGGGCGGAGAGTTCGGTTGCGAGGGCCATTGTCGGTCTCGGTCAGCTGGCGAGAGCATCTGATTGGTCGCGCTCTCGAGGTGGAAAAGTCTGCAACTTTTCCTGAGAGCCCTCCAGGCGCGGCACGGCGCCGACCAGCATCTTCGTGTAGGGCGCCTGCGGGGCGGAAATGACCTGGTCAGGCTCGCCGACTTCGACGAGATGGCCCTTCTCCAGCACCGCGATGCGGTCGGCGATAAGCCGGGCGGCGGCGAGATCGTGGGTAACGAACAGCATGGCCATGCCCATGGAGCGGCGGAGGCTCCCGAGGAGGTTGAGCGTCTGCGCCGCGAGGGAAACGTCCATGGCGCTGATCGGCTCGTCGCAGAGCAGCAGCTTCGGCGGCACGACCACGGCACGGGCGACGGTGATGCGCTGGCACTGGCCGCCGGAAAGTTCGCTCGGCAGGGCGTGCTGCAGCGCCGGATCGACGCCAACGAGCTTCAGCGCTTCGGCGATCTTCTTGTCCTGCTCCTGCCGGCCAAGCCCCAGCGGGCGGAGGCGGTCGCGGATCTGTTCGCCGATGGTGAGCCAGGGTGTAAGCGCCGCGACGGCATCCTGAAACACCACTTGCGGCGGGATGCCGCCGAACCATGATACGTCGCCCTCGTCGGGGGCGAGCAGGCCCGCCGCGATGCGGAGCAGGGTGGATTTGCCCGAGCCACTTTCACCGACGAGCGCGACACACTCGCCCTGCTGGATCCTGAGGTCGATGCCGGCGAGGACCTGGGTCTGGCGGGCAGGACGCAACAGCGCACGCTTCGGGCCGAAGCTCTTCTCGATGCGGTAGAGCTCGAGCGCATTGGCTTCGCCCGCCGATGCCTCGGGCCAGCTCGGAGCTTCACGGACGCGGGCGAGCAGGTCCGGCACCCGATTGGATTGGAAGCACGCGACCTGTCGCCCATCCTGCCGGCGCACCAGGTCCGGCTTGCGTTCGGAGCACTCGGCTTCGGCGAGGGGGCAACGGGTGACGTAGTTGCAGTGCGCACCGCTCGGCCGCGCCCGCAGTTGCTCCGAGGCGAGCGTCCCAAGCTGGCGGTTGCGGTCGGAATCGAGATCGAAACGGGCGGCGAGGAGGCCCGCCGAGTAGGGGTGCGACGGTGCGGCGATCAGCGCGCGGGTGTGCCCGACTTCGGCAACGCGCCCGCCATAGAGCACCATCACCCGGTCGGCGAGTTCGGCGGCAACGGCGAGGTCGTGCGTGATGAAAAGCGTGGCGGTGTTGTGCTCACGGGCGAGATCGCGGAGCAGAGTCAGGATCTGCGCCTGCACCGTGACATCGAGTGCGGTCGTCGGCTCGTCGGCGATCAGCACGCGCGGCTTTGCCGCCATGCTCATTGCGATCAGCACGCGCTGGCGCTGGCCGCCCGAGAGGCGGTGCGGCATGTCGGCGGCGATGCGCCTGGGGTCGGGCAGGCCGGTGCGGGCGAGCCAGTCGAGCACTTCGTCGGCGCTGAGTCCGCTCTCACGCAACTGCGCGCCGATGCTCATCGTGGGGTTGAGCGCGCCCATCGGATCCTGTGGCACAGCGCGGACAAGGCTAAGTCGGAGGTCGCGCAACTCATGCGGCCTGGCGCCGACGATCTCGCGCCCGGCGAGGCGGATGCTGCCCGATATCTCGGGCTGCGCTTCGGCTGGCAGGAGGCCCTGCAGCGTCAGGCCGATGGTGGACTTGCCCGAGCCGCTCTCGCCGACGAGCGCGACGACCTCGCCGGGTGCGAGATCGAAGTCGATGCCGTCGAGCACGGTGCTGGCGCGGCCATCGCGGCTGAGGCGGACGTGGAGGCCGCGGATGGAAAGAACGGGGGCTTCGGGTTCGGTAGACATCGCTGGAAGAGTCATCGCTCCCTCACGTTGAGGGATGACGAGACGCTACGCTCGCCAATCCCTTGGCTAACGAGGTCTCCCGGGCTTTTGTCCCGCCGTGCACCTGGCGGGATGTCTCTCCCGGCCAGTGGCAGCTCTCGGACCAGCCGCGCCGAAGCGCCGGAACCCTAGCCACCGACTCTCAGCTAGTGAAGCAAGCTCCGTGCCAGGCGGGAACGGCCAGAAACTATGGAATTGTGCGGGTCGATGCATCCACGCTGCTCCAATTCTGGGCAACGCACATCGCCTTGCTTACTGGATTGGCATAATGGCCGGCAGCCGACAGCAACTGGATGCCTCGCCGCTACCCCTCGATTTCCTCGCGCAGCGCCTCGAGCTCCAGCCACTCGTCCTCGGCCTTGCCAAGCGCCGCCTGAGCCTTCTCCAGCGCCTTGCCGGTATCGGTGAACTTCTGCGGATCGCGGGCATAGAGGCTGCCATCGGCCAGCACCGCATCGAGCTTGGCGATCTCGGCTTCGAGCTTCGCGATTTCCTTGGGCAGCGTCTCGAGCGCGTGCTTCTGCTTGAAGCTGAGTTTCTGCTTGGCCGCCGGGTGCGAGCTGGTCTGCGGCAGTGCTGCCTGCCGTCCTCCCTTCGGCTTCGGGGCGCTGGCGGGCGCCGTGACGCCATAGCCGCGCTGGCTCACCATGTCGGAATAGCCGCCCGGGTACTCGGTCCACTGCCCGCCGCCATCCGACACCACCACTGAGGTCGCGACGCGATCGAGGAAATCGCGGTCGTGGCTGACGACGATCACCGTGCCCGGGTAGTCGGCCAGCATTTCCTGCAGCAGGTCGAGCGTTTCGAGGTCGAGGTCGTTGGTCGGCTCGTCCAGCACCAGTACGTTCGAGGGCAGCGACAGCACGCGCGCCAGCACCAGTCGGCCGCGTTCCCCGCCCGAGAGCTTGCTGACTGCGGTGCCGGCCTGCTCGGGGCCGAACAGGAAATCCTTGAGATAGCCCATGAAGTGCTTGGGCTGGCCGTTGATGACCAGGGTGTCCGAACCGCCGCCGGTCACCGCCTCCTTGAGCGTCATGTCGGCGCTGAGCGTGGCGCGGCGCTGGTCGAGGCTCGCGAGCTCGAGATTGGCGCCGAGCCGCACTGTGCCGCTGTCGGGCGGCAGCTCGCCGGTCAACAGCTTGATCAGGGTGGTCTTGCCCGCGCCATTGGCGCCGATGATGCCGAGCCGGTCGCCGCGGATCACCCTTGTGGTAAAATCCTTGACGATGACGCGCTCGCCATAGGCCTTGGAGATATCCTTGGCCTCCATCACCATCTTGCCGGAGGTCTCGCCCTCGGCCACCGAGATTTTCACCTCGCCCACGCCGCGTTTCAGATCGCGCCGCTCCTGGCGCAGTGCGAACAACCCGTCGAGCCGGCGCACATTGCGCTTGCGCCGGGCGGTGACGCCATAGGTGAGCCAGTGCTCTTCGCGGACGATCTGCCGGTCGAGCTTGTGCCGGGCGGTTTCCTCCTCCTCCAGCACCTGGTCGCGCCACTCCTCGAAGCTGCCGAACCCCTTGTCGAGGCGGCGGGTGACGCCGCGATCGAGCCAGACGGTCGAGCGGGTGAGATCGGCGAGAAAGCGCCGGTCGTGGCTGATGATCACCAGCGCCGAGCGGATGGTCGAAAGCTCGTTCTCCAGCCACTCGATGGCCGGCAGGTCGAGATGGTTGGTCGGCTCGTCGAGGAGGATGATGTCGGGCTCGGGCGCCAGCACCCGGGCCAGGGCGGCGCGGCGGGCTTCGCCGCCGGAGAGCCGATGCGGCTCCTCGTTGCCGGTGAGGCCGAGCGCGTTGAGCAGGTAGGTGGCGCGATAATGGTCGTCGCCCGCCTGCATGCCGGCTTCGACATAGGCGAGGACATTCGGATAGGCCGAGAGGTCCGGTTCCTGCGGCAAATAGCGGATGGTGGCGCCCGGCTGCAGGAAGCGGCGGCCGCCGTCGGGCTCGATCTCGCCGGCAGCGATCTTCAGGAGCGTCGATTTGCCGGAACCGTTACGGCCGACCAGCGCCACCTTCTCGCCGGGCAGCAGCGACAGCTCGGCGCCCTCCAGCAGCTCGCTGGAGCCCAGGCGCAGGCGGATTTGCTGCAGGAACAATATGGGCGCGGCGGCCATCGGCTAGTCCAGTTCAATAGGTTCGGGGGCATAGAGCATGGGGCCGCCGCGAGATCAACGCGGGGGGCGCCGCGCTGGAGCGCTTTCAAGAAAATGCCTGTCCTCGCGAAGCCGGGGATTGCAGACGTTACCGGTTCGGAGACGCGCCAAATCAAAGACTTGAAGCACCTCGGCGCTTCTGGCGCGGCGAACTGCTGTTGCTGCCAAAGATGAATGAACCGGGCCTGACAACGGGAGTCAGAAGCCGTTCAACTGCGGCTTGGCAAAAGCGCCCGGCCTCGGGCTTCGGGGCACATGTTGGGCAGGTGACTGAGGGCCATGGGTTTGGGCCCTTCGCCGCCTGCCGGCAACCCCAGAGAGAGACTGGGTTCCGCCGCACGACCAACGCCCTTCGGGTCGGGCGCGTGTGGCGAAAGGGCGGATGCCGGACGGTTGGAGTCGGTCCGGCATCCGCCGCTATTCACAGGCTCAGTGCGCCGCTTCGCGGATCAGCACCGGCTCCATGTCCTCGAACTTCAGGCCGAGCCGTTCACGCAGCGAGCGGCGCTTCGAGGCAAGGTCGGCGATGGTGTAGCTCTCGAGCACGTTGAAGAACGCCCCCAGCGCCTCGCGCAGCGCCGCATTGACGTCGCAGCTTTCGGCCAGCGGGCAGGTCACGTCGCCATCCTCGAAGCACTCGGCCATCGAGAAGCTCTCTTCGGTGAGGCGGACCGTGTCGAGCAGGGTGATCTCCTCGGCCGGACGGCCGAGCTTGATGCCGCCGCGGCGGCCGCGCACCGTCTCGATCAGGCCGTTCTCGACCAAGGGCTTGATCAGCTTGAACAGGAACAGTTCCGAAATCGCGTGCGCCTTGGCGATGTCGGCGACCCGGCTGAGGCCGGGCGCGTTGACCGCACAATAGATCAGCGTGCGGATGGCGTAGTTGGACTGGCGAGTCAGTCTCATCGAATCTCCGATTCGGCGCGTCACGCCGACTTCTTGCTGCTTCCCCACGCAAGGCCCCGGATGTCGGGGATTCTCTGCGGCTGGATGGGGTCTGGACCCGTACTCAGTTTATAACGGTTCTAAACTTAGTCAAGAAAACATGACGCCTGCGTTCAGGATTGTGCGGGCGAGGAGATCGGCCCGCCCGCACAACATGGTCACTTGTCGAGATACGGCCGGTGCAGCGCCAGGTCGGGTTCGCCGAGGCGATCCTGCGCGGTAAAGCTCTGGTGCCAGTAGGGGTAGGGGAGGTTCGGCTGGCTGACGGCGTCGAGTCTGCCCAGGTCCTCGGCGCTGAGCTTAAGCTCGGTCGATTTCAGATTGTCCTCGAACTGCGCGGTGCTGCGTCCGCCGATGATCACCGAAGCCACCAGTGGCCGTTGCAGCAGCCAGGCAAGCGACACCTGTGCGCCAGAGACGCCGTGCGCCGCCGCCACCTCGTTGACGACATCGACAATGTCCCAAAGCCGATCCGCGTCGTAGATCGGAGGCTCCCTGAAGCCAGTAACCTGCCGGCCGCTTTCGGGCCTGGTGTTGCGGGTGTACTTGCCCGAGAGCCAGCCGCCGGCGAGCGGCGACCAGACGAGTACGCCAACCCCCTGATCGAGCCCAAGCGGTACCAGCTCGAACTCGGCCTCGCGCGAATAGAGGGTGTAATGGATCTGCTGGGCTACGAAACGCTGGTAGTGCGCGGCATCGGCGATGGAGAGCGCCTTCATCAGGTGCCAGGCCGAAAAGTTCGATGAGGCGGCGTAGCGGATCTTGCCCTGCTTCACCAGCGTATCGAGGGCCTCTACTGTCTCCTCGAGCGGCGTCAGGCCGTCCCACTCGTGCACGTGATAGATGTCGATGACGTCGGTTCTCAGCCGGCGCAGCGAGTTCTCGCATTCGCGGATGATGTGCCAGCGGCTGAGCCCGCGATCGTTCGGGCCTGGGCCGGTCGGAAAGCGCACCTTGGAGGAAATCAGCAGCCTGTCGCGCCGCCCATCCACCAGCGCTTCGCCGATCATGCTTTCGGACTTGCCGGCATTGTAGACATTGGCCGTGTCGATCAGGTTGATTCCGCGATCGAGGCAGAGGTCGATCTGACGCTGTGCGTCCTTGAGTTCGGTCTCGCCCCATGAACCGTCATTGCCGAATGTCACCGTGCCGATCGACAGGGACGAGACCTTGAGGCCGGAACGGCCGAGCAATCGATAATCCATGCAATCCTCCAGGAAATGTCGGCGCGGACACTAAAGTGCTTTCAGGAAAAGTTGCAGCCTTTTCCGGCTTCCTGGCGCCGGTAGTCGGGCTGTCCCGGCGCGGCTTCGACCGACGGAGTCCTCCAGGGCGCTGATCCCACAACCAGTTTTGGCATCGGAGTTAACAAACCGCTACCCGGGTCGTCAGGCAACGGTCAGCACCACCACCTTAGCCTGCAGCTCGGAGGTGGTGGAGGTGATCGCTTACATCGTGCAGTTGCCTAGGGGCGACGTTCGGCGCTTCGGCATGTTCAGCAGTATCGTGGTGCAGTCCGAGGAGATTCCCAGCATCGTCAGCATGCAGCCCGGTTACGCCGTGCGGCTCATGCGAGCCGAAACTCTGATGGCAGCCGTCATGGGGCAAATGTTCCCGACATGGCGGATAGAACGGCTGACGGAGACGACGCGCCGCCCGTCGTCAGGCCGGCCAGTGCTGCTGCACCCGCCCATCCTCGCTTTCCAGGAAGACCCGGTTGTCGCCTCGGGTCCGGCGGGCCATGTCGACCGCAGCGCGGACCGCCCGATCCAGCGTTGAGTGGTTCGCGAGAACGGTGGGGCCGACGCTCAGGGTCCAGCGACCCCGGTTCGGGGACACGAGAAATCGGAGGGACTGCATCATGTGTTGCGTGCGCCGATCCTGTTGCCAGGACGCCAGCGTGCGCAATGCCGCGTTATCGGCTCGTTAACCGTTTGGCGGCTCAGGAGACCACGGTGATCTTCTCGCTGGCGCGGGTAACGCCGGTATAGAGCCAACGCTGCCGATCCTCGCGGAAGACATAGCTTTCGTCGAACAGGTAGACATTGTCCCACTGGCTGCCCTGGGCTTTGTGCACGGTGAGGCAGTAGCCGAAGGTGAACTCGTCGTACTGGCGGCGCTCGGGCCAGCTCAACTGGTCTTCTTCGCCCGAAAAGAACGCCGCGTGCGTCACCACCTTGGCCTGCGTCGCCTTGGCGCCGGTGACCTCGTCCGGATCGAGCGTCATCGAGTAGCGGGCGTTGGAGCGCTTCTTCACGTCCGCGGCGGTCCAGATCTGCCCGTTGAGCAGCTTCTTTATCGGGTTGTTCCTGAGGCAGACCAGGCGATCGCCCGCCACCGGCTCGTGCCGCGGCAGGTTCTTGATCTCACGGATGCGGTCATTATAGGCGACCCGCGTCTTGTTGCGGCCGGCCAGCACCTGGTCGGCTTCCATAACCGCGTCGCGGTCGACGTCGGCGCGCGGGATCACGAGGCTTTCGCCATAGCGGCCATGCTCGAGATAGCCGCCCTCGCGGATCTCCATCGACATGCGGATGATTGGGTTATCCGCCGCCTGGCGGTGGATTTCGGTGAGCATGTAGTCGGGCTCGTCCGCGGTGAAGAAGCCGGCGCCCTGCACCGGCGGCAGCTGGAACGGATCGCCCAGCACCAGCACCTTGGTGCCGAAGCTCAAGAGGTCGCGGCCGAGCTGCTCGTCGACCATCGATACTTCGTCGATGACGATTAGGTCGGCGGTCAGCGCCTCGCTTTCGGGGTCGAGCGCGAATTTCGGCTCGCCATCCTTCTCCGAAACCAGCGCGTAGATCAGCGAATGGATGGTCGAGGCGCCGCGCGCCCCGTATTTCCGCATCACCATCGCCGCCTTGCCGGTGAAGGCGGCGTATTTCACCGACTTCACCCCCTGGGCGAGATGCCGGGCGAGCGTCGACTTGCCGGTGCCGGCCCAGCCGAACAGCCGGAACACCTGCTTGCCGTCCTTGTCCTTCAGCCAGCGCGACACGGCTTGCAGCGCTTCATCCTGTTGCGGCGACCACTCCATCAGGCGATGCGCACCGTGACGCTTCCGATGCCTGATATCGAGCCCTCGAGCAGGTCGCCCTTGACCACAGCGGAGACCCCGGCCGGGGTGCCGGTGAAGATCAGGTCGCCGGGGCAGAGTTCAAAATACTTCGACAGTTCGGCGATCACATGCGGCAGGTCCCAGGTCATGTCGGCGATATCGGCCGACTGGCGGGTCTCGCCGTTGACGCGGAGCTCGATCTTGCCCTTGAGCGGGGTCGGAATACCCGCGGCAGGGACCAGCGTGCCGATCGGGGCGGAATGGTCGAAGCCCTTGGCGACTTCCCAGGGCTTGGCGCCCTTCTTGGCCCAGGCCTGCAGGTCGCGGCGGGTGAGGTCGATGCCGACGGCATAACCCCAGACATGGCGCATCGCATCGGCGACGGCGATGTTCTTGCCGCCGGTGCCGATAGCGGCGACCAGTTCGATCTCGTGGTGGTGGTTCTGCGTCTCGGACGGGTAGGGCGAGTCGGCGCCATTGATCACCAGAGCGTCCGCGGGCTTCGAAAAGAAGAACGGCGGCTCGGCATTGGGATCGTGCCCCATCTCGCGCGCATGCTCGGCATAGTTGCGGCCCACGCAATAGATGCGGCGGACCGGAAACAGCCCTCCGCCGGCGACGGGGACGGCAGGCAGCGGCGGCGGCGCGATAACGTAATCGGACATCGTGGTTCCCATACTCTGAGGCGCGCCACACTAATCGAATCGGTCGTGGGACAAAATGAGAACTTTGCCCGTCAGCAAGTTCCCTGGGGGCGGCCGATGCTCCATTTGGGGTGCTTGACTTGGCCGTTGCGGTTGGGCTCGGGTGGCCGCGAGCTTGAGGGAGTACGCCGTGACCGCCATCGACCCGTTCGACATTCCCAATCTGGTGCCGGACTTCGAGGCCATCAAGGACGGTAACCTCGCCGCCAGCGCCCGCACCCGCGCCACACTGAAGAGCCGGCTCGACCTCAGCTACGGCGACGGCCCGCGGCAGCGGCTCGACCTGTTCTTCCCCGAGCACGCCGAGGGGCCGCTGCCGATCCACATGTTCATCCATGGTGGCTACTGGTTCTTGAACGACAAGGAAATGTTCGCCTTTCCCGCCGAGACCATCACCCGCAACGGCGCCATCGCGGCGATCGTCGAGTACACGCTGATCCCCAATGCGCGGATGGCGCAGCTGGTGGACGAGGTGCGGCAGGCGGCCCGCTGGCTGGTCCAGAATGCCGAGAGCTTCGGCGGCGATCCCCATGCCTTCTCCGCCTCCGGCCATTCGGCCGGCGGACACCTCGCCAGCTATCTCGCCGCGCGCGCCCCGCACGAGGCGCATGCGCCCAGGATCCCGGTAAGATCGCTGCTGCTGGTGTCCGGGCTCTATGATCTGAGGCCGATCACCCAGAGCTACCTGCAGCCCAGCCTGGCGCTGACCGACGAGGAGGTCGCGAACTACTCGCCACTCGGCGCCGAGCAACTGGCCGGTCCCGAGGTGGTGGTGGCGGTCGGCCACAACGAAACCGAGCCGTTTCACCTCCAGGCGCAGGACCTCTGCTTTGCCGCCGAGCGACGCGGCCTCCACTACGAGCGGATCACGTTGCCCGAGCTCGACCACATGACCATCGTCCGCGACCTCGGCCGGCCCGAAAGCCGCATGGGCGGGCTGTTGGCGGAGACGATTGCGGCGTCGCGGGGATAAGGCGAGCCACGGGAGACAGCGGAGCTGCTTGCTTCCCTCCCCCTTGAGGGGAGGGATCGAGGGAGGGGGTGGTGCAGTCAGCACCGAGCGTCCCTCACCACCCCCAACCCCTCCTAGCGGACGCGTAGCGCCGGGGGGAGGGGAGTACGTTCAAACCTCGATATCGAACACCAGCAAGCCCTTCACCCCGCCCTCGAGCGCCGCAACCAACCGTGATCCTGCTTCCTTGTGCTTGCCGTCGGCGAGATAGGCGTCACGAGCGGCAGCGTCCGCAAAATCCATGGTGAAGCCATCGGCAAAACCTTGGTGCAGGCCCTCGGGCGAGACGTTCGGACCGTAGCTCATGCGCTCGATCTTGAGATGCACGCCGAGCGCCGCGAGCTGCTCGTAGATGGACTGTTTCTCTTTGTCGGTGACGTCGGCGCGGAACTTCACGAACACGCAGTGCCGGATGGTCATCAGTAGGTGGTCCTGCCGCCCGAGAGATCGAACACCGAGGCGGTGGTAAAACTGTTCTCCTTGCTCACCAGCCAGGCCACCATGTTGGCGAGCTCCTCCACTTCGAGGAAGCGGCCGCGCGGGATGCGGCTCAGCATGTAGTCGATGAACTCCTTGGTCACTTCCTTGAGGATGGCGGTATTGGCGACCGCCGGGGTGATGGCGTTGACGGCGATGTCGTACTTGGCGACTTCCTTGCCGAGCGCTTTCACCAGCCCGAGCACGCCGGACTTCGAGGCGGCATAGGCGGCGGCATTGGGATTGCCTTCCTTGCCGGCGACCGATGAGATGTTGACGATGCGGCCATAGTTGCGCGCCTTCATCGAGGGGATCACTACCCGGTTGACGTAGAAGGTGCCGTTGAGGTTGATCTCGATGACGCGCCGCCATTCGTCGAGCCCGTACTCGTCGAGCGGCGCGTTCTTGCCGGCAATGCCGGCCGAGTTGAGCAGGATCGAGACCGGACCGACCTCCTTCTCCACTGCGGCATGCGCGGCAGCCAGCCCGTCGTAATCGGTGATGTCCACTGTCTGGCTCGATGCGCCGGCGCCGAGCAGCCCGGTCGCCACCTTCAATGCCTCGGCATCGCGGTCCCAGAGGCTGACCTTGGCGCCCGAGGCGATGAAGCGCTTGGCGCAGGCAAGGCCGAAGCCCGAGGCGCCGCCGGTGACCACGGCCACCTGCCCGTTGAGATCGATCTGATTCACGTTTGTTCCCTCGCTGCCGGTTTTCCTGGCGGTTTTCCTCGCAACAACGGCTAACATGTTAGTTCCGATGAAACCAGTCGCCGCGCGTGTCGGCACGCCGACCATCAAGATGATTGCCGCGCAAGGCGCTGTCGTGTGAGGGTAATTTACGGCTGGTAACACGAGAGCAGGGGGCTGCATTCGGCTGGCCGATGCGAGGCATGACGCGCCATGGCCTACAAACCCTTCGATGCCGATGCGCTGATCGATGCGGCGGCGCCGTTGCTGCAGCTGCGCATCGCACCCGAGCACCGGGCCGGCATCAAGCTCAATTTGAAGACCGCCTCGAAGATGGCGGCGCTGGTCGAACAGATCAAGCTCGACGACGACGCCGAGCCGGCGCCGGTCTATCGCGCATGAAGGCGACCGCCGACGCCGTCGAAATTGCCGAGGCCGTCAAGGGCGGCCAGGTGACGGCACGCGCCGTGACCGAGGCGGCGCTCAAGCGGATCGAGCGGCACAACCCGATGCTGGGCGCCTTCACCGACGTGACGGCGGCACGGGCGCTGGAGCAGGCTGAACTGGTCGACAGCAAGATCCGCAACGCCATGGACCCCGGCCCGCTCGCCGGGGTGCCGTTCGCGGTCAAGAACCTCTACGACATCAAGGGCGTCACCACCCGCGCCGGCTCGAAGATCAACCGCGACAACCCGCCGGCAGAACGCGACGCGACGCTGGTGACCCGCCTGGAGGCGGCCGGCGCCGTGCTGCTCGGCGGCCTCAACATGGACGAGTATGCCTACGGCTTCACCGGCGAGAACGCCCATGACGGCCCGTCGCGTAACCCGCACGCGCTCGACCGGATGACCGGCGGCTCGTCTGCGGGGCCCGCGGCCGCGGTGGCCGGTGGCCTCGTGCCGCTGAGCCTCGGCTCCGATACCAACGGCTCGATCCGCGTGCCGGCCTCGTTCTGCGGCCTGTTCGGGCTGAAGCCGACCTACGGCCGGCTGAGCCGAGCGCATAGCTTTCCGTTTGTTTCGAGCCTCGATCATCTCGGCCCATTCGCCCGCTCGACCCGCGACCTGGCGCTGGCCTATGACACGCTGCAGGGGTTCGACGAGGCCGATCCGGCCCAGACCAAGCGGGTGAACGAGCCGACCTCGGCGCGGCTGAAGCATCCGATCCCCGGGCTGCGCATCGCCGTCGCCGGCGACTACTTTCTCGGCGCACCCGAAGTGCAGGCTCAGGTGCAGAAGGTGGCGAAGGCGCTCGAGGCGACCAAGACCGTCACCCTGCCCGATGCGCAGGCGGCGCGCGCCGCCGCCTTCATTATCACCATGGCCGAGGGGGCAACGCTGCATCTTGAGCGTTTGCGCGAACGTCCCGACGATTTCGACCCCGAGGTGCGCGACCGCTTGCTGGCCGGCGCCATGCTGCCCGGCGTCTGGGTCGAGCGGGCGCAGAAACTGCGCCGGGTGTTCCGTGATCGGGTACTGAAACTGTTCGACGGGGTCGACGCCATCCTCGCCCCGGCAACGCCGATGAAGGCGCCGCTGCTCGGCCAGAAGACGGCGATGTTCGGCGGCGTCGAGCTGCCGGTGCGGCCCAATCTGGGGATCTTCACCCAGCCGATCTCGTTCATCGGCCTGCCCGTGGCGACAGTGCCGGTGTGGCAGTACGGCGAAGACCTGCCGCTCGGCATCCAGGTGATCGCCGCGCCGTGGCGCGAGGATGTATGTCTGAGGATCGCCCACCAGCTGGAAACGGCAGGGGTGTGCAAAGCCCCGGTGGCGCAGGGGTTTGCGGACTAGGTGAGGGGCAGGTGGCCCCGACTCGCACCGGTGCGGGCTGACCCCTACCCTGTCCCCTCCCCGCAAGGCGGAGGGAGACCCACACACCGACATCGCAGCCTGCGTCTCCCTCCCCTTGCGGGGAGGGATCAAGGGTGGGGGTCCACAGCCACCGGCGGCAACGGTTGGAACCGGACCCGCCTTAAGCCGTCCAGCCGCCGTCGATGATCTGTACCTGGCCGGTGGTGTAGGTGGCGCCGGCGAGGTAGACGGCGAGGTCGGCGACTTCCTCCGGCTGGCCGATGCGGCCGATCGGCTGGCGGGCGATGAAGGCCTTCTTGGCCGCTTCGAAATCGCCGGTGGCGTGCCAGCGTTCATGCAGCGACGGCGATTCCACGGTGCCCGGGCAGATGGCGTTCACCCGGATGCCCTTGTCGGTATAGTCGGCGGCCATCGACTTGGTGAGCCCGACCACGGCCGCCTTCGAGATGGTGTAGGCGGCGCGGTTCGGCACCGCGGTCACCGACGAGGCGACGGTCGCCATGTTGATGATGCAGCCATCCCTGCGCTCCAGCATCTGCGGCAGCACGGCCTTGATGGCGCGGATCTGCGCCCAGACATTGAGGTCGAAGGCGAATTCGAGGTCCTGGTCGGGCATTTCGAGCACGGTGCCCGACTGCACCACGCCGGCGCAGTTGAACAGGATATCGATGCGGCCGATTTCGGCCACCGCCTTGTTCACTTCTTCGGTGCTCAAGACGTTGAGTACGCGCGTGGTGACACCGGGCGTGCCCTCGAGTTCTTTCAGCTTTGCAGCATTGATATCGGTAGCGATCACCTTGGCGCCGGCCTTGACGAAGGCATGCACCGAGGCGAGGCCGATGCCCTGTGCCGCGGCGGTAATGAGAACGATCTTGCCGCTGATATCGGCCATGGAAATCTCCTAGAGATGGATCGAATGCGAGCCTTCGACGGTCATCCGCTCGATGGCGTCGAAATCCCAGGCGATGCCCAGGCCCGGTTTTGAAGACGGGATGGCCTTACCATCCCGGATGGTCATCCGTTCAGTCGTCAATTGGTCTAGCTGCGGGATGTATTCGACCCAGCGGCCATTTGGGATGGCGGCGCAGAGCCCGACATGCAGCTCCATCAGGAAGTGCGGGCAGACCGCGATGTTGAACGCTTCCGCCATATGCGCGACCTTCAGCCAAGGGGTGATGCCGCCGACCCGGCCGACATCGACCTGGATGATCGAGCAGGCATGCCGCTCCAGATACTCGCGGAAGTGCATTGCCGAATAGAGGCTCTCGCCGATGGCGATGGGGATCGAGGTGTGCGCTGAGAGCCGGGTGTGGCCGGAAATGTCCTCGGCGGTCAGCGGTTCCTCGAACCAGCCGATATCGAGCGGCTCATAGGCGCGGGCCCGGCGGATCGCCTCGTCGACATTGAAGCGCTGGTTGGCGTCGGTGAAGATCTCGAAGCCGGGACCGACCGCCTCGCGCACCGCCGAAATGCGGCGCACGTCCTCATGGATCGGCCGGCCGACCTTCAGCTTGCAGCCCCCGAAGCCATCAGCCTTGGCCCTGAGCGCGTCTTCGATCAGCGCCGTCTCTTCGAGATGCAGCCAGCCGCCTTCGGTGGTGTAGAGCGGGATGGCGTCCTGCGCCCCGCCGGCGAGGATATGGAGCGGCAACCCGAGCTTGCGCGCCTTGAGGTCCCACAAAGCCGTGTCGATGGCGGCGAGCGCAATCGAGGTGATGGCGCCGGTGGTGGTGGCGTGGGTGAGAAACAGCAGGTCGCGCCAGAGCCTTTCGATCTCGTTGGCCTCGCGGCCGACAATGGCGGGGACCAGTGTACGCTTCAGCAATTCGATCACCGAGTGACCGCCGGTGCCGATGGTATAGCTGTAGCCGGTGCCGGTGACGCCATCCGCATCGGTGATGCGGACGATCGGCGTCTCCTGCGACACGAAGGACTGGATGGCGTCGACCCGCTTCACCTTGGGGACGAGGTCGACCATCAGCACTTCGACCCGCGCGATCCGCGCCATGGCTTCCTCCCGAGGCTGGCATGCGCACACCGGCTGAATCCGGCTTGTTGTGCATATGTGAAAAGACTATTCGTGAGTAAGCACGTGAGGTTTGCGGCGTCAATTGCGCCGAAGGGAGGAAGGCGCGTGGGTCAGGTCGAGGATCTGGAGAAGTACCGCGCCCCGGCCCTCGACAAGGGGTTGGATATCCTCGAACTCCTGGCGGCGACCGAGGAGAGCCTCAGCCAGGCCGAGATCGCCAAGGCGCTCGATCGCTCACCCAACGAAATCTACCGCATGCTCGATCGGCTGGTGCGCCGCGGCTTCGTGCGCCGCACCTCGGCGGATCGCTATGAGGTAACGCTGAAACTGTTCGAGCTGGCGCATGCCCGTCCGCCGCTGCAGCGCCTGTTGAGCCAGGCCATGCCGGTAATGCGGCGCTTCGCGAGGGATGCGCAGCAGGCCTGCCATCTCGCCATTTACGACCGCGGCAACCTGGTGGTGGCGGCGCAGGTCGATGGGCCCGGTTACTGGAACGTCTCGGTGCGGGTGGGCTCGCGCATCAGCCTGATCAACACCGGCTCGGGCCACGTGCTGCTCGCCTTCGCTGCGGCGGACGAGCGGCGGCTGATGCTGGAGGAGCAGGATCAGCCCGAGCAGTTGACGCCCGCGCTGGAAGAGCGGCTGACCCGGGTGCGCCAGCAGGGGTTTGAGAACATGCAGAGCCTGCAGATTGCCGGGGTGAACAACCTCTCGGTGCCGATCCTGGGGCCGATGGGCCGGGTGCTGGCGGTGTTCACCTGCCCCTATTCGGAGCGGCTGGACGTCAAGACCGCCCCGGGTTGCGATGCGGCTCTGCAGCTGCTGATCGCCTGCGGCCAGGAGATTTCGCAGCGGCGGGGATAAGCGTCTGGCACGAGTTGGCCGAGAAATATCGTTCACACTCGATGTCATCCCTGCGAAAGCAGGGATCCAACTCGCAGCCCGCGACAGCGGAGCAATGGGTCCCAGCTTTCGCTGGGATGACACCGGTGGGTGGGAGAGGCCGCGCGCCTGACAAATGAGTTGCAAGGGAGAAACGAGACAATGAAGCGTTATGGGGCGGTGCTGGGGCTGAAGCCCGAGGCGGTGGCGGACTATGTGCGGGTGCATGCCGCGGTGTGGCCGGATGTGCTCAAGCAGATCAGGAACTCCAACATCCGCAACTACTCGATCTTCCTGAAGCAGCCGGAAAACCTGCTGTTCTCCTATTTCGAGTATGTCGGCACTGACTACGCCGCCGACATGGCCGCGATGGCGGCCGATCCGGTGACGCAGGAATGGTGGTCGGTCTGCATGCCGATGCAGTCGCCGCTCGAGACCCGCAAGGACGGCGAATGGTGGGCCTCGATCGACGAGGTTTTCCACACCGATTGAGTGAACCGATGCAGCCGAAGCTCGCCTTCGCCTACGACCCGCAATTCACCGAGCACGTCTTCGCCGCTGAGCAGTTGCAGCGGCTGGCCGGCCTTTGCGACATCCTGCGGCATGAGCCGCTGCTAGAGCTCACCTCACCTGATGCGAAAGCCATACTGGCGGAGACCGAAATCCTCGTCACCGGCTGGGGCCCGCCGCAGCTCGATGCGACCACCCTTGCGGCCGCGCCGAAACTCCGGCTGATCGCCCACTCGGCGGGCTCGATAAAGTACTTCATGGCGCCCGAGGTGGTGGAGCGCGTCACCGTGACTTCGGCGGTGGCCGCCAATGCGGTGCCGGTGGCGGAGTTCACCGTCGCGGCGATCCTGTTTGCCAACAAGGGCGTGCTGCAGTTCCGCGACATCTACCGGCGCGAGCGGCGACACCTGCGTTCGCATCCGCTGATGGCCTCTGGCCTGGGCAACTATCGCAAGACCGTCGGCATTATCGGCGCCTCGCGCATCGGGCTCAAAACCATCGAGCTGCTGGCGCCCTACGATTTCGAGCTGCTGCTGACCTCGACCAGTACTACGCCAGAGCAGGCGGCGGCTCTGGGGGTGGAACTGGTCGAGCTCGATGAACTCATGGCCCGCTCGGACGTCGCCTCGCTGCACGCCCCGGCGCTGCCCTCGACCCGGCACATGATCGACGCGAGGCGGCTGGCGCTGCTGCGCGACGGGGCGACCTTCATCAACACCGCCCGCGGCAGCATTGTCGACCAGGATGCGCTGCTGCGCGAGCTGGTCGCCGGCCGCCTCAACGCGGTGATCGACGTCACCGAGCCGGAAGTCCTGCCGGCGAACTCGCCGCTCTACGATCTGCCCAACGTGCTGCTGACCCCGCATATCGCCGGCGCCATCGGCGGCGAGCGCGAACGGCTCGGCACGCTGGTGGTCGACGAGGTCGAACGCTTCGTTCGCGGTGAGCCGCTGTTGCACCGCGTGCGGCACGAGTTGCTGGGGCAACTGGCCTGAGCCTCGTTTGACTGTACCGAACTTCCTGATACAAACGCCGTTCAGCGTTTGGGAGCGTCACGATTCATGAGCCGCAACTTCCTGCTCATCGACCCTGAGGAGAGGCCGGAGGTGCTCAAGGCGCTGGCCTCCGAGGTGCGCGTCGCCATCCTCAAGCTGCTGCACGTGCAGGGCGCGATGAACGTCAACGATATCGCCGCCAAGCTCGGCCAGCCGCAATCGACGGTCAGCTCGAACATGCAGACCCTGGTGGAAGCCGGGCTGGTACGCACCGAGACGCAGAAGGCCCGCAAGGGCAACCAGAAGATCTGCCACAGCCTGTTCGATGAAGTGCTGGTAATGTTCAAGGAGGACATCCGCCCCTTGAAGGCCAATGCCATCGAGGTGGCGATGCCGCTTGGGCTCTACACCAGCTGCGAAATCTCGGCGCCCTGCGGGCTCTGCTCCACCGAGGGGATTATCGGGCTGCTCGACGTGCCCGATACCTTCCTCGATCCTGACCGCATGAAGACCGGCCTGATCTGGTTCACCCGCGGCTATGTCGAGTACCAGTTCCCCAACAATGCGCGGCTGGCGCAGCAGAAGATCACCTCGATGGAGTTCAGCTTCGAGCTGAGCTCGGAAGTCCCCGGCACCAGCGCTGATTGGCCAAGTGACATCACCGTCGGGGTGAACGGCCAGGATATCGGCACCTGGACCTCTCCCGGCGATTTCGGCGACAAGCGTGGCGTCTATACGCCGGACTGGTGGAAGCTGAAGGGCAGCCAGTACGGCAAGCTCAAGAGCTTCCGCGTCAATGGCAGCGGCACCTATGTCGATGGCGTGAAGATTTCGCCGGTTTCGCTGAAGGACCTCGACCTCGACACCCACCACTCGATCCGGCTCAGGATCGGGGTGAAGGAAGATGCCAAGCACCCCGGCGGCATCAATATTTTCGGCCGCGGCTTCGGCAACTACGACCAGGATATCGTGCTCCGGATCGAGACGGAGTGAAGCGGAGCGAGTAGCGAATGGCGAGTAGGGACCGGGAACTTTCCGCTCCACTATTCGCCGCTCGCTTGCACCTCTTGACGCGCTGCGACCTGTTCCATATCAAGCTAGGCGATATAAATCACCAAAACTGGTGACATGGAGGAGCGGATGCGGGCGACGGTCACGGCGCACAAGGACTATACCATCTCGAAGATCGACGACCGGGTGTACGGGGCCTTCCTCGAGCATCTTGGGCGCGCCATCTATACCGGCATCTACGAGCCCGGCCACGCCACTGCCGACAAGAACGGCATGCGCGGCGACGTCGCCCAACTGGTGCGCGAGCTCAAGGTGCCGATGGTCCGCTATCCCGGCGGCAACTTCGTCTCGGCCTATAACTGGGAAGATGGCGTCGGTCCCCGCGAGCAGCGGCCGACCCGGCTCGACCTCGCCTGGCACACCTCCGACAGCAACGCCGTGGGCGTGCACGAATTCGCCGACTGGTGCGACCTGGTCGACACCGAGATGATGCTCGCCATCAACCTCGGTTCGCGCGGCCTCGACGATGCCCGCAACTTCCTCGAATACGTCAACGGCCCGACCGGTTCGTACTGGGGCGACCTCAGGAAGAAGAACGGTCGCGCCGATCCGTTCAACGTCAAGCTCTGGTGCCTCGGCAACGAGATGGACGGCCCTTGGCAGGTCGGTCACAAGACCGCCCACGAGTATGGCCGCCTCGCCAACGAAGTCGCCAAGACCATGCGTGCCTTCGACAAGCAGCTCGAGCTGATCGTCTGCGGTTCGTCGCATGCGAACATGCCGACCTATCCCGATTGGGAACGCGAGGTGCTCGAGCACACCTACGACAATGTCGACCACATCAGCCTGCACATGTACTTCGCCAACCGCGAGAACGAGCGCGCCCTGGCCGAAGGCGGCACCGCTGAGGTGCTGGCCAAGAACACCGCCAACTACCTGGCGCTCAACGAAAAGCTCGACCGCTACATCGCCACGGTGGCCTCGACCATCAACTTCGTGAAGTCGAAGAAGCGTAGTAAGCACAACGTCTATATCAGCTTCGACGAGTGGAACGTCTGGTACCACTCCAACAAGCAGGATCGGAAGATCCTCGACGGCAATGACGGCTGGCCGCACGCGCCGCGCCTGCTCGAAGACATCTACAACTTCGAGGACGTGCTGCAGGTCGGCCTGATCCTCAACACCTTCATCCGCCGTTCCGACGTGGTGAAGCTCGCCTGTATCGCCCAGCTGGTGAACGTGATCGCGCCGATCATGACCGACCCGAAGGGGCAGGCCTGGCGGCAGACGATCTACTATCCGTACTATTTCGCCTCGGTCTATGGCCGCGGCACGACGCTGCAGCTGGCGATCAACACCCCCGGCTATGACGCCGAGCATGGCGATAATATCGGCTATGTCGACGTCTCCGGCGTCCACAACGAAGCGGATGGCACCATCAGCTTCTTCGCAGTGAACCGCCACGCCACCGAAGCCATCGATGTCGATCTGAGCCTCGAGGGTTTTGGCGCCGCGACGGTGATCGACCACCAGGTGATGACCCACGCGAACCTGCGCGCCGTGAACACGGCCACCGAGCAGACCAACGTCGCGCCGTCGAAGGGCACCGGCGCCAAGGTCGACGGCAAGGTGCTGAGCGTGAAGCTCCAGCCCTACTCGTACCAGATGATCCGCGTGAAGGTCTGATCGGCTCTCACGGCTTCGGGGCCCCCACCGAAAGCTATCCAGCGCCGGCGCGGGCTGCCCCCCACCCTTGTGGGGGGCCGCTCGCACCGGATCTTCAGTGGTCCGCCTTTACGCCCATCCGCAAAGCATGGTTGGGTCCGCCGGCCCCAGTGAGACCCCGTGCCGTGCCGAAATTCTCCGCCAACCTCTCCTTTCTCTATCCTGAGCTGCCGTTCATCGAGCGTTTCGGCGCCGCAGCGGCTGATGGATTTCGGGCGGTGGAGTACGCCGTCCCTTACGTGGCGGAAGCCGAGGACCTGGCGACGCTCATCACACGACATGGCCTCGAGCAGGCCTTGTTCAATATGCCTGCAGGCGATTGGGACGGCGGCGAGCGCGGTATTGCCTGCCACCCCGACCGGGTCGACGAGTTTCGGGCTGGCGTAGAGGTCGCGCTCCGCTACGCGCGGGTGCTCGGCTGCAGCAAGGTGAACTGCCTCGCCGGGATCGCGCCGCAGGGTGTTGCGGGCGACGTGCTGGAGGCGACCTTCGTTGCCAACCTCAAATACGCTGCGCCACGCTTCACTGCGGCCGGCGTGACCCTGCTGATCGAGCCGATCAACCCGCGCGATATCCCCGGCTTCTACCTGACGACGGCGCGTCATGCCGAGCGGGTGCTCGATGCGGTGGCCTCGGACAACCTCCTGATCCAGTATGACATCTACCACCAGCAGGTGACGGCGGGTGACCTGATCCCGACCTACGAGCGGCTCAGCCACCGTGTCGGTCACATCCAGATCGCCGATACGCCGGGCCGGCATGAGCCGGGCACCGGCGAGATCAGCTACAGCTTCGTGCTCAGCGAACTCGACCGGCTCGGCTATGACGGCTGGGTCGGCTGCGAATACCGCCCGCTGGCCGGGACCAGCGCGGGGCTCGGATGGATGGCGCCTTACCGCTGAGGCGCAACTGGTGGCCGGCTGAGCGAGCCGAGCCAATCCCGCGAACGGCTCGGGCCATCTGAGGACATCGCCCCGAGTTGCCCCGGACTGCCCCGAGTGACCAGCTACGCCGGTCGCGACAGCCCTCCTAGGTTCGATCCGCTTGGTCGGGTTGGGCAGTCGGGCGATGGGGTACTCGAGGGTTTGGCAGCGCGCGCTCGTTGCCGCGGTGGCGGTCGAATTGGCGCTTGCCCTGGCACTGGCGCCAGCGTGGGCGGCCGATGTCGACATTTCCACCAGCACCACCACCGGGGTGGACCTCAACCTCTATGCCGGCACCACCGTGGATATTCTCTCCGGGGTCTCGGTCAGCAAGACCCTGGGCGGGCCGACGGTAAGCGGCGCCGGCACCTGGACGCTTGGCAACCACGGCACCGTCAGCGGGCAGGTCAAGCTCGACGGCGCCGGCTCCATGGTCACCAATTGGGGCCTCGTTACCGGCGGCAATGCCATTACGCTGCTCGGCGGCGGCACCGTGGTCAATGAGCTGGGCGCCACGATCAATGCCACCAGCAGCGGCATCAGCATCGGCAAGTTCCCCAGCGGCGGGAATCCCGGCGTCGGTCCGGGCGTCGTCGTCAATTCCGGCACCATCACCCAGCTCGTCGCCGGCGGCGATCTGGTGCTGCTGCAGTTCGGCGGCTCGGTGACCAACACAGCGACCGGGGTGATCACCGGCAACAGTTCCGGCAACGCCGTATCGATCGGGCAGGGCACGGAGCGCACGGTGATCAACTCGGGCTCGATCATCAACACGCGGCTGACCGGCTTTTCCACCGGCGTGTTCGTGCAGGGCGGGCCGAGCGTCATCACCAACAACGCCGGCGCCGTGATCAAGGGCGGCTACAACGGCGTCTATGCCAGCGCTACCGGAGTGCTGACCTTCACCAATGCCGGTACCATCGAATCGACCGGCAGCAGCGCCAATTCCAAGGCGGTAGAGGCGACGGGCGGCGGCACTTTCCTCAACGCCGGCACCATCAGGTCGGCAGCGGGCGACGGGCTCTACCTCAACGCGGCGGGCACTGTGACCAACTCGGGTACCATCACCGGTGCCGTAAACGCCATCAACTTCAACGGCAGCAGCACCCGCACGCTGCAGCTCGACAGCGGTTCGGTGCTCAACGGGCTGGTAAAGGGCGGCACCGGTACCGACAACCTGATCCTCCTGGGGGTCGGCAGCGAGAGCCTCGCCAAATTCCAGAACTTCGAGACCCTTTCCATGCGGGGCAGCGCCTGGACGCTGAACGACGCCGGCAGCTTTTCGACCAGCGCCGAGATCCAGGCCGGGGTGTTGACCGTCGCGGGTACGCTCACCAGCCCGGCCATCGATATCCGCGCGCTGGGGACGGTCAGGGGCACCGGCACGCTGGCCGGCGCGGTGAACAATGCCGGCATGATCGACCTGACCGCCGGCACCCTGCATGTCACGGGCACCTACGCCAATGGCGGCACCGGCGTCCTGCAGGTCGGGGTGACGCCCGCTGCCGCCACCGGCGTGATGGCCGTATCGGGCGTCGCGACACTCAGCGGCGGCACCGTTCGCGCCCTGACCGCGCCGGGCGTCTACACCGTGGGCAGCGGCTACAAGGTGCTCACCGCGGCCAGCGTTGCCGGCGGCTTTGGGGGAGTGGTCGACGACTCCGCCTTCCTCCAGTTCGTGCTCGACTACGACACACCCGGCGAGGTGTGGCTGCGCGTTTCGGCGATCGCCAACCTCCCCGCGATCGCCGAGACGCCAAACCAGCTCGCCACCGCCACGGCGCTGCAGGCACTGCCCTCGAGTCCGCTGTTCGACGCCGTGGTGCCGCTGAATGCCGCCGATGCGCTCGAGGCCTTCGACGACCTCTCGGGCGAGGTGCATGCCTCGCTGTTGCGCGCCCTGGCCGATGCCAGCCGGCACCCGCGTGACGCCGCCTTCGACCGGGTCGACGCCGCATTCGCAGCGCTTGCCGAGAGCCAGGTCGGCGCCCGCAACATCTGGGCTCGCGGCTACGGCGGGGCCGGTACGGTGGATGGCGACGGCAACGCCGCCAGCTTCGATTTCAGTTCGGGCGGGTTGCTGGTCGGCGCCGACGGGTTGGTGAGCCGCGAGGTCTTGCTCGGGGTTTTGGCCGGGATCGGTGGCGTTGCCGTCGATCTGTCCCAGCGGGACTCGCGGGCCGAAGCGGCGAGCTACCAACTTGGCATCTATGGCGGCGCGGCGCTGGGCGAAGTGCGGCTGGCGTTCGGCGCGGCCTTGGCCGCGAACCAGGTGTCGGTGACGCGCACCCCGAGCTTCACCGGCTTCAGCGAGACGATCGCAACGGATTACGCCACGACGACGGCGCAACTGTTCGGTGAACTCAGTTATGCGTTCGAACTCGGCGAGACAACGCTGACGCCGTTCGCCCGCGCCGCGCTGATCGGGCAATCCGGCGGGAGTTACCGCGAGAGCGGCGGCGATGCGGCCCTGAGTGGCGCTTCGGGCGATATCGGCGCGGCAGTGCTGACCGCCGGTATCAAGGCAGCGCGCCAGGTCGTGCTCGGTGACGGCCTGGTGGTTGCGGCGCGCGGCAGCATCGCACTGCAGCGCATCACCGGCGACCAACCCACCGCAACGCATGGCTTTGCCGGCGGCACCCCGTTCACCGTGAGCGGGGCCAGGTTCGGTGATACCGCTCTGCTGCTCGAGGCCGGGCTTGGCACCGAGCTGGCGCCGGGCGTGACCCTCGATCTCGGCTACCAGGGGCAGTTCGGCAGCACGCAATCGGCCCATGCGGTGAAGGTGACGCTGTCGGGGAAGTTCTGAGAGACGGTCCGATACCTCCAGATGGCGACCGCAGTCAGTTTGTTTCTCTTTTGTTCCCATGCTACAATCGCACGCGAACAAGGAAACATCCCATGGCCAATCGAGGCGGGAGCGCCGATCTGCCATTACATGGCGGGCGGGTGCCGAAATGGCTGAGCGAGCGCATGGCGCGGCTCGGGGCGGTGATCTGCCAGGCGATCGTCATGGAATATGGCCGCGACGAGCTGTTGAGCCGGCTGGCGCACCCGTTCTGGTTCCAGTCGTTCGGTGCGGTGATGGGGATGGATTGGCACTCCTCCGGCATCACCACCAGCGTTATCGGTGCGCTGAAGGGTGGCCTCCGGCCGCTGGAGCGTGAACTGGGCCTGCATGTCTGCGGCGGGCGCGGGCGCCACTCGCGCAAGACCCCGGACGAACTGGTGGCGATCGGCAACCGCGTCGGCTTCGATGGCGCCGCTTTGGCAAAAGCCAGCCGGCTGGTGGCCAAGGTCGACAGCGCCGCGGTGCAGGATGGGTTCGAGCTCTATCTCCACGGCTTCATCGTCGCCGATGACGGCCATTGGGTGGTGGTGCAGCAAGGCATGAAGGGCGATGCCAAGACGGCACGGCGTTATCACTGGCGCTCTGCGGGCCTCAGGAGCTTTGTCGAGCAACCGCACGCTGCGATCGAGGGTGCAGCGCAGGGAACGATCGTCAACCTGACCGATGCCCGCGCGGCGCGCTCGCGCAGCTCGCAGGTCGATATCCTCGGTGGCATGGGGCCGGATGCCATCGTGCGCGAGGTCGGGCGGATCGAGGGGATCGCCGAGCCGGTGCCGGTTGAGGATGACCAGCCGATGCTGCCGCATCTGGTGATGCCGGAGCACCACGACATCCGCCCCAAGGACGTGATGCTGCGCCGGCTGCACGGCAGCCTCGCCGCGGCGGCCGATCGGGCGCCGACCGATTTCACCGAACTGCTGCTGGTGCCGGGGGTCGGGGCGCGCACCGTGCGGGCGCTGGCCCAGGTGGCCGAGGTGGTGCATGGCGCACCGCACCGCTTCGCCGATCCGGCCCGCTTCGCCATGGCGCACGGCGGCAAGGACGGGCACCCGTTCCCGGTGCCGTTGAAAGTCTACGACGAGACCATCCGGGTGCTGAAATCGGCGGTCGGCAAGGCCAGGCTCGGCCGCGATGAGGAACTCGACGCAATCAGGCGGCTCGATCGCCAGGCGCGCCAGCTCGAGGCCGGCGCCACCGGCCCGAGCATTAACGAGTTCATCGCCGAGGAGCGGCGCCGGGCCCCCGAATATGGCGGGCGCACCGTGTTCGACGACATGCCCAGCGCTTACGCCCGGGCGAAGGTGCGGGTGTAGCCGACTGCACCGCGGCGCCGGCAAGCGGCCTGAGCGCCACCATTTCGGCACCGCTCAGCCGCGGCGTTGCGGCGGTGGCGATCCCCCGCTGGTCGTCGATCCGGCCACGGCCGAAGCGGCTCGAGACGGCGCAGGAAATGCAACGGGCCGGGCGGTGACCATCCGCCCGACCCGAACGTCATACCGACGACGCTCAGTCGAAGAAGCCGGCGTCCTCTTCCTTGAGGTAGCGCTTTGCCGCCTTGGCATCGATGTCGAGGCCGAGGCCCGGGCCCGGCAAGAGGTCGACATGGCTGTCGACGACGATCGGGCCGGAGGGGAGGCCCGTGACGATCTCGTTCCAGAAATCGTCGGAAGCGGACGGATACTCGAAGGCGATGTAATTGGCCGGCAGTGTGGCGCAGACATTGATCAGCGCGCCGAGGCCGAGCAGGCCGTTTGCGGTGCCGTGCGGCGCCATCATGATCGAGTGCATATAGGCGTGTTCGGCCACCCACTTGAGCTCGGCAATGCCGCCGATATCGGCCGGATCCGGACCGACGACGCGGACCGCCTGGGTCTCGATCAGTTCCTTGAAGTTGTGGCGCAGGTAAATCTGCTCGCCGGTATGGATCGGCGTGGTGGTCGAGTTGGTGAGCTCGCGGTAGGCCTGCGGGTTCACCCACGGCACGTAGTCGCCGGTGAGCATGTCCTCGAGCCACATGATGTTGTACTTCTCGACCGCATTGGCGAACTTGATGGCGTCGTTGAGGAACCAGCCGGGGCCGCAGTCGAGCGCCAAGCTCACCTTGTCGCCCAGCGCTTCCTTCATCGCGATGACGCAGTCGAGCAGGTAGTTGAAGCCGTGCTCGGAGATCTGCCCCTGGTCCATGGCGCCGTGGTAGCCGGCCTTCTTGCCGACCGGGCCGTAGTGGAAATCGGGGTAGCTGTCCTTCTGGCTGGAGTGGAAGCTCAGGCCCTGCTTGACCATGAAGAAGTTCTGCGGCTGCTCGGCCATCCATTTGACGTCGGCGGCGAAATCCTCGGGCCGGTCGCCCGAACGCTTGCGGCGCACCGAACCGTTATAGACGCGCACCTTGTCGCGCACCTTGCCGCCGAGCAGCTTGTAGGCGGGAACGCCTGCGGCCTTGCCGGCAATGTCCCACAGCGCATGCTCGATCACCGAGACCGCCGCGCCATAGGGCTTGAAGCTGCCGCGCTGGCGGATCTTCATCATGCAGCGCTCGACGTCGGTCGGGTCCTCGCCGATCAGCGCATCGCGGAAATGCAGGATGAACGGCTTCAGGTAGGTCTTGGTATGTTCCACCTCGCCGATGCCGTAGATGCCCTCGTCGGTGACGATGCGGACGATCGGATGCTTGCCGATGACGGCAACGCGCAGGTCGGTGATCTTCATGATAACTCCTCGTGCCTGCCGGGCGGCAGGCGTCTCCCAATCTGGCCGCCGGGGAGGCAGCCCCTCAAATAACTTTATCGGCGCAGCGTCCTCTGCAGCACGCCCATCTGCTCGATAATGTGACGACCCGAGCCCTCGACGTGGCGGGCCACCACCGCGGCGGCGGCGTCGGCGTCCTGCGCGCGGATGGCTTCGATCAGTTCGCGATGCTCGCGCAGCACCGAGACTCGGCGGCTGAGCGAGGTCGGGAACCGCCGGCTGATGGCGCGCAGAATCTCGCGGTGCTTCCACCACAACTCGGCAGCGTGGCGGTTGTAGTGGCGGTCGTAGATGAACTGGTGGAACCGGGTGTCGAGCAGTCCGTGCACCACCCGGTCCTCGAAATTGACCGCTTCGATTTCCGCCTGGATGCGCTCGAGCTCGACGATATCGGCATCCGACGCGATCGACACGAACCAGCGGGTCAGCGCCGGCTCGATCAGCATCTCGATCTCGATGATGTCGCGCACGAAATCGGCGTCGATCGGCCGTACCCGCGCACCGCGGTTGGGCTCGATCAGGACGAACCCCTCGCCGCGCAACTGCTGCAGCGCTTCGCGCACCGGATTGGTCGAGGTCTGATAGTGCTCGGCGAGGTCTGCGACCTTCAGTCGCTCATTGGGCCCCAGCCGCCCCGAAACGATGTCCTCGCGGATCATCTCGTAGACGGAGGCCTGCTGCTCGAGGGTCTCCTCGGGCTGGTCCGACTTGACGGTCGCCTCGCTCATTGGTCCTGTTTATGCAGCTTTTTTGAGCAAGCCAAGCCCCGTTCGCACGCAAAGTGCGCAAAATAATGTACGACTTAGGTGATGTTGACATACACCAGTTTTGCTGGAAGTCTGCCATACCAGTTGGGAAAAACCGGCGCCAAGCCCGGTTCCCGAGGCGAGAACAGCGCACGCTGTAAAGGGCTTTGCCGGGGCCATGGGCCGGGCGGGGCTCCGATTTGAGGAGGAGGATTTCTCAATGCATATGAAAACCGGCCGGCGTCTGCTTGGCCTTTCGATGGCGGTGCTGAGCGCTGCCACCATGCTGACCACGGCAACGACCGCGTCCTACGCCCAGAGCGTGGACCTGTCGAAGTGGTCGCCGGAATACGTCAAGTCGATCGCCGGCACCAAGCAGTTCGACGCCGCCAAGGATTGTGGCGCGGTTGTGCCGAACGACTACACCGGTTCCGTCAGCTACTGGTACACCGGTCCGTTCGAGGCCGATCCGCAGATCGCGCACGACCAGGACAAGGCGTTCTGGGAGGCCTTCAAGGCCGCCTATCCGAACATCACCACCGAAGTCCAGTCGATCACCTACAACGAACTGCTCGACAAGTTCCGCACCTCGCTGCTCGGCAACTCGGCTCCGGCCGTCATCCGCCTGCAGATCCTGGGTGGCGTCGAGTTCGCCGCCAAGGGCTACCTGCAGCCGCTGAAGCCGGAAGATGTCGGCTACACCGCTGCGGACTTCTGGCCCGGCGCACTGAAGTCGGTGACCTATGAGGGCGTGAGCTACGGCCTGCCGACCAACAACGAAACCATGGCGATGATCTGGAACGCCAAGGTGTTCAAGGATGCCGGGCTCGATCCGGAAAATCCGCCGGCCACCTGGGACGACGTCGTCGCCTATTCCAAGACCATTCACGACAAGCTCGGCATCCCGGGCTACGGCCTCGTCGCCAAGCAGAACGCCGGCAACACCCCGTTCCGCTTCATGCCGCAGCTGTGGGCATACGGCGGCGGCGCACTCGACGAAGCTTCGGCCGAGCCGGGCTACAAGGACGTCTGGATCAACAACGCCGGCTCCAAGCAGGCGCTGCAGGCTGCCTACCAGATGTACGCCGTCGACAAGTCGGTCCCGACCTCGGCGCTGACCAACACGCAGGGTGAAAACCAGGCGCCGTTCATCGCCGGCAAGCTCGGCATGATGATTGCTCATCCGGCCGAATACGCCAAGATGAACGACCTCGCATCCAAGGCGACCGGCACCGACAAGACGGTTGCCGACGAAGTGGTCGCCAACATGCGCTACGGCCTGATCCCGACCGGTCCGGACGGCAAGCGCGCCGTGGTGTTCGGCGGCTCCAACATCCATGTCGTCAAGCCCGAGTTCGTGCAGGGCGGCAAGGTGGACGAGCAGGCCGTCAAGGCCCTGATCTGCTTCTGGGACAGCCCGGAATGGTCGACCAGGCTTGCCTGGGTCGGCTCCAACCCTGGTAACATCAATGGCTTCCTGACCGACGCCATGAAGGAACGTCTCGACACCATCAAGTTCCTCGACGTCACCACCTCGATGCTGCCCAACGGTATCCCGTTCCCGGTGATCCCGCAGGCTCCGGAAATCATGAACATCATCGTTCCGGACATGCTGCAGAACGCCCTCACCGGCAACATGACCGTCGACCAGGCGGCCGATGATGCGGCCACCAAGGTGAAGGCGATCGTCGACGGCGGCGGCGGCATCTGATCGCCTGCTGAGGCACTCTCCGACCGGCGGCTTTCGTCGCCGGTCTCCCACCTTCACAACCAGGGTTATGCGCTGTGAGCACTGTTCCGGGACAAGCCATCTTTCGCGACGTACCCGAGCCCCGGCGCGTCGGCCTCAGCCAGAAGGTGTGGAACAGCCGCTTCGACTATCTCTATGTCGCGCCCGCCCTCATCGTGATGCTGATCGTCATCGGCTATCCGATCTACTACACCATCGAGCTGAGCTTCTTTAATACCCCGGCGAGCTTGGCGCTCAGCGCCAAGCAGTTCAACGGCCTCGATAACTACGTCACCATCCTGACCAGCCCGGTGTTCTGGAAGGTCACCTGGCAGACGGTGCTGTGGACGGTACTCTCCACCTTCTTCGCCTTCATGATCGGGCTGGGCGCCGCGCTGGCGCTGCATCGCGAGTTCGCCGGCCGCGGGGTCCTGCGCGCACTGCTGCTCATCCCGTGGGTGGTGAGCGCGGTGGCGGCGTCTTACGTCTGGAAGTGGCTCTATCACTCCGATTTCGGCGCCATCAGCGCCATGCTCACGCAGGTCGGGCTGATCGACAAGCCGATCAACTTCATCGACAACACCAATACTTCGCTCTACGCGCTGATCGTCGTGAACGTGTGGAAGGAATTCTCCTTCGCCATGATCATGCTGATGGCGGGCCTGCAGACGGTGCCCGACACGCTGCTGCGCGCCGCGCAGGTCGACGGCGCGAGCCCCTGGCAGCGCTTCTGGCATGTGACCTTCCCGCACCTGCAGGGTGTGTCGATGGTCACCCTGCTGCTGCTGGCGGTGCAGAATTTCAACTCCTTCATCATCCCCTGGATCATGACCGGCGGCGGCCCGGCCGGCTCGTCGGACATCTGGATCACCCACATCTACCAGCTTGCCTTCGGGCGGCAGCGCTGGGGCGTCGCCTCGGCCTATGCGGTGATCCTGTTCCTCGTGATGATGGTGCTCGGCTACTTCTACGTCCGCGCATTGACCAAGGGCGATGACGCGAGGGCCGGAGCATGACCGCGATGGAGATGAGTGCCGGCGCCGCCAAGCGCCGTGGTGCCGGTGGCTGGCGCTGGAGCGGGCGGATCTTCCTCGCCCTGTTGCTCGGCTTCACCGTGATGCCGATGATCTGGATGTTCATCACCTCGCTGAAGACCGGCTTTGCGGCGATGCAGTATCCGCCGCAATGGTGGCCGGCCGAGCCGACGCTGGAGAACTACTGGCGGCTGGTCGACCCCTCCGGCAATGTCGGTCGCGACTTCATCCAGTACTTCTGGAACAGCATCTGGGTCTCGACCCTCACCACCATTCTCGCGGTGGTGGTGGCGGTGCCGGCGGCCTACGCCTTCTCGCGCTTCCGCTTCCCCGGCCGCAACTTCCTGTTCTTTGCCGTGCTGCTCAGGAACATGTTCCCGGCAGTGGTGTTCCTCGTGCCGCTCTTCATCCTGATGAAGGCGCTGGGGCTGGTGAACACCCACGGCTCGCTCATCCTCACCTATCTGACCTTCGGCCTGCCGCTCGCCATCTGGCTGCTCAAGGGGTTCTACGACAACATTCCGGTGCAGCTCGAACAGGCGGCCCGCATCGATGGCGCGACGCGCTTCCAGGCCTTCCTCCTGATCGTCATGCCGCTCTCGACGCCCGGCATCATCGCCACCTCGATCTACAGCTTCATCGGTGCCTGGAACGAATACATCTACGCCTACACCTTCCTAACCCGGCACGATCAGATGACCCTGCCGGTCGGCATTCAGCGCTTCTTCTCGGAGAATGCGACGGACTGGCCGGGGCTGATGGCTGCCACTTTCATGATGAGCATCCCCGTCGTGGTGCTGTTCCTCGTCCTGCAACGCTACTTCGTGCGCGCCCTGACCGAGGGCGCCGTGAAGCACTAGTGTCTTTGTTTTATCGCGAGATCGAACTGGAAAAGTCTCACAACTTTTCCTGATCTCGCTCCAACGGAAAGCTCAAGGAAGCCCCTATGGCCCAGGTGATCCTCAAGGACGTGGTCAAGAACTACGGCGACGTCTACGCCGTGAACCACGTGTCGCTGACCGTCGAGGACGGAGAGTTCGTCGCGCTGGTCGGCCCGTCCGGCTGCGGCAAGACCACGACACTCAACCTCGTCGCCGGCCTCATCCCGATGTCGGGCGGCACCATCAGCATCGGCGACCGCGACGTCTCCGACCTCGATCCGAAGGACCGGGACATCGCCATGGTGTTCCAGAACTACGCGCTCTATCCGCAGAAGTCGGTCTACAAGAACCTCGCCTTCCCGCTGCAGATGCGCAAACTCTCCAAAGAGGAGATCGACAAGCGCGTTCAGGCGGCGGCCAAGACCCTCGATATCGTCCACCTGCTCGAGCGCAAGCCGCGCGAACTCTCAGGCGGCCAGCAGCAGCGCGTGGCGCTCGGCCGGGCGCTGGTGCGCGAACCGCGCGCCTTCCTGATGGATGAGCCGCTCTCTAACCTCGACGCGAAGCTCCGCGTGCAGATGCGCTCCGAGATCAAGCGCTTCCACCAGGATCTCAACGCCACCATCATCTACGTGACGCACGACCAGCTCGAGGCAGTCACCATGTCCGACAAGATGGCGGTGATGAATGGCGGCTTCCTGCAGCAGTATGACAGCCCGGCCAACGTTTTCGCCAACCCGGTGAACATGTTCGTCGCGAGCTTCGTCGGCTCGCCCGCCATGAGCCTCGTGCCGCTGAGCGCCGCATCGAAGGATGGCAAGGTCGTGCTGACCAGCCCTGAGGGCTGGGAGATGCCGCTCAACGACGCCAATGGCCGGAAGGCGCTGAGCGCCAAATCCAGCAAGGTGGTGCTGGGCGGCCGGCACTCGACCATCACAGTGCACAAGTCTCAGGTGCCGGGCTCGGTACCGGGCAAGGTCTACACGGTCGAGCCGACCGGCGACGTCACCTTCGCGCAGGTCTTCGTCTCCGGCGCCGTGGTCAATGTCAGCGTCGCCCCGACCTTCCAGCTTCGCCCCGACGAGCCGGTGTTCCTCGAGTTCGATCAGGACCGCATGCATCTGTTCGACGGCGAAACCGAAATGGCGCTCAGGCTCCAATAGCCCGCCAGCCGATTTGTCCTTCCATCGGGCGGCCGGGTAGCGACCGCTCCAAGCCGAGGCTTAACCCCCAATGACTTCGAATACTGCCGAAGACGCGCTTAATCGCGTCAACACCAGCTCCCGCCCGTCAGACCTGAGGATCACCGACATCCGGGTGGCCGAGATCACCGGCGCACCGTTCCGCTCGGCGCTGCTGAAGATCTACACCAACCAGGGCATTGTCGGCCTCGGCGAAGTCCGCGACGGCGCCAGCGCCACCTATGCGCTGATGCTGAAGAGCCGGCTGCTGGGTGAGAACCCCTGCGACGTCGACCGGCTGTTCCGCCGCATCAAGCAGTTCGGCGGTCACGGCCGCCAGGGCGGCGGCGTCTCGGCCATCGAGATCGCGCTCTGGGATCTCGCCGGCAAGGCCTATGGCGCGCCGATCTACCAGATGCTGGGCGGCAAGTTCCGCGACAAGGTGCGCTGCTATTGCGACACCGACGCCGATCGGCCGAGCGGCACCGAGATGGGCAAGCGTTTGAAGGAGCGCATGGACAAGGGGTTCACCTTCCTGAAGATGGACCTCGGCCTGATGGAGATTGCCCATATCCCCGGCGCCGTCGTCGGGCCGGCGGGCGTGCTCGAGGGCTTCCAACAGCATGCCGGCAGCATTCGCGCGTCCAACAACGAGCAGCGCAAGGCGCGTAACCTCGTCTACGACGCGCAGAACGTCATGCACCCGTTCACGGGCCTCCACTTCTCCGAAAAGGGCCTCGACCTGCTCGAGCAGTATATCGCCGAAGTGCGCGAGGTGATCGGGCCGGAAATCCCGCTGGCCATCGATCATCTCGGCCATATCTCGCTGCAGGACGGCATCCGCCTGGCCCAGCGCATCGAAAAATACACCCCGGCCTGGCTTGAGGACGTGATCCCCTGGCAGCATGCCGAGAGCTATCGCCGGCTGCAGGAAGCAACCTCGGTGCCGATCTGCACCGGCGAGGATATCTATCTGAAGGAAGGCTTCGAGCCGCTGTTCAACGCCGGCATCTCGGTCATCCACCCCGATATCCTCACCACCGGCGGCATCCTCGAAACCAAAAAGATCGGCGACGCGGCGCAGGACCACGGCATCGCCATGGCCATCCATATGGCCGAGAGCCCGATCGCCGCGATTGCCGCGGCCCATATCGCCACCGCCACCGAGAATTTCCTCGCGCTCGAGTATCACTCGGTCGACGTGCCGTGGTGGGATGACATCGTCACCGGCTTTGATGGTCCGATCGTCAAGAACGGCTTCATCGAGCTCAGCGACAAACCGGGCCTCGGCATCGACGACCTCAACGACGAGCTGTTGCGGCAGCACCTGCAGCCTGGCGTCACCGACATCTGGCAGCCGACCGACCAGTGGGACGACGACATGTCCTGGGACCGCACCTGGTCTTGAGCAGATCCGGTCCTGAGAAACATCTGGTCCTGACCGAGCCTGGAGCGGCGCGTCGAATGAAGATCAAGGAAATCAAGGTTATCGTCTGCTCGCCCGGGCGGAACTTCACCACGGTGAAGATCATCACCGACGAGGGCGTCTACGGCATTGGCGACGGCACGGTGAACGGCCGCGAGCTGTCGGTCGCGAGCTATCTCGAGGATCACGTCGCCCCGGCGCTCATCGGCATGGATCCGCTGCGCACCGAGGACATCTGGCAGTACCTCTACAAGGGCGCCTACTGGCGTCGCGGCCCCATCACCATGGCGGCGATCTCGGCCATCGACATGGCGCTGTGGGACATCAAGGCCAAGGTGGCCGGCCTGCCGCTCTACCAGCTGCTCGGCGGCCGCTCGCGCGACAAGGTGATGGTCTACCGCCACGCCTCCGGCCTCGAGATTTCCGAAGTGGTCGAGGGCGTGCTCGCCATCAAGGAAACCGGCGTCGAGGCGATCCGCGCCCAGGTCGCCATCCCCGGCCTGCCGCCGATCTACGGCACCGGCGATTCCACCGATACCGCGGCGCTGAAGGGGCGCGGCGCCATCGTGCCGCACGAGGAGGTCTGGGCGACGCACAAATACCTGCCGCTGGTGCCGAAACTGTTCGAGAAGGTCCGCGATGCGGCCGGCTGGGACGTGCACCTGTTGCATGACGTGCATCACCGGCTGACCCCGATCGAAGCCGCCCGCCTCGGCAAGGACCTCGAGCCCTACCGGCTGTTCTGGCTCGAGGACGCCATCCCGGCCGAGCTGCAGGAAGGCTTCCGCATCATCCGCCAGCACACCACGCAACCCTTGGCGGTGGGCGAGGTGTTCAACTCGATCTACGACACCCACACGCTGATCACCGAGCAGCTGATCGATTATGCCCGCGTCACCTCGACCCATGCGGGCGGCGTCACCGGCATCAAGAAGATCTTCGATCTCGCGGCGATCTACCACGTGAAGTCAGCCTGCCACGGCCCGCAGGATGTGTCGCCGATCGCCATGGGCTGCAACATCCATGTCGACGTGGCGATCCCGAACTTCGGCATCCAGGAATTCGCCAGCTACACCGAGTTGATGTTCGACGTGTTCAAGTGCGCCTGGTCCTATGATCGTGGCTACCTGCAGCCCGGCGAGGTGCCGGGCCACGGCGTCGATTTCGACGAAGCTCTCGCTGCCAAGTACCCCTACAAGCAGGCTTACCTGCCGATCGCTCGTCTCGAAGACGGCAGCATGACCAGCTGGTGAGGAGACCAGAGTGAAGATCACCGCCATCAAGCCGTACCCGGTCTGGGTCGGCCATCGCAACCAGCTGATCGTCAAGATCGAGACGGACTCGGGCATTTTCGGCTGGGGCGAAAGCGGGCTCAGTGGCCGCGAGAAGGCCGTCGTCGGGGCGCTCGAACACTATGCGCAGTTCCTCGTCGGGCGCGACCCGATGCAGATCGGCGCGCTGTGGCAGGAGATGTACCGCAGCCAGTATTTCGAGGGCGGGCGTGTGCTCACCGCGGCGCAGTCGGCGCTCGACATCGCGCTCTACGACATCAAGGGCAAGGCGCTCGGCGTGCCGGTCTATGAACTGCTCGGCGGCAAGCACCGCAATTTCATCCCGACCTTTGCTTCGACCGGCTCGATCAGCGGCGACGAGACCATCGAGGATGCGAAAAAGCTGATGGCGCGCGGTTGGTCCACCATCCGCTTCTTCCCCGCCGAATGGAACGATGCGCAGGGCATTTTCGAGCCACGCGAGTCGATCGGCAAGACCGCGAAGTTCCTCGTCAGGGCGCGCGAGGCGCTGGGCGAAGACGTGGTGCTGGGCATCGACTACCACCACCGGCTGAGTGTCGCCGAGACCGCGAGCTTCTGCCAGAAGATGCCATCCGGCACGCTCGACTTCCTCGAGGAGCCGATCCGCGACGAGACGCCGGAGGCCTACGAGAATTTGAGAAAGCTCACCGACGTGCCCTTCGCCATTGGCGAGGAGTTCTCGTCCAAGTGGCAGTTCCTGCCCTACATCGAACGCGGCATCCATCAGTACAACCGGCTCGACCTCTGCAATGTCGGCGGCTTCACCGAGGCGATGAAGGTGGCCGGCTGGTCCGAGGCGCATTATGTCGACCTGATGCCGCACAACCCGCTGGGGCCGATCTGCACCGCGGCGACCATCCACTTTTCCGCCGCGACCCCGAACTTCTTCGCGCTGGAAGTGCGCGCCAACGCCACCGACCTCTATGCCGGCACGCCCACGGCGGAGCTGTTCCCCAAGATGCCGATGCTCGATGGCGCGGTGTTCCAGGTGCCCGACGCGCCGGGGCTCGGCATCGAAATCAACGAAAAGCTGCTCGACACCGACAGCTTCAAGTTCTGGGAGGCGCCCCATCTGAAGCGCCGCGACGGTTCGGTTACGAACTGGTAGACCCGAAACTCATCTGGAGGAGATATTTATATGGTTCACATCATGCAAAGCCCGATCCCGGCGTTCAAGCGTCCGAGCAAGGACGTCATTGCCGCGCTGAAGGATATCGGCACCGCCACGGTGGCAGGTTCGCTCGGTCATTCCGGCTTCCGCAACCCTCACATGGTCGGCCCCGTCAGCCAGTACAAAGGCAAGTCCATCGTCGGCACGGCGCTCACGCTGCAGTTCATGCCGCAGCGCCCCGATCTATTCAGCGAGGGTGAATACTCGGACCCCGAAAAGCAGCTGCATCGCCACGTCCTCTATGAAGTCGAGGAGAACGATGTGGTGGTGGTCGATGCCCGTGGCGACATGAGCTCGGGTGTCTTCGGCGACATGATGTCGACCTACTTCAAGGGCCGCAAAGGCGCCGGCATCGTCATCGATGGTGTGATGCGCGACAAGCCGAACGTCGACAAGCTCGATCTCGCCATCTGGATGCGCGGCTGGACCCCGAACTATCACGTCCAGGTCTCGATCTGGCCGTCGGCGGTGAACGTGCCGATCTCCTGCGGCGGCGTCATGGTCATCCCGGGCGACATCATCATGGCCGACGATGACGGCGTCGTGGTGCTGCCGCAGTCGATGGCCGAAAAGGTCATCGAGGATTCCAAGAAACACGCCGAGTGGGAAGTGTTCAGCCGCGAGAAGCTCACCGCCGGTGAATCGCTCCGCCGCTACTACCCGCTGCACCCCGATGCGGAAGAAGAATACCAGGCCTGGCGCAAGGCCAAGGGCCTGCCGCCCAGCCCCAGCCATTGAGGCGGCGACCTACCTGCGAAACGAGAAGGGCGCCGTGTGGCGCCCTTCTCTTTGTTGGAGAGCATCAAGCTCCCCTCTTCTCGAGAGTGGCCCTAGCTCGGCTGTTGCACCAGGTCGAAAACATACCTGGGCCGCTCGATAGCAAGGAACTGCGGCACCGCATCAAGCGCCGGTGTCCAGCCGGCGAAGCTGTTGTTGCTCTGAAACATCGGCGCCGGTGGTCCGAACCGGATGGTTCCCCGGCCGTCGGCATGCTCGCTCAGGTCGATCGCCGGCAGCTTGGTACGATCAACGGCGATGAACTGACCTAGCGGTCCTGTGCGTGCCACGAGCACGCGCCGATCGGTAACGGCGTATCGCGTCCTGCTTCGCAGCCAGGCATCGAGCAGGAATCTGCCGACAGCAAAGAAGAGTCCGACAGCGATGAAGAGCGAGCCAAACAACGCGAAGAAATCGGGTGCGCCGCTGGCAGCTATCGTTG
Organism: Devosia sp. GW821-FHT12F11; assembly: GCF_058806655.1. Classification (NCBI taxonomy): domain Bacteria; kingdom Pseudomonadati; phylum Pseudomonadota; class Alphaproteobacteria; order Hyphomicrobiales; family Devosiaceae; genus Devosia; species Devosia sp. GW821-FHT12F11. Next base: position 729,545 of record NZ_JBXAPX010000001.1, read on the forward strand.
TCCAGAGGATCGAAAAGCCGAGGAAGAACAGGCTGAACGGAATCAGCAAGCCGTCGCGCCGGGTGAGCAGCAGCCCTTGTGCCGGGCGCCCTTCCCACAGGATGTGCTCACCAGGCAGCAGGCGACTGCGAATGATCTGTTCGTCCATCATGCCGTTGCCCCCGCGACGGTCGGTTACTTTTCACAGCGGACGCTAACCTAATAGGATCAAATAGAAAATGGGGGGGGCGGTATCAGGCGCCCACTTTCGCTCTTCGCTGGCCAACTCCCGCGGGCATCCAGTCCAGTCCGCACCCCCTCCGAGCTACGCTAGGTCGCTCTCGCTCCCAAGCTTCGCTTGCCTCCCCCGTCAAGGGGGAGGCGGAGCCGGTGCTCATGTCTCCGCGGGTGCCCAAGGCTGGATCGGCACCTCCCTCGTGACGGGGGAGGTTGGAAGGGGGTGTGCAGCGCGCCCGATGTCGAGGCGGCCAGCCTTGCCGAGGAACTCCGCCATGCGGATCAACCCTTGCATGTCCCCAATCGCGAATGAAGGCCTTGTCCGGATGTCCGTCGCCGGGCATGTTCGCGTCTCGGTTTGGGGGAACCATGGCCTTTGGCGTCTTCATCCATCGGGCGGACTCGATCTACGACGACAGCCCGGCGCAGCAATATCAGTTCCCGAGCCAGTACCTTTCGCGCGTCTCGAGATGCATCGGCGATTGGATTGTCTACTACGAGCCAACCAAGGTGCCCCTGTCGCGCGGCTATTTCGCAGTTGCGAAGGTGGACAAGGTCGTTCCCGATCCCACCGCCGAAGGCATGTTTCTGGCGTTGATCGCCCCCGACAGTTACCTCGATTTCGCCGATCCGGTACCCTTCACCGGAGCTGATGGCCTGATCGAGGCAGGGTTGCTCAACGACAGCGGGCGCATCTCCGGTCGCGCTCAGGCGGCCGTGCGCTCGCTGTCGCCGAATGACTTCAGGAAGATCGTGGCCCGTGGGCTGGCCGATGCCGACGCAGTCCTCCCCCGAGTGGACCCGGCGCAGAACGAGCTCGGTGAAGGCGACCAGGCGCCATTTGTCATCGAGGAGGAACGGCAGCGGTTGCCAGTGCTCACCTCGCGTATCGTGCGGGATCGGGTCTTCCGCACGGTGGTGCTCCGTGCCTACGACGAACGCTGCGCCGTTACCGGGTTGAAGCTGATCAATGGCGGCGGCCGCGCTGAGGCGGCGGCCGCCCATATTCGACCAGTGGAGTCTAACGGCCCCGACATCGTCAACAATGGCATCGCCCTTTCCGGCACCGCCCATTGGATGTTCGATCGCGGGCTGATCACCTTTACCGACGACCTGGAGATCGTCGTCTCGCGCCACGTCAACGACAGGGACGGGGTCGCGGGATTGATCAACAAGACCGGCCGCCTGATGGGCCCGCTTGCCGGGCGGGATAGACCTCATCCGGTATTTCTCGGGTGGCATCGCGAGAACACCTTCAAGAGGTGACGCGACGCTAGCGGTCGGCGCGCCGCGCCGGGCCACTCGGTGAATGGCTGGGCTAACCTCGCCAGCATGGTGCTCTTGCGAGGGCCGCAATGCAGAAGGGGCGGCCCCTGTGGACCGCCCCACGAGCGCCGTTGCGGCGTGTCGATCACGCCTTGCCGAGGAACTCCGCCATGCGGATCAACCCCTGCATATACCCAATCGCGTGCGAGCGGCCGCGGTGGTTCCAGTCGCTGTCGCCGTCCATCTTGGGCACGTGGTCGTCGAGCAGGAAGCCGTCGAAGCCGTTCTTGGCCAAGAGCACGATGACTTCGGCCGGGTCGAAATTGCCGTCACCGATGAAACACTCGACGAAGTTCGGAACCGAGCCTTTCACGTCGCGGAAGTGGATGTAGGAGATCCGGCCCTTGGGCGCGAAATACTCGATCATCTCGTTGACGTTCTGCCTGCCGCCTTCCATCTCCGAGCAGCAGCCGAGGCAGAGGTCGAGCGACCAGGCTTCCGAGCGGCCGACCAGGTCATAGGCCTTCTTGAAGTTGTCGGGCTTGTAGAACAGCCGCGCCACGCCGCCCAGCATCGGCACCGGCGGATCATCGGGGTGGAGCGCCAGCTTCAGCCCTTCCTGTTCGGCCACCGGCAGCACCGCCTTCATGAAGTACTCGTAGTTGCTCCACATCTGCTCTTCGGTGATCAGCGGCCCATCCTTGCCGAACAGCGGCATCGAGGAGGCGCGGCCGAGCGTCGTCGGCATGAACGAGCGCAGCAGCTCGAGATTGTCGATATTGGCTTCGACCACCGCCATGTCGAACTGGCGGGCCACAGCGCCGCCGCGGGTTGCCGCGTCGCGCTTGGTGGTCCAGACCGAGTTGGGCATGAAATGCAGCCCCAGCACCGGAATGCCGGCCCGGGCCACGGCGCGGATCGTCGCCTGGTAGTTCTCGATCTGCTCGTCGCGCCCGTCGAGCCCCATCATCGCCTTGTGGTAGAAATGGGTGGGGACGTTCTCGATCGCCTCGAACTTGAGGCCGGCGGCCTCCACCTGGTCGACCAGCGCCTTGACGTCCTTCTGTTCCCAGCGGCTGTCGCCCGGCAGCGTCGGGTTGTTCATCTGCAACCCGGTGGCGCCGATCTGCGCCGCGAAGCGGAGCCTTTCCTCGCTCAGTTCGTGGAACTGGCCTACCGCAACCCTGATACCCATCGTGTTCTTTCCGTTCTGAACTTCAATTCGTGATTGTCACCGGGTCATCCCCGCGAAAGCGGGGATCTCTGTTTTCTTTGCTCGCGATCCCGCTCGCGGCGCCAAACAGAGTTTCCCGCTTTCGCGGGAATGACCCTGTGGTGGAGGCAGGTTTGCCGCGCTCATCCCTTGACGCTGCCCTCTGTCATGCCCGCCACCATGAAGCGCTGGGCGACGAAGTAGAGGATCATCAGCGGCACCGACGAGATCGCCGCGCCGGCCATCAGCGGCCCCCAGGGCAAGACGTCGGAGGTGATGAGATAATTGAGGGCGAGCGGCGCGGTGCGCACGCTTTCCGAGGTGGTCAGCACCAGCGCGAACAACAGCTCGTTCCAGGCGCCGGTGAAGGTGAAGATGGCCACCGCCGCGAGCCCGGGCGCCGAGAGCGGCAGGGTGATCCTCAGCAGCGCGCCGAAGCGGGTCAGCCCATCGATCATCCCCTGTTCCTCGAGCTCGCGCGGCACGCCGCGGAAATAGCCCTGCAGCAGCCAGGTGGAGAGCGGCAGCGAGAAGGTGAGGTAAACGAGGATCAACCCCTGCAGCGAGTTGCCGAGCTTGAGCTGCGCCATGACGATCGACAGCGGAATGAACAGCAGTGAGCCGGGCGTCAGGTAGGCGAAGAGGATCAGCCGGCCGATGACGCCGCGGAAGCGATAGCGGAACCGCACCATCGAGTAGGCGGCGAACGAGGAGATAGTCACCGAGATCACGGTGACGGTCGAGGCGACGATGAAGCTGTTGCGGATCGACAGCAGGAACTGCCCGTCGGCGAGCAGCTTCTCGAAATTGGCGAGGCTGACGCGGGACGGCCATAGCGAGGGCACGCGCAGGATATCGCGCGGCAGTTTCAGCGAGGTCGCCAGCATCCAGTAGATCGGAAACAGCACCAGGATCACCGCGACGATCAGCGCGGCATAGCTCAGCACCCGGGCGGTGATGAACCGGCGGCGTGCCGCGGCTCCGGCCTTTGGCGGCGCCGCGCTGGCGATTTCGGCGAGGCTGGTCATTATTCCTCCCTCCGCATCATCAGCGAAGTGGCGAACAGCACCAGGATGGCCAGTACCGGCAGCATGTAGACCGAGACCGCGGCGGCCTCGCCGATGCGCTGGGTCTGCATGCCGAAATAGGCCAGCACCGGAAACACCATGGTGGCGTCCGATGGTCCACCGGCGGTCAACAGCCAGACGTGCTCGAAACCGTTGGCGGTCCAGATCGAACTTAGCAGCGTGGTGATGACGATCACCGGCAGGATCGATGGGATGGTGACGTTCCAGAAGCGCTGCCAGGTATTGGCGCCATCCACGATGGCTGCTTCGTGCAACTCCTTGGGCACCGACTGCAGGGCCGCCAGCAGGGAGATGAACCAGAAGGGAAAGCCGCGCCACACCGAGGCGATGATCACCGAGCTCATCGCAGTGGCGCGGGTGCCCAGCCAGTCGACGGTGCCGGCGTAGAGCCCGGTCTGGTTGAGGATGAGATTAATGCCGCCGCCGATCGGTTGGTACAGCACGCGCCAGGTGAGGAAGGCGACGAAGGCGGGCATAGCCCAGGGCAGCATCAGGAACGAGCGGAAGATGCCGCGGCCGGGGAGGTTCTGGTGCACCAGCAGCGCCAGCCCGAGCCCGATCAGGAGCTTCAGTACGTCCGAGATCAGCACGATGGTGATGGTGTTGCGGATGGCCGCCCAGAAGGTCGCGGTGCCGGCGAGATACTCGAAGTTCTTGAAGCCGATGAAGTTGCCAGTACTGCCGATCACCATGTCGGTGAACGACACCCAGATGGCGAACAGGAACGGGTAGGCGACCAGCCCGAGGATCAGCAGCACCACCGGCGCGACGAGCGCGTAGGCGAACAGCTTGAGTTTTAGGCCGCTGCCGAAGCGGCGGGGAGCAGGGTGTTCGGTAATAGTGGTCAGCGGATCGTTCAATGAAACATCCTTCCAGAAAAACCCGCGGATGGCCCCGGGAGGAACCATCCGCGGCAGGGAGGAACTTGGGATCAGTACTTGTCGTAGATCGCCTGGCCCTGGGTCTGCGCTTCGGCGATCGCCTTGTCGAAGTCCCAGCCATCCACCACCACGCGCTGGGCGAGCTTGGGGATGAGGAAGTTGGAGCCGAAATCGGCGAAGGCGGCGTTGTTGACATCCGGGTAGGCCGGGGCGGTGCCGTTCTTGGCGAGCCCGAGCAGGCCGACGAGAATGGTGTTGGTGCCGTCGAACGCCTGCAGCTTTTCCTGCGCCTGCAGCACCGGCCCGTAGATCGCCACGTTGAAGTAGGCGTTCATGAACTCGGGGCTGGAGAGGTGTTCGAGCAGCGCCTTGGCCTCGTCCTGCACCGGGCTTGCCTTGGTGATGGCGCGCACCTGCACGTCGATCGGCGAGATGATGCCCTTGGGACCGCCCGGCAGCGGCGAGAAGGCGCTGGCTTCGAACAGTTCCGGATCGTCTTTCCTGGCGGCGATGCCGACCGAGCCGGTATTGGCGATGAAGCCGGCCTGGCCCGAGAGGTAAGCCTGGTTGTCGCCGGCGCCGTCCCAGGTGGTGTTGCCGGGCGAGAACAGGCCCTTGTCCCAGGCGTTCTTCAGCCAGGTGAGCCACAGCCGCGTCTCCGGCGTATCGAGCGTCACCTTCTTGCCGGCGTCATCGGCGATACGACCGCCGAACGACTGCAGCACCGCGACCTGGAGGTTGGCGTCGCCGACATTGGAGAGCGCGAGGCCAAGGCCCGAGACCGGCGCCTTGTTGATCGCTTCCGCCTGCGTCACCAGTTCGTCCCAGGTCTTGGGCGCTTCGGTGAAACCGGCGGGCTCGAGCAGGTCCTTGCGCCTGAGCAGCAGGTTGCCGTTGACGCCGAAGGGGATGCCGACGCGGGCAATGCCGCCATCCGCCGTCAGGTCGGTCGCCGTGTCGGGGCCGGAGAACCAGCCGCCCTGCGCGTCGCCGATCTTCTTGTAGAGGTCGCCGAGGTCGGAGAACTGGCTCTGCCGGGCCAGCAGCCGGGCGAGGCCGAGGCCCATGTCGAGGGCATCCGGCATGGTGTTGGACGACACCGCCGCCGAGACCTTCTGGGTGGTCTCGTTCTGGTTTATCATCACCACTTCGGTGGCGACGCCATTGGCCGCGCCCCAGGCATTGATGGTGTCGGTCAACAGCTTGTTGGCGTCGTCCGAGAAGATCAGGCCACCCCAGTAGGTGAGCTTCTTGCCCTGCGCGATGGCGGGCATCGGGAAGCTGCTGGCGGCGGCCAGCGCCAGACCGCTCGCGGCAGTTTTCAGCACGCGGCGGCGCGACCAGCCGGTCGGCTTCTGGATGTCGGATGTCTTGGTCATGGGCTCTCCTCCAAGATGAGCTCGTGTGCGGCTTGGCAATTGCGGACGGTGCCGGACTGATCACCGGGGCGATCAGACGTTCGGTGGGTCACGCCGCCTCCCCGCGGGATGCCGATTTACCTAGAGCGCGATGACCTAAACGGCCCGGCCGCTCACAGTTTTCTCGCAGCGCCGGCTTTTAAATATATTTATTAGCGCTATTAAGAGCGTATTATGGGGCTCGAACAGCTGTCAATGCGCGATTGGCTAGGAGAAAAGGATGAGGGGTGAAATCGAGAATGCCGGTTACGCCGCGTTCTTTGACGCTCTCATCGATGGCCGGCTGAAGCTCGGCCAGACCCTGACGCAGGAGGACCTGTGCAAGGTGCTGGGCCTGTCGCTGTCGCCGATGCGCGAAACAACGACGCTGCTCGAGGCCGAGGGGCTGATCACCGTGCGCCGCAAGGTCGGGATCACCATCTTCTATCCCGATGTGAAGTTTGTCGGGAACTGCTTCCAGTTTCGTGGCCTGCTCGAACGCGAGGGGTTGCGCAAGTTCGCGCAGACCGTGACCCCGGGCTGGATCGACGCCATGCGCGCCGAACATCTCGGGATCATCGATTTCGTGCGCCAGACCAACGACATGGAGCGCTACCGCGTGCCGGTGAAGCTGCTCGAGCGGAAGTTCCACGATACCTTCGTCGCCGCCTTCGACAACGACCAGATCAGCGTCAACTATGCCCGGCTGACCCAGAAGATGTATCTCTTGCGCCTGCACAATCTCAACGCCGTCGGTCCGGCCAACACCGTGACCTCGATGGAGGAGCACCTGGTGATCATCGACGCGCTGAAGGCCGGCGACGTCGAGTCCGCCTGCGACGGCCTCGATCGGCACCTGCAGGGCGTGTTGCACCGCGTGCTCACCACCTGACCCACCAGGCGCCATGACTGACCAGATTCCGCTGGAGATGGACGAGCTGCGGGCGGTCGCGGCCTATGCCGCGTATTGCGCCGAAACCGTGCTGGCAATCTTCGAGGCGCAGCATCCCGACGACGCGAGGCCGCGCCAGTCGATCGCCGCGGCGCATGCCTTTGCTCAAGGCGGTGCGCGGGGCAAGTTGCTGCGGGATACGGCGTGGGCGGCGCTCAGGGCCGCGAAACAGGCCGGCTCTGTAGCGGCCGGCGAGGCGGCCCGCGCCGCGGTGGCGGCAGCCGGTGCGGCTTACCTCCATCCCCTGCCCAACGCCACCCAGGTCAAGCACATCCTCGGTGCCGCGGCCCATGCGGCTCGTGCGACGGAACTCGACGCCGGTGACGATCCGGCCATAGGTGCCCACCACCTCGATGTGCTGCGCCAGGCTGTGACGCCCACCGTGGTCGCCGTGCTCAGCCGCTACCCGGTTGCGCCTGCCGGAGGCGGGCGCGGCGGCACGCTGCTGCGTGAGCTCGACCAGGCGTTGCGCGGTTAGTCTGCAGACGTCTGCCGCGGCTTCAGCGAGCATCGCAGCAACTCCGCCGCCGTCATCCCTCAGTCGCAAGTCGAATCTCGCGCCCGGTTGACAACCACCGGCACCGGCGATTAGCTGTCCCCAATATGAAACGCTCGTTCCAGATGCGGAACGCACTGCGGGCGATCGGGAGGAAGCTCATGAGTGACGAGGCGCTCTCGCCTGTCCTTGAGGCACGCAATATCTCGCGCCATTTCGGTGCGGTGGTGGCGCTCGCCGATGCGTCGCTGACGCTCAGGCCGCGCGAAGTGGTGGGGCTGGTGGGCGACAACGGCGCGGGCAAGTCGACGCTGTTGAAGATCCTTTCGGGCATCGTCACGCCGTCGGGCGGCGACATCGTCATCGACAGCAAGCCCGTGGTGCTGAAGCGCGCCCAGGACGCCATGGATGCGGGGATCGAGACGGTTTACCAGGACCTGGCGCTGGTCGACACCATGTCTGCCTACCAGAACGTCTATCTCGGCCGCGAGGAGCTCTCGAAGCACCCGCTGGCCCGGTTGTTCAACCTCGTCGACGACCGCCAGATGCGCGAGCGCGCGCGTCAGGTGCTGGACATGCTCAAGGTGAAGATCCCCTCGATCAACGTCTCGGTGAAGGGCATGTCGGGCGGCCAGCGTCAATGCCTCGCCATCGCGCGGGCGCTGCTCTGGGGGCGTCGCATCGTCATCCTCGACGAGCCGACCGCGGCGCTGGGCGTGCGTGAGACCGGCCAGGTGCTCGAGGTGATCCGCGACCTGCGCCAGCACGACGTCTCGGTGATCATCGTCAGCCACAATATGCAGCAGCTGATGAGCGTTGCCGACCGCATCACGGTGATGCGGCTGGGCCGCTCGATCGCCACCCGCACCGTCAAGGAGACCGAGGTCAACGAGATCGTCGGATTGATTACCGGCGCCATTCCGGGCGACTCGCCCGAAGCGCGCGCCGCGGAGGTTGCGGCCTGAGGCTGAGCCTCTGAGCCCATCAGACTACGTTCGCAAAGGGAGGAGACCTATCTTGCGCAACTCACTACGTGCCTTCGCCGTCATGGCGCTTTCGGTTCCCGCGATCATCGGCCTTGCCGGTGTCGCGGACGCCCAGGACAAGTTCAAGCTCGGCATGGCCGTGGGTGGCAACACCTGCTGCGAATGGATGAAGGCGCAGGGTGACGTTGCTCGCGCCCTCGCCGAGAAGGAGGGCTGGAACTATGTCGAGCTCTCCAATAACAACGACCCCGCGACGGCGCTGAAGAACGTGCAGATTTTCGCGCAGGAAGGCGTTGACGCCATCATCCAGTTCAATGGCCAGGCTGCATCCAACCCGGCCATCTCGGCCGTCGCCAAGCAGGCCAATATTCCGATCGTCACCTACGACATCGCCGATCCCGGCATGTATTTCGTCGGCATCGACAATCTCGGTGCGGGCATTGCCGGTGGCGAGGGCCTCGGCGCCATCGTCAAGGAAAAGTGGAACTGCGAGCCCGATCTGGTGATCTCGGCAGAAGGCGCCGGCGCCGGCATCGTCAACGAGTGGCGGACCGGCGGCATGCGCACCGGCCTTGGCAATGTCTGCCCGGACATTGCCAAGGAAAAGTATGTGAGCTTCGAGAGCCAGGGTGACGCGGCTGTCGGTCTGCCGGCCGCTCGTGATCTGCTCGCTGCCCATCCCGATGCCAAGAAGATCGCCGTGGTCGGCCTGAACGATGGCGGCGTGCTCGCCCTCATCAACGCCGCCGAGCAGCTCGGCCGCGCCGACGAAGTCATCGGCTGGGGCCAGGACGGCGCCTTCATCACCGGCGACAACGTCAACCCGCACCTGGTCGGTTCGGTGTTCTACTTCCTCGAGGGCTACGCCGTGTATGCCATCAAGGACGTGATCAAGCCGATCGCCGAAGGCAACACGCCTGCGCTGAAGGCCGATGCCGGCGATCCGGCTTCCAAGGTGCAGCCGTGCCCCGTCACCGCCGAGCAGGCCAAATCCGTGCCCGACATGCCGGAGCGCGTGAAGCAGCTGCTCGCTGCGCCGGCCGGGACGACCGAGTACGAGCTGTTCTGCCCGAACAAGGGCTGAGTCTGGCCTGACAGGACGGTGCGCGGTGCCTCCCCCACCTAGCTTCGCTACAGGGCCGCTGGTCCTTAGCTTCGCTACCCTCCTCACAAGGGGGAGGGAGAGGCAGCGGCACCGTCCTCGCCACCTGGGTGAGGTGGGGTGACGCGCACCGCTTCCCACTTCACACCGACTGCCAATGAACCCCTCGGAACCACCGCCGATGTCCCTCACTCAAGCTACCGAGACCGCGCCGCCGGCCGTACCGCTAACGGTCCGTTTCGGTGGCTGGGGCACCGGCATCATGCTGCTTGCCGTGTGGCTGCTGCTGATCGCCGCCACCGGCCTCTATCGCCCCGACTTCCTGTCGCAGCAGACGCTGCTGGCCATCGCCTTCACCATGTCGATCGTCGGCGTCCTGGCGATCGGGCAGGGGCTGGTCGCCATCTCGGGCGGCTTCATCGATCTGAGCCAGCCGGCCGGGATGATCACCGCCAGCCTCGTCGCAGTGCGGCTATCGGAAGCCGGCATGCCGCTCGCCGTAGTGATCGTCGGCGCCATTCTCACCGGCATGGCGTGGGGCGCCTTCAATGCGGCGATCATCGTCTTTGCCAAGCTCAACCCTGTCATCGTGACCCTGGCGACCAACTTCATCGGTCTGGCCGCTTTATTCCTCGTCTTCCAGCTCGCCGAAGTGCCGCTCAACTCCGACATTTATCATTTCGGCCGCGCCAGCTTCCTTGGCCTGCCGGCGATCTTCTGGCCGATGCTGGCACTGGTGCTGGTGGTCGGCTTCCTCTTGCCGCGCACCAGATACGGCCGCCGCGCCACCGCCGTCGGCGGCAATCGCGCCGCCGCCAAGGCACGCGGTATCTCGCTCAGGGCGACGCGTTTCGCCATCTTCATGGCCGCCGGCGGCTTCGTCGGCTTTGCCGCAGTGTTGTTCGCAGCGACTGCCGGGCCGTTCAACCCGGGTTCGGGCAACGCCATGCAGCTCAACATCATCGCCGGGGTGATCCTCGCGGGCATTTCGCTGGCCGGTGGACGCGGCAATTTCTGGATGCTGCTGCTGAGCGTCGGGTTCCTGTCCACCATTCCCACCTCGCTGGTGTTCTTCGGGCTCAGCTCCGACACCCAGTCGATCTTCCAGGGCCTGATCCTCGTCATCGCGGTCGCCATCGATGGCTTCCGCGCGAGAAAGGGAACGCCGTGAGCAACGTCACCGCTGATACCGCCGCGTCCACGCTGCCGCCCGCTCCGCATAACCCCTGGCGCGAGCTGCTGACCGGCTCGGTCGCCTCGATCACCTTCACCTTCATCGCCGTGGTGGCGGTGGGCTGGTTCTGGGTCGGGCCGAAATTCCTGTCGTTCGGCAATATCTCGATCATGGGCACCTTCCTGATCGTGCCGCTGATCGTCGGCGCCTTCTCCGGCATGGCGCTGCTCTCGGGCGTCGTCGACCTGTCGATCGGCTCGATGGTCGGCTTCTCCTCGGCGGTGTTCGCGCTGTTGATTTCGCTCGGCTGGGATCCAGCCAGCGCCGCTGCCGTGACGCTCGTCGCCTGCCTCTGCTTCGGCGGCATCAATGCCATCGCCATTGTCGGCTTTGGCGCCGAACCGATCGCCGCAACGCTCGGCATGCTGGTGGCGCTGCGCGGCATCGCCTGGGTGCTGCTCGGTTCGCAGGGCGCGATCTTTGCCTTCAACATCGACATGTTCAACCTGGTCAGCACCACGGTGTTCGGGCTGCCGCTGTTCTTCCTCCTTGCCATCCTCCTGACCGCCATTGCGGCAGTGATCGTCACCAAGACCCGCGTCGGCAGGCATGTGCAGGCGGTGGGCGGCGACGACAAGGCGGCGGGGCGCGCCGGTATCTCGGTGAGGAAGGTGCGGGTCGCGGCGCTGCTGCTCTCGTCCTTCGGCGCCGGGCTCGGCGGCATCGTCTATGCCGCGCAGCTCGGCAGCGCGGCGCGCGCCACCGGCGTTGGGCTCGAGTTCCAGGTCTATGCGGCGCTGATGATCGGTGGCTACTCGATCCTGCGCGGCGGCGTCGGCAACCCGGTCGGCGGCGCGCTCGGCCTGCTGGCCGTCGCCGGGGTCAGCAATATCCTCGATCTCAAGGCCATCAGCCCCTACTACGTAAACATCATTGTCGGCCTGCTGCTGCTCGCCGCAGTCCTGCTCGATCGCCTGCGTGGCGGCGACGCCTACGAATAATAACCAGTTATCACTCGATCATCGACCTAAGGATAGTTCGCCGTGAAGATCTCGGACATCACCATCAAGACGTTCCGCACCTATGCCGACCGCTGGGATGTCGGCCACGCGCTGCCGCTGCCCAACACGCAGATGATGCAGACGGTGCTGACCATCCACACCGACGAAGGCGTCGTCGGGCACTATTTCGGCGGCGGCTCGCATGGCGACAATGAGGGCCTCAACGTCGTCGACCAGCAGCAGATCCTGTGGCGCATCAAGGACCTGCTGGTCGGGCAGGACCCGATGGATCGGGAGATGATCTGGAAGTGGATGTGGGTCGCCAACGTCCAGGAAAACGTCGCCTCGGTGATCGACAACGCGCTGTGGGATCTTGCCGGCCGCTACGCCAACCTGCCGGTCTACAAGCTGATGGGCGGCGCCGGGCGCGAGAAGGTGAAGGCCTATGCCTCGACCTACCCCAATATCGGCAAGCCGCGCGTCTATGCCGAGCATGCTCTCGCCTGCAAGAACGAGGGCTACATCGCCTACAAGATCCACCCGCACTATTTCTGGAACCCGGAGACCGGCCAGCCGACGCCCGGCCGCCCGTCCAACATCAAGGCCGATATCGAGACCTGCCACCTGGTGCGCGAGGCGGTGGGGCCGGATTACGTGCTGATGTTCGATCCGTGGGGCACCTACATGACCATGGAAGAGGCGATCCAGGTCGGGCGCGAACTCGAAAAGCTCAACTTCTACTGGTACGAGCACCCCATGCCGGAATACCGCACCGAGAGCTACGTGCGGCTGAGCCGGGAACTGCAGATCCCGATCCTTTCCCCCGAGATCATCGCCGGCGGCGTGTTCAGCCGGGCCGAGTGGATCCTGCGCGGCGCCGGCGACATGAGCCGCATCGACGTGGTGCGCGGCGGCATTACCGGGGCGCGCAAGACCGCCATCGTCGCCGAAGCCTATGGCCTGCGCTGCGAGATGCACATGGCCGGCTGGGGCAACCTGCAGGTGATCGGCGCCACCTCCGAGGATACCTCCGAGTATTACGAGAAGGGCCTGCTCGCGCCGGGCGTCGATTACGACGCGCCGCACCCCTACCTCAAGAACACTGTCGATAAGATCGACTCCGAGGGCTTCGTGCACATGCCCAAAGGCCCCGGCATGGGCTACGAAATCGAGTGGGACTATATCGACGACAACCTGATCGAACCCAACGCGACGACCAAGAAGACCCATTGGTAGAGCCAAGCGTTGTGGTTGCGCTCGACCCCGGTGGTGGTCTCGGGCGCCGGAGAAACACTTCCCTGACTAGACAGCAGCCGCGAGGAGCAAAAACCTAGATGTCGAGCATCACCCGGTCCGTCCAGGCCATGGATCTGCTGGCCCGCAAGGGTCCGCTGGGGGTCCGCGCCGTGGCGCAGCAGTTGCAGCTGCCGCTCGGCTCGGTGCACCGGATGCTGCTCGACCTCGCCGAAGAGGGGGTGGTCGATCGCACCCCATCCGGCGAATGGGAACTGAGCTTCCGCCTGCTCGAGATCACCGGACTGCAGCTCGAACGCATCGACCTGCCGCGGCTCTGCCGACCGTTCGCCGAACAGATCGCCGAGGCGACCAGGGAGACGGTCAACGTCAACGCGCTGAGCGGCATGTTCGGCGTGTGCATCGACAAGGTACGCGGCAACGAGGGCATGCAGCTCGACATGCGGATCGGCTCGCGCGGGCCGCTGAACTGCGGCGGCGCCGGCAAGGCGATGCTCTCCTACATGCCCGAGGCGCGGCAGGAGGAGGTCTATACCCACCCGCTGCCGGCGCTCACCAGCCACACCATCGTCGATGCCAACAAGCTGCGCGAGGAGATCGGCCGCATCCGCGACCGCTTCTATTCGATCGACGACCAGGAAGTGGTGATGGGCGTCTATTGCGTTGCGGTGCCGCTGCTCGATCGTTCCGGCCACTCGGTCGGCGCCATGAGCGTCACCGGCCCATCGGTGAAAAAGCCCGGCGGCGATAACGTCATGCCGGTTGTCGCCATGCTGTGGGACGCCTGCGAACATGTGAGCCGCCGGCTCGGCTACGCCGGCGAATGGCCGCCGACGGCGGCGTCCAAGGCCACCCGCCTCGTCGGTTAAGGAGAAGACTGTGGTTCGCATGGCCTGGATGATGAAGCTGAAGCCCGGCAACGAGGCGATCTATAAGCAAAAGCACGACGAGATCTGGCCCGAGATGCTCGACGCCATGCGGCGCGACGGCGTGCGCAGCTTCTCGATCTACCGCAATGGGCTCGACCTCTTCGCCTACATGGAGCGCGACAGCGCCCCCGACCCCGCGACGCCGGTCAGCGAACTGACCTGGCGCTGGTGGGAGATGATGGCCCCCTACATGGAAACCAATTCCGACTTCTCGCCGGTGCAGCGCCCGGTCGAGGAAATGTTCAACTTCGAAAATCGCTAAAGAGAGCTATTGCCCATGACTTCGGTGCCAAAGAGTTCGGCCGCCATCAGGGGCGTAGTGCCCATTCTCGTCACGCCGTTTCACCACGATGGCAGCATCGACGAGGAGAGCCTCGCGCGCCTGATCGAGTTCAACGTCGCGGCCGGCGTGCATGGCCTCGGCGTGGCGTTGGGCAGCGAGGTGTTCAAGTTCAATGAGGCCGAGCGCGCCCAGATCACGCGTGCGACGATCAAGGCCGTAAACGGACGCGTGCCGGTAATCATCAACTCGGGCGCCGCCGGCACCGATCTCGCGGTGTTCTATTCGCGCGCCGCCGAGGCGGCGGGCGCCGATGCGCTGATGGTGATCCCGCCCTCCTTCATGCCGGTGAGCTCGGAGGAGATCTTCGACTATTACCGCGCCATCGATGCGGCGGTCGGCATCCCGATCATCCTGCAGGACGTGCCGCAAGGGCCGATCTCGCCGGCATTGGCGCTGCGCATCGCCGAAACCTGCCGCAACGTCACCTACATCAAGGTCGAAACCGTGCCGGTCACCGGCAAGGTGCACGCGATGTCGAGCGCCGTGGGCGAGCGCCTGACCATCTTCGGCGGCGCCGGCGGCAGCTATTTCATCGAAGAGCTGCGGCGCGGCGCGCACGGCACCATGCCGTTCTGCAGCCAGCCGGCCGATTTCGTCGCCGTCTGGGACGCCTTCCAACGCGGCGACGAGGCTGCGGCGCGCCAGCGTTTCGACGCGACGATCATGGCGGTGAACCGGCTGGGCAACCAGGGCGGCGATATCTTCTACGCCATCCACAAGCAGCTGCTGGTGCGGCGCGGCATCATCCGCCACGCCCTGGTCCGCAGCCCGACCACTGCGGTCGATCCCATCACCCAGCGCGAGATCGACGAGCTGCTGGCGACGATCGTCCCGACCCCGGTCGCCTTCGGAGCCTGAGATGGATCCGTTCGCGCTCCGGCCGCTCGGCCGGACCAGCCTCGAGCTGCCCCGGCTCGGGCTGGGCGGCGCGTCGCTCGGCAACATCTTCGATGTCATCCCCGAGACCCAGGCCGACGCCACGCTCGCCGCGGCGTGGGACGGCGGGGTGCGTTTCTACGATACCTCGCCCTGGTACGGCCGGGGGCTCAGCGAACACCGCATCGGGCGTGGCCTCTTCCTCCGCCCGCCGGGCGAGGCGATCGTCTCGACCAAGGTCGGCCGGGTGCTGTTCGCGCCCGATGACGTCGCCGCCTTCGAAGCGAGCGAACGCAGCTGGCCGAACGGGCTGAAGTTCCAGCACCGGCACGACTACAGCTATGCCGGGGTGATGCGCAGCTACGAGGACAGCCTGCAGCGGCTCCGGCGCAACCGGGTCGACGTGCTGGTCATCCACGATCTCGACCTCGCCAACCTCGGCACCGAGGAACGGGTCAGCCAGCATCTCGATGAGCTCGACCGCGGTGGCGGCATGCGGGCGCTCGAGGAGCTGAAAGCGGCGGGACTGATCCGGGCCATCGGCGCCGGCGTCAACCGCATGGGTACTATTCCGCGCTTCCTCGAACGCTTCGAGCTCGATTTCTTCCTTGTCGCGCTGCCCTACACCCTGGCCGAACAGCCGGTGCTCGATGCGGAGTTCCCGCTCTGCGAAGCGCGCGGCGTCGGGGTGATCATCGGCGGCGTCTTCGCCTCGGGCATCCTCGCCACCGGGCCGGTGCCGGGGGCGCGCTACAACTACCAGATCGCCAATGACGAGCAGTTGGGGCGGATTGGCCGCATCGAGGCAGTATGTCAGCGGCACGGTGTGCCGCTGGCGGCGGCGGCGCTGCAGTTCACCCTGCATCATCCCATCGTCGCCTCGGTGATCCCCGGTGCGTTCCACCCCGATCACCCGCGCCGCAACGTCGAGAGCATGCGGGTGGAGATTCCGACCGAGTTGTGGGGCGAGCTCAAGCGTGACGGCTTGCTGCGCGTCGACGCGCCGACGCCGTAAAGCGTTGCCACGGGGTCACCTCTCCCTTGGGGGAGAGGTCGGCGCGCAGCGCCGGGTGAGGGGGCCTTCCCCGCGCTCGGTGCTCGCGGCAAGTGGCTCTCGCGCCACAGCCGCCAAGGACGGCACCGCGCTCTCAGGTGGCCGAACGAGTGTCGTCGGGCTTGGCGTTCGACTTCAGCGCGTCCTCGCGGAACTCGAACCACATGGCGTTGAGAATGCCGAAGCTGCAGGCGAGGCCGACGCCGAGGATCCAGGAAAAATACCACATCGGGGAATGTCCTAATAAGCGTTGGGGTTCTTGTTGAGGCTCGCGGTGGTCACCGGCCCGCGCATCACCCGGAACACCCAGCTGGTGTAGACCAGGATGATCGGCAGGAAGACGATCGTCGCGCACAGCATGACGAACAGCGTCAGCTGGCTCGATGAGGCGTCCCACACGGTGAGGCTCGACTCGGGGTCGATCGACGAGGGCAGCAGGAACGGAAACAGCGACAGGCCGGCCGTGGCGATGATGCCGAAGATGGCAAGGCTCGAGCCGAGCAGCGCCACCAGCCGGGCGCGGGCGCCGAGCGCCCACCAGGCGACGATGCTGCCGAACACCGCGAGGATCGGCAGGGCCATCGTCCACGGCATCGTGCCGTAGTTGCCGCGCCAGGCGCCCACTTCACGCACCACTTCCTTACCGAGCGGGTTCGACGGGGCAATGGTCATCGCCGGGCCGACCAGCCGGTAGCCTTCGAGCACGTAAAGCGCGAACACACCGCCGAGGGCGAACAGCACGATGGTCGCCAGTGCCGACCAGCGGCCGTATTTGCGAGCGCGCTCGGCGATATCGCCGTCGGTGCGGCCGGCGATTACCGTGGCGCCCTGCGTCACGATCATCGACAGGCTGACCAGCCCTGCCAGCAGGGCGAACGGCGTCAAGAGGCCGAAGAAGTTGCCGCTATAGCTGACGCGCTGCGTCACATCGAGCTGGAACGGCGCCCCGAGAAAGACATTGCCGACGGCGACGCCGAAGATCAGCGACGGCAGGAACCCGCCGATGAACAGCGCCGCATCCCAGGTGGCGCGCCAGCGCGGATCGCTGACCTTGCCGCGGAACTTGAAGCCCACCGGCCGGATGATCAGCGCCAGGAGGATCGCGATCATCGCGATGTAGAACCCCGAAAAGCTGACCGCGTAGAGCTGCGGCCAGGCGGCAAAGATGGCGCCACCGCCGAGGATCAGCCACACCTGGTTGCCTTCCCAGGTCGGGCCGACGAGGTTGATCAGCACGCGCCGCTCTTCGTCGGTCTTGGCGACGAAGGGCAAGAGCGCGCCGACGCCGAGGTCGCGGCCGCCCATGATGGCAAAGCCGATCAGCAGGATGCCGAGCAGGGCCCACCACAGGATGCGCAGCGTTTCATAGTCGAGAGGAATAGTGCTCATCGGGCTGTTCCTTACTTGGCGGGAGCGATCGTGGCGGTTTCAACCGGCTCGACCGACTGATCGAAGTTCAGCTTGTCGGATGGGCCGTGCTTGATGGTGCGGACCATCAGCCAGATCATGACGATCAGCAGCGCCGTGTAGAGCACCATGAAGAAGCTCAGCGAGATCACCAGATCCCAGAAGTGGAGCCCCGACGCGGCGTAGAAGGTGGGCAACACGCCCTCCACCACCCAGGGTTGCCGGCCATACTCGGCGATGAACCAGCCCGCTTCGATGGCGAGCCACGGCAGTGGCAGCGCGGCGACCGCCACCCAGAGCAGCCAGCGCGGCTTCTCGATCCGGTGTGTCGAAGCCTTCCAGAACCACAGTGCGAAGAAGGCGATGAAGAAGAAGCCGACGCCGACCATGATGCGGAAGCTCCAGAACAGCGGCCACACGTCGGGCACGGTATCGAGCGCTGCCTGGGCGATTTCCTCGCCGGTGGCGTTCTCGACATCCGGCCGGTACTTCTTGAGCAGCAGTGCATAGCCGAGGTCGGCTTTGGCCGCGTTGAAGGTGTCGCGCGCCGCAGCGTCGTTGCGGTTCGCCTGCAGCGCGTTGAGCGCCTTGTAGGCCTCGACGCCGTTGACGATGCGCAGCGCCGCACGCTCGGTGAGCTCGGTAATGCCCGGCAGGTCGCGATCGAGCGAGCGCGTGGTGATGAGGCCGAGCACCCAGGGGAATTTCACTTCGAAGGCGGGGCGTCCGTCGCTGCCCGGAATGGCGAACAGGGTGAGCGCCGCCGGAGCCGGCTCGGTGTGATACATCGCCTCCATCGCGGCGATCTTCATCTTCTGGTGCTCGGTCGCGACATAGCCCGACTCGTCGCCCAGAACGACGACGCTGAGCGCCGAAGCGAGGCCGAAGCTGGCGGCGACGACGATCGAGCGCTTGGCCAGTTCCTGGTGCTTGCCGCTCAAGAGGAAGATCGCGCTCACCGCCAGCACGAACACCGCGCCGCAGACATAGCCGGCCGATACGGTGTGGACGAACTTCGCCTGCGCCACCGGGTTGAACAGCACCGCCATGAAGTCGGTGACTTCCATGCGCATGGTGTCAGGGTTGAACGCGGCGCCCACCGGGTTCTGCATCCAGCCATTGGCAATGAGAATCCACAGGGCCGAGAAATTGGCGCCCAGCGCCACCAGCCAGGTGACGGCGAGATGCGCCACCGGCTTCAGCCGATCCCAGCCGAAGAAGAACAGCCCCACTAGAGTTGCTTCCAGGAAGAAGGCCATCAGCCCTTCCATGGCGAGCGGCGCGCCGAACACGTCGCCGACATAGTGGCTGTAATAGCTCCAGTTCATGCCAAACTGGAATTCCATCACCACGCCGGTGGCGACGCCCATGGCGAAGTTGATACCGAACAGCACCCCCCAGAACAGCGTCGCCTTGCGCCAGACCACCCGTCCGGTCATCACATAGACGCTCTCCATGATGGCCATCACGAAGGAGAGGCCCAGCGTCAGGGGCACGAACAGGAAATGGTACATCGCTGTCGCTGCGAACTGGATGCGCGACAGATCGACGACGATAGGATCGACCATGGGGATGCCTCGTGTTGTCCGGCCCAAATCTGCACTAGCAGGTCTGCACTAACCCGCCGGCTTGCCTGCCGCAGTACATGCTTTCACGTCGTATCACCTTGATCCAGATCAAGGTGATGCCGCATGACTATATGCCAGGTTTGGAGACCTTCTCCACACGGTAGGTCAATGGACGATAAGGCTAAATTCGTCGCACAGGGGCGGTGGTTGAACCGCTTGGCGGCTGCCGATCGGCCGTTGCTCGCGACGGTGCTCGGCCTGCCGCTGCTCGCCGGCGCGCTGCTGGTGGCGCAGGCCATGGTGTTGGCCGGACTGCTGCATCAGGCCATCGTCGAGGGCGCCGCGACGGCCACGCTGCTGCCGCAGCTGGCGGTGCTGGCGACCATCCTCGTCATTCGCATCGCGTTGGGCGGTCTGGGCGAGGTCGCGGCTGTCCACTTCGGGGAAGCGATCAAAGCGCGGCTACGCGCCGCGCTGGTGGCCGACTTGCTGCGCCGTCCGCCGACCTGGACGGCGGCCAAGAGTTCGGGCGCGCTGTCGAGCACTGTGCTCGAACAGGTCGAGGCGCTCGATGGCTACTTCACCCGCTACCTGCCGGCGATGGTGCAGGCGGCGATCCTGCCGATCGGATTTGCCGCCATCGCCTTCTCGGTCGATTGGATCGTCGGGCTGTTGTTCCTGATCTCGGCGCCGCTGATCCCGGTCTTCATGGCGCTGGCCGGCTGGGGCGCCGAAGCCGCGAGCCGCTCGCAGGCTGCCGCCCTCAACCGGCTGAGCGGCCGCTTCGCCGATCGGCTGCGTGGCCTCGTGACGCTGAAACTGTTCGGGCAGGACGCGGCGGAGACGGCGCGGGTGCGGCTGGCCTCCGAGGAGTTGCGGGTGCGCACCATGCGGGTGATGCGCATCGCCTTCCTCAGTTCCGCGGTGCTGGAATTCTTCGCGGCGCTGGGCGTCGCCGGGGTGGCGCTCTATGTCGGGTTGACCTTCCTCGACCTGGTGAACGTGCACAGCACCGAGCTGACGCTCGCTGCCGGGATGTTCCTGCTGCTGATGGCGCCCGAGGTATACCAGCCGCTGCGGCTGCTGGCGGCGCATTACCATGACCGGGCCTCGGCGAGGGCTGCGGTGGCGGAGATCGAGCGCGAGCTCGATGTGCTGCCGGAGGCGGTGACACCGACGGCTGTGGCTGCCGTGGCGGCTGGTGCCGCGGCAGGAGCAGCGACGCTGGAGCTGCGCTCCGTCACGCTGGCCGATCCGACCGGGCGCCCCGTGCTCGCCGCCGCCGAGCTCCGGCTCGAACCCGGAGCCCGCATCGCCATCCTCGGCGCCAGTGGCATCGGCAAATCGACCCTGCTCGAGGCGGTTGCCGGGCTGCGGGGCTTCAGCGGCGAGATCCGTGTCGACGGGTGGGAGCTTGCCGATGTCGCCGAGCCAGCGCTGCGGCGGCGCGTCGCCATGCTGGGGCAGCGGCCGCGGCTGTTTGCCGGCAGTATTGCCGACAATATCCGGCTCGGGCGGCGCGATGCCGATCATGCCTCCGTAAGGCAGGCGGCGCAGCTGGCGCGGGTCAACGACTTCGCCGATGCGCTGCCCGAGGGGTTGGCGACGCCATTGGGTGAGGACGGGCTGGGCCTTTCCGGGGGCGAGATCCAGCGCATCGCACTGGCGCGCATCTATCTGCGCGATCCCGGGCTGGTGCTGCTGGACGAGCCGACGGCGCATCTCGATACCGCGACCGAGGCGCTGGTCCTCGATGGTCTCGCCGCGTTCGCTGACGGACGGACCCTCGTCGTCGCCACCCATTCGCGGGCTGTCGCGGCGCGGATGGACAAGGTGTTCCGCATCGCCGGCGGCAGGCTGCTGCCGGCGCCGAAGCCGGCGCTCGCCGATCGCAGCATAGGTGCGGCATGAGAGCCATTCTCGCTTTCGCACCGCTGCTCGGCCGATTGAAGGGCCCGATCACCCTCACTGTACTGCTGTCACTGCTGACATTGCTCGCCGGCATCGGCCTGCTAGGACTCTCCGGCTGGTTCCTGACCGCAGCGGCGCTGAGCACGCTCGGCTCGGCGTTCAATATCTTCGCGCCGTCGGCCGGCGTGCGTGGCCTGTCGTTCATCCGTATCCTGTCGCGTTACGGCGAAAAGCTCAGCGGCCACGACATGACGCTGCGGCTGCTTTCCGACCTTCGTGCCTGGCTGTTTGCCAGGCTGTTCCCACTGGTTCCGCTGGCGCGCCGCTTCGGCCGTGGCGACCTGGTGAGCCGGCTACTTGCCGATGTCGAGGCGCTCGATACGGTGTTCCTCGTGGCGCTCGGGCCGATCAGCACGGCGGTGCTGGCCGGCGCTGCGATGACCGTGGTGCTGGCCTTCGCCTTGCCCGGCGCGGCTTTGGTCTATGCGCTCCTGTTCTTTGCCGCGGTGCTGCTGGTGCCGGTGGGGCTGGTGCTCGCCTCGCGCGCTGCCGGCAGTGAGGTGGTCGCCGCCGGCGCGACGCTGCGTCAGGCCGTGCTCGACGGGATCGACGGGCATCAGGACCTGGTGCTGTTCGGCGCTACGGGCCAGGCTGCGGCGGGCGCTGCAACAGCATCGGCGTGGCTGGCGCGGGCCCGTCGGCGGCTTGGCCTTCGTGCGGCGCTGGCCTCGGCGCTGGTGCAACTGCTGGCGGGCGGCGCGCTGATCGGCACGTTGCTCGCCGGGTTTGTGGCGCTCGAGGCCGGTGCGATCGGCGGCCCACTCCTCGCCGGTCTGCTGCTGGCGGTGATCGCCAGCTTCGAGGCCTCGGCCATGCTGGTGCGCAGCGCCACACGGCTTGCTGGGGCGGCGGCTGCCGCCGACCGGCTGCAGGCCATCGCCAACAGCGCGCCCGCCGTCGTCGAACCGGCCGCACCGCTGCCCATTGCATCAGGCGGCGACGTGCGCTTCGAGGCGGTGCGCTTCGGCTACGACCCGA
Organism: Devosia sp. GW821-FHT12F11; assembly: GCF_058806655.1. Lineage (NCBI taxonomy): Bacteria > Pseudomonadati > Pseudomonadota > Alphaproteobacteria > Hyphomicrobiales > Devosiaceae > Devosia > Devosia sp. GW821-FHT12F11. The sequence goes on from NZ_JBXAPX010000001.1 coordinate 751,697, forward strand.
AGCACCCGGTGATCGACGGGCTGAGCTTTGCCGTCCGCAGCGGCGAGTGCGTCGCGGTGACCGGACCGAGCGGCGCCGGCAAGTCGACCATTGCGCAACTGCTGCTGCGGCTGGTCGACCCCGACGCCGGTACGGTGCGGCTCAACGGCAGTGCGCTCAGCGATGTAGCCGGCGCCGACTTCCGACAGCGGGCCGCGCTGATGACGCAGGATGCGCCGGTGTTCCTCGACACCATCCGCGCCAATCTCCGTATCGGGCGCGACGATGCCGATGATGCGGCGCTGTGGGGCGTGCTCGAGGCGGTGCACCTGGCGGAGTTCGTTCGTGATCTGCCGGGGCAACTCGACGCAGTAGTGGGAGAGGCGGGCCGAACCCTGTCGGCCGGGCAGGCGCGCCGCATCTGCCTGGCGCGCACTCTGTTGTCGCGCGCCGACGTCATCGTCTTCGACGAGCCGACCAGCGGGCTCGATGCCGAGACCGAGACGGCCTTTCTCGCCGAGCTGCCGAAGCTGACCCGCGGCCGCACGGCCATTGTCATTGCCCACGCCGCGGTGCCGGCGACGTTTGATCGCGTGCTCGAGCTGCGGGCAGGGCGGCTCGAAGAGGCTCGCCACTAAGCACCGTATGTGTGGGAGCCCACGCACGGGCCGCCCCGACCGTCTGAAACGACCTACCCGCAAAGCCCCCGCAGTGCCGCGAGGTCGGGGATTTCGACCATGCGGTTATTGGTGATCGAGACCACCCCCGCCTGGCGCAGCTTGGTCAGCTGGCGCGACACCGTCTCGATGGTGAGGCCGAGGAAATCGGCGATGTCGGAGCGGGTGAGCGGCAGCTCGAACGTAACGCCGTCGACCGGCTCGGCCGCGGGGTCGGCGTGCATGGCGATGAGGTGGAGGAAGCTCGCCACCTTTTCCTGCGCGGTCTTGCGGCCGAGCGTCACCATCCAGTCGCGCGCCTCGTCGAGTTCGCGCAGCGTCTGCTGCATCAGCCGGTGTTCGAGGGCAGGCGTGGTGGCGATCATCTGCTCCAGCGCCGGAACCGGGATGACGCAGAGGTCGACGGTGGAAGCCGCTTCGGCAGTGAGGACGCTTTCGCGCCCGAACAGCCGGCCCAGGAAATCCGGGGCGAACTGCAGGCCGACCAACTGCTGGCGGCCATCCTCCAGCACCTTGCTGAGCTTGATCACGCCACGCATGACAGTGGCATAGGAGCGGATCGCCATGCTGTCGCCGATCAACTCGTCGCCGTGCTCGTGCCGTTCCTTGTGGGTGTGGCGCGCGAGTTCGACCAGCTCGTCAGGCTTCAGAGCGCCGCACATGCCTCGGTGACGCGCTTCGCAGCTGCGGCACAGCACGGGGGTCTCGGAGTTGTGGATGTCCAGACGCTCGCCCATCGCGGGTGAGCCTTACACTCTCCCGCGGCGCGGTACGTGGTGAGGTTTGTCGCAGCGGCATTCAGTCCCGGGGGGCGGGCCGCGGGGTGTCCTTGGTGTACCACAGCACCCAGGCGAGCGTACCCAGCAACAGGCAGAAGGCGGCGACTACGGCGGTGACAACGATGACGGCTTCGGGGGGCATCTGAACGGTCCTTGCTTGCGGTGCCCGAATTCACCACGCAGCAGCTCGCATCGCTTTGATCTGGATCAAAAGCGATGCGACTTCCGTGACTTAGCTGAAGCGGCGGCCGCGGCTGGGAACGCTGCAGTCGCCGTGTGTGGCGCCTGGAGCGAGATCAGGAAAGGTTGCAGACCTTTCCGGTTCGATCTCGCGACAAGACAACGACTTGGAGCAGGAGTGCGGTTCAATGAAACGCAATCCTGCTCTAGCGCGAGAACGGCACCGAGGCGGTCAGGATCTGGCCGGAATTGTTGAACTCGACCTCGAAGTCGACGGTGATGGAGTCGCCCTCGAGCAGAATCCGCGAACCGATGCGCACATCGTTGCCGCCGCGATCCTGCTGCTTTTCGCGCAGGTCGAAATTGATCGTGTCGCCTTTGATCTGGCCGACCGCGAGGCCGGTGAAACCGGCATTCGAACTCATCACCGCCTGGTAGCGCTGCGCCTTGTCATCGAAAGCGATGGTGCCGCTGACCGACAGGTTCATGTCGATCAGGCTGCACCGGCCGGCATAGTTGATCTTGTTGAGGTTACCCTTGGAAATGCCGAGGCGGCAGCGGAACGGCTCCGGGTTCTGGCCCCCGACCAGTGCGCCCGCCCCCTTCCAGTTGCCCACGTACGACTCCAAGACTTCTACTGGCCCGGAAATCGCCGGCGTCGCCATTCCCGCCAGCGTCATGGCGGCCACGGCCATAGCGGCATGCAGGTGCTGTCTCATCTCGTCCCACGCCCTCCAACGGCGTTCATGCGTTCAGTAACGCTGAAATCTGTATGCGGCCGGCTATTCGGTCCGCTTCTATTTTGACTTGCCCGCCCGACGATGCCAGAGATCATGCCGTGGGCAGTAAGAAGCAAGAGCGGCCTGCACATTCTTTTGGTTTGTCCCCTACCGCAAGTCCCAAATGGCCCTAAGTCAAGACCACACCTCCAGCCCGCGCGCCCAGGCGGCACCGCCGATCGTTGATGCGTCCGGCGTGGACTACACTCTGGAGGTCGCTTCACAGCCGCTTCACATTCTGAAGAACGTCTCGTTGCGGGTCGAAGCGTCCGAAGTTGTGGCCATCGTCGGACCCTCGGGTAGTGGCAAAACCTCGCTGCTGATGCTGCTCGCCGGACTGGAGCGCGCCACTTCCGGTAAGGTGGTGGTCGCCGGGCAGGACCTGTCGGGGCTGAGCGAGGACGATCTGGCGGTGTTCCGCCGCCATACGCTGGGCATCGTGTTCCAGAGCTTTCACCTGATCCCGTCGCTTACCGCGCTCGACAATGTCGGCCTGGCGCTGGAAATCGCTTCGCCCGATCTATCGCTGGTCCAGACCCGCGAAGCTGCCGCAGCGGCGCTCGAGGCGGTCGGGCTCGGTGGACGGCTGCATCACCGTCCGGCGGCGCTGTCGGGTGGCGAGCAGCAGCGCGTCGGGCTGGCCCGCGCCATGATCGCCAAGCCGAGGCTGCTACTGGCCGACGAGCCGACCGGCAATCTCGACCAGGAGACCGGCGCCGTGGTGGTCGAGCTGATGTTCGATCTCGCCCGCAAGCAGGGTACCGCGGTGGTGCTGATCACCCACGATCCGTCGCTGGCGGCGCGGGCCGACCGGGTGTTCACCATGACCGCCGGCGAGCTGGTCGAAACCCGTTCGGTTCCAGTCTGATGCGCGCCGTCCTTGCGGCTATCCGCATCGGCCTGCTCGACATGCGCGGCGATTTGAGGCGCTTCGGCCTCTTGATCGTCTGCCTCGCCGTTGGCACGGCGCTTATTGCCGGCGTCAGTTCGGTCGGCGCCAGCATCCGGCAGGCGGTGGAAGAGAACGCCGCCGTGCTGATGGGTGGCGATGTCGAGCTGTCGCGCGCCGACCGGCAGGCGACCGCCGAGGAGCTGGCGCTGATCTCGCGCTTCGGACGGGTGTCCTATGTTGTCGACACCAATGTGCGCGCCGAGGTCGGCACCGAGAGCGCCTTCGTCGACCTGATCTCGGTGGGCGATACCTATCCGCTGCTCGGCGCCGTCGATAGCCCGCAACTGCCGTCGGGCGAGACGCCGTCTGCCTTCCTGTCGGTCCGCGACGGCAAGTTCGGCGCGCTGGTCAGTCCGCTGATGCTCGACCAGCTCGGCATCAAGGTCGGCGACACGCTTGAGATCGCCGGCACTGAATTCGAGGCGCGTGGCGCGCTGGGTGGCCTGCCCGATGCCGCGGTGCGCGGCTTCCGGCTGGGCCTGCCAGCTGTCATCACCGCCGAGGCGCTGGCGGTGCTCGCCGATCGCACCTCGCCGCTCCCCGGGCTCGGCACTTTCTTTCGCTACAAGCTGGTGCTGACCGAGGGCGATGCCGATAGCGGCAAGGCGGCGCTGGAGACCGCCCTTGCCGACCCGAGCTGGACCATCCGTTCGGCCCGCGAGGGCCTCGGCCCCATGGTGCGCTACTACGACCTGTTCATGCGCTTCCTGGTGATCGTCGGCCTCGCCTCGCTGCTGATCGGCGGGGTCAGCGTCTGGACCAGCATCTCGGCTTACGTCGCCGAGCGCGCCAACGTCATCGCCGTGCTGCGCAGCATGGGCGCCGGGCGAGCTCGCATCTTCGTGCATTTCTTTTCGCAGATCGCGGCGCTCGCAGCCGTTGGCGTCGGCATCGGCCTTGTCATCGGGGCCGGCACGGCGCTCGTCGCGCTGCCCGCCATCGGCGCCGCCGTCGGCGTCGAGCTGGCGCCGACGCTGCATGTCCAGCCGCTGCTGGTGGCGGCCGGCGTCGGCTTCCTCATCGCTTTCGCCTTCTCCTACTTGCCGTTGCAGCAGGCCCAGACCATCAGCCCGGTGACGCTGTTCCGCTCCAAGGGGCTCGCCGCGCCGCCGATCGACTGGGCCGGCCTGATCTTTTCGACGCGCATCGTGCCGCTGGTGCTGGCTGCCGCCCTGTTCCTGTGGCTCGCCGTCATCATGACCGACGATTCGATGCTGGTCGCAGCCTTCGCCATCGTCAGCGTGCTGTCGGTGGTGCTGTTCCAGTTCGGCATCTTCCTCGCCCGGCAGGCGCTGCGGAAGTCGCCAGAACCCGCCAATCGTGTGTTGCGCTATGCGCTGCGCAATATCTCGAGCCCGGGCTCCAACGCCTCCTCGGTGGTAATCTCGGTCGGCCTGGCGCTCGCCATGCTGGTGGTGGTGCTGGTGCTGCAGGTGAACCTCAGGAACGAGTATCTGGGCGCTTCGGTATTCGACGCGCCGACGCTGGTGGCCTCCGATCTCTTCTCGGACGAGGTGGACACGCTGCAGAAGCTGAAGGACGAAGGCGGCGATATCACCGCCTTTGCCGCGACGCCGATGCTGCGCGGCGCGCTCAGCGCCATCAACGACACCCCGGCGGAGCGGTTGCAGCCGCGCGGTCCCGAGGCGTCGTTCCTGCTCTCGGGCGAAATCCCGCTGACCTACCGCCAGGTGCTGCCGGCGACATCGAAGCTGGTGGCAGGGGACTGGTGGCCGGTCGCGTACCAGGGGCCGCCACTGGTGTCGCTGCACCAGAGCCTTCGCGCCGGCCTCGGCATCAACCTCGGCGACAAGCTGTCCTTCGCCATCTTCGGCGACACCATCACCGCCGAGGTCGCCAATTTCCGCGATTACTCGTGGCAGGGCGGCATCGATTTTCTCGCCACCTTCTCGCCCGGTGTGCTGGACGATTATCCCTCGACGCTGCTGGGTGCGGTCACTGCTGCACCGGGACGCGAAGAGGCGGTGGAGCGGGAACTCGCGACCCTCCTGCCCGATGTCCGCTTCATCGCCATCGGTGCGACGCTGGAGCAGATCACCCGGGCCCTGAGCCAGCTGTCGCTTGCCGCCTCGCTGGTCGGCGGGCTGGCGGTGGGCAATGGGTTGCTGGTGCTGATCGGCAGCCTTGCCACCGGACGCCGGCAGCGCCAGGCCGATGCGGTGATCTCAAAAGTGCTCGGCGCCAAGCGCTTCGACGTGCTGTCGGTTTCGGTGCTGCACTATGTGCTGCTGGCGGCCTTTGCCGCCGTGCTGGCGACGCCGCTCGGCATCGGGCTCGCCTGGATTCTCACCATGGTGCTGCTCGAGGTCGAGTTCACCCTTGACGCGACGACGCTCGCCGCGGTCGATCTCGGTGCCATCCTCATCACCGGCTTCCTCGGCGCCACCACCATTGTCGGCGTGCTCCAGCGGCGTTCAGCCGGCTTCCTACGCGAGCCGTGAGCGTTATGCCAATGCTCTAGCCGCTCCCCACACACGGGGTCATTCCCGCGAAGGCGGGGAACTCCGTTTGCGATCGCGCAAAGGCCAAAAAACAGAGGTTCCCGCTTTTCGCGGGAATGACCCGGTGGATGGGGCACCACCCTTGCTTGGCGCGTATCGGCCCGCGCCTGGATGACACGGCTGGGGGAGGCAGGGCGGTGGACTATTTCGTCCACCGCCTCACGACCTCAGGCCGCCACCGGCTGCCCGGGCACCTGGTCTTCGTCCACATCCCGCTTCTTCGCCGGGAAGGCCAGCGCCAGGGCGGCGGCGGCGATGCCGATGGCGGCCGAGGCGATGTAGAGCCAGTGGTAAGTGCCGAACGTATCGTAGAGCCAGCCGCCGCCGACCGGGCCGAATGCCATGCCGATGCTCGAGGTCATCACCATGCCGCCGAGCACCGTGCCCATCACCCGCGGGCTGAAATAGTCGCGCGCCAGCACCGAGTAGAGCGGCATGACGCCGCCATAAGCGAGCCCGAGCACGGCCGCCAGCGCGTAGAACTGGGGCAGCTCGCTGACATAGATGTAGGTGTAGATGCCGACGGCCTGCAGCACGAGGCCGCCGACGATCACCCGGCGCACGCCGAGCCGATCGGCCAGCACGCCGAAGATCAGCCGGCCGAACAGCCCGGCAAGGCCCTCGACGCTGTAGATGCTCGCCGCCGCAAGGGCCGAGGCGCCGCAGATCATGGCGTAGCTGACGGTGTGGAAGATCGGGCCGGAATGCGCCGCGCAGCAGAGGAAGAACACCGAAGCGAGGACGATGAACTGCGGCGTACGCAGTGCCGACCAGCCCATCGAAGCCTGCTTCGGCTGGGCTGCAGCGCTCGGCGCCGGGGCGGGTTCGGTCACCGCCGGAGCGCGGCGGATCAGCATCGCCGCCGGCACGATCACCACCAGGGCGCCGATGGCGATGCTCAGCATGGCGCTGCGCCAGCCGGTGGTCTGGATCAGGTGGCTGGCGAACGGGGTGATCACCATCGGCGCAATGCCGCCGCCGATCGATACCAGCGACACCGCGAGGCTACGGTTCTTGTCGAACCAGCCCAGCGTCGTCGAGATGATCGGCGCGAAATAGGCCCCGCCCGCCGCACCGACCAGCCCGCCATAGGCGAACTGGAACACCAGGAGGTCGCTGGCCTGGCTGCCCAGCAGCAGCCCGGCGCCGAGCAGAACGGTCGCCATCAACACCACCGGCCGCGCCCCGATGCGGTCGCTGAGCGTCCCCCAGCCGAAGCCGGAAACACCCATGACGATGAAGCCGACGGTCATCGCCGCTGAAATGCCAGCGCGGCTCCAGCCGGTATCCTCGGCCATCGGCTGCAGATAGACGGGCAGGGCGAACATCGCCCCCATTGCCACGCAAGTGATCAGCGCGCCCGCCGCGACGACGACCCAGCCATAATGCTTGCTCATTGTTCCGTCCCTCAGAATGTCCTGCCATCTAGACGAGTGGCGGCAGCGACATTCGACAGCATGAGACAAAATATCCGCCTCGACCCCATCGCCACAACCGCTTGCAGGTTGCAAGGTGTATACCCCAGCTACAAACTACTTGTAAACTGCAAGTGGATGACCGGAGTGCTTTCCACCTCGAAAGTGCGACGAAATCGAAGACAAGGAGCCGTACCCGTGGATCGCCGATCCGGATGCCCCATCAACCTCTCCGTCGAAGTTCTCGGCGATCGCTGGAGCCTTGTGGTGTTGCGCGACATCATGTTCGGCAATTTCCGCACCTATAGCGAACTGCATGGCAACTCGCTCGAGGGCATCGCCACCAACATCCTCGCCAACCGGCTGAAGCGGCTGATGGATGAGGGGCTGGTGACCGCCGCCGCCGACCCCACCCACAAGCAGCGCACCATCTACAACCTGACCGAAATGGCCATCGCGCTGGTGCCGGTGATGGTGCAGCTGGGCGCCTGGGGGGCGCAGTTCCTGCCGGCCAGCCCGGAACTTTCGGCCCGCGCCATCGCGCTGGCCGAGGGCGGGCCGCAGATGGCGGACGACTTCATGGCCGAACTTCGCCACCTGCATCTAGGCGCCCCCAAACCGGGGCGCTCGGTGCTGGCGGAGCTCGATGCGGCCTATCAGGCGGCGGCTCAGAAGCCGTAGTTCACCCCGAGCTTGACGATGTGGAGGTTCTGCTGCGCCTCGAGACTGCCGCCGGTATAGTTGAGCTCGGCGCCGAGCGCGACGAAATCATACTCGATGCCGGCGGTGGCGTTCTCGCTGAAGGCGAACTCGGTGCCGAGCCCGACCGTCCAGCCGGTAGCGACCGCATCGGCGGAGCTCGGTGGCGGCCCCGGCAGTGGAGCGGTGGGGGTGAGCGTCGAGCGCACCCCGCCGGCGGCGAGCCCACCCTTGGCATAGAGCAGCAGCGTGTCGGCGGCATAGCCGACGCGCCCGGTGACGGTGCCGAGCCAATCGAGGTCGTAGCTGTAGTCGCGGCTGTCGACACCGTCGGTGGCCGAGCCGTTGCCCCCGATCCAGGTCTTGGCGAGATCGGCCTCGGCGCCGAACACCAGCACACCCGCCTGCGTGTTGAACCCGGCACGCATCCCGGCCAGCCAGCCGCCGGCGGCAAGGTCGAGCGGGTCGGCGAGGCCGCCTGGTTCTTCCAGCGTGACCTCACTGCTGCCGGCGCCTAGGAACAGCCCGGCATAGGCGCCGGACCAGTCATAGGCTGCCGCCGCGGCAATCGCCTCCGGGTCCTCGACGATCAGGTCGGCTGCCGCAGCCGATCCGGCCGCCATGCCGAAAACGGCAAGCAGCATGAGCGCAGAAATTCGCATGGTGTGGCCCCCCATCAGTTCGCGCCGGGCCAAACTACGGGTGACTGCGTGATGTGGGCGTCATGTGTCGGGGGTGCGGTTCTTGAGAGTTGTGCCCCTGGCCCACCCCCCTCCTTTGCCATTCGAGCGCAGCTCTCATGGCCTTCTCCCCTCAAATCGCTCCACCGGAGCGATTTGCCCTCCGGGACGGCTCGAAGTCCCCGACAAGGGGGGAGGTGCCGTTCAGTGTTTGCGGCAGGATCCAGCCCAATCCACCGGCCCGACACCTCCCCCTTGATGGGGGAGGCAAGCGAAGCTTGTCGCTTCAGCGACTTAGCGAAGCTGGGAGGGGGTGGGGCCGCAGGCCGTGCGCTCTAAGGCCGACAGCCTCAGGCCCCAGTAACGCGCCAGATCACGTCGCCGACGTCGTCAGCCATCAGCACGGCGCCATCCCTCGCGATCACCACGCCGACCGGGCGGCCATAGGAGTCCCTTTCGTCAGGCGACAGGAACCCAGTGAGGATGTCGCGCGGGGTGCCCGTCGGCTTGCCGTCGGCAAACAACACGAAGGCTAGCTTGTAGCCCGAGAGCGTCGAGCGGTTCCACGAGCCGTGCTGGCCGATGGCCATGCCGTCGCCGAAGCCGGGGAGCGTCCCCTCTGGCAGCCAGCAGAGGCCGAGCGAGGCGGTGTGCCCGCCCAGCGCGAAATCTGGCGCGATGGCGGTGGCCACCTTGGCCGGATCCTGCGGTACCCGATCGTCGACGATCTTGCCCCAGTACGAATACGGCCAGCCGTAAAAGCCGCCATCCTTGACCGAGGTCAGGTAGTCGGGCGGCGTCTCGTCGCCGATGCCGTCGCGCTCGTTGACCACCGTGAAGAGTTCGCCGGTCGTCGGCTCGAACGCCAGGCCCACCGGGTTGCGGAGGCCTCCGGCGAAGATGCGGCTCCGGCCGGTCACGAGGTCGAGCTCGAAGATGCAGGCGCGGCCTTCTTCGACCGCCATGCCGGATTCGCCGATATTGGACTGCGAACCGACGCCGACATAGAGCTTGGTCTGGTCCTTGCTGGCGAGCAGGCTGCGCGTCCAGTGGCCGCCCGGCTTGGTGGCGAGGAGCTTCTTGCCGCCGGCGGTGATCCTGGTGTCGCCGACCGTGAATGGGTAGGCATAGACGCCATCGGTGTTGCCGACATAGAGCGTCTCGCCGATCAGCTGCATGCCGAACGGCTGGTTGAGGCCTTCAAGCAGCGTGTGCTGCTCTTCGGCGACGCCATCGCCATCGGCATCACGCAGCAGCGTGATGCGGTTGGGGCTCTGCCCCACCGCCGCGGCGCGCCGCATGGTGGTGAAGATGGCGTAGTCGAACGGCGTCTTGATGGCGCCGCCAGGGGTGCTCAGCGCCTCGGCCACCAGCACATCGCCATTGGGCAGCACGTGCATCCAGCGCGGGTGCTTCAGGCCCCGGGCGAACGCGTTGACCTTGAGGCCGGCGGCAGCGGTCGGCTTGTGGTCGCCCGACCAGCCGCGCGCCGTTGGCATCTTCAGCGTCGGGATCGCCTGCGGCCGCGCCGCGGGGATATCGGGCGTGCTGCCGTAGATCGGGTTGCGCTTGGGTTCGTTGAAGCTGCGCGCCAGGATCGCCCCGGCGCCGACCCAGGCAACCACGCGGGCATAGATATCGGCAAAGCTCATGCTGTCCCTCTAATGTCATGGGTGCGCACCGCGGCGCGCACCATACCAGCCGCATACTTGCCTCCGCCAGCGAAGGCAATGTTGCCTTATTCGATCCCGGCGGCCTTGAGGTCGGCCCACAGGTTATCCTCGGGCACGTAGCCGATCCACTCGCGGGCCTCTTCGAGGTCCCAGGCCATGCCGGTATTGTTCGACATGCCGGAAACGACGATCGCCGGGGCGGGCCACTTGCTGGCGTCGGCGCGCAGCGCCGCCACCATCAGGCGGTTATGGTCGCCGTTCGACAGCCACATGTTGCGATACCACAGCGCGTTGCGCTTGAGCACCGCCGCGTCGGTCTCGCCGCGATCGCCGCCGCCGCTGCCGGCGATGGTGCGCGCCAGGTTCTCGCCGCGCTGGCACCAACCGATGCGGGTCGACACGGCAGTGATCCGACCATTGGTAGCGGCCGCCCGAGCGGCGCAGACGCGCTCCCCCAGCGCCTTGGTGGCGCCATAGGCCGAGCCCCACTTGTAGCCGTCGTCGTAATAGCGGGTGCCGCTGATATGCGGCGTCGACATCCTGAGCTTCCCGTCGGCCGGCAGCGGCGCATCCTTGTAGCCGCCCATGGCGTGATTGGACGAGGCGAAGATGAAGCGGCAGGGTTTCGTGCCGCCGCCCGCCTGCTCCAGCAGGTTCGCCGTCATGTCGAACGAAGCCGCCGATTCGGCCCAGCTCGAGTTGGGCGCCGGGTTGGCCGAGGCGTAATGAACGATGCCGTCGGCGGCCTGCGCCTCCTTGCGCCAGCGCTCGTCATAGGGGTCGGCGAGATCGGCAACCACCACCCGGGTTTTCTTGCCCGCGGTGAAGGGCGCGACGTCGATGGCGACGATCTCCTCCACCCAGTCGGCCGTTTCCAGGTGCTCCCTGAGCTTGCTGCCCAGGTTTCCTGCGCCCCCGGTGATCACTACCCGCATAGTCGTTCCTCCCTAGAGCGAGATCAGGAAAGGTTGCATGACCTTTCCGGTTCGATCTCGCGACAAAACCAAGAGCGAGATCAGGAAAGGTTGCAGACCTTTCCGGTTCGATCTCGCGACCAAAACAATGCCTTCACGGGGCTGCCCCCGTTGTCTCGATGTCGCGTATAACACCCCCCGCGTCAGTCGCTACAGTGGAGTGTGCATCATGCAGATCGGTATTGTCGGGTTAGGCCGCATGGGGGGCAATATCGCCAAACGGCTGATGCGCGCCGGGCACGACGTTGCCGTCTACGATATCGACGCCAAGGCCCGCGCCGTGCTGGCCGCTGACGGCGCGCGGCCCGCCGAGACGCTCGAGGCGCTCGTCGCCTCGCTGACCGACAGCCCGCGCGCCATCTGGGTGATGCTGCCAGCCGGCAAGATCACCGAGGGCACCATTGCGCACCTGAGCTCCTGCGTCGCGCCGGGCGACATCCTGATCGATGGCGGCAACTCCTATTACAAGGACGATATCCGCCGCGCCGCCGAGTTGCAGAAGACCGGCATCCGCTATGTCGATGTCGGCACCTCCGGTGGCGTCTGGGGGCTCGATCGCGGCTACTGCCTGATGATCGGCGGCGAGAAAGCAGCGGTCGATCATCTCGACCCGATCTTTGCGGCGCTGGCCCCCGGCAAGGGCGATATCGAGGAAACGCCCGGCCGCGGCAGCCTCGATCCGCGCGCCGAACAGGGTTACATCCACGCCGGTCCGGCGGGCGCGGGGCACTTCGTCAAGATGGTCCACAACGGCATCGAATACGGCATGATGCAGGCCTACGCCGAAGGCTTCAACATCCTCGAGAGCAAGAACGCCGAAGTGCTGCCGCCGGGCGAACGCTTCGAGCTCAACGTCGCCGACATCGCCGAAGTCTGGCGCCGCGGCTCGGTGGTCACCTCCTGGTTGCTCGACCTCTCAGCCATCGCGCTCGCCAAGGACCCCAGGCTCGAAGCCTTCTCCGGCCACGTCGCCGATTCCGGCGAAGGGCGCTGGACGGTGGAAGCGGCGATCGAGGAAGCCGTGCCGGCCGAGGTGCTGACCGCCGCCTTGTTCACCCGCTTCCGCTCCCGCCAGGAGCACAACTTCGCCGAGAAAATGCTGTCGGCGATGCGGCTCGGCTTCGGCGGGCACAAGGAGCAGAACTAGGGCGCTTCACAGAGTCGGGTCGCCAGGCCCCTTCTGGGTGTGGCGGCTCTACCGTCCCCTCGCCCCTGAGGGGAGAGGGCAAGTGGAGCTAGGACCGAAAGTCCGTAGCGGAACTTGGGTGAGGGGTTCAGCTTCTCAGCGAGCGCGTATGGCACCGCTTGACCCCTCAACCGGCGCTTCGCGCCACCTTCTCCCCTCAGGGGAGAAGGGAAGAGTTCGAGCATCTGGGCAATAGATTGCACCAGCTAGATGTGAAGGTCCTACTGCGTCTTATCCGCCATCGCCGTACAAAGCTGGGCCACGGCCCTGAGCTGCGTGTTCTGCTCCAGCGTCGGGTTCGTCGCCGCGACCGCTTCCCAGAGGTTCCCGGTTTCCACCTGCTCGACGGCGCAGCCGCAATAGCGCTCGCAGCGGGCGAGGTCGGAGCCGGTGCCGACGCACGAGGCGTTGCAGCTTTTGACGAAGTCCTGGCTGAGGCTCAGCACCGGCGGCGCTAGCACCGGCGCCGAGAGCTGCGTCAGCCCCCACAGCACGCCGATGATCAGCGGCTGGTGGAAGACATAGATTGGCAGGCTCCAGCGGCCCATCACGGCGAGCCCGCGCGCCAGCGGCTCCTTGCTGTGGAAGTGCCCAAGGTCCTCGGCCAGCGGCGAGGCGAGGATCAGCCGCATCGCGGCGACGCCGAGCAGCACGACGCCGAACCAGGGGAAGATCGGCACCACGTCGCTGGTCGGCGGCGAGGTCGGCCAGAAGCCGATCCAGCCGAGCTCGCGGCTTGAGAACACCGGGTCGTTGTAGAGGAGGTTCGCCGCGATGATGCCGATGCCGATGGCCGCCACGAGCCAGGGCGGCAGCCTGAGGAAGGCGAGGCCCATCAGCGAGAATAGCGCGATGGCATGCAGCACGCCGAAAAACACGAAATAGTCGGGGAACATCCAATAGGTGCCGGCGGTCACCAGCAGCGCACAGACGACCAGGATGCCGAAGCGGCGCCAGAACTTGTTCCAGCGGATGGCCTTGCGATGCGCCAGCACCAGCCCGGCGCCGACCAGGAGGAGGAAGCTCGAGAGGATCGACTTCTGGAACACCACCCAGCCGAAGACCGTGGTGACGTCGACGTCCGAGTAGCCGAAATAGTAGAGGTCCCAGGCGATGTGGAAGATAACCATGGCGATGATCGCCACGCCGCGTAAGAGATCGAGCAGCTGGTAGCGGGGCCGCTGCCCGCTGCTCACGTCACGACTCACCTGTTTCGACTCCCGCTCGTCTCCGGCGACCATAGTGGAACGCTCGCGTCGCGCTCAAGCACGACGAAATCAGCGCTTCAGCCGCGGCCGCGATAGCCTGGCACGCCCTGTTCGGGCAGCCACAAATTGGCCGGCGCCGAGCCGGTCTGCCAGAACACGTCGATCGGGATGCCGCCGCGCGGATACCAGTAGCCGCCGACGCGGAGCCAGCGCGGCGCGAGCGCCTCATTGAGGCGCTTGCCGATCTCCACCGTCGTCGCCTCGTGGAAGGCGCCGTGGTTGCGGTAGGAGAACATGAACAGCTTCAGCGATTTCGACTCGATCATCCACTGGTCGGCGACATAGTCGATGACCAGGTGCGCAAAATCCGGCTGCCCGGTGATCGGGCAGAGCGCGGTGAATTCCGGCACGGTGAAGCGGATCAGGTAGTCGATATCGGGATGCGGGTTGGGCACGCGGTCGAGCACGGCGCTGGCCGGGTCGAGCGGAATCTCGGCCGGGCGGCCGAGGACGGACGTATCCATGGTCTTGTCTCCTGAGGTCGGGCCCGGCAGCTGACCGGGGACGGGAGTTGCGTTCTGCCACCGGCGATGACCGGCGCGGACGCCTCCATACGCCGCGCGCGCCACCAAGGGCCAGCACAATCCGCGTGGCGTCGCGAATGACTTCGCATCCCCGCAAAGCTCGGCTACCATCGCCCCATGTATTCGGGTGGGTTGGGCTAGAAGGCTGGTTGATGGAGCAGATCCTCGTGGCGGCGGCGACGTTGCCGGTGAGCGTATTAGGACCGCGGGCGGTGCTGGTGAGCGAGGGAGCGCGGACCGGCAAGCTCTACATCCTCAAGTCCGGCGATCTCGAAGTGGTGCGCGACGGCAGCACGGTGGCGGCGATCGGCGACCCCGGCTCGGTAATCGGCGACATGTCGGCACTGCTCGACCTGCCACACTCGGCGACGGTCAGGACCCGCAACGGCGCCGAAGTGCATGTGGCCGAAGACGCCGACGCCTTCCTCGATGCGCACCCGGCCGCGGCGCGGCATATCGCCAAACTCCTCGCGGCGCGGCTGCACAAGACCACGGCGCTGCTGGTCGATATGCGGCGGCAGGCCAAGGTCCGCGAGGACCAGGATATGTTCGACAAGATCTTCGCACTGCTCGAATAACGGGAGTTGCTCTGGTGGCGGGTCAAGAGACGGAAAGCTGGCTGAAGTTCGATTTCTTCCCCGCCGGCACGGAGTTGATCGTGCAAGGCGGGCAGGCCGGCGGCAGCATCATGGTGCTGAAGGAAGGCGAGGTCGAAGTGCTGCGCGATGGCAAGTTCGTCTCCACCATCAAGCAGCCCGGCGCCATCTTCGGCGAAATGAGCGTCCTGCTCGAACGCCCGCATTCGGCAACGGTGCGCGCCGTGACCGATGTCCAGCTCTACGTCATCAACGACGCCCTCAACGTACTCGAGGCGCACCCGTCCTGGTTGCTGCAGATCGCTCGGCTCCTGGCGCAACGCGTCAACTCCACCACGGCGCAACTGGTGGCGCTGAAAAGCCGCGAAGATGAGGGTGACGACGTGCTGGTGCTGCCGACCAACGTCTTTTCCTCCTGGGCGGACCCGCAGATATGACCGACAAACCTAAGCTCGCCATTACCTACTGCACCCAGTGCAACTGGCTGCTGCGCGCCGCCTGGATGGGGCAGGAGGTGCTCTCGACCTTCGGCCTCGAAATGGGCGAGGTATCGCTCATCCCGGGCACCGGCGGCATTTTCGAGATCCATCTCGATGGTGTCTTGATCTGGGAGCGCAAGCGCGACGGCGGCTTCCCCGACGCCAAGCAGATTAAGCAACTGGTGCGCGACCGCATCGATCCCGGCCGCGACCTCGGCCATATCGACCATCCGCACGGCCCCGCAGCCAGGCACGGACACACCTGAGCGACCGTGCCCGCAACTATTGCAGCCGCGGGCCGTTGCGTGAACCCGGCAAGGTCCCCACATCAGGCCGGTCCTTAACCCCGAACCCCTGGACCCCTGAGCATGCTCAAGCGCTTCGCCTCCCTCGGTCTCGCCCTCGTCCTCACCGGCGCGCTCGCCGCGTGCGGCAACAACAACGGCACCGATGTGGGCCGCGTCGGGGTCGATTGGACCGGCAACGACATCAATGTCGAGGCGGTCGCCGACCCAGAGATCAAGGGCGTGGTCTGCCATGTCGCCTATTTCAACCGTTCGCTGATCGACCGGCTGCAGCAGGGCAACTGGTTCGAGGATCCGTCCTATTCGGCGGTGGATTGCGCTGCGGCCGGTCCGGTCACCATCGGCAACATCAACACCAACAAGGGCGGCGAAGAGATCTTCAAGCAGTCGCGCTCGCTGATCTGGAAGAGCCTGCGCGTGTCGCGCATCTACGATGCCGAGAACAACTCGCTGGTCTACCTCGCGCACTCGCGTGAGCTGCAGCAGGGTTCGGGCAAGATGTCGCTGTCGGTGGTGCCGCTCACCGGGCTCGACGTGACCTGGACCAACGGCGCCCCCAAGGGCTCGCCTGCGGCAGCCGCGGCAGCACCTGCGCCGGCCGGCGCGGCAGCGGGTGGTATCTAGAAACTCAGGGGCGAACCACCGGGGCTTCATCACACGCGGTGGGTGGACGAGGGTGTGCCGATGCCCACAAAAGCATCGTGAGTCGCCGATCCCTCAAATCCACATCGTTCAAACTCGATTCAACCGCGACCAAACCGTGCAACGCCGGCGCAAGTTCTGGGCGCGCACGCTCACCTCGATACCCGCTCGCGGGCTTCGGGAGGCGCGATCATGTTCAACTGGCTGCCGCAGGGTTCGGCGACCATCGCCGTCTCGTTGATCTTCATCATCGTCGTGTTCCTCATCGCCCGGGTGGCGCGGCTCAGCCAGCCGCTCGCTTTGGCCTTGGCTCTGACGCCGCCTTTGGCAATCGTGGCCGCCCTGCAATATGCCTTCGCCAGCGGCCTCATCTGACCCTCGCGGTTCACCGCAACGGTGGAACGCTCGACCTCCTGCCTCCAGCGCATCCGAGACGGAAAGGTCTCTGACCTTTCCCTGAAAGCGCTCTAGCACGCTGATTTTGCTGCCAACCCGGCGCTCGGGGAAGCGGTTGTTGCCGCTTGACGGCAAAACACAAAAAGATTTCATGCGGCGCAGTCGCATTCGACCGGGCCGCGTTCGATATTCGCGTGCGGCATCTGCCAGAAGTGGCAACGACCCGCATCAAGGAGTTCATCATGGCAATTCTCATCGGCGATACCGCCCCCGATTTCGAGGCGGAGACCACCGAAGGTCGCATCCGCTTCCACGATTACATCGACGGCAGTTGGGCCGTGCTGTTCTCGCACCCGAAGAATTTCACCCCGGTCTGCACCACCGAGCTCGGCTACACTGCCAAGCTGAAGCCCGAGTTCGACAAGCGCGGCGTCAAGGTGATGGGGCTCTCGGTCGACAAGCTCGAGAACCATGCCGGCTGGGCCGCCGATATCGCCGAGACGCAGGGCGCCACGCTCAACTTCCCGCTGATCTCCGATGTCGAGGGCGAAGTTGCGCGCAAGTACGACATGATCCATCCCAACGCCGACAATTCGCTGACCGTGCGCTCGGTGTTCGTCGTCGGTCCGGACAAGAAGGTGAAGCTCAAGATCGAGTACCCGGCTTCCACCGGGCGCAACTTCGACGAGATTCTGCGCGTCATCGACAGCCTGCAGCTCACCGCCAAGCACCAGGTGGCGACGCCGGTGAACTGGAAGTCGGGCGAAGACGTGATCATCGTCCCCGCCGTCTCCGACGAAGCGGCGCGCGAAAAATATCCCGAAGGCTGGAAGACGCTGAAGCCGTACCTCCGCATCGTACCGCAGCCGCGCGCCTGATCGGGTCTTAGGTTTGCGAAACCGCGGGCGGCCTCGAGGCCGCCCGTTTCTGTTTCAGGTGTTGCCGACGAAGGGGCCCACCCACTCGGTGTCATCCCGGCGAAGGCCGGGATCCATCCTGAGATGCTTCGGCTCGTGCGCATAACCGCATCACCTCAGGATGGGCCCCGGCCTGCGCCGGGGTGACACCGTGGATGAGGGGACACCTTTGACAGAGCCCGTCACACTCCGATCTGGTCCTGTGCAACGCCTGGCCCGGTCTACGCGTTGCCGCGCAGCGCCCGGTTGATGGCGCCCAGCAGCATGACGATGCGCCCGAGCCCCATCAGCACCAGCCCGCCGGCGAACGGCAGCACCGCCCACTGCAGCAGCCGCGCCACGTCGACCAGCGTGCCGAGCAGGTCCGAGCCGGGCGTATCGAGCGCCGTATTGACCATCTGGATCAGGCCGGGCGCCCCGAAGCCCGCGACGACGATCGTCGCCAGCACCGCAATCAGTCCGACGACATAAAGCAATCCCGCAACCATCCTCGCCCCCTCATGGCTTATGCGGGTAGTTAAGAAGGCCTGAACGACTTCGTCAACGTGCTGCTCAGATGCCGAGCTCGGCCTTGAGTTTGCGCGTCAGCTTGTCGGCGATCAGCCGGTGCGACTCGCGGATATAGCCTTCGGCGAGTTCGCTCTCGAGTGCGCCGGGCGAAACCCGCACCCATTGGCGCTTGGCGAAATAGGCCGCCTGCGCGATGCCCTCGAGGTCAGTCAGCCCATCGAAGGCGATCTCACCCACCTTGAACACGATATCGCCCGAGGCGTCGCCGAGCAGGCAGAACACCTTGCCGCCGACCTTGGCGACCAGCGCCTCCCACTGCTCGTGCAGCGTCACCCCGGGAAGCGTCGTGACAAACGCGGTGAAGCCGTCGCGGTCGTGCAGCGTCAAGATCGGGCTCCCGTCAGATCTGGTCGTGCCGGACGAACAGCCGGGTCTTGCGCGAGCGGCCCGCCCAGGCCAGCAGCGCGCCGGGCACGGCCAGCACGGCCCAGCCCGGCATGGCCAAGATCGCCTCCGAGACCGGCTCGAGCACCATGCCGAAGAAACGACCGGCCAGGAACTCGCGCACCGTGGCGAGACTCTCGGCATTGAGCCAGGTCCAGTT
The DNA here is from genome assembly GCF_058806655.1 of Devosia sp. GW821-FHT12F11. Classification (NCBI taxonomy): domain Bacteria; kingdom Pseudomonadati; phylum Pseudomonadota; class Alphaproteobacteria; order Hyphomicrobiales; family Devosiaceae; genus Devosia; species Devosia sp. GW821-FHT12F11. The sequence continues at coordinate 770,433 of NZ_JBXAPX010000001.1, forward strand.
CTCGGCAAGCGAGGTGAAGATCAGCTGGTTGCCGCCGAGCGAGCGCGTGCCGTCGATGATCAACAGGATCAGCGCCACACCGAGGAGCCAGGTGCCCAAGAGCCTGAGAAAAAGCCGCATCGAGGTCCGTCGCGTCCGGGATGCGCCGTGCGGGGTCCCAATGCTCCGCCGGCTGCTGGCAACCCTTTTGCCACGCGGTCCACGCGCCGGACAAGACAACTTTGCCCGACCTTCATGGCAATCCCCGTCATCGGCGCGTTATGTGCCTTGCGGTCACGACGTCGATGAGTATATTGCGCCCGCTCCGGCAGGCTCAGGCCCCGGACACGCAGACCCGGGCCCGCCCGGCCCGCTGCATGCGGAGAGATGGCCGAGTGGTCGAAGGCGCACGCCTGGAAAGTGTGTAGGCGGGGAACCGTCTCAAGGGTTCGAATCCCTTTCTCTCCGCCATTTACCCAACGTAATTCGTTGATACCGCAGGAATTGCACCGATCACGTTGCTGTTCGCCCTAAGGATAACCCTAAGGCTTGGCGAACTCAGCCGGGAATAAATGGGATCGCGCGGGAACTGGCGGTGCCCTCTGAGCAGCGGACCGATGAAGACCATCTGGATGTTGATGGCCATGTATGATGGCAAGGTAATTGTCCCGGCTGCACAGGTCGCGGCGGACTTCTTCCCTCACCTCAGTACAGAAAAGTTCGTTCGGAAAGTCGATGCGGGCGAGATCGACATCCCCCTCATCCGCATTGAGGACAGCAGCAAGGCCGCGCGAGGGGGCGATTTGCGGGACCTGGCTGCTTACCTCGACAAACGGCGCGACTCAGCAGTGGATGCCACGGACAAGATCCACGGACGGCGTTGAGGCGACCTGTTGGCGTTCATCCTGGCCAGGCAGCGGGCTTACGAGTTTGCATGGTCCGTTGGTGGCGACGGCTAAGATACAATGCCTCGGCATGCCCAGGCCACGTTGGCGAAAGACCGCGGGCCGTCGGGTTTGCCGCACTCATAGGCATCGCGCACGGCGGCGGTCACCTGGTTCAACTGGGTAGGCTCAAGACTTCCAACATATTTGCCGATCGGCCCCTCGCCCGCCGCGATGGGGGCCCAGAGGTCATCGAAATCCCGGTAGGTCATGCGCATCATCAACTGGTCTTGGACGACCCTGTCTAACCCCTCGTCGACGAAGGCTTGCTTCATTTCACCTGGCTGCATCATCGGCTGGAAGACATACCGGTTGCGAAGCTGTCGCCCCGCCTCCGAGAGGCCTGCCAGAGTGTCAACAATCATTCGCATGCCGGTCATGCCGCCAAAATGGTCCCAAACAACCGCCCCGACAGTGCCCCCTGACTTGACGACGCGACGCATTTCGCGAATGGCAAGCGGAGCGTCGGACACAAAGTGCAGGACAAGCAGCGCCAAAGCACGATCGAAAGAACCGTCAGCAAACGGCAGGGCCGTAGCGTCTGCCTGCTGGACGCTCACGCGCGGATCACTGTTGCGCTGCCTCGCAGCCTCGACGAAAGTCGGGGAATAATCGATAGCCACTATCTCGCCGGCCTCGGTTCGGCTCGCAAGTTCGAGGGTCAAACTTCCGGTGCCACAGCCAACATCCAGGATTTTCTCGTTGGTGCCAATTCCAACGAACTCGATGAATGCGGGCGCTAGCTCTCGGCTCCAGCGCCCCATCAGCTGTTCGTACCCCGCCGCGTTATGCACGGTGAAATTCGATGTCATCAGACCCTCGCCCGGTTCGAACTAGTGTCTCTTTAGGCTAGACCGACACTGTAACCTTGCCAATGACACTTGCTAATCGGGCAAGGAACCAAGGTCACCGGGCTTCCGGGACTGTCTGCTAATGGATGGACCGGCTGCTTCCCCCGCGGCGCGGTCCCAGACTGCTCCGCGTCAACCGGAGCAGCAACAGGTTGGGTTCTCTTACATCAAAGGAGAGTGCCCATGGAATCCCAACTCGAATCCCACAGTTTCATCACTCTGCTGACGACGCCCTGGTTCCTTGTCGTGGTGGGTGGATTCATCGTCCTGGGCTTGGCCATCGCCTACGGGATGCGCCGCACGAGGAGCAAGACTGCCAGGGATAGTGCCGCTGCTGCGGCACAGGGTATCCGGGAACATCGGGATGACTGACGCAAGCAAGCCTGGCGCCGGAGTGGTACCAAGTGCCCGGGCCGAGCGTAGGCGCGTCGGCCGGGACGACACCTCGGGGATCGTACTTTACGCAACCACCGTGGCGGTCATCTCAGTGTTCATCATCGCCGTAGTGGTACTCGCTTAGGGGGCCGCTAAGTTATGGGCATCAATTGGGCTGGCACTGATCGGTGGCGCGTCGCAACTCGCCTGGCAGGAAGCCTACATGGTTGCGAAACTGCCTTCGGAAGCTGAACATCGCCGCCTGGATGCTCGCCCTCGGATGGTTGTGAACGGAAACTCGCGTCACCCTCGCGCGGTAGCGTTCGATCTGGGTTGAGGTTTGGCTGCTGACAACCTGGAGGGCCACGCATCATCTCCGTCGCCCCAGAGTTGAGTTACGCTGCCGCGCCAGCAATGGACGACCGGGCAGGGGGCCTGTCAAGCGCCACGCAACAGCAACTAGTGCCGCGGTTCCAATGGCGACCGAAGTCGCCACCGGGAACGGCGTGTCCACATGAAGGTTTGACTCTCGGCGAGCGACGGCCGGAGTCCCCAAAAAGGCCGCCCCCGGCTCGGAAATTCGACCGTCGCTTAGCCAACTGACAACAACAGAGCTGAAATGGCCCGCGCAATTGTGTCGCTAGCATTGTTTTCAACCGTCGCGCTGTTTGCAGGCGCTATGACAGTCAGCGGCTTGAGCTTCACTGCCGACACAGTGGCCAAAGTAGCAGCCTCGACCACGGTCAAAGCGCAGAAACGACTGCCGAGCTATATCGCCTACATGCCAACGGTGAAAGCCGAGGCACTCAATATCGCGAAATCGGTGCCGGTGGCGACGCGAGTCCCCAAAACCCCAGCTCCGCCGCTGGAGGCGCTGCCGGCGCCGACCTTTACCCACACCGTCGCGGTGGAGTCGCTTCGCGTCAGAAGCGGGCCGCGGAAAACTACTCCCCAGTTGTTCACCCTGAAAGGTGGAACGCAGGTCACCGTGATCAAGGATGATGGCGGCTGGGTCTTGATTACGGCCGGAGGTGACCGGATGGGCTGGGTCTACGGCAAAATGCTGCGCCCGGCTGGCACAACCGAGGCTGCGCTGCGCTAAGCGGGCGAGAGCCCAACGATTGTTTCGAATGGCGGTGGCTGGACCTCACTGGGTGGTGGGGCCGGCTGCGGTCGACTGCAGCAGAACAACAAAAGGAAAAAACATGAAACCGCTTCTGCTATCTGGCTTGTTACTGATGACTACCTTCGCGGCGGTTCCCGCCGTCACCGCCGCCGAGGCCATCGGGTCTGTCAATGTCCGCTCGGGGCCCGGCACTTCCTACCGCGTTGTCGACCGCCTTGCGCGGGGTGAGAACGTCAACGTTCAGCGTTGCCGCTCGAGCGGCTGGTGCTTCATTACCCACCCGGGCCCGGATGGCTGGGTGTCTGCCCGCTATCTTGTCTCGAACGAGTTCGCCGACGACTACCCTGTTAGCCGCCGGGTGGGCCCCAACCTTAGCTTTAGCATTATCATCGGCGGTGGCGGCTTCGGCGGTGGTGGTGGAGGCGGCGGTGGTGGGCCACGCGAAGAATTGGTCTGCCTCGTCACCTTCTTCGACCGAGATGATGTTGAAGCCGGTGCCGACGCAAATGTCGAACGTGCCAGGGTCCTGCCGCGCAGCGAGGCTGAGCGGCGCGACGGCCCGAACGACCGCCAGGGAATCTTCGACTACGGCACCGATCGCCAGACCCGCGAGACCTGCGATTACCTCGACAGGCTGAACTAGCGGGGTTTTGGTCGCATCAGAAAAGCCTTTGTCAGACGCGACCCTAGCAGCGGGCGGCCACGAGGCCTGGCCGCCCGCTGTTCCGCGCGCGTTCCGTGGTTCCCCGAGATTGATGGTATTTGCGACCCGCCCGCTTAGCTCCCGAACAGGCGGGCTCCATTGCCCACTAGGTAGATTCCGGCCCCGAGAAGCGCGACCAGTACAAGCCACGCGACGATCATCCAGCCAACCCCATATCGGCCCCTAAGCATGATGCTCCTCCCGGGGGGGGGGGCCGGCTTGCGCAACTCTGCCGCGGCCCATCAGCATCGATTCGAAGCTAACGACGCTTTAGCGCCCCCAAGCGTTCGTGTTCAACTCATGTCGAGAGTTTGCAACCAAGCCCGGCTTGCCACGTCTTTGCGTTAAGGCGGGAGGCTATCATGCGGTACTTCTTTGATATTTTCGACGGTGACCATTGGACCCGAGACGACCTCGGCGTCGAGTGCGCAAGCGACCAGAGGGCTCGTCACCAAGCAGTGCTGGCACTGACCGAACTGGCTAGCGAGTTGCTGCCCTACGACGGGTCCACCAAGGAGCTTGTCATCAGGGCTGCAGGACGAGCTCGCATTTTCGGTTAAGCTGGCCTTCGAGACTTCATCCGGTCCGGCGCTTACCGACCCCACGGTCCTGGAGGCCCCGCATTGAGGGCGCGGCGAAGCATGTGCGAACGCCAGCGGCGCTCTACTTCCGCTTGCCGCCTCAGCCGATCACCGAACTCACCGAAATTGCATGCAATGACTCGCTCAAGTACTGCAGTCGGTAACGGTAGGGAGCTGGGTGCTTTGCAGGATTGCAGCGGCCGAGGAGTCCGATACAGGGCGGCTGATGCGCCCGATAGAGGATGTCTCGATGTAAAAGGGGACGAAGCCCCGGCAGCCCTTGGCGTCCGTCACCGTGGCAACGCAGTCGTAGTCATAGGCGCGGTCACCTTGCCGGTCGGTGTGTACTCGACATTTGACATCGCCCGTCGGCGCTATATTCCGCTCCATCCGCGCCTTACCGTCAAGGTTGTAGACCCTGTTCTCTCCGGCTGGCTGTAGCAGCTGTTCGAATGCCGCATTGGCGGCATCACCCGAGGGAACTGTCGTTCGCTCAAAGGCCATGAAGGTGATGGCGAGTATCGCCACGAAGCCAAAGCCTAGCCAAGTAAGCAGGCCACGGTTTTTGCGCGCTAGCTGCTCGGCGATTCTGTGACGTTGTTCGGCGGTTGGGGTCATGGGGTGGCCCGGTACGGCGACGACGCTGAACTGTTGCTGAATGAATAGGACCTTGCTCCTCGTGGCAGCTGGAATCTGCCTCCTGCAGTTTCCCTGAAACCAGGCATCAAGGGGGTATCAGCATGAGCCTGTTAGCTTCGATGCTACTCGGGCTCTAAACCCTCGCCCGATTGGCGGCACCGCAAAGTCCATCTCCGCCTCACGCGGTGCCGCCGTCTACCTTCACTATGTGTGCCATCGGGCAAACCGCTACGCCTAGCCTTGGTCGATGACGCTCAGAGTGCCGGTTCACTTCCTGCGGGAATAAGGCCACTCCGCTGCAGCCAGCTCTTGCCGCGCTGCGTGATGTGGCAGCGCTTCTTGTCCCCTCCCATCACCAGGCGTTCGTCCCACAGGAACTGAAACTCCGGCCGATCCTTGATCGGCGTGCCGACCTCCTCGGACAACCGGATGAGCTCGTCGATCGCGATTTGGGGAAGGTCATAGTCCTGCATGGCCGTGGCGCAACAGATTCCTGAAACGCAAAAAGCCTCGGTTCCTTGAGGAGCGGGGAAAGCGCTTGTCTGTCAGCAAAATTGCTGGAACGGCCTGATAAATACTAGACCCCGGCGCATGGCGGCACCGGGGTCCGTAGAGCAGTCCTCTATCGCCGAGGCTTGGGGTCTCAGCAGCTAGACAACCAGCACGAGTAGCTTTTGTTCCGAGTGCTCGCTGACGTGATGGTGCTGTATCGATCGGGTCGCTATCCAGCCTTCTTTCGACGCGACCCTAGCAGCGGGCGCCTTGTGGCCGGGTCGCCCGCTGCGATCGCTGTGGTCCTGGTCGCACCTGCAATTTCGCTGAAACTGGAGTCAGGACCCTGTCACCCCTCGTGGGGTACAACCGCTCGTCGGCTGATCAACCCTCGCCCGACTAGGCGGCACCGCATCCCATGCACATCCTTGCCCCACGGCGGTGCCGCCACCCCCACCCAGCCGCGCAGCAGACCGATGCAGTTGCCACCGGGATCGAAGCTGCCGAAAAACATCACAATGAGACCGGCGGCCGCGCCACCGTTCACCTGTGGAGCGACCACTGAGCGCCGCTCATCGGCTTAATTCCGGCGGATTGGGATGCGCGAGATCGGCGACCCGTTTCCTGTCCGAGAGTTGCTTTGTCGCACCGCCCTCTTGCTTCCGTCGGTCTAGCCGCCGTCCTCATTCTGGGTGGGTGCGCGAGCACCAGTCGCCCGCCTGTCAACTCGCTACCGGTGGCCGACTGCGGCGCTTCCGAGGTGAAGAAGCTCATCGGCCACCCGGTCACCGGCAAGTCAACCTCCGATGTTAGGATCAGCAACAATCCCGTGCGGTCCAAGGGGGAGGTTCGCGTAATTGCGCCCGGGCAGGCCGTAATACAGAACTACAGCGAAGATCGGTTGAACTTGGAAACCGACTCGGCGGGTAGACTAATACGAGCCAGTTGCGGTTGATCTAAAGGGCGCTACCGGCAGCCCCACCCGAAACGCAAAAACCCCCGACCTCTACAGAAGAGGCCGGGGCAGCGGGTAACGTGATCAGGTTCGGTCGTCGACGTAGACCGTATAGGAGCCATCAGCCTCCGTCGTCACTGCGACGATCTTTTCGATCGGACAGGTGGCCGTATCGAGCTTGGCCTTAAGATCGGCGTTCGCTTTGATTGCGGTCTTAAGTTCGATCACCAGCGTGGCGCTCTTGGTCAGCGCATTGTCCAGGGCCGCAGCATCACCAGCAGCGTCACCCTTGAGCGTCGAGACGTTCACGCACTTCACCGTTGAGGCGGACGTGAACGTCTTGACGTCCGCCATCTTGCCAGAGTTGAGGCTGGAAATGAGCGATCCATAGTTGGTCTTCGCCGATACGCCCGCCTCGGTAGCCGCCGTGGTCGCTGTGCTGGCATCCTGAGCCACTGCGACAAACGGGGCGCTCACCAAGGCTGCCGCGATCATAATAGTGGCAATGATTTTCATCGTGTTCTTCTCCTCTTTTTGCCCTCGGCGCAGACAACTTGCGTAGCAACGTCCGGTTCCGAACTTAACGCGGCCGCCCAGGTGGTTCGGCTGTGCTTCTCAGTGCCAATGAGCGAATGCGTTAGCGCAAGTTCTTGACCGGCCCTTGGCACCGTTTCCGGCTCTAGGAAAAGCGGTCAAGTTTCTCCCGCTATGAAACTTCATCGGATCACCCTGAACCCCGGGGTCTGCTTTTCGTTATCTGTCGACACTGGGAAACGATGATGCAGATCAAGGCTGGATTCACTATCGCGTACGAATGTCCAAGACCTACGCCGATGCTCTTGACGCTCAAGGTGCACCCGACGCGGCGCTCTGACTTACTGACGCCGGAGTCACTGACATTTTCGCCACCTGTCGAGACGTGGGACTACCTTGATGGCTTTGGCAACGTCTGCACCAGACTGACCGCACCCGCTGGCCGGCTTACCATCTCGACCGCGTTTGAGATTTACGACGGCGGACTACCCGACTTTGTTCCTCAGGATGCGGCGCAGCACAACATCCGCGATTTGCCCGATGAGACCTTGGTGTACGTTCTGGGATCCCGCTACTGCGAGACGGACCTTCTTTCGGACATCGCCTGGCAACTGTTTGATAAGACCCAGCCAGGGTGGCCACGAGTGCAAGCGATCCTGGATTTCGTGCATAATCACATTCGCTTCGACTATCAGAAGGCCGACAAGACCCGTTCTGCCTACGGAGCTTATCTGCAGAAGGTCGGGGTCTGCCGCGACTTCACCCATCTCGCCGTAGCGTTATGTCGGTGCATGAACATCCCCGCCCGGTACTGCACCGGCTACCTCGGGGACATCGGGGTACCGCCATCCGACGCGCCAATGGATTTCTCCGCTTGGTTCGAGGTGTACCTCGGGGGGCACTGGTATACGGCCGACGCTCGGCACAATACCCCGCGGATAGGGCGCATTCTGATGGCGACTGGACGCGATGCCACCGACGTCGCTCTTTCGACGCAGTTTGGTCCGGCGCTACTAGCTCAATTCGAAGTACTGACCGAGGAGATTCAATCGTCGGATTAAGAAATGTGACAGAGAGAACGCCACAGTGATTTCGCATCGGATGCGAGGAGGAGAGACGGAATGGGAGACTTGCGCATTTTCATGTTTGCTGTCGCGTTCGCGCTGTCATCGATCGGAGGCATCAATGTCGCGGCCGCGCAAGTGGTCGAAGGCGAGGAACACTGCGTAATCAACGTGAAGACCTCGGACGCTCTCAACGTCCGCGCCAAAAACAGTGCCGCCAGCAAGGTCGTCACCACGCTCCGCTACGGTGAGTGCGGAATTGTCGTAACTGGCCCCTGCAAAGGCTCTTGGTGCCCGGTGGAGGACGGTCATGACACGGGGTGGGTCAAGAGCAATTTCATCTCGATGGTGTCGCCTGCCATCTACTGTGTGACGGGCGTCGGTGCCGGCGACGGATTGAACGTCAGAGCGTTCCCGTCCCCAAGCTCACGCATAGTCACCGTGCTACATCGACGCCAGTGCGACATCGCTTTCCTGCCATACGCGGTCAGCAGCTGGCAGAAAGTGCGCGCCGGCGGCGGGTACGAGGGGTGGGTGAACCGGAAATACCTTTCGGGCGAATAACCACCTGCCACCTCACTAACGCGCAAGAGTTATGGCAGAGGCGCTGACTAATGCGTACTCAGCCGCGGTTCGCTCGGGTCACACCTTAGCTGAGCCTCGTTACAGATCGTAGCGCATCCAGTCGCTGCCGGAGACGATAACGGGCGTCGGGACACGGTAGCGTGGCCAACCATTCGCCCGGAAGAGTTGCCCCCTATGGCTGGTGCCCCAGGTTCGTGCCCCAAACTAGTTGTTGATCAGGTGCAGGCCTCGGCTAGCACGCGCGGCCCTGCTTGGCGGTCCTCCTGCGCGAACATCGCTCGCACCTCTCGCAGGTAGCTCTGCTGCGCATTGCTCGTCGGTTGAAGGCGGTAGACGAGGGTGATGGTACTGAGGACGTCACCGACGTCGCGCATCGTCCAGAGTTCCTCGTGGCGATAGCCGCAGACGCCGTATCGGACGAGTATCTCGCGGACCGTGAGTGCTGCGCCGGACGCAAGGCACTGAGCCGAAAGCAGCTTGACAGTTCCTCGCATAACGTGGTGCTCAAAACGTGCCACCTTCGACCATCCACTCCCCCGAGGTTCAGTATGAAAGACCGTTTCATAGCGCTGGTCGCCGGACTGACTCTACTTGGGCTGTGCCCGGCGGCCCTGGCGCAGGGTGCGGTCGGCGGCGCAAACGGCAGTGCAAATCGCATGGCCGACATCATGGGCCCTCTGGCTGCGGCGATCGACGGCAGCAGCGCCAAGGTCGGGTGGGACCTGTTCTTCGAGGACAACTGGCTCGTCCTTGTGAATGCTGCTGAGGCATCGAGCGAGCTGTATTATACCGTGCCGGTTGGGCCTGTTGAATCGGGCAAGCGCACGACCAGCCTCAACGTCGGGATTCGGCCGCCGCAAGCCGGAGGGACAGACATAGCCCTGTCGGCAGTCGGTATCCTGATCGAGAGCAGCGACCACGGCACATCCTGCGTGGGGGAGATCACGGGATCCGGGGACGGCCTTGCTCTTTGCTTTGGCAAAGACGGCAAGCCACAGGAGATCGGACGCCTCCCGGGGGCCGCCAAGGGTGGCGGGCAAGACCTCCTGCAGTTTGTGGAGAGCCCCGGTCATGGCGATTTTCTGCTCAATGGGCAGGTGATAGGGCATGTCGAGAATCATCCGGCCCTTGGCGGAGAAGTCGGCGTCCTCGCATATGAACGAGGCGAGTTCTACGTCGGCGGCTTTTCCGTGTCTGATGGCGATGGTACGTCCCCCACCCCAGCGACGGCAGGCACGGACGTGCCAATGCTTGGAAGCGACAGCGCACGCCTGATCGGCGTCTACCTCGGCTTGACCAACAGCATATTCATGCACGAGTTCGGCCATGCTCTGATCGGCGAGTTGCTCATCCCCTCGACCGGCCCGGAGGAGGATGCCGTCGACATCTTTTCGGCTCTGCGGGTGGTTGAGCCGACAATGTATCCGTCAGGCGATCCGGAGGTCGATGCCATAGGTCGGGAGGTGGCGACCTATTCTGCGCTGCAATGGTATTATAGCGGCAAGCTTGCCGAGCAGCAGGGCTCCCAGGCTCCGTGGCAGGACGAGCACACCCCCGACCTCAAGCGCTTTCGCAACGTGTTCTGCATCATGCATGGCGGCAATCCGGGCATCTTCTCTGAGATCGCCAGCCAGATCGGGCTGGATGAGCGTACGCTCGCCCGGTGCGAAGAGGAGTTCAGCAAGCAGAACCGTGCCTGGCGGACGATCCTCGCTCCGCATACGCGCGTCGATGCCTGGCATCCCGAGGGGCTGTTGCCCGCCGACGCGCCGGGAGCCGCCATCGAGGTGACGTTCGAACCGTCCAACAGTCGGGTCGGCGAGTTTTTGCGGACGACCTTTGGTGACGGCATCAAAGGTTTTGCCGACAACCTCATGAAGTCATATGCGCTGCCTCGTACGCTCGCTGTCACCTACCGCGACTGCGGCGAGCTCAATGCCTGGTACGACCCCGATCAAGGCAGCATCACCATGTGCTATGATCTGATCGAGCATCTGGCGGTAATGATCGCCAACATCGAAACAGCGGCGAGCGACGGCAGCCAACAATCGCAGCAGAACCCAGGAACCAGCGTCGCGGATACGTCCGGCGCAGCGACAAGCACCAGCGCGATCGATGAAACCGTCGATCTTGGTGTGCCCGTGACGACGGTACTCTTCCCGGCGCCATACAAGGGTCCCACACCAGCTGGGCATGCCAAGGCACGACTGATTACGACCGAGGAACTCGCGGCGATTGTGAACAAGGGCGGGGCCCCGCTGCTCGTTGATACGAGCGGGACCACGCAAAGCATCCCCGGCGCTGTTTCGGTTGTTGATGCCGGCAAGGACGGCAGCCTCACGGATCGCTTCCAATCGGTAGTCGACAGCTGGCTGAACGACGTGACCGGAGGCAACCGGCAAACGTCCATCGTCTTCTTTGGCGAGGGGTTACAGGATCGATCTTCCTACAATGCGGCGCTACGCGCCGGCGCTCTCGGCTGGGATGCGTCATGGTACAGAGGCGGTCTCGAGGCTTGGGTTTCAAATGGCCTTCCGCTTGCTGCAGCCGGGGCACCCACCCCGCCCCAATCCGAAGCCTCCACCGGCACGAGCGCCAGTTCAGGCGAGCGCTTTGCGATCTACGAGGGTGTCGACTTCTATGGGGCCGACCTCGCAAAGCTTCGTGCGGACGATCTGATGCAGTGCTTCAAGGCATGCATGGAGAACGCGCAGTGTGTGGCGATGACGATGAACCTGGATCCCGCGCTCAAGTCAGGCCCGAATTGCTTCCTGAAGGACGGTCTCGGACGCGTCGAGCGCTACGAACAGGCGGTTTCCGGCGCGTTTCTGTCCCCGGACTTCGACGGCGTTCTGCAGGTCAACGGAGCCTCAGTCTCCCCCGACACGATCATCGAATAGAGGTCTGCGCGCTCATCGTCGTCATCTCAGAACGATAGGTGCAGGCACGGCCAAGGAAGTAAGCTGGACAGGGTCGTAGTTCGCGCTGCATCGATCATTTTGCGAATACGAATGGTTACAAAGCATCTGGCGGGCGGATCGCTGCGGGGCTGGCAAACATGCGAGGCTGCCCCTCAGGCTGGTTCGCAGGGGACTGCAACCTCCGCCATTGCCGCCAGACATGCATTCTCAATGTGACAGCGACAGCCGCGAGGGCTGCTTGGCATGGCCCGCTGCGAAGCCGACGCCATGATCGCCGGTCCATCGCATGGACTCCCACCGTCGGATCCGCTCCAGTCATGAAGGCGTCATGATCCGCGCATTAGGCAAGGTCAAATCTGGCGCACCTGCCCGACCCGCGCATTTTCCGACGTCATCGTTCTGAGGGATAAGAAGGACACCGACTTGCCTTTCGACACAACCGAACTGTTCGGCGTGCTCCGCGACGCCGCCCAACAGGAAATCATCCCGCGTTTTCGTGCCCTTGCACCTGCCGATATCGCCGAGAAGAGCTCGAGCATCGATCTCGTGACCGCTGCCGATCTCGGCGCTGAAGCAATGATCACGGCGGCCTTGCGCCAGCGGTTCCCAACCGCAATGATTCTTGGAGAGGAAGCCTATGCCGCTGATCCTCACTCCATGAACGGCTTGAGCGAGGCCGAACTGGCCTTTGTCATCGACCCAGTCGACGGCACGTTCAATTTCGCTGCCGGCAATGCCTTGTTTGGCACCTTGCTGGCGGTGGTGCGACGGGGCGAAACCGTCGCGGGCATTATCTATGATCCGTTGCATGGACATGCATTGCTCGCAGAAAAGGGAGCAGGTGCACGTATGCTCCGACCCGACGGAAGCGACGTTCCGGTTCGGGTTGCAGCGCCGGTACCTCTTGCACAAATGGTATCGGTAGCCGTGTTGCATTACCTGCCGGAGCCGATGCGCAGCAATGCCGGGACCGCCCTGGCCAAGGTGCGCATGAGTCTGGCCTATGGCTGTTCGGCCCACGAATACTGGATGTTGAACACCGGCCGCGCTCATTTCCTGGTCGGTCACCGGATGATGCCATGGGATCATCTCGCCGGTACGTTGATACACGCCGAAGCCGGTGGGCATAACGCCCATTTCGACGGCTCCCCCTATCGGCCCGGCGCTATCGAAGGCGGGCTGCTATGCGCTCCCGATAAGGACAGCTGGACCGCCATTCGCCGCGAAGTTCTCGGAATCAGTTGATCAACCTGCATGAACTGCAGGTGTGACCTGTCTCCACCCTGGACGCGGATGGGCGCTCAATCACTGACGCAGTATGCCGATCGTCCACCTGGTCGATATCTTGATCCGCGCTCGACGGCATAGCCTGCCAGTCTGATTGCGGCGACCCACGCAACAGCAGCCGGCTTCGGCCCGGATTTCGCGCACCCGCCATCGGTTGCCGGCATCGCGACCGCCATTGCCGCATCCGTGGGTTGGCAACGTGCGCTTTGCCTGCGATAGGGACCCCATGACGAATCCCGATGACGACTACATCTATGACGACGCGACCGGCGAGTGGCGCCCGGCCTCCCAGGTGGCCACGGCGACGCAGGCGGCCGATGTGGTCGTGCGCGACGCCTCCGGCAACGTGCTGGTCGATGGGGATTCGGTGGTCCTGATCAAGGATCTCAAGGTCAAGGGCGCCGGGCAGACCCTGAAACAGGGTACGGTCATCAAGTCGATCCGGCTGACCGACAACCCCGAAGAGATCGACTGCCGGCACGACGCGATCAAGGGCCTCGTCCTGCGCACTGAGTTCGTGCGCAAGCGATAGGGCCGCATCGCGGTCAACCGACCCGGCTGGCCACGGACAGATTTTGCGGTTCGGTTTCCGCCTTTCCGCTGCAGTGCATCGCAGCGTGACCCCGCGCCCTCGCCGATCTAGCGTTCGAGAGCCATCCGCACGAGTTCGGCGGTGTTTCGCGCGCCGGTCTTCTTAAGGACATTCCGACGGTGGACCTCAACCGTGCGATGCGATAGCCCGAATTCGATGGCGATCTCCTTGTTCGTGCGGCCCTCGACGATCAACTGCAAGATCTGCTGCTCGCGATAGGTGAGCACGCCGAAGCCCTTGAGCGCTGCGGGCGCTTCGAGGTCCCGCCCGGCGGTTGCCGCGCCGTCGGCTCCGAGGACCTTCTCGGCCGTAGTGACAATGTCGAGCGCAGAATAGGGCGGCGAGAACACCTCGCCGGCTCCACGCTTCACCGCCGCGGTGACGACCTGGGCTCGCGTCCGTTCTGGCGCGAGCAGGAATGTCGCGATGCCCAGATGCAGCCCGCGGATGGTGTCGAGGAGCCTGAACGTCTCGTCGAGGTCAGCCGCTGTGTCACCGAGCGGCATCAGCACGAGATCGGGCCGACGGATGCTGACCAGCCGAGCCATGGCGGCCGCATCGGGCAGCATGGCGAGATGGAAGCGGCGCTCGATGAAGCTGTCGCAGATCACCCTGCCGACAGCTGCATCGGGATGGGTGAAGTAGACGAGCCGGCTCCGGTGTTGAGCCGGCCGTTGGGAAGGATCAGACAAACAGGTCCCCTGACGCTATGGGACTGACTGGACTATAGACTCCCGAGGGGGCTGTCCATGTTATTGAAAATGCACGTAATTATCCGTGCAAATGCCATTGAAACGGCGTCTCGGGGCGGAGCGCAATTCACCTTTGGTCATAGGGGCTGACCTGTTGGGGGCAGTTGCGCCGCCGTCCCGATACGCGCAGCGGCATGAAGCAGAAGTCACGCGGCTTGAGGCCGCCACCGGGCGCAGCCCCAAGGGTAAGTCGACGGCTGTCGTCTGCGTACGGGATGAATACTGCGCCGATCGCCGCATGGTTATGACCTGCGAGGATCAGGCTAAGCATAACCATGTAGTACCGGTAGTCGCCTCAATAACCGGCGGGATAATCGCTCCTGTTGCTGGCGCGAAGCATCCGATTGTCAGTCAATCGTCAGCTTGAATACGTCAAGCTTCCGTGACGTTTGAGCTGGAGGTGGGGATGCGCCACAGACTTAGGCCAGTGGATGCGCCTCGGCAGATGTCCGTTCTGGTTGCGCTGATCGCCATAGGGATACTTGTTTATGCCGTGACAGTTTGGGTCAGCCAGCAACTGCCGCTCGAGCCTTTCTAGCGCGCCATGGTTGGGCAAGATGAATCCGATGCGCTCGCGGTGACCCGGCTCGTCGGCCTCACAACGGCGACGGTGGAAAGGGCACTCATCCTCGCAACGCTCGACAGGCTGGGCGGCAACCGCACCCATGCCGCGACGGTGCTGGGCCTCAGCGTCCGCACTCTGAGAAACAAGCTGGCGCAATACGCAGCCGACGATGCCGCAAGCACGAATACGGGCACCCCACCCACGGCGGCCTAGCGTTCGAGTGCCATCCGCTCGAGCTCGGCCGCGCCTCTCGCCCATTGATCAGCGCCTTTGCCGGGCTGCGACGAGCGCCGTCAACGTCTTGATGCAGCAGCCGGATCAGGCGTTTCGTGATCGCCGTCAAATACCCGAGACGATCCGTCGACTACGCGCAAACACGTAGGCATTTCGGGAATATATTGCCCAGTAACGTGAAGTAGAGTCGAAGTAACTGTGTTGCAGACTCGGCACACAACATCCATTTTTGCGGCAAAGGCGCGTCAATATTGTAGACTGTGGCGGGGGTATGGCGTGTAATGGTGTTCATTGAGCTGGGGATTTCTGAATGAAGATCGCAATGACTGCCATTGCCGCTGCCGTGCTGATGACCGGCACGTCTTTCGCGGCGGATTTGATTGTCGACGAGCCCGTCGCATACGCGCCGTCGGCGTATGACTGGAACGGCTTCTACGTCGGCGTGAACGCCGGCTATGGCGGGGGGCTCTTCGCCCACCCGTTCTCCCTTGACGACCCTCCTGATAGTATTCCGGGCACCATCGACGTGACCGCCGGTGGCTTCCTCTATGGCGTGCAGGGCGGCTTCAACGTCCAGATGGACAATATCCTGTTGGGCATCGAGGCCGACATCCAGGGCTCGACCATCGATGGACGGGTGTCCCTGGCGATCGACGACGTGGGCATCCTTGGCATCGACACCGTGGACATCGATGCCGGCACCAGCCTCGATTGGCTCGCGACGCTGCGGCCGAGGCTCGGTTTTGTGAGTGACCGGTTCGTCGTCTACGCCACCGGCGGTCTTGCCTACGGGCAGACGACCTCGTCGATCAATGTCAGCATCAACGACACCCCGCTGTTTGATCCCAGCATCACCAACGACCGGTTCGGCTGGACCGTCGGCGCCGGTATCGAATATGCCCTCGCCGACAACATCACCTTCAAGACCGAGTATCTCTACACCGACCTGGGCTCGGCTGAGATCATCAACGAGGAGTTTGATGGTGGCAGCTTCACCATGGACAGCGCCGTAGCGTTTCACACCGTCCGCGCTGGTCTGAACTTCCAGTTCTAGTCCAGAACCGCCGGAGGCTCCTGAACGAGCGCTCGGCCAGGTCAAGAGACCCAGGCACCTCACCACTTCAACGAAGCGGTGAGGTGCTCTTGTTTTGCCCGGGCCGCAAAGGCCGCACCCTTGCCGCCATGCTTGCTGTCGGCTAGTTGGCTGGCGCCTTCGGCGCCGAACCGCGGCCGCCTGCACCAAGAGGGGGGCGCTACCCCTCCGGATGCAGCATCTGCCCCGCATCCTCGATGTGCTTGCGCAGCAGCGCCACGGCCTTGCCCACATCGCGCTTCCGGCAGGCATCGAGGATCAGCTGGTGCTCGCGATGTGCGTCGGCGCGGCCATTGGTGGCCATCACCTGCATGCGGATATACCGGCCGATGGTCTCGTGGGTGCGGCGCAGGAGCTTCAGCATGCCCGGCCGGCCGGCCGGGGCGTAGAGCACCTCGTGCAACCGCCAGTTGGCGTCGCTCCAGCCGTCGAGGCGGATATCGCCCATTTCCGAGATGATTGATGTGGCCCTGTTGAGGTCAGCCTCGGTCATCTCGGGGATGGCGAGCGCGATGAGGTGCGGCTCGACCAGCAGCCGCAGCTCGAACAGTTCGGCGATTTCAGCGCGCGAGATCGGCGAGACCTGGGCGCCCTTCTGCGGCGTCAGCACCACCAGCCCCTCGGCCTCGAGCTGGCCGAGCGCCTCGCGTACCGGGCTCCGGCTGACGCCCAGTTCGGCGGCGATCTGCTCCTGCTGCAGCTTCGCCCCTTGTGGGTAATGGCCGGCAAGGATGCGGCGGCGCAGTTCCTGCGCCACCTGGATGCTGATGGTCGTCTTGTCGAGCAGGCCCTGTGGCATGTGCCGTCTCCGGGGGGCGGGGCGCTTTGCACGTCCCGAAGGCATGACTCGCTGTTACCGAGCCTTGCCCCGCCTTGCAACGTCGAAATGAGGAATGTATACATTCGACATATAGTGGGCGGGCAGTTCGACCTTCCCGAGAGAAGTTGAGGCAAGAGATGACCTGGAGCGGCGTATTCCCTGCGGCCACCACCAAGATGACGGCGAGCGGCGGGCTCGACCTCAGCGCCATGCAGTTGAGCATCGAGCGCCTGGTGAAGGGCGGCGTCAGCGGCGTTATCGTGCTGCCGATGCTGGGTGAGAACGCCGCGCTGACCCAGGCCGAGAAGGACAAGGTAGTGCCGGCGGCGAAAGAGGCGGTGGCCGGACGGGTGCCGCTGCTCTCGGGCCTCGCCGAGCTCTCCACCGACGACGCCATAGCCGCGGCGAAGAACTATCGCCAGCTCGGAGCCGAGGGGCTGATGGTGTTCCCCAGCCTCGCCTACCGCACCGACCGGCGCGAGACCATCGCCTGGTACAAGGCGGTGGCCACCGGCGGGCTGCCGATCATGATCTACAACAACCCCATCGCCTATAAGGTCGATGTCGACGTGCCGACGCTCGAAGGATTGGCCGGGGTGCCGGAGATCGTCGCGGTGAAGGAAGAGACCGGCGATATCCGCCGCGTCACCGACCTCTACAATGCCTTCGGCGACCGCTTCGACATCTTCTGCGGCGTCGACGACCTGATCCTAGAAAGCCTGGCGCTCGGCGTCGTCGGCTGGGTCTCGGGCATGACCAACGCCTGGCCGTCCGAATGCGTAAACCTGTTCAACGCCGCGAGGGCCGGCGACTTCAAGGCGGCGCTGCCGCTCTACCGCCTGATGACGCCGGCCTTTCACCTCGATACCGATGTCAAGCTGGTGCAATACATCAAGCTCGCCGAGCATCTGGTCTACGGCGCGCCGGAGCATGTCCGCCCACCGCGACTGCCGCTGGAAGGCGAGGAACGGGCGCGGGTCGAGGCGGTGATCAGGAAGACGATCGCGGACTTGAAACGGGCCTAGGAGCGAGGCTCCAGCCGCTCGGCGATCTCCTCCGGTTGGCCAGGGCGACTGCATATGAATGGCCGCCGGGTTCTCGGTGGTCATTCTCCCGTGCAGCGGGGGCGCGGATGAGCGCCTGGACGCTTACCGCTGGGGACCGGCGAAGCTGGTGGAGGAGGACGGCTACCCGCATCGTCGCTTCCCGCTCGAGCACGCCACCTTTTTGCTGCGCTGCCACCTCATGCGGCGCGGCACGGCATCTCCAGGCGAGTGCTACGCCCTTGTCCCGAACCTGCGCCTGTGAAGGCAAGCCGGTGCGCGGCGTCATCGCAGCCCTCAGCTGCCCCTCGCAGGCTCCACGCCTGACCCAGGCTCACTGTTTGTCAGCGTCGATGACCATAACCCGCTATCATAGCGCCTGGCAGGCTCACTTCCGGCCAACTTATGCAGATTATGCTGCATATTTGTCATGGGCCTTGACAAAGTAAGCGTTGGCGCTACCGTTCAGGTCAGCATTGCCTCGGGGGTGTTGAGGCAATCGCGGCCGGCGGGACGCTGGTACGCGGCGGGAGCAAGGGGCTCTCCGCGCAGCAATCAGGGGAACATGTGAGATGATCAAGCTATCCAGGAGACTGTTCGTCACGTCGTCCTTGGCGACGCTCGCCGCCGCCGCGACCGGTCTCGGCCCGGCGCTCGCCGCCGCGATCGGCGAGGCGCCGATGCTGAAGGCGCTGGCCGATGCCGGGACGCTCCCGCCGCTGGCGGACCGCCTGCCCAAGAACCCGATGGTGGTGACGCCGCTCAGGGAAGTGGGCAAGTATGGCGGCACCTGGCGCTCGACCATCGTAGGCGGCGGCTCGCTGTCGATGCTGTTCCGCTATCAGGCCTATGAGCCGCTGATGCGCTACAACCCGGAATGGACCGGGGTGATCCCGAACGTTGCCGAGTCGGTCGTCGCCAACGACGCCGCCACCGAGTTCACCTTCAAGCTGCGCGAGGGCCACAAGTGGTCCGACGGTCAGCCCTACACCACCGATGACGTGATGTTCTGGTACGAGGACGTGTTCTCCAACCCCGACATCGAGGTCACCAACCAGGACCACCTGATCGTCGGTGAAGACAAGGCGGTGTTCACCAAGGTCGACGAACTGACCTTCAAGGTCAGCTTCAAGAGCTCGAACGGCCTGTTCCTCTTGCTGCTCGCCTGGGCCGACAGCGACCAGACGACGCGTTTCCCCAAGCACTACCTCAGCCAGTTCCTGCCCAAGTACAATCCGGATGCCGACAAGCTGGCGACCGACCAGGGCCTGTCGGGCTGGGTGCAGCTGTTCCAGAAGAAATCCGGCGCGGCGCTCGAGGACGACTTCTTCACCAACAGCGAAATCCCCGTCCTCCATCCCTGGAAGATGAAGGTGGCGCCGGGCGAGAGCACCGAGCATGCCATTGCCGAACGCAACCCCTACTATTTCAAGGTCGATACGGCGGGCAACCAGCTGCCCTATCTCGACAGCATCGACTACGTGCTGGTCGCCGACGCCCAGGTGCTGCTGCTCAAGTGCCTGCAGGGCGAGATCGACCTGCTCGACCAGTATATCGGCACGCCGACCAACAAGTCGGTGCTGTTCGATGGCAAGGAGCGCGGCGGCTACGACTTCTATACGACGCTCTCGACCCAGCCCAACGAGATGGCGATCTGCCTCAACATGACCCATCCGGACAAGGTCAAGGCGGAGCTCTATTCGAACAAGGATTTCCGCATCGGGCTCTCGCATGCCATCGACCGGCAAGCGCTGATCGACTCGGTGTTCGTCGGCATCGGCTCGGCCTCGCAGCCGGCCATCGCCGAGGGCGATCCGCTCTACAACGAGCGGCTGGCCAAGCAGTTCACCGAGTTCGATCTCGCCAAGGCCAACGAGTTCCTCGACAAGGCCGCGCCCAACAAGGATGCCGATGGTTATCGCCTCGACAGCTCCGGTCGCCGCATCACCATCATCGTCGAGCAGGATCAGAACCGGCTCGAAATGGTCGACATGATGCAGCTGATGATGCCGATGCTGAAGGCGGTCGGCATTGACGGCCAGCTCAAGCTGATCGACCGCTCGCTGTGGGAAGTGCGCATCCGCCAGAACATGGATTACGACGCCACCACCAACCGCTTCGGCGGCGGCATCGGTCTCGCCGCCATGCTCGACCCGCGCTACTTCGTGCCTTATAGCGGCAACGCCTTCTACGCCATGGGCTGGCAGATCTGGTACAACGACAAGACGGCCGCCAATGCCGTCGAGCCGCCGGCCCAGGTGCAGGAGGCGCTCAAGCTCTATGACGAGATGAAGAGCACGGTCGACGATTTGAAGCGCGTCGAGGCGTTCAAGCAGATCCTCGAGATCGCCGCCGACCAGTTCTACTGCATCGGTATCAAGGTGCCCAACGACGCCTATGGCATCGTGCGCAACGACTTCCACAACGTGCCCGACAAGATGCCGAACTCCTTCGGCTACCCCACTCCGGCGCCGACCAATCCCGAGCAGTACTTCAAGGCCTGACCCGGCCTGGCCGGGAAGCCCCCCAGGGCTTCCCGGTCCTCTTCTCTCAGACGCGTTAGAGCCTTTCACCGATGACCTGAACCACCCCGATGTCATCCCTGCGAAAGCAGGGACCCATCTATCCGCCAGCGCTGGCTGCGCGTTGGGTCCCTGCTTTCGCAGGGATGACAGCCGGTGGGTAGGTCCAGACCGAGCCTGACCACTATGCCGATGCAGCCCAATGCAAAACGATCCTATCGGAACTGACGATGAACAGCACAGCCGAGGCCCTGAGCGGCCTCAGGTCCCCCAACTGGTATGAAGGCGCGACGCGCTGGACGCAGCTCACTTTGGTCGAAGACGACCCCGGGAGCTACGACCTCGATTTCTGGCTCGGCGTGTTCGACGAAACCCAGTCGAACGCCACCTGCCTCTCGGCCGGCGGCTATGTCGCCTACTATCCGAGCAAGATCCCGCTGCACTATGTCAGCCGCTATATCGGCGACGACGACCCGTTCGGCGACCTGGTGGCCGGGGCCAGGCAGCGCAACATGCATGTCGTCGCTCGCGTCGATCCGCACGCGGTGCATGCTGACGTCGCGGCGGCGCATCCGGAATGGATTTCGGTGACCGCCGAGGGCGAACTCAGGAAGCACTGGTCGTTCCCCGAGGCCTACGTCACCTGCGCCTGGGGCGGCTATAACCGCGAGTTCATGAGCGAGGTGATCCGCGAGATCGCCGCCGGCTACGATATCGACGCCATCTTCGCCAACCGTTGGTCCGGCCATGGCGTCTGCTACTGCGCCCATTGCAGCACCGATTTCCGGGAGAAGACCGGGCGCGAGCTGCCGCGCCGGCGCGATCCGTTCGATCCGACCTGGCAAGCCTGGCTGGGCTGGTCACGCGATGTGCTCACCGAACTCGTCGGGCACTGGAACGGCATCGTCGCGTCCGAGCGTCCGCATGGCCGCTTCATTCCCAATATCGGCAACTCCTCGATGCTCGACTTCGCCCTCGACGAGGTGAAGCGCTATTGCCCGATCCTGTTCGTCGACCACCAGGGCCGCACCGGCGTGGTGCCGATCTGGTCGGCCGGCCGCGACGGCAAGCGCATGCGCGGCGTCATGGGCGACAAGCCGATCGGCCTGGTCACCTCCACTTCGGTGGAAGAGAAGTGGCGCTGGAAGGACTCGGTGCAGTCGCCCGAGGAAATCCGCATGTGGATGATCGACGGCATGGCGCATGGGCTGAGGCCCTGGTTCACCAAGTTCAACGCCAAGGTGCACGACAATCGCTGGCTGCCGCCGATCGTCGAAACCTATGGCCTGCATGCCGAGCTCGAACCGGTGCTGTCAAAGCTCGCGCCGACCGCCGAGATCGCCCTGCTCGACCCGAGCACCACGCTCCGCACCTGGCATTCCGACGACCGCGACAATGCCGAGGGCCACGAACTCGGCTTCTACCACGCGCTGGTCGAAGCCCGGATGCCGTTCGACCTGCTCTCCGACCTGGTGATGACCGACGCGGCGCTCGACCGCTACCGGCTGATCGCCGTCGCCAACGCGGCATTCCTCTCCGGAGCGCAGTGCGACATGCTCACCCGCTATGTCGAACGCGGCGGTGCGCTGGTCACCAGCTTCGAGACCTCGCTCTATGACGAGCATGGGGTGCAGCGGCCGGATTTCGGTCTCTCCCGCCTGTTCGGCGCCAGCGTCGCCGGGCCGACTGAAGGGCCGGTCAAGAACACCTACATCGCGCTCGACGGTGCCGACCACCCGATCCTCCGCGGTTTCGACGGCGCCTCGCGCATCATGGGCGGCACCCGCCGCATCCCGCTCGACGTTCATGGTCCGGTGGACGTGCCGTTCCGCTTCGTGCCGCATTTCCCCGATCTGCCGATGGAGGAAATTTATGCGCGGGAGCCGGCCCTTGAACCTGCGGTGCTGGCGCGCCGGGTCGGCAAGGGCCGGGTGGTCTACTTCCCCTGGAACATCGGCGAGATCTTCTGGGAAGTGACCAATGCCGATCATTCGCGCCTGCTCGACAATGCCTTCCGCTGGGCGCTGGGCGCCCCGGCGCGGGTGCAGTCGGCCGGCCCTGGCATCGTCGACATTGCCACACGCGACTGCGCAGGCCAGATTTCAGTGCATCTCGTCAACCTCACCAACCCGATGATGATGAAGGGCCCGATCCGCGAAACCATCCCGTTGCGGGGCCAGTCGGTGTCCGTCGCATTGCCGCCTGGCGCCACGACGGCTACGGCGCGGCTGCTGGTTTCGGGGCAGGTGCCGGCCACCAGCCTTCAGGCCGGGCGGCTGCATGTCGACCTGCCCGAGATCCACACCAACGAGGTGGTGCTGGTCGAGTTCGGACCCTGACGGATGCTGCTCTATATCCTCAAGCGCCTGCTCTACATGGTGCCGACGCTGTTCGGCATGTCGCTGGTGTCCTTCCTGATCATCCAGCTGCCGCCGGGTGATTTCCTGACCTCGCTGACCTCGGCGATCGCCGATTCCGGGCAGTCGCTCGACCAGGCCTCGATCGACCGGCTGACCGCCCTCTACGGGCTCGATCAGCCGTTCTACGTGCAGTACTGGAACTGGATCTCCGGCATCATCTTCCGCGGCGATTTCGGCTGGTCGTTCGATTGGGGGCAGCCGGTGAGCCGGCTGCTGTGGGATCGCATGGGGGTGACGATTTTCGTCTCGGCGCTGAGCCTGATGCTGATCTGGGCGCTGGCCATTCCGATCGGCATCTACTCCGCGGTGCGCCGCTATTCGATCGGCGACTATGTCTTCACTTTCCTCGGCTTTGTCGGGCTCGCGGTGCCGACCTTCATCCTGGCGCTGGGGCTCATGTATATCAGCTTCACCTGGTTCGGCCTCAATGTCGGCGGGCTGTTCTCGCCCGAGTACGAGCAGGCGCCGTGGAGCTTCGCCAAGCTCCTCGACCTGCTGCAGCACCTCTGGATCCCGGTGGTGGTGATCGCCATCTCGTCCACCGCGGCGCTGATCCGGGTGATGCGCGCCAATCTCTCCGACGAGCTCAGTAAACCCTATGTCGTCACTGCCCGCGCCAAGGGCCTGTCCGAGTTCACCCTGATCATGCGCTACCCGGTGCGCCTTGCGCTCAACCCGTTCGTTTCGACCATCGGCTGGGTGCTGCCCTCGCTGATTTCCGGCGTCACCATCACGGCGATCGTCCTCAACCTGCCGATGGCCGGCCCGCTGTTGCTGCGCGCCCTGGTCAGCCAGGACATGTATCTCGCCGGCGCCTTCATCCTGATCATGAGTGTGTTGACGCTGATCGGCATGCTGCTCTCCGACATCCTCCTCGCCGTGCTCGATCCGCGCGTCAGGTACCAGCGATGAGTGGCGTGTCCGAAGAAGGCGTGATGCCTGAAGAAGATTTGGCCCTGCCGCCGCCGATCATCGCGCGGGCGGGCAGCTCGGCCGCCACCGCCAGCCAGTGGCAGCTGATGGCCTGGCGCTTTGGCCGTCACAAGCTGGCGGTGGTGTCGCTGGTGGTCGTGGTGCTGCTCTACCTCACCGGCATCTTCGCCGAGTTCCTCGCCCCCTACAGCCCCGAGACCACGCGGCCGCAATATACCTACGCGCCACCCCAGGGCATCAACCTGTTCGCGCCATCGGCCGATGGCGGCTGGACCTTCAACTTCCACGCCTCGGGCTACGACATTACCGTCGATACCGAGGCGATGCGGCGCACCTTCACCGCCAATCCCGACAAGCTCATTCCGCTCGGGCTGTTCGTTGAAGGCCAGCCCTATCGGCTGTTGGGGCTGATCGAGACCAGTATCCACCTGATCGGCGCCACCGATCCCAAGGAAGTTGTGTATCTCTTCGGCAGCGACCGGCTGGGGCGGGACGTGCTGAGCCGGCTGATCCACGGTACCCGCATCTCGATGTCGATCGGGCTGGTCGGGGTGGTGATCTCGCTGCTGCTCGGCGTGTTCTTCGGCGGCATCTCCGGCTATTACGGCGGGGCGCTCGACAGCGTCATCCAGCGGCTGATCGAGGTGATCAGCGCCATGCCCACCATCCCCTTATGGATGGGGCTGGCAGCAGCGATCCCGCTCACCTGGGGGCCGATCGAGGTCTATTTCACCGTCACCGCCATCGTCTCGCTGCTCGGCTGGACCTCCCTGGCGCGCGAAGTGCGCGGCCGCTTCTTCTCGCTGCGCAACGAGGATTTCGTCACCGCTGCCCGGCTCGACGGGGCAGGCGAGATGCGGATCATCTTCCGCCAGATGTTGCCCTCGATGACCAGCCACATCCTCGCCATGGTGACGCTGGCCGTGCCGGCGATGATCATCGCCGAGACCTCATTGTCCTTCCTCGGCATCGGGCTTAAGCCGCCGGTGGTGAGTTGGGGCGTGCTGCTGCAGGACGCACAGAACCTCCGCGCCATCACCAGCGCCCCGTGGCTGCTGTTCTGGCCGGCTTTGTTCGTGATGATCGCGGTGCTGAGTTTCAACTTCCTCGGCGATGGGCTTCGAGACGCGGCGGATCCCTATGACAACTGAACCCGAAATCGTCCTCTCGGTTGAGGGCCTGACGGTGGATTTCACCCAGCGCCAGGGCAGCTTCCGCGCTGTCGACGGCGTCAGCTTCGATCTGCGCGCCGGTCGCACGCTGGGCATTGTCGGCGAAAGCGGCTCGGGCAAATCGGTCACCGCGCGCGCCCTGATGCAACTGGTCGATCCGCCTGGGCGGATCACTGGCGGTTCGATCCGGCTCGGCGAGATCGACATCGCGCAGCTGCCGCGGCGCGGCGAAGCCATTCGCGCCATTCGCGGCGCCGACATCTCGATGATCTTCCAGGAGCCGATGAGCTCGCTGTCGCCGGTGCATACCATCGGCGCCCAGGTGATGGAGGTGCTCGAGCTGCATTTGAAGCTCGACCGCAAGGCGGCCCGCGCCCGCACCGTCGAGCTGCTCGGCCAGGTAGAAATCCCCAACCCCGAACAGGCGATCGATCGTTACGCCTACGAGTTCTCCGGCGGCATGCGGCAGCGGGCGATGATCGCCATGGCGCTGGCCTGCAACCCGCGCGTCCTGATCGCCGATGAGCCGACCACGGCGCTCGATGTGACCACCCAGGCCGAGGTGCTCGACCTGATCCGCCGCATCCAGCGCGAGCGCGGCATGGCGATGATCCTCATCACCCACGACATGGGCGTGGTGGCCGAGACGGTCGACGATGTGGCGGTGATGTATCGCGGGCAATTGGTCGAGGCCGGGCCGGTGGACCGGATCTTCCACGGCGCGACCCATCCCTATACGCAGCGGCTGCTCGCGGCGACGCTGAAGCTCGAACAGCCGGCAGCGCGGCCGGCGCCCCCTGCCATATCGTCGCCGATCCTCTCGCTGCGCAACCTGGGCAAGACCTATCAGCTCGGCATCGGCGCCTTCGGCGGTCGGGCCAAGGGCACCTTGCGCGCCGTCGACGACGTGAGCCTCGAGCTCCAGGCCGGCGAAACGCTGGGGATCGTCGGGGAAAGCGGCTCGGGCAAGACCACCCTGGGGCGGCTGATCCTCCGCACCGTCGAACCGACCGATGGCGAGGTGGTCTATTCGCCGCCGGGCGCGGCGCCGGTTGTGGTGCGGACGCTCGACAAGGCGGGGCTGCGCAACCTCTACAGCGAGATCCGCTTCATCTTCCAGGATCCGTTCGCTTCGCTGAACCCGCGGATGACCGTGCGCCAGATCGTCGGCGAGCCGTTGCTGATCAACCGGCGCGGTTCGTCGGCCGAGATCAATGCCCGGGTCAGCCAGCTGCTCGAGCTGGTCGGGCTTGATGCCGGGATGATGGATCGTTACCCGCACGCCTTTTCCGGCGGCCAGCGCCAGCGCATCGGCATCGCCCGCGCACTGGCGCTCGACCCCAAGGTGCTGATCGCCGACGAACCGACTTCGGCGCTCGACGTCTCGATCCGCAGCCAGATCCTCGATCTGTTGATCGAACTCAGGCAACGGCTGGGGCTGAGCTTCATCTTCATCAGCCACGATATCGGCGTTATCCGCTATTTCTGCGACCGGGTAGCCGTGATGCGGCGCGGCCGGGTGGTCGAGGTCGGCGACGCGCAGACCATCTGTACGTCGCCCAGCCATCCGTATACGCAGGCACTGATCTCCGCCGTGCCCTATCCCGATCCGCGTCGCCCGCGCATGCAGCAGCGCGCCCGCTACACCGAAACTACCATCTAGAGAGGAATATCATGGTCAAGGCAGCTTTCCTGGGGCTCGGCGTCATGGGCTACCCGATGGCCCGGCATCTGAAGGCCAAAGGGCACGAGGTCACCGTCTACAACCGCACCACGGCAAAGGCCGAAAAATGGGTGTCGGAGCAAGGCGGCCGGCTGGCGAAGACGCCGGCCGAAGCGGCGGCAGGGCAGGACATCGTCTTCGCCTGCGTCGGCAATGACGATGATCTGCGTGAGGTGACGCTCGGCGAGGTCGGCGCCTTCAAGGCGATGGCCAAGGGCGCAGTGTTCGTCGACCACACCACCGCCTCGGCCGGCATCGCGCGCGAACTCCATGCCGCCGCGACCGCCGCCGGCTTCGGCTTCCTCGATGCGCCGGTCTCGGGCGGCCAGGCCGGCGCCGAGAACGGCCAGCTGACGGTGATGGTCGGCGGCGACCAGGCGACCTTCGAGATCGCCCAGCCGGTGATCATGAGCTTTGCCAAAGCGGCCCGGCTGCTGGGTGATCCCGGCGCCGGCCAGCTCGCCAAGATGATGAACCAGATCTGCATCGCCGGGGTGGTGCAGGGGCTGGCCGAAGCCATTCATTTCGGCAAGCAGTCGGGCATGGATATCGAGGCAGTGATCGACGTGATTTCGAAGGGCGCGGCGCAGTCCTGGCAGATGGAGAACCGCTACAAGACCATGAATGCCGGCAAGTTCGACTTCGGCTTTGCCGTCGACTGGATGCGCAAGGATCTGGGCATCGTGCTCGATGAGGGTCGCGCCAATGGGGCGAAGCTCCCGCTCACCGCGCTGGTCGACCAGTTCTATGCCGAAGTGCAGGCGATGGGTGGCAAGCGCTGGGATACCTCGAGCCTCCTCGCGCGGCTGGAGCGCTGACCGGCATCGTGAGCGCGGAGAGCGACCAGGCTCCGGTTCGACCCTCGCAGCTGCCGCCGGTGGCGCGGCAGCTGTCGGTTCGCGCCATCATGGAAACTATCCTCCTCAATGGCCCGACCTCGCGGGCCATGCTGGCCAAGCTCACCGGGCTGTCGCGCCAGACCACCACGCAGGTGGTGCTGGAGCTCGAGCGCGACGGCTGGCTCGAAGTGTCGGGCAAGATGCAGGGCAAGCTCGGCCGCAGCGCCCCGACCTACGAGCTCACCGCCGGCTCAGCCTATGTGCTGGGCATCCGGCTCGAAGGCGAAATCGCGCAGATCGCCTTGGCCAATATCCGCGGCGAGGTGGTGGGCGAGATCGCCGCCGCCACCGACCCGCGCGGCGGCACCAATGTGGTGCGCCAGATCGGTCTCCTCTACCGGGAACTGACCGATAAGCTCGGGGTGCCGCGCGATCGGGTGAAGCTGGTGGTGGTCGGCAGCCCCGGCGTGGTCGACCCGGTCACCGGCCATATCGACATCGCCCCCTCCATTCCGCACCTCGGCGATATCAACGTGGTCGAAGAGCTGCGCTCCGAGATCGGCGTGCCCTTGACCATCGAGAACGGCGTCAAGCTCTCGGCGCTCGGCGAGCTGTGGCAGGGCGTCGCCCGCGGGGCGCGCAACTTCGCCTATTTCGGCGTCGGCCGCGGCGTCGGCATGGGCATCGTCGCCGATGGCAAGCTGCTGCGCGGCGGGCGCGGGGCGGCCGGCGAAATCGCCTACCTGCCGCTCGGCGGCAACCCGTTCGATCCCTCGGGCTTCGCTTCGGGCACCTTCGAGACGGCGGCCAATGTCGATGCGCTCCAGCGGCGCTACGAGGGCTATGGCGGCAGTGCCGGCTTCTCGGTGACCGAGATCCTCGCCGCCTATGGCCGAGGCGAGGCGGCCGCCGTCGCCGCCATCGACGAGACCGCCCGGCTGCTGGCCCTCGCCATCGGCGCGGTGCACGCGGTGATCGACGCCGACCTGATCGTCTTCGGCGGCAGCATCGGGCTCAGGCCCGAGATCGTCGAACGGGTGCGCGGCCTGCTCCCACGGCTGATGCGCGAGCCCCCGAAAGTCGAGGCCAGCGCGTTGGCCGACCGCGCCACTCTGGTGGGCGCGCTCGGCGAGGCGCTGCATCGCCTGCACGCCGAACTGTTCGGCGTCGAAGCGGTCCGCCGCGAGTTGACGCTGTCCGACCTCGGCAAAGGCCGCACGCCGCGCTGAGCTGTCGTCTCGGGCTGTCCGCGTTCTTGCGGCTATCAGACCGAGCTGCCGGCGCATCACGCTGCCAATTCCGCCACCATGGATACCGCCCGACTCACCTCGGCAGGATTGACAACCCGAATGTTACCGGTAACATTGAAGCTGTTCTGAGCGATCAGCAGTGCGGTGGAGGAGCCGTACGGTCGTCTCGTGAGACCGCGGCGCGGCCTGGCCTCTTCATTGCAGAGGTCGTCGAATTCTTGAGGAGGGGACAATGACTGGCTTTCACCTATCACGTCGTAATTTTCTTTTGGGTTCCAGCGCATTAGCGGGCGGTTTCATGCTCGGTGGCCGGGCCCTGGCACAGCAGGAGCCTGCCGCCGCCGACCTTGTCGGTGGTCCGAACTGGACCCCGCCGGACCTCAGCGGACAGACCGTGCGGATGTGGGGTCTCAACTACGCACCGCACGTCGAACGCTACCAAATGCTCATTTCGAAGTTTCAGGAGCTCACTAATGGTACCGTTACCTTAGAGCCCCAGGACGGCTCGTCGATCGTCAGTTCGGCCCTGACGTCGCTGGCCAGCCGCAATCCGCCGGATGTTCTCTGCCTCATGGGGCGCATGTCCGATGGCCTGGTCAAGCAGGGCGGCCTGATCGATGTCCGGCAGTCGGTGTATGGCGATCTGGGCATCGACAACGCTGCCTGGTGGTTCCCCGAGGCGCTCGGCGCCTACAGCTGGGGTGAAGCCATCCACGGGGTTCCGGTGGAAGGAAACGCTCACTCCGGCGTCAGCGTGCGGCTCGATCTGGTGGCAGCAGCCGGTGCTGACCTGGCCTGGCCGGGCGCCGTGGCAGATGGTGAGCGGAACGAACTGAGCGCGGCGTTCGAGAGCTACGATCAGATGTTCGAGTTCGCGGCGCGGTTGCAGAACAAGGACAGCTCGCCGGTCGTCTGGGGCCAGAACCGGCAGGGCTGGGAGCTGTTGAACATCGCAACGATGATGGAGCAGCTCGGCACCAACTGGTTCGATGAGCAGAGCGGCCAGTTCGCCTTCGATTCCGATGCCTGCGTTGAGGCGCTCAACTACCTCGTCACCAAGCCCTACGAGCTGGGGATCGAGAGCAAGCTTGGCCTCGGGCACGTCGTCAACGTCTTTGCCGCCGGCCAGTCGGCGCTTGGCATCGGCAACGATGCCGCTGCCGGCGAGGCCACGGCAGTGGGGCTCAGCGCCACCAACGTGGTGCTGCCGTCGCTGGTCGCCGGTCAGGCGCCGAAATTCGTCGGCGAAGGCGGCTGGGGCTTCGAAATCCCGGTCGGCGCCAAGAACGAGGCCGGCGCCGTCGAGTTCCTCAAGTTCATGACCACCTATGATGCCCAGTTCATCTGGTCGGGCATCTATGGCGGCATGACGCCGGCCTGCCGGCCGGTGGCCAAGTCGTCGATCTATTCCGGCGACGGACCCTTGAGCCAGGGACAGCGTCGCCTGCACACGGCAGGGCCCAATACCCGCTTCATGGGCCATGGGTGGGATCCGCAGATCAACGAGATGGTCCAGCCCATCGTCGATCTGCTGCGCGAGGGCAAGTCCACGCCCAAGGATACGGCAGCCGAATTGCAGCGGCAGTTGACCGCCCAGCAGCAACGCTTCGCCCGCAGCTAGAGCGCTTTCAGGGGAAGGTGCCGGGCGTTTCGCCGTTCATCGAGACGGTGAAACGCTCCAGCCCACCTTTCGGGGAGGATGACCATGTCCGTGCTGACAGCTGTCGACCGCTGGCCGAAGGGCTGGCGGAAGGTGCTCAATCGACCGCAATTCTGGATCGGCGCCATTGCCCTCGCCGCGACCTTCTCCTGGTACGGCATGTTCGTATTCGGGCCGGTCATCAAAACCTTCGTCATGTCGATGCAGAACTATCGGGTGCTCAATCCGGCATCGAGCCCGTTCGTCGGGCTCGATAACTTCATCGAGCTGTTCGGCTATGACCGCTTCTGGGTCGCGGTGTGGAACACGCTGGTCTACACCGTGCTGCTCTACGCCTTCTCGCTGCCGATCTCGCTGTTCCTCGCCTGGTGCCTCGCCAAAGTGACGCGCGGCCGGCAGGGCTATCAGTTCATCATCTTCCTGCCGGTGGTGGTGTCGATCATCGCCATCTCAATGCTGTTCCGGATGATCATGAATCCAGATACCGGCACGCTTAACCAGCTCCTGGCGTTGGTCGGCTTGCCGCCCAGCAACTGGATCTTCGGCTCGGACTCGGCTCTCGGAGCGCTGGTCCTGGTCGAGGTCTGGAAATCGGTCGGCTTCTACGTCGTGCTGCTGACGGCAGCGATTGTCGCTGTGCCGACCGAACTCAGCGATGCCGCCGTCATCGACGGGGCCAACCCGTGGCAGAGCTTCTTCAATGTGACGCTGCCCTCGATCATGCCGACCGTTGCGGCGGTTTCGATCCTGACGGTGGTCAACGGCATGCTGGTCTACGTCACCCCAACCGTGCTCGGTCCCGGGCCTGGATTGTCGACCCTGATGATCAACGAGTTCATCGTCGATGAAGCCTTCGCCTCGTTCCTGTTCAGCAGTGCCGCCGCCGTCTCGGTATTCGTCTTTCTGCTGATGCTGCTGATCACGCTCGTGCAGCTGTTCCTGCTGCGCACCAAGGGAGATCAGCCCTAATGGCCATCTCAGATGTCACCACTGTATCCAGGGCCACCCCGGTCAGGTTCAGGCGCGGCTGGCTGCAGGTGCCGCTCCACCTGGTGCTGATCGCGGCCTCGGTTGCGGTGCTGTTGCCGTTCCTGTGGATGCTGCTGGGTTCGTTCAAGACCTACTCGGATCTGATCAACCGCCCGAGCGACCTGCCTTCGCCCTGGACGCTCGACAACTACACACAGATTCTCGCGATCCCGGGCTTTCTCAACGCCTTCATCAACAGCTGCCTCATTGCGCTGGCCCGCACCATTACCGGCTGCGGCACGGCGCTGGTGCTCGGCTACATCTTCTCGAAGTACCGCTTCTTCGGCCGCGATCTGCTGTTCATCGCGCTGCTCTCCACCATGCTGGTGCCGTTCCCGGCGATCATGGTGGCGCTCTATCTGACCCTGTCGGACCTGAGCCTGCTGAACCAGGTTCACAGTATGATCGTCATCGCCCTCTACTCGACGATCGGCACGCTGCTGCTCCGGCAATGGATCTCGCGGCTGCCCAACGAGCTGATCGAAGCCGCCCGGCTCGATGGGGCAGGCGAGCTCAGGATCATTTTCACCATCATCGGACCGATGTCGGCGCCACCCTTGGCAGCGCTCGCCGTCTACACGTTCCTGACCAGCTGGGACGAGTACATGTTCCCGGCCATCGTCCTCACCGAACCCTCGGTCAAGACGCTGCCGCTGGCGCTCGCTTCGCTCAAGAGCCTGTTCTGGGAACGCTACGAGCTCTACTGCGCCGGCGCCATGGTGACCGTGGTGCCGGTGATGCTGCTCTACGCTTCGATGCAAAAGCAATTCATCAAGGGAATGACATTTATGGGTGGGGTTAAGGGATGAGTTCCGATCCAAAGGTTCTGGGCCGCGTCGGTTGGGGCTTGCACGACCGCGGCATTCAGCCGACGGGCGAGACGTTTCCGGAATTCCCGGTCGTCCGCTACGACTCCGGCAGCAGCATCTACCAGGAGACCCTGGTCGATGGGCAGTTCCTCGGCGCCCATTTCTCGGCCATGGGGCGGGCCAAGCCGCGCCGCTGGGTCTGGGACGAGATGCGCGACGGTCTCACCAACGTGCGGCCACTGCATTCGCGCCAGCATGCCTTCCAGCTCGAGGTCAACGGACAGCGCCTGGTCGAAGGCTGGGAACTACTCGGTTCGGCCGGCGACGAGCGGCACGCTACGCTGACGCTGCTGCACCGCCAGCGCCAGCTGCAGGTCGAGGTTCACACCAGGCTCGACGATACGCCGTTCTTCGCACGACATCTGGTCATCACCAATGTCGGCGACGTCCAGGCGGCGCTGTCGCATGTGAGCCCGTGGAGCGGCCTGGTGTGGCAGCTCAACGGCTCGCCGGAGCAGAAGATCCCCAGTGTCCCGGCGTTCTGGGACAATGTCGATCTCGCCAATTTTCCGGCCGGCCCGTTCAGCGTGGCGCACACCGTCGATAGCTCGGCCGGGCAGGAGGGTAATTTCGAGTGGAAGACCGTGCCGCAGGGGCGCTGGGGCATGGAAACCATGCACGGGCGCTCCGGCTGGGGCGTGCCGATGATCTATGCTCGCAACGACGCCACCGGCGAGATGTTCATCCTCAACTTCGCCTGGTCCGGCAACTGGAAGATCGAGCTGTTCAACGATTTCGAGCCGGGCATGGACAAGAAGGGCTCACAAAGCGCCCGTCTCTATGCCGAAGTCGGCATCGCCGGTCCGGCGCCGCTGCGCGTCCTTGCCCCGGGGGAGTCGACGACCACCCCGGCGGTCCATATCGCCACCCTGTTCGGAGATCTCGACGACGCCGTGCAGGCGATGCACAGCCACATCCGCACCAGCGTAACGCCGGCACAGCCGGCCGGTCGCGAACACCGCATCGAGGTAAACAGCACCGGCTTCACCCGCAACGACCAGATCACCCAGGCGCAGCTCTACGACGATATCGACCTCGCCGGCGAACTCGGGTTCGAACTCTACATGCTCGATGCCGGCTGGTTCGGCGGCGGCGATCAGCATTGGGCGGCAACCGTCGGCAACTGGGACGAGAGCCCGCTGCTGCCCGATGGGGTGCGGGCCGTCTTCGATCGGGTCCGCGATCGGGGGATGCTGGCGGGCCTATGGATGGAGCCCGAGCGGGTCGGCGTCGACAGCCGACTGGCGCGCGAACGACCCGATTGGCTGATGCAGCGGCGCGGCCAGTCGATGCTGTTCCTCGATCTGTCCAAGCCCGAGGTCGCCCGCTACACTGAGGAGCTGATCGTCGAAAAGATCGAGAAATACGCCCTCGACTGCTTCCGCATCGACTTCAACGGCAATTTCGGCGAGGGCGGCACGCGCGACCATCTGGGCTACACCGAGAGCGTGGTGTGGCGGTACTACGACGCGCTGCACGGCATCTTTGACAACATTGCCCGGCGCTTCCCCAACTTGCTGCTCGAGAACTGCTCCAGCGGCGGCGGGCGCATGGACCTCGGCATGCTGTCGCGCTTCCATTGGACCCAACTGACCGATCGCTGGTCCCCCAGCCCGTCGCTTCGCATCTTTAATGGCGGCACGCTCGCCCTGCCGCCGGAGCTGTGCGAGTCGGTGATGGGTGGCATTTCGGCCGGCGTTTCGGACATCGACTTCCTGATCCGCACCAACCTCTTCACCCACTTCAAGGTGACGGGCGTGGCGGCGACCCTCGCGGAGCGAAACCAGGCGACCTGGGAGCGCTGGCAGCACGGTTTCAGCATCTATCGCGACTTCTGCCGGCCGATGCTGTCGCGGTCCCGCCTGTTCCACCACACGCCAATCCAGAACCAGCGCGATCTGGGGGAGTGGGTAGTGCTGGAAAGCGCGACACCGGAGCGGGACAAGGCCTTTATCGGAGTGTTCCGGCTGCAGGGCGCCGAGGCCGACGATTATCTCGTCCGTCCCCGCGGCCTCGATGTCGGCCGGCAATACCGCGTTCGCTACGACAGCGCCGGCTACGATCGGGTGGTCGATGGAGGCTACCTGCTCGACGAAGGCCTGCGCATCCGCATCGGCTCGGCACTCCGTTCCGAGCTGTTGCTGATCGAGGCGGTCTAGCGGACTGCGCAAACCGGATCCACGCAGATCGCGGAAGGGGGGCTGATCGGAACGACCGGCCCCCCTTCCGCAGCATGACCAAGGTTTCAGCCAGCAGCCTGCCCTGGAATCGGGGCTGCTCCGAGGGCGTCGGCGCGTGCTATCTGATCGGTGCCTGACCGCCCTGTCGGTGCCAGAAGTGGGAACGTCGCCGCATGCCGAATGCCGTTTTGTCCCCCGACGAACTGGGGCCGACCATTTGCGTCGGCGAGATCCTGGTCGAGATCGTTGCGACCACCACCGGTGACGGGTTCCGCTCCGCGCAGCCGCTGGTCGGGCCGTACCCGAGCGGCGCGCCGGCGATCTTTATCGACCAGTGCAGCCGCTTCGGTGGCAGCGCCGCAATGATCGGCGCGGTCGGCGATGATGATTTTGGCCGGGTCAACCTTGATCGGCTGCGGGCGGATGGCGTCGATGTGTCGGCCGTTGCCATCGATCGTGAGTTCCCGACCGGCAGCGCCTTTGTGCGCTACCGCGCCAGCGG
Organism: Devosia sp. GW821-FHT12F11; assembly: GCF_058806655.1. Lineage (NCBI taxonomy): Bacteria > Pseudomonadati > Pseudomonadota > Alphaproteobacteria > Hyphomicrobiales > Devosiaceae > Devosia > Devosia sp. GW821-FHT12F11. Next base: position 805,667 of record NZ_JBXAPX010000001.1, read on the forward strand.
CGCCAGGGATTTCGTCTACAACATCGCCACGTCCGCCGCGTCGCGGTTCGGCTGGGACGACAAGGTCGAGGCGCTCGTCCACCGTGCCGGCCACCTGCATGTCATGGGCACGGCGCTGTCGATGCCGAGCGCCCGCGAGGTCATTGCGCGCGCCGTCGAGATAATCAAGGCGCGCGGCGGCACGCTGTCGGTCGATCCCAATCTGCGCAAGGAGCTGCAACTGAGCGCGCCGATCGAGCGGCAATTCGCCGAGCTGGTGGCCAAGGCCGATCTCCTCCTCCCCAGCGGTGACGAGCTCGAGCGCGCCGCCGGCGTCGACGGCGAAGCGGCAGCGCTCCGGCGCCTGTTCGAGCTTGGCGTCGGTGAGATCGTGCTGAAGCGCGGGGCGGCCGGCGCCAGTTGGTTCAGCCGCGACGGATCCCGCATCGACGCCGCGGCCTTCGCCGTGACCGAACTCGATGCTACCGGCGCCGGCGACTGCTTCGGCGGCGCCTATGTCGCCGGCCGACGGTTGGGGATGGGGCCCGAGCAGGCCCTGCTCTATGCCTCGGCCGCCGGGGCCCGCAACGTCACGGTTCGGGGGCCGATGGAAGGCGCCGGGACGCGGTCCGAACTCGACGCGTTCATCGCCGCCACGCCAAGGCGGATGTGATTGCCGCTTGCATAGGTCCTGCCTTCTTGCCTAAGCAGGTCTCCCGATTGGGGAAGCGTCGTGGTCACGATCAAGGAAATCGCCAAGGCAGTGGGCGTCTCGTCCGCGACGGTGTCGCGGGTGCTCAACTTCGACCAGACCCTGTCGGTGACGCCCAAGACCCGGCAGGCGATCATCGAAACCGCCGAGGCGCTGAAGTACGAGACGCCGCGGGCGCGCAACCGCGCCTATCAGCAAGGGCTCGGCAAGGTGGCGCTGGTGCACTACCTGCGCCCCGACCAGGAATTCGTCGATCCCTACTATGTCGGGTTGCGGCTGGGCATCGAGAGCCGCTGCCAGGCCCTGAAGATCGAGACCATCAAGGTCTACCACACCGACAGTCTGCCCGAGGCCTCGCTGCTGCGCGGCGCCTCGGGGATCATCGCCATCGGGCGACACGACGAGAACGAGATCGCCTGGCTCAAGCGGCACAACCGCAACCTGGTGTTCGCCGATTTCGCCCCGCCGACCGACGAGATCGATTCGGTCGAGGCGGACCTGATGCTGGCGACGCGCAAGCTCCTGCAGTCGCTGCGTGAGGCCGGCTATCGGCGGATCGCTTTTGCCGGCTGGGTCGATGTCTACGACGGGGTGCAGCCGACCCGGGTCGAACGGCGCTGCCGCGCCTATATCGAATGGGCCAAGGAAGCCGGCGTGTTCGACGAACGCATCTGCCTCACCGACGGCAAGACCGAAGACAGCGGCTACAAGCTGACCCGCCAGATCCTGTCGCAGCCCGACCGGCCCGACGCGCTGGTCACCGCCAATGACAACATGGCGGTCGGCGCCTACCGCGCCATCCACGAGATGGGGTTGCGCATCCCCGACGACATCGCAGTGGCGAGCTTCAACGACATCTCGGTGGCGCAGTTCCTCAACCCGCCGCTGACCACCGTGCACCTCCCGGCCGAGGAGATCGGCGAGGGCGCCGTCGAGCTGCTGCTCGAGCGGATGGGCGGGCGCGAACTGCCCAAGCGTGTGACCCTGGCGACCAGCATTCGCTGGCGCGGCAGTACCAAAATCCGGGCGTCGCAGACCCCGAACTAAATATTTACTGAAAATCTTGCGCAGAGCGCATCCCCCGGCTAACACTATGCCGGCGGGAGGGAGACCTGCACGACTTCACTGAGCCGACCATGAGCAAAAAGCTCGGGCCCGGTTGGTTGCGACGCCACGTGAGAGCCGATCCGTCGGCCGCTCATCGGGGCAGCGTCTGGAGGGACGCCGCGGCCGACGGCAGAGAGGGGGAAGATGTCAGGAACGGATTCGTCCCGGGGACGTAAGTCCATTTGGCGGCAGCTGGCGGACAGCAAGGTCCTCTTGCTGATGTGCGTCCCGGCGATCATTTTCTTCATCGTTTTCAACTACATGCCGCTGCCGGGCGCGTGGATCGCCTTCACCAATTTCAATTACCGGGACGGGATCTTCGGCAGCCCGTTCGTCGGCTTCAAGAACTTCGAGTTCCTGATCAAATCCGGTCAGCTCTGGACGCTGACGCGCAATACCATCCTCTACAATCTCGCCTTCATCGTTTTGGGCAACATCCTGCAGATCGCCATCGCGATCATGCTCAACGAGGTGCGGCTGGCCTGGTTCAAGAAGCTCAGCCAGGCGGCGATGTTCCTGCCGTTCTTCATCTCGTCGGTGCTGGTCGGGGTTATCGCCTTCAACCTCCTCAACTACGACACCGGCGCGCTCAATGCGCTGATCAAGCAGACCGGCGGCGACCCGATAAAGATTTACTCGAGCGCCGGCGCCTGGCCGCTGATCATCATCCTGGTGCACCTGTGGCAATCGACCGGCTACGGCTCGATCGTCTACTTCGCCGCCATCATGGGCATCGACCGCAGCCTCTACGAAGCAGCGACGGTGGATGGCGCCTCCGCCTGGCAGCGCATCCGTTTCGTCACGCTGCCGAGCCTCAAGCCGACCTTCATCATCCTGGTGCTGTTCGCGCTGGGCGGCATCATGCACGGCAATTTCGGGCTGTTCTGGAACCTCGTCGGCAACAATGCCGCGCTATTCCAGACCACTGACATCATCGAGACCTCGGTCTACCGGATGGTGCTGTCGCAGAACAACTTCACCACCTCCACCGCAGTCGGCCTTTACCAGTCGCTGTTCGGCTTCGCCCTCGTGATGACGGCGAACTGGATCGTGCGCAGGATCAACAAAGACTATGCACTCTTCTGAGCTGGCCCGCCCATTCGAGACAGAAGGCGTCGGCCTCGGGCCGGCCAAGCCGCGGGCGATCAAGCTCGACGCCAGCGACATCGTGATCCGCTCGATTTCCTACGTCACGATCACGCTGTTCGCGCTGTTCTGCCTCTTGCCCTTCGTCATGATGCTGTCGGCCTCGCTGTCGAGCGAGCAGGCTATCATGAAATCCGGCTTCGGCATCCTGCCCAAGGATTTTTCGTTCGCCGCCTACGAGTGGATCTTCAAGGCGCCCAAGCAGATCATCGGCTCCTATGTCGTCACCATCGTGATGACGGTGTTCGGCACGGCGATCGGCCTGTTCATCATTTCGATGACCGGCTACGCGCTGCACCGGAAGGACTTTCCCTTCCGCAACCACATCTCGTTCCTCATCTACTTCACCACGCTGTTCTCGGCCGGCCTCGCCCCGACCTTCCTGTGGGTGGCGCGCGACCTGGGCCTCAGGGGCAATTACCTCGCGGTGTTCCTGCAGCTGCTGATGACGCCGTGGCTCATCATCCTGATGAAGAACTTCATGCGCACCGTGCCCTACGAGATCATCGAATCCGGCAAGGTCGATGGCGCCGGCGATTTCCGCATCTTCGCCCAGCTCTGCCTGCCGATGATGAAGCCGGCGCTGGCGACGATCGGGCTGTTCCTGGCGCTCGGCTACTGGAACGAGTGGTACCTGTCGTCGCTGTACCTGGGCAGCACGGTCGAGTTCAAACCGCTGCAGTACCACCTCTACAACATCATCAACACGGCGAACGCGCTGCGCAATTCCGTCGCCGGTTCGAACGTCAGCGTGACGGCGCTGCCGAGCAATACGCTGAAGATGGCGAGCGCCATCGTCGCGACCGGCCCGATCCTGCTGCTCTACCCGTTCGTGCAGAAATACTTCGTCAGCGGCATCACTATCGGCGCGGTGAAGGGCTAGCGCGACGGCAAACTACGCGGCCGGCGCCGATGACCGGCCGCACCCTCGAAGCCAATTCGAGTTGAGGGAAATCTCGGCAAGTACGTCAAAATCAGAGGAGGAGTCTGAGATGAAGAGAAGGAATGTCGTGCGGGTCGGGGCGGCGCTGCTGGCCATCGGCATCAGCATGCCGGCACTGACGGCGGGGGCCTTGGCCCAGGATGCGCCGACCGAGATCACCATGCTGACCATGGGCAACAAGCCCACTAATGGCCGCCTCGAGGCGATGCTGGAAAAGCTCAACGAGCTGCTGGTCCAGAAGGTCAACGCCAAGCTCGACCTGTTCTATATCGAGTGGGCCGACTGGCAGACCCAGTACAACGTGCAGCTGCTGTCGGGCGACGACAATGTCGATCTCGTCGCCACCGCCACCGACTGGCTCTACGCCTGGGAGAATGCCGAGAAGGGCGCCTTCCTGCCGCTGTCGGAAGAAATGCTCAAGGCCAATGCGCCCAAGACCTGGGCCCAGGTCGAGGCCGATGGTCACTGGGATCTGACCAAGCTCGCCGACGGCAAGATCTATTTCATGCCCGAGGACAACTACACCCAGTACACCAACCACGGCTTCTTCTACCGCGGCGACTGGGCCAAGGAGGCCGGCTTTCCGAACGGCGAGATCACCAAGTTCGAGGATTTCACCAAGTATTTCGAGTGGGTGAAGGCCAACAAGCCCGACGCCTATCCGTGGGATGTCGCGGGCGCCAACGAGGCGGCGCTCACCGGCTACATGCAGGGGCACACCGACTTCCAGACCATCCAGGGCATCAGCGCCGGCAACTACTTCCCGTTCCAGACCACGGCGGCCAACCCCTACACCGTCACCTCCTGGTACATGGAAGGCGATGCGCTGGTCGAAGCGGCCAAGCTCGCCAAGCAATGGAACGATATCGGGGTCTGGCGCGAGGACGCGCTGAACTATGATGGCGATACGCGTGAGGAGCTCTATGCCGGCCTGTCCGGCGCCGACCAGCACCACACGCAGACCTTCGTCAACGACATCGTCAACAACATGAATACCAAGCAGCCCGGCTCCGACCCCAAGTTCTTCTACTGGGGCCAGGAAAACGGCAACTTCTTCAAGGACATTTTCACGCACGGCGCCATGGCGGTCAGTGCCTATTCAAAGCACCCGGAGAAGGCGCTGCAGGTCTATGACCTGATCCGCAACGACAAGGAAATCTACGACCTGTTCAATTTCGGCATCAAGGATGTCGACTACATCATCACCGCCGATGGCAAGCTGGGCTACCCCGAGGGCTATGATTCCTCGACCATGTCGCTGGGCACCGACTACTGGTGGGGCCGCATGGACGAGTTCGAGCTGCCGCGTACCACGCAGGCTTCGAACCGGGCCGAGATCATCGCCAAGCTCGACGCGGTGGCCAAGGACTATCCGTACTCGACGCTGATCATCAACAAGCAGAACATCGACTCGACCCTCGCAGCGATGGCCGGCGTGCTGTCGGAGTACATCCCGCAGCTGCAATACGGCAAGTTCGAGGACCCGGCCGCTGCTGTCGCCGAGATGCGCCAGAAGCTGAAGGATGTCGGCTACGAGGACGCACGCGCCTCGATCCAGGCCGATATGGACGCCTGGAAGGCCGCCCGCGGCCTCTAGTCACCTGACCCACGGACCGGGTGGTGGTCGCACCGCCCGGTCTCCCCGGAGGACCCAGCATGGCAACCCTGTTTTCGGCGGACTCGGCGCTGATGCGCGGCCTGAGCCTCGTTGCCGATGTGATCGTCCTCAACCTGCTGTTCGTCGCGACCTCGATCCCGGTCTTCACCCTCGGCGCTTCGCTGACGGCGCTGAATTTTTCCGCGATGCGACTTGCAACCGGGGAGTGCAACTCGGTGACCGCAGACTATTTCCGCTCGTTTCAGCGCAACTTCCGCCAGGCCACGGTGATCTGGCTGCTGCTGCTCGCCTTGGTTGGCGTGCTGGCCGCCTGGTACGTCGTGGTCACCAACCTGACCTTCGGGCCGCTGGCCGAACTGCTCCTCCTCGCTGCCTGGTACGTGCTGGCCTTCAATTTCGCCGCCGCGGCCTTGTTCGTCTTCCCCTATCTCGCCCGCTTCGAGGGCCGCACCCGCGACGTGTTGCGCAACGCGCGGCTGCTGTCGTGGAAGCACCCGTTCACCGGGCTCGCCGCGCTGGGGCTGATCGCGCTCTCGGTGATCATCACAATCTTCTACCCGCAGCTCACCGGCTATGGGCTGTTCTGGTTCTTCGTCGGCTTTGCCGGCATCGCCACCGTCAACGGACGCCTGTTTGCCGGCGTCTTCCGCAAATACCTCGCTGCCGCAGTATCGGCATCCACCTGAGAGATAAGGGCCGAGGGCTCATGCATAGCTACGACATCCGCCAGTGGGCCTTCAGCCTCACGGACACGCCGGAGGCCTGGGCCAAGGGCTTTGACGATACCGCGTGGCGGCCGGTTAGCGTGCCGCATGACTGGAGCATCGAACAGGAGTTCGCCGAGAACCATTCGAGCGGCACCGGGTACCTCCCCGGTGGCATCGGCTGGTATCGGGCGCATGTCTCGCTGCGCCAGCTCAGCGACATCGTTGGCGATGTCGCCGGCAAGCACGCGCGTCTCAAATTCGGCGGCGTCTACAAGAACGCCCGGGTCTGGGTGAACGGCTACCATGTCGGCGGCCGTCCCTCCGGCTATGCCGAGTTCTCGTTCGATTTGACCGAGATCCTCTCCTACGCCAATGGCGACGACCTGGTGATCAGCGTCAGGGTCGAGCATACCGACATCTCCGACAGCCGCTGGTACAACGGCAGCGGCATCAACCGGCACGTCACGCTCGAGCTGCACGAGCCGGTACGCGTTGCCGAGTATGGCACGGTGTTCGAGACCGTGGCCGCCGACGTCAACGAGGCGACTGTCCAGGTCACGCAGCGGCTGGTGAACGACACTTCGGAACCGCTGACGGTCGCGGTACGGCACGAGTTGCGCTCGCTCTCGTCGAGTCGCGTCCAGGCGTTCGAAACTGCCGCAGAACTTGCCGCCGGGGGCTCGGCCGAGACCGTCATCAGGGCGATCGTTCCGCAGCCCGAGCTGTGGTCCGATACCAGCCCGAACCTCTATCGGCTCACCACCACGCTGAGCTGGGGTGCAAATCAGCGCGCCGTCTACGACGAGACCGTCGGCATCCGCACCTTCCGCTTCGATGTGGAGCGGGGCTTCTTCATCAATGGCGAGCCGCGCACCCTGAAGGGCGTCTGCCTGCATGAGGATGCCGGCCCGTTCGGCACCGCGGTGCCATCGGAGGTGTGGCTGCGCCGGCTGCTCAAGCTCAAGCAGCTCGGCTGCAACGGCGTCCGCATGGCGCACAATCCGCATGCGCCGGAGCTCTATCGCCTCTGCGATGCGCTCGGCTTCTACGTCATCGACGAGGCCTTCGACGAGTGGGAGAACTCCAAGAACAAGTGGTGGCAGGGGCACAATGTCTACCCGCCGCGCCATCAGGGCTATGCCCAGGACTTCCACGAGTGGGGCGAGCGCGACCTCGTCAACATGATCGACGCGCACCGCAACCACGCCTCGGTCATCGCCTGGAGCACCGGCAACGAGATCGACTACCCCAACGATCCCTATGCCAGCGCCATGTTCGAGGCGATGACCGGCAACAACGACGCCAACAAGTCGGCCAAGCAGCGCGCCTACGATCCGAACCGCCCCGATGCGCGGCGCCTCGCCACCATCTCGCGGCGCCTCGCTGCCATCGTCAAAGGCAAGGACCCGACCCGGCCGGTCACGGTGGGCGCTGCCTTCCCCGAGCTCTCGCGCTACACCGGCTTTCTCGAACCACTCGATCTCGTCGGCTACAACTACAAGGAACACCTGTATCCGGCCGATCACCAGAAGTTCCCGGGCCAGCCGATCATCGGCAGCGAGAACGGCCACGGCTATCCGGAATGGCGCGCCGTGGTCGACAACGACTACATCTCCGGCCAGTACCTGTGGACCGGCATCGACTATCTCGGCGAGACCGATCGCTGGCCCCATCACGGCTCGCGCGCCGGGCTGCTGACGCTGGCCGGTTTTATGAAGCACAGCGCTCAACTGCGCCGCAGCTGGTGGTCCGACGAGCCGGTCGCCTACCTCGCCACGCGCAAGCGCGGCGACGAAAAGAAGAACCTCTGGTCGCACCCGATCGCCCGGTCCTGGGACGACATCGCCGGCGGCGAGGTAGAGGTCGTCTGCTTTTCCAACGGCGAGCCGCGGCTCACCTGCGCTGGCGCGGATGTCGCGCTGACGCGCGATGAAGAGCAGGGCTATTGGGTTGCCGCCGCCCTACCATCGGCCGGGCCGCTGCTCCTCGAGACACGCCGCAACGGCGAGGTCGCGCAGGACACATTCGGGCCGCGCGGCGACGCGGTGCGGATCGACGCAGTGGTGTGGCAGGCGCCAGACGAAGCCATCCGCCGCTGCACCGACGCCGGCTTGCTCGGCGAGGGCGTCGTCCAGGTCGAGTGCACACTGCGCGACACACACGGCGAAGTGGCGCGCAACGAGCTGCTGCTGACAGTGCAGGTCGCTAACGGGGTTCTGCTCGGCATCGAGAGCGGCGACCTTAGCGATAACACGCCATACGCGGTGCCCGAGCGGCACACCTTCGGCGGGCGGGCAGTGGTCTTCATCCGCGCCGGCGAAAGCACGTCGCTGCGCCTCACCGCTCCCGGCCTCCCTGAACTCCGGCTTCAACCTCTCGAGGCCGGCCTCGCCGGCACCCCCCTCCCCAACACGGTGGTCTGAACATGCTGATCGATCTCAAGAACAAGGTGGCCATCGTCACCGGTGCCGGCCGCGGCATCGGCAACGAAATCGCCAAGACCCTGGCCAGCGAGGGCGCCATCGTCGTCGTCACCGATATCCGCCAGGAGCTGCTCGATGAGGTTGCCGAGGAGTGGCAGCGTCATGGCTGGAACGGCCTGCAACTGCTCTGCGATGTGCGCAAGCCCGAGGACAACCGTGCCGCCGTCGCGGCGGTCGAGCAGGCCTTTGGCCGCATCGATATCCTCGTCAACAATGCCGGCGTCGCCGGCGGTGCCCGGGTTGAAGAGCTCTCCGAGGAGACCTGGGATCTCAACCTCGACGTCAACCTCAAGGGCACCTTCCTGATGTGCCAGGCGGTCATCCCGGTGATGAAGCGCCAGCGTTCCGGCCGCATCCTCAATGCCTCGTCCTTCGCTGCCATAATCCCGTCGGTCGGTGGCGCCGCCTATGCCGCCTCGAAATCCGGCGTCGAGGGCCTGACTCGCGTGCTGGCGGGGGAGCTCGGGGCGCATGAGATCACCGTGAACTGCTACGCGCCGGGCATGATCCCCACGGCGATGAACCGCTTCGCCGACCGCACCGATGCCGAAAAGAGCCGGCTGCTCGACACCCTGACGCTCCGCCGCTGGGGCAGCCCCAAGGATGTCGCCAACCTCATCTGCTTCCTCGCCTCGGACCTGGCGTCCTACATCACCGGCACGATGATCGACGTCTCGGGCGGCAAGTTCGCCACCCAGATGCCCTGGGTCAGCCACCGCGAGCCGTAGCTCTCCTAACGTTACGATTCAGCTGCGCGATACGGCGGTAGGGCTCAAGTCTGGCCCCACCCACCGGCTGTCATCCCAGCGAAAGCTGGGACCCATTTATCCGCTGGCACAGGTGGCGAGTTGGGTCCCAGCTTTCGCTGGGATGACACCGGAGATGTTTGGTCGATCAGTGAAACGAACTGCGATTCAAGCAGTCGGCGGTTCGGCGTACGCGTCCTGCGGCAGCTCTTTCTGCGTCACCCAGGCCGCCCACCAACCCTTGAGATGGTCGCGCATGGCCGTCTCCGCCGCATCGGGGTCGCGGGCGGCAATGGCGTTGAAGATGTCGGTATGCTGGCGATGCGCATGCTGCTCGGTGAACGATTGCCGCTGCAGCTTGGAACGCCGTTCTTCGACCCAGCCGGCAAAGGCATCGTGCACCGCCTCGAAGATGCGGTTGTCTGCTACCTCGAACAGGGTGCGGTGGAACAGCGCGTCGGTGCGGACAAACTCGTGCCGATCGCCGATGGCACGGCCATTGCCATCGAGCCGCTCGCGCAGCAACGCCAGCTGTGCGTCGGTGATGTTTTTCGCCGCGTTCCGCGCCATCGCCTGTTCGAGGAATGAGCGCGCGGCGAACAGGTCCTTGAACGTCTCGCCGTCCTGCAACGACAGGTGAATGACGCTGTCGAGCGATTCCAGCACGCTCCCCACATCGGGCTTGCGCACCCGCGCCCTCCGGCCGTTCTCGGTTTCGATCAGGCCCTTCTTCTCGAGGAACAGGAAGGCTTCGCGGACTGACGGGCGGCCGGTCTCGAAGGTCTCCATCAGGTCTCGCTCCGACGGCAGCCGGTCCCCCGGTTTCAGCCGTCCATCGCGGATCGCCGCCTCGAGGCGGGCCGCCACCACCTCGTAGAGTTTCGGCCGGGAGATTGGCGCCAGTCCGAGACCTTGGCTGGAATCGCCTTCGCTCATTGGATGTCCTTCGCTTCGTTGCCGCCAGCATAACCAAAACGGATTAGCCCACAAGACTTGATGTCATGCCGTCATGCTGTTACCTGTCAGGCCAGTTTGGCGCGGAGGCGACAGCCTGTACGCAGATGCTGTGCGTGCCGCCGCCGCCGTTCACCTGGGAGGGACAGAGCAGTGAGTGAGACATTGAACAGAGCCGGCTGGACGCGCCGGCGCGTGCTGGCGAGCGCGGCGGGCGGCGTGGCCCTAGCGGCGGCCGGAGCGTTCCCGATGCCCGCCATCGCGCAGTCGAAGAAGCTCACCTACTGGGGCGGCCTGGTGCTGAGTGACACCGCCCACAAGCTGCTGATCGACGCCGTCACGGCGTGGGGCGCGGCGAACAATGTCGAGACCGAGGTCGTCTTGATCAACGTCAACGAGATCACCCAGAAGGTCTCCGCTGCGATCGCCTCGGGCACGCTCCCTGATGTGTTCGATGTCGGGCTCGAGCTCTTGACGCTGCTGTCGCGGCAGGACGTCTTCGCCAAGGTCGACGATGTCTATGAGCGGATCGGCAGCGCCCATGGAGGCTGGTTCGAAGGCCCGGCCAAGGCCAGCGACATGACCGCCGTGGCCGGCGGCCGCACCGCCATTCCGTTCGGTGTCAGCGGCAACCTGTTGATGCGACGCAAAGACCTGCTGGAGCCCGCCGGTTTCACAGCGGCGCCCAAGACCTGGGACGAACTGGTGACGCAGGCCGAAGCCATCAACAAATCACCGCTCTCGGGGCTGGGGCTAGCACTCTCCAACGTCGGTGACGGAAACCTGCAGACCAGCGTGCTGCAGTCGTTCGGCGGCCGCATCGCCGACGATGCGGGGAAGATTGTGACGCTCGACACTCCCGCGACCCGCCTGTGGCTCACCTGGCTGAAGGGCGCCTGGGACAAGGGGTTGTTTGCTCCGGGCAACACTGTCTGGGATGGCTCTGGCGACAACCAGGCTTACCTGTCGGGCCAGGTCGGCTTCATTGCCAATACCGGTTCGGTGGCTGTGGCGGCGCGCAAGGATGACCCGGAGCTGTTCGAGCAGACCGGCTTCTCGGCTCTGCCCGCCGGCCCGATCGGCACCATCTCACCGGTCAGCCCACAGAGCCGCGTCATCAATGCCAAAAGCCCGTTGGTCGAAGAGGGCAAGTCGCTGCTCGAGCACCTCGCCAACTCCGCGTTCATGAACGAGTACTTCCAGTACGCCATCTGGGGGCCGGTGTTGAAAGATCAGGAAAAGCTCCCGGCCTTCGACGGCTCCAACACCATCCTCAATGGCTTGCTCGACCTCGCCAAGACCGGCACGCCGCCCGCCTACCCGGATGTGTTCAACGCCGCCTATGCCGACATGTCGGCCAATTTCATCATCCCCAAGCTGGTGCAGCGCGTGGTGGTCGACGGTTGGGATTTCGACAAGGCCATCGCCGAAGGCCAGGCCTCGACCCAGGCGATTTACGACAAGTACTGATCCGATGGGCGCGCACCACTGAACGGTCCGCGCGCTTGGTAGCCAAGAGAACGGATGATGACGGTTTCAACGACCTGAATTTGGAGAAAGAGATAATGGGTATCAGGGCAGCGGTGGGTCAGTTTCACGACCTGACCGAGGAGCGGCTGCGCTTCGCCAGACAGATCGGCGTTACCGGGTTGCAGATGAACAACCCGGCGCTGCCCGGCGACGGCAAATGGGCGGAAGAGGACGTCCGTGACCTGGCAGACAAGGTCCGCGAGGCCGGGCTGACCTTCGAGGCGATCGAGAACGTGCCGTCGCAGTTCTACATGAAAGCCATGATGGGGCTCGACGGCCGCGACGAAGAGATCGAGAACTATCAGGCGACCATCCGCGCCGTGGCCCGCGCCGGCATCCCGGTGCTGGGGCTGCATTTCATGCCCAACTCGGTGTGGACCACTGACTATGTCGGGGTGACCCGCGGCGGCGCCACGGCCCGCAAGTTCGAGATGGCGGTGGTCGAAGCCAACAGCGAGAACATGGAACTGCTGCGCAGCTTCATGCCAACCGGGCTCGGCAGCCTCTCGGGCATGCCGCTGTTCGGCCAGGATGGTCCCTTCATTTCCGAAGCGCAGATGTGGAGCAACTACAGCTACTTCATGAGCGCCGTACTGCCGGTGGCCGAAGAGGAGGGGCTGCGGTTGGCGCTCCATCCCGACGATCCGCCGGTGCCGATGCTGGGCGGCGTGGCGCGGCTGTTCTACAAGCCCGACAACTTCAAGAAGGCCTACGAACTGTTCGGCAAATCGCCGAGCTGGGCGCTCGATCTCTGCCTCGGCTGCTGCTCGGAAATGATCGGCGGCAAGCAGAACGTCACCGAGATGATCGAGTTCTTCGCTCCCAAAGGGCGCATTGCTTATATCCATTTCCGCGATGTGCAGGGCACCGTGCCGAACTTCACCGAGTGCTTCATCGGCGACGGCAATTACGACCCGGCCGAGGTCATCGCGCTGCTCGCCGAGAACGGCTTCGATGGCTTCCTGCTCGACGATCACGTGCCCAAGATGGACGGCGACACCGACTGGAACCACCGCGGCCGCGCCCATGCCATCGGCTACATGCAGGGCCTGATCCGCATGCTCGAGTTCAGCCGCAGGTAGGCGCCCAGCATCCACCGCTGAGGCGAGGCCGGTTGCGGCCTGGCGTTTTGCCCGTTACCTCAGGCATGTACGCTTGAGTGGAGCAGCGTCGTGGCCGGCCCCCTTATCCTGTTCCGAACGCCGTATTTTCGCGGGCCGGTGCCGCTGGCGGGCGTGCCGGGCGCGTTGCGGGACCACTTCACCGCCGATCAGGCGCGGCTCAGCGAGGCAGATGCGGTGGTGTTCCACATCCCGGACTGGCGCCCCACACAGCTTGACGACACGCCGAAATATCCGGGCCAGCTCTGGGTGCTCTGGTCGATGGAGAGCGCGGTGAACTATCCGCGCATGGCCGATCCGGCTTTTCTCCGCCATTTCGATCTGCTCGTCACCTACGAGCGGAGCGCCGATATCTGGTCATCGTACCTCCCTGGCATGGCCCAGTGGCAGGCTGCTCTGGCCATGGCGCAACCGCCCAAGACCGAGGCCGCGCCGCTGGTCATGTTCCAATCGGCGCTCATCGATGGCTGCGGCCGCAACGCCTTCTCCGGCGCGCTGATGCGGCAGATCCCGGTCGACTCCTACGGCAGGGTCTATCGCAATCGCACCCTGACCGAGGATCTGGGGCGGCAGAGCAAGCTCGATGCGATCTCGCGCTATCCCTTCTGCCTGTCACTCGAGAACTCGCTGTTGCCGGACTATGTGACCGAGAAGCTGTTCGACCCGCTGCTGGTTGGGACCGTGCCAGTTTATCGCGGCGCCCCCAACGCTGCCGAGTTCGCCCCCGAGCATTCCTATATCGACGCCGAGGCCTATGGCGGGCCCAAGGGCCTCGCCGACTATCTGCGTCACCTGCTGCAGAGTCCGGCCGAGTACGCCGCCTATTTTGCCTGGCGGCAGCGGCCACTGCCTGACTGGCTGCAGAGCAAGCTCGCGGCCTCGGCGACCTCATGCTGGCTCCGCCTGCTCGAGCGCGTCGACACCGCCCGTACCGGCCGGCGGAGCGGGCGGCCGGCGCTGCCCTTCGGTTTTCGAGCTGCACTTTCGGCCCGCACCACGCGGCTGCTGCGCCGGCTTGGCGGCCGGCAGTCGCCGCCGGTACAGTTCCAATGACGGAGCGCCCGACCGCCAACTTGCAGGAGCTGCTCGTCGCCTGTCTGCGGTTCGATGGCGCTGAGGGCGATCAGGCCCTGGCTGGCCGCATCGCGGCAGCAGGGTGGGAGCAGCTTCTCGACCATGCCGACGAGCTACGCCTTGGTTCGGTGCTGATCAGGGCGGTGATGCGTCGCCGTCTCGCGCCACCCGTGCCGCCGCTGACCCTGCCGGACGGTCGCATGACCATCACCAAGGCGCTGCAGCAACGCCAGACCGATCACCTGGCGCGTCGGGCTGTCATGCGGCAGCGCCTTGACGAGATCGCCTCAGCCCTGCGGCGCGAGGCCATCGTACCGCTGGCGCTGAAAGGTGGCCGATCGATCGTCACCGGAGCGCCGGACTGGCGGCACCTGCGCGACCTCGACCTGCTGGTCGCACCGGCTGAGGCGCAACGGGCCCAGGACATCGTCCTTCGGCTTGGCTACCGTCCGGCCGGCGAGCCGCGACCGCGCCTCGTTCATCACCACCTGCATGAGCTGTTCCGCGCCGACATGCCCGGCTGGATCGAAATTCACCGGCGCGGCGGCCCCTCGCGCGTCGAGCAGTTCCTCCCCTCAGCCGAGCTGCTGGCTGCGGCCATTGACGCCTCGCCGGGCAATGCGGGCGCTGTGGTCCTGCCAGATCATCTGCACATCCTGCACGGCATCATCCATCACCACGTCGGCCACCGCGCCGTGAAGCACGCCACCATCGAGCTCAAGGCGCTCTACGAGTTCGCCGCCGCGGTCATCGACATGGACGAGGGTGGGCGGCGCCGGCTGGTCGAGCGCGCCGCGCGCCATCCGCGCCTGCTCGCAATCCTCGAACTCTGGACGGCGGCGGCCAGCGATTTGCTGGGCATGCCGGTGGTGGCGCCGCTTCGGGTGCCGACCGATGCGGTCGCCTGGTGGGCGAGCATGTGCCGGGCGACGCCGAACACGCCGTCGCCGGGAATAGGGCCCGAACTGCGCGCGGCCACGTCGCCGGAACGGCTGCAGCGGGCGGTGGGCGGCGACAGCGCCATGCGCCGGATCTACTGGCGGCTGACCATGCCGCTGACCTTCGTCAAGCGGCCGATGCTCATGCCATTGTCGCACCGGCACCCAAAGCCATCGCCTTGACGCGGTATTCCGGAACCTCCGGAGCGGCTCGGGCAGCACGCCCGAACGCCTCCGCCGCACCTGGGCGGTCGCCCATGCGCAACAGCGCGATCCCCATCAAATCGTGGGCATGGGCTCCGAAAATCCGCCGATCGTGCGCCAGGATGTCGTCGATGATGGCATCGGCATCCTGCGCGAGGAGCAGCCGCAGGTCGTCGATCGCCGCACCAAATGCTCCGGCGTTCACGCTGGCGCGGGCTCTGAGGAACAGCAGCGACCAGTTTTCGGGGTGAAACGCCAATCCCGCTGCGATCAGCTCGCGCATGTCTTCGCCGCGCTGCATGCGAAGGCGCGCGTGTGTGTGGATCAGCATGCTGCGCATGATGCGACCCGGCCGGTCGGTGGGCTCAGGGCGCCCCAGCCCTTGCCCCGAGGTCGCAATTGCCTCGTCCAGCTGGTCCAGTCCGGCCAGCGTGTGGGCCAGATCCTGCCAGTAGTAGCTGCGATCGGGATGCCGCTCGACCGATGCGCGCAACAGGGGCAGGTTGCGGCGGTACTTCGCCAGCATGTCGCCGTCATAGCCCAGGTGGATGAGCCTGGCGGTAGTCTCCATCACCCGTGCTCCGGCTTCGCGCTGCAGCATCGACAGGTCGGGGAGGATCGTCTCATGCATGGCGCCTTTGAACCGGAGCCGAGGGTCGTTCCGGAACAGCCGAAACTCGCGGTAGTACGTGCTGTTGCTGGTCACCCGGAACAGCAGCCGGGCGGCATAGACATCGGGGGCATCGAGCCCGGCGCGCAGGTCATCGCGTGTGGTTTCGACCAGGCGTTCGTCCGCATCGATGTAGAGGATCCACTCCGAGCCGGCCGCGTCGAGGCCGAAGTTACGGGCGGCCGCGAAATCATCGTTCCACGCATACCGGAGGATGCGTGCCCCATGCGCCCTGGCGATGTCGACGGAGGCATCGGTCGAGCCGGTGTCGACGATCACGATCTCGTCGACCAGCCCCCGCAACGACTTCAAGCAGCCGTCGAGAAACGGCTGCTCGTTCTTGACGATCATGCACGCGCTGATCCCTCGATCAACGCGCGGTGTTTGGCTCACGAACCGGTGGAGTTCGCAGCGAACGCCGGGCTTACCATCAGGCCGTCGATGGCAAACGACACCACGACCGGAGCGGCAAATGCCGAGGTGGTTACCAGCTTGCGCAGCGCGTCGCGGCGACCCTGGTCAACAGTTTCGAGCGCTTGTTCGAGCCGCTCGTGCTCGTTCTTCTTCGACATCGCAACCCCTTTCGCCACTACCAGATGTCGAATTGTTGGCCGCTAATGCGGCTTACGTCAACTGGGATGCGAGGGAGGACAGGTGCCATTCCGCGGTAGCGAGGTCTCCAAGCAACAGCTGGTAAGCCGGCACCTCCATCGCCACGCGACGGAGCCGGCCGGCAGCGGTGGCCACGCCGGTTCGCGGCAACATCACCTCCCCCATCAACCGCCCGAAGGCATCCTTGCCGGGGATCGGCCGCGCCGCCGATCGGCCGCCGTGGTTGGCGACCAGAAACACCATGGCGTCGAGCTTACCCGGGCGAATCACCCACGGCCGGCCGCCGACCGCGGGACTGATCGAGCGGATGACCGCGCCGTCCCAATTGTGGATGTAGGGCGCCTCCCAGACCTGATCGGGAAGGCCGGAAACCAGGCGCAGGCTCCCCTCCTTCACGCGCAGGGTTCGGGGACGCGCCACAACCTCGCTGTCCCGGATCACCAAGTGCTCGTCGCCCTCGACCTCATGGCCGGCGAGGACCAGATGCAGCGACAGGGTGCTCTTGCCCGACCCCTTGTGGCCGACCAGCAGCACACGGCGTCCAGCGATCATCACCGTGGCCCCATGCAGGAACGGAGCGCCCGGCTCACCTTCGACGAGGTCGGCAAGGATGATCCGGTGCATCGCGCTCAGCACATGGTTCGGCGTGCCCTCCACCAGTTCACCCGAGGGCAGGGTGGCGACCAGAAAACCATCGCGGAAGCGCACCGGAATATCGATGACCTCGAGCGGCGGGGCCGGCAGATCGGGTGCCGCTTCAACGAAGCGCAGCAGCGGCGCGACCTCGTCGGAGGGGGAATGCAGGCGATACTCTCGCCTCAGGGTGCGGCAGACGATGGGGCGCAAACCACCAGCCCTTCGTCGAGCAGCGACGCAAGGCACTCCTTGACCGCGTCGGTCGGCGCCACGTCGAGGCCGAATGCATCGGCGATGAAGGCCTCGATCTCGCCGGCCGTCTTGTCGAGTCCGCACAGTTCGAACACGATCAGCGCCGTCGGATTGAGGAAGTGCACGCGCTCGCGTTCGTTCTGATAGACCATGGCGCCATCGGGTACGCGATTGACCTCGATGCCATCGACGGAACTGAACTTCGTATCGGGTGCGATCTCAGTCATCGCATCTGGTCTCCTTTGGCCCGCTGGTCATGTAGCTGCAATTTCCGAAAGGCGGCAAGCGAGCCGTTCGATGACGCCACCCCGCTGGTAATGAGAGCGGACGATAGACCATGCGGCCTCCACCCGGGTCGCGCTGGCGCGGGCATCGGCGATGGTATCGAGCGTCGCCTCGGCGAACCCGGCGACACTGTCGGCGAGCAGCAGGTGCTTGCCGCTTTCGAACGGCAGCCCCCTGGCGCCGAGGGTCGTTGTGACCACCGGCACCCGATGCGCCGCAGCTTCGAGCAGTTTCAACCGCGTACCGGCGCCGGCGCGGAGCGGCGCAAGAAACACCGTGGCTCGACCATAGGCTTCGGCGACGTCTTCGATGTCGGGCTGAACCTCGACCCCGTCCCGCTGCCCAAGCCGGGCAAGCCGGCCGGCATCGCGCCCGACGATCAGCAGGCGCAGCGGGCGAGCCGTACGGCGTTGGACGAGGGGCCAGATCTCCTCAACGAGCCAGTTGGCCGCATCGACGTTCGGCGCGTAGCCGAATGAGCCGAGAAACAGCAGCGTTGCGCCATCATCTCGCCGGTGGGGTGCGAGCGGCACACTCACCGCGTTTTCGATGACCTCGAGCCCGGCGGTCGGATGGCGTTCCTCGATGAGAGCGGCATCAAGCCGGCTCGAGATGAACCGGACTGCAAAGATCGGGGCTTGCCGCCCGATGAGTGCGGCCATGGCGTCGGCCTCCGCCGCAGCCCAGGCCGAACCGACTGGATCGCTCGGCTCTAAAGTCGCTGCGATCTCACGGTAGGAGGTCCACTCGTCCTCATCGAGATCGACGGTTGCTCGTGCGGCGTCGAGGACCGGAAGCGCGTCGCCCAGATAGGAGCGCCCGAGGTGAACGAGGTCATAGCGCTCCGCTCCGGCCGCTGCGCGCAGCTCCGCGAGGACCAGCGAAGACAGATGGCTGGCGAACGAACTGCGACCGTAGGAGCGGAAGGCCGAGAGGCGCGCCGCCGGATCGGCGAGGCGCGCGAGGAGAGTGAAGTGGGTATCCTGCCGCCCCGCGACCGGAATGACCGTGGTGGCGACGCCGAGCTCCTCGGGCAAGGCAGCCGGAGCATCGTGCCGCCCGACCACCGGCAGGACGATCAGGCGCGTCTCGAAGCTCCTGCTCAGCGCCTCGAGAAACATCCCCTGCCGCATGGCGAGGCCGTTACCCGATCGTGCCGGCATGATGGGCGCGATGTGCAGCGCCCGTGGTCGCTCGCTCATTCCGGGATCTCGGCCCTGACATAGCCGATGTCGAATTTCAGGGTTCGGTCGACCGCGCTGAGGGAGGGCGGCGGTGTGACCCGCTCCGCCAGTTCCCGCAGCCGGCCCGCGATAGTCGGATCGGCCTCCAGGCCGGAGAGCGCCGCGATCCGCTCCCTGACCCCGGGCAGTACCGCGGCAACCAGCCCGAGCGCATCCACCAGCTGTTGCGACACGCCGGCCGGGCCGCCGAACACGCCGCCGGCGTGCAGCAACTCATCGATGAGGCCCGGCGCGGGCAGGGCGGCAGGCTGCGCTCCGGCAACGCCGTAAAGACTGACGTCGACGATCGGGACGCGGTGGCGCCGCCCGCGCCAGATTCGATCGTCGCCGCGCTCAAGCACGTAGCCGGGCCGATCACTGCCGGCGAGAATGAGCTTGTGGCTGCCCCCGCTCTCTTCGACCCACCAGTGCCGACGGTCGGCAGCGCGGCCGGTGCCGACCTCGGCATGCTCTGCCAGCCGGATGGTGAACGCCGGCTCGTCCGCAGACTCGAGCACGAACTCGCCGGCTGCGATCAGTTCCTGTTCCACGGCGCGTGCACTGAGGCTGCGGTCGGGAGCGGTGAACGCATGCCCGCTCCAGCGCTGCTCCAGCTCGGCCATCGCTGCGAGGCAGGCGGCCTCATGCTGGAAGCCGAACAGCTTCCGCTGTTCACCACCATATTGCCATTTCGCATTGGTCCGGTGCTGGAACAGGGCGTTGCCGGAAAAGTCCCGCTGCACCAGCATGAACTCATCGGTATAGGGGCGATGTGGCGCCAGCGCATATGGCGCGCCCAGCATTTCCCAGGCGAGGAGGTAAGTATCCTTGTCGCCATAGACGAGCCGATACAGGTCCTCGGCCGCTTCATTGAGTCGAACCGCCGCCCGGAGCGCCGCTGCGTGCCGCCGGCGATCGACCAGCACCTGCCCACTCTCGAGCGAGACGGTACGTCGAGCCTCCAGCCCGAGCAGCGGCCAAACGCTGTTGTCGCTCCTGAGGTCGACGATGTCGGGCCAGAACACCGCACCGGCCTCGGCATATTCCGGCCAATCGAAACACGCCGCCGGGTCCGAAACCGGCACCTGATCGGCATCGAGCAGCAACGCTTCGGCAAAACCGCTATGCAGCAAGGCAAACGATTTGAGCTGCCAGCCGTCCCGGATATTGGCCCCGGTCGCGGCAATAACCGGATTAGCATCGACCAGCCGCACGCCGAGGGGTTCGATCAGCGCTGCCATGGCCGGGGAGACCTCGGCCTGGCCGAAATACCACAGCTCCACCGCAAGCTCGGATCTCAGCGCGTGGCGCAGCATGTGAATCAGCACATAGGCATTGGTGAAGATCCTGGCGCCGCCCGCGACGATCACCAGGCCGCGCCCGTGCCCCTGGAGCGGGCCCGGCGACGACGCTCTGATGTCAGCGGCCAGACGGCGGATGCGCTCCGCTGCTGCTGCTTGATCGGTCATGGCGTCCCCCTGCAACTGGCACCGACAACCTGCCGACGGCCGCTTGCGCCTTCTGCCTTCATTAGATTTTATCGCGTCGCAAGGGGCAATAATGTCTGCGCTGGAATCGAATGCTTCCCAAAGTCCTCATCCTCACGCCAGTCAAGGGGGCCGCCCGGCACCTGCCGCGCTACACCGAACTCGTCGAGCAACTGGATTGGCCTAAAGATCGACTTTCAGTCGCCCTGCTGGAGGGCGACAGTCAGGACGGCACCTTTGCCGTCGCCGAGACGCTGCTGCCGCGACTGCGCCAGCGCACCCGCAGGGCCGAACTGTTCCAGCGCGATTTCGGCTTCAACATCCCCGATGGCGTACCGCGCTGGGCCCCTGCCTTCCAGCTGATGCGACGCGCCGTGCTGGCGCGGGCCCGCAATCAGCTGCTGTTTCGGGCCCTCGACGACGAGGATTGGGTGTTGTGGATCGATGTCGACGTGATCGACTACCCCGCTGACGTGCTGCGTCAGTTGCTGGCGACCGGGTTCGATATCGTGGTGCCCAACTGCGTGAAACGACCGGGCGGCAAGACCTTTGACGAGAACAATTGGACCGCGGAAGGGACCGTGACGCTGTCGGACCGCCGGGGCAGCGGCGCCATGCGCCTCGATGCTGTGGGCGGCACCATGCTGCTGGTCCGGGCCGATCTGCACCGGGATGGACTGGTATTTCCTTCTTACCCCTACGGCGTTGCCAGCACGCGCATCCGCAGCCGCCACCCGGTCTGGGGCAAGGGCGAGATTGAGACCGAAGGGCTTGGCGCCATGGCGGCCGATATGGGGATCCAGTGCTGGGGCCTGCCGGACCTCGAGATCATCCACGCCAATGAATAGACAGTTTCGAGGAGAGGCGCCTCCGGTCACGATCAACATGATCGGCCTGCCGCGCTTCCGGGTCGCAACACACGGCAGAGGGGATATCTTCGTCTCGAGGGCGATCGAAGATTGGGGCAGTTGGGAAGCCAGCAATACCGCGCTGCTGCTGCAGATGCTCAGCCAGCCGGCCGACTTCGTCGATATCGGCGCCAATATCGGCTGGTTCACCCTGGTTGCGGCACACGCCCTCAGCGGACGCGGGCAGGTTCACAGCTTCGAGCCCGACCCCGCCCATCTCGCAAAGCTCCGGGCCAACGTCGCTGCCAATCACCTCGAAAACGTCACCATCAATGGCTCTGCCCTTTCGGACAGGAACGACGACGCCCGCCTTTACCTGAACGCCGTCAACCGCGGCGACAATAGCTTGCTGCCGAGCGCCGAGAGGTCGGGCTCGACGCCAGTTCGGCTGCAGCGGCTCGACGACTACAGCGGGTTGAGCCGCGAGCGTCCGCTGATCGCCAAGCTCGATGTACAGGGCAGCGAGATCGATGTGTTGACCGGAGCGCGGACACTGCTGACCAGCTACCCACATGAAGTGGTGCTGTTCTGCGAGGTGTCGCCGACGGCTCTCGCGGTGGGTGGGCGGCGCACCGCCGAGCTCGCGGCGCTTCTCGACGAGCTCGGCTTCGTGGCTGCCCTCGTCGATCGGATACGACCCCGGATCATCCCAATGAGCTGGCAACGTCTGGTCGAGCACCAGGAAGACGACAATCGACGTCACCCCGGCGCGGATTGCGATATAGTCGCCTTCCGGCGGATCGATGGCTTGATGGCCCCGATCTTCACAACGCGAGGGGCATCGTGACGCGAAAGATCCTGGTTCTGGGAGCGGGGGGCTTTATCGGCTCTCATCTGGTTCGCCGGCTGGCGAACGAAGGCAATGAGGTCCACGGCGCCGATCTGAAGCGGTCGGAGTTCTCCGCTTCAGCCGCCCATCGCTTCACGATCGCCGACCTCCGCGATCCGCTTGCCTGTGCCGAGGTGTTCGATCGGGGCTATGACGAGGTCTACCAGCTGGCTGCCGATATGGGGGGCGCCGGCTACATCTTCACCGGCGAGAACGACGCGCAGATCATGCGCAACTCGGCAGCGATCAACCTCAACGTCGTCGCCGCCTGCGAACGCACGCGGGCCGGCCGGCTGTTCTATTCCTCTTCAGCCTGCATCTATCCGGCACGCAACCAGGTCGATCCTGATCACCCCGATTGCAGCGAGGACTCGGCCTATCCCGCCGCCCCCGACAGCGAGTACGGCTGGGAGAAGCTGTTCTCGGAGCGGCTCTATCTTGCCCAGGCGCGGAACCACGGCATGCTGGCGCGGATTGCCCGCTTTCACAACGTATTCGGGCCGGAAGGCGCCTGGCGCGGCGGCCGCGAGAAGGCGCCGGCCGCCATCTGCCGCAAGGTGGCGGAGGCCCGTGATGGCGATGAGATCGAGGTCTGGGGCGACGGCGAACAGACCCGGTCGTTTCTCTATGTCGATGAGTGTCTCGAGGGCTCTATCCGCCTCACCCGCTCCGATGTCGCGAGCCCGGTCAATGTCGGCTCGGACGAGATGGTCAGCATCAACCAACTGGTCGACATGGTGGCAGCGATCGCCGGCAAGCGACTGTCGAAACGCCATATCTCCGGCCCCACCGGAGTGCGCGGCCGCTCCTCCGACAACCGCTTCATCGAGCAGAGCCTCGGCTGGCGCCCCAGCATGCCGCTCCGGGCCGGGCTCGAAAAGACCTATGGCTGGATCGAAAGCCAGGCTGACGCCGTCACGGCTTGAGCCGTCTGACAATCAACGAGGAGAATGACGTGTCGCCGTCCGATGCCCCGGCTGAAGCTGTTGACCCCGCGCGCCGGCCGGCTGCGGGCGGTGCTCGATACCGACACCTATAACGAGATCGACGACCAGTACGCGCTGGTCCAGGCCGTGCTGTCGCCCGAGCGGATCGGCCTCGAGGCGATCTACGCCGCGCCGTTCCACAACTCGCGTTCCGATGGTCCCGGCCATGGGATGGAACTGAGCTATGGCGAGATACTGGAGCTGTTGCAGCGGCTCGACGTCTCGCCCGAGGGCTTCGTGTTCCGAGGCGTCAGCGACTATGTCGGCGCAGGCAAAGTTGCCCGGCCGGCAGACGCGGTCGACGATCTGATTGCCCGCGCCCGCGCCGGTTCGATCGATAACCCGCTCTACGTCATCGCCATCGGCGCCATCAGCAATGTCGCCTCGGCTTTGCTCAAGGCCCCCGATATCATCGACCGCACCGTCGTCGTCTGGCTCGGCGGCCATGCCCTCGATTGGCCGCACCAGCGCGAGTTCAATCTGAAGCAGGATGTCGGCGGCGCCCAGGTGCTGTTCGACAGCGGCGTGCCGCTGGTGCTGGTGCCCTGCATGGGCGTCACCTCGCACCTGCACAGCACGGTGGCCGAGATCGAGCGCTACGTCGAACCTTGCGGTGACATCGGCAAGTTCCTCGCCATGCGGTTCAAGGAGTATTCCGACGATCATCTCGGCTGGTCCAAGGAGATCTGGGACATGGCCGCGGTCGCCTGGCTGCTCGATGCCAGCTGGACCCCGAGCGTCCTGGTGCCCACCCCGATCCTCACCACCGAGATCACCTACAGCACGGATCGCGCCCGCCACCCGATGCGCTATGTCACCCACGTCCGCCGCGACACGATCCTCAGGGATTTCATCCTGAAGCTGCAGGCCGCGACGTAGCGCTCTAGCGCGGGACGCGGCCCTCGACCGGGTGGCCCGGGTCGGTGAAGCCGTGGGTCGAGGCGTGGCCGGGGGTGACCAGCCGGTCGACCAGCGCCTCGTCCTCGGCATCGAGTTTGACGTCGAGCGCCCGGATGTAGCTGTCCCAGTGCGCCTCGGTGCGGGGTCCGGTGATCGCCGCGCTCACCAGCCGGTTGTTGAGCACCCAGGCCAGCGCGAAGTCGGCGGCGTCGATCCCCTTGCGCCGCGCATGCGCCGCGATTTCCTGCGCGATAGCGAGCGATTCCGGCCGCCACTCGGTTTCGAGGATGCGTTTGTCGCCACGGCCGGCGCGGGTATCGGCCGCCGGTTCCTGGCCCGGCTGGTACTTGCCGGTCAAGACGCCGCGCGCCAGCGGTGAATAGGAGACGACGCCAAGGCCGTAGTGCTGCGCGGCCGGCAACTGCTCGGCCTCGGCGGTGCGGTTGACGATATTGTAGAGCGGCTGGCTGGCGATCGGCCGATCGATGCCGAGCTGGTCGGCGAGGTGTGCCACCTCGGCGATGCGCCAGCCGCGGAAGTTCGAGACGCCGAAATAGCGCAGCTTGCCGGCGCGGATCAGGTCGGCGATGGCGCGCACCGGTTCATCGAGCGGCGCGTCGAACACCGCGCGATGGAAGTAGATCAGGTCGATATAGTCGGTGCCGAGCCGCTTCAGCGAGTTCTCGACCGTCTCGATCACCCACTTGCGCGAGTAGCCGCCGATATTGGGACCCTTCCTGGCGGAGTTGACGAACTTGGTCGCCAGCACCCATTGGTCGCGACTGGCTTTGATGCCTTCCCCCACCACCCGCTCGCTGGCGCCGTCGCCATAGACGTCGGCGGTATCGATGAAGTTGATCCCCTGCTCGCGCGCCTTGTCGATGATCCGAAACGCTTCGGGATCGGGGGTCTGCTGGCCGAACATCATCGTGCCGAGCGACAGCGGGGATACCTTGAGGGCGCTGCGGCCAAGGTAGCGATAGTCAACCATGCTTAGTTCTCCGAGGGCGTCTGAAGTCTGCAACTCTTACTGGGTGTCTGCCAGAGCGTTTCGCGATTGGGCCCGGTCCACGCCCACCCGCCGGGTCATTCCCGCGAAAGCGGGAACCTCTGTTTTGGTGCCTGCTGCACGATCGCAAACGGAGTTCCCCGCTTTCGCGGGGATGACACCGAGTTTGGTGAACTTGCAGAGCCTCGCCTGGTGGCTTCCGTGACCAACCTAGCCCCGTCGCAACAGCGCAAGCACGTCGCCGCTGGCGGTCTGGCCCGGCGTCGGCGCTTCGTTGCGGTGGAAGTTCACCTGCTGCGGCTGGTACACCTCCTCGAGCTCGGCGCGCTCGGCCGGCGAGAGCGCGATATCCAGCGCCGCAACCGCGTCGGCGATATGATGCGGCTTGGTGGCGCCGACGATCGGCGCGGTGACAGCCGGATTGTCGAGCAACCAGGCGAGAGCAAGCTGCGCCGGCTTCACGCCACGCCGCTCGGCCAGCTCCACCACCCGGTCGACCACCGCTTCGTCGGCGGCGCCGAGAAAATCCTGCACCACCTTGGAGCGCTCCGACCCGGCCCGGCGGCTGCCGGCGAGGAGGCCGCGCGCCAGCGGGCTATAAGGGATCACCGCCACGCCCTGGTCGAGGCAGAGCGGCAGCATTTCACGCTCCTCCTCGCGATAGAGCAGGTTGTACTTGTTCTGCATCGAGACGAACCGGGCGAGCCCGTTGCGCTCGGCGATGCCCTGCAGTTTCATGAACTGCCAGGCATGCATGCTGGAGGCGCCGATATGCAGCACCTTGCCGGCCCGCACCAACCCATCGAGCGCCTCCATCACCTCTTCGAACGGCGTCAGCGGGTCGAGCCGGTGGATCTGGTAGAGGTCGACATAGTCGGTGCCGAGACGACGCAGGCTGTCATCGATGGCGTGCCGGATGTGCTTTTTCGATAACCCCTTCTGGTTGAGATCGGGGCCCATGGCGCCGAACACTTTCGTCGCGATGACGACGCGGTCGCGGCCCGTGCCGAAGCGCGTTATGGCGCGGCCGAGAATCTCCTCGCTCAACCCGCTCGAATAGGAGTCGGCGGTATCGAAGAAGTTGAAGCCGGCTTCGAATGCGGCCCGGTAGTGCCCCTGCGCGTCCTCCTCGCTGAGTGCCCAGGGCATCCAGTCCTTGGAACCATAGCTCGAGCAGCCGAAGGCGAGGCGGGACACCTGGATGCCGGTGGTTCCGAGGGGCACATACTGCATTCTCATCTCCTCTGCCGCCGCGATGGGGGGCGGCGAATATCGTTCGCGGCGGCCGGGCCCGGCCTAGACGCATACTTCGCGACAGCACCGATAATGAGCACGGATTATCTTGTCTATGGAATTAGTAGACTTTAGGTTTTGAACACCCTGAGAGGCTTGTGAAGCCGGCTCGGCCGTCGACCTTCCTCGCCGCCCAGCCGATTTCATGCGCCGCTCAGGGACCAGTTTCCTTAGTTGAACGAGGCATGAGATGTCGCTGCAACAACCGACAGCCGATCCGTCAGACCTGCAGCGCGGGGCTCCCAGAGCGCTTTCAGGAAAAGTTGCAGACTTTTCCGGTTCGAAAGCGCGACCAGATCAAATCCTGTCGCTGCCGCGGCTGAAACTGCCGGTCATCCTCGTGGCGCAGGTCGTCGTGCTCGCCGTGGTGCTCTTCGCCGTGCAGCACGCAGTCGATAGCGGCGCGGTCAAGACCATCTACCTCGCGTCGCCGACCCAGGTGCTCGCAGCCTTCCCCAAGCTGGTCGAGGAGCAGAACCTCTTCTACCACCTCTACGTGACGCTGTCGGAAGCGGCGGTCGGCGTCCTGATCGGCGGCGTCCTCGGCGTCGCCACCGGTATCTACATGGGGCTGTTCCCGCGGGTGAACCAGTTCCTCAACCCGTTCCTCGTCTGGGCCATGGCGGTGCCCAAGGTGACCATCATCCCGCTGCTGACGCTCTATCTGGGCATCGGCTATGGCCACAAGGTCTTCATCATCTTCCTGTTTTCGTATTTCATGTTCGTTTTCAACACCATAGCCGGCATCCGGCAGGTGCAGGAAAACCACGTGAAGGTGGCCAAGACCCTCGGCGCCTCGCACCGGCAGATCGTCTGGAAGGTGATCTTGCCCAGCGCCATCCCCTCGATCATGGCGGCCGTGCGCATCGAGGCGGCGACCTGCCTGGTAGCGGCCCTGTTCGCCGAAATGGTCGCCTCGAAGGCCGGCCTCGGCAACCTCCTGAACAAGCTCACCGGCATCTACGACACCGCCGGCACCTTTGCCCTGGTGATCCTCATCACCACCATCTCGCTCATCATCATCTTCCTGGTCGAATGGCTGGAGAAGCGGGTGCTGCTCAAATGGAAGTACGCCTGACCGGCGCGCTCCCCTTTCACTCCCCACACTGAACCGACTGACGAAAAGGAACTGCCATGCGCAGGACGAGACCGCATTTTGTCGCCACCATGCTTGCAGCCGCCGCGCTGGCGCTGGGCTTCGGTGGCATCGCCACGGCGCAGGACGCGCCGGTTCGCAAGACCATCAAGCTGCTCGATACGCTGAGCTACACCCAGCAGCCGATCAATTTCGGCATCGAGAAGGGCTTCTTCGATGAAGAGGGGCTGGATGTCGAATTCGTCGCCGCCCAGGACACCGTCGGTGCCGTGGCAACCAACGAGCTGACCTTCGCCTTTGGCCCGACCAGCACGTTCCTGCGCGCCGCGGCGCTCGGCGCGCCGATCAAGATCATCGCCTCGGCCTTCCGCAACAAGGGCGCCTTCTGGCTCATCGCCAAGCCCGAGATCAAGACCATCGCCGATCTCAAGGGCAAGACCGTCGGCATCGCCCAGGAAGGCAGCGGCATGGCCGTCTACGCCCGGGTCATCCTGCAAAAGAGCGGCATCGATCCAGATAAGGACGTGACGCTGTTCGCCAACGGCACCCAGGCCCAGGCCTATGGCACGCTGACCGAGGGGCAGGTCGACGCCACCATTATCCACCAGCCGTTCGCCGCCTTGGGTGAGCTCGAGGGCAAGGCGCATGTGCTGGCCCGCGGTTGGGAATTCCTGCCGACCTATCACACCGGTGTGCTGATCGCCGGCGACGACGTCATCGCCAACGATCCGGAGCTCTTGGAGCGCGGGCTGCGCGCCTACTTCAAGTCCTACGAGTACGCCAAGGCGCATTACGACGAGTACATCCCGTGGCTGCAGGCCCGGCTGAAGCTGAACCCCGACGCCGTGCGCCAGGCCGTCGAGCAGGAAGACGATATTTGGGAAGACAACCCCGATGTCGATCCGGTCGCCATCGCCGACACCCAGCAGATCGAGATCGAGCAGGGCAACCAGGACGCCCCTTACGACGCCAGCAAGTACATCGACCTGCGCTTCATCCCCAAGGACTACGTCAAGGCCTTCTCCTACCCGGCCGACAAGTCCCAGGGCTGAGCCCACTACGCCCAACCAGGAGGTCGATCATGTCCGTGTTCACCGTCACCGCGCTCGACAAGGTGTTCCCCGGCACCTCGCCGGTCCGCGCTCTCGACAAGATCGACCTCACGATCGAGGCGGGCGAATTCGTCGTCCTCCTCGGCCCCTCCGGGTGCGGCAAGAGCACGCTGCTCGAGATCCTCGCCGGGCTGCAACTTCCCACGGCAGGCGAGGCGCGCTTCCACGACCAGCCAATCACCGGGCCGGGTGGTCGCGGGCTCGGCGTGGTGTTCCAGGATGCCTCGCTGATGCCGTGGCGCACCATCGCCGCCAATGTCGGGCTCGGGCTCGAGATCCGCGGCGAGAGCAAGGAGAGCTCGCAGCGTACTATCGATCGGCACCTCGAGCAGGTCGGCCTCACCGGCTTCGGCAACAAGTACCCGCACCAGATCTCGGGCGGCATGAAGCAGCGCGCCGGCATTGCGCGGGCGCTGGTCAACGATCCCGAAGTGCTGCTGATGGACGAGCCGTTCGGCGCCGTCGACTACATCACCCGGATCAAGCTGCAGGAAGACCTGATCTCGATCTGGCAGCAGCACAACAAGACCATCGTCTTCGTCACCCACGATGTCGGCGAGGCGGTGTTCCTCGCCGATCGCATCGTGCTGCTGTCGCCGCGTCCCGGTCGCATCGCCGAGACTTTTGCCCTCGACCTGCCGCGACCGCGCCGGCGTGGCGATATCGAGCTCTTGAAGCAGGAAGCCCGCGTCTACGAAGCGCTGCACGCGCTCGAGGCAGAGGCCCAGACCCACGCTGCCGCGTAACCCCATTGCATTGAAGGAACTTCGGTCATGACCACGCCAAAGCAGATCCGTCTCGGCTACCTCTACGAGCCGCATGGCAGCCACCCCTCCGGCTGGCGTCACGCCGGCGGTCGGCACGACCCCTTCGCTGCCGCTCAGATCGTGGCGCTGGCCCGCCTCGCCGAGGCCGGCAAGTTCGATTTCTTCGCCATCGGCGACCGGCTGACCGCTGATGCTACGGACGCGGCCAACCCCTCGCTGGCGGCGCGCACCGAGCCGTTTACTACGGCCTCGTTCCTCGCCACCAGGACCAGCCGCATCGGTCTGCTGGTCACCGCGAACGCCAGCTATTACGAGCCCTACAACCTCGCCCGGCTGACCGCCTCGCTCGATCATGTCACCCATGGCCGGGCGGCGTGGAACGTCGCGACCGGCGCCACTGCGCCGGCGGCGAAGAACTACAGCCAGTCCGAGGCCGACGCTGCGGCGCACTACGGCCGCGCCGGTGAAGCGGTCGACGTGATCCGCGAGCTCTGGGACAGCTGGGAGGATGGCGCCTTCATCCGCGACAAGGCAACCGGCGCCTTCGTCGACGGTGACAAGATCCACCCGATCAACCACCAGGGCCAGCTGTTCAGCATCAAAGGCCCGCTCAACGTCGCCCGCCCGCCGCAGGGCCAACTGGTGCTGGCGCACGAGGCCGGCACGCCGCTGGCCAACGAACTGGCGGCGCGCGAAGCCGATATCGTGCTGGCCCGCCCCGCCGACCTCGCTGCCGGCAAGGCGGTGCGCGATGCGGTCCGCCAGGCGGCCGTGACGCTGGGCAGGGAGGCTGATGCGCTCTCCGTGCTGGTCGAGATCACCCCTGTTGTGGCCGAGAGCGATGCGGCGGCAGAAGCCCTGCTCGCCGAACTCAACGGCCTCGGCGGCGCTATCTCCGGCGCGGTGATCGTCGGCGGCCCCGAGCGCATCGCTGACCAACTAACAGCCTGGGTTTCGGCCGGTGCTGCCGACGGCTTCGTCGTGCGCTCGGCGACCGTGCCCGATCAGCTCGCCCAGTTCGTCGAACGCGTCATCCCGGAGCTGCAGCGGCGCGGCCTCGCCCGCACCGAATACCCCGCCGCGACCTTGCGCGAAAATCTCGGCCTGCCCGCGGTCCCCAACCGTCTCGTTGCCTGAGGAGTTCTCGATCATGACCGAACCGAAACGCGAACTACATCTGGGCCTGATGTTCTGGGGCACCGGCACCCATCCGTCCGGCTGGCGCTGGCCCACCGCCAAGGCCGATGCCGCCTATGACATCGAGTACCTGCAGCAGGTGACGCAACTGGTCGAAAAGGCCAAGTTCGACTTCCTGTTCCTGGGCGACAAGCTGGCGAGCGAGCCTGGGTTGCAGACCACCAACCCGGCGCAGATGTCGCGCCTCGAGCCGTTTGCTGCCGGCGCCAGTCTTGCCGCCGCGACCTCCGAGATCGGCATCGTGGTGACCGCCAACCCGACCTATTACGACCCCTTCACGCTGGCCCGGCTGTTCGCCTCGCTCGACCACCTGAGCCAGGGTCGCGCCTCGTGGAACATCGTCACCGGCGCCGATCCGCATGCCGCCGCCAACTTCTCGCGCGACGCCCACTGGGATGCCGAGCAGCGCTATGACTGGGCCGACGAGTTCGTCGGCATCGTCAAGGACCTGTGGGACAGCTGGGAAGACGGCGCCTGGAACCCCGATGCGCAAAGCGGCAGAGCGCTCGACCCGCAGAAGGTGCATGCGCTCAACCACAAGGGCCAGCATTTCACCGTCGCCGGGCCGCTCGATGCGCCGCGCCCGCCGCAGGGGCACCCGATCATCCTCCACGCCGGCACTTCGGATCGCTCGCGCGAACTGGGCGCCCGCGATGCCGATGCGATTTTCACCAGCCACGCCACCATTGACAGTGCGCAGGCCTATTACCGCGACATCAAGGATCGGGCGAAGAAGTATGGCCGCAGCGATGCCGATATCGCCATCCTGCCCAGCCTTACCCCGATCGTCGCGCCGACCACCGCCGAGGCGGTGGCGATCTACGATCAGCTCAACAGCTACCTGACCCTTGATCCCGAGGACAAACCCGAGGGCCCGGGCGCCTTCGGCGGCCGAGGCGGGGCGAAGAACCGCAACCTGACCACGGCCTCGAAAGCCTTCGGCGTCGATCTCCTCGGCAACGACCACGATGCGCCGGTGCCGCCGAGTGTGCTCGCCGCGGCGAGCGAGGAGGGCAAGCGCCTGTTCGCCGAGATCACCCGGCTGACCCGCCGCACCGTCGAAGGCCCGCAGCGCATCACCTATCGCGACCTGATCATCGGCGCGAGCCGCGGCACCAGCACCGTGGTCGGCAATCCCGAAGAGGTAGCCGACTACATCGAGACCTGGTTCACCGAAGGCGCCGCCGACGGCTTCAACATCTTCCCCGCCTATGTCGCAGGCGCCGTCGAGGCCTTCGTCGACCTGGTGGTGCCGGTGCTGCAGGCGCGCGGCATCTACCGCACGGAATATGCCGGCCCGACCTTCCGTCACCATCTCGGCCTCGAACGGCCGGAGAACCGGCTGGTCGCCCGCGCTCGCGCGGTGGCCGCCCAGAAAACCGCTGTTTGAGGAGCAGACCTATGGGCAAGCGCCAGCGCGAACTGCATTTCGGCCTGATGTTCTGGGCCGGCGGCACGCATCCATCGGGCTGGCGCATGCCCAGCTCGCACGCCGCGGCGGCCTTCGACATCGAGTTCTTGCAGCAGGTGACGCAGATCGCCGAGCGGGCGAAGTTCGACTTCCTGTTTTTGGGGGACCGGCTGGCGAGCGACCCGAGCCTGCAGACCACCAACCCCTCGCAGATGTCGCGGCTCGAGCCGTTCGTCTCGGGCGCCAGCCTCGCCGCGGCGACCAGCCATATCGGCATCGTCGTCACCGCCAACCCGACCTATTACGACCCCTACAACGTGGCGCGGCTGTTCGCCTCGCTCGATCATCTGAGTGAGGGGCGCGCCTCGTGGAACCTCGTCACCGGCGCCGATGCGATTGCTGCCGCGAACTTCTCGCGTGACGCGCACTGGGACACCGAGCAGCGCTATGACTGGGCCGACGAGTTCGTCGCGGCAACCAAGAGCCTCTGGGACAGCTGGGACGACGAGATCCGACCCGCCGGGCACCATGGCCGTTTCTTCGATATCGAGGGGCCGCTGACCGTGCGTCGCCCGCCGCAGGGCCACCCGGTGATCCTCCATGCCGGCACCTCGGACCGCTCGCGCGAACTGGGAGCGCGCGACGCCGATGTGATCTTTGCCGGTCAGCCGACCATCGAGAGCGCCAAGGCGTATTACGACGACATCAAGACCCGCGCCGCCAAATATGGCCGCGGCCCCGACGAGATCGCCATCCTCCCCGGCCTCACCCCGATCGTCGCCCCGACCACGGAAGAGGCGGTCGCCATCTACGACCAGCTGAACAGCTTCATCGC
This sequence comes from Devosia sp. GW821-FHT12F11, assembly GCF_058806655.1. Lineage (NCBI taxonomy): Bacteria > Pseudomonadati > Pseudomonadota > Alphaproteobacteria > Hyphomicrobiales > Devosiaceae > Devosia > Devosia sp. GW821-FHT12F11. Next base: position 838,437 of record NZ_JBXAPX010000001.1, read on the forward strand.
GCTGGATCCTGAAGGCGAGGCGAGCGGCGAGAAGCACTATGGCGCGCTCGGCCGCGGCGCGCGGCTGCGCAATCTCGGCTCGGTTTCCGACGTCATTGGCGTCGATGTCCGCGGTTCCGGCATCGACGATGCAGTGCCGCAGCGCGTCTTCGACGAAGCCAATGCCGATGGCCGCAAGATCTTCGCCGCGATCACCCGGCTGACCCGCCGTACCGTCGGCGGCGAACGGCCGATCACCTATCGCGACCTGATCCTCGGGATCACCGGCATGGGCGCGGTGGTGGTCGGCAACCCCACCGAAATCGCCGATTACATCGAGCACTGGTTCAACGAGAGGGCGGCGGATGGTTTCAACATCTTCCCCGCCTATGTGCCCGACGCGGTTTCCGCCTTCGCCGATCTGGTGGTGCCGCTGCTGCAGGCCCGCGGCATCTACCGCAAGGACTATTCCGGCCCGACCTTCCGCGACCACCTCGGCCTCGAGGTCCCGGCCAACACCCTGATCAAGCATGCCGACGCCGCGGAGTAATCGGATGACCATCGACCATCGCGCCAGGGTGCTGATTACCGCGAGGGAACTCGACGCCCTCTTAGCTGCCGGCCGGGCACCGGTGCTGCTCGATATCGGCGGTGTTCGCCCGGGCACGACCGACGCGCGCAGCACCGGTCTGCCCGGCGCCGTGCCGGTGGATCTCGCTACCGAGCTTGCCGGGCCCGGTGGCGGCACGCTCGGCAACCGGCCGCTGCCCGATATCGCCGAGCTCGAGGCGAATGCCCGCCGCTGGGGCATTCGCGAGGGCGCACCGGTGGTCGTCTATGACGACAAGAACGGGCTGCAGGCGGCGCGCGCCTGGTGGGTACTGCGTTGGGCCGGCATTGAAAACGTGCGTCTGCTCGATGGCGGGCTCGGCAGCTGGCTCGCGGCCGGTTACGCCACGGCCGAGCTGACCCGCGTCCCGGACCTCGGCAATATCAGGCTCAGCCCCGGCCACCTGCCGGTGCTCGATGCCGATGCCGCCGCCCTGCAGCCGCACCGCGGCGTGCTGCTCGATGCCCGCGACGCCAATGCCTATGAGACCAGTGGCCACATTCCCGGCGCGCTGAACGCCCCGGCCAGGGGCAACCTCTCGGCCGCAGGCACTTTCGCCTCGGCCGAAGACCTGCGCCTGCGCTTCGCAGCACTTGGCGCGCTGGGCGCGGACGTCGGCGTCTCCTGCGGCGCCGGTGTTTCGGCGGCACACGACATCGTCGCCCTCGCCAGCCTCGGCCAGCCCGCGGCGCTGTTCGTCGGCTCGTGGAGCGCCTGGAGCGCCGACCCGGCCCGGCCGGTGGTCACGGGACCGACGCCGGGGTGAGGGGCACTCGCGCACTTCCTCCACCCCGGTGGCTGTGGACCCCCACCCTTGATCCCTCCCCCTTGCGGGGAGGGGACAGGGTGGGGGTCAGCGCGCACCAGTGCTGGTTCGGACCGTTGCCACCCGCGCCGCCTCCACGATCGGCGCCACTGCCCGCCGCAGCCCGTCCGGCTCCAGCCCCGTCACCACGGCGCCAACCAGTATCGCCCCGATCCCCGCCGCCTTGAGCCGCGGTGCATCCGCTGCGGTGAACTTCTTCTGGCTCGGCGCGATCACCGGGCGATCCGACATCGTGACGATCTCGGCAAAGCGCGCGAGGTCGGCGTCGTTGAGCGGCTGACCATACTCGGCAAAGCGCCCGATCGAGGCCTCGACCATCGCGCGGGGAATGGCGCGGATGGCGTCGATATCGGCCTCACCGCTGTCGCTGTCGAGCGCCAGGATCGGCTTCAGCCGTGACTGCAGCAGCTGCGGCTGCACGTGCTTCAGATAGATGTTCCAGCCCTCGACGCCGTAATCGGCAAGTGCCTCCAACTCATCGAGGCTTGGCTGGGTTTCCTGCCCGCTCATCACCAGCATGGGTTTACCCAGTTTCGCCAGCGCCTCGATGAAGCTCCGTTCCTCCGCAAAACTGCCGAACGTGGTGCCGCTGGCCCGGTGATAGGCGTTGAGGTGGAACTTCAGCCCGAACACCCCGGCATCGACCGCCGCCTTGGCGAGGTCGAGATCATGTCGGCCGAGGGATACCAGCACCGGCAATTGCCCGGCGCGCATTGCAGCTTCGATCATCCGTCAGCCCTTCAGTCCAGTATGAGCCAGCTCCCGATGCGCCTCGCATCGGTCAACCCTTGAGTCCAGTATGAGCCAGCCCTTCGATGAACTGGCGCTGCGCAAAAATGAACACCACCAGCACCGGCAGGGCGGTGAGCGTCGCAGCGGCGAGCTGGGTGTTCCACATCGGTCCCTGGTAGACGTCGACATACTGGGTCAGCGCCTGCGGCAGGGTGAAATTACCCGGGGTGGTGAGGAAGACGATCGGCTCGAGATAGAGGTTCCACGAGTGGAGGAAGGTGAAGATGGCGACCGCCGCCAGCGCCGGCTTCGCCAGCGGCAGGGCGATCTGCCAGAAGATGCCGAAGCGGCTCAGCCCATCGACCCGCGCCGCTTCCTCGAGCTCCACCGGCAGCGCGATGAAGAACTGCCGCATCACGAAGGTGGCAAAGACGCTGGGCGCGCCGAAGATCGGCACGAGGATCAGCGGCCAGTGGGTGTTCACCAGCCCCCATTTGAGGAACATCTGGAACAGCGGCACGATGGTGACTTCCGAGGGGATCAGGAGCCCCAGCAGCACGACCATGAAGATCAGGTTGGCGCCGGGGAACTTGATGCGCGCGAAGGCATAGCCGGCCATCGACGAGACCGCCATCGTCCCCACCGTGACGATCGCCGCGATGTAGCAGGAGTTCCAGTATTGCTGCGCGAACGGCTGCAGCTTGAACACTTGCGCGTAGGTCGACCAGTCGAAACGCGACGGGATCAGTTCGGGCGGGAAGGCGAAGATGTCCGAGATCGGCTTTACCGAGCTCGTCACCATCCACCAGGTCGGAAAGACGAAGGGGATGGCCAGCACGCACAAGAGGCCATAGAGCGCGACGCGGGCGCGCGGCGACATGTCGTTAGGGGAGAGCTCAGTTTTCATAGAAGACGATCCGTTTGCGCATCTGCCACTGCGCGAAGGTCAGCACCGCGACGATCACGAACAGCAGGATCGAGATGGTGGCGCCGTAGCCAAAGCGGTGGAACTGGAAGGCCTGCTGATAGAGGTAGTAGACCAGCACCGTGGTCGACATCCCCGGCCCGCCCTGCGTCAGCACCGCGATTTGCGCGAACACCTGCAGTGAGCCGACAATGGTGATGATCATGGTGAGGAGGATGGTCGGCGAGATCAGCGGCACGGTGATCGAGTGGAACTGCGTCCAGCGGCTAGCGCCATCGACCCGCGCTGCTTCGTAGAGCTCGCGCGGCACGCCCTGCAGCGCCGCGAGGAACAGCACCATGTTGAGCCCGACATTCTTGAACACCTGCACCACGATGACTGAAGCCATGGCGGTGGGCGGCGAGCGGAGCCAGTTGGGCCCGCTAATGCCGATCACCTGCAGCAGCCCGTTGATGCCGCCATTGGCCTGCAGCAAAAAACTCCAGACGATGGTCCAGGCCACCAGCGACACCACCACCGGCGAAAAGAAGATGGTGCGGAACACCGTGATGCCCTTGAGCTTCTGGTTCACGAGGATCGCCAGCAGCAGGGCGAGGGAGAGGTTGAACACCACCAGCCCGGCCGAAAAGATCGCCGTGGCGCCGAGCACTTCCGGCAGCGCCGGATCGGCCGCGAGTTTCTGGTAGTTGGCATCGCCGACGAAGCGGAATGTCCCGGCCAAGACGTTCCACTCATGCAGCGAGTACCAGACCACCAGCCCGAGCGGGATCAGCACGAACAAGACGATGCCAATCAACTGCGGCGCGATGAACAGATAACCCGCGAGGCTGTCGCGCCGCTCCATGGTCCAGAACGGCCGCTGGCGCGATCGGTCAATGCTGGGGGCGGCAATGGGCATTGAATAGTTTCCTCGAAGACACGGGCTCGCGCCCCTCATCCGGTCCTGCGGGCCACCTTCTCCCCGACGGGGAGAAGCATTCGGACAGCGCCGTGGTCACCTCTGTTCCTCTCCCCGTCGGGGAGAGGGTGGATAGCGCGAGACGGGTGAGGGGTGAGCCACACGCAGCGGCCCACGCCCACCCACGTCATCACAGCATCGGCTGGATCCGGTCACACACCGATTTCAGCACCGCCGGCACGTCGGCATCGGCGACCCACAGCGCGTCGAGCGCGGCGCGGGCCGTCTGCTGGATTTCGGCGAAGCCGGCATGACCGGGCTTCACCTTGCCGGTCGAGATGCCCTTGATCACCACGTTCTCGATCTGGGTGGCCGAGAGCAGCGGGTTGGCGGCGCCGAGCACTTCGGCATTGAGCAGGCTCGAGCGCGGCGGCGGGAAGAACTTTGCCAGCTTCTTGGCATTGTCCGGGTTGGTGAAGAAGGCGAGGAAGTCGGCGGCAACCGCAGGGTTCTTGCCCGAGGCGAAGACGCCGATGCCGGCCTGGCCGATCACCGCATACTCACCAGTCGGGCCGGACGGCAGCGGCACCAGGTCCCAGCTGAACGGGTTCTCCTTGGGCAGGAGCGAAGCGCGGGAAATCTGCGTGATGGTCATCGCTGCATCGCCGGCGAAGAAATCGGCGGTGACGCCGGGGCCGGGGATCGCCTTGTCGGTGAAGATCGCCTTGTGGATGAAGCTCATCGCATCGACCATCGGCTGCTCTGTAAACGTGCAGGTCTTGCCGTCGGCGCTCCACGGCGAAGCGCCCCAGCCATTCCAGATCGCGGCGAGGTTGTCCCACACCTTGTAGTCGAAATCGCGGACGATGAGGCCCTGCTTGCCCGACGCGGCGACGGCGGTGTTGATCGCCTCGGCCTTGTCCCAGGTCCATTCGCCCTTGGCGATCAGCTCTGCCGGGGTCTCCAGCCCAGCGGCCTTGATCAGGTCGTTGTTGACGAACATGCCGAACGGCGAGGTCGAGAACGGATAGGCGTAGATCTCGCCGTCGGCCGTCCACAGTGCCAGCGCGCTCTCGGTCACGTCGGCAAGGTTGTAGTCGGGAGCCGCTTCGAACGTCGCCTTGAGCGGCGCCAGCGCGCCTGAGCTGACGAAATCGCTCGCCGTGGTCTCGAGGATCCAGGCGAGGTCCGGGGCGTTGCCGCCGGCGATCTGCGTGGTCAGCGTCGTGGTGTAGCCGTCGAAGGGCAGCGAGTCGAAGCTGACCTTCACGTCCGGATGCTGCGCCGTGTAGGCGGCGGCGATCTCGTTGAAGAGCTGGAGGTGCGCCTCGTTGGCGCTCCAGATCGCCATGCGGATATCCTGGGCGAGGGTAGGGACAGCCGCCATCGGGATGGCGATGCCGGCGGCGAGAGCCGCCAGTCTCAGGTCGAACAGTTTCATGGTTTCCTCCTTTGTCGTCGTCTTCTGGTCGTCGTTGGTCTGGTCGTTGTCTTCTGAGTGCCCGGTGGGTTGAAGCGGCCCGTACCGGGCCGCCTAGGGGTCAGTAGCCCCTGACGTCGGGCCAGCGGGTTTCGATGCCTTCAGCGTAGAGCCGGGCCTGGAAGTCGGTCAGCAGTGCGTCGTCGGCCTGCACCTGGTGCGGCGTGACGCCATGGTTGAGGCAGTAGGCAGCCAGTAGCCCGGCGACCTCGCCGATGTTCCACTCCACCGGGTGCAGCCGGTAGCAGCCATTGGTGATGTGGGTGGTGCCGATGGTCTTGCCGGCGGGGATCAGGTTGGTGGTGCGCTCCGGCAGCAGCGCCCCGAGCGGGATCTCGAACGGGCAGGAGGCCACGTCGATATAGTTGTCGCCGCCGGTCGAGGGGTGGAGATCGATCCGGTACATGCCGATGCCGACGCTGTCGCGATAGTTCACCGCGCCGCGCTCGCCACGCACGTCGTACGACAGGTCTTGCTCGACGATGGTGGTCACCGCCTTGATGCGGCGGCTCTCGCGGATATAGGGCGCCATGGCGAGGCCATGGTTGGTGCCGGTGATGTCCCCGCGCAGCCGCAGGCCCGGGAAACCTTGGCCGCCATCCTCGCGCGGCGCCTCGGTCTGCAGCCAGTAGAATACCGAATAGGCGAGGTCGGCGGCATCGCGGATGCGCTCGTTGTACACCGCCTCTGGCACATCGATGATTGGGTGCTCGAAATAGTCGAGCATCGGCCAGTTCACGAGGCAGATGTCGGAGGCGTAAGCACCGTCGACGAAATTGCGCCGCGCCGCGATGCGCCGGAAGGTCCACAGGTTCCCGTCGCCGGGGTTCTTGCGCTGGTCGGCATCGACCAGGGTCGGGTCGTCATCCGGGTTCGGGGTAAAACTCCGCACCGTGGTTTCGAGCGTGCGCGGATGCGGCGCGACGAAGCCGATCAGCGGGGCGCCCCAGAAGCTCGGGGTATAGGCGCGCCACTTGTCGTAGTTGCGCGGCTTGTCGCCCACCTGGTTGCCATCGACATGGTCGATGGCAAAGCAGATCGACACCGCCTGCGAGTTGGTCGGCTGCGCCTCGCCCGGTGCCGAAGGCTCGCCGGTGTCGCGCTGGCTCTCGAAGCCGGTGACATATTCGGTGCCGGTCATCGGCAACAGGTCGCCGAGCTCGGTGGCCTCGATGATGTATTTGCCGGTGACGACGATGGTGTCGCCGCTGTCGCGATGCCTCAGCGTCACCGCCCGCACCCGGTCGCCATCGACTTCCGCCGAGATCGGCTTGTAGGGCTGCAGCACGGTGAGCTTGCCGCCGCCGCGATAGGGCATCAGCATCGCTTCCATTACCGCCAGCCCGACGCGCGGCTCGTGGCAGAGCCGCGACACGAACCCGGCGCCGGGGTTGAGGTCGCCCCAGGCGCGACTCTTCTCGGTGAGCGGATAGTGGTCGCGATAGTATTGCCGGATGCCGTTGCGCAGCGCTCGGTAGGAGCGGGTGATGCCGAACTGCTCGACCCAGCTGTGCTCGTCGGGCGGCACCGCCTGGCTGGTCATCTGCCCGCCCAGCCAGTCGAACTCTTCCGTCATCACCACACTGCGGCCCGAGCGCAGCGCGCCGAGCGCCGCCGCCACGCCGCCGAGGCCGCCACCGATGATCGCGATATCTGCCGAATATTCTTTCACTTCAAATCCGTCTGGTTGGTCGCGATGGGGTGGGAAGAGCCGGTCAACTCTTCACTCCGTCGCTGGGGTGGATGGCGCCGAGGGTGTCGCCCTCGACCGGCTCGCATGGCAGCACCACCTGCTCGCCTGCCGAGCCGGCCTCGATCCGCTCGCACAGCATCTGCGTAGCGCGCCGCGCCATTTCCTCGCGCGGCACCGAGAAGGTGGTGAAACGGGTGCCCGACTGCATGGGCCTCAGGTGGCTGCCGAGCACGACGATGGAGAGGTCACCCGGCACCGCGAGGTTCTGCGAGCGCGCCGCGGCATCGACGATCACCGCGTCGGCCATTTCGGTGAAGAACACCACGGTCGCGCCTGACGCACGGATCGCCTCGAGCATCGGCAACGCCCTGCCGCCGACCTCAGGGATATGCAGCACCAGCTCCGCTCCATCGAGCGCGGAGGCAAAGCCGGCCCAGCGGTCGACCGAGGATTCGGCGCCCTGGCTGGGCCCGACATAGGCAAGCTTGGTATGCCCCTTGGCCTTGGCGCGCCGCACCATCTCGGCGGTCGCCTCGACATAATCGGCGCCGACATAGGGCACCGGCGCGCCGGTCGGGCCGCCAATGGGATCACGGCGACCGACGGCGACGAACGGATAGTCGCCGGCGACCAGCCGCTTCAGCTCGGCCCGGTCGAACTCACGCCCGAGGATCACGCAGCCATCGGCCAGCCGCAGCCGGTTGTTCTCGTCAAAGATTTTGCGTTTGCCGCGATTGGCCGGCGCGCCGGTGAGCAGCAGCAGGTCATAGCCCAGCGTCTGCGCCGTCTCCTCGATGCCGAACAGGAACGGGGCGAAGAAATCCGCCTGCGCGCTGGGGAAAGCCGGCTCGTAGGTGAACACCCCGAGAATGCGGTTCAGTCCCTTGGCCATGCGGCGGGCGATCGGGTCGGCGACATAGCCGGTCTCGCGGATCGCCTTCTGCACCCGCTCGCGCGTCTCGTCGGGAATGCGCCCTGCCGCTGCCTTGGCATCATTCAGCACCAGCGACACCGTCGCCTGGCTCACGCCGGCGATGCGCGCAATATCCCGCTGTGTGAGCCGTCCCGCCTTGGCCAAGCCGTCCTCCTCGACGTCTCTCGCGCTGCTAATGCGTATTAGCTGCTAATGCGTATTAGCGGAGGATGCGGAGGTGAGTCAATGGGGGAGGGGGTAACCTCCGTCGCAGCTTGTCGGGCGGCAAGCGCTGGATATGATGGCCACCGAGGGCTAAGGGAGCATCCGAATGAGCACCGTCGAACTCCTGGAGCGGCTAAGCAGTGCGGCCGCTGGTGCTAAGTTCGATTGGAACGCCGCTCGGGCTGAGATCGTCACGGCGTACCAAACTGCGCCGGAAGCCGACGCGGCGCCCTGCTGCAAGCCTATATGGCGGTGATGAACATGGTTGAGCGCAGCGGTAGTCTGAGCGCTGAGGACCGCGAACTGTTCCAAACCTCGCGCCGCGAAGAGTACAATCTCATGCTCATCAGCGAGTGCGTCCAACCCGACGGCAACATCTCACCCGCAGCCCTCGAGCTCGTCACTGATCGCGAAGTTGCCGCGGCACGAATGGCGCCGGATGACGATCTCCGCCAGTTGGCAGCGGCCGGAGCTATGCTGCTTGCGCCGCGAGACCCACCCCCTGCGCCGCGCCGCGGATTCAGCTTCTTCGGTTGGGGACGGCGCAAGGGCTAGTCATCGCCGCCGGACGAGGAGCGCGCTCGGCTCGGCTACTCGTGATCCGCCCACTTGCCCCCACGCCCCGTCACTTTCGGCGTCGCCAGCATCGCAGTCAGGATCCGGCTCATCAGCGCCTGCTCCTGCTTCTTGCCTTCGGCGCCGCGGCGCAGGTCGACGAGGAGGGCGGAGGTGGCGTTGAGGCGGGCGCAGGCGAGGGTGGCGATGTGGAGGGCGAAATCCGGGTTCTGTGACAGGACGTCGAGTGCTTCCTCGATGACCCGCACGCGCACCGTGGTCTCGGCGGTGACGGTGGCGCTGTGGGGCGTGGCGAGCAGCACCGCCATCTCGCCGATGATCGCCCAGGGCTCGTCGATATGGGCGATGTCGACGCCATCGCGCGACACGGTCAGCCGGCCGGATTCGAGCAGGTAGAGCCGGCCCGAATAGCTGCCCTCGGTGGTGAGCCGGTCGCCCGGCCTGAGCGTTTCGAGCGGTAGCGAGACGGCGAGCGCGGCGAGGGTGGACATCGGCAGGTTTCCGGCAGTTCGGGGACGGAAGACTGGCCGAGCTTAGGTGAACGCTCGATGAAAGTCGCGGGGAGTGCTGCGTCGGGTCATCAGTCGGCGGCCGCTCAGCGGATCTGGCGGCCGGCGCCCTGCAAGGTCTCGAACGCGGCGAAGCGCTTGTCGTGCCAGGTGCGCGTCGCGGCCGAAGGCTGGTAGCGTTCGGCGATGTGCGACATGGCCGCCATGGCGGCCGCCGCGTCGGCATAGCGGGCCGAAGCCACTGCGCCGAGTATGGCCGAGCCCAGCAGCACCGGCTCTTCAGCCTCGGGCGCTGACACCCCGACCCCGGTCGAGTCGGCGAGCAGCTGCCGCACCAGCGGCGATTGGGCCGCGCCACCGCTGACCACGATCTCGTCGATGGCGATGCCCTGCCGGCGCGAGGCGGCAAGGATCTGCCGCACGCCATAGCCGAGGCTTGCGACGCCGGCGACATATAGCCCGACAAGGCTGTCCAGCCCGCGCTCCATGCCGAGCCCGGCGACCATTGCCCGGGCCTCCGGATCGGCGAACGGGGCGCGATTGCCGAGGAATTCGGGCACCACGTGCAGGCCGCCGACCAGCGCCGGCACGTCAGTCTGCCTCAGCCGCTCCGCGGCTGTGCGGCTCAGCCAGGCGACCAGCCCGAGGCCCCCGGCTTTGGCTTTCGCCTCGGCCTCGGCTGCGGCGGGGTGGAAGCGCACCAGTTGCTCGATCGCCGCCCCGGCGGCCGACTGGCCGCCTTCGCTGAGCCAGAACCCGGGCACCATGGCCGAGAAGTACGGCCCCCAGACGCCATCGACGAATGCCGGCTCTGCCGTCGAGGTCATCGTGCAGGCCGAGGTGCCGAACACATAGGCCATGCGCCGTTCGACGCTGCCGCTGCCATCCTGCGCGCCGACCGTGCCGAGCCCGCCCGCATGTGCATCGATCAGCCCGGCGGCCACCGGCACACCGGGCACGAGGCCGAGGTCCGCGGCGGCCTCCGGCAGCAGCCCGTCCGCCAGCGGCGTGCCGGCCGCGACGATTTCGGTGCCGATGCGGGCAAAGCCTTCATCGGCCAGCACCCCGAGGCCGATGGCGCGGAAATAGTCGGCGTCCCAGCGCTGCTCATGCGCGAGGTACGTCCATTTGCAGGTCACCGTGCAGATCGAGCGCGCGAGGCTGCCGGTGGCGCGCCAGCTGAGGAAATCCGGCAGGTCGAAGAACTGCCAGGCGCTCTCGAAGCTCTTCGGCATCTGCTCCTTGAGCCAGAGCAGCTTCGGCGTCTGCATCTCGGGCGAGATGGAACCGCCGACATAGCGCAACACTGCGTGCCCGCCGCGGTTGATCCGCGCCGCCTGTTCGCGAGCCCGGTGATCCATCCAGACGACGATGTTGCGGTCGCTGTCCCCCGAGGCGCTGACCGAGACTGGCCGGCCACCTTCCCCCAGCACCACCAGCGAGCAGGTCGCATCAAAGCCGATGCCGGCAATGCTCTCGGGCACGACGCCCGCGGCGCTTACCGCCTGGCGGACACTGCGGCAGACCGCGGCCCAGATGTCCGCGCTCGATTGCTCGGCGATGTCGCCAGCCGCCTGGAACAGTTTGATGTCGTGCTTGCCGACGCCGAGCTGCCGGCCGTTTGCGTCGAACACGCCGGCGCGGGCGCTGCCGGTGCCGACATCCACGCCGATGAAATGCTGCTGCGCCATCTCAGAGATCATTGCTCTGCGGCAGGATGACGAGGTCGCGGATCGTCACCTTGCGCGATCGGGTCAGCATGAACAGCACCGCTTCCGCCACCTCGGTCGGCTCCATCAGGTCGCCGGCCGCCAATGCCGCCTCGAGCTTTTCCTTGGGCCAGTCGCTCAGCAGCGCCGTGACCACTGGCCCCGGCTGCACGGCGCCCACCCGGATGCCGTGCTGTTTCAGCTGCCGGCGCAGGGTGTGCACGAACGCCTGCATGGCGTGCTTGGAGGCGGTGTAGATCGGCTCGCCGACCACCGGCACCACGCCGGCCACCGAGCTCGTGACGATGATGTCGCCGGTCTTTCGCTCGATCATGTGCGGCAGCACCGCGTGCACCGAGCGGAACACCGCATTGATGTTGAGGTTGAGCATGCGGTCCCACTGGTCCGGGTCGCCAGCGGCGAAATCGCCCCCGACATAGGCGCCGGCATTGGCGTGGAAAATGTCGAGTTGCCCCGCCTGCGTGAGGATCCCTTGCGGCATCTGCGCCACGCTCTTTGGCTCAGTGAGGTCGATCACCAGCGGCATGGCGTTCGGGCCGAGCTCAGTGCAGAGCTGCTGCAGTCTGTCGGCGGCGCGGTCGACCAGCACGACGCGCGCCCCGGCCGCGAGCAGCGTCCGCGCACATTCGAGCCCGATCCCTGAGGCGGCGCCGGTGATCGCCGCGACTTTTCCGTTGAGGTTGGCGCTCACTGCATTTCCCCCGCTCTCTGCGTCCTTGATGCCAGTGCGTCGTCGGCGGCGGCAAGCGCGGCCGGCAGTTCCTCGGCGCCCATGGCGACACGGAACGCCCCCGCCGCCTTGAGCAGGGCGCGCCGTCCCGGGCGCGGATCGGCCGGATCGACAAAGCCGATCGGCACCATGCCGGCGGCAACCGCCGAGCTGATGCCGTGCGGGCTGTCATCCACCATGACGCAGCGCGACGGATCCACCTCGAGCTCTCTCGCGCAGTAAAGCAGCAGGTCGGGCGCGGGCTTCGGCCGTTTCACCTGTTCGGCGCTGAACACGAACGGCGCAAAGCTCTGCCACAGCGGCAGCTTACCGAGGCTCGCACCCAGCCGCTCGAGCGTGCTGTTGGAGGCGACGCATTTCGGCCGCTCGAGCGCCGCGACGACTTCGGCAATTCCCGGCATGGCGGTGAGCGTCGTGGCGAACTCGGCATAGAGCCGCTGGTGCCAGCCGGTGAACAGGCCCTCAAGATCCTCTAGCCCATAATCCCTGGCGCACATGGCGCGGATATCCCGCTCGGAATTGCCGGTGAAGCGTCGATGCGCCTCCTGTGGCGTGATGGCGACACCGGCCGCCGCCAGCGCTTCGGCCAGCGTGCGGCTGGCGATCGGCTCGCTGTCGATCAGCACACCGTCGCAGTCGAAGATCACAAGCCCGATATGGTCGAGCGTGGCCGCCGCGCGGGGCGGCCTCAAATCGGAAATCATCACGCCTCAGCGCCCCGGATGCTGACGGCCCGATCGGGGCGGTCGGTGGTGATCTGGCGGATCGGCTTGTCGAGCCAGAGTTTCAGGTCCGCCTCTTCGTTCGGCACCCAGGCGCCCAGCCGCTCGAGCGGCACTTGGGCCGTGATGGCGTCCCATTCGGCGAGCAGCAGGCTCTTTTCCACCGCGACGATGTGCGAGAGCTCCAGCATGGTGTCGAGCCCCGCTTTGAGCCCCAGGCGCTCGGCCGAGTTGCGGTCGAACGACGAGAGCCGGCGGATATGCGGCGCGACCCGGCCGATCTCGATGAGGATCTCTTCGTGAAAGCTGGTGAGGATGCTGCGCTCGGCCAGCCCGAACCGGTCGATCAATGCCGCAGCTTGCGCTTCGAGCCCGGGATAAGCGACGTGGCCGACGCCGGCCTTCAGCTCCACATGCAGCTCCATCGTGCCATCACGGAAGATCTCGAGCACCTCCTCGAGCGTCGGGATCGCCTCGCCGTTGCTGTCCTTGAGCCGGACGTTGCGGTGCTCTCCTGCCGGGAGCGCTGCGACCGGGCCGCTGTGGTCGGTGGTGCGGTCGAGCGTCGGGTCATGGATCACCAGCAGCTCGCCATCGGTGGTGAGGTGCACGTCGAACTCGACGCCCTCGACCGGCATTGCCCTCAGCTTTCGAAAGCCGGAGAGCGAATTCTCCGGCCACAGGTTCCGGCCACCGCGGTGGCCGATGATCATTACCATCGTAGAGTTCCTTCAGGGGAATACGTGAAAGGGCAGTAGCTGGAGCACAGACAGTGGTTGGAGTGCCTTCTCCCCTTGTGGGAGAAGGTGGCCGGAGGCCGGATGAGGGGTATCTCTCCGCGTACTGGATCGCTCCTCGCTTCGCTCGGATCGCGCTACACTTCGTTCCGCGGACCCCTCATCCGCCCTTCGGGCACCTTCTCCCACAAGGGGAGAAGGCGATCGCCGCACCGCTCTTGGCCCTGGACGGACCCAGAGGACTGACGAGCCTACGCGGGAAACGTACCCCCACCCCTGTCCCCTCCCCGCAAGGGGGAGGGAGACCAGAACACCGGCGTCAGTGTTGGCGTCTCCTCCCCCCTTGCGGGAGAGGGCAAGCGCATAAGAGGAGCCGGTGGCGGTGCTGCACCGCCATGGCTCTCCAAAAAAAGCAACAGCCCCTGCCACCTCACTTCCCCGCATCGACCAACCCGCGGGTGAACCAGCGCTGCATGACGAGGATCACCAGGGCCGGCGGCAGCATGACGAACAAAGCCGCGCTCATTGCGATGTTCCAGGCCGGCGCCGCGTCGGAAACGGGGACCAGCTCCTTCAGCCCCAGGATCGCCGTCTGCATCTCCGGGCCGGTGGTGAACAGCAGCGGCCACAGGTACTGGTTCCAGCCGAACAGGAAGAGGATGATGCCGAGCGCCGCGATATTGGCGCGCGACAGCGGCAGCAGCACATGCCAGAAGAAGCGCAGCGGCCCCGCCCCGTCGAGCTTGGCCGCTTCGCACAGCTCGTCCGGCACTGTCAGGAAGAACTGGCGGAACAGGAAGGTCGCCGAGGCCGAGGCGATCAGCGGCAGGATCAACCCGGCATAGGAGTTGACGAGGTTCCACTGCAGCGCCGCCTCGAGCCGGTAGCCGGTGAGGCTTTCGACCAGCCCCGACAGCCCGATCGTGCCGACCACCCAGCGCAGCGGCCCGCCGGCATCGGCCACTGCCTCATAGGTCGGAATGATCCGCACCTCGACCGGCAGCATCAGCGACACGAAGATCAGCCAGAACGCCGTCATCCGGAACGGGAAGCGGAAATAGGTGATGGCGAAGGCGGCGAGCAGCGACACGACGAGCTTGCCCACCACGATCCCCAGCGTCACGATGATCGAATTGAGGAAGGCGCGCGAGAAATTGCCCTCGTTCCAGGCGGTGGCGAGGTTGTCGATCAGGTGCGCCCCCGGCAGCAGCGGGAACGGCGTCTGCTGCACTTCCTGCAGCGTCAGCGAGCCTGCCACCAGGGCGAAATAGAGCGGCACGCACACCGCCGCGGCGCCGACCAGCAGCACCGCATGGCAGAAGATCGAGAGCGTCAGGCTACGGCCCACCATCGCTACACCCCGTAATTGACTTTGCGCTCGAGGGCGCGGAACTGCAGCACCGTGAACACCACGGCGACGATCATCAGCACCACCGACTGGGCGGCGGACGAGCCGAGGTCGAGCTGCACGAAGCCATCCTGGTAGACCTTGTAGACGAGGCTGTTGGTCGCCCCGGCCGGCCCGCCCCGCGTCATCGCGTCGATGACGCCAAAGGTCTCGAACAGGCCGTAGACGAAGTTCATGACGATGAGGAAGAAGATGGTCGGCGTGATCAGCGGCACCGAGATGGCGAAGAACCGGCGGATATGCCCGGCGCCGTCGAGCGTCGCCGCTTCGAGCAGCGAGGCGGGCACCGCGAGGAGCGCCGCGACGAGGAAGATGTAGTCGTAGCAGACATGCTTCCAGACCGAGGCGATGATCACCAGCAGCTGCGCATCGAACGGCCGCCGGTTCGGGTCCCACGGAATGCCGAGCGATTGCAGCATCTCGGCAATCGGCCCGACCGCCGGGTTGAACAGGAACGCCCAGATCACCCCGGAGATCACCGGCGCGATGGCATAGGGCATCAGGATGATGCTGCGATAGAGGCCGCGCCCGCGAATGACATAGTCGGTCGCGAAGGCGAACAGCCCCGCGAGCCCGAGCGTCAGCACATTCTGCACCACCGAGAACCACAGCGTGAACACCGCGCTGTCGCGGTAATCGGCGCTGGCGAACAGCGCGAGGAAATTGTCGAGCCCGACGAAGATCTGGATGCCGCCGAACGGATCGACCTGCACGAAGGCCAGCGACAGCGCCTTGTAGGACGGAATGAAAAAGAAGAAGACGAGGATCAGCAGCTGTGGCGTCAGCAGCCCCGCGGCCAGCCACGGCTGGTGGAAATGCGCGGTCTTCAGCCCGGCGCGCGAGGCGCGCGGGAACAGCCGGCCGAGCGCCAGCCCGCCCGACGTCCGGGGGCGACGGCTGGCGCCGCCCCCGATCTCGATGCTGCCCTCAGCCGCCGGCATGGAGCTTCTCATACTGGCGGAGGATCTGATTGCCCTGCTCGACCGCCGCGTCGAGCGCCTGCTGCGCCGTCTTCTCGCCGGTCCACACGCTCTGCACTTCCTTGACCAGCAGCTGCATCGACTGGTTGTGGTTGCCGAAGCGGAAGCCGCGCGAGTTGTCGGTCGGCGTGCCGCGGCTCAACTGCAGGATGGCGATTTCCCGGGTCGGGTGCTCGTCATAATAGCCATCCGCCTTGATCGCCTCGTAGGCGGTCATGGTCACCGGCACATAGCCGGTTTCCTTGCTCCACCAGGCCTGGGTGGCCGGCGAGGCGACGAAATCGAGGAACGCCGCGGCGCCGGCATATTCGGCGTCCGTCTCGCCCTTCATCACCCACAGGGCGCCACCACCGATGGTGCTGTTCTTGGGCTCGACCCCTGCCTCGTGCGGCAGGAAGGTGGCGCTCCAGTTGAACTTGGCCGTCGACTCGACGCCGGCATGCGCCGCGGTCGAGGCAACAAAGGTCGAGCACTGCCCCGAGGTGAACAGCTGGTCGGGGGCAAGGCCCTGTCCGGCCAGCTGCAGCACGCCATCGTTCATCCAGCTCTGCAGCCGTTCCAGCTGGCCCACCACCATCGGGCTCTGGTTGAAGATGAACTCGGTATCGAGCCCGCCAAAGCCGTTGGCCTTGGTGCCCCAGGGCTGATCCTGGATGGCGGCGTAGTTCTCGAGCATGCTCCAGAAGAAATCGTTGGCCAGCACCATCGAGCAGTCGGACACGCCCTTTTCCTTGATGGCGCGCAGCTGGGTGTCGATCTCCTGCCAGGTCTCGCCGGGCTTGTCGAAGCCGGCCGCCTTGAAGTGGTCGGCGTTGTACCAGAAGATCGGCGTCGAGCTGTTGAACGGCATTGCGGCCGGCTTGCCGTCGACGAGGAAGAAGCCAGCGACCGGGGCGACGAAGTCGTCCCACTTGATGTCATAGCCCTGGTTCTGCATCAGCTCGGGCACCGGCACCACGGCGCCGGAATTGAGCATGGTGAGAAAGCCGCGTTCGGCCGCCTGCACCAGGGTCGGCTGCTGGCCGACGCGATAGGCGGCCACCATCGCCGCCATGGTCTCTTCGTAATTGCCCTTGTTGATGCCGACCAGCTCGTACTTGTCCTGGCTGGCGTTGAAATCGACGATCAGCTTGTCGACGATTTCGGCCAGCCGGCCACCCAGCGCATGCCACCATTCGATCTTGGTGCGTTCCTGCGCCATTGCCCCGCCGGCCTGCAAGACCAGCGCCGCCACGGCAGCGCCGGCCAGCAGCCGGCCGATCACGGCACCATGGCCGCGTTTGTTGCCTGTCATTTTTCTCTCCTCTCGAGCCTCGCCGTCTTTCCTTGGCCGGTTGCTCCGGCGTGACCCGCTTCATGGCGGCGAGGAGACGAAGGCTAGTGGTCACCGTTTACAAATGTCAAGCGTCTGTTACAAATGTATGACACTGCCATGGAGATGCGATTGACAGCCGACCCGGGAGTCATGTCCATGCTGAGCCGGACCTGAGGGCGAGGGCACATCAGCGTGGCAATACCAGCGCCGCAGGGCATGTCGGACGAGCAGATGTCGGTGCGCGTCGTCTGGCTCTATTTCATGGAGGGACGCACGCAGGGCGAGATCGCCGATGCGCTCTCCACCAACCGCCTGCGCGTCAACCGCATCATCAGCGAGGCCCGACGCACCGGCCTCGTCACCATCACGCTCAACTCGAAACTCGCCTCATGCGTCGAGCTCGAGCAGCAGCTGATCAAGGCTTTTGGGCTCAAACGCGCCATCATCGTGCCCACCCCCGAGGATGCGGCGCTGGTGCCGGTGCTGCTGGGGCAGGCGACCGCCGATTATGTCGGCCAGCTGCTGGCCGATGGCACCATGACCGGGGTGGGCGTCGGCTGGGGCACGACCCTGCGTGAGACGGTGCGGCACATGCCGTCGCTGAAGCGCCCCGAGCTGCTGGTCAACTCGGTGATGGGCGGGCTGACGCGCGGCATCGAGATCAACACCTTCGACATCGCCGGCGATCTGGCGCGGCACCTCGGCGCCGATTGCGCTTATCTCGCCGCCCCGATCTATGCTGGCAGCCCGCAATCGCACGACGCGATCATGACGCAGGATGTGTTCCAGGAGGCGTTCGAGCGGATCGGCCGCAACGACCTGATCCTGTTGACCATCGGCGATATGACCGAGCGCTCGCTGCTGATGCGCTATGGCCTGCCCCGCGACGTGAGCATCGACGAGCTGGTGGCGGCGGGCGCGGTGGGCGACGTCATGGCGCAATTCGTCGATGCCGCCGGCCAGCCCATCGACCACCCGATCAACCGCCGCGCCATCGCCCTGCCGCTCGAAGCGTTGCGCAAGGTGCCCAACGTGGTCTTCGCCTCAGGCGGCGCCAACAAGACCCACGCGATCGCGGCGGTGCTGCGTTCGGGGCTCGGGAGTGCGCTGGTGTGCGATGAGGCGACGGCGCGGGCGGCGATGGGGATTGCGTTGGGGGCGGGCGGGGGGTGACGCCGTCAGTGGGGAGGCTCGCTGAGACGACCGCGAACAGCTGCTGGCCAGCGCCGCAGGGTATGAAGCCAACGATCGCACCCCTGCCGATGATGGTCGGACTGACGGCGTACGACGCGCGGACCTGGGTAGGTCGCGCTATCCTCAGCAACGATGCGAGAAGCACAGTCCGCTGCCAATTGAACGTCGGAGCTACCTGCAATTGACGACACTCAACCCAGTCTGCGACAAAGGTTTTTTGGGGGGGCAACATGGCCTACGGGCAAGACTTGGCCGGAGCGGCCAGACGACATTTGCGTGTAGCACAGGCTCTGGTTGAGGGGGATTGCGCCAAAGTTGGTGCCGCTGGCAAGGCCGTAGCGGGCTACCTATTTGGCCTGTCGGGCGAATTGGCGCTGAAAGAGCTCATGCGAGAAAGCGGAATGCAACCGCTTGAACAGGACAAAAGGCGTGACGATCCATTTTACGCGCACTTCCCCGCCCTGAAAGCCATGCTAGGCCGAAGCGCACGTGGCCGTCGACAAGGAGACCTTCTCAAGTACGCAAACGATGGTTCGCTGTTTCAGAATTGGGATACGGACATGCGCTATGCTCCAACCGCTGAGATCGAGGGTGGATGGGTCGACAAGTGGCAGGCACAAGCCGAAAAGCTTGTAGCCCAAATCGGGTTGTGACGATGAGCGTTGGCTTTGATGAATCGCTTAATGTTCTGATCGATCTAGTTGAGAGCGAACTCGGTGTCGAAGCGCTTCAGAGCGGCGTGGCACTTCGCGATGGTGCCGGTAAGCTATCGTTTGTCGCGAGACTTGTATCGCCGACGGCCGAAGAGCGAGCGCGGCTTACCCAAATTTTCGTTTCAGCGTTAGAGGGTTACTCTCGAGGTAGCGACACCCTCATATTTTTGGACGATCCCGGAGCGAGCTTAATTCTTGAGGATGCATCGCGCTTACCGTTCGGTGGTGACGACAAAACTTGTTGGGTCGTTGACAGGCGGATCGTAGGGTCGGGATGGATGACACCGCCTCTTAACGAACCCGCTTCCCCGCCGCGTGTCGTCTTTGCCAGCCTCAAGGGAGGTGTCGGGCGTTCTACCGCGCTTAGTGTTTCAGCGATGGACATGGCCGAGCGAGGCAAGAATGTACTCTTGATAGACCTTGACCTTGAGGCGCCGGGGCTTACTGACATCGTTCTCGGAGCCGAGCGCACTCCTCGATTTGGGGTGCTTGACTACCTAGTCGAGGACGGCATCCGTGCAATCAGCGACGATGACCTGGCGGACTTCGTTGGCCTTAGTCCTATGACCAGGGGGGGCACTGGTCGCGTCGATGTCATTCCTGCATTCGGACGCGAATCTATCGGCCATCCAGAGAACGTGCTCCCAAAGCTTTCGAGGGCGATGGTGGAGGACGTAACTCCCGCGGGAGACACAGTAACAGTTGGCCAGCAGATTGCTGCCATGATCGATCGCTTTGCCAGTCGAGAATCCTACGACGTCATCCTGATTGATAGCCGCGCCGGTTTGGCGGAACTCACAGCTCCCGCCGTCCTAAGTCTGGGTGCATTGGTTTTGTTGTTCGGCACTGCTCAGCACCAGACCATTTCAGGCTATCGCTCTTTGTTCGCCGCGCTCCGATTGCTCGCAGTGAGCGACCTCACCTCAGGGAGGTCGGCCGACTGGAGATTGCTGTTGAAGCCGGTATACTCCAAAGCAGATTTGAGTGACCCCGCGGCCAGCGCGTACATCGCGAACCTGTATGACCTTTTCGCTGACAACCTATACGACGCTTTTGACGATACAGAGGGGGGAGGCGAAGAGGGGCAAGGGGTCGCGATAAATTTCGCGGTAGACGATCCTGATGCTCCACATGCGCCTTTCGTTATTCCGTTCGACACGCGTTTCGTGGGGTTCGACCCTGTTCGCGAGAACAGCCACCTCTCGCGGCCGTTCTATGAACAAACGTTTCGGCCGTTTCTGGATGGACTAGAGCGGTCCATTGCCAACCTAAGGCATGCTACAGTTCATGACCGTGAGTGATCTCTTCTCAATCGAACCTAGCGATCCGGATTTCCGAGATGTGCGGTCAGCCCTGGCGGCTCTTAGTCCCGCATCCCGCGTGGAACCGAACGAGCAAGTTATGCTCGACAGAGTGTTTACGCCCGACAGCCACAGATCAGTTCTTGACCCGGGCAGGCAGCTAGTCGTTGGGAACCGGGGAATGGGGAAGAGTCTTTGGACTCATGCCTTGCTCGACCCTACGGTGCGGGCCGAGGTCGCAAAGGTGTACGGTCAGCCAGCACTTGCAAAAGCCGACGTAGTCATCGGCTTCAATGGATCAGACCGAGCTTCGCCGGTGGCACCCACCCGAGATGCAATAAGCAGAGCTCTGCTTGATGGGTTTTCGGCCGACGACATTTGGCGCGCCGTGATCTATCGCGCGATGCAAAGCGCATTGCAACAGCCTGAAGACCTTGATCTCGGGCTCACACTCAACCTGCTGAAGTCGTCACCGAGTCTCTTTGATACAGCACTGACGCTTGCCGACATCAAGATGTCGGGCGAGAACAGGATTGTCCTAATCATCTTCGACGCGCTAGATAGATTGGCTGCAGATTGGCAGACGATTAGACTGCTTACGTCGGCGTTACTGAAGCGGGCCCTCGGTCTCAAGTCCTTTAGGTCGTTTCGCGTAAAGATATTCATTAGGCCTGATCAGTATTCGGATCCGTTACTATTTCAGTTTCCGGACGGTTCGAAACTAAAGAATGATCACGTGAATCTAAGTTGGCAGCCGTCGGAGCTGTTTGGATTGCTTTTTTTCGAGATTAGCCGGAGCTCCATTGGTCGCAGTGCGCTAGTAAGAATTGCTGAGGCGGTTTCTGCTACTGGCGCGCTTCGGGTATTCGGAACGTACAACCGGCCAGCCGCAGATGATCAGGTGCTTTTGGTGAATGCCCTCGCGGGGCAATATATGGGTTCCGATGCCCGCCGAGGGAGGGTGTATACGTGGGTTCCTCTTCACCTGAGCGATGCTAAGAACACTTGCTCTCCCCGAACCTTTCTCACGGCTTGGCAGAAGGCCGCTGAGCACCAGCCGGTTCCTACCGGTCGAGCAGTCGATCATCTTGGCCTAATCGAGGGAGTTCGCAGGGCATCGGAGGCTCGCCTCGAGGAGTTGCGAGAGGACTATCGATGGATGGACGCGGCCTTGGGTGCCTTGCGCGGTCAGTTCGTGCCAATTGACCGGCTAGAGCTGTTCTCAATATGGGTCGGCTCAAGGGTGGTGCAAGAAATTATCCACGCGGCACGCAATGGCAGGTGGCTCGCTCCAGTAGAGCTGGAACTGGACACCGATGGGCCGGCAGCTCTTCTTGCCGCACTAATCAGTATCGCGGTCATGGAAGAGCGGGCAAACGGCAAGATAAATGTGCCGGACATCTTCCGGGTAGAAGCGGGCATCAAGCGCAAGGGCGGAGTCGCTGTTCCCCGTAAGAACTAGGCCTCATGACGCGTTAGACGCAACCCTGCCCAACGGAGGGCTTTGACAACCCCACTTCTGCGGCCAGGTAGCGCATCTCCGGCGGGATTTGCACGCCGGAGCGCTATTGAGGGTGGTTCTGGAATGGTTTGAGAAGGTGCCGACCCTCACTCATCCCCCATCTTCAGCGCCTTGATGAACGCCTCCTGCGGGATCTCGACGCTGCCGAACTGGCGCATCTTTTTCTTACCCGCCTTCTGCTTCTCGAGCAGCTTCCGCTTACGCGTCGCGTCGCCGCCATAGCACTTCGCCGTCACGTCCTTGCGCATGGCGCGCACAGTTTCGCGGGCGATGATCTTGCCGCCAATGGCGGCCTGGATCGGGATCACGAACAGGTGCGGCGGGATCAGGTCCTTGAGCTTTTCGCACATGATGCGGCCGCGCGTTTCGGCGACATTGCGGTGCACCAGCATCGAGAGCGCGTCGACCGGCTCGGCATTGACCAGGATCGACAGCTTCACCAGGTCGCCCTCGCGGTAATCGGCGAGCGTATAGTCGAAGCTGGCATAGCCCTTCGAGATCGACTTCAGCCGATCATAGAAATCGAACACCACCTCGTTGAGCGGCAGGTCGTACTCGACCATGGCGCGGTTGCCGACATAGGTCATGTTGCGCTGGATGCCGCGCCGATCCTGGCAGAGTTTCAGGATCGAGCCGAGATACTCGTCGGGGGTGAGGATGGTGGCCTTGATCCACGGCTCGCTGATGTGGTCGATGCGCACCACGTCCGGCAGGTCGGCCGGGTTGTGCAGCAGCAGCGTCTCGCCATTGGTGAGGTGCACCTCGTACACCACCGATGGCGCGGTGGCGATCAGATCGAGGTTGAACTCGCGGCTCAGCCGTTCCTGGATGATTTCGAGGTGCAAGAGCCCGAGGAAGCCGCAGCGGAAGCCGAAGCCGAGCGCCGCTGAGGTTTCCATCTCGTAGCTGAAGCTCGCGTCGTTGAGCCTCAGCTTGCCCATGGCGGCGCGCAGCTCCTCGAAATCCGAGGCATCGACCGGGAACAAACCGCAGAACACCACCGGCTGCGCCGGGCGGAAGCCGGGGAAGGCGCTGGCGGTCGGGCGGCGATCGTCGGTGATGGTGTCGCCGACATTGGTATCGGCCACTTCCTTGATCGAGGCGGTGAAAAAGCCGATCTCGCCGGGCCCGAGTTCGCCGATATCGACGAGTTTTGGGGTGAACACGCCGACGCGGTCGAGTTCGTACGCCGCGTTGGCGTTCATCATCCGGATCTTCTGGCCCTTCTTCACCGTGCCATCGATGACGCGGATCAGCACCACGACGCCGAGATAGGTGTCGTACCAGCTGTCGACCAGCAGCGCCTTCAGCGGCGCGTTGATATCGCCCTTCGGCGCCGGCAGGCGCTCGACGATGGCTTCCAGCACCTTGTCGATGTTGAGGCCCGACTTGGCGGAAATCTCCACCGCGTCCGTGGCATCGATACCGATCACGTCCTCGATCTGCTGTTTTACGCGCGGGATGTCCGCTGCGGGCAGGTCGATCTTGTTGAGCACGGTCACCAGCTCATGGTTGGCATCCATGGCGTGGTAGACATTGGCGAGGGTCTGCGCCTCGACGCCCTGGCTGGCATCGACGACCAGCAGCGAGCCTTCGACGGCGGCCAGCGACCGGCTGACTTCATAGGCGAAGTCGACATGGCCAGGCGTATCGATCAGGTTGAGGATGTAGGTCTCGCCGTCGGTGTGCTTGTAGGTCAGCCGGACGGTCTGCGCCTTGATGGTGATGCCGCGCTCGCGCTCGATATCCATCGAGTCGAGCACCTGCTCCTTCATCTCGCGCTGCTCCAGCCCACCGGTGAGCTGGATCAGCCGATCGGCGAGCGTCGATTTGCCATGGTCGATATGGGCGACGATGGAGAAGTTGCGAATATGGTCGAGCGGTACGGACATGGGCCGCTGATACCAGAGCCGTGTGGCGGGGCAAAGATGGTTTATCGGCGGTTAACAGCGGCAGATGCGTAGCCATCTCGGCGCTGCGATGACGTGACCACGCCGCGCCCGGGCGTGCTAGGCTCCCGGCGGGGTGCGATGGACGGTTCGGACCATGCAATGGGTCGCCGTCGGTGCACGGCAGGTTCATGTCAAACGAGGGGCGGACAATGGCAGGCAGCAGCGACTACGCGGCGCGTTTCGAAGTCGATTATCCCGGGCAGATGGACCGGCTGACGACATTCTTCCGGTTGATCTGGGCGATCCCGATCCTGATCGTCCTGAGCCTCCTCTCCGACGCCGGCGGCTACTATTATTACGATGCGGCCGGCAACGCGATGAGATCGGCGGGCGGCGGCATCACCGCCGGGCTGTTCTTCGCCACCGTGCTGATGCTGGTGTTCCGGCAGCTTTATCCGCGCTGGTGGTTCGATTTCGGCGTCGAGCTGGCGCGCTTCAGCGCCCGGGTCGGCGCCTATCTGTTCCTCCTCACCGACAAGTATCCCTCGACCGTCGACGCACAATCCGTGCACCTCGAGGTCGATTATCCCGAGGCGGCAGAGCTCAACCGCTGGCTGCCGCTGGTAAAATGGCTGCTGGCGATCCCACACTACATCGTGCTGGCGGTGCTCGGCATCGTCGCGGTGCTGGCGACGATCGTGGCGTGGTTCGCCATCCTCATCACCGGCAATTACCCCCGCGGCATGTTCGATTTCGTCGTCGGCGTCGGCCGGTGGTCCGCCCGGGTCTGGGCCTATGCGTTCCTCCTCGTCACCGATGACTACCCGCCGTTCAGCCTGCGCTAGCGAGGGGATTGAAAGCCTGACACGCACTGGCAGGGTATGTGCGCTACACGACTTCCGGAGCGCTGGGCCGAGCCGGACTTGGCCGGCCGGCAGCGTCACTGGAGGGCGAGATGGATTCGGAGACACGGCGCGGCTTTGCGTTCAACCACGGCGACTGGGTGGTCAGCAACCGGCGGCTCAAGGCGCGCGGTGTCGGCTCGACCGAGTGGGAAGTGTTCACTTCCTACGAGACGGCGCAACTGATGCTGGGCGGCATGGTGTCGGTGGATGAGAGCGACTTCCCGACCAAGGGTTTTAGGGGCATGACGCTCAGGATCTACAACCCCGAGCGCGACGAGTGGGCGATCTACTGGATCAATTCGGAGAAGGGCGTACTGGAGCCGCCGGTGTTCGGCCGCTTCGAGGGTGGCCGCGGCAGCTTTGCCGGCGACGACATGGATGGCGAGAGGCCGGTCAAAGTGCTGTTCGACTGGAGCGGCACCGACACCGAAACCCCACGCTGGAGCCAGGCCTTTTCCTACGATGGCGGGGAAACGTGGGAGACCAACTGGATCATGGAGTTTAGGCGGCCGGAGTAGGGTCCGTGGAGAAAAGGGTGGGCACCATCTCACCTCCCCACCGGTGTCATCGTCTCCGGTCTCCCCCCAACCACGGTGTCACCCCGGCGCAGGCCGGGGCCCATCCTGAGGTGGTGCGGTTATGAGAGACGAGCCGAAGCATCTCAGGATGGGTCCCGGCCTTCGCCGGGATGACATCGAGTTGGAGGGGCAATCGTGCCAAGCAATCGACAATCACCCACTCGCCAAAACCGGGTCGCTTCCCCCCACCACCTTCGGCAAACGTCTCCCCAGCACAGGAGACCCCCATGACGCTACGCTATTCCGGAATGCCCTCTGATCTCGCCGCTGCCTATCGCGCCGGCGCCCCCGACGCCAATGGCCAGGCGCCGGAGCGGCGCATTTCCGATGGGGACGGGGTGCCGTGCCGGCACTGCCTCGAGAACGTCGCGGCGGGCGAGGCTTACCTCGTCCTCGCCTATCGTCCGTTCCCGGCGCCGCAGCCCTATGCCGAGCTCGGGCCGATCTTCCTGCATGCCGAGGCGTGTCCGGCCTACGAGCCCGCCGCCGGCCTGCCGGAGCGCGAACAGCGCGGCAGGAGCGGCCGCATCTTGCGCGGTTACGGCGCCGACGACAGGATCGTCTACGGCACCGGGATCGTGGTTGGAAATGATGGCATCGAGGCAGCGGCCGAGGCGATCCTCGAGCGAGCGGACGTCGCCTACGTGCATATGCGCTCGGCCACCAATAACTGCTTCACCCTCCGGATCGATCGCGCAACCTGATGCAGGGTCGCCGCGTTCGGGGTTCATGCGCTTTGTTTTCGCCTGCCTTTTCGCCAGCATGAGCTTTGCCGCCCTGGCGCAACAGGCAGGTGACGCGACCGTGCCCCTGCCCAAGCCCCGGCCGGCAGAACTCTCCACCGAGCCAGCGGTAAAGTTGCCCCGGCATCGCCCGGCAGCAACGCCGGAAACGCCCGCTGAACCGCCCGCGCCGACCCCGCCCGCCCCTGACCCGATCGGCCCGCCGCTACCTCCCGGCGAGCAGGTGGTCGAACCGGCGGAGCCGACCGCCCCGCCGCGCATCTACCAGACCGCCTGTCCGGCCGTGCTGCTCGGCAAGGTCGAGGCCAAGGCGTTGCCGCCGATCGAGGAGAAGCAGTGCGGCACGCAATCGCCGCTCTCGGTCACCGGGGTGCTGGCCAATGGCCGGATGGTGCCGGTGGCGGGCGGTGTCGAGACCGATTGCGGCATCGCCTCGGCCCTGCCGGCCTGGATCGAATCCATCGACAGCTACCTGCTGGCGCGAGACAACACGCGGATCGCCGAAGTGGTGGTCGGCACCTCCTACATGTGCCGCAACGTCAACAATGGCAGTGGTGGCAATCTCAGCTTCCACGCCTTCGCCGACGCGCTCGACGTGGTCGGCTTCAAGCTCGAGGACGGCCGCTTCGTCACCGTCGAAGGCGGTTGGACCGACGCGCTGTCACCCGAGGGGCGGCTCTTGCGCTTCGCCCATGATTCCGCCTGCGCGCATTTCACCACCGTGCTGGGCCCCGAGGCCAATGCCGAGCATCGCGACCACCTGCATGTCGATCTCGGCTGCCACGGCAAGACCTGTACGGCGCGGCTGTGTGAGTAGCGTCAGGCGCTGCGGTCGGTGAACACCGCCGCGATCAGCAGCAGCAGCGCCAGGATCGTGGCCCCGAGCCGCGCCGCATGCCAGCTCCACCAGCTGTTGCGCAGCGTCTCCCAATCGGCCGGAAGAGCATCGGCGGACCAGCCCATCACCACGTCGTTGATCGGCTGGTTGCAGAGGCGGGTGATCAGCCCGGCAGCGACGAGGCCGAGCGCCGCGGCGCCATAGAGCATCAGCACTGTAGGCCGCTGCCGGGCCAGCACGGCGAGCACCACCACAACGACGATCGCGGCAAGGCCCATCAGCGGCAGCAGCGTGTTGAGGCCGCGCACCGCGCCCTGATGCACCTCGACAAAGCCGGCGGGCGAATAGCGGGTAATGTCGTAACCGAACCAGATTCCGTACATGCTGCCGGCCAACAGGCCCACGAGCAGGAGGGAAAGTGCTTGTCCGGTGGTGGATAGGTAGCCGAGGCCAGGCATAGGATAGGGCTCCTCTCGACGCTGGAGCTGTAATTACAATACAGTGTCACTGTAGTCAATATGGTAATGGCATAGCGAATTGACCGAGCAGCCCGAACCCCGCCGAAAATATCAGTCCCGCCTGCGCCAGCAGCAGGCCGCCGACACGCGTGGCGCCATTGTCGCGGCGGCGCGCCAGCTATTCGTTGCCAATGGCTGGCAGGGGACGACCATCGCCGCGGTGGCCCGCGCCGCAGGGGTATCGGCGGAGAGCGTTTACGCCGTGTTCGGCAGCAAGTCCGCGCTGCTGCTCGGGGTGGTGCAGAGCGCAGTGCGGCGTGGCGATCCGGCGACGCCGCTGGTCGAACAGGAGGGGCCGCGGGCCGTGGCGGCTGCCCGCGACCAGGCCGAGATGCTCAGGCTGTTCGCCCGCGATATCGCGCAGGTACTCTCGGCGGTGGCCGATGTCGTGGCGGTGCTGCGCGTCGCGGCGGAAGCCGACCCGGAGGTGGCGAAGGTCTATGACGCCATCCATGCCGGGCGGCGCGAGAACCTGGCGCTGGTGGCGAAGGCCCTGGCCGCCAAGGGGCCGTTGCGCGACGGCATGAGTGAGGCCGCGGCCCTGGCCCAAATCTGGCGCCTCGCCAGCCCCGAACTGTTTCTGATGCTGACCCGGATCGAGGGCCTTACGCCGGAGCAGTACGCCGCCTGGCTCGAGCACACGCTGGGCCAGCTGCTGCTGCCCTGAGCGCGTTCAGGAAAAGGCCCATCCAGCCGCAAAGCGGTAGCGCCGGCACGCGAACGACGCTCCGCAAGCACCCCCAAACTCGGTGTCATCCCCGCGAAAGCGGGGACCCAACTCGCCACAACGCAAGTGGGTGGATGGGTCCCTGCTTTCGCAGGGATGACAGCCAGCGGGTGGGCAAGCTCGAGGGCAAGAACCGCCCTCGGAGTGCTTCAGCCGATCCGTTGCCAACACCCCACCGGTGTCATCCCCGCGAAAGCGGGGATCTCCGTTGGCGATGGTGAGGGTTGCGCGAAAACATAGGTTCCCGCCTGCGCGGGAATGACTCCGTGGGTGGGGCCAATATACCCTCACACCACCGGCGAGTTGTCCTTGCGCATGAAGGCCACCACCATCACCGTGCCGTCCTCGAAGCGGTATTCGCCGCGGCCGCTGACGTGGTAGCCGAAGGCCGAGTAAAAACTCTTGGCGTTGAGCGAGGCGCGGACGTTGATCTCGTGCACGCCATGCGCGCTGACCGCCGCTTCCATGGCGGCGAGCAGGGCGCGACCAATGCCGCGGCGCGCCGCTTCGGGCGCCACGTAGCAGGCGGAAATCTCGCCCGCTTCCGGCACCACGATGCCGAAGCCGACCAGCGTGCCGTTCTGTTCGGCCACCAGCGTCAGCCCACCATCTTCCTGGGTTTCGCGATAGCGCCGCTCGGCGCTCGAGAGCGTCACCGGCGGGCTCCAGTGTGTCAGCACCTCGCGCGGATAGAACGGCGCCGCCAGCTGATGCACGGCGACATGGTGCAGCGCGGCAATCGCCAGCGCATCACCCAGCCGCGCCGGGCGGATCACCATGGGAGCGGCGGCGTTCATCGGGATCTCAGAGCGCGTCGTCTTCGCGGCGCGGATGGTGCGTCGGCAGGTCGGCCCAGTCGCGCGGCGTCCAACTGGTGGACCAGTCGCGTGCCTTCGGCTTGGGCGAACGGTTACGGAGCTTGGAGAACAGGTGTTTCATCTTCATCTTTCTTCTCCCGAGGAGGGAAGGCGCCAAGCGCCATGGGCGGCCGATCTAGTCGGCACCCGCTGAACGGCCCATGAACTGGCCTGTCAGGCGGAAATGCACTACAGCAGCCGCATGTCGCACCTCCCCGATGCCCAGCCGCGTGAGTTCGATCCGAACGCGCCGTTCGAGATCTTCCTCGTCGCCACTCCCGGGCTCGAGGCGGCCTTGCGCGCCGAAGCGGCGGGGCTGGGGTTCGCGAACCCCAGGCAGGTGGAGGGCGGCGTCACTATCACCGGCGGCTGGCCCGAGGTCTGGCGCGCCAATCTCGAGCTGCGTGGTGCGAGCCGCGTGCTGGCCCGCTTCGCCAGTTTCCGCGCCATGCATCTGGCGCAGCTCGACAAGCGGGCGCGAAAACTGCCTTGGGCGGCGATCCTGAGGCCCGACGTGGCGGTGGCGGTCGAGGCCAGCTGCCGCAAATCGAAAATCTATCATGCCGGGGCCGCCGCGCAGCGCGTCGCCACCGCCATCCGCGAGGAACTGGGCGCGCCCGTCGTCGATAAGGCGCCGCTAACCGTCATGGCGCGGATCGAAGATGATCTGGTCACCATCAGCGTCGATACCTCGGGCGAATTGCTGCACAAGCGCGGCCACAAGGAAGCGGTGAACCGCGCGCCGATGCGCGAGACCATGGCGGCTTTGTTCCTCAGCCAGTGCGGCTTTACCGGCAATGAGCCGGTGCTCGACCCGATGTGCGGCTCGGGCACCTTCGTGATCGAAGCGGCCGAGATTGCCGCCGGCCTGCAGGCGGGCCGCTCGCGCAGCTTCGCCTTCGAGCAGTTGGCAAGCTTCGATCGCGCCCGCTGGGAAGCGCTGCGCTCGACGGCGCGCGGCGAGCCCACGGTGCGGTTCTATGGCAGCGATCGCGATGCCGGCGCCATCGAGATGAGCAGGGCCAATGCCGAGCGCGCCGGTGTCGCCGGGCTCACCGAGTTCCGGCAACTGCCGGTTGGCGAGCTCGAGCGCCCGCCGGGCCCACCGGGTCTGGTGATCGTCAACCCGCCCTTCGGCGCCCGCATCGGCGAAAGCGCTTCGCTCGGCCCGCTCTATCGCAGCCTCGGCAGCGTGCTGCGCGAACGTTTTTCCGGCTGGCGTGTCGGGCTGATCACCACTGAGGTGGGGCTGGCGCGGGCCACGGCACTGCCGTTCCTGCCCAACGGCGCCCCGGTGCTGCATGGCGGGTTGCGGGTGACGCTGTATCGCACGGGTGTGCTGGCTTAGGTGACGTGTGGCACGGGCAGCGCAAAGTGCGTCCCCTCGCCCCTTTGGGGAGAGGGCTAGGGTGAGGGGTAGCAAAGCACACCGGCTGCGCAGCCGTTCCCTTCTCCCCTCCAAGGGGGCGCAATAGCGCCTCCCGAGGGAGAAGGTGGCCGAAGGCCGGTTGAGGGGTGAAGCGGCGCAACTCGCGCTCGCTGAGAAGCTGAACCCCTCACCCAAGTTCCGCTACGGACCTACGGTCCTAGCTGCACTACCCTCTCCCCTCAGGGGCGAGGGGCGGGGCGGCACAGCCGGTGGGTGATTACGCCCCGATGCAGCCATCGAACCGCGGGTGATACACCGGCAGATCCGCCAGCTCGCGTGAGCTCATGCTGCTGAGCGGGTCGTTGCCCGTCTCATCGCCGTCGATCTCGAACAGCCGCGCCAGCCAGAGGCGCAACTCGCTGAACAGTTTGTACATTTTGAAGCCCTCCTTGGGTGCCGGGTATGCCCCAATATGTGCTGCCGGGCTGGTCGCGCCAATCGACAAGAATTCCACATCGATATAGAAAATCTATATGCCAAGCCCGTTCCCCATCCCGCTCAATGCCATCCGCGCCATCGAGATCGTGGCGCGCCGCGGTGCGCTCGCTCCGGCCGCCGAGGAACTCGGGGTGACGCCGGGTGCCGTCAGCCAGCATCTGCGGCGGGCCGAGGAGCGGCTGGGGCTCGAGCTGTTCGAGCGCACCCCGCAGGGTCTGCGGCCGACCGCCGCCTTGCGTCAGATCCTGCCGCAGCTGACCAGTGGCTTCACCGCACTGGCCGATGCGGTGGGCAATCTCAAGCCGGGCGACGAGAAGGTGCTGACCCTCACCGTGGGCAGCGTCTTTGCCTCGCGCTGGCTGATCTGGCGCATCGCCAAGTTCAACAAGCTGCACCCCGAAATCGAGGTGCGGCTGGTGGTGACCGGCACGATGATCGATCTCGTCCATTCCGACATCGACTTCGGCATCCGCTTCGGCCGCGGCAACTGGCCGGGGCTGAAGGCCGAACTGGTCGGCGGCTCGCGCTACAGCCCGGTGGCGGCGCCACCAATAGCGAAACGACTGCATTCGCCGGATGATCTCGCCCAGGTGCCGCTTATCCGCGACACCGCCTCGATGCTGCCCTGGGAACCTTGGTTCGCCGCAGCCGGGGCTGAGCCGATCGAGCTCACCGGCCCGCGCTACGACGACCCGGCCCTCGCCTTCGACGCGGCGATCTCTGAGCAGGGCGTGCTGATGGCGGTGGATATGATGTCGGCCGACGCGGTCAGCGACGGCCGGCTGGTCCGCCCCTTCGCCACCTCGGTCGAGAGCGACCTCGGCTACTGGCTGATCGTCGCCGAAGGCCGGCGCGAGCCGAAAAAGGTCCGTCTGTTCCGCGAGTGGCTGCGGGCCGAAGTGCCGGATTCAGCCGAGGGCTATGTGGCGCAGGTGAAGCGGCGGGAGGGGTAGGGGGGCGACACCGTGCCTCCGCGCACCCCCTCCGAGCTACGCTAAGTCGCTTCGCGACCAGCTTCGCTTGCCTCCCGTCCAGGGGGAGGTGGGCATCCAGTTCCGGGCTCGATCGCGCCCAACCCACCGGCGGGCACCCTCCCCCTTGCGGGCTTCGAGCCGGCCGAAGGCAAAATCGCTCCAGTGGAGCGATTTTAGGGGAGAAGGCCATGAGAGCTACGCTCGAATGGCCGGGACAGGGGAGGGGGGAGCAGCGAACACGAAGCGTGCAGTCTACTCCACCGTAAGCGCCACCAGCTCCCCGGTCTGCGTCAGCGGCACATAGATCATCTTCCCTTCAACCCACAGGTCCGCCGCACCCGGGGCCAGCGTGGTCAGCGTCGTCACCTTGTCATCGGCATAAGTGAGCACCGTGCCGGCCGGGTTGTCGTCGAACACCAGGCTGTCGCCGAGCCGGGCGACGCCGTCGGTGAGGGCGATCTGCATAGCGCCAGTCAGTGGGGTGATGGCTTTGGTGCCGAGGTCCACTGCCTGCAGCCCGCCTTTGGTGTCGAAGGTGAAATCGGGCTTCATGCCGGTGCCCATCGAGCCGACGATCAAGGTCTTGCCGTCGATGAACAACCCATTCGGGGTGGCGAGTTTCTCGTCGGCCAGCCATTTCTCCACCGTGCCGCCCGCGAGCTTGTAGATCGCCGAACCCATGAGGTCGCTGACATAGACGTCGGTGCCGTCGGTGGTGACGTCATTGGGGAACATCGCCCCTTCGAGCGCGTGGGTGGTGATGATGCTGCCGTCGCTCAGCTTGATCTCGACCAGGCCATTGCTGTCGGCGACGAACAGGCTGTCGCCGACGATCGCCATACCCTTGGGGTCGGTGAGGCCAGTCGTCCATTGCTCGGTCACCAGCTTGCCGTCCGGCGAGATGATCGACAGGTAGCCGTCGGCGCCGCCATCGGGCCCGAAGGTCACCATGTTGGTGACGATCAGCCGGTTGTTGGCTTTATCGAAAATCACCGATTCCGGCATCTTCAGCCCGCCCAGCCGCCAGCTTTCGGTGGCGGTTTGCGCCGAGGCGCCGATTGTGGTGGCGGCCACGAGGCCGATGGCGAGGCTCAATCGCAAAAACATGGGTCTTCCTCCGCTTGTGGATTTTGGCCGGGTTCCGCCGCGTGCGTTCCGGCGGCGCGAGACTATGCCCACTCGGGCAAGGTTCGGCCTTTGCTCGATATCAGCGAAAGGCATGACCGGGGGTTGCCCGCGCCGCCTCAGACGTTTAGAATAATTCTAAACTGAATGGCTAGAGCGCTATGTTTGCACGACTTCTTCACCCAAATCGGCGGGATTTCGTCTCGCTGAACGAACGCGAGATCCTATCCTTGGCGGTTGCCGCCGAAGAAGAGGATGGCGCGATCTATGCCGAGATCGCCGAGCGCTTCGCCTCGCGCTATCCGGCGACGGCAAAGGTGTTCGAGGGCATGGCGGCCGAGGAGGACGGGCACCGTCGCCGGCTGCTCGATCTCTATGTCGAAAAGTTCGGCGCGCGCCTGGTGCCGATCCGGCGCGAGCATGTGCGCGGTTTCATCGAGCGCAAGCCCGTCTGGCTGATGGAAACCATGAGCCTTGAGTCGGTGCGCCAGCTGGCCTTCGAGATGGAGACGGCGGCGTCGCGCTTCTATACCGAGGCGGCCGGGCGGACCACCGATGTCGAGGTGCGCAAACTCCTCGGCGATCTCGCGGTGGAGGAGCGCGAGCACGCGAACCTTGCGGGCAAGCTCGAAGAACAGGTGCTCGGCGCCGAAGAGCGGGCGTCCGAAAAGAGCGAAGAGCACCGGCAGTTCCTTTTGACCTATGTGCAGCCCGGTCTCGCCGGGCTGATGGATGGCTCGGTGTCGACGCTGGCGCCGGTGTTCGCGGCCGCCTTCGCTACCGGCAATACCTGGTCGACCTTCCTCGTCGGGCTCGCCGCGGCAGTGGGCGCCGGCATCTCGATGGGGTTTACCGAGGCGGCGGCCGATGACGGCAAGCTGACCGGACGCGGCTCGCCGATGACCCGCGGCGTGGTCACCGGTGCGATGACCACGCTGGGCGGGCTGGGGCATGCGCTGCCCTTCCTCATCCCGCATTTCTGGACCGCCACCGGCGTCGCGGCGCTGGTGGTGGTGATCGAGCTCTGGGCCATCGCCTATATCCAGAACCGCTACATGCAGACCCCGTTCTGGCGCGCCGCCTTACAGGTGGTGGTCGGCGGGGCGTTGGTGTTTGCTGCGGGGATTTTGATCGGCAGTGCTTAGCTGACCAGCCGACATCGCGCATGAGGAGCCACTGACAGTGGACGTAGTGCCTTCTCCCCTTGTGGTCAGCGGACGAGGGCGAAGCCCTCGCCGCGAGGTGCCCGAAGGGCGGATGAGGGGTATCTCTCCGCGTACCGTGTCGCTCGTCGCTTACGCTCCGATCGCGCTACACTTCGTTTCGCGAACCCCTCATCCGGCCTTCGGCCACCTTCTCCCACAAGGGGAGAAGGCCGACCAACATACACCGTGCCGACCTAAGGCGGTGGAGCAGACTCAGCGACAGCCTCTCATCCCGGGCCGCCGGCTATGGCTGTCGCTCTAGTTGGCGACGACGAAGAACACCACGAGCACCAATACCGCGAACAGCCCGACCAGGAATGGCCATGGCAACAGATGCAGTTCGTGCTGGGTTTCTAGTCCGTGATCGACGTTTTCGTGGCGGATACCCTGCATAGGCAGCCTCCGGTCATGAACGCCGGCGCCAGTCGCGCACCGGCCCTCAGATCATAGCACTCTCCGCCGTGAGGCGGAACCGCTCACGCCGTGGGCAGTGCCGGTGGCGCGAACACCGTGATGGCGCCCGGGCGGATGCGGAAATGCGCCGGAGTCTGGGTAACGATGTCGCCGTCGAGATTGACCGGCCGCGGCTTCCTGGTGCGGATGTCGAACTCGACACAGCGGGCGGTGCGCACCTCTTCCCAGGCGCCATGCGTGCCGGAGCGGAAGGCGCTGAGCATCAGCGCCAGCTTCCAGACATTGTCGATCTCGAGGCTGTAGAGGTCGAGCGTACCGTCCTCGATGCTGGCATCCTGCTCGATCACCGTGCCGCCGCCATAGTGCCGGCCATTGCCCACGGCGATCTGGTAGGTTTTGACGTGCGAGGTGCCTTCGCGGTTGATGATCGTGGCGCTGAACGGCCGCGCCTGCATCAGCACCTTGAGCGCTCCGATGGCATAGCCGAGCCGGCCCCAGCGCCGCTTGGTCTCAGCCGTCAGTCCCATGGCGAGGTCGGCGCCGAGCCCGATGGTCGCGACATTGAAGAACGGGTGGCCATTGACGTCGCCGAGGTCGACCTTGCGCTGGTTGCCGGCAATGATGATGTCGGCGGCGAGTTCGAGCTGGGTCGGGATCTCGAGCGTGCGGGCGAGATCATTGGCCGTCCCCATCGGCAGGATGCCCATCGGCAGCCCCGCCGCGACCACGCCATTGGCCGCTGCGTTGATGGTGCCGTCGCCGCCGCAGACGATGGCGAGGTCGGCCTCATGCCGCCGCCTGACGATATCGGCCGCCACTTCGCCCGGCGAACTGAACCGCTCGATCGCGACGTCAATGCCGCCGGCTTCCAGCCGGTTAACGATCGGATCGAGGCTTTCGGTACCGCGCCGCGCATTGGGATTGACCAGCATCAGCGCCCGGCGGCGCGCGGGAAGGCTCATGGGGGCAGGGCTCACGTTGCGACCGCCCTAGGTGGAGAGTGGCGCAGTGATCCGCAAGGGCGGCTAGATGCCGCCGCGCGCCTTCACCAGTTCGCGCATCGCCTGCGCCTCGGCATCGGTTTCCGATGCAAGGCCATGCGCAACCCCGACTCGGTCGAACTCCGGACGGTTCTGGCTAGCCTTGAACTTGGCGTCGATGCCGGCGATCTCGATCTCGATGCCGACAATGCCCTTGAGCTGGCTGGCGATGAAGGCGTCCGGCGCGTCCGACACCGCCCATGGCTTCTGCCGGCTGCCTTCGTGCTGGTCGGTGAGGGCCGAGACGTTTGCATGCAGCCACGCGGCATCCTCGATGATCCGAGCGCTGCCGCGGGCCTGGACGATCGCATAGTTCCAGGTCGGCACCACTTTGCCGTCGACCGCCTTCTGCGGATACCAGCTGGGGGTGATGTAGTGTTCGGTGCCCTGGAACACCACGAGCGCGTCAGGGCTTTGATTCAGTGCCTTCCACTGCGGGTTGGCGCGCGACATGTGGCAGCGCAGCGTCCCCAGCGTCCCTTCCCCGGCGTAGAGCAGGAACGGGATCGGGTTGGCGAGCAGCCCCTCGCCGGACGAGATCAACAGTCCGAGCGGATGCGCCGCGATGAATGCCTGCTGCGTTTCGAGATCGGTCTCGCGAAAGGCTGGTGGCTGGTACATGGGCATCCCTCTTCAGGTCGGCAGGGCTCTTGGCGGAGCGGCCCTGAACTCGCGGTGAACGGCCGCTTAGCCGATGCGCAGCGGCTCCGGCTCCAGCGCCACGTGCAGTTCGTGCCGCCCCGCCGGCAGGCCGGGCGAATAGCCGAAGTCGAGCTTGTAGTCGGTGGCCTTTAGTCCTGCTACCGCCGCATGCGCATAGAGCTTTTCGAACCCGGCGGCGATGTCGACCAGCGGGCCATCATGGACGATCCTGAGGTAGCGCTGCGCCGGGATGACGATCCGCACCATGCCCTCGGGCACCTCGGTCTTCTTCGCCGCGAGATAGCCGACCAGCTCGCGGTAGATGCCGCCCTCGCGCGACATCGACACCTCGAGGAACGAGGTGGCGCCGGTATCGCTCTCGAACAGCCGGGTCCAGGCAGCGGGTATCGCCTTGGGCAAGTCGTTCCAATGCGCCTCGACCAAGACGCCGATGGCGATCATTTCCGGCAGTTCGACGGTCTCGATCATCGATGGTCCTCAGCGATCAGGCTCGCCGCCTTGCTTCCGATGGCCATGGCGGCGGCATTGGTATTGGCCGACGGGATGGCCGGAATGATCGAGCAGTCGATGACCCTCAGGCCGTCGACGCCGCGGACGCGCAGCCGTGCATCGACCACCGCCATCGGATCGTCGTCGCGCCCCATCTTCAGCGAGCCCGATGGGTGGTAGTTGGTCTTCACCGTCTCCTGCGCGAAGCGGGTCATGCCGGCGAGGTCGGTGACGTCCTTGCCCGGCAGGATCTCGTCCTTGATCTTCGATAGGAACGGCTCGGTCTCGAGCAGCCGGCGGGCGTGGCGCATCGAGGCGAGGGTGAGCCGCAGATCGTCCGAGTCGCCGAAGAAGTTGCAGTCGACCAAAGGCTGTGCCGCGGGGTCGGCCGAACGCAGCCGCACCGTGCCGCGCGCCTTGGGGCGCAACAGGCATGAGGTCAGGGTGACGCCCCAGGTGGGCTTGGCCTTCGACACATCGCGGTCTTGGTAGACGATCGGCGCGCAATAGAGCTGGATGGTCGGCCGCTCGCCGCCATCGGGATCGTAGAACAGGCAGGCTTCGATGCCGGTGGTGGTGACCGGGCCGGAGTTGAACAGCAGGTATTGCAACCCGTTGCGGAGCATCGGCCAGCCCTTGTCCTGGCCGAAATAGCCCGACTTGCCCTTGGTGGTGGCAATAACCGGGACTTCGTGGTGGTCCATGAGGTTCGAGCCGACGCCGGGGAGATCGGCCAGCACCGGGATCTGGAAATCGTCGAGATGGTCGG
This sequence comes from Devosia sp. GW821-FHT12F11, assembly GCF_058806655.1. NCBI lineage: Bacteria > Pseudomonadati > Pseudomonadota > Alphaproteobacteria > Hyphomicrobiales > Devosiaceae > Devosia > Devosia sp. GW821-FHT12F11. Next base: position 875,759 of record NZ_JBXAPX010000001.1, read on the forward strand.
CCGGCCCGATGCCGCTGAGCATCAGGAGCTTGGCTGAATTGTAGGTGCCGGCCCCGACCAGCACTTCGCGCCCGGCCCGTGCCTCGTGCGGATCGCCATCGCGGGTATAGGCGACGCCGACCGCACGGCCATTCTCGATGATGATGCGGTCGACCCGCGCCTCGGTGACGATGGTCAGCCGCCGGTCGCGCCGCAGCGGATCGAGGAAGGCCTTCTTGCCGTCCGAGCGTTCCTTGTGGCGGCCCCACTGCCCGTAGGTGTGCTGCATGATGCCCGCCCCGTTCTGCCGCTCGCCGTTGAAATCGGGGTTGTAGCGGTGGCCGAGCCCCTGCGCCGCGAGCAGGAAATCCTCGGTGGTGCCGGAGATATGACCGGGATCGGAGACGCGCAGGTTCCCCGCAATGCCGTGGAACTGGTCGTTGAAACGGGTGTTGCGCTCGAGCCCGCGGAAATGCCCCAGCATATCCGCATAGCTCCACTCCTCGGTGTTGCCGAGCTCCGCAGCCCAGCCGTCATAATCTTCCTTCTGGCCGCGCATGTAGACCATGGCGTTGACCGCGCTGCCGCCGCCCAGGGCCTTCGCCACCGGCACGATCGGCGCCCGGCCGCCCAGTTGCGGCTGCGGCACGGTCTTGTGCATTTCGAGAAAGGTATCCTGCGCCAGGTACTTCATGTAGCCGGCCGGCATCGCCATGATCCGGTTGGTGGAACGCGGCCCGCGCTCGATGATCAGCACCGAATAGCCGAAATCCCGGACCAGCCGCATCGCCGCCACCGACGCCGCCGAGCCGCCGCCGCAGATGATGAAATCGAAGCTCCGTTCGGCCATGTGGATTCCCTTGCAAGGCGCCCGTTTTAGCCGTCCGCCGGGGCGTTGGATAGGCCGCCATCCCCTTGCCGCGCTGCAGCAATTCGGCAACGCTGCTGTTCAAATCTTCCAGTAAACAGGACAGCCGCCTTGCCAGATTTCTGTTGCGATGCAAGTCTTTCGCCCAGTTGTTGAGGGCGGACCATGTCAGTTTTACGCGTGACTAAAGCAGCGCTGCTGGCCAGCGTGTTTTCGATTCCGTTCGGCTTCGCGGCGTCTGCCGCGGACCTGATACTCACCTCGCCCGAGCCGGTCGAAGATCAGTATGTCGACCTGGTGCTGCCGGCCGTCTCTGCCATCAACGGCAAGCTGGAGCTGGATTTCGGCGGCATCACCGATCCCGAGAGCGCCACCTTCCGCGCTGCCGGCTCGCTGTCGGTGCCGATCGGCGAACGCTTCGGGGTGCAGGGCGATGTCGCCATCGGCAACATCGATGACACCTGGTCGTTCGGTGGGGCGCTGCATGCCTTCACCCGCGATCCCTCGTCCTACCTCCTCGGTGTCACCGCCGGCGTGGTCGTCGCCGATGGCGCGCGGCTCGCCGCCATCGGTCCCGAAGCAGAACTTTACCTCGACCGGATCAGCCTCGAGGGCTGGGCCGGCTGGGCGGCGATCGACTATGAAGACGCCCTGATGACGGACGAGAGCGGCTTCTTCGCCATCGGCGATGTGGCCTGGTACCCCACCGACGACTGGCGCCTCAGCATCGGCGGCGCCTCTATCCTTGGGCGTGAATCGCTCAAGCTCGCCACCGAGTACCAGTTCAGCGGCCTCGGCTTCCCGCTCTCGGGCGTTGGCGAAGTGCGCGCCTACGACACTGGCGCCTACAGCTTCCGCGTCGGCATCAAGGGTTACCTGGGCGATCCCGACAAGAGCCTCATCGACCGCCACCGCCAGGACGACCCGCCGAACCGCGCGCTGGACCTGTTCAGCGCGGCAGGGGATCTGCTCACGGCGGAGCCGGATGGGCCGCCAGATGAGCCGTGCCCTTCCGAGAACGAGTCATGGCAGCTCGTCAAAGGGGAGTGGGTCTGCGAGTACAACAGTCGGGATTGATTCAGCTGCACTAGCGGCTGGCAAGCCTTGGGGAAGACTATGGGCGCGGCGATGACCGCGCCCATTCGTTTATGTACTCGACATACTTGCCTGCGGCGGTAAGCGGGATCTCGCGGACGGGTACAAATCGGACTTCCGCATCCGGGAAGAAGGCGGCGTGGAATTCCGCCCTGGCCGAGCCTTCGTCCGCTACCACCGACCCGTCGCGCGGCACATAGCGGACCTCGAATTGCAGCGGCCCGACCTGGGCAATCTGCCAGAGACTGCAGTTCAATGCTGTGCGCGCACCACTGCCCAACATGGTCGCCACCTGCCGACCGTCGGGATGGCTGAAAATGGCGATGGACCGCCCTTCGATTGCTGCCAGCACTGGCAGGTGGCGTCCGCATGCACAGGGCGGGCCGAAGCGGGCAATGTCGCCTTGCTCATAACGGATGAGCGGCTGGGCGGTACTTACGAAGGGAGTGATGATGACGCGGCCACTTGCACCGGGGGCTACTGCGTGGCCCGCTTCGTCGACAATCTCCACCAACACACTCTCGGCGTTGACGTGCATGCCCGTACCCTGGGCGCAGGGATAGGCGATCGGACCGCCTTCCTTGGAGCTGTAAAGCTCCAGCGACCTGGCTCCGAACACCCGTAGGCACGCAGCCTTGTCCTCGTCGTCCATGTGGCCGCCTTGGGCGAGCACATAGTGCAGCTTGAGCTCGAGGCCGAGCCGCTCAGCTTCGAGGGCGAGTACATGCAGGGTCTTGGGTCCGGTGGAGTAATAGCGCGAGCCCGTGCGCCTGATGAACTCCAGGTTCTCCCGCATGGTGGCATCGCTGTGCAATTCGAGCGCCTGCCCAAGTTGCGCTGCCGCGTCCCATGAGGGGCCCCAGCGCCCGCGGATGAGACCGTGCGGGTAGACTGAGCGGGGGTCGGAGCCAATGCGCGCGGTGTATGCCGCCGACCAATCGAGATCGTGCCATCGCTGGGCTCGCCACCGATTGGCGTTGCTGGTGAGAAAAGTAAGCCGGTTGCTGGTGATTTGCACCGGCTCGCCGGTCGAGCCGGAGCTGGCAACCGTGCTGGACTGACCGTGTCCAGGCGGCACTTCAAGCGCCAGCATAGCGGCGCGATGAGCGCTCATATCGTGGCGGGTGACGATGGGAATTTCCTCCCACCGCTCCCAGTCGATGTCGCCGCTGCCGGTGAACACCGGGTCGAGCCGTTTCTCGTAGAACGGCACGTTGGCGCGTGCGTGCCGCAGCAACTGCGCCAGCTGGCTCCGCTGGTAATTGAGCATGGTTTCGGGGAGCCAATATTGGCTCTCCATCAGCATGTCGTAGAACTCGTGCTGCAAGTCGCGCGGCTGGGCCATCGGTGAACTAAAGCCGAGCCGGGCGCTGGGGGCAAGCGTGGTCCGGCTACCGCCGGAGTGCCAAGCACTCCGGGCCAGACTAAGCCGCGTTCGCCGCCGTCGGTGGCAGCAGCGTGGTTTCGAGGATGGTGCCGTTCTTCCGGCATTCCTCGGCGATCTCGGTGGCGAAGTCGCGCAGCATTTCGCGGTCGAGCACCGCGGCGTTACGCACCACCATGGCGATGTCGCGGTGCACGGGGTCGACGTCGACCGGGGTGATCTCGGTGAGGCGGCCGGCGGCGATGTCGTCGGCGACGGCCGAATAGACGAAGAAGCCGACGCCTTCACCGCGGATGGCGATGCGGCGGGCCGGGCCGGTGGGCAGCTCGACGGAAACCGGGGCGCGGCGGAACAGCGCCAGCGCGGCATCGGGATAGACCTGCCACCAGTTGATCGAGATCAGCCGCGGCACGCGCCTCAGCACATCCTCGATCCTCGGCTCGAGCCCCAGTTCGGCGGCAATCTGCGGCGTCGTCACCATTGGCACCCGCTCGCGCAGTACCAATAGCGGCACGAGGTCGGTCACCAGCGGATCGAGGTTGGGCCAGCACAGGATCCCCAGCTCGATGTCGCGCTCGCGCAGCATGGCGGCGATCTGGCTCTGCCGCCCCTCGTGGATCACTACGTCGACCGACGGATACTTCTGCTGGAACCGCAGTAGCGACTCGGTGACCAGCGGCGAGACGAGGCTGCGCAGCGAGCCAATGGAAACGCGGCCGCGCTCCACCCGGCGCAGCGCTTCCTTGGCCTCCTGCGCCGCCTGCAGGATGCGGCGCGCATAGGGCAGGAATGTCATGCCCTGGTCGGTGAGCGCGATATTTCGGCCGCGATGGAACAGCGGCACCCCGAGCAGATCCTCGAGCGCCCGCATCCGCATCGATACCGTCGCCTGCGTGACATTGAGCTTGGCCGCGGCTTTGGTGAAACTCAGATCCTGCGCGATCCGGTCGAAGGTTCTGATCTGGTCGAGGTCCATGATAGGCGACGCTTATCGAGGTTGCACCCTGAGGCCTCGGGCGAGGCCTTTGCATTGGACATGCTGATAACGGTCATCGCGGAATGTCAATATAAATATGTCAGCAAGGCTGACCAATAGTCGCTGACTGAAGCGGACGGCCCCCTCCCTGCCTCCCCCATGAAGGGGGAGGTGAAGAGTCGAGGCTCTGTCCACGATCGTGCCCAACGAACCAGCGGGGCACCTCTCCCCTTGTGGGGGAGGATGGGAGGGGGCCGTCTCTCTCAGTCGACCGACTGCTGCTTCCGCCGAGCTAACTTCGCCGCTTTGTTGCGCGCCGCCGCCGCTGCCGCGTCATCGCCGAGATGCGCCTCGCCCCGCGCCCGCGCCAGTTCCATCTGCCGTTCGCGTTCGCTCGCGCCGGCCGGCGCCGCTTCAGCACATTCCCGGCACAGCGAGCCGACCGCCTCGTGCGGCAGCATCGGGTTGCGACAGCCGCGGCACAGCACGGCTTCGCCTTCAGCCAGGCCATGCACCACCGAGACGCGCTCGTCGAATACGAAGCATTCGCCGTTGAAGCGGCTTTCGCTCTCGGGCACGGTCTCGAGATACTTGAGGATGCCGCCCTTCAGGTGGAACACTTCCTTGAAGCCCTGCGACAGCATATAGGCCGAGGCCTTCTCGCAGCGGATGCCGCCAGTGCAGAACATCGCGACTTTCGGATGCTGGGCGGGATCGAGCTTCGCCACGTAATCCTTGAACTCGGTAAAGCTCTGCGTCGCCGGATCGCGGGCGTTGGCGAACGTGCCGAGCTTCACTTCGTAGTCGTTTCGGGTGTCGATCAATGTCACGTCGTTGCGGCTGATCAGCCGGTTCCAGTCGCGTGCTTCGACATAGCTGCCGACCAGCTTGTTCGGATCGGCCTCGGGGGCGCGCAGCGTCACGATCTCGGGCTTGAGCCGTACCTTCATGCGAAGGAAGGGCATCTCGGTCGCGCTGGAGAACTTGGCCTCGGCGCCGGCCAGCCGGCCGGCCCAGAGCGGCGCCGTTTCGAACCAGGCCATCAGTTCGTCGATCGCCGCGGGCGTACCGGCGACGGTGCCGTTGATCCCTTCGGGCGCGAGGATGAAGGTGCCGCGGATACCGCGGGCGCAGCAGAACAGCGCCAGCTCATGCTTCAGCACGGCACAATCTTTGAAATCCGCAAACTTGTAGAGCGCCAGCACCTTGAAACGGTTCAGGCGTTCGGACAGATTGGCGACGGTTTCTAAAAGCTCGGACATCGCGGCGGGTGTAGCATCCAGCGGCTGCAACGAGCAAATCGGACATATATTCGGGAGGATGAGATGACCTATCGGGCCAGCGACGCTCGCTATGGCGGCGGCATGCAGTATCGCTACACCGGACGTTCCGGGCTGAAGCTGCCGGTGATCAGCCTGGGGCTGTGGCAGAATTTCGGTGGCACGCGCGACTATCCCAGCGCCTTCGAGATGCTGAGCTACGCCTTCGACAAGGGCGTCACCCATTTCGACCTCGCCAACAATTACGGCCCCCCGCCGGGCGCTGCCGAAGAGCTGTTCGGCGATGTGATGGCACGCGATTTCCGTCCCTATCGCGACGAGATGATCATCTCGTCCAAGGCCGGCTGGACCATGTGGGACGGCCCCTATGGCGACCGCGGTTCGCGCAAATACATCCTCGCCTCGGCCGACCAGAGCCTCAAACGCATGGGGATCGAGTATTTCGACATCTTCTACTCGCATCGCTACGACTCCGAGACCCCGCTCGAGGAGACGATGGGCGCGCTGGCCCACCTGCACCGGCAGGGCAAGGCGCTCTATGTCGGCATCTCGATGTATCCCGAAAAGCAGACCCGCGAGGCGGTGCGGATCCTGAAGGATATGGGCGTGCCCTGCCTGATCCACCAGCCGAACTACTCGATCCTCAACCGCTGGATCGAGGAAGACGGCACCATGGCCGCCTGCGACGAACTGGGCGTCGGCATCATCGCCTTCTCGCCGCTGCAGCAGGGCATCCTCTCGGGCAAGTACAACACCCTGAAGGGCGACCTGAGCGGCACCCGCGCCTCGGAAAACTACTCGCTCTCCGCCAACCGGCTGGAGCCGCGCATCCTCGAGGCCGTCGACAAGCTCGGCGAGATCGCCCGGGCGCGGAAGCAGACCATGGTGCAACTGGCCCTCGCCTGGGTGCTGCGGAAGAAGGAAGTGACTTCGGCGCTGATCGGCATCCGCACGCTCGAGCAGCTCAAGGATTGCCTCGGCGTGCTCGACAACCTCGAACTCTCGGCCGAGGAGATCGCGGCGATCGATGCCGCCGCCAAGGGCGGCCTGATCGACAGCCGGCCGGGGCGCTAAGCGCCGTACTGAGACAGGAGGGGGTCGTCTCTATCGGCCTTCTCTCACGCCCGCTCGTCGCGGCAATAGTTCAGCAGCACAGCGGTCAGCACCACGTAAAGCGTGTTGTGCAGCGGAAAGCTCAGCATGGTGTCGGGCAGGCCCAGCACTAGGTAGCTGACCGAGAGCAGGCTGCAGCCGTAGAGGCGGGTGCGGTACTGGCTGTCGCGCGGGCTGAACAGGCAGCTGACGATCGGCAGCGCCAGCAGCAGCAGGTAAACCACGAGGCCGAACAGGCCCGAGGCGACCGCGAAGTTCAACGCGTCGTTGTGGAGGTGCGGCAGTTGCGCATGCACCAGCTCGTAGACCGCCAGATAGGGGACGATCGCCGTCATCAGCTGCCCCCAGCCATGCCCGAACAGCGGCGCGTCGGTAAAGGCCTGGGCGCCGGCGCGATAGAGGATGAAGCGGATGGTGGTGCCGAGGTCGGCCGGGTTGTCGCCGCCGGCCAGCCGGCTGAGGATATCGAACATCGACGATGAGCGGGCGCCGGCGAGATCGGCGACATAGGCGATGATGCCGAAGGCGGCCAGCACCGCGACGCTCACCAGCGCCGCCAGCAGCTTGTGGCGCACCAGCAGCAGGGCCGCGACGAACAGCAGCACCGGGAACGCCACCAGCGCGGCGCGCGAGCCGGAAGCGAAGATCACCGCCAGCGCCATCAACGGGCCGAGCAGGTAGATGAAGCGCTGCCGGCCGGTGGCGGCGGCAGCGCCGATCATGGCGAAGAAGCCGAGCAGCAGCGCGGTGTTGGAGAGCCGGATCGGATCGGTGATCGGCGAGCCGAGCCCGGCGCGCTGCATGCCTTCGACGTAGTTGAAGTAGAGCGCCATCAACAGCCCCGCGGCGCTGCCGAACAGGGCGAAATCGGCGAGCTTGCGGCTGTTGGTCGGCCCCGCAGCGCGCCGGAACAACAGCGCCAGCGGCGCATAGAGCAGCATGGCCGAGAAGTTGAGCGTCTGCAGCAGGTCGGAGGGCTGCCGCATCGTCACCACGGCGCTGATGAACAACAGCGTAAAGGCGCCGAGAAACAGCTTCGCCGGCAGGTCGAAGCCGATTTTCACCGTCGCCCGCCGTACCGCGAAGAAGGCGAACACCGCCAGCGAAATGGCGAGCAGCGCGTAGGTGGTGAGATAGCCGAGGATGCACGAGAGGCCGATTGCCACTACCAGCATGGCGCGGCGCAGCAGCGCCTCGCTGGCAGCGGCCGGGCTGAGCGGCGCCAGCGGCAGCTCGGCGACCGGCAGGCCCTCTGGGGCCGCTTCGCCGATCGCCTCGCGTTTGCCGTCAGCCGTCATGGCCGCCTCAGGTCCTCAGCACGCCGCCCGTCGCCTTGCTCACCGCCGCGACGACGCTGGCTGCGACCTTTTCGATCTCCTCGTCGGTCAGCGTCTTGTCGCTGGGCTGCAGCGTCACGGCGATACCGACCGATTTCTTGTCCTCGGCGATACCCTTGCCTTCGAACACATCGAACACCGACACTTCCGTAATCAGCGTTTTGTCGGCGTTCTTGGCGGCGCGGAGGATCGTCGCCGCCGGCACCGACCGGTCGACGAGGAAGGCGAAGTCGCGGCTCAAGGGCATCAGGTCGCTGAGCTTCAGCGCCGGCTTCGAGCGGGTGGGTTTCTTCCGCGGTTCGGGGATGGCGTCGAGATCGAGCTCGAACGCCGCGACCGGCCCGGTGAGGTCGAACTTTTCGAGCTCGCTCGGGTGAACTTCGCCGAACCAGCCGATGGTGAGCTTGGGGCCGAGCTGGATGCGCCCGCCGCGGCCCGGATGGCTCCAGGCTGCGGGTTCGGCCACCAGCTGCAGCTTGTCGATGTCATGGCCCATGGCGTCGAGCAGGGCCGCGATATCGGACTTGGCGTCGAATACCGAGACCTTGCCATTGGCCGATTGCCAATGGCGCGACCCGCCCAGCCGGAGGCCCGAGGCGTAGGTGCGCTGGCCCTCGGGCTGCACCGAATGGAACACCTGGCCGACTTCGAACAGTTTCAGCTCGCTCAACCCGCGGTTGGTGTTGCGGCTGGCTGCGCCGAGCAGGCCCGGCAGCAGCGAGGGACGCATGTCGGTGAGCTCGGAGGCGATCGGGTTGGCGAGCTTCAGCTCGGCCGCGCCGCCGCCGAAGCGCTGTGCTTCCGCTTCCGGGATGAACGACCAGGTCACCGCCTCGTCGAGCCCACGCGCCGCGAGGGTACGGCGGGCGAGACGGCGGCGGTTCTGCAGCACCGTCAGCATGCGCGGCGCCACATGGTTGAGCCGCGGCAGCGGATCGATGGGGACGTTGTCGACCCCCACCATGCGCATCACCTCCTCGGCGAGGTCGGCCTTCATCGTCACATCAGGACGCCACGACGGGACATGCACCTTGCGGGTCGCGCCCGCGCCTTCGAGCTTGAAGCCGAGGCGGCCGAGGATGGCTTCGATTTCGCTGGCCGAGGTTTCGAGGCCGGTGAGGCGCTCGACTTCGCTCAGCGGGAACTCGACCACGGTATTGGGGAACACGTCCTCGCCCGAAATCACCGGCTCCATCGCCTCGCCGCCCACCAGCTCCAGCATCAGCCGGGTGGCGAGTTCGAGGCCGGGTTCGGTGAGCGCCGGATCGACCGAACGCTCCAGCCGATAACGGGCATCCGAGACGATGCCGGTCTTGCGGCCGGTCTGCGCGATGAGGTCGGGGTCCCAGCTGGCGCATTCCATCAGGACGTTCACTGTCGCATCGGTGGTGCCCGAGCGGATGCCGCCCATCACGCCGCCGAGGCAGAGCGGACCGAGATCGTCGGCGATCACGGTCATGGTGTTGTCGAGCGTGTAGATCTTGTTGTCGAGCGCGTCGAATTCCTCGCCGGTCCGAGCGTTACGCAGCACGGCCTTGCCGACGATCCTGTCGGCGTCATAGGCGTGGAGCGGCCGGCCCCAGCCGAGCGACACGAGGTTAGTGATGTCGACCACCGCATTGATCGGCCGGAGCCCGACGGCGCGCAGCCGCTGCTGCAGCCAATCGGGCGACGGGCCGTTCTTGATGCCCTTGAAATAGCGCCCGGCGAATTTGCGGATCGCCTTGGGCTCGCCCGCCGCGAACTGATGCGGCAGCGGCGGGATCGGGCTCGGGCCGTTCGACGGCACCGGCGACATGTCGGTCGACTTCAGCGTGCCGATGCCGAACGCTGCAAGGTCGCGCGCCACGCCGTAGACGCCGGTGGCGTCGCCACGGTTGGGAGTGATCGAGATGTCGATCACCGTGTTGCCGAGCTTGGCGTAGTCGACATAAGCCATGCCGATCGGTGCATCCTGAGGCAGCTCGATGATGCCGTCATGATCGTTCGATAGCTCGAGTTCGGCGGCCGAGCAGAGCATGCCGTTCGACGGCTCGCCGCGGATCACCACGCCGGCCTTCAGCGTAAAATCCTTGCCCGGGATATAGGTGTCGGGGAAGGCGAATACCGACTTCATCCCGGTGCGCGCGTTCGGCGCGCCGCACACCACATCGATCAGCGTGCCCGTGCCGGCATCGACCTTGCAGAGGTTGAGGTGATCCGAGTTCGGATGCGGCTTGGCTTCCACCACATGGGCGACGACGAACGGCCTGAGCTTTTCGGCGGGGTCGACGATCTCTTCGACCTCGAGTCCGACCATGGTCAGCGCCTTGCCGATGTCCTCGGCCGAGGCGGTGGTGTCGAGATGTTCTTTCAGCCAGTCGAGAGTGAACTTCATTTGTAGATGCTTTCGGTCGCTTCGATCCTGGGCAGCTGCCCGCTGATCTCGAAAAGTTTGGCGAGGACGTTGGCAAAGCCGCGCGCATCGTCGATGGCGCGATGGGTGTGCTCGATATGGCCGTACCAGGCGGGCGGCACACGCTGCATGCCCCACTTGGTATACTCGGCCCCGCGCAGCGTGCCGGCCATGGTATAAAGGCAGACGCCGCCGCCGCGGAAAATCTGCCGGCTCTTGTACGGCCCACCCAACACCCGGGTGCCGGCGAACACCGACAGGTAATGGTCCATCCACAACCCATCGAAGATCATCGGCGCCGCGGCAAAAACGCGGAAGCCGGGGAGCGTCTCCACCCAGTCGGCATAGCGCGGCATCACCGACGCCGGGTCTTCCGGGTTCTCGGTGGCGTGCTTCCACGCCTCGGGCTGGGTTTCCCACCACGCCATGGTGTTGGGGTCGGGCGTCCTGTCGCTGCGCGGCGTCAGCACCGCCTCGAACTCGGAGAGCACGGTGCCGGAAATATCGACCGCCACCGAGGCAAAGCTCAGCATCGAGGATTCGAGCGGGTTATGCCCGTCGGACTCGATGTCGGTGACAACGAAGGTGCAGAGCTCGGATTGGCCCGGCGCGATGGGCGGCTGCAGGCTCATCGGGGCAGCACCTCGACCAGCTTGAAACGTTCACAGACCAGTTCGAGGTCTTCCGACCAACCGCCGTTGCGCTCGAAATAGGCCACGTGGCCCGCACGCCAGGCGGCGAAGTCCCCCTCGCCTTCGGCGAGCGCGAAGGCTTCGGGCACGTCGGCGAAACGACGCACATCCAGGGAGACCGTCTCGATCACGGCAGCGGGCCTGCCGGCGCCATCGAGCACCACATCGCGGCGTCCCACCTCGGGCATGGCGTCCTTGCCTAGGACGTAGTCACGAACCGCGCCACAGGTTGCCGTCTTGGCTCCGGCAAGCACCAGGGCCAGCAACTCATCGGCCAGCGCTGGGCTGTCGCCGAACGAGAAGCGAACGGCATCGGCATATCGGGGTTGCAGGCTCATCGCGGCAACTCGGACACATAGGTACAGTGGCCCGAGGCGACGGTGCCTTCGGTGTCGACCCGGACGAACGGCAGGTCCTGGTCGATCAGGCTGATGCGCAGCAAGAACCCGGTGCTGCTATCGAGCGCGACGAAATCGATCCGCTCGCGCAGCGAGCCTGGGTTGACCACCTTGAGGCTGCCTGACGCGATCGTGTCATTGTCCGAGCCGATGAAATGCTCGCGATAGGCACCGGTCTCGAGGTCGATGCGCGTCACTCGCGACCCGGCGCCGCGCGCCTTGTCGATGGTGATGATCAGCGGTGGGGTCTCGCTCGAATTGTAATAGTGCTCCGGCGTGCAGGCGACCATCTCCTCGGCCAGGGCCGGGGAGATGAGCGTCAGGACCGCGAGGGCGGCGAGCAGCGATCGCATCAGCTGCTGAGCCCCCCGAACAGCGTCGGCAGGTCGAGCGGGCGGAAGCCGTAGTGATCGAGCCAGCGCTTGTCGGCGTCGAAGAAGGCGCGCAGGTCATTCATGCCGTACTTGAGCATGGCGATGCGATCGATGCCCATGCCCCAGGCAAAGCCCTGGTAGACATCGGGATCGAGCCCGCAATTGCGCAGCACGTTCGGGTGCACCATGCCGCAGCCGAGGATTTCCAGCCAATCGGTGCCTTCGCCGATCTTCACCTCGGCGCCCGAGCGGTCGCACTGCACGTCGACTTCCATCGACGGCTCGGTGAACGGGAAGAAGCTCGGCCGGAACCTGAGCGTCACGTTGTCGACCTCGAAGAAGGCCTTGAGGAACTCTTCCAGCACCCAGCGCAGCTGGCCGATATGCGAGCTCTTGTCGATGACCAGGCCCTCGACCTGGTGGAACATCGGCGTGTGCGTCTGGTCTGAGTCGTGCCGGTAGGTACGGCCGGGCATCACCACGCGGATCGGCGGATCGATGGCCGGCGTCAGGTAGGGCGCCGCCGGCTTCTCGTTGCCCTTGAGCATGGTGCGGATCTGCACCGGCGAGGTGTGAGTGCGCAGCACGCGCTTCACCCCATCCGGCGAAGGCGCCATGAAGAAGGTGTCATGCATCTCGCGCGCCGGGTGTCCCTCGGGGAAGTTGAGCGCGGTGAAGTTGTACCAGTCGGTTTCGATATCGGGCCCTTCGGCGATCGAGAAGCCCATGTCGGAGAAGATTGCGGTGATCTCGTCGATCACCTGGCTGACCGGATGGATGCGGCCCTCGGCGGTCGGCGAGGGGCGGACGGGCAGGGTCACGTCGACCCGCTCGGAGGCGAGGCGGGCATCGAGCGCCGCCTTGCCCAGTTCAGTGGCGCGGGCTTCGATCAGCGCGGTGACTTCGGTCTTCAGCCCGTTGATGGCGGCGCCGGCGGATTTGCGCTCCTCCGGCGCGATGCTGCCGAGGGTGGCGAGGAGGGCTGAGACGGAGCCCTTCTTCCCCAGTGCCGCGACGCGCACCGCTTCGATGGCGCCTTCATCGCTGGCGGACGCGACGGCGGCGGCGAGGTCCGCGCGAAGGGTGGCGATCTGAGCGTCGAGAGACATTTGAGTGTTCCGAGATTGTGTTTCAGGGCCAAATGAAAAAGCCCCGCGCCATCCCCGGTTACGGGGCGGCGCAAGGCTTAGCTTAGGGCCTCAGAAAAGGCGAGGGCTGGTTAGGCGCTGATGCGCTCGTGGGTGGTCGTCTCGATCTTGCCGAGATACCCCAGAGCCTTCTTGGCCTGCTCAACCAGCACGGCGAACGCTGCGGGCTCGGTGATCGCGAGATCGGAGAGCACCTTGCGGTCGACGGCAATCTCAGCCTTGCTGAGGCCGTCGATAAATCGACCGTAGGTCAGGCCGTGGTCGCGCACGGCGGCGTTGATGCGCTGGATCCACAGGGCGCGGAAGTTGCGCTTCTTGACCCGGCGATCGCGGTACGCGTACTGGCCGGCCTTGTCGACGGCGGCCTTGGCGGTGCGGATGGTGTTCTTGCGGCGACCGTAAAAACCGGAAGCGGCCTTAAGAACCTTCTTGTGACGGGCGTGGGCGGTAACGCCTCTTTTAACGCGTGACATCTATCGGCGCTCCTTAACGGTTATACGGCATGTACCACTTGACCAGACTTTCATCGCCCTTCTTGAGGATCTTGGTCCCCCGATGCGAGCGGATGTAGTCGGCGTCGTGGCTAAGGAGACGGTGCCGCTTGCCCGCGACGCCAGCCTTGACGCGGCCGGTCGCGGTCATCTTGAAGCGCTTCTTGGCGCCCGATTTAGTCTTCATCTTTGGCATTTTGCTGTCCTGGTTAGAGGCGGCTCGCTAAAGCCTGCATTCGGGATCGCCACGGCATGCCTTTTGGCCGGGCGGCCCGTCGAGAAGGCGGGTGTATAGGGGGAAAGCTGGGGAGACGCAAGAGGGCGCGGGCGCCGTTGTCATCGGCCTGCAATATCGCTCTGCCGTGATCCCGGCAAGCGCCCCGTCGAGGGCGCACCATCCGGGAAGCGTTCGATGACTGATCTGTTTGCGTCCAAGCCGGCGAACCGCCCGCTGCCGAGGCCCAGCAAGGCGCAATTGCGTGGCGCCATCTGGCTCATGGCGCTGGCGGTCTTCGTGCTGCTGCCCAAGCCCTTTGCCGATGTCGAGCCGGCGGCGGCCCAACTGGCGGCCGACCACTAGCTGCGGTTGGCGGCGGCGAGCTCGCTGAGCCCGTCGATGAGGTGCGCCGCCTCGGTCTTGGAAAGACTGGCGAGGGCCTGGCGATCGGCACGCGCGGCAGCTGCAGTAGCCTCGGGCAGCACGGTCTTGGCCTTGGGGCTGAGATAGAGCCCCTGCGCGCGGCCTTTGCCGATCGACGCCTTCTCGATCCAGCCATCGGCTTCGAGGCCGCTAAGGGTGCGGGCGACGCCGGGCTGTTCGAGGTCGAGGCGGGTGACGAGCTCAGCCTGCGTCAGGCCTTCGCGCTCGGCGATTTCGCTGAGTGCGGTAAACTGCGCCGGGTGCAGCCCGAACGGCTCCAGCGTCTCGCGCAGATGGTTCGCAAGCCGGCGGGCCAACTGGCTCGCGACGTGAAACAGGGTTTCCTTGTGGTCGAACACGGCCTCCTCCCGAGAGGTGAGAGGCCATCATAGCGTGTTGTGACTTAAGGCAGCGTTGCCAGCCTTACCGCACGATCTCCGACCACGGCCGGCCGCTGCGGGCGGCGGCGGCGGCGAGTGCGATGGAGCGCTTCTGCGCGGCGGTCAGTTCGTCCGAGACGATGTTGGCGGCGTTTGCCGGATCGAGCATGGCTCGCGGCACCAGCAGGCGCTCGAAAAAGCCGAGCGCCGCCCAGACATTGTCCGCCAGCGCTCCGGCCGGACGACGGCGCAGCGCAGCAAGCGTCGCGAGCTCAAGATAGTAGGATGGGAAGTCCAGCCCGTTCTGGTCGCGCCAGAGTTTGAGGATCCGGACCTCGTCGTGCCAGCCGGCGTCGTGGCTGTCGAGCACGTGCTGGTGCAGGTTCGTGGTGATCGCAGCGGCCCGGCGGGTTGAGTAGATCTCGTGGATGTCCGAGATCATCGACAGCCGTTTGGCCGGCAGCAGGTCGACGACCATGGGCCCGAGGTTGAGCGCCAGCGTCACGTCCCGGCGGACCGGTGCGAGGCCCAGCCGCTGGAATGCGGAGAACATCGACTCGTAGATGTCGGGGATGCGGCGCTCCGACTGGGCGTGGATCCACACCACGTAATCGATGCTGACACCGCTGCAGTTAGCCATCGATTTCTCGAAGCCGCCGCCCGGCGTGATGTCAACGATGTGGTGGCTGCCCCAGGCCCGGCAGAGTGCGGTGATCTTGCTCTCGACGCGCGTCAGTTCGGCCATCGCTTCGCGCGTGATCATCTCGCGATCGAGGATGTCCCGAAGGTAGTCGGACGCCGACACGGTACTGACTGCCACTTGCATTGTCGCATTTTACGATAATGCTCCGGGTCTAACCAGTATTGCGCCCGGTTAGATGCCGATGTGGTTACCGAAGACAGTTAATCTGCCGAGGAGAACAATATTGGCTCAGGCCGCGGTGTCCTTGAGGCCGCCGGCGATGGCTTCCATGAAGGCGCTCAACCGGCGCGGCACCAGCCGCCGCGACGGATAGACCAGGTGGATCGGCAGCGTCATGCGTTGCCAGTGCGGCAGCACCTCGACCAGCTGGCCGGAGCGCAGCGGCTCGGTGACGAGGTCGACCGGCAGGTAGACGATGCCCGCGCCTTCCAGCGCCGCCGCCAGTTGCGCCTCGCCATTGTCGATCTGCAGTCCACCCTCGACCTCGGCAATCACCGAGGCGCCGCCCGGGCCGATGAATGGCCAGCGGTTGCGCGGGCTCATATTGAGATTGAGGATGCAGCGGTGCTGCCTCAGCTCGTCCGGGGTCGCCGGCAACCCGAACGCCGCTTCGTAACCGGGTGAGGCGACGCAGCGGAAGCGGTAGGTGCCGATCCGGCGCGCGATCATCGTCGAGGCTTGCAGTTCGCCCACCCGGATGGCGACGTCAAAACCTTCGGCGATCAGGTCGGCGCGGCGGTCGTTGAGGCTGAGCTCCACCGTCACGGCAGGATTGTCCTCGCAGAACCGCGCGACGATGCCGGCCAATCGGTGGATGCCGAGCGTCGCCGGCCCGGTGGCGCGGATGCGGCCCGAAAGCTTCCCCGGCTCGGTGCGGGTGAGATCGTCGAGCTCGGCCACCGCCTCGAGCACGGTCTCCGCCTGGGCAAAGAAACTCTCGCCCAGCTCGGTCAGCCGCTGCGCCCGCGTCGTGCGCTCGATCAGCCGGGCGCCGTGATCCTCCTCCAGCGCCTGGATGCGGCGACCGACCATCGCCGGCGAGATGCCGAGGAGCCGCGCCGCCCCGGCAAAGCTGCCGGATTTGACCGCCGCGACGAAGGTTTCGAGGTTGGTGAGCTCTGCCATTCGATACTCCAGCGCAACAGTGAAGCGCAATCGGCGGCAATTCTATACCTCTCTGTCGACGCGTAGATAGAGGTCATCGCAATCGCAGGATGGAGCTTTCGAAATGACCACCACCGCAATTCTCGGCCTCGGCAACATGGGCAAGGGTCTCGCCAAGCGTCTCGCTGGCAAGACGCAGCTGGTGCTCGGGGCCTCCAACCCGGCCGCTGCCGCCGAGTTCGCCACCTCGGTCGGCGCCTCGGTAACCGACTACAAGAACGCTGTGCTCGCCGCCGACATCGTCGTCCTGGCGCTGCCTTATGGCGCGGCGCTGGAACTCGCCGGCAAGCTGCCGCTGAGCGGCAAGATCGTCGTCGACATCTCCAACCCGGTGAAGGCGGACTTCTCCGGTCTCGCTATCGGCCACACCACGTCCGCCGCTGAAGAGCTGCAGGCGGCCGCCCCCTCGGCCAAGGTGGTCAAGGGCTACAACACCATCTTCGCCAGCCTGTTCGACACCCCGGTCAGCGCCACCCAGAACGTCCCGGTCTTCCTCGCCGGCAATGACGCCGCCGCGGTCGATGCCGTTGCCGAGCTGGTCACCGCTTCGGGCTTTGCAGTCGAAAGGGTCGGCGGCCTCGATGGCGCCCGCCTGGTCGAGCCGGTCGGCATGCTCAACATCCGCTTCGGCTACGGCCTCGGCCAGGGCACTGCCATCGCCCCGACCTGGCTGAAGCTGGCGGCGTGAGCCCTTCGCACCAAACATGACAAAGGCCGGGGAGCGATCCCCGGCCTTTCTGCTGCGCGTCGTTGTTGCGGCGACTGGGCGATGGAGGGACGGTTGCCCCAGTTTTCTAGGCGTCGATGTCGACGTCCTTGGTCTCCTTGCCGAGCAGCAGCGCGATCAGCGTCAGCACCGCCATGGCGCTGAGATAGACGCCGACCCAGAACGGGCTGCCGGCGCCGAGACTCCACAGCGCCACCGCGATGAACGGCGCGACCGCGGCGCCGAGAATCGACGAGACGTTGTAGGAGATGCCCGAGCCGGTGTAGCGCACGTTGGCCGGAAACAGCTCGGGCAGCAGCGCCCCCATCGGGCCGAAGGTCATCCCCATCAGGGTAAAGCCGAGGATCAGCCAGGCCATCACGCCGACGAAGCCGGCCGACAGCAGCGGCACCCAGCAGAGCCCGAACACCACGATGCCGAGCGTCACCCCGATCAGCGTCCTGCGGCGTCCCCAGCGATCGGCCCAGGGGCCGGAGACCAGGGTGAAGATGCCGAAGAACACCACGCCGACGATCATCATCAGAACGAACGTGTTGTAGCTGTAGCCGAGGCCGGGAACCGCAGCGTCGACGGCGGCGCGGCCGAAGCTCAACGAGAACGTCGTCATCAGATAGAACAGCACATAGGTGGCGAGCATGTAGAAGGTGCCCAGGATCAGCGCCTTCCAGTGCGTGCGGAACGCCGCAGCCAGCGGCAGCTTCTGCAGCTTGCCGGCAGTCCTGGTCTTCTCGAACGCGGCGCTCTCGACGAGGTTGAGCCGGACCCACAGACCCACTGCCACCATCACCACGCTGAACAGGAACGGGATGCGCCAGCCCCAGTCGAGGAAGGCGGTGGAGGGGCGCGACGGATCGTCGGACGGCAGCAAGGCGGCGATGATCAGGAACAGCCCGTTGGCGATGATGAAGCCGATCGGCGCACCCAGTTGCGGGAAGGTGCCAAAAATCGCGCGCTTGCCCTTGGGGGCATTTTCGGTGGCAACCAGCGCCGCACCGCTCCATTCGCCGCCCAGCGCAAAACCCTGCGCCACGCGCAGCAGCACCAGCAGTGCTGTGGCGATCCAGCCGGTCATCTCGTAGGTCGGCAGTACGCCGATCAGGAAGGTGGCGATACCCATGGTGAGAAGCGAGCCCACCAGCGTCACTTTGCGGCCGGCCCGGTCGCCCAGGTGACCGAAGAAGATCGCCCCGAGCGGCCGCGCCACCATGGCGGCGCCGAACACCGCGAACGAGGCGAGCAGCGCCGTGGTCTCGTTGCCGGCGGGGAAGAACAGATGCGGGAACACCAGCACGGCGGCGGTGGCATAGATGTAGAAATCGTAGAACTCGATGGTCGTGCCGACGAGGCTCGCCAGGATCACGCGGGAACGCGGATTGGCAGGCACGGTGCCGGACGACACGGCGACGGTAGTCATCAAAGGAACTCCAGACAGGCGCGGTGGCTCGATCGGGATCGAACGCACGGCCGGGCAGGAGTCGGGAGGAGTTCGAAGCGAGCGCCGCAATGGGCTCCGTACCTGTGGGTACGGTCAGGCGAGGACATGTTCCCTCCGGCGCCCGAGTGCAAGTAGAATCTTCGGCATCGGCGCGCGCGCGCCGAGATTCTGTGGTCAGCCTGGAGCATCCAATGTCGAACCCCGCCCTCGCGTCTCGCCTGCTGCTGGTGGCAGCCGGCCTTTGCGGGGCGCTCGGCGTCGCCGCCGCGGCCCGCGCCAGCCATGCCGGCGATGACACTCTCGGCATCGCTGCGAACTTCCTGCTGCTCCACGCGCCCGCGCTGATCGGGCTGAGTCTCATGGCGGCGAGCCGGGTAACCCTGGCCGCGGGCATCGTGCTGCTGCTCGGGCTGGTGCTGTTCGCCGGCGATCTCGTGGCGCGCTCGCTGCTCGGCGGGGCGCTGTTCCCGCTGGCCGCTCCGCTCGGTGGTGGCGGGCTGATCGTCGGCTGGCTGCTGGTGGCGCTGGCTGGGGCGGTGGGGCGGCGGGGAGCACCGTAGTTTCCTGCCCCACCCCCTCCCGGCCTCCCCCATCAAAGGGGAGGTGTGGGCGGTGCATGGGTACCAGCGAAGACACACGCTCGACCCTTCACCTCCCCTTTGATGGGGGAGGCCGGGAGGGGGTGGGCAACAAGCACAGCACCAAAAACAAAGGGCGACCCGCGGGCCGCCCTTGCTAACCTCATGTCGCTGTCGCCCTTACTTCGGCGCCAGCACCATCACCATCTGGCGGCCTTCGGAGCGCGGCGAGGATTCGACCTTCGCCTTGGCTTCGAGCTCGGCCTGCACCTTGATCAGCAGTTGCATGCCCAGTTCCTGGTGCGCCATCTCGCGGCCGCGGAAGCGCATCGTCACCTTCACCCGGTCCCCGTCTTCGAGGAAGCGGTGCACCGCTTTCATCTTGGTCTCGTAATCGTGCGTGTCGATGTTCGGACGCAGCTGGATTTCCTTGACCTCGATGACCTTCTGCTTCTTGCGCGCTTCGGCGGCCTTCTTCTGGGCAGCGTATTTGAAGCGCCCAAGATCGAGCATCTTGGCGACGGGCGGCACCGAGTTCGGGGAAATGATGACGAGATCGAGTCCCTGCTCCTGCGCCTCGGACAACGCCTCGCGCGTCCGCACGACGCCACGGTTGGCGCCTTCGGCATCAATCAGCTGGACATCGGGGGAGGAGATATCTTCGTTAGATTGCGGCCCATCTTTCTGGGGCGCGACGGGTCTCATGGGACGACGAATGGGAGGCGATCCTTCGATTGTTACCGGAGCGGCGGGAAATCGCGGCTAAAATCGTGCTGCGACGACCATAAGTCAACACCGGAACAGACAAGAAACAGCAGTGAGGCGCGGTTTGATGACAAACTGTTGCCGTGAAGGCTAACGCGAGGCAAAAGGCCGGCACAGGCAGATGGAGTCGGGGACGCGTGGAACCTGCGGTTGACTATCTGGAGGTGGGTGAGGGTCTTGAGGCGCGCCGCATCGCCATGCTGCGCCGGCCGGGCAAATCTCCCGGCATCTTCTGGCTCAACGGTTACCGCTCCGACATGGGTGGCACCAAGGCCTCGGCGCTCGACGCCTTCGGCGCCGAGCAGGGCCTTGCCGTCACCCGCTTCGATCATTCCGGCAACGGCCTGTCGGGCGGCGATTTCCTCGATGGCACGGTGAGTCGCTGGCTCGAGGAGTCGCTCGCGGTGTTCGCCACCACTTCCGGCCCGCAGGTGATTGTCGGCTCCTCGCTCGGCGGCTGGCTGGCGCTGCTGATGGCGCGCGAACTGCGCCGGCGGGGCGAGGGCGACCGGGTGAAGGCGCTGGTGCTGATCGCCCCCGCCGTGGATGCGACGGCCGAACTGATGACCAAGCGCATGACCAAGGCGCAACTGGCGGCGCTGCAGCGCGACGGCGTCGTGCAGCGGCCGTCGCAATATTCCGACGAGCCCTATCCCTATACGGCCAAGCTGATCGAGGACGGCAACCAGCATCACCTGATGTTCGGTCGCGGCATCGATGTCGGCGCGCCGGTCACCATCCTGCAGGGCGGCAAGGATCCCGATGTGCCGCGCGAGCACGCCATGCGGCTGGTGCAGCACCTGCTCACCGACCCGGTGACCTTCACCCTCATTCCCGATGGCGACCATCGGCTGAGCCGGCCCGAGGATCTCGAGCTGCTGAAGGCTGCGGTGGAACGCGAAATCACCGTGCCGCCCGAGCAACTGGAGTTGGGGCTTTAGGGGCGGCCCACCCGGGCCGGTCGTGGCGCTCAATCATCGCCACCCCCATGATGTCATCCCCGCGAAGGCGGGGACCCAGTGGGATATCTCAGCGCCGATGATGGTTGCGGCATCCCACTAGGTTCCCGCCTTCGCGGGAATGACGCCGGTGGGAGTCGGTAACGGTCGAACTAGCCGAACCGCAGCGGCGTCTTCTGCTGCCCATCCGCACCAAAATTGCCCGGATCGAGCCAGCGCTCGAACGCGGCTTTCCTCGCCGGCCACTCGCCGTCGAGCATCGAGAACCAGGCGGTGTCGCGGTTCTCGCCTTTCATGATCATGTGTTGCCGGAACAGCCCTTCGTAGCTGAAGCCGAAGCGTTTGGCGGCGCGCTTGCTCGGCTCGTTCCGGTCGTTGCACTTCCACTCGAAGCGGCGATAGCCGAGGTCCTCGAAGATGTGGCGGGCGAACAGGTACAGGGCCTCGGTGGCGCGCGGCGTGCGCGCGATCGCCGGGCCCCAGTAGATCGAGCCGATTTCGATGACGCCGTGCTCCGGCACGATGCGCATCAGCGCCTGCCGGCCGCCGGCCTTGCCGATCGACTTGTCGATAACGGCAAACAGCATTGGGTCGGCCTTGCCGAGGGCGCTCTTGATGAACGCCTCGGTGTCGGCCTGTGCCTTGGGCGCATAATCGCCGAGATAGGCGAAGCGCTCGTCGCCGTCGGGAACGTTCGAGGCTTCGAACAGGTCGGCGGCGTGCGCCAGGGTCAGGGGTTCGAGCCGCACATAGCGGCCATCGAGCACCACGCGCTGCGGCGGGGTGGCGGGCCTGGGAGCGCTCATTGCCGGCCTTTCCAGATCGCGTCGAGACCTTCGCGATAGGTCGGATAGAGCAGGTCCGCGCCGAGCGCCGCCAGCACTTTCTTCGACGAAACGCGTTTGTTGTCCGAGTAAAAGCTCCGCGCCATCGGCGTCATCTCGGCGGTCTCGAACGGGATCTCGGCCGGCGGCTCGATGCCCATCACATGGGCGGCATAGGTGACGAGATCCTGCGGCGGCGCCGGCTCGGTATCGGCAAGGTTGTAGGTGCCCTCGAGATCGCTGAGCGCGGCGCGCGCCGTGATCCGGCCGATATCGGCGACATGGATGCGGTTGAACACCTGGTTCGGTTTGACGATGCGGCGGGCCGTACCCTCGCGCAGCTTGTCGAAGGCGGAGCGGCCGGGGCCGTAGATACCGGCCAGCCGCACGATGAACAGCGGCACGCCGCGCTCCCTGGCATAGTCACGCCAGGCCTGCTCGGCCTCGACCCGTTGCTTGGAGCGAATGTTCAGCGGCCGGGTCGGCGCGTCCTCGTCGATCCATTCGCCGCCGAAATCGCCATAGACCCCGACGGTGGAGAAATAGCCGATCCACTCGAGGTTCGGCGCTGCATCGAGATCGGCACGGTGCAGGTTCAGCGCCGGATCGCCGCGCTCGTCGGGCGGGATCGAGAGGATCACGTGCGTCGCCTGGCGCAGGTCTTCGCTGAGCGTCGCGCCGGGCACCTCGCCGTCGAACACGTGGATGCGATAGGCCGAGTCGGCCTCCGACTCGGCGGCTTCGGCGCTGCGGGTGGTGCCGGCGACGGGAATTTGCGGGTCGGCCAACAGGTGCAGGGCGCGAGCGGTGGCGCGCGAGGAATAACCCATACCGAAGAAGAACAGGCGCATCTCAGATAGAACTCTAGTTTGCGCGCGCCGGCTGGACGACCGCGCTCCACTCTGCCTGGACGCTGATGTCGCCTTCATCGGGCAAAAACGCAAGCGCCAGCGCATCCGCGCGCTCTTTCGTCACAAGCCGGCGCACCGCCCAGACCGCTGCGCCGCGGATCAGCGGGTCGGGGTCGCTGAGGCGCGCTTCGGCCAGCGCGACAAGCGTCGGGTCGGAGGAATTGCCGACGGCGATCAGCACGTTCCTGAGGAACCGCGCATGGCCGATGCGCTTGATCGGCGAGCCGGCGAACAGCGTGCGGAAACCGGCATCGTCGAGCTGCACCAGATCGCCCAGCGCAGGGGACTTGAGCTCGTCGCGGGCCCTGAGCTTCATCTCGTGCGTCTCAGAGGCGAACTTGTTCCAGGGGCAGACGGCTAGGCAATCGTCGCAGCCATAGATGCGGTTGCCCATCGGAGCGCGGAACTCCAGCGGGATCGGACCGGGATGCTCGATATTGAGGTAGCTCAGGCAGCGCCGCGCATCGAGCTGGAACGGCGCCGGGAAGGCGTTGGTGGGGCAGACATCGAGACAGCGCCGGCAATTGCCGCAGCTCTCGGCATGCGGTTCGCTGGCCGGCAGTTCGGCCGAGGTGAAGATGGCGCCGAGGAACAGCCACGAACCGTACTCGCGGCTCACCAGCACGGTGTGCTTGCCCTGCCAGCCGATGCCGGCCACTTCGCCCAGCGGCTTTTCCATCACCGGCGCGGTGTCGACGAACACCTTCACCTCGGCCCCGGTGCGTCGGCTCAACAGCCCCGCCAGTTCCTTGAGCTTGCCCTTGATGATGTCGTGATAGTCCCGATTGCGGGCATAGACCGAGATGTTGCCGAGCGAGCGGTGCTCGAGGTCGGCCAGCGGGTCGCTGTCGGGCCCGTAGTTCATCCCGACCACGATCACTGACCTGACCTCGGGCCATAACGCCTCGGGCGCCCCGCGCCGCTCGGCGGTCTCGGCCATCCACGCCATCTCGCCATGCCAGTCCCGGGCGAGGGCGATACCGAGCTTTTCCGGCAGGTCCGGCCGCGCATCGGCTCGCGCCACGCCGAACGCCTCGAAGCCGAGGGTCTTGGTGCGGTCGCGCAGTTCAGCGAGGAGAGTGACCGGATCTGGCGTTGCTTTCACAGGGTCATCCCCGCGAAAGCGGGGACCTCCGTTTGCGGTGTCGCAAAGAAGACCGAGGTTCCCGCCTTCGCGGGAATGACACCGTGCAACAAGGCTAGCACAGCGGGGAGGCTAGAAGTCCAAGTCTGCATAGCCGGCCGCGGCGGGCATCCCGGCGACGCGATCGTTGAGCAGGGTGCGGAAGGCCGGGCGGGATTTGATCCGGGCATACCACTGCCGGGTTTCGGGCGAGGTGTCCCACTGCACGTCGCCCAGATAGTCGAGGCTCGACAGGTGCGCCGCCAGCGCGAAATCGGCCAGCGTCATGGTGTCGCCAGCAATCCAGTGCCGGGTGGCGAACAGCCAGTTGAAATAGTGCAGGTGCTCCCCGAGGTTCGCCTTGGCGACGCGCAGCACGCCCGGCTCGGGCGTCATGCCGCGCTGGTCGCGCTTGACGATCTTTTCCTCGAGCACATAGCGCGTCACTTCGTCATTGAGCTTGACCAGCACCCATTCCAGCAGCCGCCACATCTCGTTGCGCAGCGCCGCATGCGACGGAAACAGCCCGGCGACGGCGGCCGGCACATAGCGGTCCTCGATGGCGTGGATCACCGCCAGCGTCCCCACCACCGGCGGTTCGCCGTCCTCGGCGAGGATCGGCACCGTCGCCGCCGGATTGATCTCAAGCAGCCCCGGCTCACGCCGCCAGGGCTTGATGTCCTCGAGGTCGATGCCGACGCCGTATTCGGCGAACATCAGACGGGCGAGGCGGGAGGAGGGGTCGAGCCTGTGCTGCAGCAACCGTGGCATGCGGTGAAACGATCCTTGCCGATCCTTGGCGGGCCCGGGCAAATCGCGCTAGATGCGACGCTTGCCGCCCAACCGGTGGGATGAGTTAGGGGATCAGATGAACGCCGATCAAGGTCTTTTTGTGCCGCTGATCCTAGGGATTATCGAGGGGCTTACCGAATTCCTACCGGTCTCCTCGACCGCCCATATCCTGCTCGCCGGGCACTTCCTCGGCTTCAACAGCCCGGGCCGGGTGTTCGAGGTGCTGATTCAACTGGGCGCCATCCTCGCTATCCTGGTGGTGTATTTCCAGCGCTTGCTCGGCATCGCCAAGGACGCGATCGCGAGGAAACCCGGGGCTCTGCGCTTCATCCTCGGGGTTATTCTCGCCTCGTTCCCGGCGGCGATCGCCGGCGTGCTGCTGCACGATTTCATCAAGACGGTGATCTACGAAACGCCGGTGGTGTTCTGCGTGTCGCTGATCGTCGGCGGCATCGTGCTGCTCTATGTCGACCAGCTGAAGCTCACCCCGAAGTACACAGATATCTACAACTACCCGCCGCTGCTCTGCCTCTATATCGGGCTGTTCCAGATGCTGGCGCTGATCCCCGGCGTGTCGCGCTCCGGCTCGACCATCGTCGGCGCGCTGCTCTTGGGCACCGACAAGCGCTCGGCGGCCGAGTTCACCTTCTTCATCGCCATGCCGATCATGGGGGGAGCGTTCCTCTACGACCTCTACAAGAGCCGCGAGTTCATCACCGCCGAACTCGGCGCCGCGGTGATCATCGGCTTCGCCGCCGCCTTCGTCACCGCCTTCTTCGTGGTGCGCTACCTGCTCGACTATATCTCGCGCCACGGCTTCGCCATCTTCGCCTACTGGCGCATCTTCGTCGGCGCCATCGGGCTGTGGGGGATTTTGCTGTTCGGGTGAGTGGGCGCTGAAGGTGAGAATGCTCGCCAACCGTGACGCAATCTCGGTGTCATCCCCGCGAAAGCGGGGACCTCCGGTTGCGATCTTGCAGGTGGCACCAAAACAGAGGTTCCCGCTTTCGCGGGAATGACCCGGTGGTTGTAGCGAGAGCGCGCCGGTCCTAACCCGCCATCGCCGCCTTGAACGCCCGCACCACGTGCGCGTCGGTGCGCCGGCGGGTCTCCGCCGCAAAGCCCAGCCGCACCGCCGGGGCGCTGCTTGCCGGGCCGGGTGAGGCGCAGGAACTGTGCACTTCGTCGACCGGCACCGCCGCCAGCAGTGCGCCGACATTGGCGGGCGTCAGCCCCGAGCCGGCCATGATCTTGATCCGGCCGCGGGCGGTGGCAAGTGCTGTGGCGATGTTGTCGACCCCATCGAGCGCCACGTGCACGCCGCCCGAGGTAAGGATGCGCTCGAACTTCAGCGCGATTGCCGCCTCCGTCGCCTCGGCGAAATCCGGCACCAGGTCGATGGCGCGATGCAGGGTCGAGCCGAGCCCCTGGGCCTGGTCCAGCAGCCGGGCCAGCACCTTGAGATCGAGTTCGCCATTCGGCAGCGACGCCCCCAACACCACGCCGGCAAGGCCCGCCGCGCGGATGGCATCGATATCCCCGAGCATGGCGTCGAGGTCAGCGTCGTCGCAGACGAAATCGCCGCTGCGCGGCCGGACGATGGCGTAGACCGGGATCGGCGCGGCTGCGGCCAGCCGCATCAGGCCAGCGGAGGGTGTCAGGCCGCCCAGTTCGAGCCCCGAGCAGAGCTCGATCCGGTCGCCGCCACCGGCAATGGCGGCCACCAGGCTTTGCGGATCGGCGACGCAGACTTCAAGCAGGCGGCTGGTCACGCGGCGTTCTCCGTAAAACCGAGGATGGCGGCCCCGACGAGGCCGGGCTCTAGCGTGAGTCGCGAGGGTACCACCAGCGGCGCGCTGAGCCGGCGCAGGATGCGCTGGCGCACGGCGGTGTCGAGCAGCGCGATGAATTCCGGGGCTTTGCCGAGCCCACCGCCCACCGGCACGATGCTCGCCCCGACGACGTTGATGACCAGCGCCAGCGGTCCGGCGAGCAGGTCGATCTGCACCTCGATGGTGCGGGCGGCCCTGATGTCGCCGGCCTGCCAGGCCTCGACAATGGCGGTGCTCGGCAGGTCGATGCCGCAGAGGTGCTTGTGCAGCCGCTCCATGCCGCGTGCCGCGCCGATGGTGTCGACGCAGCCCACCTGGCCGCAGCCGCAGGCAAAGCGTGGAATGGCGACCGGCGGGTTGCCCGCCGAGGTGGCGGCGACCGGGCCATGCCCCCACTCGCCGGCAAAGCCGCCGGCGCCGTTGACGATGCGGCCATCGATGACGATGCCGCCGCCGACCCCGGTGCCGAGGATGGCGCCGAAGACGATGCGGTGTCCGCGCCCGGCGCCCTCGATCGCTTCGGCGAGGGCGAAGCAGTCGGCATCGTTGGCGACGAACACCGGGCGACCCAGCTCTGCCGCGAGTTCGGCCGACAGTCGGCGGCCGTCGATACAGGGGATATTGGCACAGGTGATGATGTCGGTGGCCGGGTCGACCACGCCGGTGATCGAGATGGCGATCGGCGTTGCCGTCGGTGCGCCGGCCGCGTCGGCGACCGCACGGATGGCGGCGACGAACGCGCCGAAATCGGCGAGCGGCGTCGGCACCCGGCCCAGCGGTGTCAGCTCGGAGGGGTTTTGGGCCAGCGCCGCCTTGATCCCGGAACCGCCAATATCGAAGCAGATAATCATCACTGTTGAGTGCTTTCTAACGAGCAGGCATCTACCTTCGGCGAACGCGGCCGACTCGGGCCGCGCGAAAGGTGCGATGACGGATAATGGTTGAACAGGCCCGGCAGCAGGCGACCCCCACGATCGATGATGTCGCGGCGCTCGCCGGCGTGTCTCGTGCGGTGGCGTCGCGCGCGCTGTCGACCGAAAAGCGCCCGGTTTCGGCGGAAAAGCGCGAGCGGGTGCTGCTGGCGGCGGCCGAGCTCGGCTATCGCGTCAACCTCCTCGCGCAGAGCCTCACCACCAAGACGGTCAATCTGATCGCCGTGGTGGTCAACCACATCCACGACCTGAGCGACCTCGATCTGTTCGATAGGCTCTTGGCCGAGACCCAGGCGATCGGCAAGCAGGTGATCCTGATCCGCGTCGGCTCGGTCGACAAGGTCGAGGAGTTCCTGCGCCAGGGCGTCGCCTACCACGTCGACGCGGCGCTGGTGTTCTCCGATTTCGCCGATGCCGAGACGGTGCGGAAGATGTTCCGTTCCGACCTCGTGGTGATGCTCAACGGTCGCCACGACCGGCTGTCGCCCACGGTGATCCCCGACGAGGCGATGGGCATCCACCAGGCTGTCGCCGATGCGGCGCAGCACGGGGTGAAGACCGCGGCGCTGGTCACCGGCCGCGCCTCCTCGCTGGTCGAACAGGCGCGCATCGCATCCTATCTCAGCGCGTTCAGGCAGCATGGGATCGAGCTCATTCAGACCGTCCAGGGCGACTATTCCTATCAGAGCGGGCACGCGGCAGCGCCCGCAGTGGTCGGCTTCGATTGCCCCGACGCCGTGTTCTGCACCTCGGACGCCATGGCGATGGGCATCCTCGATGTCTGCCGCGAGGATTTTCCGGGCAACCGTCCGACCCGCTTCCGTCTCTATGGCTTCGATAACCTGTCGCTGACAGATTTCGATGCCTACCCGATCTCGTCCATCGGCTACGACAAGGCCGATTACGTGCGCCAGATGGTGCGTTTCCTCGCCGACCCCACCGCGTTCACTCCGGGTCAGCCACCGGTGCTGATCCCGACGCGGTTCGTGCCGCGGAAGACCAGCTGAGGAAGTTGGATTCGGAGTCTCCGCTCTCTCCTCCCACTCGGTGTCATCCCTGCGAAAGCAGGGACCCATTTCGCCGCCCGCGCCAGCTGACAGTTGGGTCCCTGCTTTCGCAGGGATGACATCCGTGGTGGAGGCGACGTCCGTGATCACTCCTGCGTGCTGAGCAGCAGTGGAGGCGGCGGCTGCCACCACCACCCCCACAAAATGTTCCGGGCCGCCTTGGGGGACGGCCCGGCAGTCGGCGCGGGGCGGCGGCAAAGGGAGAAGGGCGCCGCTCCGGCCAGTTCTTACCAGAGCGCGATCAGCTCAGGCGGGTTGGCGGTCTCGCCCCACCACTTCTTGTAGTTCGCCGCGTAGGCGCCCGACTGGATGTAATCGGACACGAACATGTCGAGCCAGCGCACGAATTCCGGATCGCCCTTGGCGACGGCAATGCCGATCGGGTCGTTGGAATAGAGGCCCGGCAGGGTCACGAGGCTCGGGTTCTTGGTGGCGAGGTAGTCGAGCAGCGATGAATCTTCGATCGCCGCGTCGACGCGCTTCTGCTGCAGCTGCAGCACGCCATCGGGCGCAAACTGGTCGACATAAACGAGCTCGGCAGTCGGCACGGCGGTCTTGATGAAGGTTTCACCGGTGGTGCCACGGCCGACGACGATCTTCTTGCCGGCAAGGCCTTCGAGCGAGGTGATGCCCGAGTCGGCCTGGACGATGATGCGCAGGCCCGCCCGGTTGTACGGGATGGTGAAGTTCACCGACTTGGCGCGCTCGAGCGTCGCCGAGGTGTTGGCGACCACGATGTCGAGCTGGCCCGAGACCAGCATCGAGATACGGGCGTCACCCGACACGTCGGTGAATTCCACCGGCACGCCGAGCTTGGCAGCGATCATGTTGGCGACATCGACGTCGTAGCCGACCGGGTTGTTCTGGTCGTCGCGGAAGCCGATCGGCTCGCCGCCGAGCGACACGCCGATGCGCACGACGTTGCGGCCACGGATGTCGTCGATCATGCCGGCAAAGGCCGGGACGGCCGTGGTGGCGACGAGCGCCAGCGCGGCGATAGTAGTCAGGATACGCTTCATGGGTTGGTTCCTCTCCTTGTCAGATAGTCTTCGCTGCGCGGAGTTCTGCTTCCGGCATCGAGTCGTCCCAGAGCCAGTAGCGGATCTCGCCCTGGCATCTGAAATTGAACACTTCGTGGTTGCCCTTGGCGTCGACGGCGTGGATCACCACCCCGCCAAGGAACCCCTCGGTGAGTTCATTGAGCTCGTCGACCGCCAGCTTCACCGCATCGCTGAGCGAGTAGCCGAGCTTCATGGCGAGCACGATCGTGCGGCTGGTCGAACAGCGCATCGTCATCTCGCCGGTATGGGTGCAGGCCGCGGCGCCGTAACGGCTGTCGGCGTAAAAGCCGGCGCCGGGGATCGGGCTGTCGCCGAGCCGGCCCGGATATTTCCAGGCCCAGCCGGAGGTCGAGGTCGCGGCGTGGATGCCGCGCTGGGGGTCGGCGCTGAGGTAAACCGTGGTGTCGCGCACCCGCTCCGGGTCGGTGATGGTCTTGAGCAGCGGCGCCAGTGGCGTGTTCGGGAAAGCCGCCTTCTGCTCCGGCGTCATTTCCTTTTCGAGCCGCTCCCACCAGACGCGTTTGGAATCCTCGAGCAGCACATCGTCAACCGAGAAACCGGTTTCAGTAGCAAAGCGACGCGCCCCGGCGCCGGTCAGCATGACATGCGGCAGCTTCTTCATCACTTCGTGGGCGAGCCGGGCCACCGGGATGGTGTCAGGCACGGCGCCGACGCTGCCGACCTCGCGGGTGGTGCCGTCCATCACCGCGGCATCGCACTCCATCACGCCCAGCATGTTGGGCCAGCCGCCATGGCCGACGCTGCGCACCTTGGTCTCGGCTTCGACCTTCGAAATGCCGGCGACCATGGCCGTCAGGCTATCGGTGCCCGAGCGCAGCATCTCGACGGTCGTCGGGATGCCTGGCCAGCCTTCCGCATTGGCGATGAACAACATGGTGTCAGTCTTTCCGCATCTTGGAGAGAAACTGCGCGACGCGCGGCTGTGCGAGGCCGCCATCGCTAGCGAAGAACTTTTCGGTCGGCAGGTCGACCAGCAGCACGCCCTTCTCGAGAAAGACGATGCGGTTCGAGATCTGCCGCGCGAACTCGATCTCGTGCGTGACGAACACCATCGTGGTGCCGTCCCGCGCGAGCTTGGCGAGGATGTCGAGCACTTCCGAGGTCATCTCGGGGTCGAGCGCGCTGGTGACTTCGTCGAGCAGCAGGTAGCGCGGCTTCATCGCCAGCGCCCGGCAGATGCCGACGCGCTGCCGCTGCCCGCCCGAGAGCTGCGCCGGATAGGCATCGGCGCGATCGCCCAGGCCCACCTGGGCAAGCAGCGCCCGGCCCTCGGCCTCGGCCTCCGCCTTGGGTCGCTTCAGCACCTCGATCGGCGCCAGCGTGATGTTCTGCAGCGCCGTCATATGCGGGTAGAGGTTGAACAGCTGGAACACTGTGCCCGAGCGCTTGCGCGCCTCGGCCAGTTCCTTGGGCTTACTGACATCGAAATCGTCGACGGTGATCTTGCCGGCATTGAGCTTTTCGAGCCCGTTGATGCAGCGGATCAGCGTCGACTTGCCCGAGCCGGACGAGCCCAGGATCGACACCACTTCACCGGGGTTCACCGTGAGGTTCACCCCGTCGAGGACGGTGACCGGGCCAAAGGCCTTCTTGACGTTTTCGACTTTCAGCATGCTTCAGAGGCCCCGGAAGGCGCTGTGCGCCCGCAGACGTTTTTCGGCCCAGGCGCCCAGCGAGGCGACCGCCTTGGCGGCGAGATAGTAGAGGATGCCGACCGCGGTCCACACGATGAACGGCTTCAGCGTCCTCAAGTTGAGCGTGGCGCCGATCTTGGCGAGGTCGAGCACGCCGATCACCGAGATCAGCGAGGTGACCTGCAGCTGGTTGACCAGCAACGCCGTCAGCGGCCCGATCGAGAAGGCGGCGGCCTGCGGCGCAATCACATGGCGCAGCACCTGCCAGCGGCTGAGCCCGAACACCCGCGCCGCCTCGACCTGGTCGCGGCCGATGGATTCGATCGACGACACGGCGATGACGTAGACGAAAGCCGCGGTATTGGCCGAGAGCGTCACGATCGCCGCCTGCACCGGCGTCACGTTGACGTGGAAGAACGCCGGAAAGCCGAAGAACACCAGGAACAGCTGCACCAGCACCGGTGAGTTCTTGAGGATCTCGGAGACGAAGGTGATCACCTGCATCAGCACGGGGATGCGGTAGAAGCGCACGACGCCCCACAGCACGCCGACCACCAGTCCGATCAGCGAGGTGATGAGGAAAAGCCCCACCGTGACCCCGAGGCCCTGCAGCAGCAGCACGATGTCGTAAGGGGTGAACTCGGCGAAACGCATCAGCTCACCTGTTCCTGGAGGTCGCGGTTGAGGCGGCGGTGCAGCAGCGTGATGCCGAGCGACACGAGGTAAGTCAGCGCCGCATAGACCACCAGCAGCACGACATAGACTTCGAACGGCCGGAAGGTATCGGACGCGACGATCTTGGCCTGCCCGGTGAGTTCGTTGAGCGTGATGGTCGAAAGGATCGACGAGGTGAGGATCATGTTGATCAGCACCGAGCCGAGCGGCCGCACCGAGGTCCTGAGCGCGATCGGCAGCACGATGCGGGTGAAGGTCACACGCTTCGAAAGCCCACTGACCTCCGCCGCTTCGAGGATGCCGTTGTCGATGGCGAGGATGCCGGCGCGGATCGCATCGGAGGCATAGGCGCCGCCGGCGATGGAGAGCGCGATCACCCCGGTGGTGAAGGCGTCGATATAGATGCCGATCTCGGGCAGGCCGTAATAAAAGAAGAACAGCTGCACGATGAACGGGATGTTGCGGAACAGGTCGACATAGAGGAAGGCCAGCCGGCTGATCCACTTGCTCGACGAGGTGCGCGCGATGGCGACCAGCATGCCGAGAATGACGCTGCCCAGGAGCGCCAGGGCGCAGGCCTCGAGCGTCAATAGCGCCCCCTCGGCCAGAAAGCCGAGATGGGGAATGAGAATGGTGAGATCGAGCCGCACGTGCCCTCCCGCCGAGTGAAACCGGTTTCACTTTATGTGACAGTTCGGCAATGTCAAGCGGGGTCCGAGACCCATCCGGCATGCGTCGGCCCGTGCGGGACCGCACACACGCCGCCGTGATCGGCATTGGCTGACAAGTGTGACCGCAATGCACTCGACAAGTGCCATCGCTTTTTGCTGGTAGACACCTCGATATTGCCACTCTTGTTGCGAGACCCGTTTTGACCACCCGCCGCCTGTTTCTGATCGGGAGCGCCGCCCTGGCGCTCAGTGCCTGTTCCTCCACCGGCAAGCGCG
Source organism: Devosia sp. GW821-FHT12F11 (assembly GCF_058806655.1). Lineage (NCBI taxonomy): Bacteria > Pseudomonadati > Pseudomonadota > Alphaproteobacteria > Hyphomicrobiales > Devosiaceae > Devosia > Devosia sp. GW821-FHT12F11. The sequence continues at coordinate 908,459 of NZ_JBXAPX010000001.1, forward strand.
ACCTCACCGCGCGGACCAACGTGATCCAGGTCGATGAGCCGTGGGCCAGCTACTATTCGATGAAGACCAACGAGCCGTTCCCGGTTCCGGGCATCGATATCCGCAAGATCCCGCAGCAGTTCTGGCGTCAGGAAGTCGATTATGCCGGCAACGAGAAGCCGGGCACCATCGTCGTCAACACCTCCGAGCGCTTCCTCTACCTGGTGCAGCCGGGCGGCCGCGCCATGCGCTACGGTGTCGGCGTCGGGCGCGAGGAGGGGCTCAACTTCCGCGGCTCGGCGGTGATCGCCCGCAAGGCCGAGTGGCCGCGCTGGACCCCGACTGCCAACATGATCAAGACTCAGCCGGAAAAGTACGGTCCCGTCGCCGCCGGTCTCGAGCCGGGGCTGAAGAACCCGCTCGGCCCGCGTGCGCTCTATCTTTATCGCAACGGCAAGGACACGCATTTCCGCCTGCACGGCACGCTCGAGCCCTATACCATCGGGCAATCGGTTTCCTCGGGCTGCATCCGCCTGATCAACCAGGACATCATCGATCTCTACAGCCGCGTCCCCACCGGCACCCGGGTGATTGTCACCGGCTGAGCTGCGGGCCTGCTCCGGACGCGCCGCGCTGGGCCTAGTGAGGGGGGGCGCCGGGTAAGCGAACCGACGCTGTGCAAGTCCCCCAAACTCGGTGTCATCCCAGCGAAAGCTGGGACCCAACTATCAGCTGGTGCTGGCGGTGAGATGGGTCCCTGCCTTCGCAGGGATGACAGCCGGTGGGTGGGCGCGACCATAACATAGCGCCCATGCGCTTTCGCGGGAATGAACCGCTGGGTGGAGCATCTGAGGCGCCCCACCTGCCCGTCCGGGCAGGGTGTTGCGGGGCGGGGTGACAAATCCCGTTCCGCTCATCATTATGGCCCTCCCGGAATCAGCGGTGGGGATGTCCGTGGCATCAAAGGCCAATATCGATGCCTGGTTCGAGCGTCTCGGCTTTGCCGGCTCGATCGCTCCCTCGCTGGAGACGCTGAGCCAACTGCATCAACTGCATCCGGCGGCGATCCCTTACGAGAACCTCGATCCGCTGATGGGCGCGCCGGTCCGGCTCGACCTGGCCAACCTGCAGCAGAAGCTGCTGTTCGATCGCCGCGGCGGCTATTGCTTCGAGCACAACCTGCTGTTCAAGGCGATGCTCGAGGAACTCGACTTCGAGGTGAAGATGCACGGCGCCCGTGTGCTCTGGGGCCTGGCCGAGGGCGAGGAGCCGCCATTGCGCCATCTGGTGCTGACCGTCGAAGTCGCCGGCGTCACCTATCTTGCCGATGTCGGCTTCGGCGGTCAGACTGCCACGGCGCCACTTCGGCTGCGGGCCGACGTGCCGCAAGCCACGCCGCTCGATACCTTCCGCCTGCTCGAAGCCGACGGCACCTGGACGGTGGAGATCGAGATCGAGGGCGAGTGGCACGCGCTCTACAGCTTCGAGCGCACCGAGCGCAGCATGGACGAACTGGCGAGGCTGAACGACGAAGCCGACTCGTCGCCGTTCTTCACCCAGAACCTGCTGGTCGCCAAGGTGGAGAAGACCAGGCGCGTCGCCTTGTTCAATCGCAAGCTCAACATCCACACCGTCGGCGCGCCGAGCGAGGGCCGGTTGATCAATTCGGTCGCCGAACTGCGCGAACTGCTCACCGGCACCTTCGGCCTGCAACTGCCCAACGACGAGCGGCTCGAGCCGGCGCTGCAGAAGATCATCGATCGCGAGCCCGATTGATGGCGCCGGTCTATGTCGATCCCGACAAGGTGCTCGAGTTCAAGGACGAGCAGGCCTTCTACGACTGGCTGTCGAAGCACCACGACAGCTGGGACGAGGTCTGGATCAAGATCCACAAGGTCGGTTCCGGCCTGCCCTCGATCACTGCGAAGGAAGCTATCGACGTCATCCTGTGCTGGGGCTGGATCGACGCCGTGCGCAAGGGCTTTGACGACAAGAGTTTCCTGCAGCGCTACACCCGCCGTGGCAGGAAGAGCATCTGGAGCAAGATCAACGTCGACAACGTCGCCCGGCTGACCAAGTCGGGCCGCATGACCGAGCATGGCCTGAAGCATGTCGAGGCCGCCAAGGCCGATGGCCGCTGGGACAAGGCCTATGGCGCCGGCAAGGACCTGAAGATTCCGGACGACCTCCAGGCGGCGATCGACGCCGAACCGGCGGCCAGGGAAATGCTCGGCAGGCTCAGCGAGCAGAACCGCTTCGCCATCGCTTTTCGCACCCACAACATGAAGACCGAGGCCGGCCGCAAGAAGAAGATCGAGAGCTTCGTCGACATGCTGAAGCGTGGCGAGACCATCTATCCGCAAGGCAAGCGGAAGTGACCGTCTGGGTGGCGTTCCTGCGCGCCGTCAATGTCGGCAAGCGCCAGATGAAGATGGCCGATCTCAAGGCGCTTTGCGACGAGCTCGGCTACACCGGTACAAAGACCATCCTCGCCAGCGGCAATGTGCGCTTCGAGTGCCCGCACGACCCCAAGGCGGAGCTGGAAGCGGCAATCGAGAAGCGCTGGGGCTACTTCTCCGAGGCGGTGATGCGCTCGGGCCCCGAGATCGAGGCGATGCTGGCGGCAAAACCCTTTGCTGGATATCCCGACGAAGGCAATTTTCACCGCTACGTCATGCTGTTCGAAAAGCCTTTGCCCAAGGGCGCGAACTACACCGGTGTCCCTGACAACTACGACGTGGTGCGGGTTGAGGCGCGCGAAATCTACCTCGTCGGCTACCGCCAGCCCGACGGTCGGCACGGTCCGGGGCTGGACAAGTTCGACCGGCAGTTGGAGAAGGGCGCAGTCGCTACGATGCGCAACTGGAACACCATCCCCAAGGTCCTCAATTGATCACTGTCCTCGGCTCCACCAATCTCGACCTGATCGGCACCGTCAGCCGCATCCCGAAGCCCGGCGAGACCGTGCCCGGGGACCAGTTCTCGATGGCCGCCGGCGGCAAGGGCGCCAATCAGGCGCTGGCCGCCCGCCGCGCCGGGGCCGAGGTTCGGATGTTCGCCGCGGCCGGCACCGACAGCTTTGCCGATGAGGCGCTGAAACTGCTGCGCGCCGATGGCGTGGACCTCAGCCACGTGCGCATCGTCGAGGGCGCCACCGGCATCGCCATGATCTTCGTTGACGAGGCGGGCGAGAACGTCATCGCCATTCTCCCGGGCGCCAACGGCACCATGGGCCCGGCCGACGCCGATGCGGCGCTGGAAGGGCTCGGCATCGGCTCGGTGCTGATGCTGCAGCAGGAAATTCCGCAGCCCGCCACCGAGCGGGCGCTGGAGCTGGCCAAAGCCCAGGGTGTCGTCTCGATCCTCAATACCGCGCCGTTCCTGAAGACCACCAAGGCCGTCGCCGAACAGGCCTCGATCGTCATCGCCAACGAAACCGAGTTTGAACTGCTGACCGGCGCCGGCGTCGACAGGCTCGATGCCGCGATGACCGACTGGGCCAGATCGCAGAACCAGACGGTGATCGTCACCCTCGGCCCCGATGGCGCGCGCGCCGCCACCCCGACCGGCAGCTTTGCCGTTCCCGCCATGAAGGTCGATCCGGTCGACACCGTCGGCGCCGGCGACACCTTCTGCGGTTACCTAGCCGCCGGTCTCGATGGTGGCCTCGATCTTGAAGCCGCCATGCGCCGGGCCGCCGTGGCCGCCAGCCTTGCGGTGCTGAAGCCGGGCGCCCAGCCGTCGGTGCCGTACCTGCGCGATGTCGAAGCGGTATTGAAGTAGGCGGGATGGAGCGGGTCTGGTTTGGGGGTAAGGTCACTGAGTTGATCCCCAGCTCGCATGCAGATGAACGCGGCCTTCTCACCGCCCTGGCGTTCGACCAGTATGGCTTTGCCGCGGTCAGGAGCTTCATCGTCGAGGCGCCGGATGGGGCCATCCGCGGCGGGCACGGGCACCATCGGGGACGGCAACTGCTGATGCGGTTGTCCGGCAGCATCGATCTCGAGCTTCGTTACGGCGGAGGCATCGAACGACTAACCCTCGATGCTGAGCTCCGTGCTATTCTTGTCGAGCCACCGGTCTGGGCTAGCCAGACCTATCGGGGCGCGCGGGCGAGCCTGCTGGTTCTGTGCGACACCCCTTACGATGCAGGCGACTACTCCGAGGATCCCGTCTAGTGCCTGTCAAACGCATCGCCGTACTTGGCGCCGGCATCCTTGGCTCGTGCCTGGCGCTGTTGCTCGCCCGGCGAGGCCACGACGTGAGCGTGTTCGATAAGGAGAGCGAACCCGTTGCCTGCGCCAGCCGCTGGAATGAAGGCAAAATCCACCTGGGATATCTCTACGGGGCAGACGATAGTCTCAGGACTGCCCGGCACATCCTCCCCGGCAGCCTGAGCTTCGGGCGCGTACTGTCGGCGCTGCTGGAGACCGACCTCAGGCCGCACACCACCACGGGAGATGACATCTATCTCGTGCATCGCAACTCGGTGGTCGATCCGGTCACGCTGGAGCAGACATTCGGCCGCATCGATGACCTGCTGCACGAACACCCGGCAGCGCGGGATTACCTGGTCGACGTCTCAGCCGCCCGGACCCGGAGGCTCTCTCCCTCCGAATGCAGCCAGATCAGTGGCGCCGCAGAGGTGGTCGCCGCACTCGAAGTTCCCGAACGCTCGATCAACACGCAGTGGGTCGCTGAGAGCCTCGCCGCAGCACTGCGCAGTCAGGCCGGAGTCACGTTGCGGCTGGAGACGACGATCACCGAGGCAAAGCCGGTGGCCGACGTCGATGGGAAGTGGCAGGTAACTACCGACGATGGCACGCGCGAGCAGTTCGACGTGGTCGTCAATGCGTTGTGGGAAGGTCGCCTCGCCGTGGACCTGACTGCGGGTCTCACGCCTGAGCCGGGATGGTCGCACCGCTTTCGCTATTGCCTCTTCGTTCGAACGAAACGGCCGGTTGCGCTGCGAAGTGCCCTCATCACCGTCGGAGGTTTTGGCGATGTCAAAAACTACAATGGACGGGACTTCTACATGTCCTGGTACCCAGTTGGCATGGTCAGGCAAGGCGGCGGTATCACCCTCGGGCGGCCCGAACCACTGGACGCTGCCGCTACTCAACAGTTCGTTGGCGCCGTGCGAGCTCAACTGAGCACCCTGCTGCCCGGAATCAACGCGGTTTTCGACGCGGCCGAGGACATCAAGGTTCGGGGCGGCTTCGTCTTCGCCCAAGCCCGCGGATCGGTCGATGATCCCGCGGCGAGCATCCACCGGCGCGACCGCTTCGGCGTGCAGCGCCAAGGCAGCTACTATTCGGTCGATACCGGCAAGTACTCGACCGCACCTTGGATGGCCGAGCTACTGGCCGCCGAGATTTCGGGAGGTTAGCGGCAATGCTGGATCAATCCCTGCCGCCAGCCGCGCCTTGGCGGCCGAAGGTGACGGCACTTGTCCCCTGCTACAACTCGGCCGCCTTCATCAACCGTACTCTCGATAGTCTCGCCGCCCAGACCTGGCCTGATCTCGAGATCCTGATCGGCGAGGATTGCTCGACCGACAATACCCTCGAGATCGTCACTGCCTTTGCCGCGACCCGCGGCAACGTGCGTGTGCTGCGGCGAAGCGAAAATCTCGGCTGGCTGCGCAACGCCAACGACCTGATGGCCAACGCCACCGGCGAGCTGATGTTCTTCGCCTTCCACGACGATGCGGCCGAGCCGACCTATGTCGAAAAGCTCGTCGTGGCGCTGTGCGACAATCCCAACGCGGTGCTCGCCTACAGCGACATGCAGCTGTTTCAGCCGGACGGGCAGGGGGAGACGAAGGTGTTCGAGGCCCTGTCCGACTGCCGGACTCCACTGGAGCGGGGCCTGGTGATGGGCGGCCTGGTGACCGACTGGTGGCTGCCCAACCGCGGCCTGTTCCGCTCCTGGGGCTTCGCACGGGCCGGTGGGATCAAACCCAATGCCGAGGGTGAGTTCTCGGCCGACTGGACCTGGCTCCTGCATCTGTCGCTGCTCGGCGATTTCGTCCGCGTGCCCGAAACGCTCTGCCGAAAATACTTCCAGAAAACCAGCCTCAGCCGGAACTGGGCCTTCAGCCCAGCGCAGCGCCGTGCCCTGCGCCAGGCCGGCATGCGCGAGGTGTGGAACAGCCACCTCGACCTGCCACGCCGCGCCGTCCTCGCCGCCTATATCGGGCTGAACCTGGCGCGGCTGGGAACGCTGTGGCGCCGGGTGACGCGTCCTTAGAGCGATTTCAAGCGCGGCCAAGTCAAAGACCTGGAGCATTCATCGATTCAACGAAACGGTGAAATGCTCTAGCCCAGCTTCACCCGCTGTTCGTAGGCCCTGAGCATCGGCTCGAGGTGATCCTCGAACAGCAGGGCCGGGGTTTCCTTCAGTGCCATGGGGTAGGCGGCTTCGGCGGCCAGCGACAGGCCGAGGAACGCGATCAGACCTTCGGCGGCGCCGGAGGTGGCGAAGCGGTAGTGGCCGGTTTCCAGTCGCTGCAGCAGGGCCTTTTTCGAAGCGATCATCTTCTCGGTGACGCCGATGCCGTTGCTCATCGAACTCGGGAGCTTGATGTAGTCATGCTGCGGCGTGCCGAGGTGGTAGACCGTGCCGGCGGTGCGCCAGAGCTGCATCAACAGCTCGAGGTCGGTCATGTTGGTGAGTTCGAGATCGTAGCGCGCATCGCAGCGACGGCGGTCCCAGACGATCATCGAATCCATCGACAGGTTGACGAACTTGTAGGCGCCGGGGGGCAGCACCCGGTCCTCGCCATCGCCGACGAAGCGCAGATGGCTGTAGCCGTCGTCCATCACGTCGAGGGCCGACGCAACGATCGGGTGTTCGGCCAGCGCCGCGACAGCCAGTTCGAGCTTGCGCGGTTTCAGTCGGTCGTCGGCATCGAGGATGGCCACATAGGGGGCGGTGATGCGGTCGAGCGCCAGGTTGCGGGCCCGCGACGCGCCGGCGCCGACCCGGCCGGAGCTGAGGAAATGGAAGCGCTCGTCGACGAGACCGGCGCGGCCGAGCAACTCCTCATAGTCCTCGCCGTCATCGGTGACGATCCACGCTTCCCAGTCGGCGTGGGTCTGCTGGAGGACACTGCGAACCGCCTCCTCGATGAAGCTTTCGGCCTTGAAGGCGGGGATCACCACCGCCACCGTGCTGTCGGTCAAAGTCAATGCTCCCCGCCGGGCGGCGGTCTTGATTGGGAAGGGTCCCAGACCCATATCACGGGCATGGAACGGCGCCACTGAAACTCGGGCCGCTCCACACCGTTGCTTGGAACAAGGACGATACGGATGTCGCGCGTCTCCATGTTTTCGGCGCCCTTCCTGCTCGGCTTCGACGCGTTCGAGGAACGCATCGATCGGATGAGCAAAGCCGCCGATGGCTACCCGCCCTACAACATCGAGCGCTCGCTCGATGCAGAGGGCGCGGAGACCTTTCTGATTTCCATCGCCGTCGCGGGGTTCGGCCAGCCCGACCTCGAGGTGACGGTGGAAGACAATCAGCTGCTGGTCCGTGGCCGGCAGAAAGATGACGCCAGCCGGCAGTACCTGCATCGCGGCATCGCCGCGCGGCAGTTCCAGCGAAACTTCCTCCTCGCCGACGGCATGGTGGTCAAAGACGCGATGTTACGGAACGGCATGCTGATGATCGCAGTTGTTCGTCCGAGAGCCGAAAAGATCGCCCGCCGTATCGAGATCCGTTCTGCCTAGAAAGGGGAACATGAAGTGCAAGAGAACAGAGAACACCCCATCGACAATCCCCTGCGGAACCTGACCCCGGCCCAGTTCATGGCGCTCGGCGGCAATGCAGTGGTCTACGTCAAGCACGTCAAGGGCGCAGACATGGGTCCGATCCTGCCCAACAGCGAATTCAGCGAGGACTCCGACTTCCACATCGTGGTCTCGGCCGACGGCTCGCCGTTGATGGTCGGCGACAGCGAGGAAGCCGTCGAGGAATGGCTGAGCGACAAGTCGTTCGGCATCGTGACGCTGCACTGAACGGGGGGTGGCGTGAGCGCACCGGCGCCCACGCCCGGAACCCGTCAGTCGCCGAGGCTGTCGAGGTCGACCTTGTTGACGTTGACCGTCTTGGTTTTACGCACGAAGCCGTAGAGCACGTCAGGCTCGGAGCGATCCCAGGCAATGCCTTGCCCGGCAATGGCAAGCGGCACGGTGCCGACCCAGTTGAACGTCGAGCCGACCTTGGGCAGCTGCATCACATAGGCTTCGGCTGGATCGTGGCCGCTCAGATAGAGGTTGCCATCCGGTCCCCACGAGCCACCTGAGTTCGACATGTCGTCGAACTTCTCCACCACCTCATCGGGAATCACGTAGGCCGAGGCCACCTGCCAGTCCGGGGTGAAGCGCACGACCTGCGTGTTGTACTTGTTGCCGTAGGCGACAGGGCTCTTGTCGAACACCCGGTTGTAGTTGGCGAAGCCGCCCCACCAGGTGCCGTCTGCAGCGCGGTCAACCCAGGTGAACGAGCCGATCTGGATCCCGAAGCTGTGGCTCTCGAGGTGATCGAGCGTTGCCGCGTCGAAGATCTCCAGCGACGAGGTCATCGGCCACACCGGGTAGTTGGAGTGGGCGACATAGATCTTGCCGTCGATCACCGCGGCGCTGTCGAAATGGATGGCGCCGATGTCCTCGTAATCGCGGCTCAGCACCAACTGCTTGCTGTCCTTGGCGTATTTAGCGATCGAAGTGTTGTCTATGGCGTAGAAGTGCTCGGCATCGACGCCGATCGCCTGGTTGATCTCGGGGATTTCGAAGCTGTCGAGCACGCTCGAGGTCATCGCCACCGGCTCGGCGGCCAGGCTGAGCGAAACAACGTTGGGGGCAACGCAATTGAGGGCGACAACAAGCGTTGTCGCCAGCGACAATCTGGCAAACATCACATTCTCCTGAACGGCTCGGGGTGGCGCGCTTAGGCGGCGCGACCATTGGAGACGCTAGGCGCGCTCGGTGAAGGTGATGTGACGGGGCGGGCGGGGCTGGCCACCGCTGATGATTTTGCGCCATGGCCCCCCGCATGGCGGTGAAGGGGCGGTCGAGCCATTGTGCCATCCAAGACCCCCTCTCTTGCAAAATCTAAGGCTTAGCCAAACGGCTAAACCTAAGATTTTGCTTTCTCTCCCGCCAAGGGGGAGATGATCCGTGCCTTCCACTTGCGCCTGAGCATCAGTCGGGACTCTCCCCCTTGACGGGGGAGAAAGCGAAAACTTGGGCTTAGCGCTGCTAAGTCCTCAGTTTTCGCAAGAGAGGGGGTCGTGAGGAGCCACCCGGACATCCCACATCCAGCGGCTGCGGCAATCCTCCCCTCGAGGGAATTGAGGGGGGCGACAATCACCGATGGACCCAACGTTTGGCCCGTTGGGAGCCGCAATAGCCTCGCTGCGCTTACGCCGCGCGGGTGGCTTCCAGCGGCTGGGTGAGAATACCGTAGAGCTCGCCGGCGTCGTCCGAGCGCCGCAGCCGCGCGATGACGGAGTCGGTGCGCAGGATGCGCGCCACCCGGGCCAGCGCCTTGAGGTGGTCGGCGCCCGCGCCCATCGGCGCGAGCAGCAGCATCACGAGGTCGACCGGCTGGTCGTCGACCGACTCGAATTCCACCGGCTCTTCCAGCTTGGCGAACACGGCCGTCACCGCCCCCAGCCCGGCAAACTTGCCATGCGGGATAGCGATGCCGTTGCCCAGCCCGGTCGAGCCCAGCTGTTCGCGATCGTTGACCGCTTCGAAGATGGTCGCTGCGTCCTGCCCGGTGATCTCTGCGGCCCGCTCGGAGAGCCTGTGCAGCACGTCCAGCTTGGTCTTGATCTCAGAGCAAACAATCACGGACTCCTCCGAGAGGATGTCAGCCAATTCCATCAAGAAGTTCCTATCGTGGATGCGGAAAGAGCAAGCTTTTCCGGAGCCCTAGTTCGGCCTGAGGGCTGGATCGATCCAGCCAATATTGCCGTCGGCGCGGCGGTAGACCACATTTAGGCCACCATGTCCAGCATGGCGGAATACGACCACTTCCGCCTGGGTCAAATCAAGCTGCATCACCGCTTCGCCCACAGACATCTGCCTGAGGCTCGAGGTGGCTTCGGCGATCACCGGTGGCGAGTAATCCTCCATCAGTTCGTCGTCCTCGCCGGGCGCGGCCAGCACGTAGGACGGCGCCTCTTCGGCGCTGCCATTGGCGCCGCGCCGGTGGGCTTTGAGCTTGCGGTTGTAGCGGCGCAGCCGCTTCTCGATGGTGTCCGCCATGCCCTGGTATGCCGAGAGCGCATCCCCGCCATAGGAGCTCGACTGCAGCACGGCGCCGGAATCGAGGTGCACCATGCACTGGGCGTTGAAGCCCGAGCCCTCGGGCTCGAGGGTGAGGTGGCCGGTGTAGTTGCCGTCGAAATACTTCTTCACCACCGTGTCGAAATGGCCCTGCGCCTTCACGCGAAGGGCATCGCCGACATCCATGTTTTTTCCTGAGACGCGCAGTGTCATGGAGGTCCTTCTTTCTCATTAGTACAGCCAGCCAGAGTGGCCGCCACCATGAGATGTGGTCACCCCGGTAAGGGGAGTCTAGTCCGCCCCTACCCAGGGAGCAATGCGCGGATCGGCATTGGGTTCAAATGCCGGGTGTCGACAGCGGCGTTGCCGACGCGCTATCGTCCCGCCGCGACCAAGGCGCGCTTCTGGCGACGCCGGATCACCGAGGAGGGGATGTTCATTCCCTCGCGATATTTCGCCACGGTGCGGCGCGCGACCTCGATGCCGCGCTCCTTCTGCAGCATCTCGGCGATGGTGTCGTCGGAGAGGATGTCAGCCGGCTGCTCGGCGTCGATGATCTGCTTGATCCGATGGCGCACCGCCTCGGCGGAATGGTCGCCCTCGCCGGTCGATGAGCCGAGCGCCGTGGTGAAGAAATACTTCATCTCGAACAGCCCACGCGGCGTCGAGACGTATTTGTTCGAGGTGACGCGGCTCACCGTCGACTCGTGCATTTCGATGGCATCGGCAACGGCCTTCAGCGTCATTGGCCTCAGATGCGTGATGCCGTGGACGAGAAAGCCATCCTGCTGCTTCACGATCTCGGCAGTGACCTTGAGGATGGTCTGCGCCCGTTGGTCGAGGCTCTTGGCCAGCCAGTTGGCGGTGGCAAGGCAATCGGTGAGGAAGCTCTTCTCCGTGGTGTCGCGGGTCTTCTTGGTCACCGAGGCATAATAGGTGCGGTTGACCAGCACGCGCGGCAATACGTCGGCATTGAGCTCGATCTGCCATTCGCCGCCGGGCCCTGGCCGCACGAACACGTCGGGCACCACAGATTCCACCGGGCCCGCCTCGAAGGCGCGTCCCGGCCGGGGGTCGAGCTGGCGCAGTTCAGCCAGCATGTCGCTGAGGTCCTCGCGGTCGGCGCCCACGGCGCGAGCGAGCGCGGCGAGGTCGTGCTGGGCGACCAGCTCGAGATTGTCGAGCAGCCGCAGCATCATGGGATCGAGCCGGTCCTTCTCCCTGAGCTGCAACGCCAGGCACTCGCGCACATCCCGCGCGAACACCCCGACCGGGTCGCAGCCCTGCAGCTGCTTGAGCACTGCTTCGATCGTCTCGACCGGTGCGCCGAGCTGCTCGGCCACCGTTTCGAGCTCGACCGCGAGGTAGCCCGCCTCGCTGAGGCTGTCGATCAGGAACTGCGCGATCAGCCGCTCCGCCGGGTCGGCGATGATCAGGCCCGCCTGCGCCGCGAGATGATCGGCAAGCGTCGGCCGCGCCGCGACGAACTGGTCGATATCGGCGGCTTCGCCATCACCGCCGCTTCGCTCGTTCCACTGCGTCGAGTCGGTTTGCCGCTCCGGCGCCGACTGGTCGGGGAAGACGTTCTCGACCTCGGTGTCATAGCCATTGGCGATCGAGTCCGCCGACTGGATCCGCTCGGAATAGTCGACCGTGTCCTCGGCTGCGTTGAGTTCGGCCGGGCGCTCCGGCGCTTCCGCCGTCTCGTCGGTCGGCTCCGCCCCGTCCTCGCGCTCGAGCAGCGGATTGCGCAGCAATTCGGCCTCGACGAAGCTGTTGAGCTCGAGGTGGCTGAGTTGCAGCAGCCGGATCGACTGCATCAGTTGCGGCGTGAGCGTCAGGCCCTGGCTCTGACGAACCTCAAGCCGTGGCGACAAGGCCATACGCGCGTTTCCCCTGAGGCAACTAAGTGAGGCTTCCCACGCCATCCATGCATGATTGGAGCGCTCAGGGCAAGAACCGTGCCAGAATTTGGCCAGTGGGCGAATGGCGAGCGGCGAATAGCGGGGTCGCCTCAAACCTCGAACGTGTCGCCCAGGTAGACCCGTCGCGCCTCGGGGTCGGCGGCGATGACATCGGGCTTGCCCTGGATCATCACATGGCCCTCGTGGATCACGTAGGCGCGGTCGACCAGCGACAGGGTTTCGCGTACCGAATGGTCGGTGATCAGGACGCCGATGCCGCGTCGGGTGAGATGCCTGACCAGCATCTTCACCTCGCTGACCGCGATCGGGTCGACACCGGCGAAGGGCTCGTCGAGCAGCATGAACAAGGGATCGGTGGCGACCGCCCGGGCGATTTCGACGCGCCGCCGCTCCCCACCCGACAGTGCCAGGGCATTGGACTTGGCGATATGGGCGATGCCGAACTCGGCCAGCAGTTCGGCGAGCCGCGCCATCCTGTCGGCTTTGCGCGGTACGTGCCCCTCGAGCACCGCGAGAATGTTGCCTTCGACGCTGAGACCGCGAAAGATCGAGCTTTCCTGCGGCAGGTAGCCGATGCCGAGCCGGCCGCGCTGGAACAGCGGCAGGTTGGTGATCGGCCGTCCGTCGATCAGGATCTTGCCCTTGTCCGGCTTCACCAGCCCCATGATCATGGTGAAGACGGTGGTCTTGCCGGCGCCGTTCGGGCCGAGCAGGCCAACCGCCTCGCCGCGCCGTACCGCGAGGCTGACATTTTCGACCACCGTGCGCTTGCCGAAACTCTTGTTGAGCCCGTGCGCCACCAGCCAGCCGGTCTGGTCGACCGGGGTCTTGGCCGTCATTGTCGCCGCTTCGTTCATTGCGGGGTGAAGACGCCGGTCACCCGGCCTCCCGCATTGCCCTTGAACACCGAGCTGTTGGTCGCGAGGTTGATGGTCAGCTCCGGTCCGTTCAGCTTGCCCTGCGCGTTGACCACCGTGACGTTGCCGCTGAGCCTGAGGATCAGGGTGTCGGGATCGAACGTCGCCTTGGCGCCGGTGGCGTCCTGGCTGTCGGTCTTGATCCGCACGTTGCCGGTGGCGGTGAGGCTGTCGATATCGCTCTGCCCGCCACTGCCATAGACCACCACGACCTTGTCGGCCCATAGCTTCAGCCCGGTCCGGGTGATCACCACATTGCCGCTGAAGGTGGCGTTGTTGTTGTTCTGGTCGATGGTGAAATCGTCGGCCGAGACGTTCACCGGCTCGGCGGCGCTCGCCGGCAGCGCCAGCGCCGTGGCGAAGAGGATGACGAGGGCGGCGAGCAGCTTCATTCGGTTTCCCCCGGAGTCGAGACCAGCGTCACTTTGGCGTTCTTGAAGGTGTAGATGCCGGTTTCGCGATCATAGGTCATGCCGTCGGAGACGATGTGCGAACCGCTCGGCATGGTGATGTCGACATTGCCGCTCGCCACCATTTTCCAGTTCATCAGATCGGCGAACACGGCTTCGAGCGTGCCGTCCAGGCCCTCCGAACTGGTGACGTGGGCGATGCCCGGCACGTTCAGCAACTGGTCGTTGGTCTGGAACTGCGCCGCCGCTGCTTCCGCCTGCATCGCCGCGCCTTCCGGCGGGGTCATGGTGAACACCGCGTCCTCCATGTCGATCAGGTCGTTCTGCGTCGGCGCCACCTTCGCCGCCCGCGCCGACAGCGCGTAGAGCGTGCCGTCGTCGCCGGTGGAGGTGAGGCGCGGCGTTTCCACCACCAGGTTGTCGCGGTCGATCCTGATGTTGGAATAGCCGAAGCGCTGCCCGAGCGTATCGATGACCATCATCGCCAGCAGCACCACGAAGATCAGTGCGCCGCCGGCCGGCACCAGCCAGCGCAGCAGGCCGACCAGCCGGTTGCGGCGCATCAGCCGCCCGTACAGGGCGACGCGGTCCTGCGGGGCGACCAGCGACGCCATCAGCTATGCGCGAAGATGTCGGTCTCGTCCCAGCCCATCAGGTCGAGGTCGATCCGGTGCTTGAGGAACTCGAAGCAGGCCTGGGCAAGCTCGGTCCGGCCTTCGCGCCTGAGCATCCGGTCGAGGTGGCGCTTCAGGTCGTGCAGGTAAAGGACATCCGAGGCGGCATAGTCGAGCTGCGCTTCGGAAATCTTCTCGGCGCCCCAGTCCGAGCTCTGCTGCTGCTTGGACATGTCGATATTGAGCAGCTCGCGCGCCAGGTCCTTGAGGCCGTGCCGGTCGGTATAGGTGCGCACCAGCTTGGAGGCGATCTTGGTGCAGTAGACCGGGCCGGTGACGATGCCGAAGCGGTGCTTCAGCACCGCCATGTCGAAGCGCGCGTAGTGGAAGATCTTGGTGACGCCGGGGTCGCTGAGGAGCTTCACCAGATTCGGCGCTTCCTTCAGATCCTGCGGGATCTGCACCACGTCGGCGCTGCCGTCGCCGGGGGAGAGCTGCACCACGCAGAGCCGGTCGCGGCGCGGATCGAGGCCCATCGTTTCGGTGTCGATCGCCACCTCCCGGCCATAGCGCGAGAGGTCGGGCAGGTCGCCCCGGTGCAGTCTGATCGTCATGTCGAATTCCTGGTTCGGCGATTTGGGCTGTGATGCCATAGCATAAAGGCGTTGGAAAGACCGGCCGGCATCGTTACAAAACCCGGGGTCGCAGGCCACGCGGCTCGCGGCGGGTGGGTTTTCTATGACGTTGAACAAAGTCCGCGACGGACTGAGCGGACTGCCGCGTCGCTGGAAGCAAGCCATTCTGATCGGCTTCGACACCCTCGCTTTACTCGGCGTGCTGTGGCTGAGCTTCGCCATTCGGCTGGGTGGCGCCTTCACGCCCAGCATGTCGCACATCCTGCTGATGCTGCTGGCGCCGCTCCTCGCCGTGCCGGTGTTCATCCGGCTCGGGCTCTATCGCGCCGTGATCCGCTACCTGCCGGAGCGGGCGCTGTGGACCATCATCCAGGCGATGATGCTGGCAACCCTGCTCTGGGTGTTCGCCCTGTTCCTCGCCGAGGCGACGCGGCTGGCGATCTTTCCGCGCACCGTGCCGCTGTTCTATTTCATCTTCGGCACCGTCATCGTCGCCGGCTCGCGCTTCCTCGCCAAGGCGCTGCTCTGGCTGCCTGAGCGTAACCTCGGCCATGCCGGCGGGGTGGTGATCTATGGCGCCGGTTCGGCCGGCACGCAGCTCGCCGAGGCGCTCAGGGCGCATCGCGCCAGCTATGTCGTGGCCTTCGTCGATGACGACCAAAGCCTGTGGGGCCGCGACGTCGCCGGCATCCGCGTCGACCCACCGACGAAGCTTGGTGAGCTGATCCGCAATCGCGGCGTCAGCGAGGTGATCCTCTCGATCCCGTCAGCCGACGCCACGCGCCGGGCGCAGATCGTCACCGAACTCAGCCACCACCCGGTCAAGATCCGTGCGCTGCCGGCGATCGCCGACCTGGTCTCCGGCAAGTACCTGATCAGCCAGCTGCGCGAGATCGATATCGATGACCTGCTCGGCCGGTCCGCCGTGCCGGCCGATCCCGAGCTGATGGGGGAAATCCTCACCGGCCGGGTGATCCTCGTCACCGGCGCGGGCGGCTCGATCGGCTCCGAGCTCACCCGGCAGATTGTTCAGCGCGCGCCGAGGAAACTGGTGCTGCTCGAGGCCAACGAGTTCGCTCTCTACGAGATCGACCGACACCTGCGCACCCTGGCCCAGGTGGAGATCGTCCCGGTCCTCGGCTCGATCGCCGATGCTGCGCTGGTCCGCCGCACGCTCGAGGGGCAGGGCGTCGAAGTGATCTTCCACGCCGCGGCGCATAAGCACGTGCCGCTGGTCGAGGCCAATGCGCTCGAGGGCGTCCGCAACAACGTTCTGGGCACCCGCATCCTGGTCGAGGCCGCGGTTGCTGCAGGGGTCAAGCGCTTCGTCCTGATCTCGTCCGACAAGGCGGTGCGGCCGTCGAGCGTCATGGGGGCGACCAAGCGCTGGGCCGAG
Source organism: Devosia sp. GW821-FHT12F11 (assembly GCF_058806655.1). Classification (NCBI taxonomy): domain Bacteria; kingdom Pseudomonadati; phylum Pseudomonadota; class Alphaproteobacteria; order Hyphomicrobiales; family Devosiaceae; genus Devosia; species Devosia sp. GW821-FHT12F11. The sequence goes on from NZ_JBXAPX010000001.1 coordinate 924,633, forward strand.
CTGATTGTTCGCCACTACGGCAAGGGCAGCGGCATGCGCTACTGCTCGGTGCGCTTCGGCAATGTGCTCGGCTCCAACGGCTCCGTGGTGCCGCTGTTCCGCGAGCAGATCGCCGCCGGCGGTCCGGTGACCCTCACCGACAACCGCATGACCCGCTATTTCATGTCGATCCACGAGGCGGCCGAGCTGATCGTCCAGGCCGGCGCCATGGCCGAGGGCGGCGACATCTTCCTGCTCGAGATGGGTGAGCCGGTGCGCATCCGCGATCTGGCCGAAAACATGATCCGGCTGGCCGGCCTGTCGGTGAAATCCGACGACAACCCCAAGGGCGACATCGCCATCCACGAAACCGGCGCCCGGCCAGGCGAGAAGCTGACCGAGGAACTGTTCTTCGATCCGGCCAATGCGCTGCGCACCACGCAGCCTAAAATCCTGCGCTCACCGCCGACCGCCCGCCAGACCGCCGACCTGCTGCCGGCCCTCGCGGCGCTCACCGCCGCGCTCGAGGCCGAGGACGAAGCCGAGCTGCGTCGGGTGCTGTTCGACTACGTGAGGGCCTGAGCCGGCGATGCTGATCGCCCAGCTCTCCGATCCGCACCTTTGCGCGCCCGGCACGCTGTACCAGGGGCTGGTCGATTCCAACGCCATGTTCGAGGCCGCGATCGACCGGCTGGCGACGCTCGATCCGGCCCCCGACCTGGTGCTGCTGACCGGCGACGTCACCGAGCACGCGGCACCCGAGGAGTACCGTCTGGCCCGGAGCCTGCTGGCCGCCATTCGGCAGCCGGTGCTGGCCATCCCCGGCAATCACGACGAGCGCGAAGCCTTCCGCGCCGCCTTCGCCGACAGGGGTTACCTGCCCGCCACCGGCCCGCTGCATTTTGCCGCCGGCGGCCACGGGCCGGTCCGCGTCATCGGCCTCGATATCAGTGTGCCGGGCCAGCATCACGGCGATTTCGATGCAGCGACGGCGATGTGGCTGGAGGCGGCGCTGGCGGTTGAGCCGGAGCGGCCGACGCTGATCATGCTGCACCAGCCGCCGGTCGAAACCGGCATCGGCTTCATCGACGCCTACCGCTGTTTCAACGGTGAGCGGCTGGCGGCGATCATTGCGCGCTACCCGGCGGTGGAGCGCCTGCTCTGCGGCCATGTTCACCGTCATATGTCGCTGCGCTTCGGCGGCAGCCTGCTGCAGACCGCCCCGAGCACCACCACGGCTATCGCCCTGCGCCTCGCGCCTGCCGCCGAACCCGCCTCGTTCGTCGAGCCGTCGGCCTTGCTGCTGCATCATTGGCGTGCGGGGGTGGGAATGGTCACCCATCACGTCCCGATCGACCCCGGCGCCGGTCCGCTGCCGTTCTTCTGAGCGCCACTTGAGCGGCAGCTGACTGCGCCATTCATCAGGCATTCAAGCGCGGCTGATCACTTATCGCTGATCAGCGTGGACGGTGGGCTTGGGGCTCCGCCGGCACCCGCATTCGGCTCCAAGCCCCTGTGACTCCTAGGGAGAATTGCCATGAAACGAATTGCACTCGCCGGCTTTGCGATGCTCGGCCTCGTCGCCGGCGCTGCCGCGCAGACACCGCCTCCGGCGGTGGTCAACTTCGCGACCATCGCCGACATGCCGACCCTGAAGGATACCTCCAAGCAGGATCATTTCGCCGTCACGCTTTCCGACGCGCAGGTGGTGAGCAACATCACCGTCGATTGCACCGCCGGCCGCACCGAGCTCCTGATCGTGCGCAACGACAAGGCTTGCGCCATCGGCGGCAACGGCTCGATCATCAATCCGTCCAACAAGCAGGCGCTGCCGCGCACCCAGTATCTCGGCCAATACACCGTTACCGCTGACGGCAGCACCGACGCACGGACGCTGTCGATCAACTACCTCGCGGTCGGCAAGGTGGCGCCGGACACCAAGCAGTTTGCCGGCTCGCTGAACTTGAAGCCAGAACTCTCCTCGAGCGGCGCCGCCGGTCTCACCCAGTCGGTGCTCAAGAAGATCACCGGCGACAATTCCGGTCCGATCAACAGTGCCGTCGACACCGTCGATCTCAACCGGCTGTTCATCCCCTCGGCCGGCCTGCCGTCCGACAAGGGCTGCACCTGGTCGGGCAACATGGTGTTCGCCTACCAGACCTATTCCTGGTTCATGTCGCTGTCGGCCGACTGCGGCGGCAAGGTCTATGAGCTGAAGGGCAACATGCCGTTCACCGACACCCCCGGCGTAGAAGGCCAGACCCAGTACGACCTGACGCTGACGCTGCCTTCCACCGAACTGGTGGGTGACGACGCGCTGTTCGCCACGACCGACGAGAACGCCGACCTCTTCGCCTCGGTCGACGGCATCACCGGCAGCATCATCATGAAGAACTCCAACAACGTCACTGTCACCGTCGACGGCGAGAAGATCACCACGCCGATGAAGGTGGAGGCCTCCGGTAGCCTCACCGGCACCAACGTGCCGCTCGAAGTGGTCCGGTCCTTCGCTACCCTGATCGGCATCCTGCCCTCGACCTTCTTCGGCGCCTGAGCCGTTATCGGTCGCCTCAGTCGAGCCCCGCGCCACTGGCGCGGGGCTTTTTGTTTGATGTCGTCAGGCCTGTTCGGGAGACTCGTCGCCGGCCCGGATCGGCCTGACCTCGTCGAGGTTCTGCCCGCGGAACTGCGCGATGCGCAGGCGGAAATTGGTGCCGATGCGTTCGGCGCGCTCGACGAACAGCGCCGCCACATCAGGCGGGCAGAGCTCTTCCACCGTCTCGCGGAACAGCTTCAGCCAGCGCGCAAAATGCCGGTCGGAGAGTTCGGGGATGGCGATATGCTTGGGCATCGGACGGCCATAGTAGCGGCCGCTGCCCAGCAGCATCGAGCTCCAGAAATCGGCGATGGTCTTCAGATGCGCCGGCCATTCGGCCTCCGGGATCACCCGGTTGAACACCGGCCCGATCACCTCGTCGCGCCGCGCTCGCCCGTAGAACTGTTCGACCACCGCGGTCACCATGGCGTCGTCGAGTTCGGGCGGGATCAATCGGCCGGTCGGGTGGAGGCGCGGGCCTTCGGGAGCAGTCACGGATACAGGCCTTTCGGAGCCGCCGGCGCGTCGAGCGCGCCGACGGACATGTAGTTAGCCTAGGCGACCTTTGCCAGCGCCTGCTCGACGTCGGCGATGATGTCGTCGATGTGCTCGATACCGACCGAGATGCGGACCAGGTCCTCAGAGACGCCGGCCTTGGCCAGCTCCTCGGGGCCGAGCTGGCGGTGCGTGGTCGAGGCCGGATGACAGGCCAGTGACTTGGCGTCGCCGATATTGACCAGCCGAAGGATCATCTGCAGCGCATCGATGAACTGCGAGCCGGCGACGGCGCCGCCCTTGATGCCGAAGCTGATGATGCCCGAGGCCTTGCCCTTGGTGATCTTCCTGGCCGTCGCATTGTACTTGCTGTCCGGCAGCTGGGCGTAGTTCACCCAGTTGATCTTGGGGTGCTTTTTCAGCCAGGCCGCGAGCTTTTCGGCGTTCTCGCAATGGCGCTCCATCCGGAGCCCGAGCGTCTCGAGCCCTTGCAGGAACAGGAAGGCGTTATGCGGCGACAAGGCAGCGCCGGTATTGCGCAGCGGCACCACGCGGCAGCGCCCGATATAGGCCGCCGGCCCCAGCGCCTCGGTATAGACCACGCCGTGATAGGAGGGGTCGGGCTCGTTGAGGATCGGGAAGCGATCCTTGTTCTTCACCCAGTCGAACTTGCCCGAGTCGACGATGATGCCGCCGATCGAGTTGCCGTGCCCGCCGATGTATTTGGTGAGCGCGTGCACCACGATATCGGCGCCGAACTCGAACGGCTTGCACAGGTACGGCGTCGCCACCGTGTTGTCGACGATCACCGGCACGCCGTGGCGATGCGCGATCTCTGCCAGCCGCTGGATATCGACGACGTTGCCGGCCGGGTTGCCGATCGACTCGCAGAACACTGCCTTGGTGTTCTTGTCGATGAGCTTTTCCAGCCCTTCGAAATCGCCCTGGTCGGCCATCCGCACCTCGATGCCCTGGCGCGGGAACGAGTGCATGAACAGGTTGTAGGTGCCGCCATAGAGCTGGCTGATCGAGACGATGTTGTCGCCGACGCCGGCGATCGCCTGGATCGAATAGGTGATGGCCGCCATACCCGAGGCGACGCAGAGGCCGGCAATGCCGCCTTCCATCTCGGCGACGCGCTGCTCGAGCACCGCCGTCGTCGGATTCATGATGCGGGTATAGATGTTGCCGGGGACCGCGAGGTTGAACAGGTCCGCGCCGTGCTGGGTGTTGTCGAACGTGTATGACGTGGTCTGATAGATCGGGACCGCTGCCGCCTTGGTGGTTTCCTCCGACTTGTAGCCATGATGGAGCGCGATGGATTCGAGCTTCACTTTTTGTCCTTTCAAGCAATGAACCGCCGGGCGAGCCGGTGGACCGGTATGCGTACCATAGCTGCGTGGGGGAGGTACCCCGTCCGAACGGATGGGGATTGCGTCATCGGAGCGCATTCGGGAAAAGTTGCAGACTATTCCGGCTCGATGGCGCGACAAATTTGACGACTGGCGCGCAGTGAGAAATATCGGTCTCCCCAACTTCTTGAGGTGCACGTGGAGATTCGAGGCGAACTGCCTGCGGACGATGCGGCGATCCATGCGCTGACCCGCGTGGCGTTCGAGCCGATGCCGTTCAGCAGCGGCACTGAAGCACCGATCATCCGGGCCCTGCGCGCCTCCGGCGACCTGACGCTGTCGCTGGTAGCCGAAGACGATGGCGTGATCGTCGGGCACATCGCCTTCTCGCCGGTCACCATCGATGGCGTGCATGCCGGCTGGTTCGGGCTCGGGCCGATCTCCGTTCGCGCCGACCGGCAGCGCCAGGGCATCGGCAAGGCACTCATTGCGCGCGGATTGGCGCTGTTGCGCGAACAGGGCGCTGCCGGCGTGGCGCTGATCGGCAACCCCGATATCTATGGACGCGCCGGCTTCGAGAGCGATGGTCTCCTGGCCTATGGCGATCTCGATCGGCGGCTGGTGCAGCGGCTGGTGCTGTCCGGTCCGCCGCCGCGCGGCGAGCTCAAATTCGCTGCGGCCTTCGACATGTGACCTCCGTAACGGGAGCTTGTCACCGGCAGCGCCCCAAACGCGATGTCATCCCGGCGAAGGCCGGGACCCATCCTGAGATGTGGCGGCTCTTGCACGAGTCCGTCACCATCTCGGGATGGGCCCCGGCCTGCGCCGGGGTGACACCGTGGGTGGGGAAATACCAGTGACAGAGCCTCTCGTTCAACTTGGCGCGTGAGCTTTCGCCAGATTGATCCACCGCGTTTGACCGTCCAACCATGTTATTATAGTAACATACTCTGCGCCGATGCGGTGCGGAGGGGCGGTGGCGTGCAACGCGCGACCGGGCGGACGTTGACGATCGAGGAGCGCGCCGGGAGGACGGAGCGGATGGCGCGGTTTGAGCCGCACCATCCGGGCGAACCGTCAGATCTGATTGGCGGCCTTGAGTTCGGCGTCGAGCTTGGCCTGGTAGGCCCGCTTCATTTCCTCGTCGGTTTTGGCGCTCGCCCCGAAATACACAAAGCCCAGCGCCCGGCGCGAGCGGGTCGGCGAGCGGTTGGGGCTGGCCCAGTGCACCGTCTTGCAATCGTGCATCAGCAGCATGCCGGCCGGACCCGGCTGCGCCACGGTGTTGGCGACATCGTGCTCGGTGCCGAAATCGATGATCCCCTGCGAAAAACCGAGAATCTCGGAGCGCCCATGTGGACGCCAGCCCTCGAAGGCGTGCGAGCCACGGACATATTGCAGGCACCCGTTCTCGTCGTCGACCGGCTCCAGCGCCAGCCAGCCGGTGATCGCCTTGGGCGGCGCGATCTTGAAATAATAACCATCCTGGTGCGGCGGCGTCTGCTTGCCGATGCCCGGCGGCTTGTTGAAATATTCCATGTTCTGGGCGACCGCTTCCTCGCCCAGCACCGTCTCGGCCAACTGCTTGATCACCCCGTCGCTGAGCAGCGTCTTGAAATAGCTGTCGTATTTTTCGAGGTACATCATCTGCTTGACCGTCGAGCGGTTCGCCTTGTCCTCGTAATAGACCTCGGTCTCGGACATTTTCGGCACGCACTCGATCAGGAACCGGTCGAGCTCGCGGTTGATCTCGGCCATCCTGGCCGCATCGAACAGCGGCCGGAAGGCGATGAAGCCGTCCCGGTCGAAATCCGCCTTCAGCTGGCTATGCGGAATGCTCATTGCAGCACTCATCCTGCGCTCCTCTCCTCAGGGCCAATGCGGCCGTGTCAGATGAAAGGCCAACGCCGCCCTCCCGTCATTGCCGAGGATCGGCATCACGTTAGGAAATCCGATTGCCGCCGCCAACCGGCACTGGCGAGGCGTCATGTCCTGTGACACCGATCAGCTCGAGCTGCGCGACCACCGCTTCGGTCGGATCAATCGCCGCATGCCGATCGGACCCGTACGATGGCCGTTCCACGATCTGTTCTGGGTGCACGAGGGGCGCGTCGCCATCGGTTTTCCCGAGCTTGGCGTGCGGCTCGAACTGGTGGCGCCCGCCGGCGTGCTGATCCTGCCGGGCACCCAGTTCCAGGGCGCGACGCTCGGCGCCTTCGCCACCGCTTCGATCTGCCATTTTACGATGGCCGGCGAGCCGGCGGGGCCCGGCTACGCACTGCCCAACCCGGACGAGGCGCTGCATCTGCAGAATCTCATTCGCCTCGCCATGCACCTCGCCCGGCGCAATCGCTCCGACGAGCTGCCGCGCCGCAAGCGCCTGCTGCTGAGCCTGCTCGACGGCTTCGCGCGCCCGGGCATACCCGAAGCGCCGACCATCGACGAAGACCGGCTGACCATCGCCTGGACCCAGGCCGGGCAAAACCTCCACCGCATGCGTACCCTCGCCGATGTCGCGGCGTTGCTGGGGATTTCCGAGAGTGCGTTGCGCGCCATGCACCGCAAGGCGCGGCACACCTCGGCCGGCGAGCACTTGCGGGAGTTGCGCCTCACCCGCAGCGAGGAACTGCTGGTTTCGACCGACAAGTCGCTGGCCACCATCGCCGCCGAGGTCGGTTACGGCCATGCCGCCACCCTCGCCGCCGCGTTCCGCAAGCGGCGCGGCAAGACCCCCGGCCAGTACCGCCACTGGTCCAACCCTTTCGCCTGACCGGAGTTTTCGATGCGGCGCCTTGAAGAGATCACCATCTACGCCAACCCCGACCCGCTGCTGGTCAGCCGCCAGGCAACGTTCCCGGGCATCGTGCAACTGGCCTCGGGCGAGCTGGTTGCCATCTTCACCATCGGCCAGGCCTTCGACGCCGCCGATGCCCGCGCCCATGTGAGCCGCAGTTCCGACAACGGCCGCACCTGGTCTGCCCCTGTCCGCCTCACCGACCACGAAGTGCGTCCCGAAGAATCCGAGAGCTTCAAGCCGCTGCTGCTGGCCGATGGCTCGCTCCTCGCCACCGGCTACGTCTTCGTCAGGCCGACCCCGCTGACCCCGGTGGTCGACCCCGAAACCTTCAAGCTGCTGACCCTGCGCAACAAGACCAGCACGTCGACCGACGGCGGGCGCAACTGGAGCGTCCCTGTCTATTTTGATGTCGAGGGCCAGCCGCTCGAGCTCTCCGGCCCAGCCATCCAGCTCGCCTCGGGCCGCATCATCGCGGCCACCGCGCCGTTTCACCTCGGCAAGGATGGCCATGCGGGCTGGATCATCGCCAGCGACGACAATGGCAAAAGCTGGAACAAGCTCTCGGAGTTCTATCGCTCGCCCGCCGGCAACGTCTCGACCTGGGAGAGCCGCATCGCCGATCTCGGCGGCGGCCGCGTCGCGGTGATCTTCTGGGCCTATGACAATGCCGCCGGCGCCAACCTCAGCAACCATATCGTCCTCTCGAACGATGGTGGCGAGACGTTCGAGCCGGCGATCGACACCGGCATTCGCGGCCAGGCCTCGAACCTCTTATCGCTTGGCGGCGGCAAGGCGCTGACCATCCATTCGCACCGGGAGGCGCCGGTCGGACTGATCGTCCGCCGCGTCGACCTCAATGGCGGCCTGACGGTCGAGGAGGAGCTGAACCTCTTCGCCGACGCGGCGATGGGCAGCGACTCGGCCGACATCAAGAAGCAGTTCGGCAGCCTGAAGTTCGGCCAGCCCTCGCTGCTACGTCTGCAGAACGGGGAAATCTACGCCGCCTGCTGGAGTTTCGAGAACGGCCAGTATGTGATCAAGGGATACCGGATCGCCGCATGAACCAAGGCGAGTCCGTGAGGGGGGATTTTGACGTGTCGCGGGTAGAAGGCGTCGGCGTTGCCGAGTACGAGGAGCAGTCGGATTTCGACAAGATCCGGCGCATCCCCTATCTCTACGCCTTCAACATCATCACCGCTGCGGCGCTGCTCTGCACCGTCACCTCGCCCTTGGCGCTGTTCGCCGCCGAGTTGGGCGTGCCCAAGGACCGCATCGGGCTGATCGGTGGTATCATGCCGTTCGTGCAGGTGATCGCGGTGGTGTTCCTGCCCATCGTCATGGCCTTCGGCCATCGCCGGGTGGCCGGCTATGCCTCGCTCACCCGCTATCTGTGTCTGTCGCTGATCCTCGTGGCGCCGATGTTCCAGGGTAATCCGGACATGGTGTTCTGGGTGCTGTTCGCGGCCATGCTCGGCTTCTCGATCTTCCGCACCCTGGCCGAAACCGCGATCTGGCCATGGTCGCAGGAGTATATGCCGAGCTTCATCCGCGGCCGGCTGACCGGTGGCATCGCCGTCGCCTATCTGCCGGTGGCGCTGGTCGGTTCGGTCCTGGTGCAGCTCTGGCTCGACGGTCAGCACGGCATCGAGCGCTTCTTTCCGGTCTTTGCCATCGGGTTGCTGTTGGGCGTCATCGCCGCGTCGACGCTGTTCGGGCTCGGCGGCGGCAAGCCGCGCCCTGGCTCGGCGCGCGGCTTCGACGCCATCCGCGCCATGGGGGTGCCGCTGCGCGACGGCAACTTCCTGCTCTACCTGGTGTCCTCGGGCACGCAGTTCCTCGTCTATACCGTCATCAACCTCTTCATCCTCTTATTCTTCCGCGAGCGGCTCGGCATCTCGTCGGGCCAGATCGTGCTGATGGCGGCGTTCATCCCGGTCGGTGCTGCGGTCGGCAGCGTTGCCTCGGGCTGGTTCGTCGATCGCTACGGCACTCGGGCCATCCGCATCACGCTGCAGGGGCTGCAGGTGGCGACGCTGATCGCACTGATGTTCGTCACCAGGGATACGCCCGGCACCATCTTCATCGTCGGGCTGATCTTCTTCGTCTTCGGCATGCTGTTCCAGAGCGCCATCTCGGTGGGCGGCATCTACATGCTGAACTATGTGCCGCCGGCCAAAAAGGAGAGCTACATGACGCTCGCCTATATGACCGACGGTCTGATCGGCGGCGGCGCCGCCTTCCTTGCCGGCTGGCTGCTCGAACTGCTGGCGAGCAACACCATCGTCATCGCCGGCGTGACGCTGGGCAATTTCGAGACGCTGTTCGCGCTCAGCGCCGCGATGGTCGTGGTCTCCGCCATCACTTTCGCCATGCTGAAGGAGGAGGGCGCGACCGGGGTGCGCGATTTCCTCGGCCAGTTCGGCCGCGGCCGGCCGCTCAGTGCCCTGTGGGGGATTCATCGCTATGGCGCACTGACCTCAGAGGAACGCCGCCGCGACCTGGCCTATGGCTTCGGCAAGACCCGCAGCGCGCTGGTCAAGGAAGAGCTGATCGCCGCGCTGAGCGACCCGAGCTTCGATGTCCGCCACGAAGCGATCCAGTCGCTCGGCCACCTGCCGCCGAGCCCGGCGGTGGTGCGGGCGCTCGAATCCATGCTGGCCTATGATGGGCTGGTCGAGCTGCAATATGCGGCACTCAACTCGCTCGGCCGGATCAAGGCGACCCAGAGCGGCGAGGCCATCGCCCGCTTCCTCGATAGCCCGAACCCGCTGCTGCGGGCTCGCGCTGCCCGCGCCCTCGGCGATATCCGGGATACGAGGCAGCTACCGCGTATCCGCCGCATGCTGGCCGACGATCCCGAGATCGACGCCCGGCTGGCAGCGGTTTCGGCGCTCGGCAAATTCCGTGACAGCCAGAGCGTCGATGGCCTGCTGCAGGTCTATCGCGAACTGGCCGGCGATGCGGTGAGCATGGCAGGCGAGCCGCGCAGCAAGGTGGTGCTGCTGGCCTTGGCCAAGATCCTCGACTGGGAAGAGAGCTTTTCGCGCGAGTGGCGGCACGAGGAGAAGGTGCTGGGCTACCGCCTGCCCGGCCTGTTCGGCCGCTTGAGCGACGACCTCCGCAAGCGCTCCAATGCGGAGCATTCCCGCCTGTTGCTGCAGGCGGCAGCGGCGCTGAGCTCGGGCAGCACCGGCACCGCCTTCCGGGCGCTGCAGGACCTCCGCCCGTACATCGAGCGCAGCGGCCACCCCGAAGCGGGCATCGTGCTCAAGCTGATGGACGGCACCCGCGATATCGAACAACCGCACCGCGCGCTGCTGATCCTCCTGGCGCTGGCGATGCGGCCGGTGCTGGCAGGGTAGCTTCTACGCCCGGCGCGGGCTGACCCCCACCCTTGATCCCTCCCCGCAAAAGGGAGGGAGACGCCTACACCGGCCCAGTGTTTTGGTCTCCCTCCCCCGTGCGGGGAGGGGACAGGGGTGGGTCAGCCCGCACCAGCGCTTCAGTAGGGCAGCTAGACCCTCAGCTTCGCCCACCGCACGTCGAGTGCCCTGGGCTCCCCCGCGTAATACACCACCAGCACATCCCCATCCGGCAGCGCTGTCGCCGAGGGCAGGCCGAAACTCCACACGTCCATGCTGGCCAGCATGTCGCCGGTATCGCTGCTCGCCGCCTGCGCCTTGGCATGCGCGTAGACTTCGACTTCGCTGTCGGCAGCGAATGGCGCGTCGATCCTCGCCGCCACCCGAGCGCGGATCGACTGCGACCCGAAGCGGTCGACCCAGGCCAGTACCACCCGGCCATCGCGGAACACGGCCGGCCGCGCTGCCTGGTCGGCAAAGCCGAGATCCTCGGCCGCGCTCCAGCTCGCTCCGCCATCGGTGCTGATCCGGCGGTGGATGTTGAGGTAGCCCGCCGTCGTGGTGTCGTAGGTCCAGGCGAACGAGCCGACGCGGCCATCCGGCGCCACCGCACAGCGGAGGTCCCAGTTGAAGATGCGGCCGGTCGGGTCCTCGGCCACCGTCACCGGTCCGCTCCAGCTCCGGCCCTCGTCGGCGGAATGGAAGAACACTGCCCGCTGCAGCCATTTCGAACGATCGAGGTAGGTCTTGTTGGTCTCGATGCTCATCGCCAGCCGGCCGTCGGCCAACCGCAGCAGCGGGCTGGTGAGGCTGGCGGGACCGATCTCCGCGGGCATCGGCACTTCGCGCCAGGCCGTCCAGCTCGCGCCATTGTCGTCGGAGTCGGCGAGGAGGATCACCATTGGCAGGCAGCCCTCGGTCTCGGCGTTGAACAAAGGCTTGCCGGGGTAGCTGGTGCGATCGACCCACATGGCGGCGGCGAGCAGCCGGTTGGGGGCGAGTTCGGTGACGTAGCAGAGCTTCAGCGTGCCGCCGGTGCCGCGCACCTGAGGCGGCTCGAACGGATAGCTCGGCGCCGACCAGGTGAGCCCGTTATCGGACGAGCGGTAGAAGGCGATCCGCTCCTTGGGCGAATCCTTCTCGTCGCCGGCCCTGAGGGTTGCGAGGAGCGAACCATCGGCGAGCACCGTCACCGAGGGAAAGGTCAGGTTGGCGCGAGCCGTCCCCGGCTCGGCCTGTGCCAGTATTCCCGATGCGACGATCTGCATTGGCTGTCCCCCCACAAGCCGTTGCGCCAAGCCGGCTATGCGGAGCGCCTGAACAGCGTCTCGCCGCCCACCACCGTCGCCTCGATCTCGAGGGTGTCAGGCTCGAGCACCGTGAAATCGGCGAGCTTGCCGACCTCGATCGACCCGATGTCCTTGTCCATGCCCAGCACTCTTGCCGGCACCAGACTGGTGGCGTGGGCGGTGCGAACGAGGTCGGCGCCGACCATGGTGACATAGTTGCGCATCGCCTCGTCCGGAGTCAGCGACGAACCGCACAGCCCGCCATTGCTGTCGACCACCGCCTTGCCGCGGGCGCTGCGCACCCATTGGCCCGGATAGAACTCGAACTCCATGTCCTCGGCGCCGGCGTATTTGTTGGCGTCGGTCTCGAGGAACACCCGGTCGACCGGCAGTTGCGCGAGGATCTTCATCAGCTTGGGCGACACATGGATGCCATCGCAGATCAGCCCCAGCTTGAGATCGGATTCCGCCAGCAGCGCATCGGTGAGCGACAGCACGTGCAGCCCCATATTGCCGGGCTCCGGCTGGCGCATCACGTTGTACATGTGGGTCACCGCGTCGATGCCCCACGAGACGTAGCGCGCCACGTCGTCCGGAACGGCCTGGCTGTGGCCGAGATGAATGCTGACCCCGTTGGCCTTCAGCCGCTTGATGAAGGCTTCGGCGCCTGGCAGCTCCGGCGCCAGCGTCACCGCCTTCAGCCGGCCGTCGCTGGCCGCCAGCATCCGCTCGGCGAGCTCGACGCTCGGCTGCTGCAGATTGCGCGGGTTGTGGGCGCCGGGCGAGGCAAAGCACGGGCCCTCGCTGTGAATACCCAAAGCGCGCGCGCCAGTGGCCTTTACGGTCTCGGCGGCGAGGCGGGTAAGCGTCCGCTCCAGGTTCTCGGGCGGCAGGCAGCTGATCGAGGGCAGGAACCCGGTAACGCCGCGCGACAGCAGCAGCGTCGAGTTGTCGGAAACGCAGCCGGGCAGGGTGTCGTTGTAGAGGTAGACGTCCATGCCGTGCTGGAGGAGGTCGATGATGCCGGGGAACAGCAGCTTGCCGTTGGCGTCGACATCCTGCCAATCCGTGCCGGTGGCAGCGTCTCGCCCTACGATGCCGGTGAACCGGCCATCCTCGATCAACAGATCCTGCCCGATTTCTCCGCCCGGGGTCACCAGCGTGGCGTTACGCCATCTTTGCTTCACTTGCAGAATCCATGCTCGTAGTATATTGTCATGATAACCACCTAACATGCGAATTCAAGGGGAAACATGGCGCCTTGAAGCGCCTCTGTGATCGGCAGGGCGGGCGCGGTGCTATATGTCGCCGGAGCAATCTTCGGCAATCACTTGTCACGGGAAGTCCTGGCTTGAGTATCGACCTGTCGCCACGCCACTTGCAGCTCAGGGATATGCTGTTCCGGCGTTGGAAAACCAACGGCCTGAAAGCCGGGGACAAGATCGAGTCGCAGAACGAGATCGTGAAGTTCTGCGAATTCTCGCTGATCACCGTCATCAAGACGCTGAAGGACCTCGAGGCCGAGGGGGTCATCCGTCGTCAGGTGGGCAAGGGCTCCTTCCTCGTCGAAACGCCATGGACCGAAGCGCATCATCGCATCGGCTTCTTCTACAACCGCGACATCGTCGGCGGCGGCATCTTCAACAACGAGTTCTACACCAAGCTGGTGGTGGCGCTGGAAAAGGCCGTGGTCTCCGATGGTCACGAGTTCATCCTGGGCAGCTTCACCCACAAGTCGATGCCGACCCATGTGTGGGACGCACTCGATGTGGTGGTGCTCGCCGGCATTACGCCGGAGACCGAGATCGACAAGCTGCCCGAGACCTCGGCGCAGGTGGCGATCATCGACCTCGTGATCGAGGATCTGCCCTACCACGCCTACCGCATCGATTTCGAGCCGGCCTTCATGGAGATGTTCCGGCTCAACGACGGCAAGAAGCTCAAGTATCTCTACCTCAACACCACCATCACCTCGAGCGAACAGGCCTCTCGTCTCGCCAGCATCAAGCGCGCCCATGCCTCGACCAAGACCGAGCAGGAGCTGCGCATCATTTCGGTGAACCAGGAGACCGGCCAGAACGACACGGCCGAGCTCGAGGCGGTGCTCAAGAGCTACAAACCCGACATCGTCTGTGGCTACATGCACCATAGCTGGGTGCCGGTGATCGCTGCCAAGGCGACCAAGCCCACCCGGGCCTATCGCTATTCGCTCGACAATGACGGCCCGAGCTTCAACGTCGATTCCGCTGCCTGGATGCAGCAGGTGCTGGCCGATATCTACGCCAACCTCGAAGAGCGCAAACCCGGCAAGCAGGTCATGAGCATGCCGGCGACGTTTCATCCGTAGGGCCGCACTGATCTCTCAGTCAGTGCCTTCTCCCGTTACGGGAGAAGGCCACCACTTCGAGTTCGGCGATCGGTCAGCCCAGCGCCTTGTCAAACGCCGCCATCGACTCATCGGCATAGTTCGCCAGCGCGATCACATCGGCGCCGACCGACAAGAGGTTGTAGCCCATGTCGACATACTCGCCGATCAGCTCGCGGTTGGTGACCGTGGCGGCGATCTTGCCGTATTTGCGGGCGACTTCGGCGACGCGCTTGCGCACCGCCTTGATCTCGTCGTGCTGGATCTGGCCGGGAATGCCGCTCGCCACCGAATAGTCGCCGGGGCCGAAGAACAGGCAATCCACCCCATCCATCTCGGCGATCGCCTCGAGGTGTTCCAGCGCCTCCGGATCCTCGATCTGGTAGCAGGCGAAGCGCTCTTCGTTGGCGGTTTTCAGGTAGTCGAGGAAGCCGACGCGGGTGAACTGCGCGTCGTTATTGCCGCCATCGACGGCGCGCTTGCCGAGCGGCGCGAACTTGGTGATGTCGCGCACCTTGCGCGCATCGTCGGCATTCATGATGTGCGGCACGATCAGGCCGGTCGCATCCATCTCATAGCCGCGGATATAATCGCTGTAGCTGCCGCGCGATACGCGCAGCAGGGTGTCGACGTCATAGAGCTTGGCGGCGCGGATCTGGTTTTCCACCTGCTCCCAGGTCGCCGAGGTGTGCTCCATGCATAGCCACAGCGCATCGGGCTGCGCCGCGGCGAAGATCTCGGCGATCTTGGCGTCGGCGATGTTGAGCTTCAGCACCCGGGCCACCTTGCCCTCGCGGATGGTGCGCAGCACACGGCTCGGCCGCATGCGGAAGCGCGTCGGGGGCGTCGCGGCGTAGGGCTGCGTCTGGGACAAGTTATGCTCCTCCGGAGGGGTTATTTGGCGGTGTAGCCGCCATCGATCGGGATGTTGGTGCCGGTGACGTAGGCCGAGGCGTCCGATGCGAGAAAGACGATGACGCCTTTGAGGTCGGTATCGTTGGCCATGCGGCCCAGCTGGGTGCGGGCGCTGTAGGCTTTGACGAATGGCGCCGGCTGGTTGTTGAAAAAGCCGCCCGGCGACAGGCAGTTCACGCGCACATTGTCGGCGCCCAGGATGCTCGCCGCCCAACGGGTGAAGTTGAGCATGCCGCCCTTTTCATAGTGGTAGATCGGCGAGGGGTTGGGCGTCATGTCGGTACCCTCGTAGTTCGCCATCTCGACGCCCACCATGCCCATCATCGAGCCGATATTGATGATCGAGCCGGATTTCTGCGCCCGCATGTTGCGGCCGAACAGCTCGGTGATCTTGAACAGCGCCGAGGCGTTGACGCGCAGGCTCCTGTCGAAGGCATCGAGGTCATGCGCCCAGCCATCCAGCGCCGAGCGGGTCACTGCGTTGTTGACGAGGACATCGCACCGGCCGGCCCGTGCGATCACCTCGCGGTGCAGCGCTTCGATCGAGGCGTCCGACGACAGGTCAAGCTGCAGCGCCGTGACGTCGAAGCCGCGGGCCCGCTCTTCGGCGGCCACCGCTTCGAGCTTGTTGACGTCGCGCGCCGCGATGAAGGTCTGCGCCCCGGCCTCGGCCAACGCCGCGACGATCTGCCGGCCATAGAGCCCGGCGCCGCCGGTGACCACGGCGACCTTGCCTTTGAGCGAGAAGCTCTCGAGTACCTGCATGGTTCAGTCCATCTCGCTGAGGAAAACGCGGCGCCCGCCCTGTTCGCGGCTCTCGATGCCGGCGATCACCAGTTGCATCAGCTCTCGGGTCTCCTCCCACGGCACCGGCGGCTTGCCGGTGCGCAGGTAATCGACGAAGCCGACGAGCTGGGTGCGGAACGCGTGGTAGGTGTCGGTGAACTTGAGCTGCAGCCCGGCGGCGGTGCCGGCCAGCGTCACCATGCCGAAGCCGCCGCCCATATCCTTGGTCACCTGCAGCAGCACGTCGATGCCGTCGCGGTGGCGCAGGTGGACGATATTGGAGTTCGCATCGCCGATATTCTGCACCGACACGTAGCCCGGCCCGGTGATCGGGTAGACCGTCTCCAGCGCATGGATGCCGTAGGCCTCCCACGACTTCGCCATGGTGGCGCTGACATGGCGCAACTGCCCGAGCGCGTGCGTGGCGCGGTGGTAGGGCACGTATTCCTTGGCAAAGCGCATGGCCGACGAGCTGATCAGCGGCTTGCCCTCGGCCACCCATTTCGAGAAGGTCGCGAGGTCCAGCCGGTTGTCGCAGAGCGGCTTGTCGATGAACACCGGGATGCCGGCCTCGATGAACGGCCGGGCCCGCTCGACATGCTCGAAGCCCTTGTCGGTGGCGACCAGCACCGCATCGACCTCGCCGATTACGTCCTCGGCGCGGCTGGCGATGTTGGGAATATGCGCCACCGCCGCGACCTGCTGCGCATCGGCGGGATCGTCCGTCCACACATGCGTCACCTTGGCGCCGGGAATGCCGAGCGTTCCCGCAGGTTGCTTGGCGATATAGTCCTTGATCACCGGGTATGGGCAGGCCGCGAGCGCCTTGGCGTCGTAGCTGCCGTTAATGATGATGCTCCAGGAATAGGGGTGCCCGTTGCCCTCCACCATGCCCAGCATGGCGAGACGGATTTCATCCCGGGTGATCGGTCGAACGCTCATTGAAAATCCCTACCAGGCGGTCCAGCCGCCATCGACATTGAGACAGTGCCCGGTGATGTAGCTTGCGGCATCGCTGAGCAGGAACGCCGTCGGCCCGGCCATTTCGTCCTGCCGGCCGATGCGGCCCAGCATGGTCGAGCGCGCCAGCCGGTTCATGAACTCGGCATTGTCCTGCGTCGCCTGGTGCGGGTAGGGGCCGGGCGCCACGGCATTGACGCGGATACCGGCCGGGCCGAAATGCCCGGCCATATAGCGCACCATCTGGATCAACCCGGCCTTGCCGGCGCCGTACTCGATCGGGTTGGGCGCCATGTCGCCCGGGTAGTTCGCGGGGTTCGGCGCCACCACGCCGTACATCGAGGCATAAAGCACCATCGCACCACCGGGCCCCATGTGCTTCGCCGCCTCGCGGGCGAGGATGAAGCTGCCGGTGAGGTTCAGCCGGTTGGTGCGGTCAAAATCCGCCGCCGTCAGATCCTCGAAGCGCTTGCCGGTGGAGCCGAAAGTGGCGTTCACCACGCCATGCAGCCCGCCGAATTCTTGTGCCGCGCCACGCACCGCGGCAAGGATCGAGTCCTCGTCGCCGATGTCGAGCGGCAGCGCCAGCACCCCGCCGCCGATCGCCTTGAGCTCGGCCTCGGCTGCCGCCAGTCGCTCCGGGTTGATATCGGCCAGCACCACATTGGCGCCCTCAGCGGCGAGGAGCTTGCTCACCGGCAGCGCCAGGTAGCCCGCGCCGCCGGCCATCAGAATCGTTTTGCCGCCAAAACTCAGCATCAGAGACTCACGATCCGCTTTTCGAGCCAGGATTGCTTGGCGGCCAGCGCCACCCGCAGGTTGTCACGCGCGTCGTCGAGCGTTGCCAGCCAGCAGGGCTTGCCCTCGATCGCATCGAGCATGGCGTCGGCCTGCATGCGGAAGCGGGCCTGGTGCGCTTCGGTCGGCACCAGTCCATGCATGAAGTCGCGCTCGTCCTGCCACTTGCCGCTGTCGTCGTCGGCGAATTTCAGCGTCGAGTGCTCGAGCATCAGGTTGCCCTTGGTGCCGATGAACTCGAAGCGCGCGATATTGGGCTTCTGGAACTGGTTGATGGTGACGTTGGCCATTGCCCCGCTCTGAAAGCGGATGGAAACGAGGCAGGTGTCCTCGGTATTGGTGCCCTCGAGCACCAGCCGGTCATAGAGGCAGCTGACATCGGTGGGCTTGCCCATCAGCCAGATCAGCATGTCGAACAGGTGGCTCGCCGCATCGAGAATGGCGCCGCCACCCATTTCCGGCCGCGCGTAGTAGGTGCGCTGGAAATCCGGCCGGTATTTCGGGAACTCCTGCGAGGAGTTGAGATAGGCGAGCCGCAGCGTGCCGATCTTGCCGTCGAGGATCTGCTGGCGCAGCGTCACCACTTCGTCAGCGACCCGCCGCACATAGCCGACCCGCGCCACGAGATTCTTGGAGTGGACCAGCGCCAGCGTCTCGTCGACCTCGTCCATGGTCACCGAGAGCGGTTTCTCGACGAGGAAATTGAGCCCTGCTTCGGCGCAGCGCCGCATCAGCGCCACGTGAAAATTGGCCGGCGCGCAGATCACTGCGAGGTCAAAACTCTTGAGATCTGCTTCGCCGATATCGCTATAGGTCTCGGTAATGCCGAACAGCGCCTTGGCTTCGTCGCGGCGCCCGGCATCCGGTTCGACAATGGCGAGTTGCACGCGCCCGGTCAGGCTGTAGCCCTTGAGGTGACGCCGGCCGATGCCGCCGCTCCCCACGATAAGCACCCGCTTCACCCGACGACGCCCCCTCACATGAAAACCAAGTATGTTGTTATGCTAACGGCATATTTGATGCTGTCAATCGGAGCTGCGCGCGATCGGCTGCGCAAAAAGTCGAAAGCCGTTGACGCCGCATCATGATCTGCCATGCGCCGGTTCCGCCAGACGAACCGCAGTCGAACGTACCGTTCTACTCGCTTGACTCCAGTAAAGGCATGTTATCATGCTAACGGTATATTTATTCGATCAATGCAGGGGGATGCATTCGAATGGCTACCAGACCAAAGGTTCTCGTGACCGGCGCCAGCGGCCTTATCGGCGGGCTGGTGATCCGCGATCTCTCCGACAAATATGAGTTCAGTGGGTTGAGCCGCCGGCCGGTGCCGGGGATCGTCCACACCCAGGCTGAAATCAGCGATCCAGTCGCCATTCGCAAGGCGTCTCAGGGCATGGACATGGTGCTGCACCTCGCCGCCGAGACGCACGAATACGACGACTGGGACAAGGTGATGCAGAACACCATCGGTGGCACGCTCAACATGTTCCGCGCTGCAGAGGAGGCTGGCGTGAAACGCGTGGTGTTCATGAGCACCGGCAGCACCATGTGCGGCTATGAGTGGTACGAGGGCTCGCCCTACGGCAAACTCGCCGCCAACCAGCTGCAAGCCCTGCCGCCGGGCGAGAAGCTGCTCGATTACCGCGACCCGCCGCGCCCCGACAGCTTCTATGGCGTCGGCAAGTTGTTCGGCGAGAATACCGGCCGGCTGTTCTCCGATCGCTACGGCATGTCGGTGATCTGCATCCGGCTCGGCGCCGTGCTGCCGAGCGACCAGCCCGAGCTGATCCGCCACTATCCCGGCTATCTCTCCCAGGCCGACGCGGTGCAGATGGTCGACAAGTGCCTCGATGCGCCCGACAGCGTCCGCTTCGACATCTTCGACGCCATCTCCGAGAACCAGCGCCGCTGGCGCGACACCTCGCACGCCAAACAGGTCATCGGCTGGCGCCCCACCGGCTCGGCCGACAAGTACGACATCGGCAAGCTGAGCGTTTGAGCGGCCGCTGGTTGCGATGTGCGCCGACCCGCCTTCTCCCGCAAAGGGAGAAGGCAAGAGGTGCCTACTCTCCTTCCCGCCACACCCCCGGGCCGTCACCCCGGCAAAGGCCGGGTCCGCCCGCACGCGTCTGTGGTGATCGAGCCGAGTTCTATCGCTGGGCCAGGGCCGCGCTCTGCCGCCTTGCTCTTCGCGGCCCGGGCTGCCTGAATCCTGGGCAGGATCGAGTAGAAGGGAAGCGCTGCCAAGCTCCCGCGCACGAAGATGAAAAAGGCAGAGCTTGAAGAGCTGAAGGCCAAGTTGCCCTGCGCTACGGTGCTGGAACGCGCCGGCTTCGCCCTCGACGTCCTCGATGCCGGCCGGGTGCGTCGCTCGAGCGAAAGCGCATACTCACGATGCCTCCGCTGTGGCCTGGGCCATGATGTCGTTGGCCACCCCCTCATCAGCGCTCGGTGCGGTGATGAACTGGCGATCCCTGACATCCCACTTTGCGGCCAAGCTGAACCGGCGCCAACGGGTTATGGACACAAGTCAGCGGCTACATACCCGTAAAGCCCCCGGCGCGCAGGACGCCATGCCTTTCTGAGGCGACCTCCTCGCATCCCGACCTACCGCCAGGTCATTTTCGACGCCAAAAAGGATCGTTCTTGACTCCGGTGTAAGATTGTAAGACAAAGTTACACAGAGAGGGAGAAGAGAATGATGAGACTGAGTTTTGTCAGCGCATTGCTGATGTGTGCTACCGCTGCGACAGCCCAGGAATTGCCAAACGCCTGCCAAGGGCTAGATGCAGCCTGGGAAGCGCCGGGCACCTTGACCGTCGCAACCGAGCAGCCTGTGTATCCGCCGTGGTTCATCGGCAACAATCTGACCTCGGGCGAGGGCTATGAAGGCTCGATGGTCTATGAGATCGCCAAGCGCCTCGGCCTGAAAGCCGATCAGGTTAAGTGGGTGGTGACACCCTACCCAACCTCCTACGCTCCAGGCGCCAAGGCTTGGGATTTCTTCGTCGGGCAGATTTCAATCACGGAGGAGCGTGCCAAGAACGTCACCTTCAGCTTCGGGTACTTCGAGGCCTATCCGGCGATCGTGGTGCTCAACGGTACGCCGGCGTCTGAGGTCAAGACCGTTGCCGACGTGCAGCCTCTGCAACTTGGCGCCGTGATTGGCAACACGCAGGTCGAGTTCATCGCCAGTCAGGTCAAGCCGGCACAGCAGACCAAAATCTTCAACAGCCTTAACGACGCTGCTGCCGCTCTCATCGCCGGGCAGATCGACGGCTTTGTCACGGATGTCACCATAGCTGCCTACATGAGCGCGCTGCAGATCCCCAATTCAACGGTAGTTGGTCGCTTCGCTTCGGGTGGTGCCGAGTTCGGCCTGGTGTTCGAGGGCGGATCGCCTTTGGCGCCCTGCATCGACGCCGTACTCGACGGCATGAAGCAGGATGGCACGCTCAACGCTGCCGCGGCCAAGTGGCTGAACGACTACAACCAGATCCCGGTGATCGAGTAGCCGCCGCGCCCTTCACAGGCCGCCCATGTCTACGAAGGCCTGGAAATCAGCGAGCAGAACTGGGTGATCCCTTGGAAAACGCATATACACCTCTCACCTTCGAGGAGGCTCTCGGTCGGCCGAGGCGTGCTCGTCTGCTCGATGGCATTCACCCGACCGCCGTTGCAGTCATCAGCACGCTAGCGGTGTTCGGTGGGCTCTTTGCCGTGTTCTGGCTCGCGCCGGGTTCGGAAGCAGTGCGGCGCAGCTTTTTCGATCCGTCCCATATGTGGGCAGCCCTCATCGGCGACGAAGCTCGGGGCCGTCCCGGCATACTGGGTGGTCTGGTACTCAACATCCAGATGTTCGTTGTGGCCGAAGTGCTGATCCTGATCGTGGGTCTCGGCCTGGCGCTCTGTCGGCTGACCACCAGCCCCGTGACGCTACCTCTGCGGGTGCTGTCCAATATCTACACGGACATCTTTCGGGGCGTGCCGGGCCTCCTGGTCATCTTCATCCTCGGCTTCGGCATTCCCGCACTGAACCTGGGCGTCCTTTCCCATCAGCCACCGTGGGTCTATGGTGTCGTCGCCCTGACCCTGACGTATTCCGCCTTCGTGTCAGAAGTCTTCCGCGCCGGCATCCAGTCGGTGCATCCCAGCCAGTTGGCCAGCGCCCGTTCGCTCGGCATGACGCATATGCAGGGCATGCGCTACGTCGTGCTGCCACAGGCCGTGCGCCGGGTGTTTCCACCCCTGCTCAATGACTTCATCGCCTTGCAGAAGGACACCTCCGTGGTGTCGTTCCTCGGCGCGGTCGAGGCAGCACGTGCCGCCCAGATCTACGCGGCATCCACCTTCAATTATTCGAGCTACGTGATGACCGCGATCATCTTCCTGATCCTGACGGTGCCGCTTTCGCGCTGGGCTGACACGCTGGTGCGCAACCAGGGCCACAATCCTGCGTCGGGAGCCGACAAATGAGTCGGAGCGACCAGGTCGTGCCGGCGATCGATATTGTCGATGTTACCAAGAGCTACAGCGCTCTGCGCGTGCTCGACGGCGTGACGCTCGCCGTCAATCCGGGAGAAGTCATGTGCCTGATCGGGCCGTCGGGCTCCGGCAAGAGCACGCTGCTCCGCCTCATCAACCATCTCGATACGTTTGAGGGTGGCGACATCAAGCTGTGGGGCTATTCGATCCGCGAGGATCGTGTCGACGTGAATCGCCTGCGCCAGCGGGTCGGCATGGTGTTCCAGGCCTACAACCTGTTTCCCCATCTGACCGCGATGGAAAATGTCGCCCTGGCGCCGATGAAATGCCTCGGCATGCCGCGGGCCCAGGCCATGCAGCAGGCGCAGGCGCTGCTCGACCGCTTCAACCTGGGCCCCAAGGCCTCAGAATATCCCGATCGCCCATCCGGCGGACAGCAGCAGCGCGTGGCGATTGTCCGATCGCTGGCCATGAAGCCACGCGCACTGCTGCTGGACGAAGTGACGAGCGCTCTCGATCCCCAACTGGTTGGCGAAGTCCTGTCGCTGCTTACCGAGCTGGCCCACGACGGCATGACCATGATCCTGGCGACCCATGAGATGCGCTTTGCCGCTGACGTGGCGCATCGCGTTGCGTTTCTGGATGGTGGGCGCGTGGTCGAGATCGGACCTCCCGATCAGATATTCCGTGCGCCCAAAGAGGCGCGTACCCGCGAATTCCTGGTGCGCACGATTGGGCAGGGCAATGACCGCGGCGTCTAACATCGAGCTGATTCAGCTGCTGCGCGCGCTGGTCGGCAGCGACAGCCGCAATCCGGGGGCCAGTGAGCAGCTTGTCGCAGGCGTCGTTGCCGCTTTCTGCGCGACGGCGGGACTGGAGTTCAGCGTACTCGCCTCCGGTCCCCGAGCCAATGTTGCTGTTACCATCGGAGCAGGGCCGCCGGACCTGCTTCTGGTCGGGCATATGGACACGGCCCCGACCGACGAGGCGGCCTGGGACTCAAAACGGCCACTCGAACTGCAAGTCAGCGGCGATCTGTTAATTGGCCTGGGCGTGACCGGCATGAAGGGCGCGCTGGCAGCCGCCCTCCTGGCGATGCGCAACCTCAAGGGCCGGGCATCGGGCCGTGTTGATCTCGTCCTGTGCGCTGACAAGGAGATGGGCTCGACGCTAGGGATAAAGCGATTGGTGCGCGAGCAGAAAGTCAACGGACAGGCAGCTATTGTCCTAGGGCCCGCCAGCATCGGCAGGAACAGTTGGGAGCGTCTCTACGTGGCCCAGTGTGGCACCGTGGCCTACTGGATTGAGGCGACCGGTGCCGCCGGCCACAGTTCGCTGCCGGTTCCGACTGGAGCGCGGGCGGTCGATGCCCTGCGCCTCGCCATGGACCTGATCGACCAACGCTGCACCCTCAACAATGCGGTTTCAGCTATCGACGGTACTCCCGCACTGGTCAGTATCGGCGCCTGTCTCGGCGCGGGTGTCGTCCCAACGCTCTATAGCCCCACCGCTCGCGCGTCAGTCGAAGTCCGGACCCTGCCGGGTCAGACGGAGGCCGAGGTCGTTTTGGCGCTCAATGCGGCGCTGGACGACCCGCGCGTGAAAGGTCGCGTAAGCTTGTTGCCGGCTGCCGGCAGTGAGACTTGGCTCCCGCCTTCTGGTGATGCCCAAGACACGCGTGTGATGCGTGCTGCTGCAAGGGCAATGGATCAAGTATTGGGCCGCGTACCGCCCCTTGCGGTGTTCCCGGCCTCGACCGATGCGGGCTTTCTAAGTGAAGCGGGAATCCCGTCGTTGCCGGCGTTCGGGCCCGGCACGCTGGCCGCTGCGCATAGGCCGCATGAATGGCTCCTTGCCTCCGACCTTTCTCTCGCCGTGCCCCTGATCGAGGCTACGGTCCTCTCTTACGGTGAACTTCAATGAGCAAGTATCACGCCCTTGTCGGCGTAGACGCCATCACCCCCGCCGGCCTTGCCAGGGACGTCGTCGTCACTTGGGACGAACAGGGCATCATCACCGCCATCGAGCCCCGGCAGCAATGGCAGGCGCGGTCGCGTGACGCCGAGACCGAGGTAATCGACGGCTTGGGTCGTCTGGCGGCGCCCGGTCTGGTCAATGCGCATTGCCACGCTGTTATGGTGCCCGAACGTGGCGTGGGTGACGGCCTGCCCCTGTTCGAATGGCTTGAAGCCGTCTGGAGCATCGAGAAGCGCCTGAGTCTGGAAGACATGGTGATGGCCAATCGCCTCGCCTATGCCGAGATGATCGCCGGCGGCATCACCACGGTCATCGATACCTACATGTATAACGACACCCTGCTGGAGACCTTTGCGGCGTCCGGCATGAAGGGCGCGTTGTCGACCACGCTTGTCGAGCGGTCCGACGCCCTGTTCACGCCCGATGCGATCAGCGGCCGCGTGCCGCAGACGCCCGAAGAGGCTCTGGACATGGCCACCCGCTGGGACGGCGCCGCCGGCGGACGCATCCGCATGCAGGTTTCGGTTCATGCCGTCTACAGCGGTGGCGACGCTTTCCTGCGCCGCGCCATTGCCGATGCGCAGCGAGTCAACCTCCCGTTCCATATCCACCTGAGCGAGACCGCGCGCGAAGTGCGCGAATGCAGGGCACGCAGCGGCGGCCTTTCACCCATCGAACTTGTGCAGAGCCTTGGCGGCTTTGAAAGTGACGTGCTGGCTGTTCATTGCGTGCATCTCGACGATCAGGATATCGCCATTCTGGCAGCCAGCGAAAGGACTTCTGTGGTCCATTGTCCCGGCAGCAACCTGCGATTGGGAAGCGGTATTGCTCCTGTCGCCCGACTGGCCCGGGCCGGAGTACGGGTCTGCATCGGCACGGACGGGCCGGCGAGCAACGACACACTTTCAATGTTGCGCGAAATGTATATCGCGACGGTCCTCCAGCGTGGGTCGACAATGGATCCTACGGCAGTGACGGCCAAGCAGGCTCTCGGCTTCGCCACGCAAAACGGCGCCATCGCTGCAGGGCACGCCCGGTCCGGTGCCATACTCATCGGTCGGACGGCTGACATCGTGCTCTACGATCGCTCGGCCCTGCACTGGTTCCCGGTCGACGACCCCATTGTGGGACTGGCCCTCTGTGCGCGCGAAAGCGATGTGCGGCAGGTGTTTGTCGATGGCAGGCAAATCTATCGCGACGGCAAGCATCTGACTTTGGATGTCACTGAAGCGAAGGCCTACGTGCAGGATCGCCTTGATCATCTGAGGAAAGCTTCATGACTCAACCCGCGATGAACAGGCGGGCAGAGCCTACCTTCGACTGGAGGGTGCAGCGCGCCACCGAGCGGATCGTGCCAAGCCAACTCTAAGCCATGATCCCATTCCGAGAAAACAAGGTGAATTCTATGTCGTCCAGTATCCTCAACGCGGGCCTTGCGCCGCTGGGTCAGGGCAAGATTGATTGGGTGGAAGCCCGCGCGCCGGTCATGAAGGCCATTGGCGAAACAGTCCTCAGCGATGGCTCACTCAAGGGCGTTCGTCTTGGCCTGAACATGCCAATTGAGCCTAAGGTAGCCTTCATGTGCATCACGCTCGCCCGCGCCGGCGCCGACGTGACTGTCAGCACCAAGCCCTATTACGTGCATGACGACGTTGCGGCCGCCCTGGCGCAGAACGGCGTCAGCGTGCATGGCCGCTCCGATACGCCGGTCAGTGACCCCTATCGCGAACTCGAAGCCCTGCTGGCCTCGCGCCCGCATATCCTGATGGATGGCGCCGGCAACCTGGGCAAGATGATCCACACCACCCACACCCACCTGCTCGAAGACCTGCGCGCCATCAGCGAGGAAACCACTAGCGGTGTCACGCGCTTCAAGACCATGCATGAAGCCGGCGAACTCAAGGTGCCGGTCATGGCCGCCAACGACGCGCGCATGAAGTATCTGTTCGACAACCGCTATGGCACCGGCCAGTCCGGCGTGACCTCTCTGCTCAGCGCCACCAACATGATGATCGGCGGCAAGCGCGTCGCCGTCTACGGCTTCAGCTGGGTTGGCAAAGGTCTTGCCCGCTATCTGTCGGGTCTGGGCGCACATGTGACCGTGGTCGAGATCGATCCGGTCATCGCACTCGAAGCCTATGCGGAAGGCTATGAAGTGGCCGACCATAAGCAGGCCGCCATCGACTGCGAGGTCCACATCACCGCCACCGGCACGCCGCTGACCATCGGCCAAGTTGCCATCGAGAACCTGCGCGACGGCGCTATTCTCGAAAATGTCGGTGGGATCGACACCGAGATCGACACCGAGGCGCTGCTGGCCCTGACCGTCCGCATCGACCGCATCCGCCCGCATATGGACGCGCATCGCCTGCACGATGGGCGCACCATCTACGTTATGGGCCAAGGCAAGGTTTTCAACCTGACGACAGCGGCAGAAGGCCATCCAATCGAGATCATGGATCTCACTTTCGGCATCCAGTTGCTCTGCATGCATCATCTAGCGCGCCATGCCGGTTCGATGGCCGCTGGCGTGCACGAAATTCCCGCCGAATTCGACGAACGCGTCGCCCGCGTCAAGCTCGAGGCCCTGGGCCTGCGGGTGGGCGAGCTGACCAACCGCCAGCGCAGCCTGATGAGCGATTGGAGGAACTGAGATGAGCGCGCCCCTACCTCCCCATTCGATCGCCGACATCGCGCTGGCGCCGGCTGGCGACGTGAAGATCGAGTGGGCAGCGCGCCACTCGCCGGTGCTCAATCATCTGTCGAAAACCACGCTGGCCCCGGGCTCACTCAAGGGCGTGCGCATCGGCATGGCCATCCATCTCGAGGCCAAGACCGCCTGGCTTGCCTGCATCCTCAATAATGCCGGGGCTGAAGTCACTGTGGGCGGCAGCAATCCGGTGTCGACGCAGGACGACATCTGCGCCGCGTTGGTGCGCCGCGGCATCGGTGTCTTCGCCCACCATGGTGCCGGTGCCAATCAGTTCGATGCCGACGCCGTCGGCGTAATCGGACAGGCTCCGGACGTGCTGATCGATGACGGTGCCGCGCTCGGCCGTCGCCTGCTCACTCATCGTCCCGAAACTATGCAGCGCCTGCGCGGCATTTCCGAGGAGACGACAACGGGCCGGGTGCGCTACTCGGCGATGCAGGCCGAAGGTCGCCTCGGCTGCCCCGTCTTCATCGCCAACGATGCCCAGTGCAAGCACCTGTTCGACAACCGCTTCGGCACCGGCCATTCCTCGCTGGCCGCCATCCTGGCCAAGACCAACCGCTTTGTGACCGGCTCGCGCGTCGGCGTGGTCGGCTTCGGTTGGGTCGGTCGCGGCATAGCCCGCTACTTTGCCGGCATGGGTGCCCGCGTCATCGTCAGCGAGCCCGATCCGGTCAAGCTGCTCGAGGCCTGGGCCGAGGGGCATGAAGTGGCCGATACCCGCGGCCTGGCGCAAGCCGCCGACATCATCGTCACGACGACGGGCGGTTTGCACGCCATCGGTCGGCAGCACATCGACGCCCTGCGCGACGGCGTCGTGCTGTCCAATGCCGGTCACAGTGCCGAAGAGGTCGACCTGAGCGCGCTGGCCGAGTTGGCCGTCCAACGCTCGAGCGTCCGCGATGGCGTGGAGGGCTACCGGCTGGCCGATGGACGCACCATCTTTGTCATTGAAGGAGCCGAACAGGTGAATGTCGCTCGCTTCGACGGCCACCCGATCGAAGTGATGGACCTGACTTTCGCCGTTCAGGCCCTATCGGCTCACCACCTCGCCCATAACGGGGCCAGGCTGAGGCCTGGCGTCCAGCCGCTGCCGGCGGCCATCGACCACCAGGTTGCGCTGGCCAAGCTCGCCTCGCTGGGCTGCACGCCTGAGGCTCTGTCGCCGGAACAGGTGGACTACTTCAAGCAGTGGGCAGACGTAGCCTGATAAAGGCGGGTAAGAACGGCTATGGTAATGGGCAAGAAGAGCGGACCGATGGCGGGCAATTTCGGCATCGTGCCGACGTCGACCGTGGCGCAGGTGGTTGACCGCCTGCGCTCAGCTATCCTCAATGGCGAACTTGACGTTGGCCAGCGCCTCAAGGAGGTGGATTTCGCTCAGGCCGTTGGCGTGTCCCGCCCGACCATACGCGAAGCCACGCGTATCCTCGAACAGGAGGGGCTCGTCACTCACAAGCCCAATTACGGCGCGACCGTTCGTCGGCTGGGCCGCGATGAAACCATAGACCTCATCGGCTTTCGGGAGGTCATCGAGCTTGCAGCGCTGGAGCGTCTGCTCGTGTCGCCGCAACGCGTGGCAATAGAACAGCAGATGGCGCTGGCGATCGAGAATATGGCCAGCGCCTCGGCTGCTGGCGACTTCGCCGCCGTGTACGTTCACGACACGAGCTTTCACAAGGCTCTGGTGTCGGCGATCGGCAATGCCCGCATCGAAAGCCATTACGAAACCATCCGCAACGAGCTCAAGGTCATCATCAACTGGACCCAGAGCTACCCGAACGGGCTGGATTCGGTCGCGGCCGACCATGAAACTGTACTCAAGGCGATCCAAGGCACGTCGATCGAGCAGGCACGCGCAGCGATCCATCATCATCTGGCGGAAGGCCTTGATATGGTTCTGACCGCCCTGGACCGTATCGACGCTGGCGCCGACCGCAGCAAGTAGGCCAGCGCGCGGCTGCCGCATCCCAAGGTCGAGAAGGGGCTGTCATGTCCGAGCGACTGATCATCGACTGCGATCCGGGCATCGACGATGCCATTGCCATCTCCCTGGCGCTCAATTCCCCGGAGGTGGAATTGCGTGGCCTCACCACAGTGTTCGGCAACGCCAATATTGGCATCACAACCCGCAACGCCCGCACGTTGTTACGCCTCGCGGGCCGTGCTGACCTGCCGGTGGGCCGTGGCGCAGGCACCCCGCTGATCGGGCACTATACCGATGGCGTGGTTGCCCACATCCACGGCCATGACGGACTTGGCGATGCAGATGTACAGCGTCATCCCGCCGACGACGTGGACGACGAGCTGACCGCCGTCGAACTGCTGCGCCGCGAAGTGCTGGCCGCGCCCAATGCATTGACCATCCTGGCGGTGGGGCCGCTGACCAATGTGGCGTTGTTTGCCCGGCTCTACCCCGACGTGGCGCGCCAGGTGCGCCGCGTGATCATCATGGGCGGCGCGGTACTCGGCGCGGGCAACGTAACGCCCGGCGCTGAGGCCAATATCCACAATGACCCCGAAGCGGCCGAGATCGCACTATCCTTTGGCTGGGATGTCAGTCTCATTGGGCTCGACGTGACAGAAAACGTCGTGCTCACGGCCGAACATCTCCGCCGCATTGGGATGAAGCATGACGTGTTGGCTCGAGCCATTCCACTCTACCAGCGTTTTGCCAGGAATGCCGATGGCGTCGACGGCATTATGGCGCATGATCCTACTGCTCTGGTCTTCATGCTCCGGCCCGAGCTGTTTGACACGGTGACGGCGCCGGTGCGCGTGGAACTGACAGGGCTGGGTCGCGGCAAAACGTGGGCCATCACACGCCGCGCAGACTGGATTCCGGAGCCATGGCGCGACCGACCGGGTGTGCAATACGCCCTGGCGTCGGACAGCAAAGCGGTTGCTGCCCTGATCACCGAGCGACTTTCCTAGACCGACGGGAGCGTGAAAGTCGCGACTAGGTCGCGCCGGTCGCCCGGTAGGGCGGGCGCAATCGCCCCTGGCGATGCTCTCGATCGGCCGTGCCACGCGAGCGATTGGACGCCTCATAAGTGGGGACAGGCCGAGGCCAAGCGCAGCTGGGACAAAGGTCGCGGCGCGCCCACCGTCGGAACCCGGAATACTGGTGGCCGGGGCCTCCACATTCGCCGGCAGGTGAGCGGTTTCCAGCCCTGATTGTGGAAGATTCACCAGCTCAAAATCCCCGGATATCCTGACTTTGTTCCGCCTGACGAACCCTCGGGCCACTCCGGCAGCCGTCGCTTGACCACCCCAAACTGATATGTTGTTATGTTAATGACATATGCAGGCCACCAGGGGGAAATTGGTGACGCAGCGGGACGATATCGTCGATCGGATGCGCGCTGGCCGCGCCCCGTTCCGCACATGTGTCCCTCCCTTCCGTCGACAGCCGTTACCGCCACGTTCACGGCAATCGCGGCAGTTTGGTCGACCAAAACAGAAAAATTTGACACCATATGACAAGCTATGGTTCCCTAAAGCGGTAGAGGACTGGGGAACCGCTGACATGGCGACCGAAGCTGCCGAGATTGCGCAGGCGCTGGCTGAGGACATCCACTCGGGCGTGATCAAGGCCGGAGAGATGATCCCGTCCGAGCGCGACCTGTGCGAGCGCTTCGCTGTCGGGCGCACTGTGGTGCGCGAGGCCATCACCATGCTCGAGGGCATGAAGCTGATCGAACAGCGCAAGGGCTTCCGCCCCCGCGTCGTCACGCCAACGCTGGCCCAGGCCATGGCCGGGGCTGCCGAGGCGGCGCGCTTCTTCTTTCGCGGCAGCGAGGGCAATGCCCATCTGGAGCAGGCCCGGTTCTTTCTCGAAATGAGTCTGGTCCGCTACGCCGCCCAGTACGCCACGCAGGCGCAGCTGGGCAAAATGCTGGCGGCCATCGAGGCATGCGAGCGCGCCATCGGCAGCTACCCGCAGTTCCGCGAGGCCGACCTCCGCTTCCATCGCACGCTCGCCGAAGTGCCGGGCAACCCGATCTTCGTTGCGCTGCACGATGCGTTCGTTGATCGCCTGATGCGCCGCCGCGAGGCGCCGGTCGATGTCATGACCCATAACCGGCGCAGCAATGACGAGCATCGCGCCATCGTCACCGCTCTCGTCGCCCGCGACGAGCAGGAGGCGGTCAGGGTGCTGACCGTTCACCTGTCGCGCAACTACGCCACCTACATGCGCCAAGCCCTTGTCGGGATTGAATCGCTTGTCGGCACCGAACCACGTGCGGCCGTTTCCACCTCGGAGGGATGAGGGGAAGGCCGGCGCCGTCGGGGTCCACGGGATCGTGGATCACTATCCGTGAGTTAAACAGGGAACCCATTCACATGAAGAAATTGCTGGCACTTGGCATGGCGCTGCTCATGTCGACTTCGGCGATCGGCACCGCATCCGCGCAGGCCACCAACAACAATCCGCTTTCGGACGTGCGCGTCCGCCAGGCCCTGGCCTATGCCATCGACATGCAGACCATCATCGACACCATCTTCGATGGCAACGCCATCAAGGCGGTCGGCATGCTGCCCAACGGCCCGTTCAAGAACCCCGACCTCAACCCCTACGACTACAATCCGGACAAGGCGCGCGAGCTGCTCAAGGAAGCCGGCTGGGATTCGAGCCGCACCCTCGAGATGGTCTACTACTACGACGACCAGATCACCGCGAACCTGATGCAGGCGCTGCAGGCCTATTTCGCCGATGTCGGCATCAACATGAATGCGCGCCTGCTGACCGGCGACGTCGCCAAGACCCTCGGCGCCATCCCGCCGAACCCGACCGACAAGTCGCTCGTTTCCTGGGACCTCGGCTATGGCGCCCGCGCCGCCATCGTCATGCAGGAATATTACAACGACTACGCCACCGGCAAAGCCAGCTCCGACCAGTTCCCGGGCACCCCCGAGATGGACGCAGCCATCGCCGCGACCAATGCCAGCATCGATCCGGAGAAGCAGAAGGAAGCCTTCTTCGCCATCGAAAAGCTGATGAACGACAACGTCTACACCGTGCCGCTCTACTACCAGCAGCTGTTCACGGTGGAGAGCGACCGGCTGAACCGCAACGGCGCCCCCTATGGCAACGAGCAGTTCAACTACAACTGGGATATCCAGAACTGGACCGTCGAGCCCGACGCCTCGGGCAAGCACGTGTTCTACACCAACGGCGCGCCGGTCGATTACTTCGAGCATCCGTGGGCCAATCTCGGCCTGTGGGTCGGCAACCGCTTCGTCTTCGATCGCCTGCTGTTTGCCAACCCGACCATGACCGGCATTGCCGGAGGCGACCTCGCCGAGAGCTACACGGTCAGCGACGACGGCAAGACCGTGACGCTGACGCTGCGCGACAACATCAAGTGGCACGATGGCGAGCCGATCACCGTCGACGACGTCACCTGGAGCTTCGAGGCGGCCTTGTTCGTGCCGAACCTGCATGGCGTGGTGGGCAAGACCCTCAACGCGCTCGAGGGGGCTGCCGACTATGTGGCCAAGAAAGCCGAGCACATCTCGGGCATCACGACCGAAGGCAATACCATCACGCTGAAGTTCGCGACGCTCGACCCGAACGTTCTGATCTCGCTCAGCCAGTTCGCACCGCTGCCCAAGAAGTACTTCGAGGGCACCGATCCGACCGTGCTGCAGCAGAACGCCTTCTGGCAGAAGCCCGTCGGTTCCGGCCCGTTCAAGGTCGATACCGTGGCCTTCGGTGACTATGCCTCGCTGCTGCCGTTCGACGACTACTTCCTCGGCAAGCCCAAGATCGAGCAGGTCGTGGCCTTCGCCAGCGCCGACGGTGACGTCAACATGGTCAAGAACGCTGCGGCCAACCGCATCGACTTCGCCATCACCAAGGTCACCAGCGACGTGAAGGCATTGAAGGACATGCCGCACATGAAGCTGACGCCGATGGATATCCCCTACACCCGCATGATGTGGATCAACACTTACGACAAGTAAGTTCTGATCAGCTCCGGATGCCGCGGCTGGTCCGCGGCATCCGCCCCTCCTTCCAGCTCAGTCGACCTAAGGAAACAGCCGCGTGCTAGCCTACGTCATCAGGCGCGTTCTGATCATGATCCCGATGGCCATCGCCATCAGCTTCCTGATCTATCTCGGTCTCGACGCGACCCCCGGCGACGCCGTCTCCTTCATGCTGAGCCCCGAACAGATGTCGGGCGCCAATCCCGAACGCCTCGAGGAACTGCGCGAAGCGCTCGGTCTCAACCAGCCGCTGTTCGTCCGCTACTTCATCTGGCTGTGGGGCCTCTTGCAGGGCAACTTCGGCTACACCCTCACCGGCGGCGTGCCGATCTCCGACCTGTTGGCGCGGCGCCTGCCCGCGACGTTGGAGCTCGCCGCGATAGCCCTGGTGCTCTCGACCGTGTTCGGCTCCATCCTGGGCATTATCAGCGCGCTGCGGCGTGGCTCGGCCACCGACAACACGCTGACCGTGGTCGGCATGGTCGGTGTTTCCATCCCCGAATTCTTCTTCGGCCTCATCGCCATCACCGTGTTCGCGCTGAACCTCGGCTGGCTGCCGGTCGGCGGCCGCTCGATGCCGCAATACGTCACTTTCTGGGATCGGTTGCCGCACCTGGTGATGCCGTCTTTGGTGCTGTCGATCATGATGACGGCCGGGGTCATGCGCTATGCGCGCGCCGCCATGCTCGATGCGCTCAACAAGGATTTCATCAAGACCGCCCGCTCCAAGGGCCTGCCGGAATGGCGGGTCAACCTGCTGCACGGCTTTCGCGTCGCGCTCACCCCGGTGGTCGTCCTCATCGGCTTCCGCCTGCCGGCGCTGATCGGCGGCTCGGTGATCGTCGAGCAGGTGTTCCAGTGGCCCGGCGTCGGCAGCCTGTTCGTCCTCTCGGTGCGTAACCAGGATTATCCGGTGGTGATGGCCATCGCGCTGATCTCGGTGGTCACCGTGCTCGTCGTCAGCGTCGTTATCGATGTCTTGACCGCCATCATCGATCCACGCGTCCGGTTGGGGAACTAGCCATGGCCCTCGCCGAAATCCCGCGCCGCCGCAACCGTTTCGACCGCCGCTTCGATCGCATCCGCGAACTCGAGGAGGCCGGCCGGCTGAAGCACCCCACCGGCAGCCGGCTGGTCCGCAAGTTCATCAGCAACCGGCTCGCGGTGATCGGGCTGGTGGTGTTCAGCGTCATTCTTCTCGCTTCGATCTTCGCGCCGCTGCTCACGCCTTGGGATCCGACCAAGATCAACCTCCGCGCCATGCTGCAGCCGCCCTCATGGGAGCATTGGCTCGGCACCGACAAGACCGGGCGCGACGTCTTCGCCCGCCTGCTCTATGGGGGCCGCATCTCGATCCTCGTCGGGCTCGGCAGCGCCGTGGTCTCGGCCATCATCGGGGTGATCGTCGGCTGCTATGCCGGCTATGTCGGCGGCTGGTTCGATGTCATCTGCATGCGCATCTCCGAGATCATCATGGCCTTCCCGGAGCTGATCCTGGTGCTGATGCTGGTCTCGATCCTCGGCCAGTCGCTCAGCAACATCATGATCATCTTCATCCTCGGCGGCTGGTGCGGCATTTACCGCCTCGCCCGCGCCAGCATGCTGTCGCTGCGCGAGGAAGAGTACGTGCAGGCACTGCGCAGCTTCGGGCTCAGTGTGCCGCTGATCTGCTTCAAGCACATCCTGCCCAACGCGCTCGGGCCGATCATGGTCAACATCACGCTGTCGACCGCCGCCTTCATCCTTGCCGAAGCCGGCCTCAGCTTCCTCGGGCTGGGCGTGCCGATGAACATCGCCACCTGGGGCAACATCCTCAATGTCGCGCAGGACCTCGGCGTGCTGCAGAACAACTGGTGGATCTGGCTGCCGGTCGGCACCACGATTTCGCTCTTCGTCCTGAGCGTCAACTTCATCGGCGACGGCTTGCGCGACGCCACCGACCCGACGCAGCAGGGCTGACATCATGACCACTACCACCCAGCTACCGGCCAACGACGTCGCACTCAGCGTGCGCGACCTGAAGACGTTCTTTTACACCAACAAACGCTGCAACAAGGCGGTGAACGGCGTCTCGTTCGAGATCAGGAAGGGCAAGACCCTTTGCATCGTCGGCGAGAGCGGCTGCGGCAAGTCGGTCACCGCTTCAGCGATCATGCAGTTGCTGCCGACGCTGTCGCGCATCGAGCAAGGCCAGATCGTCTACCACTCGGAGCGCGGCGACATCCGGCTCGATACGCTGGAGCGCAACGGCAAGGCCATGCGCTCGATCCGTGGCTCCGAAATCGCCATGATCTTCCAGGACCCGATGACGGCGCTGAACCCGGTGTTCACTATCGGCTTCCAGATCGCCGAGAACCTCCGCTACCACACCGCCATGCGCGGCCGGCAGCTGATGGACAAGGCCATCGACCTGCTGCGCTCGATGGGCATTCCGGCGCCGGAACGGCGGGTCGAGCAGTTCCCGCACCAGTTCTCGGGCGGCATGCGGCAGCGGGCCATGATCGCCATGGCGATGGCCTGCAACCCCAAGATACTGATCGCCGACGAGCCGACCACGGCGCTCGACGTCACCATCCAGGCGCAGATCTTCGAGCTGATGGCGACGCTGAAGCGCGAGCACGGCACCGCCATCATGCTGATCACCCACGACATGGGCGTGGTGGCCGAACTCGCTGACGATGTCGCCGTCATGTACATGGGCAACATCGTCGAGGCCGGCACCGTCGATGAAGTGCTGCGCCGCCCCAGCCACCCCTATACCCGCGCGCTGCTAGATTCCGTGCCGGTGCTGGGGCGCGGCAAGAACCAGGACATCCGCGCCATCCCGGGCTCGACCCCCGATCCGTTCAACCGCCCCAAGGGCTGCCAGTTCGCCGATCGCTGCGCCTACAAGCTCGACGCCTGCGAGACCGCGCTGCCGGCCGAGACCCACCTGTCCCCCACGCATCGCGTCATGTGCGTGCGCCACGAGGAGTTCGCCAATGGCGTCCGCAACTGAAGCGCAGCAGGAACCGGGCGACGTCATTCTCAGCCTCAAGGGCGTCAAGGCGCATTTCCCTGTTAAGGCCGGTGTGCTGCGCCGCACCGTGGCGCAGGTGAAGGCGGTCGATGGTGTCGATCTCGACATCTATCGCGGCGAAGTGCTGGGCCTCGTCGGCGAGAGCGGCTGTGGCAAGACCACTCTGGGCAAGACCATCCTGCAACTGGTGCGCGCCACCGAAGGCGAGATCACCTATTCGGGCGCCGAGGCGAGCGCCGATCTCACCAAGCTCAGCGACAAGGAACTGCACGCCTATCGCAAGCGGCTGCAGATCGTCTTCCAGGACCCGCATTCCTCGCTCAATCCGGCCTTCACCATCTTCGGCTCGCTCGAGGACCCGCTGACCAAGTACGGGGTGAAGACCCGCGAGGAGCGCCGCAAGATCATCGGCGACCTGCTCGAGGCGGTGAACATGCGCCGCGAGTATATGGACCGCTACCCGCACGAGTTCTCCGGCGGCCAGCGCCAGCGCATCGGCATCGCCCGGGCGCTCAGCGTCAACCCGGAGCTGATCGTCTGCGACGAGGCGGTGAGCGCGCTCGACGTGTCGATCCGCGCCCAGGTGCTGGAGCTGCTGATGCGGCTGAAGCGCGAGCGCAATCTCACCTATGTCTTCATCACCCACGACCTCAGCGTCACTGAGTTCATCTGCGACCGCGTCGCGGTGATGTATCTGGGCAAGATCGTCGAGCTCTGCCGCTCCGAGGATCTGTTCGAGCGCAAGCTCCACCCCTACACCCAGGCGCTGCTCTCGGCGATCCCGGTCGCCGACCTCGATCGGAAGAGCAATCGCGTGGTGCTCGAGGGTGATGTGCCGAGCCCGGTCAACCCGCCGTCGGGCTGCCCGTTCCACCCGCGCTGCCGCTTCCGGCAGGACGTCTGCAAGACCACCGTGCCGACGCTGAAGCGCTATTCCATCGACGGCCGTGACGATCACTACGCCGCCTGCCACCTCATCGACGCTCAAGAAGCCGCGGCCTGATCGCCCGGCCCCAGCCCCCAACGGAGCCCCAAATGCCCGCCTTCGACATAACGTCCATCACCGGCGTCCTTCCGGCGATGGTGACCCCGTTCGATGAGCACGAGAAGCTCGACGAGAAGCGCCTGCGCGCCGTCGTCAACTTCCTCATCGAGCGCAAGGTCGAGGGGCTCTACATTACCGGCTCGACCGGCGAGTCCTTCCTGATGTCGCCCGACGAGCGCAAGCGCGTCGTCGAAGTGACGATGGAGGAGAACCGTGGTCGCGTGCCGGTGATTGCCCATATCGGCGCCATCAGCACCTTCCACTCGATCGACCTGGCGCAGCACGCCGAGCAGGCCGGCGTCGACGCCATCTCCTCGGTGCCGCCGATCTACTGGGGCTTTTCCGCCGACCAGATCCACGGCTATTACGTCGACATCACCCGTTCGACCAAGCTGCCGATGATCGCCTACAACGTGCCGATGGCGGCGCTCGGCTTCGACATGATCAAGCGGCTCTCGTCGATCGATGGCGTCGCCGGGGTGAAGTACACCGCCACCACGCATCACGACATCATCCGCATCAAGCAGGAGATCGGGCAGGATTTCATCGTCTATTCCGGCGCCGACGAGATGGCGATGTCGGGCCTGAGCTTCGGCGCTGACGGGATCATCGGCTCGTTCTACAACTCGATGCCCGAGATCTGGATTGCGCTGCGCGATGCGGTGGCGGCCGGCAATCTCGCCGAGGCCAAGCGCCTGCAGGAGATCGGCAATGCCGTGATCTTCTTCTCATTGAGCCGTGGCGGCATCCCCTCGATCAAGCGCGCCATGGCCTGGATGGGGTGCGACGCCGGCTATACGCGCAGCCCTCTCGGCGGCTTCATCGACCAGGCGGCCGATGAAAAGCTCAAGGCCGAGTT
This sequence comes from Devosia sp. GW821-FHT12F11, assembly GCF_058806655.1. Lineage (NCBI taxonomy): Bacteria > Pseudomonadati > Pseudomonadota > Alphaproteobacteria > Hyphomicrobiales > Devosiaceae > Devosia > Devosia sp. GW821-FHT12F11. Next base: position 962,422 of record NZ_JBXAPX010000001.1, read on the forward strand.
CCGCGGGCTGCGCGATGAGCGGAAGCTCGAGGGCGTCGCGTTTCTGAATGCGCTCTGAGAGGAAGGCTGGCGCGTATCGCGGCGACGCGGCCGATGGGCCGGTGTGCACAGAGCACCCCCACCCCTGTCCCCTCCCCGTAAGGGGGAGGGAGACGCTCCCACCGGCGCCAGTGTTCTGGTCTCCTCCCCCCTTGCGGGGGAGGGACAGGGTGGGGGGTACTCTTTCCGCGCCGAGCTATCCCCACGCCTCTACTGTTGGCGAGAGAGGTCGCGACGCAGTCGCGGGTGAGGGGGCCTTCTGATGACTCTGCGCACCGTCCTCACCCTCAACAGTGACCGCTCGGTCCGCAGCGGCAGCACCACCGACCTGGTGGACGCCATTCGGCGCGGGGCGGATCTCCGCATCGGCACGGCGTTCCGCCACAACGAACACATCGACACCAGCTCTTCCAGCAACGAGCTGATCGAGGAGGTGGCCGAGTTCCGCCAGACCTGGCTGCTCGACGACCGCTGGGCGGCGGGCATCATGACGCTGCGCATGCCGGTCGAACTCCCCGAAGGCTTCGGTCCGCGGCCCTCGATGTCGTTCTTCCTCTACAATCAGGACGGCACGCAGGCGATCGCCCGGCCCTATCTCGATGGCCAGCCGGCGACGGGAACGCGTGGGCCCTCGCCGCTCGACGACATGTCCGACATGCCGCGCTACCACCAGTTCGACAATTTCGACGCCGGCACCAACGCCCCATCGAGCAACTTCGTCTACGATTTCGACAGCTACCGCTTCATGGTCAACGACCGCTGGCGCGAGGTATTGGCGCACGATCACGAGGGACGGCCGGTTTCCGGCTCGGTCGAGGCGCTCAACGAGGCGTTCCTCCGCGGCTCGCCGGTGAAGGTGGCGATCAGCAAGTTCGGCGTCGGGCTGGTGCCGCCGGGCGAGACCGCGCCCGAGCACGAAGCCTTCATCCACTGCGGCTCCTGCTACTATTACACCGACAGGAAACTCTTCATCACCGGTACCCACCCGGCGGTTCGCATCAAGCCGGCCATCCCGCTACGCTACGAGTCGGGCGGCTGGGATTTCTGCTGGCTGGTGGCGCGCACCGATGGCCAGGTCGAGCGCTGGCGCTGCGATCCGCACACCCTCGCCTTCGATCGCAGCACGCATCGCTACGACATGCGCTGGTTCGTCTCGGGAGAGTGAGAACATGCGTCTCGACCGGTTGCTGACCGTCGACGACTTCAAGCGCGTGGCCGAGCGCCGCGTCCCGAAAATGTTCTTCCAGTACGCCGATTCCGGCGCCTACACCGAGCAGAGCTACCGCGAGAACAGCTCCGACTTCAGCAGGATCCGCCTCGAGCAGCGCGTCGGCCGCGACATTTCCAGCCGCAGCCTTTCGACCACCATGCTCGGCCAGCCGCTGTCGTTGCCGCTCGGCCTCGCCCCCACCGGCGCCGCCGGCATGCAGGTGGCCGATGGCGAGATCAAAGCCGCCCGCGCTGCTGAGAAGGCCGGCATCCCCTTTACCCTCTCAACCGTCTCGATCTGCTCGATCGAGGACGTCGCCGCGGCCACCAGCCGCCCGTTCTGGTTCCAGCTCTACGTGCGCAAGGACCGGGCCTTCACCGAGCGGCTGATCGACCGGGCCCGCGCCGCCAACTGCGCTGCCCTCGTCGTTACCGTCGATTGCCAGCACTATGGCCAGCGCCACAAGGACGTCCGCAACGGGCTCACCGTGCCCTTGAGGTTCACTCCGAAATTCGTCGCCGAGTTGGCGCTGAAGCCGGCCTGGGCGTTGGCCATGCTCGGCACGCCACGCCGCAGTTTTGGCAATTTCGCCGGCCACGTCCCCGGCGCCACTACCGTCGCCGAGCTGGCGCAGTGGATGGCGCAGCAGGACGACCTGACGCTCAACTGGCAGGATCTTGGCTGGATCAAGCGCCGCTTCGGCGGGCCGCTGGTGGTGAAGGGGATCCTCCACGCCGACGATGCCCGCGCCGCGGTCTCCCATGGCGCCGACGCCATCGTCGTCTCCAACCATGGCGGCCGCCAGCTCGACGGCGCCCCGTCCTCGATCCGCGTGCTGCCGCGCATCGTCGATGCGGTCGGCGGTAACTGCGAGATCTACCTCGATAGCGGCATCCGCTCCGGCCACGACATGCTGAAAGCCGTGGCGCTCGGTGCCCGCGCCGTGTTCATCGGCCGCCCTATGCTCTACGGCCTGGGCGTCGCCGGCGAAGCCGGCGTCACCCGGGTCATCGACATCATGAGAGCCGAAGCCGACAGCGCGCTGGGGCTGATGGGCGAGACCGACGTGACGCAGCTGGGGGCGCACAATATCGAGTCGAATGATCTGGTGCAGCCAAGCTCCCCTCCCCCCTGAGGGGAGGGGCTGGGGGTGGGGGTGGTGAGGTGGCCACGGTGTTGACTTCACCACCCCCTCCCTCAATCCCTCCCCTCAAGGGGGAGGGAAGCGACGACTGAGAGAGGGCGGTCAACTAACTCCGGCGGCGTCGGTAATCCTCCCCCGCCACGCGGGGGAGGATCAGGAGAGGCCCGTGCCTCAGAGCTTCACCGAATCCACCAACCCCCGTGCCGTCCTATAGAACAGCGCCTCGCGCTGCGCCGGGCTCAACCCGATCTGCCGCGCCCCGCGCTTCATCGCCCGCAACTGCTCATAGCGGATATAGGTCATCCGTCCGTCGCAGTGGCTGAGGCCCATCGAGTGGTTGGTCGGCGACAAATAGGCCCAGGCTCGGCCATAGGTGATGTACTTGCCGCGCATCGGCCCAATCATATCGTCCGAGCCATACATCACCCGCTCCACGCCGACCCCGGTATAGAGCGCATCGAGCGCATCGGAATCGCACACCGTCGAGGTGTCGTACCAGACGTTTGGCAGGCCCCTGAGCAGCGCCGCCGCCTTCTCGATCGCCCAGGCGGAATAGCTGCGCGCGCAATGCGCCAGCACCCATTTGGCGCCGGGGTACTTTTCGCTGAGCCGCACCATGTCGTCGATGTTCTCGGGGTCGGCGATGGCGTCGCGCTTGCCCAGGTGCATCATAATGATCAGCCCCAGCCGGTCGGCGACGGCGATCTGTGCCTCGGGCAGCATGTCGGTGATGCGGCACTGCACCGGGTCGGCGGCATAGAACCGATAGGGCTTGAGCCCGATCAGTCCGGTGCGCCGGATCTCGGCCTCGACCTCGGCGGCGCTCATTCCCGGGTGCACCAGCATCAGCCCGCGCGAGCGGCCGCCACCCTTCGCCACCTCGGCGGCGACATAGCTGTTGGAACCCTCGAAATCGCAGGGGTTGGGGAAGGGGAACGGGAAGGACAGCCGCTCGATCTGCCGTCCCGGAAACAGCGTGGCATCCACCTCGTCGGCCAGCTCCCAGGTGACCTCGGGAAAGTATGCGCCGATGCTGCTGGCAAATGGCCCGGTGAGCCGGTTCGGGTCGAGATCGAAGGCCCAGCGATAGATATGGGTGTGGACGTCGAACACCCTCTGGGGGACGAAATCGGCGAGCTCGTCCTCCCAGATCTGCCGGTCAAGGTCGGTCGGTTCGAGATCGCGCATAGCTGGTTTCCTAATGCCGCCGGCGGGCGGCGTTGCGTTGTGGCACGGTGGAAGCGAGGTAGTCGGCCGTCTCCGCCGCGGAGAACCGGTCGGGCGAGAAGGCGGTGAGATCGATCGAGGTTTTGCCCTTGGCCACGAACTCGGCGAGGTAGAAGCCCGAGGCCGGGTTGTAGCTGAAGCCGCCCGAATGGAAGCACACCCCGGCATAGAGGTTTTCGACCCGGCCGAACGGCCCGATGATCGGCTCGCCATCCATCGAGAACGACAAGAGCCCGACCTTGCGGGTTTCCCACTCGGCTTCGGCGAGCGCCGGCACGAAATCGCCGAACCGTTCGAGCACATCGGGCAGGACCCGCGGATCGTCTTCGATCTCAGTCAGCTGGAAGCCGAAATCGCGCACCTTCCAGTCATCGCGATCCGGCGTTTCGGCGCCGATCAGCACGCGGTTGCCATCGGCCGGGCGGACATAACCGAGATAGGGGTCGGCGTTGACCGGCGGAATCTGGAGCTGCGCCCGCAGGGGCTTCGACACATAGCGCTGGTGGACGAATGTCTTGGCCGGAATGGCGATACCTGATGTCGCCAGCAGCGGCAGGATCCAGGCATAATTGGTGACCACCACTGCATCGGCGTCGAGCACACCGGTATCGGTGCGCACCCCGGTGACCCGGTCGCCCGCGGTCAGCAGTTCATGCACAACGCAGTTCTCGACCAGTTTCACCCCGAGCGATTTCACTCGCGCCGTCAGCGCCGGCAGATAGGCGTCCGGCTCGCTGTAACCGCCCAAGGGGTCGAGCAACCCGGTCTGGTCGGCCCGGGGGTTGAGCTGCGGCCAGCGCCGCCGCATCTCCTGGGGCGAGAGGATCTGGTAGGGCACATCGTATTCGTCATAGAGCGGCAGCAGCGCCTCGCGCGCCGGCCATAGCTCGGGGCTGAACAGCCCCAGGCACCCATGCTCGTTGTGGAAGCTGTAGCCGTCGAACTCCGAGCTGAACTGCCGGAAGAACCTGAGCGCCGTCTTCCTGGCCAGCACCCCGGTCTTCGACCAGAGGAGCCCGGTGGAGATGCCCGCGGCGCGGCTGCTCGAGCCGGCGCCGACACGGTCCTTTTCCAGCAGCGTCACCTCGCCATAGCCCATCCGCTTCAGGTGGTAGGCGGTGGAGAGCCCGGTGACCCCCGCGCCGACAATGATCGCATGCTTGCCCGTCAACTCGATCCCCCCGATCGTCCACTTGACACTGCTGCAGATGTTATAATGATAAGATAATATTGCGGGCAAGGGGCGAGGGGGTGCCATGACGACGTATGTCGAGGATTTCGATGACGGGCCGGGCGGTTGGATGCGTGTGGTCGACAATTTCGCCCCGCCCGCCGCGCTGCCGATCCGGAACGGCGTGGTGCGCTGCCAGGGGCCCTGGTGGGTCGATTACAACCACGCGCCGCCCGGCGGCGGCTACCTGCAGCTCTTGATGTGCATGGTGACCCATGGCCCCTCGGGCGAGTCTGTGCGCGAGGTCTCGGGCGCCAACCGCTTCACCGGCGGCAAATTCCCCACCGATTTCACCAATGCCAGGATCACCCTGCGCACCCGCGGTGAGCTCGAAGCCGCCGGCACGAAACTGTCGCTGCTGATCCAGGGCTCGCAGGACGGGATCGTTTCGGGCTGGGTGCTGACCGGCCAGACCTTTGCAGTGAACCCGGAATGGACCGAGACCACCGTCACCGCCGTGCCTGACGAGAGCCAATGGACCAGCATCGGCTCGCGTCACGATCGCACCGACACCTATGGCGAGAAGCCGCTGCTCGATATCCTCGCCAAGGTGAACGTCAACATCCACATCATCATGTTCCCGGTGCAACCCCGGCCGATGGGCGAGATCGGCGGCGATCCGCATCGGCTGCGCGCCGGCCGCGACTACCCGATCTGGCCCTCCAGCATCGCCCAGGGCTATGTCGAGGTCGACCGCGTGCAGATCGATTTCGCGTCATGAGCCGCTATCCCCGCACCGTGCTCGGGACGGTCTGCCTGCCCTGGCGCGATGATGGCACGCTCGATGAGCCGCTGTTCCGCCGCACCATCCAAACTCTCGTCAGCGCGGGGCTGCCCGATCTCTACATCTTCGGCACGGCCGGGGAGGGCTATGCGGTCACCGACGGCATGTTCCGGCGGGTCGCCGCGATCTTTGCCGAGACCATGCGGGAGGTCGGCGGCGCCGCGCCGATGGTCGGCATCGTCAGCCAGTCGCTTGCCACCATGCTCGAGCGCATCGCGTACTGCCGCACCCTCGGTATCGATAGTTTTCAGATCTCGCTGCCCAACTGGTCGGTGGTGACCGATACCGAACTGCGCCGGGTGTTCGCCGAGCTCTGCGGCGGTTTCCCCGAGGCGAAATTCCTCCACTACAACCTGATGCGCTCGGGGCGCCTGGTCTCACCGCGGCTCTATGCCGAGCTCGCCGACGCCCACCCCAATCTCGTCGCCTCCAAATATGGCGGCGGCGATCCGTTCCTGATCTCCGGCCTCATGAAGCACGCGCCGCAGCTGCGCCATTTCCTCACCGAGCAGGGCTACTATATCGGCGCGCCCTTGGGGGCATGCGGGCTCCTGACCTCGATCTCGTCGAGCCACCCCGCACGCGCTTTCGAGTATCTCAATGCCGGCGCCACCGGCGATTGGCCGCGCTTCGCTGCCCTCTACCGCGAACTTTGCGGCGTGCTGCACGCATTGCTCGACAGCGCCGGCGGCAGTTTTGTCGACGGCGCCTACGACAAGACTATCTTGAAGCTCAGCGAACCGGATTTCCCGCTGAAGCTGCTGCCGCCGTACGAGACAGTGGGGGACGCGGTGTTCGAGGCGTATCGGGCGCGGCTGGCGGCTGAGTTCCCGGAGTGGTTGCCGGGTGGCCCTGGCGGTGCAGCTATTGCCTTCCCCCCTTGAGGGAGAAGGTGCCCGAAGGGCGGATGAGGGGTATCTCTCCGCGTACTGGATCGCCGCTCGCTTCGCTCGGAGCGCTACACTTCGTTGCGCGTACCCCTCATCCGGCGCTGCGCGCCACCTCGCGGCGAGGGCTACGCCCTCGTCCGCTGACCTCAAGGGGAGAAGGCAAGCCGGTGGCGTGTAGTGGTCCGGCTCCTACCCACTGATCGCGCTGGCAATCCGCCACACGCCATGCGCGTCGCAGCAGGCGTAGTACATGCGGTAGCGGCCATCGCCCAACTCGATCAGCGACATGTCCTCGGCATGCACTGCGTCGATCTCCTCGCCGCCATAGCCATCGCCTTCGATGACGACCCCGCTGCGCCGCCAATCCAGCCCATCCTCTGACTCCGCCATAAGGATGCGCGAGCGATAGCCGGACATATCGGCGGCGATCGAGGCTGCGGCGAAATCCGCGCTCGAGCCGCGCGCCACCGCTTCAGCATCGAGGCTCGGATGCACCGGCGGAGTGACCCCAGGCGGCAGGTCCTGCCAGGCCGAATAGAGCATCGTCCACTTTTCGCTCAGTGCCCGCGGCGCGATCACCTCAGCCGCGGTGATCCCGGCGCTGTCGAGCCCATCCATGCGGTCGCGCATCCGATAGCCGGGCTCGAACGTGAAGCTCAGCCCGTCGCGCGTCACCGCACTCACCACCGGCGTGCCGACCCGCTTGCCATCGGCGTACTCCGCCCGGAACACGTACACCCGCCCGCCGCTGTCACCGAGCGGCAGAAAGCGCGGCGCGCCGACCCCGCCATCGAGCCGGACGCTCGGCTCCACGGTCCAGTTCAACTGGTCGTCGGAAATCGCGCTGCCGATCACCGTCGGCCGGTCGGCCCGGCCGCGGCCCTCGAAATACATCCGCCAACGGCCATCCGGCAGTGGCGTCAGGCTCGGCGCCAGCACCCGCAGCGCCATGTGCGCCAAGGCCGGGCCGGGCGCCACGCGAATGCCCGGCTCCGGCTCGAACCGCAGCCCGTCCCGCGATACCGCACTGAGGATGTAACCCTGGCAATCGGCGAAGGGTTTGCCCGGTCCGACCGCTGTATAGAACAGCCGATAGCCGCCCTCCGGTGCGCGCACGATGCACGGCGCCTGCACCTTGGAACGATCGAGCTCGCGGCTGCCTTCGATCCGCGCGCCGGCTTCCTTCCGCCAGTTTATCTGCATGCAGTATCAGGCTCTTCCTTGACGGCTAATAGGTTATTCTCATAACAATATAGCATTCACGTCAATGCTCGCCGCAGCGGGCTAAAAGGGGGAGACGGAATGGGCAAGGGGCAGGACCTTTGGAAGACGGCGAAGACCGTCATACCTGGCGGCAATATGTTGCTGTCGAAGCGCCCCGAAATGTTCCTCCCCGAACAGTGGCCGGCCTATTTCTCCAGGGCCGCCGGCTGTCGCGTCTGGGATCTAGACGGGCGCGAATATATCGACATGTCGATCATGGGCATCGGCTGCAACACGCTGGGTTATGGCCGGCCGGAAGTCGATGACGCCGTCAAGCGTACCGTTGACCTCGGCAACATGGCGACCCTCAACGCCCCCGAGGAAGTCGAGCTGGCGCAGCGGATGATCGCGCTGCATCCCTGGGCCGACATGGCCCGTTTCGCCCGGTCCGGCGGCGAGGCCAACGCCATCTCCATCCGCATCGCCCGCGCCGCTTCCGGCAAGGACGGGGTGGCGCTTTGCGGCTATCACGGCTGGCACGACTGGTATCTCGCCAGCAACCTCGGCGATGAAAGCAAGCTCGCCGGGCACCTCCTGCCGGGGCTCAGCCCCCATGGCGTGCCCAGGTCGCTGCGCGGCTCGGTGTTCACCTTCAACTACAACAAGCTCGATGAGCTCGAGGCGCTGATCCGCAAAGAAGAGATCGGCGTCATCAAGATGGAAGTGTCGCGCAACTACGACCCCGACCCGGGGTTCCTCGTCAGCGTCAGGAAGCTTGCCGACCAGCACAACATCATCCTGATCTTCGACGAGTGCACTTCCGGTTTCCGCCAGGCGTTTGGCGGGTTGCACAAGGTCTATGGCGTCGATCCCGATATGGCGGTGTTCGGCAAGGCGCTCGGCAACGGCTATGCCGTCACCGGCGTCATCGGCAAACGCGACATCATGGAAGCAGCGCAGAACACCTTCATTTCCTCGACCTTCTGGACCGAGCGCATCGGCTCGGTGGCGGCGCTCGCCACCCTCGACGTGATGGAAAAGGAACAGTCCTGGCAGAAGATCACCGATACCGGCCGCGCCATCACCGCGCGCTGGCAGGCGCTGGGCCAGAAATACGACCTGCCGCTCAGCACCGCGGGGGTGCCGGCGCTTACCGGCTTCAGCATCAAGTCGCCCAACGGCCTTGCCTACAAGACCCTGATCACCCAGGAGATGCTGGCCGCCGGCTACCTTGCCGCCACCAGCGTCTATACCTGCATCGAGCACACGCCCGAGATCGTCGACGGCTACTTCGCCGCGCTCGAGCCGATCTTCAAAACCATCCGCGAATGCGAGGATGGCCGCGACGTCAAAGCGCTGCTCAAGGGCCCCGTCGCCCATAGCGGTTTCACCCGGCTCAACTGAGATCCTGCATGTCCCTCCCGCCGCTCGCCTCCGCCGACCTCGCTCCCTTTGCCACGCTCGTCCGCGCCGAGGGCGGCAAGTTCACCACCATCCCTGCCGTGCTGGAACCGGGGGACGTGCCCGGCCAGCACGCCTTTGCCGTGCTCTGCCCGCAGCCGGTCGACCCCAAGGCGATCAGTATCACCTTCCTCGAGCGCCATCCGCATTCGACCCAGACCTTCGTGCCGCTCAAGGTCGGCCGCTGGATCGTGCTGCTCGCCCCGACGCTCGCTGACGGGTCGCCCGACCTCGCCAATATCCGCGCCTTCCTCGCTGGTCCTGAGGATGCCGTCTGCATCCATCGCGACGTCTGGCATGCCGGGCTCACCGTGCTCGATCGGCCGGCCGAGGTGGGGATGATGATGTGGCGCTCCGAGGCCGGCCCGACGGCCGACGGCGTCGTCTTCGAACTCGAGGCTCCCATCGTTCTCAGCGTGTGAGGCACGTGATGACGCGACTGGTCTATATCTCGGGCGAACTGGTGCCCGAACACGAAGCGCGGATCTCCATCTTCGACAGCGCCATCATGCTGGGCGATACGATGACGGAATCGACCCGCACCTTCCGCCACGTCCCGTTCAAGCTCGATGAGCATATCGAGCGGCTCTACCAGTCGCTGAAGCTGACGCGCATCGATCCGCAGCTGAGCCCCGCCGAAATGAAGCGGGTAACGCTCGAGGTGTTCGAGGCCAACCGGCCGAACTACGCCCCGCATGAGGACGCCTGGATCGTCCACAACATCTCGCGCGGCCTGTCGGTTGCCGGCGCCGATCCGACCAAGCAACTGGGCGCCGCCACGGTGATGATCTTCACCCAGCCGATGAACCTCTTGCCCTGGGTGGATTTCTATTCGAAGGGCTGCCACGGCGTCACCCCGATGAGCCGCATGGTGCCGAGCCAGTCGCTCGACCCCCGCATCAAGAACCGCAGCCGCCTCGCCTACACGCTGGCCGAGATGGAAGCCAAGCTGGTCGACCCCCAGGCGCAAAGTGTCATCCTCGACCTCGATGGCCACGTCGCCGAGAACAAGGGCGGCAACATCTTCTGTGTCACCAAGGGCGTGCTTCGCACCCCCTCCACCGTCAACTGCCTCGCCGGCGTAAGCCGCGCCACGGCGCTCGAACTGGCGAAGGGGCTGGGCATCCCGACCGAGGAAACCAGCCTTTTGCCTTACGACCTCGCGACGGCAGACGAGATGTTTTTCACCTCGACGCCCTACTGCATCATGCCGGCGACGAAGTTCAACGGCCTGCCGGTGGGGGATGGGAAGGTGGGGCCGGTGACCAAGCGGCTGCTGGGGGCATGGAGCGAGTTGGTGGGATTGGACATTGTCGGGCAGGCTGAGGCGCAGCGGGGGTAGGGGCGCGAACTATTGGATTGCCACGCGTGGATAGCCCGTTGATCCTAGTTGGGGATGAGGGCCAGCAGATCGTCGGGCACGACGGCTCCCCCCTCGTGTGGAAAGTGACGAATGTCCACCTCTCCGTTGGGGCCGTAGTACTCATACTCCGTGGCGCTGACCTCAATCTCCACCTGTCCAAGTAGGCTGCTTGACCACACTAGGCAGATGGTAGGCCAGTAGCCGCGCGCCATCTCGTCGGGTTGGCGTGCGGAAGCCCCACGTCTTGCTAGCAAACCCCGGGTCGCTGCAACAGCGCCGCTTGATAAGTCGGGATACTGGTCGACAAGCTTCACCAGACGGTTTTCCCAGTCACTCTGGAACATAGTGCGTCCTTCGAATTGCCGGGTGACAATGGTGATGCCAACGGCTCATCCAAGTCTAGTGCGCGTAGATAGCGTCGGCGCAAGGCTCATGGACGACGTACGCTGGTGCATCCGGCGGCTATCGCAACGCTGACGCCCTGTGACGGCTTCTTGACCTGCTCCCAACGGTTGCGAAAACCCAACAAAACAAAAGGCCTCCCGTGAGGGAGGCCTTTGCGTTTGCCATTGGTGCCCTGGAGAAGACTCGAACTTCCACGTCTTTCGACACACGGACCTGAACCGTGCGCGTCTACCAATTCCGCCACCAGGGCAATCCGATGGGCGCCGTTCACTAGGTGACTGGGAGGGGGCTGTCAACTCGCTTTCTTGCCCGACCACACCTCGTCCACTCGACACGTCGTGGCGTGCAGGCTAGAAGCGGCAAAACCCTAGCCCGATTGCCTTGCCCGGAGCCGCCTCAAGCCATGGAAACCACCTCGAACCTGGTCACCATTTTCGGCGGCGCCGGTTTTGTCGGGACTCAGGTGGTGCAGCTGCTGGCCCGTCGCGGCTATCGCATCCGCGTCGCGGTGCGCCGCCCCGATCTCGCCGGCCACGTCCGGCCGCTCGGCGCCGTCGGGCAGGTGATGCCGATCCAGGCCAATATCCGCAATCGCGAATCGGTGGAGCGCGCCATCCGCGGCGCGGGCGTCGTCATCAACCTCGTCGGCATCGGCCACGAGAGCGGCAAGCAGCGCTTCCGTGCCGTGCATGCCATGGGCGCCAAGAACGTTGCCGAGGCCGCCAAGGCGCTCGGCGTCAAGGAATTGGTGCATGTCTCGGCGCTCGGCGCCGACACGCAGGCGCCGAGCGGCTATGCCCGCTCCAAGGCGCTGGGCGAAACCGAAGTGCTCGCTGCCTTCCCGTCGGCGGTGGTGATCCGCCCATCGATCGTCTTCGGGCCGGGCGATGGCTTCTTCAACCGCTACGGCATGTTGGCCCGCATGCTGCCGGTGCTGCCGGTGATCGGCGCGAAGTCGCGGCTGCAGCCGATCTATGTCGGCGACCTCGCCGAGGCGATCTGCCGCGCGGCCGAGGGCCAGGTGAAGGGCGGCAAGATCTACGAGCTCGGCGGCCCGGAGGTTGCGACTCACAAGGAGCTGGTGGCGCGTGTGCTGACCGACACGCAGCGCACCAACCTGTTGCTGCCGCTGCCGGCTGGGCTGGCCAAGCTCATGGCGCTGCCGCTGTCGCTGTTGCCTTCGCCGCTCATCACTGGCGACCAGGTCGACCAGCTGCAGGCCGACAACGTGGTGTCGGATGCGGCCAAGCACGAAAAGCGCACCCTTGCCGCCTTCGACATCGCGCCCACGGCGATGGACGCGATTCTGCCGAGCTATCTGTGGCGCTTCATGAAGAACGGCCAGTTCGACCGCCAGACGGCGTAGCTCCAAGGTCTAGCCCAAAGGCCGGTGCGGGAAGATACCCCCCACCCTGTCCCTCCCCCGCAAGGGGGGAGGTGACCTGCGCTCACACGTCTTCGTCTCTCACCGACCGTGGTTTTGGCGTCTCCCTCCCCCTTGCGGGGAGGGGACAGGGGAGGGGGTATCTTTGGAACTCGATGCTGGCCCGCTGCTCGATGCCACCCCTCATCGCCCATCCGGCGGTATGCCGATATCCCTCAGCAGATGCGGCGACAGCTGGTCGAGATGGGTGCGGCGCGGACGGCTGAGGGTGCGCTTCAGCATGGTGTTGGCATAGCGCCTGAGCACCAGGGTGCGGAACCACGCTCCAAAACCCTGCGCCGGCAGGTCGGCGCGCAACACGTTGATGCTGGCCACCGCCTGCCGCAGCTCCGCCGCGTCGCGAGCCCGCTCGCTCTTCACCTGCTCGAAAGCCATTTCGCGTCTCCTCGAATCTTCACGAAACGACTCTATGCCGCTAAGACTGACACCCGCTGTCAGGGTTGCTGGTGTAGAGAGGAATAATGCGTGCCAGTCGCCTCCTCACCATTCTGATGATCCTCCAGACCCGGGGGCGGACCAGTGCCGAGTCGCTGGCCGAGGAACTCGAGGTCTCGGTCCGCACGGTCTATCGCGACATCGACCAGCTCAGCGCCGCCGGCGTACCGGTCTATGCCGAGACCGGCCGCAATGGCGGCTTCGCGTTGCTCGATGGCTGGAAGACCCGGCTCAACGGCCTGACCGCGCCCGAAGCCCGGGCGCTGTTCTTTTCCGGGCTGCCTGGCCCCGCCGGTGAACTCGGGCTCGGCGAGGAAGCCGCGCAGGCCGAGCTGAAACTGCTCGCGGCGCTGCCATCCGACTGGCAGGCCGAGGCGCGGCGGATGAGCTCGCGTTTTCATCTCGATCCGCGCGGCTGGTTCCAGCCCGGCTACAAGCCCGAATTCCTGAAGCTGGTCGCCGAGGCGGTGTGGAGCGAAACCCGCATCGCCATCCGCTACGAGAGCTGGAAGGACGTGAAGGATCGGGTGATCGAGCCACTCGGCCTCGTGCTGAAGGGCGGCGTCTGGTACGTCGTGGCGCAGCGCGACGGCAACATTCGCACCTACCGGCTGTCGCAGATCCAGGCGCTCGGCCCCACCGGCCAGACTTTCACCCGGCCCAAGGATTTTGACCTGCCCTCGCACTGGCAGGAAGCCACCAAGCAGTTCGAGCGCGATATCTATGTCGGCACCGCCCATGTGCGTGCCACCGCGACAGGGTTGCGCAAGCTCCGGGACCTGAGCGACACGGTGCGCCGCGCCGTCGAGGCGCTGGTGCTGACGCCGGATGCCGAAGGTTGGTGTGAGTTCGAGGTGCCGATCGAGGAAGTCGGCTGGGCCAGCCACGAGTTCACCAAGATCGGCGACGAAGTCGAAGTGCTGGGGCCGCCTGAACTGCGCAGCCGGGTGGTCAAGAACATCGAAAAGATGGCGCGGCGCTACGGCGTCAAGACAGTGTGATCGGCGCCTTCGCTCGAGCATGAGACTGGCAAGTAACCGCCACGCCGGTTATCAATCGCCGCATGCCACGCCCCAAGCTCGTCTCCGACGATCAGGTTCTCGATGCCACCCACGCCGTCATGCTGCGGCTCGGGCCGGAGCGCTTCACCCTTTCCGATGTGGCCGAGGCGGTGGGGCTGAGCCGTGCCGCGCTGATCCAGCGCTTCACCGACAAGCGCACACTGCATCTGAAGACCCTGGAGCGCTCGACCCAGGAGGTGCGCGACTATTTCGCGGCCGCACCCAGGGAGCAGGGCCTGATCCCGCTCTGGGCCATGCTGCGCGACCTGATCAGCGGCATGGGTTCGGGCGAAGGCTTTGCCGGCTACCTGCTGCTCGCCTGGGGCGACGTCAACGATCCCGGCCTGAATGCCCTGGCGCGCGAACGCAACCAGCTGGTGCGGGCGGCCATAGTCGAGCGGCTGCCGGAGACGCCGGATCGGGCCGAGTCGGCGGCGCTGATCCAGATGGTGATCCAGGGCGCCTGCATGCTCTGGCTGGTCGAGCCGCAGGGGACACTCGCCGGCTACACCGAGGCCGAGACACGCAAGGTGATCGAGCGGCTCTATCCGGGCGAGCGGCTGGAGTAGGGCCGCCGACTGATAGAGACGGCCCCCTCCCGGCCTCCCCCATAAAGGGGGAGGTGAAGAGTCGAGCATCTGTCTTCGATCGTGCCCAATGAACCAGCGAGGCACCTCCCCCTTTATGGGGGAGGCCGGGAGGGGGCCGTCTGCTCCAGTACGCCGTCTTGATTTATAACCGACGTGTAAGTTATAAATTATGGATGCAACCCGCACCCTTCGCCCTCGACCTCAGCTCCACCGTCTTCGACGCGCTCAACAACGGCCCGCGCCTCAGCTATCGCGAGCTGTTCTCGCCGCATGAGGACCTGCCCAGGCCGTTGCGCCGCTGGGCCGCTGCGCATGACATCGCCCCGCGCGCCTTGACCCGACGCGACCGCCAGCTCGGCGGCACCTCCGAAAAACACCTGTTCGGGCTGCGCGACGGCTATGCCGTCGAATCCGTGCTGATCCGTCGGCGCGATGGCTTCACCGCCTGCATCTCGTCGCAGGTCGGTTGCGCCTTTGCCTGCCAGTTCTGCGCTTCGGGGCAGGCGGGATTGAAGCGCAACCTCTCGCCCGGCGAGATCGTCGAGCAGGTGGTGCGGCTCGGATCCAAGGTGAACCGCATCGTCTTCATGGGCATCGGCGAGCCGCTCAACAATTACGACAACGTGCTGGCGGCGATCCGCATCCTGCGCGATCGGCGCGGGCTGGACTTTCCCACCACCGGCATCACTGTCTCCACCATCGGTATCCCTAAGGGGCTGAAGGCGCTGCGCGAAGAGCACCTGGGGCTCAACCTCACCATCTCGCTGCATGCCACCACCGACGAGATGCGCGGTCGGCTGATCCCCGGTGCGCGCAAACACGCCATCGCCGACGTGATCGGCGGCGCGCTGAGCTGGGCGCGGCGGCACAATCGCATCGTCACCTTCGTCTACCTGCTACTCCCCGGCACCAACGACAGCGACGCCGATCTCCGCCGGCTGATCGGCATGTTCCGCAACGAGCCGGCGCGGCTCAACCTGATGCGCTGGAACGAAGTCGATGGCCTCGGCTTCGGCCGCATCTCCGATCACGCCCTGATGCAGTTCCGCACCGGGCTGGAGCGCGCCGGCATTCCCGTCGTGGTACGTGACACCCAGGGCAACCGCATCGACGCCGCCTGCGGCCAGCTCTGGCTGCGCGACCTCCGCGGCCAGCCGGTGGCGCGGGCGGCTTAGGGGTTTCGGGTTGGTTGCTCCGGCTCAGTGGTTGGGCTCGACCTTGCACCACCCACCGGGTGTCATCCCTGCGAAAGCAGGGACCCATTTCGCAGCCTGCACGGGCGGATAGTTGGGTCCCTGCTTTCGCAGGGATGACACCGTGTTTGGTTCAACTGATCGGCAAGACCTACCTGACGTCGACAGCCCGCTACGCTCGGGTGCCTGAAAAGTTCTACCCCCGCAGCGCCAGCAGCCGCTCGACGCCGCAGCCGGAGACCACCGTGCGCTCCTTGCCGTTGCCGGTGAGCTTGGCGCCCCAGTCGACGACGCCACCATCGGCGAGCTGCATGTCGCCGGCAAAGATGTGGAAGCAGAAGCCGGCATAATAGCCGCCCGCCGCCTCGCGGCCGACTTCCTCGAACAACTCGGCGCCATTGGCTTCGGCGGCGCCGCGCAGCGCCTCGAGTCGCGCGTCGACGTTGGGTGCGCTGGTGCGCGTGTAGCCCAGCCGTAGCGCCGTGCCCGGCGCCAGAAACTGTCCGAACGCTTCGAGCAGCAGCCCCACCTGTCCCCGCAGCGCCTTGGCCTCGAAGCCATAGCCGCCGCGATCGCGTCCGGCGCTCAGCAGGGCAAACAACCGGAAGTGCGCCAGCATCTTGCCATCGCCATAGTTCTGCGGCCGCACCACCCGATGGCTGGTGGCGAGGTGCACGTCCTCGCCGCCAGCCTGGCGCAGCCGCGCCGCCTCGAGCGCCAGCACATTGGTCGGGTCGGATACCACCTCGCCGCGCCGCGTCGTGCCGATCGACCAGTCCTGGTCCACCCTCGCCACCACCGAGCAGGCGCCGAGTGGAGTCACCGGTGACAATTCGACCGGCTCGAACCGGTCCTCGCAAAGCGACAGCGTGAGTTGCTCCCAGGCCAGCAATGCCGCCCGATCTGGCCGCGCCACCCCGAAGAAGCGGCTGGTGGCAAAATCCTTGAGCAGTTCGGCGGGGTTGCGCTTGCCGGCGCGCCGGCGGGTCACCTCGATCAGCAGCGACTGCAGGTCGGAGGGGTTCAGCCGTTCGGCCAGAATCTCCGCCAACCCCTCGACGCCGCTTTCGCGCTCGATCCGCTCGATGATGCCGCTCATTCCCAGTCCTCCTCAGTGACCCATCGCAAGCTGGATACCGAGGATCAAGTCCCCGGCTTTGACATCGGCGCCCGTGCTAAGTAACCAAGTGGTTCGGGAGGACGATCTGACCATGACTTTGCTCGACGACTTCAGGCTTTTCGAT
The DNA here is from genome assembly GCF_058806655.1 of Devosia sp. GW821-FHT12F11. NCBI lineage: Bacteria > Pseudomonadati > Pseudomonadota > Alphaproteobacteria > Hyphomicrobiales > Devosiaceae > Devosia > Devosia sp. GW821-FHT12F11. The sequence continues at coordinate 979,346 of NZ_JBXAPX010000001.1, forward strand.
GCCGAACCCAAGGCGCGTGGCCTGGCGCAGGCGCTCTATGCGGGGATCAAGGACCTGCCGCTGGTCTCGCCGCACGGCCACACCGAGCCGCGCTGGTACGCGGAGAACGAGAAGTTTCCCGATCCGGCGCAGTTGCTGATCGTCCCCGATCACTACGTCTTCCGCATGCTGTTCAGCCAGGGCATCCGCCTCGAGGACCTGGGGGTCCCCACCACCGACGGCTCGGCGGTTCAAACCGACGGCCGGAAGATCTGGCGGCTGTTCGCCAAGAACTACTACCTGTTCCGCGGTACCCCGACCCGCTCCTGGCTGGACCATACCTTGGCGACGCTGTTCGGCGTCACCGAGCGCCTGAGCGAAGCGAACGCCGATGCCGTCTATGACCAGATCGCCGAGCGGCTGGAGCGCGACGACTATCGCCCGCGCGCCCTGTTCGAGCGCTTCAACCTCGAGGTGATCTCCACCACCGACGCGGCGCTGGATGACCTCAAATGGCACCGGATGATCCGCGATAGTGGCTGGAAGGGTCGGGTGGTCCCGGCCTATCGCCCCGATTCGGTGGTCGACCCGGATTTCGCCGGCTTCGCCGGTAACCTCGACAAGCTCGGCGAGATCACCGGCGAGGATACCGGCCACTGGAACGGCTATCTCGAGGCGCACCGCAAGCGCCGCGCCTATTTCAAACAGTTCGGCGCCACCTCGTCCGACCATGGCCACCCGACCGCCGAGACGGCGAACCTCCTCCCCAAGGAAGCCGGGCAGCTCTACGACAAGGTCCGCTCCGGCAAGGCCGATGCCCGCGAGCGCGCCCTGTTCCGCGCCCAGATGCTCACCGAGATGGCCCGCATGTCGATCGACGACGGGCTGGTGCTGCAGATCCATCCCGGCGCCTGGCGCAACCATTCGCCCGCCATGCTGCAGAAGTTCGGCCGCGACAAAGGCTTCGATATCCCCTCGCGCACCGACTATGTCGGCGCGCTGAAGCCGCTGCTCGATGCGGTGGGGACCGACCCGAAACTCTCGATCATTCTCTTCACCCTCGATGAGAGCGTCTATGCGCGCGAACTGGCGCCGCTGGCCGGCGTCTATCCATCGCTGAAGCTCGGGCCGCCCTGGTGGTTCCACGACAGCCCGGAAGGGATGCGGCGCTTCCGCGAGATGGCCACCGAAACCGCCGGCTTCTACAACACCGTCGGCTTCAACGACGACACCCGCGCCTTCCCCTCGATCCCGGCCCGCCACGATGTGGCCCGCCGCGTCGATTGCGCCTTTCTCGCCCGCCTCGTCACCGAGCATCGGCTCGACGAGGACGAAGCCCACGAAGTCGCCAAAGACCTCGCCTACAACCTGGTCAGGAAAGCCTACAAACTGTGAGTGACAGAATGTCTCCTCTCTTTGCGCAGCCCGGCGACGGCAAGCATACCGAGCTGAACGGCTCGACCCGCCGCGTCATCCTCGACCTGCCCGAACTGATGCTGGTCGAATTCACCTTCGAAGAGGGCGGCGTCGGCGCGCTGCACTCGCATCCGCACCTGCAGACCAGCTACGTCGCCGAAGGGGTGTTCGAGGTGACCATCGACGGCGTCACCCAGACCATCGCCAAGGGCGGCGCCTACATTGTGCCGTCGGGGCTGGTGCACGGGGTCAAGGCGCTCGAAGCCGGCAAGCTGATCGACAGCTTTACGCCGCGCCGCGACGATTTTTTGTAGGGCGCTTTCAGCCTGTCCTCGTGAAGGCGCATACGGGTGGTGCCCCACCCACCGGGTCATTCCCGCGAAAGCGGGAACCTCTGTTTTCTTGGCCTTTGCACGATCGCAAACGGAGGTCCCCTTTCGCAGGGATGACACCGAGTTTGGAGCGCTGCCGGATGGCAGGCGGTCAGATCAGCGAATCCAAGCCGTGCCCGTCACCAGGTTTCGATGCCGGCGCGCGCTATCTTGAAGCCGTGGGCCTCGTCCTCGGTGGTGCAGGTGAGGCCGGTTGGCTTGGAATAGCAGACGAAGCCTTCGATCGACGCCCACTCGCCATAGTGCAGCACCTGCTCGGCGCCACAGCAGCTGGGGTCGGCAACCTCGTCGAGCTCTTCGGCGCTATCGGTGCCGAGCCTGACACGGACGTATTCCGGCTCGACCCGGTCGCACATCATCTCGGGGCCTCCGCCTTCCGGCTGATAGACGTCGGTGCCCCCTTCCGGGGTGACGATGCAGCCGACATTGCCCGAGGGCATGACGAATTCGATCTGCCCGTTTTCGTCGGCGTCAAGCTCAACCTCTGCGGCGGCCACCGGCATCGCCAATGCAGAGGCGAGCGCGAAGCCGAGCATGAATGACCTGAGCATTGGAGTCCTCCCTCCGTGGTGAGCGGGAGCATGCGCTGGCGCCGCTGAAGCCGCGATGAGCCGTGCCGTCATCACGCTCCTGTGGGACGAAGCTCGCGACGGAACGATTTCCTCTGAATCGTGACGCTCCCGATCACGTTTCTCGTTCTCCCCACAATCCACACCGCCGGACAGTTGTGATCGGCGGGTCGTTGAGCGAGTGCAACCCCGAGTGCAGCGTCGCACTCGCAGCCAGCACAACTACGTGGGAGACTACGCATTGGACGATAGCTATCGCGGCTACACCATCCGCGTGACGCGTGCCGCCCAATGGCATGCCATTCTGCTCGAGCCGGGCACCGGCGCGATCCTTCCCACCAAGGCGACGGCCCTGTTGCGCGAAGGGCGCAGCGTTGCCATGGAGCGCGCCCGCAAGCTCATCGATCTCTACGCTGCGGCGTTCGAACAATTGCGCGACCGCGCCGCCTGAGCCCCAGCCTATTCGACCGTGACCTCCAGCCGTTCGCCGGCCACCACGCTGATGCTGGTTTGCTTCGGCTCGCCCTCGGCGGGCGACGCGACGACCAGGTAGTCGCCGGCCGTCAGCGTGGTCTGCAATGCCCCGCCAAAGCCGTAGGTGAAGGATTTGCGATTGCCCTGGATATCCGCCTTGGCCCCGAACACCTCGACCTTGTCGGTGCCGGGCGCGGTGATCGCCACGACGCCGGCGCCAAGGATGGCGCTGACCTCTGTCCGCTCACCCGTTGCGATACTGAACGGGGTTTCGAGCGTCGCGCCGCCCACCGTCGACACCAGCACATAGTCGCCCGGCGGCAGTTCGAAATTGTGGTCCGGGCCATAGTTGTAGGTCACCGACTTGCGGTTGCCCTGGATGTCCTTCCTGGCTTCGAGGATTTCCTCGAACAGGTTGCCGTCCTCGACCTTCATGCCCTCGACATAGAAGGCGTTGACCGCCGCGACGCCGACCCCGACGACGATGTCCTTGACCACCGTGGTATCGGACTGCACCGGCACCAGTTCGGACACCTTGCCGCTGCCGATGCTCACTTCGACCCTGGTCTCGCCGGCCGGCACATAGAGCTTGGTCTCGCCGTAGTTGGTCGTGCTCGCGCCGCCGGGGAATTCGGTGAACACCGCAGCATTGGGGTCGGGTTCGGCGCCGGCGGCCGGCAGCGGCCGGATGATCAGCCGGCCCGCATCGAGCACGAACAGCGGCTCGGCGACCTTTTCCGCCTCGATCGTCACCGGCTGTTCCAGCTTGGCGAAGTCGAGCGTGGCGCGCACCACATAGGCGCCAGGTGCGAGATTGGTCTTCCAGTTGATGCCGTAATCGGTGGTGACGTACTCGCCGATGCTGCCATCCGGATTGGCCTTGTAGACCTCCCAGACCAGGCCCGCCTCTTCGTCCAGCGACTCGCCGCCTTCGGCGAGACTCGCATCGGGATCGAAATTGAACTCGGCCTTGGTGGGCTCCGGGGCAGGCGCCGGTTCGGGCTCAGCCGGCGCCGCGACCTCGGCCACCGTGCTCTTCAGCGCCTCGGTCAGCGTCTCTTCGTCGCCCGCCGCGATGTACTTGCCGCCGGTATTCTCGGCGAGACAGGCCACCTGCTTGCCCTCTTCGTCGGTGAGCCCGAAGCCGACCACATGGGTGGTGAAATCGACGCCCTGAGTTTCGAGCGAGCTCGCCAGCGCGCAAGGATCGGCCTCGCAGGTCTCGAGCCCGTCGGTGATCAGGATCACCGTCGCCTTGTCCTCGGTGTATTTGAGGTCCTCGGCCGCGAGCTGCACCGCAGCCGAGATCGGCGTCTTGCCCTTCGGCGTGATCGCCGCGGCCGTCTGGCTGATCGCCGCGCCGGTTCCGGCGGCCGGCGGCACCAAGAGTTCAATGTCGTCGCACGAACCTTTCTCGCGGTGCCCGTAGCTCATGAAGCCGAGCTCGAGCTCTGCGGGCACGCCCGCCAGCACCTGGTTCAGCGTCTCGCGGGCGATCTCGATCCGGGCCTTGCCGTCGATCTGCGCCCACATCGAGCCGGAGCCATCAAGGATGATGATCGCTTTCTCTGCGGCCAGCGTCGGCATGGCGAACAGCAGCAGGGCGGCAAACCCCCACAGCAGCGAACGGATCGGCAGCAGCATCGGAATCCCCCTCGGGTGCACAGAGCACATGGAAAGGGGTAGCGAGGCAAAGCTGAAGGCTAGCTGAACCGCCGCATCGCATCGAGGGCGAGGCCGAGCCCGACGCTGCCGAAGGCATCGGTTTCGACCGCCCGGGCCTCGGGGAACAGCGCCCTCAGCATGTTGCCGACCGCCGGCACTCGGGTCGAACCGCCGGTGAGGATCAGCGTGTCGATCCGGCTGCCGGGCACCCCCGCCGCCGTCAGCGTCTTGCCGATTGCCGCTGCGATCGATGCCGTAGCGCCGTCGAGGGCGGCGTGCAACTGCTCGATGGTGATCGGCGTCTCGAGCTTCACGTCGCGCGTCACGAAGCGGAACTCGGTCTGCGGTGCCTCGCTGAGCGCGATCTTGGCTTCCTCGACCCGACCGGCCAGCCGGTGCCCCTGTCGGTCTTCGACCAGCGCGATCAGCATGCCGACGAGGTCGGGGAAGCGCGCCTCCTGGTAGGTCGAGTTGAGCTCGAGCAGGGTCTTCTGGTTGTAGAGCCGGTTGATCCGGTGCCAGGTGGCGAGATCGTAATAGGGCGCCGAGGGCAGGGGACGTTTGCCATCCGCCGTCTCGGTGCCGTAGCCCATCAGCGGCATCACTTTCTTCAGCGACAGCAGCCGGTCGAAATCGGTGCCGCCGACATGGACGCCCGCCGTCGCGAGGATATCCGCCTTGCGGTCGGCGCGCCGCGCCCGCTCCGGCGACAGCCGGATCACCGTGAAGTCCGAGGTGCCACCGCCGATATCGGCGACCAGCCCCAGTTCTTCGCCGCTCACCTGCTGCTCGTAGTCGAGCGCCGCGGCGATCGGCTCGAACTGGAACTCGATGTGCCGGAAACCCTGCGCCCGCACCGCGCCTTCGAGCTGGCGCTGCGCCTCGGCATCGGCCTTGTCGTCGTCATCGACGAAACGCACCGGGCGGCCGCAGACGATGTCTTCGATCTCATGGCCGAGCGAAGCCTCCGAGCGTCGCTTCAGTTCGGCGATGAAGCGTCCCAGAATCTCGGAGAATTTCAGCGCGTCGCGCTTTACCCGCGTGGTGTCGTTGAACAGCGAAGTGCCGAGCACGCTCTTGATCGAGCGCATCAGCCGCCCGTCGGCCCCGGTGACATATTCGCTCACCGCCTGCCGGCCGAAAAAGGTGCGATCCTCCTCGAACGAAAAAAAGATCGCCGACGGGATGGTCGGCTTGCCGTCCTCGAGCGGCAGCAGCCGCGGCGCCATATTGCCGCCCGCCGCCGCGAGGGTGGAGTTGGAAGTGCCGAAATCCATGCCGCAATGGGTTCGCGCCATCCTGTCCTCCTGGGCTGCCTCGAAGCTGCACCGAGGAGGGGCAGCGGGGGCGCGCGATATAGGCGGTATGGCGGGAGCTGTCGAGAGGGCGCGCCCGCCCGCGGCGGAATCCGCGCGGGGGAGCGCAATTGTCGCAGGGAACCGGCGATGGGCCGAGCTCCCGCGAGTGGTTGGCGGACGCCGCGACAGATCAGGAATCTGTCATGGCGTCCGCCATGCGCGTTACTGGATATAGAGCTGCACGTGGCCACCGACGTCGATGATGTCGACCACCTGGTTGACCTTGATCTTGTTGTCGGCGAGCAGCTTCACCGCGGCGGGGTTCTTGTTCAGCGCCTCGCGCAACAGGCCGATGCTCTGCGAATCCTCGGTCAACAGGTCAACCGCCTTGCCGGCCTTGTCGGTCCAGGCGGTATTGTAGTTGTAGACCGTGACGCTCTTGGCGCCCAGGAGGTCGGTGACATCCCTGGCGTTGAAACTAGCCAGCTGGCTGGCAAAGTCGTCGACGCTCATGGCGGTGCCGGGCGCGCCATTCGCAAACTTCGGCACGGCGGCGAGCACCGGATTGGCCGCGATCAGCGCGGCAACGAGGGCGACGACGGAAAGGCTGGAGAGCTTGTTCATTTCATGGAACTCCGCATGGTGGTTGGCGTCGGCGGAGGAGGGCCGGCGGTCGGTGCAACGGCATCGGCGGAAAGGGTTATCACGTGCGGGGTTTGCGCGACGCTCTCGCCAAACTTACAAATCCTCAAACTGCCGCGGCGGCTTCCGCGATCGGAAAGCGGACGATCACCCTGAGGCCGGGACCGTTATCCTCGAGCCGCACGCTGGCCCGGTGGCGTGTGGCGATGGCCTGCACCAGCGCCAGGCCCAATCCCGAGCCCTTCTCGTCGCGTTCCGGATTGAGCCGGCGGAACGGCTCGAACACTTCGCTGCGCCGGTCAGGCGGGATTCCCGGCCCGTTATCGGCCACCACCAGCACCGGATGCCGGTCCTCGATACCGGCGCTGAGTTCGATCCGGGCGCCGGGCGGGCTGTAGCGCGAGGCGTTGGTGATGAGGTTGACCAGCATCTGCACCACCATGCGCCGATCCCCGACGATGGTCGCGTCGCCATGCGCCGGCGCTTCGACCAGCACCTGGTTCGCCTCCTCGACCACCGGCTCGAAGGTCTGCAACGTTTCGCTCACCAGCTCGCGGGCGGAAAATGCCGCGAAGCCGGATTGGTCATCGGAGGTTTCGATGCGCGAAATCCTCAGCACCGTGTCGAAAATGGCGTTGAGCCGCTCGATCTCGACCTGTGCTTCCTCGAGCAGCTTGCTCCGCTCCGCCTCGCTAGGCGCCTCCTCAGCCTCCTGCAGCAGGATATAGGCCCGGCTGAGCGGCGACTTGAGATCGTGCGCAATCGAGATCACCGTGTTGCGCATGGTACCGAGCAGGTCGCTCAATCGGTCGAGATGGGCATTCATCTGCCGTGATACCCGGTCAACCTGGTCATTGGAGCGGCCGACCGGCAGGCGGACCCGGCTGTCGCCGCGCGCCACGCGCTCGAGCGTCTCGGCCATGCGGTCGAGCTTGGCCGAGACCCCATGGCTGGCGAGGTAGCCGATCGCCAGCGCCCCGATGCCGACCACGATGCTGGCCAGCATCAGCGCCCGCCACAGCGCCGCCGAGCCGACCTCGACGAAGAACAGCGTCCGTCCGAAGGTCACCCGGTTGCCGCCGATGTCTTCGGTCAGCGCCAGGTATTGTTCCGAGGGTGTCTTGGCGTTGATCCCCGAGCTGATCGTGCTCCAGCCCAGTTTTGCCGGCCGTGGGATATCGTCGCCGGCCAGCAGCGTGCCGTCCGGCCGGTACAGGGCGACGATGAAGAAGCGTGGGCCGGCCGCGGCGGCCGAGCTGTCCACCAGCTGTCGCAACTGATCCAGGTCGCCGGTATCGGCCGCCTCGCGGAACAGCTCGAACTCGTTGCTGACCAGCGCCCGGATCTCGCTCTCGGCCTCGCTGCTGGTCTGGCTGACGATCACCACGCCGGCAACGAAGAACACTGCGAGGAACAGCAGCAGCAACAATACCGCCGAGCGGAACGCCGCCCCGGCGAGAATGCTACTGACGCGGTGCATGGATCGAGTAGCCGGTGTTGCGCGTGGTGTGGATCAGCGGCACCTCGAACGGCTTGTCGATCTTGGCCCTGAGCCGGCTCATGTGGGTTTCGACCACCGTCGTCTGCGGGTCGAAATTGAAGTCCCACACCTGCTCGAGCAGCATGGTCTTGGTGACGATCCGCCCGGCATTGCGCATCAGCAGCGCCAGGATGGCGAACTCCTTGGCCTGCAGTTCGATGCGGGTGCCGGCCCGCGTCGCGGTGTGGTCCATCAGGTCGAGTTCGAGGTCGTGAATGCTGAGCCGCGTCGAGGCTTCCGCCGTCTGCGGCCGCCGCGCCAGCACGGTGATCCGCGCCATCAGCTCGGAGAAGTGGAAGGGTTTGACCAGGTAATCGTCGCCGCCCGCCATCAGCCCCTCGACCCGGTCGTCGACATCGCCCATCGAGGTGAGGAACAGGATCGGCATGGTGCGGCCCGAGGCCCTGAGTGCCTTGGCGACCGACAGCCCGTCCATGCCGGGCATCATCCGGTCGAGCACCAGCACGTCGCAGCTATTGTAGAGACAGAAGGTCAGCGCGTCGCGGCCGTCGAATACCGATTCGACGCTGTGCCCCTGCTGGTTGAGGCCCTTGCGGATGAACTCCGACGACGTCCGGTCGTCTTCGGCGACAACGACCTTCACCGCTCTACCTCGACATTGAAGCGCGGCGCGCCCGACCAGGGCATTGCCGCCTGGTCGCAACCTACACCCGGTGCGGCCATCCTGTCGGCTTACGAATATGTAAGTTTCAGGAAAGGAGGGAGCAATCGGCCGGTCCCAGCTTCTGTCTCGCCGCTGCACCACGCATCGGCCGCCACCCAAGCCGGCGTGGCGAACCGGACGAAAAGGAGATCGTCATGCGCAAGTTCCTTGTTCCCCTGATGCTCGTCGCTTCCATCGGCGCGTCCTCGATGGCGCTGGCCGCCCCCAGCACCGCCCACGGCGCCATCCAGTCGATGGACAGCAAGGCGTGCACCGTCACCCTGGCTGACAAGGCGGTCTACCAGTTCGCGCCCAAGTGTGACTTCTCCAAGCTGAAGGCCGGCGAGAACGTCGCCATCACCTATACGCTCAGCGGCAAGGTGAACCAGGCGTCGGCGATCACTGCCGGCTGATCAGTCTCCCGATCACCGACAGGTCTGCAGGCGAGGAGCATTGTCCCGGCTCCTCGCCTCTTTTGTGCCGACCGCGAGGGGGTGAAACGCAAGGCGTGGTAATCCGGCCGGGTGCAGCGCTGGAGCTAGCCTTGCTCGCGCGCTGCCTCGCCATCCAGACCGGAGGCGACCTGATGCGGCGACGCGGCCCGGCGTGCACGCCGCGCATCGCGGGCCGACCGCAGGCCGCGGCGGGTCTGGTCAAGCAGCATGGCGACCCGGCCCTTGAGCGTCCGCGGTCCCATCACCGAGGTCAGCGTCACCGACCTCGTGGCGAACCTGACCTTGAACGGCTCTTCGCCGCACAGGAAGTCCACCATCTTGTGCCCCTGGTCGATCGACCACTGGACATAATCCATCAGCAGCACCATTCCGGGCGAGCCCCGCTCGAAGCTCGGATCGTAGCTGGTGAGAAACGCCATCAATGTCCCGTGCTGAACGAAATTGACCGAGATGGCGATGGTTTTTCCCTCGCATTCCAGGACGAAGATCCGCAGCACGCCGGCCTCCGCCAGCACCTCGACCAATGCCGGCAGCGCCGGAGCCCCCTCATCGAACAGCGGTGATACGCGACCGCTGTCGGCCAGCCATTGGCGCTTGAGCTCGCTGAGCCGCTTGAGGACTGGAGCCACGGGCTCGTCGAGTGGCAACAGCCGGAAGGCGACGCTGCCGCTCTCATCCAGCGCCTTGCGGCCGCGGCGGTAATTCTGCCGGGTCTTCTTGGACTGCGCCTCGAACCACTGGGCTCCCGTCGTCCAGTCTCCGGCCACCTGCGAGCAGGTCTCGGTGCGGTGGCTGGCGGACAGTCTGGGGCCATCCGGCGCATTGAGGATGGCGCGGAATTTGGCCTCGGGGCGCAGGCGGTTGAGGAAGTAGAGATCGAAGCCGCCCGCCGCGACCAGCTGCCGCCACAGCCGATCGAGCGCCGCGGGCGGACAGTGCGGATCGATCAGGATATCGGCATAGTCGCTGCAGTCATTGGCCGCCCATTCGAGGAACCGCAGGCCTTTGCGGCGCTGGATGGCCAACGGCAGGATGGCCATCACCTCCTCGTCGCGCCAGATCAACCCGATACGCAGCTGTCGGCTGTCCCGGTTGGGAACGGTTCGCCACCAGGCCGCAACCCAGTCGTGGCTCTGAAAGATCAGCCCATCGCCGCGCCGCCACAGGGCGTTCCATTGAGCGCCGATCTCGGCCAGGCGGGCATCGCTGTCGACGATCTCGAGGCGACAGTCCTCAAGGCGGTAGTCCTCGAAACGATCATCGAGGCGCACCACGGGAAGATGGACGTTCATGGCTGTGTGGGTTCCGTGGGGGGCGGAGTGATCGGCGCGGGGCGCCGGCCGAACCAGCGCGCGACGTGGCCAGCCATCTTCTTGAGCGGCAGCAGGTAGAGCCCGAACAGCGACTGGTAGTCGTCCTTGTCGCGATCGAGCAGGCCGAACTTCATCTCTTCGTTGGGGTCGGGAACATAGGCCGTGCCGAACATCCGATCCCAGATCGACAGCAGGAGGCCGAAATTCTTGTCGTAGTGACGCGGGTCGGCGCTGTGGTGCAACTGATGCCAGTGCGGCGACAGGATGTAGTTGTCGAGCGGCCCGAACGAGATCTTGTAGTGGGTGTGCCGGACGAAATCCATCATCAGCAGGTTGCGCATCGCATAGACATTGATGCCGAACACGGTGAGCTCGACCGGATCGAGCGCAATGATGCTCCACACCCCGAAACAGATGCCGGGAATAACCCCGTCCCACACGCGATTCATCAGGTCGTCGAGCGGGTGGACGCGATCCTTGGTAATGCCCACCAGCACTTCGGCCGAGTGGTGCACCTTGTGCAGCTCCCACAGGAACGGCACCTTGTGCTGGGCGACGTGGTACAAATAGTACGAGATGTCGTAGGCGATCAGCATCGAGCCGGTGAACAGCACCAGCACCCACCAGGGTGTCGGGCCCTCGAGCAGAGGACCGTGGATCTGGAAGATCCAGCTGATCAGCTGGTTGGTGCCATAACCGACCAGCGCGATGAAGACGACGCCGGTGGGGATCAGCAGCAGCGGCATCAGCAGGCGCTTGGTGATGTAGAACAGCAGGTCGGCGCGCGCCGAAGGGTGCAGGATCACTTCCTTGGGCAGCGCGAAGCTGAAGAAGTCGCCGAACGACTTGTCCTCCACCGTGCGCCAATAGGCGACGAGGGCGCTGATGAAGGCCGTCGAGAACAGGATGAGCAGCGTGATGCCGTTCTCGCCGCTGACGGCGTTGACGAGCTTGGTGACTACCAAATCGACGATGTCGGAAATCATCGCGGCCTCGAGAGGATCCAGAAACTGGCCGCCAAGATGCCAGACCAGGGCCGCGGATGCCTGCCCCTACTCGAATCGTCCTTAATATGGGGCGGCCCCGTACCTAAGCCTGGGCAGGCTTCTTGGCGGCGGCCTCGATGCCGTTGGAGTTGTAGGCCAGCACCAGCACGATCATCATCATGACGATCGGGGTCTTGGAGGAGAACGTGTTGTTGGAAAGCGCCGCCAGCAGCGTCGCCGCCACGCCGATCCAGGCGGCGAGCGGGGCATGGCGCAACATGCGCAGCATCATCCAGATCACCAGCCAGGCAAACAGCAGCGCCACCGGCAGGCCGAACAGCAGCACGATGACGACCTGAGCGCTCTCGATCGTCGGCATGTGGAGCTTTTCGGTGACGATCCTGATGAGCTCCTTGCCGTCCATGCCGAACATGACCTGCTCGAAGCTCACATATTTGAACACGTCATAAATGCTCACCCGAACGAAGAAGTTCTCGTCGAACAGGGTGCTGGTAAAGCGGCTGAGCAGGCCCGCGGAAAGCAGGATGCCGGTCAGCACCGCGCCACCCGCAGCTGCAGCCAGCAGGACGAACAACTTGGCCTGCCGCTGGTGGCGTTGGGACAGACGAGGCCACGGCACCACGATGATCAGGACGAAGATTTCGATGACGGTCACCAGCAGCGCCATGCGCGCGCCGGAGGCCGCGGCCCCGATGAACAGGACGATGATGCAGGCCACACGGATCCAGACGCGCCAATTGGTCAGCGCCACGAAACCTACGGCGATGGCGCAGGTGGTGCCAAGCGCCAGCGGGTGCTCGGAGAGACCGACCGGCCGGAACCCCAGCTCCACTGCATCGTAAGGCATGATCCGCTGCTGGGTCAGCGCCTCGACTGTCCCGAGGGCGGCGCTGAGGATGAGCAGGCCCAGCGTGACGTCGCCGAGCAGCCGGCGCGACGTCGGGTTGAGCGCCAGCATGATCAGGCCTGCAGCGCCGGTCACCAGGTAGGTATCGATCAGGACGACCGACGAGCCTGCCCGTCCGGTGAAGAACATGAACAGCACCAGCAGCAGCATCAGCCCGCTGTAACGCATCAGTGCCCGAAACTTGCCGATCTCGTCGCCGCGCAGCAGGAATGGCCGGCTGAGCAGCACGACCGGCAGCAGCAACAGCACGGCATAGGTGCCGAAATGCAGCTTCTCGTAAAACGGTCCGGCTTCGGTGGTGTAGGCCACGACCCGGTTCATCAGCTGCGACGACACAGCAAAGCGGGTGATGAATGCCGCGGCGACGCAGAAGAAGAACAGCAGCGACACTGCATTCTGCTGCTGCGCGGTATCAGTCGGCGATCTGTCGAACCCGGCCGACGTGGAACTCATTGGGGCACCCGGCTGGATCAGCTGCAGCCGCCGGCACAGTGGCGACAATGCCAAGGCTAGTTCAGCTTCGGAAATGCGGCGTTAAGATCGGTTGTACCGGTGTACGCATCGGCGCAGGCACCCCGGAAGCCGGCGCCGCAGGCAGCTGTCAGCACTTGCTCGGGACGCGGCGGGGACAGCCCTCGCATTGCAGCTACGCAAGTCGCGCCTGCCTCTGCGCCCGCGTGAGCGTCGGTCAGTGCCAGCCGGTGATTGTCGGATTTTTGCAATCCCCTCGCGGCGCCTCCTCGTAGCCTCATCCCATCAGACAAGCGTGGAGATGAGAGATGAACCGCCGTCAGTTTTCCAAGGCCCTCGCAGCCTCAGCCCTGCTCGCTGGCTTCGCATCCAAAGCCGCTCATTCAGAGGAGACGACTACCATGACCAATCCGACCGCCTTCAAGATCGCCATCCCGGAACCGCAGCTCGCCGACCTCAAGTATCGGCTCCAGCACACCCGTTGGCCCGATCAGCCTGATGATGCGGGCTGGGCCATCGGGACCAATCTCGAGTACCTCAAGCAGCTGACCGATTACTGGATCAACGACTACGACTGGCGGCGGGCCGAAGCCGGGCTCAACGCGCTTGGAAACTTCAAGGTCGAACTCGATGGCGTGGACCTGCACTTCGTCCATCGTCCCTCGAGCAACCCGAATGCGGTCCCGCTCCTGCTGCTCCACGGCTGGCCGGATTCGTTCTACCGCTACCACCGGGTGATTGAGCGGCTGTCCGATCAGTTCCACGTTGTCGTCCCGTCCATTCCCGGGACCGGGTTCTCCGGCAGGACTGCCCTGCCGATGGACAAGGTTGCCGATCTCTTCGCCCGCCTGATGACCGAGACGCTGGGCTACGGCAAGTTCATCGCCGCCGGCGGCGACGGGGGCTCGATCATCTCCATGTCGCTGGCGCAGCGCCATCCTGAAGTGCTGCTCGGCTATCACGTGACCGACGTCGGCTATCCTGATCAGAGCACGGATTTCGCGGCGCTGACCCCGCCGGAGCAGGCCTATGCCGGCGCCATCCAGCAGTGGTTCTTCACGCATGGCGCCTTCAACCTGGTGCACGCCACCAAGCCGCAGAGCCTGGCCTTCGCGATGAACGATTCGCCGGTGGGGCTCGCTGCGTGGATCATGAGCTTCATGGCCGGCATGGGCGTCGGCGACGAAGCGGATAGGCGCTTCGGTCGCGACGCGCTAATCACCAACATCATGATCTACTGGCTGACCGAGACGGCGGCATCGTCGTTCCGAATCTACAGCCAGAACGCCATGCAGCCACCGACCATCAAGGGCACCAACACCGGCATTCCGGTCGCGGTAGCGACGGAGGTTCCGATCCCGGGCGGCGTGCGCCTGCCGCGCGAATGGGCGGATCGTCAAACCGCCGGCAATGTGGTGCAGTTCCACGACATGCAGCAAGCTGGCCATTTCGCGGCCTGGGAGGATCCCGAATTCTTCGCCCGTGACCTCAGCGAGTTCGCCGCGCTGCTCAAGCGGTGATCGCAGGGGCAAGACTACTCGATCGAGAGCGCCGGGGGGACATCCACCCCGGCGCTTGAACCTGTTGAGCGCTCAGGGACTCTCAAATCGACCCACATGTGCCAAGAGCCGCACCCTTGAGCCATCGCAATGGACACGTCCCGCGAGGTGGGCGGAGAGGGTAGGAGGCTTACCTGACCGGAATAGAAAGTAGTGGAGGTATTCCTGTTTCAGTGGGCACGAACAACCCCTCAAAGCCGCCTCAGAACCCTCGTCGTCAGCCTATCGATAGGCTGGTATTCTGGTCCCATACGGGCTTCTATATCAACAAGGCACTATCATCTCGGGGGACCTGTTGAGAGCGTTCTTGGCGGTTGTTATGGCGTTGACCTTGGTTGGGGTCGGCGATGCAGAGGCGCAGTATGGGGGGGTGCGACCTCATTCGGAAATTTATGTTTGCAGTGACGAACCGGCCGTCATTGGCCAGTTGCAGCGGGGACTGCCGCCAGGCTTCCACGTCATCGATGGCACGAAGACGCCGCCCCCAGATGAAATCGCCGAGGTCACGCTTGCGTACTTCGGGCGTCCCGGTGGCGCCGCTGAGAAGTGCGCGATGCGGTATCCCGGGGGAGGCAACATTCTGGACCGTGTAGTGAGCGGCGCCGAACGCTCTGCCAGGGCAACAGAGGAACGCATCAAGAAGCTGGGTGCCAAGGTGGTCGGACATACTATGCCGATGGGGAGCATGGAGTGGGACAGCGACAGCGGCGCGTCGAGCGATTGGTTTGTCGACCTGTGCATGTTGCCCAGTAATGAAGAGTGCCCGGACCTGAGTGGGCCAAGCACGCTTCTCGCCATGGCCCGCGCAGACTAGGCGCCCCCCATCTCGGGCGCAGGCGTCGATAAAGCTACCACAGTCCGAGCGGTATTTGACGCAGAATGCCGCTGAGTCCCAGCAGCCCTCCCGCAAAACACGCATTAGGCGCGGTGCGTCTCGCGCACGGACATCTGAACAATTGGAAAACGGGACTATTCGCCTGACCTGTCAGGCCTCGCCGGACGATCCAGAACGCCGATGGACGTTACTGGAAAGCCGGAGATTGGTGGAGCCAAACGGAATCGAACCGTCGACCTCTTGAATGCCATTCAAGCGCTCTCCCAACTGAGCTATGGCCCCATCAACGATCCCTGAGGATCACATCCGGCGACACGAGCAAATCGTGTCTTTGGGAATGCGCCGCGGCGGTTTCCCGTCGAAGCGCGGTGCTATCTACCCACGTCACCCCTCGCATGCAAGCGGTATTTCGTGGGCTCTGCGCGGTGGGGAAAAGTTCTCGACTTTTGCACCCAAACCCGCGCCGGAGGGGCCGGGCTTAGCGCTCGTCCCCGCCGCCGCCGACGTCGAAGTCGAGGTTCTCGTCCTCGTCTTCATCCTCTTCGAGGAACACGTCGCTGTCGTCATCGCCAATGTCTTCGACGTCTTCGACGTCCTCGACATCAGGAATCTCTTCACCGTCATCGGCGCCGGCCTCTTCGGCATCGGCGTCCTCGAGCGAGACGATCTCGGGCGCGCCGGGCTCGGCCGCTTCCTCGGTCTCGATCTCTTCCTCGTCATCCTCGTCGTCGCGCTCGGCCACGGCCTTGGCCCGCACCGCCGCAACGGCGTTCTGTTCGAAATAGGAGCGCGGATAGGACTTGCCGGTGTAAGGCGAGACGATCGGATCCTTATTCAGGTCGTAGAACTTCTTGCCGGTATCGGGATCTTCCCGTTTCGTACCGCGTTCGTCGTTGGCCAATTGCTTCCTCGTGTAGAAAGGCGGGGCCACCCGCAGGGAAACGTCCGGTTAGGGTGAAAGTTTCGCCCTGTCAAACCCAAAGTGCGACCTCGGTCGACCGATCTCTGGGGGTAGCGTGGCGGCATGCTGGCAGCCCGCCCGGCCAGCATGATAGGCAGGGCGGCGAACAGCTTGGATGCGGAGGGGCAATGATCATCGCGGTGGATGGGCCGGCAGCGTCCGGAAAAGGCACGCTGGCGGCCGGTCTCGCCCGGCACTATGGCCTGCCGCATCTCGATACCGGGCTGCTCTATCGCGCTGTCGGCCGCGCTGTCGCCGCCTACGAGAACAACCCCAGGTTCGAGGCTGAGGCAATCGCCGCCGCGCGCGCCGTCGATACCGCCCATCTCGATCCGGCGGTCCTCTCCTCAGCCGAGGCGGGGGCGCTGGCCAGCAAGGTGGCGGTGATCGCCGAGGTGCGCGCCGCCCTGTTCGATTTCCAGCGCCAGTTCGCCACCCAGCCCGGCGGCGCCGTGCTCGATGGCCGCGATATCGGCACCAAGATCGCGCCCGATGCCGACGTGAAGCTCTTTATCCAGGCCGACAGCAAGGCGCGCATGGAGCGCCGGGCCCGCCAGTTCGAGGCGCGTGGCCAGGTGGTTGATCGCTACGCCCTCTATCACCAGATAGAAGAGCGGGATGCGCGTGACAGCGCCAATCCCAATGGCGGCTTCTATCCCGCAGCCGATGCCCACTTGCTGGACACCACGCTCTTGGATATAGAGGCCGCACTCCGCGCAGCCGTCGCCATTGTCGACGGGGTCATGGCGCGCAAGGCGTAGCTTCGGCGACTACCAAAGTCCGAGCTGCTAAACCAAACCTTGCGGCTTTCGTCCCCCGGCATGTTCCAAGAGCCGGCAGCGGAAAACCATCCTAACCCCACATGGCTCGCGCGCCAGCGCACCGGATCGCCTTTTCATGGCGATTGGCAACCGGGCCTTTCAACTCAAGCCACCGGGCGCATTGGAGAAGTCGTTTGGCAGTTCAAACTGTTACCAAGGAAGATTTCGAATCCCTGCTGCTGGACTCGTTCCTCGAGAACGAGCCGCTGGAAGGGACCGTGGTCAAGGGCACCGTCGTGGCGATCGAGAAGGATCTCGCCATCATCGACGTCGGCCTGAAGACCGAAGGGCGCATCGCGCTCAAGGAGTTCGGCGCCGCCGGCCGTGACGGCACCATCAAGGTGGGTTCGGTCGTCGAAGTCTATGTCGACCGCGTCGAGAACGCTGTCGGCGAAGCCGTGCTGTCGCGCGAGAAGGCTCGCCGCGAAGAGAGCTGGGTCAAGCTCGAAGAGATGTACAACGCCAACCAGCGCGTCGAAGGCATCATCTTCAACCAGGTCAAGGGCGGCTTCACCGTCGACCTCGAAGGCGCCGTTGCCTTCCTGCCGCGCTCGCAGGTGGATATCCGCCCGATCCGCGACATCGGCCCGCTGATGAATGTGCCGCAGCCGTTCCAGATCCTGAAGATGGACAAGCGTCGCGGCAACATCGTCGTGTCGCGTCGTGCGATCCTCGAAGAGAGCCGCGCTGAGCAGCGCTCCGAGATCGTCCAGCAGCTCGAGGAAGGCCAGGTCGTCGACGGCGTGGTCAAGAACATCACCGACTACGGTGCGTTCGTCGACCTCGGCGGCATCGACGGTCTGCTGCACGTTACCGACATTGCCTGGCGCCGGGTCAATCACCCGTCCGAAGTGCTGTCGATCGGCGAGACCATCAAGGTGCAGATCGTCCGCATCAACCACGAGAGCCACCGTATCTCGCTGGGCATGAAGCAGCTGCAGGCCGATCCGTGGGATGGCATTGCCGCCAAGTATCCGGTCGGCGCCAAGTTCACCGGCCGCGTGACCAACATCACCGACTACGGTGCGTTCGTCGAGCTGGAGCCGGGCATCGAAGGCCTGATCCACGTCTCCGAGATGAGCTGGACCAAGAAGAACGTCCACCCGGGCAAGATCGTTTCGACCTCGCAGGAAGTCGAAGTGATGGTGCTCGAGGTCGATCCCGAGAAGCGCCGTATCTCGCTGGGCCTCAAGCAGACGCTTGCCAACCCGTGGGAAACCTTCGCCGACAAGTACCCGAGCGGTACCGTTGTCGAGGGCGAGGTCAAGAACAAGACCGAGTTCGGTCTGTTCATTGGTCTCGATGGCGATGTCGACGGCATGGTCCACCTCTCCGACCTCGACTGGCAGAAGCCGGGTGAGCAGGCTCTCGAGGCCTACAACCGTGGTGATATCGTCCAGGCCAAGGTGCTCGACGTCGACGTCGAGAAGGAGCGTATCTCGCTCGGCATCAAGCAGCTGGCGGTCGGCGAAGTGGCCGATGCCGGCGGCGACGGCATCCGCAAGGGTTCCGTGGTGACCGGCACGGTGACCGAGGTCAACGATGGCGGCATCGAAGTGCGCATCAACGACACCGAGATGACCGCCTTCATCCGCCGCGCCGATCTGTCGCGTGACCGCAACGACCAGCGTCCGGAGCGTTTCTCCAAGGGCGAGAAGGTCGACGCGCGCGTCACCCAGTACGATCGCAAGACCCAGCGCATCCAGCTCTCCATCAAGGCGCTTGAAATCGCCGAGGAGAAGGAAGCCGTGGCCGCCTATGGTTCGTCGGACTCGGGCGCTTCGCTCGGCGACATCCTGGGCGCTGCCCTCAAGGGCCGCGACGAGAAGTAAGCGTTTCCGCAGGGTGCTTCGGCACCCCGCGGGTCTGCATCTGTTTGATTTGGTCGCGCTTTTCGAACCGGAAAAGTCTGCAACTTTTCCTGAAAGCGCTCCGGAGGGCTCGCACCAACAGGTGCGGGCCCTTTGTTTGGGGGAACCGATGCTTCTGAAGGATGTCGCCTGGCGCGCCATGACCAGCTATGACCTGCCGGCCGTGCAGGGCATTGCCGATACCGTGCATGTCGATTTCTTCGAAACGCCCGAGGTGCTGGCCGAGCGCCTGAAGCTCTACCGCAACGGCTGCTATCTGCTCGAGATCGCCGACAAGCCGGCGGGCTATGTGCTGAGCCACCCCTGGCTCTATGGCACGCTGCCGCCCCTCAACACCCTGCTGAAGGCGCTGCCGGCCGAGCCCGATACCTATTATCTGCACGATCTCTGCCTGCTGCCGGTCACCCGCCGGGTCGGCGCGGCGTCCAAGATCGTCCAGGCGCTGGTCAAGCACGCCAGCGTAGAAGGCTACCCCACCATGACGCTGGTCGCCGTCAACGGCTCGATCCCGTTCTGGCAACGCCACGGCTTCGAAATCACTGACGTCCCCGAGCTCTACGGCAAGCTGCTGAGCTACGAGGAAGCCGCCCGCTACATGGTGCGCAAGCTCGACTGAGCTTGCTTGCAAGTGGTGTCACTTGAACGTCCGGTAGCTACCGTCGTCGCCGCGGCGGAGGCCGAGGTCTTCGAGTTCGCCGCCGCGCATGCCGTCGAGATAGGCGCCGTCGGACTGGCCGCGGCCGAGACCGCCGAACACGCCGGCGATGGCGACGAGAACCTGCCGGGCGAGCGCTGCGGCAGGGTTGCGGGGCTTGGGCTGGTACAGCATTTGTCCGTCTCCTCCGATCTGATGCGCTGATCATCGCCCGGCCCGGCCCGGCAGTCCTTGGGGCAATCCTGAAGAGTTCTGAAGCAGTCCTGATCGACCTGAATCAGGGGATCAGGCTATGGTGGCGCAATGGAAAAACGCTTCGGCGACTACCGGATCCGGCCGCGTGAACGCGAGCTCATCGGCCCCGACGGGCTGATCGAGCTTTCGGGCCGTTCCTTCGACCTGCTCGACGCCCTCTTGGCCCAGCCCAATCAGCTGCTCGACAAGGCGGCCCTGTTCGATGCGGTGTGGCCCGGCGTGGTGGTCGAGGAGAATACCCTGCAGGTCCATATGTCGGCGCTGCGCAAGGCGCTCGGCCCCGGCTTCATCGCCACCGTGCACGGCCGAGGCTACAAATATGTCGGTCCCGCGCCGGTGGAGGACGATGAGCCGATGCGGCCGCTCGCCGCCGGCGCCGACGGCAACCTTGGGCGCTATCGCGCCGACTGCGTCGCGCGCGAAACCGAAATCGAGGCGGTGGCGCGCCTGCTCGACCAGCACCGGCTGGTCAGCATCCTCGGCCCCGGCGGCGTCGGCAAGACCACGCTGGCCGTCGCAGTGGCCGAGACGCTCGGTCCGGTCGATGGCGGCGTGTGGATGGTCGACCTTGCTTCGCTCGGCAGCGGCGAGTTCATCGAGAGCGTCTTGATCCAGACCCTCGCCGTGCCGTTCCGCGCCGGCAGCCGCTCGCTCGAGTCGATCGTCGAGTATCTGAGGCCAACCGAAGCGGTGCTGATCTTCGACAATTGCGAGCATGTTCGCGGCGCCGCGGCCCGCGTCATCCGCGCCTTGCTGGCCGAGGTGCCCGATATCCGCATCCTCGCGACGTCGCAGGTGCCGCTGGCCTTGCCCGACGAGCACGTCTTCAAGCTTTTGCCCTTCGCCGTCAGCGGCGAGGGCGAGCTGGCCGACGCCGCGTCGGCGCAGTTCCTCGCCTATTGCTATGAGGCGTTCGGCGAAAAGCTCTCCGCCGACGAGCTGCCGATCGTCGCCCGGCTCTGCCGCCGCCTCGACGGGGTGGCGCTGGCGCTGAAGATGGCCGCCGCCCGCGCCGCCACCGTCGGCATCGAAACCGTCGACCGCCAGCTCGAGCAGCAGCTGGCCAGCCTCGAGGCCGATTGGGATCCGGCGCTGCCGCGCCATCGTTCGCTCGCCGCGTCGCTCGCCTGGAGCTACGACCTGCTGGAGCCCGAAGATCAGCGCACGCTGCGCGCCCTCGGCGTGTTCCAGGGCAGTTTCTCCATCCCCGCTGTCAACGCGGTGGCGGGCGAGGGGGCCGAGGTGCGGGTCGCCGAACTGGTTCGCCGCTCCCTCGTCGTTCGCGACGGGCAGGACCGGGCGCGCTACCGCCTGCTCGAGTCCACCCGTCATTTCGCCCTCGACAAGCTGGCCGAGGCCGGCGAGGACATCATCACCCGCGACCGGCACGCCGCCTATATCCGCGACCTGTTCGCCGACAGCGTGCTGCGCTGGGAGGTGCTGCCCGACGAGCGCTGGGACCAGATCTACCGCCCGGATGGCGATAACCTCCGCGCTGCCCTGGCCTGGACCAAGAACCGCGCCGACTGGCCGACCTATGTCGAGATCGCCGCCGGCTCCTACCGCTACTTCATGGAAGAGCAGCTCGGCGCCGAGGGGCTTGCGACCATCGAGGCCGGCATGTCGCTGGTCGGCGCCGTGCCGCCCGAAACTGCCGCGCGGCTGCAACTGGCCCTGGGCGAGATCGGCCGCTACAACGCCATGGATGTCCGCGCCTATCAGGGGCTCGAGCCGGCGCTGGCCTGGTTCCGTGAGAGCGACGACCGGTTGCGCTACACCCAGGCGCTGGTGCTCACCGCCTGGATCACCATCTTCTTTCATCATCAGGGCGATGCCGAGCCGCTGGTCGCCGAACTCGAAACGCTGATCGCCGACATGCCGCCCAGCAAGGTGAAATCCTGGGCGCTGGTGGGCATCGGCACCCAGGCCTGGACCCGTGGCGACACCATGTCGGGGCTCGCCCGCGCCGAAGCTGGCCTTGCCATGCATCTCGATGTCGGCAACCCCAAGGGCCGCTTCCGCTCGGTGATGAACCTTGCCGAAATGCTGCACAAGGGCGGCGACACGGTTCGTGCGCTGTCGCTCTCCAATCAGATTATGCCCGAATTGCGTGCCGCCGGCCGCAGCCTGCTGCTCGGCTTCCATCTCAACAACAACGCCGCCTACCGCATGGCGCTGGGCGATTTCGACGGCGCGGTCGCCCCTCTCTACGAGGCGGCCGAGATCGTGCCGCGCGATGGCGGCCAGTGGCACTGGTGCCTGTTGCAGAACGCCGCCGAACTCCTCGCGACTCGCGGCGCCTTCGATGTCGCGGCGCTCCTGGTCGGCTTCACCGACAAGAGTTTCGAGGGCTGGATCGATGGCCGCCAGGCCACCGAGGAAATGCAGCGCAATCGGCTCTCCGCCACGCTCGAGGCAGCGCTGGGCCGAACCGAGCGCGACCGCCTGCTGCAGCAGGGCAGGGCGCTCACCCTGTTCGAGGCCGATCATCTCGCCGGCTTCATCAAGACCGAGCGGCAGCGGCTGAAGGTGTAAGGCGGTCGATATTCAATGGTGCACTGACTCTTCCCCACCCACTGCGTGATCCCGGCTACACCCACCGGGTCATTCCCGCGAAGGCGGGAACCTCTGTCTTCTTGGCTTGCCGCTAGATCGCAAACGGAGTTCCCCGCTTTCGCGGGGATGACACCGAGTTTGGGGGACTTGCAGAGCCTTGGCCCGCGACCCAGCCCCGCCTTGCATTTGCCGTGGCCCGCGGGTTACCTCGCTGCACTCCTGCATGAGGCTCCGATGACCGACACCTCCGGCGATGCCGCGCACCTGATCCCCGCCAATGCCCGGTTGCGCCGTTCGCGCCGCCTTTGGCGGGTGCTGTTCTTCCTGGCGCTGGCCGCGGCCGTCCTGGCTCTTGTCGGCCGCTTCGCCATGGAGCAGGGCGGCCCCGGCGACCGCATTGCCCGGGTCAGCATTACCGGCACCATCATGACCGACCCGGCCCGCCTCAAGATCCTCGACAAGCTCGCCGAGGACGATGCGGTGAAAGCCGTGGTCGTCGCCATCAACTCCCCCGGCGGCACCACGGCCGGCGGCGAAGAGCTCTACGAGGCGCTGAGTGCGCTGCGCGCCAAGAAGCCGGTGGTCGCAGTGATCAGCGAGCTCGGTGCTTCGGCGGCCTATATGACCGCCATCGCCGCCGACCGCATCTTTGCCCGCCGGCTGTCGATCGTCGGCTCCATCGGCGTGCTCTACCAGCATGTCGATGCGGGCAAGCTCCTGAGCACAATCGGGGTCAACTTCGACAAGGTGCAGACCGGCCCGCTTAAGGCTGAGCCCGACTTCAACGAGCCGATGCAGGGCGAGGTTCGCGCCTCGCTGCAGGCGCTGGTCAACGATTCGTTCGAGTGGTTCGTCGATATCGTCGCCGAACGCCGCGCCATTCCGCGGCCCGAAACGCTGGCGCTGGCCGATGGCCGCATCATCACCGGCCGCCAGGGCGTCGATAGCAGGCTGATCGATGCGATCGGCGGCGAAGCCGAGGCCATTACTTGGCTCGAGTCCGACAAATCCATCGCCGCCGACCTGCCGGTCGTCGATTACTTTCCGTTGCCGGCCGAAGGCTGGTTAGGCGTCACCCGCTGGCTCGGCCAGAGCGCTGCCGAAGTGATGCGTTCGAGTGTCGACGGGGCGATGTCCCTTGACGGTTTGGTCTCGCTTTGGCAGGCTAACCCATCGATGTGAACCCCATCGACCCGTGGAGTGCGCCGGGGGGCGGTATGATCAAGTCCGAACTCGTGCAGCGACTGTCCGACGAGAATCCGCATCTGTTTCAGCGCGATATCGAGAACATCGTGAACGCCATCCTCGATGAGGTCGGCGATGCGATGGCCCGCGGTGACCGCGTCGAGCTGCGCGGCTTCGGTGCCTTCTCGGTGAAGAACCGGCCGGCGCGTGTCGGCCGCAATCCCAGAACCGGCGAAACCGTCGACGTGGGCGAGAAGTACGTGCCGCAGTTCAAGGCCGGCAAGGAAATCCGTGAGCGGATCAATCGCGCGGGATGATGTCTGGCATTTCCGATGATTAGACGCATTGTCGGCTGGTTCGTGCTGGTGCCGCTTTGCGCGGTGCTGATTGTGTTCGCCCTGGCCAACCGCCAGCTGGTGGTGGTGAACTTCAACCCCTTCGCGCCGGTCGAAGCCCTGAGCTCGCCGGGTGTCGGCGTGCCGCTGTTCCTGGTGCTGTTTGCCGTGCTGCTGGTCGGCGTGCTGCTCGGCGGCGTCGCCACCTGGTTCGCCCAGGGGCCGCATCGCCGCGACGAGCGCCATTTCAAGCGCGAGACCGAACGGTTGCATCGCGAGCTGGAGGTTGCCCGCCGCTCGCCCGAACCCCCGGCGCTTGGCGCCGAAGATTTCGTTCCCAACTGATCCAAGGCACATGTCCGACCCCCTCATCGTCAAGATCTGCGGCATCAGGACCCCGGCCCTGCTCGACGCGGCCATCGACGCCGGCGCCGACATAGTCGGCTTCATGCATTTCGAGCGCAGCCCCCGGCATGTCGACCTCGAAACGCTGCAGGAGCTGATCTCGGCAGCACGCGGCCGGATCGAAACCTGCGTCGTCCTGGTCAATCCGGACAATTCCTGCGTCATGGAAATCGCCGCTTTGTCGCCCGACTGGATCCAGTTGCACGGCCCCGAAACGCCGCATCGGGTCGAGGCGATCCGCGACGAGGCCGGCATCGCCATCATGAAGGCCATCGGCATCAGCACCGCCGACGATGTGGCGCATGTCGCCGACTTCGCCGATGTCGCCGATCGCATCCTGCTCGACGCCAAGGCGCCCAAAGGGGCCGATCGCACCGGCGGACACGGCGTACCGTTCGACTGGAGCCTGCTCAAGGCGCTTGACCCCAGCCTTCCATTCATGCTTTCCGGGGGCCTCACGCCCGAGACGGTGGGAGAGGCAATCCGGGCCGTTCGACCGATGGCCGTGGATGTCTCCTCCGGCGTCGAAACCGCGCCCGGCGTCAAGGACGCGGCGCTGATCCGGGCTTTCATCGAGCAGGCGCGAGCCGCACACGGGTAGGAGTTCAGCAGTGACCGCGACCGGGGCCAATTCCCTTCGCAACGGCCCCGACGAGCAGGGCCGCTTTGGGCTCTATGGCGGCCGTTTCGTCGCCGAAACGCTGATGCCGCTGATCCTCGACCTCGAGAAGGCCTATCGCGCGGCACAGGCCGATCCTGCGTTCCAGGCTCAGATCAAGCACCTCGCCACCCACTATGTCGGCCGCCCCTCGCCGCTCTATTTCGCCGAGCGGCTGACCGAGCAGCTTGGCGGGGCCAAGGTTTACTTCAAGCGCGAAGAGCTGAACCACACCGGCTCGCACAAGATCAACAACACGCTCGGCCAGATCCTGCTCGCCAAGCGCATGGGCAAGACCCGCATCATCGCCGAGACCGGCGCCGGCCAGCACGGCGTGGCGACGGCGACGGTCTGCGCCAAGTTCGATTTGCCCTGCGTGGTGTTCATGGGCGCCACCGACGTCGAGCGGCAATATCCCAACGTGTTGCGCATGAAGATGCTCGGCGCCGAGGTCCGCCCGGTTACCGCCGGCGCCGGCACGCTCAAGGACGCCATGAACGAGGCGCTGCGCGACTGGGTCACCAATGTCGAGACCACCTATTACCTGATCGGCACCGCTGCCGGCCCGCACCCCTATCCGGAGATGGTGCGCAACTTCCAGTCGGTGATCGGCGAAGAGATCAAGGCGCAGATGCAGGTCGAGACCGGCAGGCTGCCCGACGCGGTCGTCGCCTGCGTCGGCGGCGGCTCCAACGCCATCGGCACCTTCCACGCCTTCCTCGACGATCCCTCGGTCAAGCTCTATGGCGCCGAAGCCGGCGGCCATGGCATCGAAGTCGAGAACGGCCACGCCGCCTCGATGACCGGCGGCCGCCCCGGCGTGCTGCACGGTAACCGCACCTACCTCTTGCAGGATGCCGACGGCCAGATCCTCGAGGGGCACTCGATTTCGGCCGGCCTCGACTATCCCGGCGTCGGCCCCGAGCACTCCTACCTGCATGATACCAAGCGCGTCACCTACGCGCCCATCACCGACCAGGAAGCGCTCGACGCCTTCCAGCTCTGCACCAGGCTCGAAGGCATCATCCCGGCGCTGGAAAGCGCCCATGGCCTGGCGCAGCTGATGAAGGTCGCGCCGACTATGAGCAAGGACGAAACCATCGTCCTCTGCCTTTCCGGCCGCGGCGACAAGGACGTCGAAAGTGTCGGCCGCTACCTCGGGATGAACAGCTGATGACCACCCGCATCCCCGCACGTTTTGCGCTCTGTGCCTCGCAGAACCGTCCGGCGCTCGTCGCCTACACCATGGCCGGTGATCCGGACCTCGCCACCGCCCAGGCCATCCTCGAGGCGCTGCCGGGCGCCGGCGCCGACATCATCGAACTCGGCATGCCGTTCTCCGACCCGATGGCCGATGGCCCGGGCGTCCAGGCTGCCGGCCAGCGCGCCCTCGCGGCGGGCCAGACGATGAAGAAGACGCTGGCGATGGTCGAGGCCTTCCGCAAAAAGGACGACGAGACCCCGGTCGTCCTGATGGGCTACTACAACCCGATCTACATCTTCGGCGTCGATGCCTTCCTCACGGCTGCCAAGGCCGCGGGGGTGGATGGCCTGATCGTCGTCGACCTGCCGCCCGAGGAAGATGAAGAGCTCTGCATTCCTGCCCTGAAGGCCGGCCTCAACTTCATCCGGCTCGCCACCCCGACCACCGATGACGCCCGCCTGCCGGCGGTGCTCAACAACACCTCGGGCTTCGTCTATTACGTCTCGATGACCGGCATCACCGGCGCCAGCATCAAGAACCATGCCGCGGTGGGCGAAGCGGTCACCCGCATCAAGGGCCATACCGACCTGCCGGTCGTGGTCGGCTTCGGCATCAAGACCGCCGACGACGCCGCCCGCATGGGCCGCGACTCCGATGGCATCGCCGTCGGAACTGCCATCTGCAACGCCGTGCTCGGTTCGCTCGAGAACGGCAAGGCCACGGCCGGCACCGTTGCCGCGGTGACGACACTGGTCGCGGGCCTCTCGAGCGGCGTGAAGCGGGCGAAGGCGGCCGCCTGACCGCAGCAAGGCCCTCCGACTTCCGAGGTCTGGCGAGTTAGCCTCTCGCTCACCAACTGTTCCTATGTTCGGAACGGCACGCGCTGTCGTGCCGTTGCAGTTGGGAACGGAGCTCTCTGATGCGCAGGACACTCGGCATACTTGGCGGCCTGGCGCTTGGGCTGTGCCTCAGCCAGTTCCCCGAATATGCCCAGCAATACACCCAGCGCCTGGGCGGCGCGGTCGACGAGCTGCGCATCATCACTGCCGAGTTCGAGGTCGCGGCAAAGGAGGCGGGTCTCACTCTGGAGCAGGCGATCGACCGCTATTCGAAGACCGGCGACAGCTTCATTGCCGCCCGCGGCGAGTCGATGGCACGGACCTTCTCACGCTATCAGCAGCTCTCTGCCACCTTGGCCGAAGTGCGCGGCGCCGCCGGCTGGGAGCGATTTACCCGGATGCCGGAGTATTTCGATACTGAGATCGGCCAGCGCACCCTCAGCGATTACCAGCCGGCGGTGCCGGTGACGGTCGAAGGGCTGAGCTATGCCGCCGCCGGCTTCGGCGTGGGCTACGTGATCCTGTCGGCAATCGTCGGGGTGCTGATGTTGCCGTTCCGGCGCCGTCGCGTGCGTTATGTCGAGCGCCGGCCCTGAGGGGCCTTTGTCGAGCCGCATGAAGCGGGCCAAAGCGGCAGCCTGATCGGCCGCCATCTTGTCGCTCGGCTCAGCCGCGGCTGAGGCAGCTTTCCAGCTTGCTCTTTGCCTTGAGGCCACCCTGCCACTCGACCTCGGCAACTTTCTTGTTGCCGACCAGCAGCTTGAAGCTCTGCGTGTCTTCCATGCCGTCGAGCGCCGCCTCGATACTGGGCACGGCCAGTGCGATGGCGCCCCAGGCATCGCCGGCGAGACGATAGTTGAACGCCTTGACCTTCTGCGGCGCGCCATCGGCCTGATCGAGCGTCACGCTGATGGTTTTCACCTCTGCAGGTGTCGGGACATTCGGGCCCCAGAAGGTGATGAGTGCTCCGGCATAGTCGCCGCCCGGCCCGGACAGGCGCACCATGCCTTCGCCCCGCCAGTAGAGGGCGGCACAATACTCGCCCGGTGCAGCCTTGGCGTTGTCCTGGAAATAGTCCCAGCCGCCCTTGCTGTAGCGCTCATAGGCCTTGCGGAAGCCCGGGTCCTGCAGCCGTTCCTCGAGCGCCGCCTGCTCGGCGCTTACTGCGCTGACAAAGCTTGCCGCCTCGTTGCTCAGCGAACGGCCCGGATCCTCGGCATAGGCCGAATAGTCGATGTCGCCGCTATAGTAGCCGCTGTCGTAATAGTCGTCGCCGTAATATTCTTCCTCTCCGTAGTAATCGCCGTAGGAATACATTCCAGACGAAATGTCGACCATATTCTGGTGGTGTTGCGCATTCATCGCGCAGATGTTGGGCAGGTCGGAACAGGCCGAAGCCGGCGCCGCAAGCAGTATGGTCCATACCGCCGAGGCGGCAAAAATAGCCTGTCGAAACAATGTCGTGCGTCGCACGGCTTTCTCTCCTCAAGCCCCCCGCCCGCAACCACACACTGCTGGCCTTCGGCGGTCAAGAGGTGAGACATAAAGCTTTCTTTATATCCCGGTTGATAGCGGCCTCCAGCTTCAGTATAAGACCGCAACAGCACGACAAGACGGAGACAGGGCCGATGGCCAGCAACAACGACTACGTGGTCCGCGACATCGGCCTCGCCGATTATGGCCGCAAGGAAATCGGCATGGCCGAGATCGAAATGCCCGGCCTGATGGCGATCCGCGAGGAATATGCCGCAAAGCAGCCGTTGAAGGGCGCCCGCATTGCCGGCTCGCTCCACATGACCATCCAGACCGCCGTGCTGATCGAGACGCTGAAGGCGCTCGGCGCTGATGTCCGCTGGGTCAGCTGCAACATCTTCTCGACCCAGGACCATGCCGCCGCCGCCATCGCCGCCGCCGGCATCTCGGTGTTCGCCAAGAAGGGCGAGAGCCTCGAAGAATACTGGGACTACACCGACCGCATGATGGAATGGCCCGGCGGCCAGACCCCCAACATGATCCTCGATGATGGCGGCGATGCCACCATGCTGGTGCTGACCGGCGCCAAGGCCGAGACCGATCCGTCGGTGCTGGCTAACCCGCACTCCGAGGAAGAGGAAATCTTCTTCGCGCTGATCAAGAAGCGCCTGGCGCAGGACCCGAAATTCTACTCGAAGATCCGCGCCAACATCCGCGGCGTCTCCGAAGAGACCACCACGGGCGTCATGCGGCTCTATCAGCTGCAGCAGAAGGGCGAGCTGCCCTTCCCGGCGATCAACGTCAACGACAGCGTCACCAAGTCGAAGTTCGACAACAAGTACGGCACGCGTGAATCCCTCGTCGACGCCATTCGCCGCGGCACCGACGTGATGCTGGCCGGCAAGGTAGCGATCGTCTGCGGCTATGGTGACGTCGGCAAGGGCTCGGCCCAGTCGCTGCGTGGCGCAGGCGCCCGCGTGCTGGTCACCGAAGTCGATCCGATCTGCGCGCTGCAGGCGGCGATGGACGGCTATGAAGTGGTGACCCTCGAGGACGCCGCGCACCGCGCCGACATCGTCGTTACCGCGACGGGGAACAAGGACGTCGTCAGCCTCGACGACATCCGCAACCTCAAGGACATGGCGATCGTCTGCAACATCGGCCATTTCGACAACGAGATCCAGGTGGCGGAGCTCCGCAACTTCAAGTGGACCAACGTCAAGCCGCAGGTCGATATCGTCGAGCTCTCGGCCAATAAGCGCATCGTGCTGCTGTCGGAAGGCCGCCTCGTCAACCTCGGCAACGCCACCGGCCACCCGAGCTTCGTGATGAGCGCCTCGTTCGCCAACCAGACCCTGGCGCAGATCGAGCTGTGGACCAATGGCGACAAGCTCACCAAGGCCGTGCACGTGCTGCCCAAGCACCTCGACGAGAAGGTGGCTGAACTCCACCTCGCCAAGCTCGGCGCCAAGCTGACCAAGCTGTCGAAATCGCAGGCCGACTATATCGGCGTCAGCGAAACCGGCCCGTTCAAGTCCGAGCAGTACCGCTACTGACGGGTTACGCTTCGAACTCTGAAGGGCGCCCAGCGGGCGCCCTTTTTCATTGCACCGGCGGTGCGGTGATCCTCCCCCTTGTGGCGGGGGAAGGGGGGACCAGCAAAGCTGGTGGAGGGGGCGGCCAAATCTAACCGGCGGTCTTGCCGCCCCCTCCACCACCCTTCGGGCGGTCCCCCTCCCCCGCCACGCGGGGGAGGATCACAGGAGGGGCCGGTGGCCCACGCACCGCACCCGGCAAAATAATCCCCCCAAATCAGCGCGGCGTTAACGAAGCGTTCACTGTTCGGACTCGGGTCAACTCCCATTCTCGGGGCATTCCCCGCTGTTCACATACAATTAGACTCTTTTTGCGCGATTCCGCGCCCGGTAATGTCTGGTGATTCGGCGGTTACGGGTTTTGGCCTGCCGAAGGCGCGGCGAATCAATGGGGCTCGGCGCGGCGGCAAGTGCGGTGTTCGCTGTCCGGTCCGGGCAGCGATGAGCGGCATAATCGGTTAGGGGCAGTATATGGCGCCGGATAGGGTCCGGAACGATTGGGGATTCGCAGGTCTATCAGCGAGTCTGGTAACCCTTTTGAGTGCGTCCCCCGCCCTGGCCCAGGGCATCACTGCCAACAATGTGATGGGTGCTGCGCCCGTCGCCATCGCACTCGGCGCCGGCGCCTTCGCGCTGATCGCCATGGCGCTGGTGCGCCGCATGCTGCGCGACAATCGGCTGGCGCGCTCCCGCGCCGCAGAACAGATCGCCGGGCTCCGCGCCCGCGTCGACGAATATGAGGCGCTGCTCTCGGGCGGCCGCGAAATCATCGTGCTGTGGGCCAGCGCCGGCGAAGGCCCGCGCTTCCTCGGCCAGGCTTCGGCCCTGCTGCCCCCCGGGCGCCGCGCTGAAGCGGTACTGGATTTCGCCTCTTGGCTCGGCGAGGCCGATGCCGATCGCATCGCCCGCGCCATCGAAAATCTCCGCGTCGGCGGCCGCGGCTTCGAGCTGACGCTCAAGGCCAGCGATGGCCGCACCGTGCGCGCCTCGGGCTCGCTGCTCGGCAACGGCGCCGCCCTCCGGCTCCGGCCGGCGGCGATTGCACCGCAGGGCGAACTGGTTGCAGCAGCTTCGGTATCGCAAGCCACGCAGACCGCCACCGACCACGCCACGGCCCGTACGGTGCTCGCCAGCCTCGGCAAGCCGGCATTCCTGCGCGATGGAGCCGGCCGCCTCGTCTTCGCCAACGCCGCCTACCACGACCTGGCGCGGGCGCTGGGCCGCAAGACCAGCGAGAGCCAGCCGGCCGAACTGGTCGACTACGGCCTGTTGCAGCGCAACCGCGCCATTCTTGGCGATGCGCGCAAGCCCCAGAGCACCATGGTGACGCTGGGTGAGATCGGCGATTTCGAGGTCGTCGATTTCCCGGTCAATGGTGGCTCGGCCGGCTACCTGCATGCCCGCCAGGACAGTGCCCCGCGCGATGCCGGGCTGTCGCATCTCAGCGCCATCATCGATGCACTGGCGACGCCGATCGCCATCTTCAATCCCAATCGCGAGCTGGTGCAGTTCAACCGCGCCTACTGCACCATGTGGGATATCGACCCGAACTGGCTGAAGCTCGGCATGGACGAGCGCGCCATCCTCGACAAGCTCCGCACTGACGGCAAGCTGCCCAACGAGCCCGACTATCAGGGCTGGCGCACCCGGCACCTCAGCGCCTACCAGCTGCGCGTGCCCAAGGAACTCGAGCCCTGGCACCTGCCCGACGGGCGCACCGTGCAGGTGATTGCCGCTCCGGCCGGGCCGAAGGGCGGGGTGATCTATGTCTTCGAGGATATCACCGACCAGCTGAACTTGAAGAGCCAGCACAAGGTTGTGCTGGACGTGCAGCGTTCGACCCTCAACGCGCTGAGCGAAGCCGTGGCGGTGTTCGGCACCAATGGGCGGCTGACGCTGTCGAACCCGAAACTCTCGACGGTGTGGAAGCTGCCGGCGAACCTCTTCGCCGAGACGCCGCATATCGACCAGATCGCCGAGGCCGCGGCGCGGGCCCTGCCCGAAGACGGGGCGACGATCTGGCGCGACCTGAAGCGCTCGATCATCGATCTCAACCCGACGCGCTCCGATCGGCAGGGTCGCATCACCCGGGCCGACGGCAAGCTGATCGACTATGCCATCGTGCGGCTGCCCGACGGCCAGACGATGATGACCTTCCTCGATGTAACGGAGAGCGCCAACTACCAGCGGGTGTTGAAGGAGCGCAACGACGCCCTGATCACCGCCGACCGGCTGAAGGATGCGTTCGTGCAGAACGTCTCCTACGAACTGCGCTCGCCGCTCACCAACATCATCGGTTTTGCCGACCTGCTCGCCTCGGGCGCCGCCGGCGAACTCAACGACAAGCAGCACAGCTACACCGACTTCATCCGCGCCTCGAGCGCCACGCTGGGCGTGTTGATCGACAACATTCTCGACCTCGCGACGGTCGATGCCGGCATTGCCGAGCTACAGCCCGAGCCGCAGGATGTCGCGACCCTGGTCGACAAGGCGCGTGCCGGCCTCGCCGCCACTTTCCCCGATATCGATGGCGAGCCCTCGCTCAATCTCAAGGTCATCGTCGAACCCGACCTGCCGCCGTTCATCGCTGACGGCACCCGCATCGTGAACGTGCTCTATAACCTCCTCTCGAACGCCGCCCGCTTCTCCGAGCCGGGTGGCGAGGTACGGCTCACGGTCAGCGGCCGCACCGGTCGCATCCAGTTCGTCGTCGAGGACGAGGGCGCCCCGATGAGCGAGGAAATGCGCGTCGCGCTGCTCGATCGCAACGAGGCGCTGGCCGGCCCGGTCCGCCAGCGCGGCGCCGGCCTCGGCCTCTCGATCGTCCGCGCCTTCGTCAACATGCATGGCGGCACCATAGCGGTGGAGCGGCGCGAGCCGCGTGGCACCCGCATTGTCGTGAGCCTCCCCAGCGACGCCGCCATGGCCGGCGCCGCCGAGTAGGGCTTTGCGTCCGCTGCCATCCTCGGCTATCCGAAACCGATGAGCGCCACGCCACAGACCCTGTTCCTCGCCGACGACGACGCGACCGCCGATCTCGGCCGCCGCCTCGCTGCGGTGCTGCGTCCGGGCGACCTGGTGCTGCTCGAAGGCGATCTCGGCGCCGGTAAGACGGCTTTGGCCCGCACCGTGATCCGCACCCTCGTCGGTGATGCCGGGCTCGATGTGCCCTCGCCGAGCTTTGCCCTGGTGCAGCCCTACGAAGCCAACGGCCATCCCGCGCTGCATGCCGACCTCTACCGCATCTCCAGCCCGCGCGAGGTCGACGAACTCGGCCTGTTCGACCGGACCGACGCGATCGTCCTGGTCGAATGGCCGGAGCGCTCGGACGAGGTGGTGCAGCAGGCGACGGTTCGCGTCTCCCTTGCAGTGCCCTCGGGTGGCGACGGTCGAATGGTGACGGTGGAGTTCGAAGACGGACGGGTTTTGTAGCTCTCCACGGGATCGCGTACTCTGCACACCGCTCCTCAATCGCCACACCCACGGAGTCATTCCCCCGAAAGCGGGAACCCCTGTTTGCGGTGCCGGCCAAGAAAACGGAGGTCCCGGCTTTCGCGGGGATGACACCGAGTTTGCGGCGCCATTGGGTGGGCAAGCGTATATAGCCGCCCCCTCAACCGGCGGCACTACGCCGCTGGACTTCCCGCGTCCCACCGAGTCAAATCGCCGACCATGCGCCGCGACTCGCTCTTCACTATCGCGCCCCACGCGCCCTTTCTCGCGACGCTCGCCGAGCGGGTGCTCGATGGCCGCTTGCTGGGCGATTGGCCGCGCCAGGGCGCCTTCTGGCTGAGCGACATCACCATCATCCTCCCCACCCGGCGCGCCCGCTTCGTCCTTGCCGAAGAATTCGCGCGGCGCCTCGGTGGTACGGTGCTGTTGCCCGACATCCGGACCTTTGGCGGTGAGGTGGCAGATGAGGAGCCGTTCCTGCCGCCCTTCGATGCGCCGGCCAGCAAGCCCGCGGCCTCGCTGCTCGAACGCCGGCTGACCCTGTCGCATCTGGTGCGGCTGTTCGCCGAGCGGGCCGAGAGCTTTGCCACCCCGCCCAACCCGGCCGAGATCTTCTGGCTCGCCGACTCGCTGGGCGAGGTGATCGACGATTTCACCATCGCCGGCATCGCTACCGAAAAGCTCAAGGAACTGGTGCCCGAAGAGCTGGCCGATAACTGGCAGAAGGTGCTGGAGTTCCTCGACGTGGCGCTGCAGGCCTGGCCGGCGATCCTCGCAGAACGTGGCCGCATCGACGCCGCCACCGCCCGCAACGAGCGGCTGCTGCGCCAGGCGGGGGCGGCGAGCTTCGTCTATGGCGAGCGCCCGGTGATCGCCGCCGGCTCCACCGGCTCGATCCCCGCCACCGCGGCGCTGCTCAAGGCCGTGGCAGCACTGCCGCGCGGCGTCGTCGTGCTGCCGGGGCTCGATACCTCGTTCACCCCGGATCGCCACGACCGGATGATCAACGGCGAGACCACCCAGGGCCATCCGCAATATGGCCTGATGAAGCTCTTGCGCAGCCTCGAGGCCGGCGTCGGCGAGGTGGTGGAACTGGGCGGTGAGACGCCCCGTACCGCGCTGGTGCAGGCAGCACTGGCGCCGGCCAGCGAAACGCCGGCCTGGCCGATCCTCCGCGCCGATATTCCGGTGAGCCGGGCGCTCGACGGCGTCAGCATCCTCGCCGCCCGCAACGCCGACGTCGAGGCGCGCGCCATCGCGCTGGCCGCCCGCGCTACGCTGGCCGAGGGCAAGACCGTCGGCATCGTGGCGCGCGATCAGACGCTGGCGCGGCGCATCGCGGCCGAACTTAACCGCCACGGCGTGGTGGTCGACGATGCGGCGGGCACGCCGCTGTTCCAGTCGGCGGCCGGGCGGCTGGCGCGGCAGGTGCTGGCCATCGCCACCGACGACTATGCGCCGGTCGACATCATCTCGCTGCTGCGCAACGCCGCCGTGTCGCTCGACCTCGATCGCTTCCTCGTCCGCAAGCTCACCGACCATCTCGACCTGCGGTTGCGTTCGGAGCGTCCCGGCGCCGGCATCGCCGGCTTGCGGGCCCTATCCGACCACGCCGAACTGCCGGCACTGCTCGATCGGCTCGATGCTGCGATGGCGCCGATCGTGACGCTCAGGACGCGCGAGCGCATCACCGCCCCCGAGCTCGCCTCGGCGCTGCTGACGACGCTCGACGCGCTGATCGCCGAGGCCGAGCTGCCTGGGATCGCCGAGCTCCGCCGTTGGGCCGAGGAACTGGCGGCGCTCGACCAGGGCGGCACCGCCTTTCAGCCGTTCGACCTCGAAGCCGTGCTCGAGGCGCTGCTCACCGGCAGCAAGACGCAGAACCCGGTGCCGGCGCGCGACGACATCCATATCTGGGGCGAACTCGAAGCCCGCCTGATGAACCCCGACCTGATGATCCTCGCCGGCATGAACGAGGACATCTGGCCGCCGGTCGCCGACCCCGGCCCCTGGCTCAGCCGCGGCATGCGCATCGGCATCGGGCTCGAGCCGCCCGAGCGCCGGCAGGGTCAGGCGGCGCATGATTTCGTAATGGCCGCCGGCAATGCCGAGGTGATCATCGCCTATGCCGAGCGCATCGGCACCTCACCGGCGCTGCCCTCGCCGCTGCTGCAGCGGCTCTACGCCTTCATCGGCGAGAGCGAGGCGAGGCTGGCGCGGGCGCGGGGCATGCGCTGGCTGGCTGAGGCCGATGCGATCGATCATGCCGGCGTGCCGCGCCCGGCCGACCGCCCGGCGCCCAATCCGCCCGCCCGCATCCGCCCACGGCGGCTGTCGATCACCGAAATCGAGCCGCTGATGCGCTCGCCCTATGACATTTACGCCCGGCATGTGCTCGCCCTCAAACGGATCGAGCCGCTCGGTACCGAGCCCAGCGCGCGCGAGCGCGGCACCATGATCCACGGCGTGTTCGAGAAATTCGTCCACGCCGGGCTTGATCTCGAACTGCCCGAAGCGCTGCCCGAGATGATGGAGATGGCGCGCGACGCCTTTGCCGGGCTCGACGCCATCAAGGAGCGCCGCGACATCTGGCTGAAGCGCTTCGAGCGTGCCGCCCGGCAGTTCCTCGACTATGAGCGGCGGCGCGACGCCGAGATCGTCGAACGCCACGCCGAGACCAAGGGCGAATGGCTGTTTCCGGCGCTCGATAACTTCACCCTGGTCGGCAAGGCGGACCGGCTCGACGTGAAGCGCGACGGCACGCTCGAGATCATCGACTTCAAGACCGGCGGGGTGCCGCAGCCCAAGGACATGACGGCGTTCGAGGCGCCGCAGCTGCTCCTCGAAGCGGCAATGGCGCGCGCCGGGGTGTTCCCCGGCATCTCGCCCCGCGACAGCTCGGCGCTCACCTATATCAAGATCGGCCTCGGGCCGGCGGCCTTCCAGATCAAGCCGTTCAAGCTCGTGAAGGGCATGAGCCTGATGGACGCGGTGGGCGAGATCGAACGCCGCATGCAACGCCACGTCGAGGCCTTCCTGCTGGTCGACGGCTTGCCGATGGCGGCGCGCATCCGGCCGCGGGTGGAAACCGGGAGGAAATCGTATCCCGGGCCGTACGATCACCTGGCGCGCACCGACGAATGGACGCTGACCGCGGGAGTGGATGATCCATGAGCCGGCGCCTTCTGAGCCCGATGCCGCAGCAGATCGTTGCGGCGCAGCGCGACGCCTCCGACCCCGAGCGCAGCGTCTGGGTGACGGCCAATGCCGGCTCGGGCAAGACCTATGTGCTGACCGCCCGGGTGCTGCGGCTGCTGCTCTCTGGCGCCAAGCCCGAGGAGATTCTCTGCCTCACCTACACCAAGGCCGCGGCAGCCGAGATGCGCGGCCGCGTCGCCGAACGGCTGGGCCAATGGGCGCTCGAAAGCGAAGACGAGCTGATCAAGGACCTGACGGCGCTCTCCGGCGTGCCGCCGACGCCGGCGATGCGGCTCCGCGCCCGTTCGCTGTTCGCCCGGGCGCTCGAAGCGCCGGGCGGCCTGCGGATACAGACTATCCACGCCTTCTGCGAAAGCGTGCTGCACCGCTTCCCGCGCGAGGCGGCGGTGCCGTTCGATTTCAGCGTGCTGGAAGAGCACCAGCGCGACAGCATGCTGCTCGAAGCGCGCGAGACCGTGCTGGCGGCAGGCCTGCGCGGCAGCGGCGAGGCGGCGGCGGTCGAAACGCTGTTCGGCCTCCTCAGTGATTTTCAGATCGAGACTGCCATCCTCGAGGCGCTGAACCAGCAGCGCACCTTGCGCCGGGTGCTGGCGCAGCCGCAGGCGGCCAAGCGCGAGTTGCACAAGCTCGTCGGCAATGTCGGCGGCATCGACGAGGTGATGGCGGAAATCAGTTCCGGCTACGGCCTCAGCCGCGACGACCACGCAGCGATCTTCGCGCTCATCACCCCCGACCCCTACGGCACCGATTTCGTCGATCGCCTCGCCCAGATCGACCCTGCCAATCCGGATGCCGACGACCTGCTCGATGCCTTCCTGACCCAGGCCGATCGCACAGCGCGTAAGACCCTGATCAAGAAGGCCACCGCGGTGCTGATCCCCGATATCGCGGCGCGCCTCGTGGCCGAGGGGCAGCGGCTCGAGCAGCTCCATCAGAAGCTGGTCACCGCTGAGCTGGTGGCGCGCAGCGAGGCGATGCTCGACGTGGTGGCGGCGATCTCGGCGCATTACGAGAAGGCCAAGCGCGCCCGTTCGCTGCTCGATTTCGACGACCTGATCGAAAGGCTCGCGGCGCTGCTGCGCGACGAGCAGCAGGGCCCCTGGGTCCGCTACAAGCTCGATGCCGGCCTCAGCCACATCCTGGTCGACGAGGGGCAGGATACCAACCCGCTGCAATGGCAGGTGGTGGGGGCGCTGATCGACGACTTCTTCTTCGGCGACAGCGCCGCCGATCGACCGCGCACGCTGTTCGCAGTGGGCGACCAGAAGCAGTCGATCTTCTCGTTCCAGGGCGCCGACCCAAAAGTGTTCGTCGAGGCTGGGCGGCAATACGCCTTCAGCGCCCGCGCCGCGCATTTCGAGATCACCCCGGTGCCGCTGCGCTACAGTTTTCGCACCTTGCCTAACGTCCTCAACGCCGTCGATGAGGTGTTCAAGCGCGCCGACCTCAAGGACGGGGCGCTCGAGGCGACGGGCGTCGCGCATTCGACCGCCCGTGCCGATGCCGGCGGGGTGGTGACGCTCTGGCCGCCGATCAAGGACCAGGCGGAAGAGACCGACCCCGAGAACTGGCCGACCGAGCCGCCGCTGATCCAGACGCAGAGCGCGCAGCGCCAGGTGGCCGAGAAGATCGCCCGGGAGATCAAGGGCTGGATCGACCAGAAGCGCCCGCTGGGGCCGCGCGGCAAGGCGGTGAGCGCCGACGATGTGCTGATCCTGGTCCAGGTGCGCAGCATCCTGTTCCACGAGATCATCCGGGCGCTGATCCGCGCCGGGGTGCCGACGCCGGGGGCCGACCGGCTGGCGGTCACCACCCATATCGGCGTGCTCGACATGATGGCGCTCGGCGATGTGCTGAGTAACCCGGCCGACGACCTGCAGCTGGCGGCCTTGCTGCGCTCGCCGCTGTTCGACGTCAGCGAGGATGACCTGCTGGCGGTGGCGCAGCCGCGCGGCGACAAGCGCCTGTGGCGGGCCATCGAAAGCGCTGAAATCCCCTCGGTGAAGGCGGCCTACGAGCAGCTCTATCGCTGGCGCAACCGGCTGGATTTCGAGCGGCCGTTCAACTTCTACGCCGACGTGCTCTATGCCGGCGGCGGTCTCAAGTGCATGCGTGGCCGTTTCGGCTCGGAGATCGACGACGTGATGGCCGAGTTCCTCGACCTGGCGCTGTCGCATGAGCAATCGCCGCAGCCCTCGCTGCTCGGCTTTTTGGCCGAACTGCGCTCGCGCGAGGTGACGATCAAGCGCGAGCTGGCAGAAGGCGGCGCCGGCGTGCGGGTGATGACGGTGCATGGCGCCAAGGGGCTCGAGGCGCCGATCGTCATCCTTGCCGATGCCGCCAGCACCGAGCGCGGCCGCGACCGGCGCAGCATCTACTTGCGGGCACAGCCGCCGCTCTTCGTTCACGCTTCGTCATCGGCAACCCACGCCCCGGCCACCACTGGCTTCAAGGACGAGGCCGACAGCGACCAGCTCAAGGAATACTGGCGGAAGCTCTATGTCGCCATGACCCGGGCCGAGGACGAGCTTTACGTCACCGGCTACCTGACCAAGCAGGGCAAGGTTGATGGCAGCTGGTACGAGGCGATCGAGCAGGGGCTGGGGCCGCTGAGCGAAACGGTCACCGATGCCGATGGCAATACCTCGGCGCTGCTCTATCCCAGGGAGCGGCCGGCGCCGGCGAAGCTCAAGCCGGTCGAGGCGCCGGTCGATCTCGGCGGCCCGGGGCTCGATCTGAAGCCGCTGCCGGAGCGCAAGGTGCGCAAGGTGTTGCGGCCATCGAGCGTCGAGACGCCGGCCGATCCCGACCGCACGCTGGCGACGCGGCTCGAAGAGGGGCTCGACCCCACGACGGCGCGGCTCGCCGGCACGGCGCTTCATGCCTTGCTGCAGCACCTCGCCAGGGTCGCCCCAGCCGATCGACCAGCGGTCGCGGCGCGCGCCCTGCCGCTGCTGTTGCCCGAAGCGCCGGCCCGGCATCAGGGGCTCGCCACCAAGGCGCTGTCGATCCTGTCGCGGCCGGAACTGGCACACCTGTTTGCCGAGGACAGCCGCGCCGAAGTCCCGTTCCTCGCCACTGCCGAGCACAAGGGCGAGACCGTGACCATTGCCGGCCGGATCGACCGGATGGTCGTGACGCCGGGTGGCGTGCTGCTGGTCGATTTCAAGTCTGATGCCGACCCGGTGATGGAACCCGAGCGGGTCAAACCCGGTTATCTCCTGCAGCTCGGGCTCTATGCGCTTGTTGCAAAGCAGCTTTTCCCGGGGCAGAGGATAGAAGCCGGCATCCTCTGGACTGAGTTGGAATCGCTGCTAAAATTGCCCGACGCCGCCTTGGCGAACGCGGCGCGGGGGTTCACCATCCGGTGACGTTCGTTGAAGTCACGCTGGACTCTACCTAGCTTTTGGATCAAACAGACCGCCGCTTTCAACCCAAAAGGCAATCCCAATGACAACCCACGTTTCCGACGCCAATTTTGGCGAGGAAGTCCTGTCCTCGAAGGAGCCCGTGCTCGTAGATTTCTGGGCCGAGTGGTGTGGCCCGTGTCGCGCCATCTCGCCGGTTCTGGAAGAGCTTTCGACTGAGCTGCAGGGCAAGGTGAAGATCGTCAAGCTCAACGTCGACGACAACCCGAACACCACCGTCAAGTACGGCGTCCGTTCGATCCCGACGATGATCCTGTTCAAGGGCGGCGAAGCCGCCGACATGAAGATCGGCGCGGGTACCCCCAAGGCCGGCCTCGCGAAGTGGCTCGAGAGCCACGCTGCCTAAGGGCGCGTCACTCGCTGCTTCCGGTAAGAAAACGCCGCTGGCTCCCGCCGGTGGCGTTTTTGTTTGCCGGCCGGAGCTGACGATGCATCCACCCCCACCGCTGTCATCCCGGCGCAGGCCGGGATCCATCCTGAGATGCTTGGGCTCCAGCGCGGGGCCGCGCCACCTCAGGATGGGCCCCGGCCTTCGCCGGGGTGACACGTGGTTGGGGGAGCTTCGAGGGCAACGTTCCCCCGATGCGCATCTCCACGCAAACCCATCCCTTCCCACCGCGCCCGACTCCCTGTACCGTCCATCGCCAATCGACGATGGAGACGATCATGGGTACGCGCGTCAACGACCAGAACTTCGAAGCCGAAGTGCTGAACTCAAGTAAGCCGGTACTGGTCGATTTCTGGGCCGAATGGTGCCCGCCCTGCAAGGCGATGGACCCGATCCTCGACGACCTCTCGACCGAGCTCGCCGCCAAGGTGAAGATCGTCAAGCTCGACGTCGATGCCAACCCTTCGACCGTGGTGAAGTACAACGTGCGCGCCATGCCGACGCTGATCGTCTTCAAGGATGGCGAACCGGTGGATTTCAAGGTCGGCGCCGGGCAGTCGCGCGTGCAGCTGATCAAGTGGCTCGACCAGTTCGCGGCCTAATTTGAGGCAGGGCTTTCCGGTGCGATCAGGCACGGAGCGCTTTCAGGAAGGTTGTGAGACTTTTCCGGTTCGAGAGCGCGACAGTTCAGCGAGTTGGAGCATTTCGCCGTTTCAATGAAACGGTGAAATTGCTCTAGTCAGCCCTCCGCACCGGAGGACTGCATGAATTTCGACAACCTCACCAAAGCTCCGTTCAACCTCGATGCCGAGGCGCTTGCCTGGGTTCGGCAGCGCTTTGCGGCGCTGACACCGGACGACAAGCTCCGCCAGCTGTTCACGCTGCTGTCGCGCGGCATGGATGCCGCCGACATCGAGCGAATTCGGGCGTTCCGGCCGGGCGGCATCACCCGGCATGCCGGCGCGGATGTGGCGGCGGAGCGGGCGCTGTTTGCCGATCTCAACGCCGCTGCGCCGGTGCCGCTGCTGATCTCGGCCGACCTCGAAGGCAGCCGGATGTCCCTCGCGGCCGGCGCCGAGATGCCCAATCCGCTGGCGCTGGCAGCCATCGACGATGTCGAGGTCACTGCCGAGGTCAGCCGGATCATGGCCGAGGAAGCCCGGGCCATCGGCATCAACTGGAGCTTCACCCCGGTTCTCGACATCAACGCCGCGTTCCGCAGCGCCATCGTCGCGACCCGTGGCTTCGGCTCGGACGTCGCGACCATCGAGCGGCACGCCATCACGCAGATGCGGGTGTTCCAGCAGCACGGCGTCGCCTCGGCGATCAAGCACTGGCCCGGCGAGGGCTTTGACGATCGCGACCAGCACCTCGTCACCACCATCAACCCGCTGTCGATGGAGGCGTGGGAGGCCAGTTTCGGGCGGCTCTATCGGGGGGCCATCGCCGCCGGCGCGCTTTCGGTGATGTCGGCGCATATCGCGCTCCCGGCTTTCGTGCGCGCGCTCGATCCCGATGCCGGGCTCGAGGCGTTCCGGCCGGCCTCGGTCAGCCGGCTGCTGAACGAGGAACTGCTGCGCAACCGGCTCGGCTTCAACGGGCTGA
Organism: Devosia sp. GW821-FHT12F11; assembly: GCF_058806655.1. Lineage (NCBI taxonomy): Bacteria > Pseudomonadati > Pseudomonadota > Alphaproteobacteria > Hyphomicrobiales > Devosiaceae > Devosia > Devosia sp. GW821-FHT12F11. The sequence continues at coordinate 1,021,438 of NZ_JBXAPX010000001.1, forward strand.
TCGTTTCGGACGCGACGCCGATGGCAGGGCTCGGCGCCTGGGGCAAGCGCAGCGACACACTGCCGGAACTCGTCAGCGCCGGCTGCGACGTGATCCTGTTCTCCGATGATTACGAGCAGGACCTCGCCTATCTGGAAGCGGCGCTGGCGGATGGCCGGCTGAGCTGGCAGCGGGTCGACGAGGCGGTGATCCGCCAGCTCGGCCTCAAGGCCGCGGTCGGCCTCCACCAGCCCGCCACCGGCGGCGCGATCGGCAGTGCCGAGAACCGGGCCTATGCCCACGCCGTGGCAAAGCGGGCGCCGACCCTGGTCAAGGACACCCAGAACCTGCTGCCGCTCGATCCCGTGAGGCACAAGCGGATCCTGGTGATCTCCGGCGGCATCGTCTTCCCGTTCCTGCCGCACCCCTTGCCCTTCGCGCTGCCCGACCTGCTTGGCGAGAGGGGTTTCGAGGTGACGCTGCATGACGCCACCACCGAGGTGAGCGCCCAGAGCTTCGACCTGGTGCTCTACCTGTTCGGCGACGAAACGCTCTTGACCCGCGGCCGGATCTTCCTCGATTGGCTGCGGCTGACCGGCAGTTTCGGCAAGGCGATGCAGCGCCACTGGCACGACATCCCGACCGCGATGATCTCGTTCGGCTATCCCTACATGCTCTACGACGCGCCCCGGGTGCCGACCTACATCAACGCCTACTCGACCACCGAGACGATGCAGCGGGCGGTGGTGGAAGCGTTGCTCGGCGATATCCAGTGGAACCGGAACTCACCGGTCGACCCGTTCTGCGGGCTGGAGGATGCAAGGTATTGAGGAGCACACTCAGTGCCCTGTGAGGGCGCTCGCCGATAGAGACGGCCCCCTCCCATCCTCCCCCATAAAGGGGGCGGTGCCCCGCTGGTGCGTTTGGCACGATCGAAGACAGAGCCTCGACTCTTCACCTCCCCCTTTATGGGGGAGGATGGGAGGGGGTCGTCTCTATCAGTCAGGCACGCTACCGCGCCGAAGCTGGCCGCTATCAGCTCGGCGGGGTGCCGTTCTGATGCAGCACGTGCCCCGCCAGATACAGCGAGCCGGCGAACACCACGCGGGCCGGGTGCCCGAGCTTGGCGGCGTCGGCCAGCGCATTGAGGATCGAGCTCGACTGCGCGGCCTCGAACCCGCCCTCGCGTGCCTGTTCCACAATGGTCGCGGCGGCGTGCGCGTTGGGCTCGCCCGGAATGGTCAGCGCGAACACCTTCTCGATCTTCCCGGCAAAGGGCGCGAGGAAGTCGGCGGGCTTTCTCGTATTCATCAGCCCCATGATCAGCACCAGCGGCAACGGTCGCCGGACCTGCATCTCCTCCAGCGCCAAGGCCAGCGCTGCGGCGCCGTGGGCATTGTGCCCACCATCGAGCCAGAGCTCGGAGCCTGGTGGCAGCAACTGCAGCAGCGTGCCATGCACCGGCTGCAGACGCGCCGGCCACACCACCTCGCGCAGGCCCCTCGCGATATCGGCTTCGCTCACCGGCAGGCCGAAATGCCGCGTCGCGGCGATGGCCAGCGCCGCGTTGTCGAACTGGTGCGGGCCGGCCAGCGCCGGCGGCGGCAGGTCGAGCAGGCCCTGCTCATCCTGGTAGACCAGCCGGCCATCCTCGGCGCGGCCGTCGAAATCCTCTCCGGCGATCAGCGGCGTGACGCCGAGCCGAGCCGCCTCGCGCACCAGCACGGCGCGACCTTCATCGCGCTGCCGGCCGAACACCGCCTTGGCGCCGCGCTTCAGGATGCCGGCCTTCTCCCAGGCGATCCGGTCGAGGCTGTTGCCGAGGAAGTTTTGATGGTCGTAGTCGACCGGCGTGATGACCGTGCCGAGCGGTTGCGCCACCACGTTGGAGGCGTCGAACCGCCCGCCCATGCCGGTTTCGAGCAGCAGGTAATCGGCCTTCACCTCGGAGAACAGTTTCAGCGCCGCCGCGGTGGTGATCTCGAAGAAGGTGATCGGCTCGCCGCCATTGGCCTGTTCGCAGAATTCTAGCGCCTGGTTGAGCTTGCGTGACGAAACGAGCTTGCCGGCCAGCCGGATGCGCTCGTTGAAGCGCACCAGGTGCGGCGAGGTCATCACGTGCACCTTCTTGCCCGAGGCTTCGAGGAAGGCGCGCAGGTAGGCGAGCGTCGAGCCCTTGCCGTTGGTGCCGGCGACATGGATCACCGGCGGCAAGTGATCCTGCGGGTTGCCGATCCGCTCGAGCAGGCGCACCTCGCGGTCGAGCTTAAGGTCGATAAGCTTCGGGTGCAGCTTGAGCAGCCGCTTGAGGATAGCGTCGGTGCGGGACACGGGAACCAGATTCTCGAACAGGAGCATGGCGCGCTTCTAGCACCCGGTTTTCGCGTGATGAAGAGGCAGCCTTATTCGGCGTGCGCCGCCTCGGGCATGCCGACGAGATCGTCACCGGCATTGGCGGCAACCGGCGTCGCGAGCCGCGCCGGGGCGGTTTCGCTGAGCTCTTCGCGCTGCGGCGACTTGGTGAGGATGCCGACCAGCGAGCCGATGGTCTCGCGCAGGTTGTGCCGATGCACCACCATGTCGATCATGCCGTGCTCGTAGAGATATTCCGAGCGCTGGAAGCCTTTCGGCAGCTTCTCTCGGATGGTCTGCTCGATGACGCGCGGCCCGGCAAAGCCGATCAGCGCGCCGGGCTCGGCGAGGTGCACATCCCCCAGCATGGCGTAGGAGGCGGTGACGCCGCCGGTGGTGGGGTTGGTGAACACCACGATGAACGGCAAGCCGGCTTCGCGCAGCCGCAGCACCGCTACGGTGGTACGCGGCATCTGCATCAGCGACAGCACGCCTTCCTGCATGCGGGCGCCGCCCGAGGAGACGAACAGGATGAACGGCGTGCGCCTGCTGGCGGCGGTCTCGAGCCCGGTGACGATGGCCGAACCCGCAGCCATGCCGAGCGAGCCGCCCATAAAATCGAAATCCTGCACGCCCACGGTGACCGGCTGGCCGAACAGCTCGCCGGTGCCGACGGTAACAGCGTCTTCGGTGCCGGTCTTCAACCGGCTTTCCTTGAGGCGGTCGGCATAGCGCTTGGAATCGCGGAACTTCAGCGGGTCATGCGGCACCGCCGGTAGCGGCACGGCATCGTACTTGCCCTCGTCGAGGAAGGTGGCAAGCCGGTCCGAGGCCTTGATCTTCATGTGGTAGCCGGAATTCGGCACCACCCACATATTGGCTTCGAGGTCGCGGTAGAACACCATCTCGCCCGACTCCGGATCCTTGACCCAGAGATTCTCCGATCCGGTATCCTTCGGCTTGAGGAAGGAGCGGATACGGGGACGGACGACGTTGTTGATCCAGTTCATTGCCTAAGCCTGTTCGCGGTCCATGTGCGCGCCATTCGGGCGCTGCCATCGGCCTATATGGTGATTGTGGCAGATATTATCAGCTTCAGGCGGCGTGGTTAAGGGCAGGTAGGGCCCCGCGCAAGGGGGATTTGCCGAGGAGGAGCCTTGCGTCTCGGCGGGACTGCCGCTGCCGGCTAGGCGGCGGGCGCGCCGTCCGAGTCTTCGTCGAAGCCGTTATTGACCAACGTGGTGATGGCGTCGAGCGCCTCGCGCGCCTGCTTGCCGGTGGCCTGGACCAGGATGGTCGAGCCGGGGCCCGCCCCCAGCATCATCAGCCCCATGATCGAGTTGCCGTTTACCGCCTGGCCGTCGCGCACCACCTTGATCTCGGCCTCGAAGCACTCGGCGGTCCGTACGAAGCGGGCCGAAGCCCGCGCATGCAGGCCCTTGCGATTGACGATGGTCAATTGCTGCGCGAGTGCCCGATCTGAACCAGCTGCGGTATCCATGGTGCTAAGATGCCGGAAAACCAATTGCCCGCCAAGCGTCTCGCTGGCGACGTTGATGGATTTCCGCCTCGCTGATGCTCCCTTCTGGTGACGGGCTACGCCCGAAATGGCACAAGCAGTCGGGTGGCGCGGGGGGCAGGAGCGTGAGAGCAGGTTTCAGAGGTCTTGTTGCCGGGCTCGCACTATGGACCTTGGCAAGCCTCTCCGCGGTCGCCGCGACCACACTGCCCAAGCTGTGCGAGACCGTGACCTTTGAAGGTGACGCGTTCATCGCCTGCACTGTCGATCCCAAGCGCCAGGACATCCGGCTGTTCCTGCACGAGCCGGATGGCCAACCCTACGGGTCGCTCGAGAGTTTCGCCACCAACGGCCCATCGGTGGTCTTTGCCATGAATGCCGGCATGTACCTGCCCGACCGCAGCCCGCAGGGGCTCTACGTCGAAGCCGGCAAGACGCTCGCACCCCTGGTTACCGCAGACGGTGAGGGCAACTTCTACCTGAAGCCCAACGGCGTGTTCCTCGTCACCGTCGACCATCACGTGTCGGTAGTACCAACCGAGGCGTTCAATCCCACGCCAGACATTGCCTACGCCACGCAATCGGGCCCGATGCTGATGATCGATGGCGCCATTCACCCGAACTTTTCAGACAACGGTCCCTCGCGCTACGTGCGCAACGGCGTCGGCGTTCGTGCCGACGGCAAGGTGGTGTTCGCCATTTCCGAGAAGGTCGTGAGCTTCGGTCGCTTCGCCCGCCTGTTCAGGGATGCGCTGGCGTGCCCGGATGCGCTCTATCTCGATGGGTTCGTGTCGGGTCTTGCCGACGACAACGGCATGGTGGTGGGCGGCGGACACGCCGCCGGTCCGATTGTCGCGGTGCTTGAGCGGTAGCCAGCTACCCGCCAAGCGTCTCGCTGGCGACGTTGATGTATTTCCGCCCGGCTTCGGCGGCTTCCTTCACCGCCTGCTTGATCTCGAGGTCGGCGCGCACGCGGGCGAGCTTCACCAGCATGGGCAGGTTTACCCCGGCGATCACCTCGACCTCGCGCTGCTGCATGATCGAGATGGCGAGGTTGGACGGCGTGCCGCCGAACATGTCGGTGAGGATCACCACGCCCTGGCCCTGGTCGGCGGCGTCGACGCATTTGAGGATGTCGTTGCGACGCTCCTCCATGTCGTCATCGGGACCGATGGCGACGGTCTCCACCATCTCCTGCGGGCCGACCACATGCTCGAGGGCGGATTTGAATTCTACGGCGAGCGCTCCGTGCGTCACCAGAACCATGCCGATCATGCAATATCCCCAAAGTCTCGCAGGTTCCGGCCGGGCAACAGGTTTCCCAGAGGAGCCGGGAGTCTTGCCCTTGGGCGGCCCTGATTCAAGTGGTTTTTTGTCGCGCCGCCGGAGCCGGGGCGTTGACGGCGGCGATCGCCTCGCGGATCAGCAGCAACTGGTGCCGCGCGTCGATCACCCCGGCCCGCGGAACCGGTGCGCGGGCGAGGGGCACGCCGCTGAGTTCAGTGACCAGCACATCCTCCTCGAGCATGCGCTCCAAGGTGTCGACCAAGTCGATGACGAGGTGCAGCCGTGCCTCGGTGGCGAACGGCCGACGGACGATGCCGCGGCCGCGCAGTTCGATCAGCCCCTCGATATTCGGCGCCGGCCGCATCCGGAGTTCACCGCCCTCGGCAACAATTACCACCCGGTCGTCCGAGACCAGCAGCGCCGGCAGCCCGCGCCCTTGCCACTGCTCGATGAGGTCGAGCGCCAGCAACGATTTGCCGGAGCCCGATGGGCCGCGCAGGATCAGGCCGGTGCCGTCGAGCACCAGCCCCGTGGCGTGGATGTTGAGCCCTTCACTCACCGGCGCTTCTCGGCCGCCGCCCGCTTCAGCTTGACGGTGAACAGCGCGCCGCTGCGGTCGGAGCGGTTTTCGGCGGTGATGCTGCCCCCATGCGCCTCGACGATCTGCTTACTGATGGCGAGGCCAAGGCCGGAATGGTCGCCGAAATGCTCGCCGTCCGGCCGGTCGGTGTAGAAGCGCTGGAAGATCCGGCTGATATCGCCGCGGATGCCCGGCCCCTCATCGGTCACCGTGATGGTGATGGTATCGTCGCTGGTGCGCACCACCACCAGCACCTTGCCGCCCTCGGGCGAGAACGACACGGCGTTGTCGATCAGGTTGTTGATCACCTGCGCCAGCCGGCTGTCATGGCCCAGAACGATCGGCACGTAGCGGCTGACGTGCTTTTCCAGCGCCACATCGACCTTGCGATTGGCCGCGACGTCCTTCTGGATCGACACCATGGCATCGGCCAGTTGGGCGATATCGACCCGCTCGGCGCTCTGCCGCGCCAGTTCGGCGTCGAGCCGGCTGGCGTTGGAGATGTCGGAGATCAGCCGGTCGAGCCGGCGCACATCGTGCTGGATGATGGCATTGAGCCGCTCGCGATCTTCGGCGCGACGCGCCCGCGGCAGCGTTTCGACCGCCGAACGCAGCGAAGTCAGCGGGTTCTTCAGCTCATGCGCCACGTCGGCCGCGAACCGCTCGATCGCCTCGATGCGATTGTAGAGCGCCGAGGTCATCGAGCGCAGCGCCTTCGAAAGGTGCCCCACCTCGTCGGTGCGGTCGGAGAAGTCGGGGATCTCGGTACGGCTGTTGACCGTCGAATGTACCTGCTCGGCAGCCCCTGCCAGCCGCCGCAGCGGCCCGGCGATGGTGCCGGCCAGCAGCAGTGACAGGATCACCGTCACCGTGGCCGCGACCAGCGCGATTCTCAGGATGCCCCAGCGCTCGGCGCTGGCGATCTGGTCGATATCGCCCGGCTGGGTGGAAAGCAGCAGCACACCGACATTGGCGCGCACCCGCTGGATCGGCACCGCCACCGACACCACCAACTGCCGCTTGGGGTCGATGCGGACGATCGCCGTCGGCGCGCCGCCCAATGCCGCCGCTACCTCCGGGTAGCGGGTGCCTTCGTCGGCGCCGAATTCCTGGTATTGCGGATAATCGTCGCCCGGCAGCCAGTCGACAAAGGCGTTCCACCAGTCGAGCAGGAAGAAGCTGCCATTGTCCTGCGGCTTGGTGATCTGCCGCAGCACCTCGCCGCGCGCATAGAGGTTGGCGCTGTCGAGGATGAGCAGGCCCTGCTGATCGTAGATGCGGGCCCGGGTGCGGGTCGGGGTCACGAGGTTGCGCAAGAGCGGCGCGACGCGCTCGGGATTGACAGGGAATTCGAGGCTCGGATCGAAGAAGCTCAGCGGCGAGACCACCTCGCTGCCCTGCAGCTCGATCAGCCGGTCCGGGTTCACGGTGATGACGTCGCTGTCCACCGTGGCGTCGCCGGCAATTGCCGCGGCGATGATTTCGCCTTGCACGCGCAGGCTCTGCACGCGCGCTTCGATCAGCCCGGTGCGCCACTGGTTGAGGAACAGGATGCCGATCACCAGCACGGCGAGGCCGGCAAGGTTCAAGACGATGATGCGGCGCGCCAGGCTCGAGAAGATCGTCAGCGCCAGGGCGCGCTGGATCTGCTTGATCGCTGCGAGCACGACCGTGCCGACAGCCCCGGCGATCCGGTTGAGCTTCGGCATAATGCCGACCTCCGCGGATGCGGGCTTGGAACCCGGCAGCTCCTCTTCGGTGACGGCCAATTGTCCTCTTACTGCTCCTTGAAGCGGTAGCCTACGCCGTAGAGGGTTTCGATCATCTCGAAATCGTCGTCAACGGCTTTGAACTTCTTGCGGAGCCGCTTGATGTGGCTGTCGATGGTGCGGTCGTCGACATAGACTTGGTCGTCATAGGCCGCGTCCATCAGCGCGTTGCGCGATTTCACCACGCCGGGGCGCAGCGCCAGGGCCTGGAGGATCAGGAACTCGGTGACGGTCAGCGTCACCCGCTGGCCCTTCCAGGTGCAGGTGTGGCGCTCTTCGTCCATCACCAGCGAACCGCGCTCGATCAGCGCCTTGCTCGGCGCCGCCTCGGCGCCAGGAGTTGCCCCGGCAGCAGCGGGGTCGCGCGGCGCGGCACGGCGCAGCACCGATTTGACGCGTTCGACCAGGAGGCGCTGGCTGAACGGCTTGGTGATGAAATCGTCGGCGCCCATCTTGAGCCCGAACAGCTCGTCGATTTCCTCGTCCTTCGACGTGAGGAAGATCACCGGCACATCGGATTTCTGGCGCAGCCGGCGCAAGAGTTCCATGCCGTCCATGCGGGGCATCTTGATATCGAGGATGGCGAGGTCCGGCCGGTCGGCGGTCAGACCTTCCAGGCCCGAAGCCCCATCGGTATAGGTGGCGACCTGATAGCCCTCGGCTTCGAGCGTCAGCGACACCGAAGTCAGAATATTGCGGTCGTCGTCCACCAGTGCGATCTTGGGCATTGAGCTCCCTTTCATCCGGATCTCGAGGGCACGATTCAACATCGCGCCTTCAATTGTGGCGAGCATTGACTGCCACAATTGCGCATAAATAAGGCGTGTAGCCAATGATTGCGAGCATGCCGCACTCAACCGAAGTCGCAGGACTTCCGTCTTAAGCCGGATTTCCGGATGGGCGAGGGGCCCTATGCGGCCGTAACTCATGGTCATTCCAGACCGGGGGTAACGGCCATGGCACAGCTTAGCGACGACCAAATTCATCTCGAACTCGCAAACCGGATCGGGGCCCTGGCCCGCGTCCGCTGGGACGAGTTGCCTCCCACATTGGTGGAAACCGCACTCGCCGAGGGCGAGGGGCGGCTGGCGGCCGGCGGCGCGCTGGCGGTCACCACCGGGGTGTTCACCGGCCGCTCAGTGAAGGACAAGTTCATCGTCCGCGACGCGGCCACCGAGCACCAGGTCTGGTGGGACAACAACCAGCCGATGGCGCCCGAGCAGTTCGAAACGCTGCTCGCCGACATGGTCGCGGCCACCGCCGAGCGGACGCTGCACGGCCAGCACCTCCAGGCCGGCGCCGCCGAGCGGCACCAGTTGCGGGTCAGCGTCTTCACCGAAACCGCCTGGCATGCGCTGTTCATCCGCAACCTGTTGATCCGGCCGGAAACCGTCGGCAGCACGACCGACGTCACCATCCTGCATCTCCCCAGCTTCGCCGCCGACCCGGCCCGCCACGGCAGCCGCACCGGCACGGTGATCGCGCTCGACATGGCGCGAAAGCTCGTCTTGATCGCCGGCACTGCCTATGCCGGCGAGATCAAGAAATCGGTGTTCTCGCTGTTCAACTTCCACGCCCCCTTCGCCGGCACCATGCCGATGCACTGCTCGGCCAATATCGGCCGCGAGGGCGACGTGGCGCTGTTCTTCGGCCTTTCGGGCACCGGCAAGACCACGCTGTCGAACGATCCCGAGCGCCTGCTGATCGGCGACGACGAGCATGGCTGGACCGCCGACGGCGTGTTCAACCTCGAGGGCGGTTGTTACGCCAAGACCGTGAAGCTCAGCCCCACGGCAGAGCCGCAGATCCACGCCGCCACGCAGCGCTTCGGCACCGTGCTCGAGAACCTCAAGCTCGACGATAACCTGGTGCCGCTCTACGACGATATCTCGCTCACCGAGAACACCCGCGCCGCCTACCCGCTGGAAACCCTGCCGGCGGTGGCGGAGGGTGGTGTCGGCGGCACGCCTCGCACCGTGGTGTTCCTCACCGCCGATGCGTTCGGCGTCCTGCCGCCGATCTCCAGGCTCACGCCCGAACAGGCGGTGTTCCACTTCCTCTCGGGCTACACCGCCAAGGTGGCGGGCACCGAGCGCGGCGTCACCGAGCCGGTCGCCACCTTCTCGGCCTGCTTCGGCGCGCCGTTCATGCCGCTCCACCCCACGGTCTATGGCCGGCTGCTCGAGCAGCGGCTGGAGGCTTCGGGCGCGCGCATCTACCTGCTCAACACCGGCTGGACCGGCGGCGGCTATGGCGTCGGCAAGCGCATCGACATCGCCACTACCCGCCGGCTGCTCGATGCGGCGCTCGCGGGTGAGCTGGAACGCGCCGAGATGCGCACCGAGCCGCTGTTCGGCATGCAGGTGCCCTTGCGTGTCGAAGGCGTCACTCCCCGGGCGCTCGACCCCCGCGCCAACTGGTCCGACGTCGCCGCCTACGATGCGGCGGCCGCAAAGCTGCAGGATCTGTTCGCGACGAACTACCGCAAGTTCGAGCCAGTGCAGGCCGCCGCAGAGTAGGGCGGCGGACATTGCTGGGTGTGACAGTCCCCGCGCGAGCGGGGATTGTTGTTTCTGGGGCTTGTGGCTCCCCACGGCCCCCTCTCTTGCGAAAACTAAGGACTTAGCTGCGCTAAGCCCAAGTTTTCGCTTTCTCCCCCACCAAGGGGGAGATGGAGCGTGGGGCGCTGGCGGTGCGAAAGCCACGCTGTCTGCGGACTGTCGGTAGGCATCATGTCACCGGCCTCTCCGTCATCTCCCCCCTTGCGGGGGAGAAAGCGATTTCTTGGGCTTAGCTTCTTGGCTAAGCCTTAGAAGTCGCAAGAGAGGGGAACCTGGAGGGCACGATGGCGCAGCCCCCCAAAATGAAAAAGGCCCCGTTCAGGGCCCATTCATCCGGTGACTGCTAGGTCTCAGTTCGTCGAGTAGAAGACGTGCGATCCGATGGCGGCGACGCGGTTGAAGGTGTGGGACCATTTCGGCGCCACGGCCGTCGTGTGGTAGAACAATACCGAGTTCGGCACGACGCCCGGGCGCTCGCCGCGCTGGAATTCGTAGAACGCGTCTTCGGCCATTTTGATTGACCGGTTCCAGGCATTACGCTCGCGACCCATGTCCGAGCGGCCGTCGCAGGCGAAGGTGAACTGGCACTTGTAGCGACCCTTGTCGGCGTTCTGGAACACCACGCCGCAAATGGTCGAGGGATACTTCTTGCTCATCGCCCGGTTGATGATGACGTTGGCGACGGCCAGCTGGCCCTCACGGCTTTCGCCGCGCGCTTCGTGGTAGATCGCCTGGGCGAGGCAGAGCTTTTCGCCTTCCGCCAGCTTCACCCGCTTGGTGGTCGGCACGAAATCGGCCTTAGCATAGCTGGAAAGCACGGCTGAGGTGAGGGCGGGCTTGTCGGAGATATCGACGCTCTCGATCGCGTCGAGCGCCTGGTTCTGCCGCTTGGCGATGTAGCCCATCAGCATGGCTTCGGTCAGTTCCGCCTTCGGGGCCGGAACATCGAAGCCTTCGAAATTGTCGAGTTGCTTGCGGCGATCCACATAGGCCTGCAGCAGCTCATTGGTCAGCTGCGGCGCTGCACTGGTGTGGAACTGCTCACGCTTCAGCGCCACCGTCTGGGTGATGGCGGCGGGAACCACGGTCTCGTTGACGAGTTCTTCAGCAGACGACGGAGCGAAAGTCACCAGCAGCACGAGTGCTGCTGCGGCGAACGCCAATGCATGCGTGAGAACACGCATCGCTGGTGCGATCGACCTTGCTCGCAATCCGCCTACCTTCCCCCGATGCCGCCCCCGAGGCAGCCCCAGTTGTCTAGTTACCCTTGACCGGAACGTAGCCGAGCTTGGGTAGCGATGGAACCCAGAATTTACAGTTACTTAACCATGAATGTTAGGTTCCTAATTTGAGGTTAATGGCTCTCGCACCCGGGCGAAAGCCCTGATTTTCTTGAGATTTGGAGATGGGTAAGGGGGTGTTTCGGCAATCGATAAAAGTTAATCGATCCGAATCGTTGCCCGAACGACACAGTTTCCACGCCCCCTGCGAGGACGTGAATTAACGTGGCGATTCCAGCTGGACTTGTGGCCGGGTCAGGCCTTGGCGAACGCCGCAGTCCTCAGATCATGGAGACTGTGCATCACCGCGACGCAGAGCGCGCTGATCTCGTCGGAGGGGGCGACGATGTCGGGCACCATGATGGTCTGCAGCCCCGCCGCATGCGCGGCGCGCACCCCGGTATGCGAGTCTTCCACCGCGATGCAGAGGCTCGGATCGATCCCGAGGCGCTTTGCCGCCATCAGGTAGGGCTCGGGATGCGGCTTGGGGTTGATCACGTCGTCGCGCGTCACCACCGTCTCGAACCTCGAGAGGATCCCCGCGCCACCCAGATGGCCCAGCGCGTGCGCCGAGCGCGAAGAGGTGGCGACCGCCGCCGGGATACGCCGCGCCGTCAGCTCGGCCAGGAGCTCATGCACGCCGGTCTTCACCGGCACGGCCTCGCTCATCTTCTCTTTCATCAGCACCCGGCACTTCTCGTCGAAGATCGTGTAGGGGAAGCTGACCCCATAGGCCTCGACCAGCAGCCGGTTGGTGGTCTCGTGGCTGGAGCCCACCATGGCGTGGTGCACCGCCTCGGTCATTTCGAAGCCGAGCTCGGTGCTCACATCCCACACGATCTGCTTGAACACCATCTCGGTATCGAGCAGCGTGCCATCCATATCGAAGACAATGGCGGAGAACGGGCGGAGCGGAGCGGTCGGAACGGTCGGGAACATATCGGGGATATAGGCAGATTTCGTCCTTGCCGCTACCCTTGGCTTCAACCACCGGCGATGACCTGCTATGAGCCCAGCGATGACCGTGTTCGATCCCTATGACGTGCTGGGCGTCGGCAAGGCCGCCCGTCACGCCGACATCAAGCAGGCCTACCGCCGCAAGGTGCAGGTCGCCCACCCCGACCGGGGCGGCGACCCCGAGCATTTCGTACTGGTGGTCCGCGCCTTTGGCCTGCTCTCCGATCCCGACTCGCGCCGGCTGTTCGACGAGACCGGCATTATCGACGACGAGGCCGTGACCAGCTATCGCCGCGAGGTGGCGGCGATCCTCGCCGACATGTTCGATGCCGCGGTCGAAACCGCCATCGCCACCCGGCTGAAGCTCGAGAACGTCGATTTCATCGCTCAGATGTCGGCCGCCGTGCAGACCGGCCTCGCCGATGCCCGGCTTTCCATGGCCCGCACCGACACCGAGATCGGCGCCCTGCAGACGCTGCGCGCCCGCATTCGCCGCACCGACGAAGACCGCAACATCTTCGCCGAACGCCTCGACGCCCAGGTCGCCGCCAAGGCCGAACAGCACCGCACCATCAAGCGGCGGGTCGCCATGCTGGAAACGGCCCTGGCCGAGCTCGGCAATTACGAGAGCGAGATCGAACTGATCGCAGCGCTGGAGGCCGAGGGGTAGGGCTTTTGCATCCCTTGGTGGCCCCAAATCCAACCACCCCCGCCGGCTGTCATCCCAGCGAAAGCTGGGACCCATCCATCCACCTGCGCTGCGGCGAGTTGGGTCCCAGCTTTCGCTGGGATGACACCGAGTATGGGGCAGGGCGCGGTGGGCTATCCAATAAGCCCCAACGTCACCGCATCCTCCGCCCCGTCATAATACCGCTCCAGCACCCGCCGGAACGGCCCCGCATTCTCCGCCGCATGCGCGAACAGCGTCATCGACGATCTGAGCTTCACATCGTCCGGCGAGCCGAAGATCTCGTGCGCCGTCTTTCCGCCAACCCCGTTGACGATCTCCGCACACTCGCGGAGCCGCGCTCCCAGCACCGGGTGCGCCAGATACGCCCGCGCCTCCGTGAGGTCGGCAATGCCGAAGCGCAAAGCCGTGGCGCTGCGGCCGAGGGCCCGAAGCTGCGGGAAGATGAACCACATCCAGTGCGTCTGTTTCCGCCCGGCCCGCAGTTCGGCCAGCACCTCGGCGTAAACCGGCTCCTGCGCTGCAACGAAATGCTCGAACATGCCTGAGCCTACCACGCGCAGACCCCGGCGGATTGGAACCCCCGGACCCCGCCTGAAGTTTTTTCGTGTGGCCTGTCGATTCCCGATTTCACCGCTCGTCGTGAAGTCAGAAGGCGCGAGGGACGCGCCGACGACAACAGGAGAAACGACCATGAAGACCGCCCTTCTTGCCGCCCTTGCCCTCGGCTTTGCCGGCGCCGCCCAGGCTGAAACCGCCAAAATCAACGGCCTCGACATGTACTATGAGGTGCATGGCGACGGCGAACCGCTGGTGCTGCTGCACGGCGCCTACATGTCGGTCGACAGCAACTGGGCCGGGCTGATCCCGACCCTGGCCAAGGACCACAAGGTGATCGCCGTCGAGCTGCAGAGCCACGGCCACACCAGTGATCGCGACACCCCGATCACTTATGAAGGCATGTCCGACGACGTGGCGGCGCTGCTCGACGAACTGAAGATCGATAAGGCCGCGCTGTTCGGCTTTTCGATGGGCGGCGGCGTCGCCATCCGCTTCGCCATCGATCACCCCGAAAAGGTCACCCGCATCGTCGCCGCGTCCGCTGGCTACAAATATGACGAGGAGACCATGGGCCCCGATTTCATGAAGATGATCGAGGGGATCACCCCCGAGATGTTCGCCAACACCCCGTTCGAAGGCGAATACAAGCGGCTGAACCCGCACCCGGAGAATTTTCCGGTGCTGGTCGAAAAGCTGAAACAGCTCGACCTCACCACCTTCGACTGGTCGGCCGATTTCAAGAAGATCAGCGTGCCCTCGCTCTATATCTACGGTGACGCCGATATCGTCGGGCTCGACTACATCGCCAAACACCACCAGGCCGCCGGCGGCCTCGTCAACGGCGACATGCTCGGTTTGCCCAAGACCCAGCTGCTGGTCCTCCCCGGCACCAGCCACATCAACGTGTTTTTCAACCCCGCCAATGTCGAGATCATGAAGGCAGTGGTCCCGGCCTTCCTGAAGCAGGAACTCCCGGCCAAGCCGAGCTTCCCGGGCTGATCGACATAGTGAGCGGGGCCGGCGGGAGACCGCCGGCCTTCTTTGGCTCGATCACGCAGTCGTCACCCTCCCCTTTGCGGGGAGGGATCAAGGGTGGGGGGTGAACCACGCTCAGCTGGTGCATGGGCCCCACCCCTTCCCATCCTTCCCCCGGAAGGGGGCAGACCCGGTGGCTCCCAAGACCCCCTCTCTTGCGAAAACTAAGGACTTAGCTGCGCTAAGCCCAAGTTTTCGCTTTCTCCCCGCCAAGGGGGAGAGTCCCGACTGATGCTCCGATGCAAGTGGAAGCCACGGATCATCTCTCCTTGGCGGGGGAGAAAGCGATTTCTTAGGTTTAGCCGTTTGGCTAAGCCTTAGAAATTGCAAGAGAGGGGGTCTTGGAGGGCTCGAAGCCTGGTGGCCCGCGTCACTGCTGACAGCCTTTGTCAGCATGCCCCAGGCAAACCTTGTCGTGATCAGACAAGGAGACCCCCGATGAGCACCATCGCCACCTGTTACTGCGGCGGCACCCGCATCGAGCTGCCCGAGGCGCCGACCGAGGCCACCCAATGCACCTGCACCTGGTGCACCAAATCCGGCGGCCTCTGGGCCTATTACGATGTCGGCGGCCCGCGCATCCTCTCTGACACCTATGGTGCGGTCTATTCCCCGGTGAGCCCGCTGCACGAACACCACTTCTGCACCCGCTGTGGCTGTACCACTTACGGCGTCAGCCCCGACTATTCGCTCGAGGACACCGCGGTGCCGGAGCGGAAGAAAATGGCGATCAACGTCAAGATTCTCGACGACTACGAGCTGATGCAGTCGCTGCCGGTGAACGTCATCGACGGCCGCAACCTCTGGTAGCCGAAAATGAAATGGGCGGCCGAAGCCGCCCGTCGAACTCTGTCGCTGACCGGTGCGGATCAACAAGTGTCGACCGCGAGGTTAGAAGCCCCAGTTCAGGCCGACCGTAACCTGGTGCGCGGTGAGGCCAATCTCGGGGCCGAGCTCATAGCTGGCATCGCCGTAGTCGCTGTAGCGGTAAAGCAGGTCGACCGAGAGGTTCTCGGTGGCGGCGAACTCGACGCCGGCGCCGACCGTCCAGCCGACATGAGTTGCATCGGCTTCCGACGGCCCCATTCCGCTCGTCGCGGCAAAGGTATTGTGGGCGAAGGCCACGCCCGCCGTCAGGTAGGGTAGGAAGGCGCCGCCATCGAAGCCGACCCGACCGCGAAGAGAACCGGCCCAGTCGATAGTCGAGGTGAGGGTAAACGGCGCGACTGTTGTGACCGTATCGGTGATGTCGGCCCAGGCGATGTCGCCGACGACGCCCAGCACGATGCCGTTGTCCAGCGTGAAGTTGGCGCCGGCGTTGACGCCGAGCAGCCAACCGGCCGGGTCGGGAAACGCGAAGGGAGCCGGGCCGGGATCAAGCTCGCCCCAGCCATAGCCACCGAACACGCCGATAAAGGCGCCGTCCCAGTTCCCGCTGGCCTGCACCACGCCGGTCTCGACCGGGGTGTCGATGATGAGATCGGCCGCCGAGGCCGAGGAAATGGCCAGCGCCGAGGCGCCTGCAGCCAGCAGAAGCACAGTCTTGTTCATTGGAGCCCACCGCAAAGAATAATCAGTATGCAATCCCAATGGCATAGCCGCGCCCCAAACGGAAGCGCAGCGAGCGCGAAATTCCAGTTTCGCCGGGTCTTGATAACGTAAGCTCACGACACGCAGAACGATCAGCGCTCGATGTTGCAGTCGTCACCCTCCCCCTCGCGGGGAGGGATCAAGGGTGGGGGGTGAAGCGCGCTCGATTGGTGCGTGGGCCCCTTCCCATCAGGGGATGTACTTGGCATCGGGACCGTAGCTGCGAAGCGAAACCGCGTTCCATCCAGCGTGCGTCGCCCCCCACCCAAGCTCCGCCAGGTCGCGCCGCTCCCGGCTGCGCTACCCTCCCCGCGAGGGGGAGGGTGACAGAGGCCCGCCTCAGTGCCGCGTCTTGCCGTCCTCTTCTTCCTCGAACAGCTCGGCATTGGCCGCATCGGCCGACAGCCTCACCTTGTCGCCCTCGACGGCGGCGACGAGGATGCCCGGCACATAATGGTGGTGCCCCTCATGGCTGCCACCCGGCGCCTCGGCCTTGGTAAGCTTGATCCGCCCACCCTCAACCCGATCCACAATCCCCACATGCACCCCATCGGCGCCAATGACTTCCATATGCTCGCGGATACCGGAAAGGTTCGACATGACACTGCTCCTTGTTTGTTGGAGCAGGGGGAACGCGTGGGGGCGGGGATGGATGCCGAAGGCCTCCTGTTCCTAAGGGCCTAGTACTATCCGAGGAAAGCACACGAGGCACCGAAAACCAAGGACATCAACCAGATGTCTATGCGTCTTCACAAGCTCGTAGCGTGCCATGAATGGCAGATCGGCGATCCCCCTATTCTCCTCAACGAGGATCGCGAAGACAACGGTGTACTGATTTGGAACAAGCTCAGATCGGTCTATTGGAATTACGTCCAAGAACGGCGCCGCCGGTCGGCCCGCAGGATTGGCGGTGATGTAGTCTCGCATCCCTGCGCGGCATCGAGAGTCGCCCAGAAGGGCATCCGCATAGAAGCGCGCCTGAACAAATAAGTGGCTGATGGATGCCGAATGTGATCGCAAGCGCTTCGCGTGAACAAACGCCTTGTTCGTGTGAAGGAGATCGCAGACCTCATAACGCTTCTCACCGGCGATCTCGATCTTTGCAGTATCAAAGAGGAAGAGTTCGACGGAGGCGTTCCGCGCTGCCTCGTTGTAAACGGACTCACGGTTTTCACCCGTCGCGATGCCAGCAACGTCAACGGCGCCATCGGGCGACCAAATGCTCACATCGGTCGGAAGATAGGCGGGCATCGCAGTTGGGACGTGCGCGGCAGCGTCATCGATTTGCTGCTTTAGGTTGGCCGACACTCGCCGCCACTGTCCCATGCTTAGAACGTAGATCGTCCCGTCAACAGTCACCTCCGCCACCAAGCATTTGTATACGCTCCAAGTCCTGACCCTCGCTGCAGTGTTGACGTCAAAGGCGAAGACAGAGGCTCGCTTCAAGGAGTTCACGCTTGAGTCAGACCGAAAATTTCGGTCACGTGACCTGAGCCAATCCAGGAGAGATAGATCGTCGTACTCCGTGGTGCGGTCGGAATTGTACGAGAATATGAGTTCGTCGAAGTCGACGAACTCTGGGGGAGCCATGAATATGTCGTCCAACAGCTCATTCCGTATCCGGTCAAAAATGAGGTCGTCAAGTGCACCGATGAGGGTCTTGTTCGTTTCAAAAACGAAGTTGTCGTAGTCAGGAAAGAGGTGCCTGTAGTCGATCCTCTCAGAAGCGTCGCTTAGAGAGTTGATCCAGGGAAGCAAGGCCTCCCATGATATTGGATCGTCGCCTTCTATCCTGAGACTTATGG
Organism: Devosia sp. GW821-FHT12F11; assembly: GCF_058806655.1. Classification (NCBI taxonomy): domain Bacteria; kingdom Pseudomonadati; phylum Pseudomonadota; class Alphaproteobacteria; order Hyphomicrobiales; family Devosiaceae; genus Devosia; species Devosia sp. GW821-FHT12F11. Next base: position 1,039,401 of record NZ_JBXAPX010000001.1, read on the forward strand.
ATTCTCGTCCCGTGAAGGATTTGACGAATGCGAATTCGGTCTTGGCTTTGCCGGATAGCGTTCGGAGCAATTCTTTTTCTCCATCAATGTTGAATGAAGAAAGTGGCCCACCAGTACTTATTTGCCGCTCCGCTTGCGTGGATATGATCTCATGGATGCTGGTTTGAATGCGCCTAAGGGCCCCGTCTTGCGAAATATTCATCGCGACCTTAATGCCAAACTCACGATCAATACGATCTCCGACGATCAACCCTTCACCGCCCTGTCCGAAGGTCAGCGCATAGTGGGTAGTCTTTCCAGAGCTGATCAATTGTAGGGCGATGCAGCCACTGGGATGCTTGTTCTGTGCCTCATACTCAAATGGATCGCCGGTCACTCGCTCGTTGATGAAGGCCATCCACGGTATGTCGTCTTCAGTTGTAAGCTTCCCAAAAGAGGTGCGTACGACGGCCTTCGCCGTTGCGGACTCGATGCCCTCGACGGTAGGCAGAGCTAAGCTGCGCGCCTGTGGTAGGTCATTGCCCTTGGAGTCGACTGTCTTGATGAAATCATCAAGCGACGTAACCGAAGCATCGAGTCGAAATATTGTAATCTGCTGAAAAGGCATGCGATCCCCCAAATGCACGCGCCGTGTTAGTAGCACGAGTGAGTGTGTTCTAGAATACTGATTGATGTTTGGGTAGAGGCGATAAGTTTGTTGGAGCTAGAAGCATCGTCACAACAATCCACCGTCGACTACCTCCTCGAACAGCTCGACTCAGCGGGCTCCGTCTCCGCCCGCAAGATGTTCGGCGAGTACGGGCTCTACTGCGACGGCAAGATCGTTGCGCTGGTCTGTGACGACCAGTTCTTTTTGAAGCCGACGCCGGAGGGGCGGGCGTTTCTCGGCGACGCGGTGGATGAGCAGCCGGCTTACAGCGGCGCCAGGCCGAGTTTTCGGATTGCCGGGGAGCGCTGGGATGATGCGGAGTGGATGGCGGAGTTGGTGCGGGTGACCACGGCGGCGCTGCCGATGCCGAAGCCTAAGGCGAAGAAGGGCTGACTGGGGGCATCGGGCGCTGGCGGTGCAGCGATTGCCTTCTCCCCTTGTGGGAGAAGGTGGCCGAAGGCCGGATGAGGGGTTCTCTCCGCGTGCTGGACGTCCGTCGCTTCGCTCCAGCCGCGCTACACTTCGTTGCGCGGCCCCTCATCCGCCCTTCGGGCACATTCTCCCACAAGGGGAGAAGGCAAGAGGTGCGTGTTGCGCCATGTGCGATTAACCCTAGGGCACTGGGTGCGCCATCGTTGAGCCTGAGCGCGCTTCGCCCCCCACCCTAGCTGCGCCAGGTCGCGTTGCTCCCGGGCTGCGCTACCCTCCCCGCGAGGGGGAGGGTGTCCCGACTGATGGCAAAGCGCTAATGCGCCCCGTCCCAATCCTTGGCCGCGTGCGCGTCCACCTTGATCGGCACGGTCAGCCGCACTGCCGGTTCCGACGCGTTCTCCATCGTCTTGACGATGACAGGGATCACGCCGTCTTCCTTGCCTTCGTCCACCTCGAAGATCAGTTCGTCGTGCACCTGCAGCAGCATCTGTGCATCTGAGCCGGCGGCCTTCAGCGCCGGTTCCATGCGGATCATGGCGCGGCGGATGATGTCCGCGGCGGAGCCCTGGATCGGGGCGTTGATGCTCGCGCGTTCGACGAAACTGCGTTCGGCGGGGTGCGAGCTGTTGGCGTTGGGGAAGTTCACCTTGCGCCCGAAAATGGTCTCGACATAGCCGTCGGCCTTCACCTTGCGGCGCTGTTCGGCCATGTAATCCTGGATGCCGGGGAAGCGGGCGAAGTAGGTCTTGATGTACTCGCCGGCTTCCGAGCGCTCGATTCCTAGTTGATTGGCCAAACCAAAGGCCGAGATGCCGTAGATGATGCCGAAATTGATCGCCTTGGCGCGGCGCCGTACTTCCGACGGCATGCCCTCGACCGGCACGCCGAACATTTCCGACGCCGTCATGGCGTGAATGTCGAGCCCTTCCTCAAACGCATCCTTCAGCGCCTGGATATCGGCGATATGGGCGAGGACGCGGAGTTCGATCTGCGAATAGTCGGCGCTGATCAGCGTCTTGCCAGCGGGCGCGACAAAGGCGGTGCGGATCTTCCGGCCATCTTCGGTGCGCACCGGAATGTTCTGCAGGTTCGGGTCGTTCGAGCTCAGCCGCCCGGTCAGCACCGAGTGCTGCGAATAGGTGGTGTGGACGCGGCCCGTCCTGGGGTTGATGTAGCTCGGCAGCGCATCGGTATAGGTGCCCATCAGCTTCGTCAGCTGGCGCCAGTCGACGATGGTGCGGGCGAGCGGGATGCCCTGCGTCGCGAGCTCCTCGAGCACGTCGGCGCCGGTCGACCAGGCGCCGGTCTTGGTCTTGGTCCCACCGGGCAGGCCCATGCGGTCGAACAGGATTTCGCCCAGCTGCTTGGGCGAACCGAGGTTGAAGTTGGAGCCGGCCAGCTCGTAGGCCTCGGCTTCGAGCGCCGCGGCGCGCTGCGCGAAATCGCCCGAGAGTCGGCTGAGGATCTGCCGGTCGACGGTGATGCCGCGGCCCTCCATGCGCGCCAGCACCGGGGCCAGCGGCCGCTCGATGGTCTCGTAGAGCGTGGTCATGTTTTCGGCCACCAGCCGCGGCTTCAGCACCTTCCAAAGCCGGAAGGTCAGGTCGGCATCTTCGGCGGCATACTTTGCTGCGTCGGCGATCGAAACCTGCGCAAAGGTCTTCTGTGTCTTGCCTGAGCCGATCAGGTCCTTGATCGACATGCCCGCGAGGCCGAGCCAGTGATCGCTCAGCTCGCCCATGGTGTTGAACTGCGGGCCATCGAGCGAATAGCTGAGCAGCAAATTGTCGTCGAACGAGCGCACCTCGATGCCGTAGCGGGCAAGGATGCCGAGGTCGTATTTGACGTTGTGGAAGATTTTCAGGATCGAGCGATCGGCGAACAGCGGCTTCAGCTGGTCGAGCGCGGCGCGGAGGTCCATCTGCCCCTCGGCCATGCCGCCGCCTAAGAGGTCGCCGTGCCCCTCGGTATGGCCGAGCGGCAGGTAGGCGCCATTGCCCGGCTCGGTCGAGAACGAGATGCCGACGAGGTCGGCGGTCTGGTTGTCGAGCCCGGTCGTCTCGGTGTCGGTGGCGACGATGCCCTCGGCATAAGCCGCGTCGATCCAGCGCTGCAGGTGCGCCGCATCTCGGATGATCTCGTATTTCGAATGATCGAGCGGGATCGCCTTAATCTTTTCGTGCTCGAGCTTGGCATGCAGCACCGGGGCGGAGTCCGCCCGCCCCTCGGCCGATTGCCGCGCCGCGCGCGCTTCGGCCCGGGCATTGTTGTCAAAGCCCACCGGCTCGGCGGGTTTGGCCGCCAGCTCAGGGTCGGCCGGCCAGGCCTCGGGGTCGGCATCGAGCAGGGTGCCGAGCCGCTTCGAGATGGCGAAGAATTCCATCGCCTTGAGGAACGGGAACAGCTTTGCCGGCTCGACCGGCTGGCGCACCAGGTCCTCGAGCGGCAGCTCCACCGGCGTCTCGCGGTTGAGCGTCACCAGCCGCTTCGAGATGCGGGCGAGCTCGGCATTGGCTTCCAGCGCTTCGCGGCGCTTCGGCTGCTTGATCTCGGCGGTGCGGCTCAACAGCGTCTCGATATCGCCAAAGGTGTTGATCAGCTCGGCCGCGGTCTTCACCCCGATGCCGGGAACGCCCGGCACGTTGTCGACCGCATCGCCGCACAACGCCTGCACTTCGATCACCTTGTCGGGCCCGACGCCGAACTTGGCGAACACTTCGTCCGAACCGATCCAGCGCAGCGGCGGCTGGCCGGGGCGTGGAATGGTGTCGAGCAGCCGCACCGAGCCATCCGGCTCCACCAGCTGCATCAGGTCCTTGTCGGACGAAACGATCGTCACCTTGCCGCCGGCATCCTTGGCGAGCGCCGTGTAGGTCGCGATGATATCGTCGGCCTCATAGCCTTCCATCTCGATCGAGGGCAGGCCGTAGGCGCGGGTGGCGGCGCGGGTCAGCGGGAACTGCGGCACCAGTTCCTCCGGCGCCGGCGGCCGGTGCTGCTTGTATTCGGCGTAAATCTCATCGCGAAAAGTCTTGCTCGAATAGTCGAAGATCACCGCCATATGCGTCGGCGCGTCATCGCCCGAGAGATCCTCGCCGAGCTTCCAGATCATGTTGCAGAACCCGATCACGCTGCCGACCGGCAGCTTGTCGCTCTTGCGGGTAAGCTGCGGCAGGGCATGGAAGGCCCTGAAGATGAAGCCTGAGCCGTCGACGAGAACGAGATGCATGAAACGATTCCGGATGGTCGGGGCCGGACCTTAACCGAGAAGCCGCCGGGGATGAACCCTGACGAAGGCTGACATGGCGGCGCCCCGGCGCCGCGGCCCCGATTGTAATTGCCCCGACGCGCACCATGTCTAGCTTGGGTCGGGCATGAGGGAGCTAACGCAATGCGGGCAGCGGTGTATCGGTCGTTCGGCGGGCCGGAGGTGGTGCGGGTGGAGGACCTGCCCAAGCCGGTGCCGAGGGCAGGTGAGGTGCTGATCCGCGTCCACGCCTCGACCGTCAGCGCCGGCGACTATCGGCTGCGCACCCGCGACCTGCCCAAGGGGCTCGGCTTCTTCGGGCCGCTGACCATCGGCATCTTCGCACCGCGCAAGAAAATCCTCGGCATGGATTTCGCCGGCGTGATCGAGGCGGTGGGCGATGGCGTGACCCGCTTCAAACCGGGCGACGCGGTGGTGGGCCTCACCGGCATGAAGTTCGGCGGACATGCCGAATACGTCACGCTCAATGAGACCGAGGCGATGGTGCTCAAGCCCGAGGGCTGGAGCTTCGAGGACGCCGTAGCGTTGGTGTTCGGCGGCCACACCGTTGGCGAGTGCATCCGGCGATGCCCGATCAAGCCCGGTGACGAGGTGCTGGTGAACGGCGCTTCCGGCGCCGTCGGCACCTCGGCCGTGCAGGTGGCGAAACACTTCGGCGCCGTGGTCACGGCGGTGACCAGCGCCGGCAATGCCGAGCTGGTGCGCTCGCTCGGCGCCGACCACGTCATCGACTACAAGGCTGAGGATTTTGCCCGGAACGGCAAGCAGTACGACGTGATCTTCGAGTGCGTCGGCAATGCACCGTTCGAGCGGGTGGAGCACTCGCTGAAGCCGGGCGGGGCGCTGCTGCTGGTGATCCTCGACCTGAAGGGCATGCTCGGCGCCGGCCGGAACAGCCGGCGCAGCGGCAAGCGGGTGATCCCGATCAGCTTCAAGCCCCGGCCCGAGGATGTGGCCTTCGAAATCGAGCTCGCCAAGGCGGGCGCGCTGCGGCCGGTCATCGACCGGATTTATCAGCTCGATCAGGTGGTTGAGGCGCATCGCCACGTCGATACCGGACGCAAGCGCGGCAGCGTCGTGCTGCAATTGGCAGGCTAGATGCTTCGCCCGGCCGATCGTGGCAATCCGGAGTCCGTCAAGGCATTGCCCGATTTGCGTCGCTTTCGGGACAGACTTTCCCCAAGCTTGTTAATCATTGTAAGGGCCATGAACGGGGCATTCGACGAGCTTTCGCGCCACTCGGCGCGTCGGCGAAGGGCAACAACTCAGCAACTTCTGGTCCGTGTCGGGGCGCCGGCACTGGCGGTGCTTGGCATTGGCGCCATCGGCGCAGTGCTTATCGGCCTGCAGTGCGGCGGGCTGAGCCAATGCTTCGCCGGCAAGGCGCCGGTTGCCGCCGCCAGCGCCGCGCCCGCTGCGACATTGCCTGCTCCTGTCGAGGCTTCGCTCAGCCCGGCCGCCACGCCCGCCCCCGAGGCGGTTGCACCAACTCCCGCTGCTTCCGCCGTCGCTGTGAGCAAGGCTCCGGCGGTACCGGAAGGCGTCAAGCGAGCGCAGCGCGTCGACCAGATGATTGGCAATACCTTCGTGGCGCTCGCTTCCGATGATGAGGGCTGGCTGCGGGGCGCGGTGGCCAATGCCGTCAACGACCCCGAAACCTATGCCGAAGGCGATGGCGCCGGGCCGCCGGTATCGCAGGACGAAACCGCGGTCGAGGCCGCCGATGCCGTTGCCGGCGAGACGACCAAGCCGCTGGAACGCCCGACGCCGCTCGATGTCGCCGCGTTTGCCGAAGCGCCGGCCGAAACTGCTGCAAGCGTCAAGGCGGAGGCTGAGCGCAAGCTCGCCGAGGCGGCCAAATCCGCGCCCAAGCCTGAGCCCGAGCCGATTGCCGAACCCGAGCCGGAACCGGTGAAAGAACAGGCTGCCGTCGAGCCGGAAGCCAAGCCGGAGCCGGAACCCGCACCCGCCAAACAGGAAGCGGCCGCCTCCGGCGACACCCGCACCGTTGCCGGCTCCGGCGTCAATGTCCGCTCTGGCCCGGGCAAGTCGAACGGCCGGGTGTTCGGCCTTGCCGGCGGCGAGAAGGTCACGGTGAGCGAAAACCGGCGCGGCTGGCTGAAGATCACCGACGACCAGGGCCGCACCGGCTGGGTCTACAAGGATTACCTGAACTAGCGCCTTGGGCCGCTGACTGCAGCAGACGGCCCCCTCCCTCCTCCCCCATGAAGGGGGAGGTGTCCCGCTGGTTCATGGGCACAGTTCAAGACAGAGCCTCAACTCTTCACCTCCCCCTTCATGGGGGAGGCCGGGAGGGGGCCGTCTCTATCAGTCAGGCGCTTGCCCGCATTCCCACCCCGTGCTCTAACACCGCCCCTGGCGAACCCATGGAGATCGCAATGCCCCGAGTCATGTTCATCGAGAAAGGAGCCCTTCCCCAACTTGAGAACGTGACGCGCAATGCGAACACTGAACCTTGGGATTCTGGCGCATGTCGACGCCGGTAAGACATCTCTGACGGAACGGCTGCTTTACGCAGCCGGTGTCATCGACCGCCTCGGCAGCGTCGATGGCGGCAATACCCAGACCGATACAATGGCGCTGGAGCGCCAGCGCGGCATCACCATCAAGGCTGCCGTGGTGTCGTTCGTCGCCCATGACACGACGATCAACCTGATCGACACCCCCGGCCACCCCGATTTCATCGCCGAGGTGGAGCGGGTGCTGAACGTGCTCGATGGCGCCGTGCTGGTGGTTTCGGCGGTCGAAGGCGTGCAGGGCCAGACCCGCGTCTTGATGCGGGCGCTGAAGCGGCTCAAGATTCCTACGCTGATCTTCATCAACAAGCTCGATCGGGCCGGCGCCGACCCGGACCGGGGTGCTTGCGACCATCCGCCGTCGGCTGACGCCGGATATTGTGCCGATGGGCATGGGGCAGGGGCTCGGCACTGCTGCTGCGGCATTTGCCCCGTTCGGTCCCGACGACGGGGCTTTCCGCGACAGCCTCGCCGAACATCTCGCCGAGCACGACGAGGCCGTGCTTGCTGCCTATGTCGACAACCGCCACCTGCCTTACGACCGGCTGCGCGGAGCATTGGTGCAGCAGAGCCGTGCCGGCCGGCTGCACCCGGTGTTCATGGGCTCGGCCATATCGGGGGCCGGGGTGGAGACGCTGCTGTCAGGCATCGCCGAGCTGCTGCCCGCCCCGTCTGCCGAGCTCGAGGCCCCGGCCTCGGGCACGGTGTTCAAGGTCGATCGCGGTCCGGCCGGCGAAAAGCTCGCCTATGTCAGGATGTTCGCGGGCGCCCTCCATAACCGTGAGCGTCTGCAGCTGCGCGGCGAAGACGCCAAGATCACCGGCGTCGAGGTGTTCGAGCGCGGCGCCGTCGTGCGGCGCGATCGGGTGGTGGCCGGCGAGATCGCCCGGCTGCGCGGCCTCGATGTGCGGATCGGCGACAGCATCGGCATCGCGCCGCGCCCGGCAGCGCAGCACTTCGCGCCTCCGACGCTCGAAACGCTGGTGGTGCCGGTCGCGGCCGCCGATCGCCGCGCCCTGTGGACGGCGCTCGGGCAACTGGCCGAGCAGGATCCGCTGATCAACCTGCGCAAGGACGATATCCGGCAGGAGATCTTCGTCTCGCTCTACGGCGAGGTGCAGAAAGAGGTGATCGAGGCGACGCTCCTCACCGACTACGGGCTCAGGGTAGCGTTCCGCGAAACCACCATGATCTGCGTCGAGCGCCCGCTCGGCAGCGGCGCGGCGGTCGAGCTGATCTTCAAGCCGCCCAACCCGTTCCTCGCCACGGTCGGCATTCGCATCGCGCCCGGACCGGTCGGCTCGGGTCTCGATATCCGGCTCGAGGCGATGTTCGGCGCCATGCCGGTGGCATTCTATGAAGCCATAGAAGCGGCGATTGGCGAGACGCTGCGGCAGGGGCTGATGGGCTGGCAGGTGACCGACGCGATCGTCGGCGTCACCGATGCCGCCCACAAGGCGCCGATGAGCGCCGCCGGCGATTTTCGCAACCTGACGCCGCTCGTGCTGATGGAGGCGCTGCGGCTCGCCGGCACCGCGGTCTGCAAGCCGATCCACCACTTCCTCATCGATGTGCCGTCCGAGGCGCTGGCGGCAGCCTTGTCGGTGCTGGCGCGGCTCGATGCCCTGCCGGGCCAGCCGGTGCTGGAAGGCGCGAGCTACGTGGTCGAAGGCGAGATCGCCGCGGCGAGGGTACATGAGTTGCAGCAACTGCTGCCCGGGCTGACGCATGGCGAGGGCGTCCTCGAGACCAGCTTTGCCGGCTACCGCGCCGTTGCCGGGCCGCCGCCCATCCGGCGGCGCTCCGACAACAATCCGCTGAACCGCAAGGAGTACCTGCTGCATGTGCTGCGGCGGGTTCCGGCCAGCATCGGTGAAACCTGACGAAGCTCTGCAAGCCGGCGGCATTTGAGGAAATGCCGCCGGAACCTTTTGGCCCGGATGCGACTTGAGGTGCGTCGCCTTCCGAGGCGCCAGCCGACCTCACAGCTAACCTCCGACCGGGCCGGGAGGCGATACGGAGCTGACCCATGGCGCGGTCCGTTCACTCTCTCGTGTGGTTCGCCGGCACGCTCGCCGCTGCCGGTCTCGTCATCACCGCCGGAGCCGTATTCACCGTCGAACGGCTGGCCGAGGCAGTCGCCGCTGCGCCGGTGAAATCGGACCCGCGGCCCAGCTATGTGGCTTACTTGCCCAGGATTGCCGCTACCGACCTCGATATCGCGAAGTCCGTGCCCGTGCAGCCAATGGACACTGCCGGCACGACCAGCGTTTCCGAACCGCCAGCCCTCACCCATGAAGTGGCGGTGGAGTCCCTCTGGGTGCGCGCCAAACCCAACAAGCGCAGCGCCAAGGTCGTCGCTCTCGAGCGCGGCGCCCGCTTGTCGGTGACCCGCATCGAGGGCAACTGGACCCTGGTCAGCGGCCCTAATGGCGGACGCGGCTGGGTCTACTCCGATTACATCCGGCCCGCGGCGCCCTGATCGTGACGCGCTAGCCGAGAAGTTCCGTCACCTGTTCGTCGCCGAGCTGGCCGAAATGCCGGTAGTGGAGGCTCACCGCGAGGAATGGCTCGGGCGTCTTCAGGCAGACCAGCATGTCCGCCTCCTGCGCCAGTTGCTCGATCACGTCGGGCGGCGCCACCGGTACGGCGAGGATGATCCGGGCCGCGCCATCGAAGCGCAACGACCGGATCGCGGCACGGGCGGTATTGCCGGTGGCGACGCCGTCGTCCACGACGACGCAGGTGCGTCCGGTCACCGGAATCGGCGGTCGGCCGCCGCGCCACAGCAGCCGTCGCCGCTCGATCTCGGCCAGCTGCCGCTCCTGTTCGGCCTCGAGGTAGCCTTGCGATGCCCCGGCCAGACCGAGCACCGCTTCGCTCACCACCAGTTGCGGATGCGCCCCTTCAGCCACGGCGCCGATGCCATACTCCTCATGTCCCGGCGCGCCGATCTTGCGCACCAGCAGCAGGTCGAGCTCGGCGCCAAGTGCGGTCGCCACCTCACGCGCGACGGGCACTCCACCGCGCGGCAGCGCCAGGATCAATGGGTTGTCGAGGTGGAGAAGCGCGAGTTCGGCGGCCAATGCCCGGCCGGCCTCGTGTCGATCGGTGAAACTGGGCTCGATGCCATGCGTGAACATGCCGGCACATCCGGATGAACGACTGCGATCGGAACAAACGCCCGTCGGCCCCGGGTGGTTTCACCAATGCCCTCCCGAAATCTGCAGTCATGTTCTCGATCTGCGGACTCACTCGATGTCATCCCAGCGAAAGCTGGGACCCAACTCGCCGCCCGCACCAGCTGATAGATGGGTCCCAGCTTTCGCTGGGATGACAGCCGGTGGGTGGGAGAGTGCTACTTGCGATCCCGTCCGGCGCCGCGACCGCGTCCGACCTGGTTAGCCCGTACCCGAATGCGCAAAGGAAAAGGGCCGGTCTCCCGGCCCTTGGTTTTGTGTCGATACGTGGTCTTACTCGACCTGGCCGATATTGGCGGGGCTTTCGCCCGGCGACAGCACGTATTTCCAGATCGCCGCGCCGATGGCGGCGCCGATCAGCGGCGCCACGATGAACAGCCAGACCTGGCCCAGCGCGCCGTTCTGCGCAAAGATCGCCGCGGCGATCGAGCGGGCCGGATTGACCGAGGTGTTGGACACCGGGATCGAGATCAGGTGGATCAACGTCAGGCTGAGCCCGATGGCGATCGGCGCGAAACCGGCCGGCACTGCCTTGGCGGTGGAGCCGAGGATGACGATCAGGAAGAACGCCGTGAGCACCACTTCGGCAACCAGCACCGCGGTGAGCCCGTAGCCACCCGGCGACAGCGTGTCGTAGCCGTTCGAGGCAAAGCCACCCGGCGTATAGCCGGCAACGCCCGAAGCGATGATGAACAGCACGGCCGCACCCGCAACGCCGCCGATCAGCTGCGCCACCCAGTAGGGCACCAGATCCTTGTAGGCAAAGCGGCCGGCGATCGCGAGGCCGAGCGAGACCGCCGGGTTGAAGTGTCCACCCGAAATGCCGCCTACCGCATAGGCCATGGTGAGCACCGTGAGGCCGAATGCCAGCGATACACCGACAAAACCGATGCCGACATCGGGCACGCCCGCCGCAAGAATGGCGCTGCCGCAACCACCGAATACCAGCCAGAATGTGCCGAATGCTTCGGCCGATAGTCTTCTAAACATAACCAAACCCTCTGAGGTGTCGTTCCCACACCACACTGTTAGGCGCACTTGTTGCGTCGGTGAATCGTCGCCCCCGGGTTATGCACCACTGTTGTGCCTGCACGTGACGGGAAGCCCAGCCGGCGCAGGCATCTGGGTGTCGCTGCGGACTTCGGCCGACCTAAACTTGCGACACCGAAAACGTTTCCGCAAACTTTAGCCGCGCTACAAATGCGGATACCGGAATTCAGCTTTTCCAGAGCTCGGCAGTGGAACTTCCTATTTGGATTAAAATAGAACTAATGGATGACTATCGTTATCACCGTAGATGGTGTGCAAATTACACTGCGGAATTAGGTAACGACCCGGTTACTGTGCATTGTCAGCCTTCTGTCAGTCGTGCTCTAATACTTATGTGGACGCGATTCGAGGGTACGGGGATGAGCTCCGTTACCTACTGGTGCCGGTACAGACCGGCAACAGCTTTGGCCTGCAACCTCCAGGTGGCAAAGTGGACAGACTTGCGGACTCGATACCCTATCGGCCCTATCTCAACAGAGACCGGCTGATCTATCTAACGCACCCGGAAGCACGGATATCCAAGGCACTGTGTGACGAGTTCATCGCGCAGGGCTTCCAGGTATCCATGGTCCCCGATGTGCTGGCTCTCACCAGGCTCATGGCGCTGCGACGGCCGGACCTGGTGCTGATGCCGCTGTGTGGCGAGGAACGCGACATCGGCGAGGCGCTCGAAGCGCTCAGCGCCATCCGCGGCCAGCACCTGGGCATCCACACCTTCCTGCTGGCCCCGCCCGACGTACGTGCTGAAATGGTGGTGGCCGCCATGAAGCACGGTGCCAGCTCAGTGTTTTCCCCGCCCTATGCGCCGGTCGAACTGGCGGTTGCTGCGCAGGAGATCTTCCGCGGCGACATCCATGTCGAGCAATCCAAGGACGGCCCGTCCACCGTGACGGTGAAGGGCTTCGGCACGCTCACCTATCGCGAGCGGCAGATCCTGCAATATGTCGTCGATGGCCGCACCAACAAGGAGATCGCCGTCGATCTTGGCCTCTCCTACCGCACGGTCGAGGTGCATCGCCGGCACATCATGGAAAAGATCGGCGCGCGGAATACCGCCGAGCTGGTCCGCCTCGCCATCGAAAGCTGAGTGCTTTCAGGAAAAGTTGTGAGACTTTTCCGGCTCGAAGGCGCGACAGGACAAGAACCGGGCAACCTCGTTGCAACGAACGCAGGGTGCCCCAGGCAAATGCTCCCGGCAGGACGCGGGGAGCGCCGGCAGCGCCGCCCCCGCGCTGCCCGGCTCCACCGGATCATTCCCTGCTTCAAAGCAGCACCTCGTTCGAGATGGCTCCCGAACGGACGTGATGCTGTCGCAGGAATGAGGCCGGTGGTTCCGTTCTTCTCGAATGCGTGACAGCACGCCGATCAGCGCAGGCCGGCCTCTTCGAGCAGGCCCAGGCGCTTGGCGTCGTAGTAATAGCCGCGTGCATAATACCGCACCGCGCCATCCGAGTTGTAGCCGGCGGTGATATAGGCGCCGCGCAGATACTTCACCGCATATTTGAGGTTGGTCTCGGCATCGAGCAGGCCCGATGCGGAGCCGCCATAGCCCATCGAGCGCGCCGTATCGTGCCGGATCTGCATCAGCCCGTAATAGGGCCCGTTGCGCGCCCCCGGGTTGAAGCCGCTCTCGCGCTGCACCACGCGGCGCACCAGCGACTCCGGCACATCGTAGACGCTGGCATATTTGGCGATCAGCCCATCGACCCCGGAGGATGAGCTGCGGGCCGGCGCCTCGGCAAAGGCCAGCGGCACGAAGGCTTCACCCTCGCTCTCGGGCCGCGTCTCGGGTACCGGGGCAATCGCCGCGATTGCCGCCGGCGAGGCCGGTTTGAACCCCGGCAAGCCCGCCATCGAGCAGCCCGCCACCAGCCCGGCGAGGACAGGCACAACGAGCGTGAGGCGCACAGCGCGCGAGAGAGCAGGGGCCCTGAACATAAAGTCTCTATTAACAGAAGCTTTTGCGCGGGGGAACCCGGGGCTCTTTCACGGTTTGAGCCGATGCGCAGCGCCTTCGGGGGAGGGGGCAGGGGTGGGGGTCCACAGCCACCAGCCGGGCAATGATCCCGCTATCGCCCGCCTAATCGATCACCGACTCCTTCAGCGGCGCCGGCCGTTCTACCGGCGTGGTGATCTCCACGGCCCGGCGCTCGCGGCTCGCCGTCTCGAATGCTTCCATCACCTCGAGCACGTGCAGTGCCAGGTCGCCCGAGGCGCGGTGCGGCCGGCCTTCGAGGATGGCGTGCGCCATGTCGGCGACGCCGAGGGAGCGATAGTTAGCATCGGCATAGGGCAGGGCGTAGGGCACCGCGGTCCAGTCCGTCTCGCCCGCCGCCCGGGTCTTCACCTCGCCGCCGAACATGTTCGGGTCGGGCACCAGCACGCTCTGCTTGGTCCCGTAGAGCTCGAACGGCAGGTGCGCGTGGCCCGGCACGTCGAAGCTCAGCGTCACCTGGATGATGGCGCCCGAGTGGAACTGCAGCAGCCCGGCGACATGTGTCGACACCTTCACCGGCATCAGCTGTCCCTTCTTGGGCTCCGAATAGATCGGCCGCTCTTTCTGTGGCGTCGCGCTCATTGCCTGCACGCTTTTCACCGGGCCAAGCAGGTTGATGAGGTCGGTGATGTAATACGGCCCCATATCGAGCACCGGCCCGCCGCCGACGTCATAGTAGAACGCCGGATCGGGGTGCCAGCGCTCGTGCCCCGGACAGGCGAAGAACGCCGTGCCGCCGACGATGTCGCCCACCGCGCCGCTGTCGAGCAGCGCCCGTGCCTCCTGGTGCGCGCCACCGAGAAAGGTGTCGGGCGCCGAGCCGACCCTGAGGCCGGCTTTCGACGCCGCCGCAGCCAGGGTCTTGCCCTCGGCATAGGTGATGCCGAGCGGCTTCTCGCCATAGACGTGCTTGCCCGCCGCGATGGCGCGGAGGCCGACCTCGACATGCGCCCGTGGAATGGTGAGGTTGACGATGATTTCGACCCTGGGGTCGGCCAAGAGCGCCTCGACCGATACCGCGGTGAGCCCGAACTCGGCAGCCTTCTTGTCCGCCACCTCCGGCTTCATGTCGGCGATGGCGATCACCTCCAGCACCGGGAAATCCCGCATCGCCTTGAGGTACTGGCTCGAGATATTGCCGCACCCGATAATGCCCACGCCAACGCGACGCTTGCCGTCCATAGTCACTTTCTCCGTCCCTGTCGGTTAAGTCGGCCGATCCGCCCGTCGGGCGCGCCGCTCCAATCTTGTTGCCAGCATCGCCGCAATTGGCGTCGATTGCCAGAGGGGATGAGGTACGTAACGCAGAGTTTCTCACCGTCGCCCGATCCTGCTATGAGCGGCGCAATGCTCAATCCCATGCCGACCAGTTTCGACTATCGCCCGCCCACCGAGCCGTGGCTCACCGTGGTGCATGCCGACGACGATATCGTCGTGCTCGACAAGCCCTCGGGTCTGCTCTCGGTTGCCGGCAAGGATCCGGCTCTGGCCGATTGCCTCGAGGCGCGGGTCAAGCAGCGTTGGCCTACGGCGGCCATGGCGCATCGGCTCGACAAGGACACCTCGGGCGTCCTGGTGATGTGTCTCAGCAAGAAGGCGCTTGGTCATGTCGGCCAGGAATTCGAGCAGCGCCGCGCCAAAAAGTCATATGTGGCAAGAGTCTGGGGCGATATCGAAGCCGACGAGGGGCGCGTCGACCTGCCGCTCGCCACCGATTGGGAGCACAAGCCGCGCCAGCGCGTCGACTATGAGAGGGGAAGGCCGAGCGTCACCGACTGGAAGGTCGAGCAACGCGAAGGCGGCATCACCCGCGTACGGCTCTATCCGCTCACCGGCCGCACCCACCAGTTGCGCGTCCACATGCTCGAGCTCGGCCACCCGATCCTCGGCGACCCCTTCTACTCGACCGGCGAGGCCTTCGCTGCCGCCGACCGGCTGCAACTCCACGCCGAGGAACTGGGCTTCAATCACCCGTCGGGACACTGGGTGAATTTCCGCGTTCCGGCGCCGTTCTGAGCCGCCGAAACGGTTCCGGCTGTCACGAAATCGTCATTGGAGTGCCGGATTGAGGCCTGAAACGGGCCATTTCGGCCTTCTAGCCTCGCCATCGTCTCAACCCGAGCTCGGAGAGAACGATGAGCGAGATCAAGGACCGGCAGGACGCCGCTTCCGATATCGACCCGATCGTCGCCGCCCTGGCAGACGATACCCAAGCCGCTGCGGCGGTGGAGGGATTTGACGAAGCGGCCGAACCGGCGGACGGCGGAGTGGAGCTGACGGCGCCCGAGGCCGGCGCCCTGGAACTCTCGGATGCCGCAAATGGCAACGCGGACGAGCCGCTTGCCGCCACCGATCTCGCCTCGGCTGACGACGTCATCGGCGCCGAGGCGCTCCCGATGCGGTCCGACGAGGCGGTCCATGCGCCCATTGCGGCGGATGAACCGGCCGATGCCGCCGCCGATTTCGGCGATGAGGCCCCGGCCCAGGTGATCGCCTCCGCCGACATCGCCGACGCCATCGAGGCCGCCCTGCTGGACGAGGCAGCCGAACCGTTCGCCGCCAGCTCGTTCGAGAACATGCCGGCCGCCTATGCCGACACGGTGGTCGAGCTCGATGCCGAGGTCGACAGTGCCGATGACGACGCGCCGCTGCTCGATGTCGAACTCGAGGACGGCATCGCCTCGGTGTTCGCGGCCCTGCACGCCGCGCGTGAGCACAGCGCCCCGGTCGAACCGCTGGGCGATCTCGAAGCCGCTGACGGCGTCACCTTCCGGCTGCTCGGCGAACTCGATCGTCTCTGGCACCGCGCCGCCTGAGCTTTCCCACCGGTCGGCTCGTGCTGAGCCGACCGTCTTGCACTCGTCGCACCAATCGCCTATTGCCTAGTCCCGCTGCACCCGTAGCTCAGCTGGATAGAGCGCTGCCCTCCGAAGGCAGAGGTCATGAGTTCGAATCTCGTCGGGTGCGCCAATTCCCACTCAACTTGTGATTGAGGCCGTGCTTCGGCGCGTAGCCTTGCGCTGAAGCAGCTTGGTCCGCGGGAGCGGGCCTTTGAAGCCAGGCAAGCTGGAACGGCCGCGGCCTATGCGCGGCAACAACAGGCATGAGGGAAAGGCGAGGCGCGACGGTTGCTGAGGGAGACACGACGCGGCCCAACGCCTGCAAGGTCAATCAGGGAACGAGTGCTCGCCGGCGCCAGTGACCCTTCAGCGTCTGCGCGCGCATCCCGCACCCCGATCCTGTCATCTATGTCGGCCAGTTCACCGGCAGATACGAGCATCGCACTCTGACAGGCGGGATCGGTCACAACCCGTGGACTGCGACGCGTCTTTCGGCAGAGTTCTGAGAGTAAAGCACTGGAGGGAGGGGGCGGACGTCGCGCGCTTCATGGCCCACACCCCACCCCGGCCAGGAGACTAGTATGTTGTGCTGAGCGGTTGAGCCCACCACCACAAGCGCGCCTCCGGCCGCCCCGCCTCCGAGCCGACGGTGGGCGGCGTTCAATCGCTAAGCTGTCATTGCGCCGTCTATGGTCACTGCGGCTCCGTTGATGAAGCCCGCATCGGGACCAACCAGATACGCCACCAGCGCTGCAGGCTCTGATGCGTGCGCCATTCGCCCGGCGGGCACTCTGCCAAGGATGAACTCCTCCTTTCCTGACGTCATGTCGGTTGTTGTTGGGCCAGGCTGGATGGCGTTGACTGTTATGCCCTTGGGCGCGAACTCGTGGGCTAGCGACCGGGTCATAGCCGTGAGGGCGGACTTGGAGAGGCCATAGACACTGGAGCCGGGGACGGCTGCGCTGACGGCGACATTACTGGAAACATTTACGATGCGACCGCCGGACTGCAGGTGTCGAGCTGCTTCCTGCATGGCAAAGAACGGCGCTCGCACATTGATCGCCAGTGTTCTGTCGAAGTCGGCCTGGCTGAAATCTTCGAGTAGCGCATGGGCCAGCGTGCCTGCATTGTTGACGAGAATGTCTAGGCCGCCCAGCCGATCGACGGCCAAGCGAATGCCGGTCTGGAGGTTTTTCGGATCGGCACTATCGGCCTGCAGCGCGAAGGCACGTCCACCCGCACTCTCAATCTCCTCAACGAGCCGTTGGGCTGAATCCGGACTGGCGGAATAGGTAAAGCCCACGTGCGCGCCCTGTTCGGAGAGTTTCCTGACGATTGCAGCACCAATGCCGCGTGAACCGCCGGTGACGATGGCGCGTTTATCGCGTAGGGGGAGAAATGCCGACATGTTGTATCCTTTCGTCGGGCAGAGGGGAGTGGTTTCTGGACTGATCAGTCCAGAAATGTGAAGGCTTGCTGGTAATTGATTTAGGGGTTGCTACATTGCGGTGAGGGCGTTCATGGCGAAGTCGGCAACCGCAGCGAGCTCGTCCCGACCGGCGCCAGCTTGGGCCCTGACCGTAAGGCCCTGCAGCGTGGCATACAGGAAAGCGGCGGTCGCGGCGGAGTCCAGGTTTTCGGCCAGCTCTCCCTGAGCCTTGGCTGCCTCAACCAGGCTCGCGAGCATCGTCTGTACCGTCGAAGCGGTGTTGCGCGCGAGCTCGGTTACTTCTGGCGTCGTCTGCCCAAACGCGGTCGTCGCGTTAATGCCCATGCACCCTCGGGCGTTCTCTTGTGCGCTGCGGCGGGTGAATATGGCCAGAAACCCGTGCAGCACCTCCAGCGGAGATGGATCGTCCCCAAGGTGGTCGAAAAAGTTCTTGCTGTCGAGCTTGTGATACGACCGCAGGCTTTCGAGGAACAGCGAGTGCTTGTCCCCAAAGGTGTCGTACATGGACTGCCGTCCGATCTTCATGCCCTTGAGCAAGTCGTCGGTCGACGCGCCGTCATAGCCCTTGGCCCAGAACACATCCAGTGCTCCAGCCAATGCCGCTTCGCGATCGAACTCTTTGAACCTTGCCATGGTCAGGCATTTATGAATTCTGGACTGTGGAGTCAAGAAATGGCTTCATGCCGAGCCGTGGGACGCACGATCCGGGCACGTTCTGGTGGTACGATAATTGGGGAGGCGGTGTCCCGTCCCGTCGCACAGTACCCATCCTGCTTGGTTGGAGCGTGCAGCGCGGCCTCCTGGGTGACGAAGCTGTTCGGTGGCTTTCGTCCGTGAAGAAACCGGCGCGCGTGTGAGAGCAGCTTCTCGGAATTGTTCGAGGCGATCGCGATCGGGCTTATGCGGCTTTCTGTCTGTCGCAGAAAAGGGGAGTGCCCAAGCACTCCCCTTTCGTAACTCTGCCGGAGGCATAAGGAGCTTTGCGACCTACTCGACGCCGAGAGCTTTCTTGACCGCCGACTCGGCGGCATCGCCGGCCTGTTTGATCAATTCGTCGGAAAGGCCCTGGCTGCGCGCCACTTCCTCACTCGCCTTGCGAGCCTCGGAGACTGCAGCCGCCTTGTCGCCAGGTGACATGCCGGCGGCAGCATCCTGCAACGCCTTCATTGTGTCATCGAGGTTAACCGGGGCCGCGGCAGCCGGACTATTGGCAGATGTCGGGGCGCTGGAACTGGGGGTGGAACTGTCGCAGGCCGCCAGGGCAAGCATCGAGATAGCGGCCAGCGGCAACAGGAACTTGAAGGTCATTTTTTCGTCTTGCGGTTGGGTGTGTCGCCGAGCCGGTCGACGACCGGTTGGGCGTGTCAGGGCAGGAAGAGGTGCGTCCAGGCGTCAAGCTTCCGCTGACGTCTGGTCCTCGATCGCTGCAGCGGGAATGTTGCGCTTCAGAGACTCTATGCTCTTAAGAGCAGACGCCTTCTGCGAGTAGCCCTCCGACGAGAACATGATCTCGCCGTTCGTTGCGCGAAAGCGAAAGCGGAACTCGTCCGCTCTGTCCTTGAATAGCTCGAATTTATACACTGCAGTTCCTTGTGCGGTCCAGGTTGGGATGGTGAGCGCGCGGGCGCCCGCGTCGTGTTACTTGCCGACGATGTTGTTTTTCAGCAGGCCCACGATGGCTTGCAGGACGACGCCGCCGAGGCCGCTGCCGAGCAGTTGGGTGGCGATCGATGCGACGTCGAGCCCGCCGGCGGCACCGCCAGCGGCCCCGCCAAGAGCTGCGATGATCGAGCCGCCGCCCAGGCCACCGATGGCGCCGGCTACTGAGTTCCAGAGTGCACCCAGGTCAGCGCTCTTGATGGTCTTGCCGCTGGCCGAACCACCCACGGCGCCGCCGACCAGTTGGACAAGAATTGATACCAGATCCATATGTCTCTCCCGGCATGATCGCCGAACAGGGTTTCGCCTTCGCCCCAACAGCATCCATGACTGACGGCCGAAACCTGGGCATGGATCGAGTGCCGGTCCCCTGTTGCGGGACTCGCCGCCCTGGCCGACAGCGCATCGCTCTCGGACATCAGGTGCTTGCGTCCATTCCAGCTGCGAGGACCGTTCAAAAACCGCTGAGTGCCGCATTGTGCGGCTGGCTTGCGGGGAAGCTACGCTGGAGCGCGAACCGCAACAACTTCAGATACATTCACCTGCTGTCATCTGATGACAGCTGCAGATGTTCCCGGGTGGTGAGGCTTGGGGGAGATCAATGACCGCTGGACGCGGGGGGGGGCGGCTGTGGGCTGGGTGCGTTGTCCCAGCGTCAGGCAGCTTTTTCCTGCGGCAGGGAGACGGTGGAATGTTGACCCGTCGCCCTCGCTTGCCGCGAGG
Organism: Devosia sp. GW821-FHT12F11; assembly: GCF_058806655.1. Classification (NCBI taxonomy): domain Bacteria; kingdom Pseudomonadati; phylum Pseudomonadota; class Alphaproteobacteria; order Hyphomicrobiales; family Devosiaceae; genus Devosia; species Devosia sp. GW821-FHT12F11. The sequence continues at coordinate 1,059,205 of NZ_JBXAPX010000001.1, forward strand.
GTGAGATCGCCATTGCGGGGCAATCTCGCCCGCTACATAGAGCCCCAGACCCGAGCCGTGCACGTGCCGGGGCGCCGCTCTCGTCAGCCGCCGACGATCAGTTCGTCGGAGACGTGGGTGACACCGGGTGTCGCCCAGGCGGTGTCCTCGACCAGCCAGCGCTCGCTCCAGGTCTTGACGCGGCCCTTGAGCGTGACCTTGTCGGCGGCGACATCGATCTTGATGTCCCCAGCCTCGACTTCGGCGCTGCGCTTCAGCGCCTCCTCGATCCTCTTCCCCACGTCGACGGAGGTCACCTGCGGTTTGATCGTGATCTTGTTGGTAACCCCGGTCACGCCTTTGAGGTCCTCGATGGCATTGGCCGCGCCGACCTTCTGGTAGTTCCAGTCGAGGCTGCCGGTCAGCGTGACCCAGCCCTTCTGCACTGTCACCTGGACTTTGCCATCGGGAACCCGGGTGCTCCACTTGAGGGTATCGAGCACGCGCCTGGCGATCTCGTCGTCGGCAACGCCGGAACCACCCGGATACCGCACCTCGAGTTCCTCGGCGATGCCGCGAACCCCCTTCACCCGGGCAACGATCCGTTCGGCCGCCTGTTTCTGGCTGTAGTTCTGCACGTGGCCCGAAAGAGTCACGATGCCGTCCTCGACGGCAACGCCAATGTCATTGGCATCGATCGACGGTTCGAACTCGAGTTCATCGAGAATGTTCTGTCTGAGGCTGCTGTCACTCATACTGGTCTCCACTCGCTATGCGGGCGGCTCGTGGCCGTCAGCCAGAGAACAGAGCACCAAACCCCTTTGCGATGCTTGATCCAGCTCAAATGCCGAGTCGGCGCCGGCCCCGGCGATCATGCTCGTTTGATGCGGATCAAACCCGGCCGGCCACGCCGGACCTAGTCTTGCTGCGTTCAGCAAACGGAGGATCCGATCATGGCTGAGACCAAGTTGCCCGTGAAAACAGAGGGCAAAAAGACCGCTGCGGCACCTGCCTGGCATCCCCTCGACGACCTTCGTCGTGAAGTTGACCGGTTGTTCGAGGATTTCAATGGCGGGTGGCTCCGGCCGTTCCGTCCGAGCCTGCCCACGCTCGAGCTGCTGCGCGGCGAGATGGCGTGGAACACCCCGGCGGTCGACATCGTCGAGAAGGACAAGTCCTTCGAGATCACTGCCGAGTTGCCAGGCCTCGATGAAAAGAACATCGAGGTGACCCTGCGCAACGGCAACATCGTCATCAAGGGCGAAAAGCAGGAAGAGAAGGAGGAGAAATCCAAGGACTACTACCTGCAGGAGCGGCAGTTCGGCTCGTTCGAACGCAGCTTCGCGCTGCCCGAAGGCGTGGAACCCGACAAGATCGAGGCGCACTTCAACAAGGGTATTCTGACCGTGTCGCTGCCCAAGTCGGCAGAAGCGCTGAAGCCCGAGAAGAAGATCGCTGTGACCTCGCGCGGGTGAGACGGTCTGCGGCTGCCCTGTCCGGTTGTGGTGGGGCAGCTTCCTGCCGGCGAACGCCTGTCGAGGTTGAAGGAGGCGACGATGAGCTTTCTTGACCGCACCGATGCCGGCAAGCGCCTCGCTAAGGCGCTGATGCGCTATCGAGGCGACAAACCCATCATTCTCGCCTTGCCACGCGGTGGGGTCCCGGTGGCGCTCGAAGTGGCCAAGGCGCTCAGCGCGCCGCTGGACCTGCTGATCGTCAGGAAGATCGGCGTGCCTCAGCAACCCGAGCTCGCTGCTGGCGCGGTGGTGGACGGCGAGACGCCGATCGTGGTTCGCAACGAAGAGGTCATCCGGATGGCCCAGCTCTCAGAAGCCGAGTTCAGCCGGATCAAGGATGCGGAAATCACCGAGATCGGGCGCCGCCGGCGCAGGTATCTTGGTCAGCGGCCGCAGCCGGAACTCAGGGATCGCACCGTGATTGTCGTCGATGACGGCGTCGCGACGGGTGCGACGACGCGCGCCGCACTCAGGGCGTTGCGCCTGCGTCATCCGCATCGGCTGGTGCTGGCGATTCCGGTTGCTCCGGTCGAAACCATCGAAGGACTGCGGGGCGAAGCCGATCAGATCGAGTGTCTGGAGTCACACGTGTTATTCGGGGCGATAGGCAACTTCTACGGCGACTTCCGCCAGGTCTCCGACGAGGAGGTGATCGTGGCGCTCAACGAGGCGACTGCGCCGAGATGATTGTCCGCATCGGCTTGATGTGCATCAAGCTGCCAGCTCGCGCCGCGTGCTGTCGTTGCCCGAACACCGCATGGGAGATTCCGATGAAGAGCATCCTGGTTGCTACCGACGGCTCGGTGCTGTCCGGCAAGGCCCTGGCAAAGGCGATCGACATGGCGACACGGTTCGGCGCCAGCCTCACCATCGTCAACGTCCTCGATGTCATACCAGTTGGCCAGTCGCTCAGGCGTTTCGTCCAGGCGGAACTGCCCGCGACCACCCTCCAGCCACTTTCGCTCCCGTTGCTGAACCGCTACGGCATCGGCTCGGTCGAAGCGGTCGAGGCACTGGACACTCAATCGCGAGCGGTGGCGCAGCTCGTCTCCGATCGCATTCTCGCCGACGCCCAGGCCGCGGCTGAGGCAGCCGGGATCAAGGATGTGAGCACGGTCTCCGTAGCGGGTGAGCCGGCGCAGCAGATCGTTGCGGCCGCCAAGGCAGCCGGCGCCGACCTTGTGGTGGTAGGGCGCCGCGGCTTGAGCGGCTTGACCGAACTCGTCCTCGGCAGCGTGTCGCAGAAGGTGCTTCACCATGCCGATGCCGACGTGCTGGTCGTCGCCTGAGACGGCGAGCCGAGCCGGTTCGAGCTCACCCGGGCCGGTACGGCTCAGACGGGCTCGATCGCGGTGACTCGATAGGCCCAGACCTCTTTACCCTCGACCACGTTGATCAGGCTGTTGGCGCAGAACCGGACCGAGGCCGCAAAACCGTCGGATCGCGCCGGGTCATTTCCGTAGCGGACGATCCAGGCGCCGAGCGGGTCGCGGGCGAAACTGCCGGTGAGATCGTCATGGCCTTGCTCGAAGCGCCGGACCCGCCACGGCGAGGGGGCGCGCGACAGCATCAGGGCATCGATCTCTCCGTCGCGGTCAAGCGGCAGCGTGAGCTCATATCCCGTATTCGGATCACCGCTGAAGCATCGAAGTTGCGGGCACCGCTCCAACCGTACCCGGCTGGCGTGTCCGCGTCGTGCGTCCGGCAGTTGGGGCAGCGCTTGATTGGACATCGACCTCTCCTTTGCCACAGCAAAGCAGGATGGCTCCGGCCGGATCTTGATCTGGCTCAAGCCAGGCTGCCGACCGCTATCATGCCAGCCCCCTGCGGCAGGCGCTTGCGTGCAACAGGTGACCCCGGTCCGAGAGCCACCTGGGACCGGGGTCTGCACCTCCGTTGAACACGGTGGGTGCCGGAGGTGCCGCATGGAACGGGGCCCATGCCTTGTCAAAATGACCCGTCGCGGGCATGCAGCCTTGATCTTTGTCAAGTGCGGGCGCCGTGACGGCGCTTGAGCTACATCAATGGCGGCCCATCCTCCCCTGCTAGCGTAGCGGCAGAACAAGGAGCCGATTGATGGACATTCAGAGCATTTTGGTCAGCCTCGAGCCGAGGATCGCGCCGACTACACTGGGCGCCGCCGTCGATATTGCCCGTCGTTTCCGGGCCACCCTCACCGGGTTTGCCGCCGCAGAACCTTCCCCGGTGCTCTTGGAGGGGCCGGCGGGTATCGATCAGTATGCCGCGGCCCGGGGCGAGATCGAGGAAGCGCTGACCTTGGCCAAGGCCGATTTCGAAGCGAGGGTCCCGCACGATCTGGTGCGCTCCTTCGTCAGCTCCATCGAGAACCCCACCCAGGCGCTACGGCGCGAGTCGCTTGCCAGTGACCTGCTGGTCATTCAAGCCCGGGCGGGCTTGCCCGACTACAGCGCTCACCCCGATATCGGCGAGCTGGTTCTGACCACCGGGCGTCCGGTGTTGGCGCTGGCGCCGACGGGAGAAAGCATGAAGGCCAGCAACATCGTAATTGCCTGGAAGGACACCCGCGAGGCGAGGCGCGCCGTGGCCGACGCCCTGCCGTTCCTGCGCGGCGCAGATCAGGTACTGGTCGCCACTGTTGATGAAGGCGATTACACCGGCGAGCGGGCGCGCCTCGAGACCATCGTGTCCTGGCTGCATCTGCACGGTCTGCCGGCCCGCGGTGAAGTGCTGCCCTTGGGGCAGAGCCTCGCCAGTACCATCCACAATGCCGCCACCGCGATCGGGGCCGACCTGATCGTCGCCGGAGGATATGGCCATAGTCGGTTCAGAGAGTGGCTGCTGGGCGGCATGACTCAGGAGTTGCTCGAGCAGCCCGCGGTCAACCTGTTCCTGTCCAATTAACCCCGTCGCCCCGTCGAGCCCATGATGTTGAACTATCGCATTTCCGCCCGAAGGACAGACAGCCATGGGAGCATTGCCATGGCCAAGTCCGCACAGGTCATCCTCGATACCGACCTGGCCGGACGTGACGACGCCTTGAACCCGGTCGAGCTGCTGCTCTCGGCACTGGCGGCTTGCATCATCAAGGGCATCGAGCGGGTGGCGCCGATGATCCGTTTCAGCTTCGAGGGCGTGGAGGTCGAGATTGACGCAGAGCGTCAGGATGCCCCGCCGAAGCTGGTGTCGATCAGCTACCGGCTGCTTGTCAGGACCTCCGAGACCGACCAGCGCCTGGAGTTGCTCCACACCAATGTCCGAAAATACGGCACGATCTACAATACCTTGGCGTCCACCATTGCGCTCAGCGGGACGATCGGTCGACTGCAATAACAGTCTGGATACATCGCGCCATGCGCAGCGGTTCAGCCGTCACACCAGGCTCCTGGCCCAGTCGGCGGCACGCTCGATCTCGCCGACCTTGAGCGGCCCATACATGCCTGTCACCAGGAAGCCGGCGATTTCGCCTTTGCGGGTATAGCCCCGGCTGTGGAGCAGTTCGTCCATCCGGCTGCCGGCATAGCCCCCAATGCTCACGCCCCATCGCAACGCACCGGGCCTGACGGCGTTCAGATCGATCCGGGTGTCGAACACCGCCGCCATGGCCTTCGCCGATACTGGGGCGAGTCCGCCGAGCAGTTCCGATACCTGCGGGGTCGGTTGGAAGCCGCGCGTCGGAGACCCGATGATCAACAGGTCTGTCTCTTCGAGGTCGATTTGCCCGGCTTCCTGCACCGTCAAGAGTGTGACCGAATTGTCGCGCTCCAGTGCCGCGGCGATAGCCGCCGCAACCTTGGCGGTGTTGCCGTAAATGCTGTCGTAGATGATGGTGATGTTCATGGGACCTTCCGGGACGAGATCGGTCGCAGGCAGGTAAGCTGCTGCCTGGTGGCCAACGCTGGCCTGTGTCGGCGAACCGGGGACGAACCTGGAGGATCAGGCGTCGTGCCTGACCTCCTTGAGCTTGTCGAGGCCAAGGGCCCGCAGCGCCAGCGTCTCGTAGAACGGCTCCGAGCGGCCCGAACGCATCTTGTGCAGGTAGTATTTCTCGAAGCCGACCTTGGCGCTATGCACCCATTTGCCTGAAGCGGACCAGTTGACGTTGCGCGGCGGAATCTGCGGCTGGGCCACGAAGGCCACGCCACTGTCGCCGAAATCGGCGAGACACACCGCATTCCAGGTGGGCACCGCCGAGGGTTCCCTGCCCTCGATGAGGCTCGCGACGTTCTGCGCCGTGGCGGTGACCATCGACTCGATCATGAACCCGGTCTTGGGCACCCCGACGGGTACCGGTGTCTTGCCCAGCGGCGGGATCGCGACGCACACCCCGACCGAGAAGATCTCGGGGAAGGTCGGGTTGCGCTGATACTTGTCGGCGAGGATGAAGCCACGCGGATTGGTGAGGCCCTCTATGCCTCGCACCGCTTCGACGCCGCGGAAGGCGGGGATCAGCATCGAGAAGGCAAACGGCACCTGGTGCGACTGCCTGAGCGTGCCGTCATCGGCGAACTCCGACACGTACACGTTCCCTGCCTCGACCTTATCCAGCCTGGCGTTGGTGATCCATTTGATGTGGTGCTGGCGCAGCTCGCTCTCCAGCAGGCCTCGGGTATCGCCGACGCCGTCGAGGCCGAGGTGTCCGATATAGGGCTCGGGGGTGATGAAGGTCATCGGCACGCGGTCGCGTACCTTGGCCTGGCGCAGGGCCTTGTCGAGGATGAAAGCGAACTCGTAGGCGGGCCCGAAACACGAGGCGCCCTGGACGGCGCCGACGACAACCGGGCCGGGATTGGCCACCAGCCGATCGAACGCCGCCTTTGCGGTGAGCGCATGGTCGATGAAGCAGACCGACTGGGTTTCCGCCGCAGGTCCGAAGCCCGGGATCTCATCGAAGGCGAGGTCCGGGCCCGTCGCGATGACGAGGTAGTCGTAAGTGATGAAGCTGCCGTCCAGCAGTTCGATCGACTTCGCCGCGGGATCGAGCCGTTTGGCGCCTTGCGGGTAGAGAGCGATGTCGCGCCGCTTGAACACCGGCTCCAGATCGATCTCCACCTCCTCGCGTTCCCGCCAACCGACGGCCACCCAGGGGTTGGAGGGCACGAAATGATAGTGGTGCCCCTTGTTCACCACCGAAATCCGATGCTGCGATCCGAGCCGGTCCCGCAGTTCGTAGGCCATGATGGTCCCGCCGAGTCCGGCGCCAAGAACGACGACATGCGACATTTCGAACTCCTGCCTTCTGGCCGGTCGAGACCGACTGCCTCGGATGGCTGCGATCGACCGCCTGGTGATGTGGAGCGGCGCCGACAGGCATCCGCCAAGCCTATCTAGCGCGATGTCATGCAGCGCGATTTGACCTGCGACAAATGCCTGGTGAAGTCCCGCGAGCGGCACGTGCGGATGGCCGTCAAAAGGCGGGCGGCGTTCATGCCGCCGGGAGGAAAGCCGTCCACCTGGTTGGTGGCCGATCCTGCGCTAATGCTGCAGGGGGAGCAAAGTTGGAAGTTCCGCTACGCGCGCTACCCAGGCGTCTCGCTGCTGCGGCTTGAGGTCCTTGACGCCGCCTACCCGTGTAACCCTGACCGGGTGCATGCCGCAGATCTCGAGGGTGGCTTTGCTCACAGCATTGATGTCGGCATCGCGATATCTGGTGCGGAGCCATGACGCGGTGGCGTCCGACGTCGTCACGATGTCGGCTGATCGCCCCTCGAGCAGCTTGCGCCAGAACGGGTCGTTCACGTCGTGCCGGAAGGTGAATTCGGAATAGAGCGTCCGGTCGAAGAAGCCCTTCAGCAGGGCGGGCACGTTGCCCCACCAGACGGGATAGAACAGCGCGAAGTGCTCACACCAGCTCAGGTTCTCCTGCGCGGCGGCCAGATCGTCTTCCAGCGGTTGAACCCGTCGAAGCCCGTAATGCAGTATGGGATCGAAATTCAGCTCGGCGAGGTTCCGGCGCCGCACCTCATGTCCGGCCCTGGCTGCCGACAGGCAGTAGCCATCGGCGAGGCGGCCGTTGAAGCTGTCAATGTCCGGGTGAGCGTAGAGGACGTGGATGCGCATGTGAGCCTCCTCCAGATGGAGGCATCTTGGCTGAGCACCGCCGGCCCGCATTGATCGAGGTCAACCGGCGCCGGCCGAGATGCAGCCGGCATCGTCGCCTTGATCGACTACCGCAACGCTCTGAGGGCGTTCAGGATGACCAGGACATCGATGGCTTCCTGGAACAGGGCGCCGGCCACCGGCGGCAGGAAACCGAATGCCGCGAACAGCATGCCAGCAAGCGACAGCAGCAGGCCGCCGGCGACGCTCTGGGTGGCGATGGTCCGGGTGCGGGCCGCGATCTCGAGTGCGCTCAGCGCGCGGTCGAGGCGGTCGATCAGGATCACCACGCCGGCCGTCTGCGACGATGCGGCCGATCCGCGGGCGCCCATCGCCACCCCTACGGTGGCCGCTGCCAGGGCCGGGGCATCGTTCACGCCGTCGCCGACCATCATGGTCGGAGCCTGGGCAACCTCCTGCCGTACCACGTCGAGCTTGGCCTCGGGGGAGAGGTCGCCGATGGCGGCGCTCAGCGACACTCGCGTGGCCAGCGCATCCACCACATCCTGCCGGTCGCCCGAGGCGAGCACGATCCGCCGCACGCCGTGCCGTGCGAAGCCGGCGATCACGCCGGCAGCATCATCCCGCAGCGGATCATGCAGGACGATGATGCCGGCGAGCTGACCGTCGACGGCTACGGCGACCACGGCGGCGCCGGGCTCCAGCCCCGCCCTCAGGGTATAGGGATCGCCGGCGCTGCGGGCGGCGACGTAACGGCTTCCGCCGGCGGTCACTTCGTGCCCCTCGACCCGGCCGGAAATGCCTGAGCCGGTTTCCTCGGCCACCGCCGACGGCGGTGTAAGCGTCAGCCCACGGCGGCGCGCCTCTGCAACCAGCGCCTGCGCGATGACATGGTTGGAGGCCTGGTCGAGGGAGGCGGCGAGGCGCAGCAGCTCGTTGGCGTCCCAGCCTTGATCGATGGTGCGGATATCGGCGACGTGCGCCACCCCATGGGTAAGCGTGCCGGTCTTGTCGACGATGACGGTGCGGACGCGGCTCAGCGCCTCGAGCGCTCCGCCATTCTTGATGAGGATGCCCTGGCTGGCGGCGCGCGAGATGCCGGAGATCAGCGCGACCGGCAGGGCGAGGATCAGCGGGCAGGGGGTTGCCACCACCAGCACCGCAAGGGCCCGCAGGTGGTCGCCACTCAACCACCAGGCGGCGCCGGCGATGGTCACCGTCACCAGCAGGAACCACACGGCAAGGCGGTCGGCGACCCTGACGACCGGGGCCTTGCTCTGTTGAGCCTGCTCCACCAGTCGGACGATATGTGCGTAGGTGCTCTGGGCGGCGGGATGCGTGACCGTCATCTCGAAGGCGTCGCCGGCATTGATCGAGCCGCTCAACAGGGCTTCGCCCGCATTGCGCCTTACCGGCAGCGGCTCGCCGGTCAGGGCCGCCTCGTCCACCACAGCCGTCGTCCCAACGACTGTTCCGTCCACCGGCAAGGTATCGCCGGCCCGGATCAGGATCAGGTCGTCGGGAACGAGCTCGCCGATCGGCACCTGCTCCAATGCACCGTCATGCTTGCGCATTGCGGTGCGCGGGACGCGCCCCAGCAGTGCCGTCAGCTCGCGCTTCGCCCGCCCTTCGGCGAACTGCTCGAGCAGCTGGCCACCGGCGTACATGAGCCCCACCACATTGGCGGCGAGCGCCTCACCGAACAGCAGCGCCGCGCTCATCGAGAGGGCGGCCACCAGATCGAGCCCGACCGAGCCCTTGCGCAAACTGGTGACGATCTCGATAAGCAGCACAATCAGGATCGGTACCGTAGCGCCCGACCAGATGATGCGCGACACATCGGCCGCGCTCGCGATAGCAGCCACGCCACCCGCGGCAAGGCCCGCGATGGCCAGCACCACAAGGCCCAGCCGCGGCGATATCGGCAGGGCGGCGATCCAGTGTGGCTGCGGTGCAGCGGTGCTGTCGGTCATTGCGCCCCCCGTCGCGGCAGTTCGATCACCGCTTCGACTCCGCTGGCCCTGCCTGCGATCGGAGAGGTGAGCGTCAGGCGGCCTCCCGCCTGTTCGATGATGCCCCGGGCGATCGACAGGCCGAGGCCGCTCCCCTCGGCGGTGGTTCCGCCACGAACGAAGGGCCGACCCAACTGGGCGAGCTCTGCGGGATCCAGCGAAGTCCCATCGTTCTGGATGTGCAATGTATTCGCCGGGCCGATGAACACCCGCACCTTTGTCGCGGGCGCACCGTGTTTCAGGCCGTTCTCGATGAGGTTGCGCACGACGATGGCGAACCCGTCGGGGTCGATGGCGGCGGGAAGGCCGGTTGCGGCGCCAGGGTCGAACTCTACCCGGTCACGCCACGCCGTGGCGGCGTTGATGTCTCTAACCACCATACCCAGCACCGGCAACTGGTCGATCTCATTGTCGGTCCCGGCGAAGCCTGCTTCGATCCGGGCCAGCTGCAGCAGCTTCTCGGATAGTTGTGACAGGCGTTTGAGGGCAGCCTCGATCTCGCGCACGCGCTCGATTCCCGGCTTGCCGGCGAGCTCATCGGCCAGTTGCTGGGTCTGGGCCAGGGCACCGGCGATCGGGGTGCGCAGCTCGTGGGCGCTGCGGGCGGCAAAGGCCCGTTCGGCATCGAGCGCGGATTTCAGCCGTCCAAGCAGCGCGCCGATCGCCTCGGCAATCGGCGCCAGTTCGGTCGGGTGGCGGTCGGCATGCAAAGGCTCGAGGTTGCGGCTGTCGCGTTGGGCGATGTCCCGGCGGAGCGCCTGCAGCGGCCGCAACGCCAGCCGCATGGCCAGCCACACGCCGGCGGCGATCAGCGGGATAAGAGCCAGCAGCGGCAAGCCGAGGGCCGCGATACTGTCGCGAAACGCCGTGACGCGGCGATCGCTCAGCTCGACGATGACGATCGAGTAGCCGGACCGCGGGTCTTCGAGCGCGAAGGTCCGTTGGCCGTTGAGGTCGCCGAAACCGATCGGCTCGTTGACGGCGATGTCGTCGGGCGCATGCTCGTCGCGCAGCACCAGGGCGCCGGCCGCGTCGCGCACGAAATAGGTGAAGCTCGCATCGTGTGCGACGCCGTCCCGTGGACGGTCGTCATCATCGCCATCCCCGTCTTCCTGCTCGCCGCTGACGATCAATCGGTCGACGCCGTGGTCGCGCTCTCGCAGATCGTGAACGGCCAGCGGCAGCAGTCGCAGCGCACTCTCGCGCAGGCTGTCGTCATAGGCCTCGTTGAGCTCGTGCTGCATTACCGCAACCGAGATGGTAGCCGCACCGACCCACAACAGGGCCATGCCGGCGCTCAGGCCGAGCGCCAGCCGCAGCGCGATTGACGGGCGGCGGCTCACTCCTGCACCTGGTAGCCCAGCCCGCGACTGGTATGGACGAACTCGCGTCCCAGTTTCTTGCGCAAGCGGCTGATATAGACCTCCACGGCGTTGCTCTCGATCTCGGCGCCGAAGGCGTAGAGCGAGTCCTCGATCTCGGACCGGGTGACGATTGCACCGCGGCGTGACAGCAGCCGCTCCAGCACCGCCCACTCGCGCGCCGTGAGGCTGATCGGCTTGCCATCGACGCTGACCCGGCGGTGCGCCAGGTCGACTGCAACCCCTGAAGCGACCAGGGTGGGTATGGGGCTGCCGCCATAGCGACGGACGACCGCGGCAATGCGGGCCCCCATCTCGGCCAGGTCGAACGGCTTGACCAGGTAGTCGTCGGCGCCGGCATTGAGCCCTTCGATGCGGACGGCGACCTGATCCTGCGCCGTGGTGATGATCACCGGCACTGCATTGCCGGCTCCCCTGAGCTCGCGCAACAGGTCGAGCCCGCGGCCGTCGGGCAGGCCAAGGTCAAGCAGAACCAGCTCATAAGGCACTCCGGCGAGCGCATGCCGGGCGTCGTCGATCCGCTGCATCCAGTCCACGGCATGGCCAGCCGACAGCAGGAAGTCGCGGATGGCCGCACCCAGCACGTGGTCGTCCTCGATCAGCAATACTCGCAAGGGGTTCCGAGCTCCTTGTCTGCGCCTAGGCCTGCAACCTTACGCCAAGCTGAACGAGAAACCGCTGCGGCTTCAGCCTGACGTCAGGTTGGCATGTTCGAACGTCCATCAGCACTAATACGATGGAGTTTGGCAGATGAAGAAGCTTGCCGCGATGCTGATGCTGGCGACGGCGCTGGTGGCGCCCGCCACGGCCTGGGCCAGGGAAGTGACGGTCGAGGCGCAGATGGTGCGCTACTCGGGGCGGCCCGCCTACCTGGCCGTCTATCTCACCGACCCGTCCGGAGCCTATCACTCGACGCTCTGGGTCTCCGGCCACAAGACTAGGTATTACGGCACGCTGCGGGGCTGGGCCCAGGGGGTGTCGCAGGCCGGTTCGCTCAACCTCGACGGCATTACCGGCGCCAGCGTCGGTGGCGGCGAAACGCTGACCGTGCGCGCCGATCTCGCCGATGCGCTGATCGATGCCGGCTACCAGGTGCATGTGGATACGGCGGTCGAAGACGGCGGGGAATATTCCGACGATGCCGTGATCGCAGTGACATCAGCCCCGGCCACGGTCGACGGCACCGGCTACGTCAGCAAGCTCTCGATCAGCATGTAGGTGAGGCAGATGCGCCGCTTGCACGCCCTGGCGGGCCTCATGGGCCTGGCTCTCGTCATCTTCATGGCCATTACCGGTTTCGTGCTGTCGTTGCAGCCGGTGCTGGAGACGGTCGGCGCCGCGCCGAGCGTCGGTACGCCCACCGTCGCCGCAGTCGCGGCGCGGGTGACCGACGCGGTGCCCGGCGTCGAGCGGCTCGTGCGACTGGCGTCGGGGCAGCTCGTCGCCTATGGCCGCGATGGGGCAAGCCGCACCGCCGAGATCATCGATCCGTCGAGCGGGTCGGTGGTCGGCGTCTATGCGCCTTCGCCGGTGTTTTCCTTCATCTCCGAGCTGCACCGTTCGCTCTTCCTCGGCTCGGCCGGTCACGGCATCGCCGGCATCGGCTCGCTCGCCATCCTGGTGCTTTCGGTGAGCGGCATCGGCCTGCTGGTCCGCAAGATGGGCGGTTGGCGGCAGCTTTTCGCGGTCGCCCGCGGTGCCGGAGCGCAGCGACTGCACACCAATCTCGCCCGGGCTGCAGTGCTGGCGCTGCTCATCACCGCGTCCACCGGCATCTACATGTCGGCGGCCTATTTCGAACTCGTGCCCAGTTCCGGCTCGGAGTTCTCCTTTGCGCCCACTGGCGCCGGTGGGACGCCCGCCCCCATTGCCTCGCTCGACGGGCTGGCAAGCATTCGGCTCAGCGATCTGCGCGAGTTGGTCTTCCCCGCTGTGGACGATGTCAGCGATGTGTTCACCGTCACCACCGGTGCCGGCCAGGGCTATGTCGACCAGTCGACGGGCGCGATGCTCTCGTTCACGCCCAACAGCATGTGGCAGCAGGCCTACGAGCTGATCTACATGCTCCATACCGGCCAGGGGGCCGCAGTGCTGGCGGTGCTGCTCGGCCTGGGCGCTCTCGCCGCGCCGGTGCTGGCGCTGACCGGTTCGGCAATCTGGTGGTTGCGCCGCCGCAGCATGCCGCGCGTCGCACACAATGCGCCGTGGCGCGATGCCGATACCGTCATTCTGGTCGGCAGCGAGTCGGGCAGCACCTGGGGTTTCGCGGCGAACCTGCACGAGACGCTCGTGGCGCAAGGCTACGGCGTGCACCTGGCCGCGATGAACGAGCTACGCAGCGCCTACTCCAGGGCAAGCCGCCTGCTCGTCCTCACCGCAACCTACGGCGACGGAACGGCGCCCGCCTCGGCGCGGCAGTTTCTGGCGCGGCTCGGATCGTTCAGTTCGCGCCCCGATTTCGCGGTGCTGGGCTTCGGCGACCAGAGCTTCCCGCAGTTTTGCGGTTATGCATCGATCGTCGAGGCCGCGCTGGCCGATCGTGGGCTCGAGCCGCTCCTGCCAATCTACGGCATCGATCGCCAGTCCCCTGCCGATTTCGCCGCCTGGGGCAGCATCCTGGGCGAGCGGCTCGGTATCACGCTCGCGCTCTCCCATGTGCCGCCCCGCCCGCGCACCACCCGGCTGGTGCTGGACGAACGTGCGCTGTTCGGCGTCGAGGTGCAGGCTCCCGTCGCGATGCTGCGTTTCGCCATGCCGGATGGCCGTCCCGGGTTCTGGTCGGGACGGAGAAAGCTGCCGCATTTCGAAGCCGGGGACCTCGTCGGCATCCTGCCGCCGGGCAGTGACGTGCCGCGCTATTATTCGATCGCCAGCGCCTCGGCCGACGGCGTGCTCGAAATCTGCGTCCGCAAGCAGGCAAGCGGCATCTGCTCGGAGTTTCTGCATGCACTTGTCCCCGGCGACACGGTGGAGGCCTTCATCCGGCCCAACCCCGATTTCCGCCCCAACCGCAGCCGTCGGCCGCTGATCCTCGTCGGGGCCGGCGCCGGCGTCGCCCCGCTCGCCGGGTTCGTCCGCAGCAATCGGCATCGCCCGGTCCATCTGTTCTTCGGCGCCCGCGATCCGGGATCGGACTTCCTCTATCGCGACGAGATGCAAGAGGCGCTGGCCGAAGGGCGCCTGACGTCGCTCACGACCGCGTTCTCGCGCGTGTTGGGTGGCGCCTACGTGCAGGACCGGCTGCTCGAGGAAGGCGCCCGGGTCCGCGAACTGGTCGAGCGAGGCGCCCAGATCATGGTGTGCGGCGGTCGCGACATGGCGAGCGGCGTACGCGAGGCGATGGACGCCTGCCTCGCCCCGCTCGGCCTTTCCGTCGACGCCCTGAAACGCAAGGGACTCTATCTCGAAGATGCGTACTGAAACCAAGCTTGTCCGGCGGATCCTCAACGGGCCCACCATGGGAACACGCTACTCGATAGTGTGCTTCGCCGATGAGGATCGGCCGCTTGCCGAGCTGCACCAGGCGCTGCAGCGGAGCGTTGATGTCGTCGATGGGCAGATGTCGACCTGGAAGCCGGATTCCGATCTGATGCGGCTCAATCGCGCGCCGATCGGGACGTGGTACGACGTGCCCGAAGAGCTCGCGACCGTATTGGCGGCGGCACTGGAGGTCGGCCGTGTTTCCGGCGGCGCCTTCGACATCGGCGTCGGCGACCTCGTCTCTGCCTGGGGCTTCGGCCCCGGTAAAGGCGCGCCCGATTCCGGCGCCATTGCAGTTGCCGGGGCCGGGCAGCGCCGGCCGGCGCATCTTGCCCTTGAGCTCGATCCGATCGGCAGGCGGGTGCGCAAGCATGCCCCGCTTTCGCTGGACCTTTCCGGCATCGCCAAGGGCTACGGCGTCGACCAACTGGCCCGGGTGCTCGAGCGGCAGGGCATTACGAGCTACCTGGTCTCGATCGACGGCGAGTTGCGTGCGGGAACGCCCAAGCCCGATGGCTCGGGCTGGCGCGTCGCCCTGGAGAGCCCCGAATTCGGATACAGAACCGCGGCCGGGGTGATTGAGATCGCCAGTGCGGCGCTCGCCACCTCTGGCGACTACCGTCACGTGGTCGAGCACCGTGGTACGCGCTACAGCCACACTATCGACCCGCGGCGCCACGCGCCGCTCTGCAACGGCCCGGCTTCGGTGACGGTCCGCGCGCCGAGCGCCATGCAGGCTGATGCCTGGGCCACAGCCCTGATGGTCCTCGGTCCCGAGCATGGCAGCGAACTCGCATCGGGACTTGGCCTCGAGATGTTGTTCGCCGAACGCGAAGCCGATCCGGCCCAGCCTGACCAACCGACTACCCAAGCCCCTGAAAGGAGGAGCTACCATGACCAGGACTATCGTTAGGCTCGCTGCAACCGCATGCGGGATCTGTGTACTTGGCGCGCTGCCGGCATCCGCCGCCGATATCCGAGGCGAGCTTACGCCCGACCTCATCTACGACCACTGCCTTGCAGCGGGGGTGGGCAGCGAAACCGAGGGTATCTTCATGTTGCCGGACGGCCGTCGCATCACCGGTACGGTGCTTTGCACCGCCGAAGATCTCGCTGCTGCCAAGGCCAAACCGTCGCGCCATCGCGATGACGACGAAGATGACGATGACGACGACGACGATGGGCAAGAGGATACCGGTCACGATGCCTGATTGAACAACGGGCAGGGCCTTGCGGGAAGCAGGCGAACTGCTTTGCCGCGAGGCCAATCCCAAGCGTCTGTCGATCGCTCGCGACCTGCTGGATGAGGAACGCGGCGTGAAGACCCCGACTGATCGCTGGCGCCAGTCCAAGCCCCGCCAATACATTGCTTGTCCGGCAGGGAAGGGCGGCAGCGGATGGCGATTTGATCGAGCTCAAACATCTCGGTGGGATCTGGAGCGATTCTGCGAAAGGCGGCGATCAGCCTCGCGGGAGCGCATCATGCCCAGGTTCGTCCATATCGACATTTCGGCCGATAACCCGGAACGGGCGGCCGCGTTCTACCGGCAGGCCTTCGGATGGACGGTGACCAGACTCGAGGGACCGATGCCGTATTGGCTCGTCGCTGTCGATGCTGCCGACCCCAATGCCATGGGAGCCGGGATCGGGCAGCGGACGGAGTCTTGGCAGTCGACGGCACCCACCATCGATGTCGCAGACGCAGACCAAGCTGCCGCCGCAATCGTCGCGGCGGGCGGGTCGATCGTCATCCCCAAGACACCGATACCCGGCGTAGGTCAGCTGGTGACCTTCAAGGATACCGAGGGCAACGTCATGGCCGTTCTCGAGAGCGCTCCTGCCAGTGACCTGCAGGCGGGGCAGGGCGGAGCGCAGAGCGCCACCTGACCAGGCCGCTCGCCGCCTCGCGCCGTGAAACTCCCAAAGCAAACCAACTCACTCCCGCAGTTAGGCTGCCGCGCGCCCGATTGTTGGTCGGCGGGGCGCCCTAGAGTTGTTCGCCTGCAGCGGTGGATACGACGACGGCGGTGCCGGTGACGATGGTGTCGGCCGGGTGGAGGATGACTTCGTCGCCGGCCTCGAGCCCAGCGACCACCTCGGCGAGCTCTGCGTTGCGCTCGCCCAGCTCGATGCGCCTCGCGGTGGCCTTGCCATCCGCGACGACAAAGGTGGCCCAGTCGCCGCCCAGGCGGAACAGCGCCCCGATGGGGATGGTCAGCAGGTTCTCGCCCCGCCAGCGAACAATGTGCGCAATGACGCGGTATCCATGTCCGAGACGCTGCCATTGGCTGGGCGGGGCGAGGAGCCTGAGCGTCGCCGTCGTGCGCTGTTCCTCGATGCCGAGGGCCGAGACCCTGGTGACGGCCATCGGCTCGATCCTGACCAGTTCCGCAGCCAGCGGCGGGCCCCCCCAACCATCGATTGTCGCTTGAGCCCCCGGCTGAAGCTGCACCGCATCACGTGACGAGAGCTCCGCGGCGATCTCGAGATCGGCTGGATCGCCGATATTGAGGAGCGGCGTGCCGGCCTGGACGACTTGTTCACTCTCGGTCAGCACCTGCAGGATCCGTCCGGAAACGGGTGCCTTCAGCTCGACGCAGCATGCCTCTGCACTGCTGTCGCCGACGCCCTCGATGAGCGCCGCCTGCGCGCTATCGAGTTCGCTCTGACGCACGCCAAGGCTCGCCTTGGCGCTCTGCAAAGCAGAAGTGGCAACGTCGAGGTCGTACTGAGCCTTCTCGAGCGCCTGGGCCGACACCAGCCCCCGCTGCGACAGCGAGATCGTGCGTTCGAGCGCCCGTTCGGCGAAGTCGAGCTGCCTTTGTGCCTGAGTGAGTTGGGTCGCAGTGAATTCAACCGCAGCGCGAGCCGTCTCGGCGGTGGCCTCGGCCATCCGGCGCGAGCGTTCGTCGAGCAGGCCCGGACCGGCGGGCTTGATGATCGCGACGACGGTCTGGTTGGCCAGCACGGTGTCGCCGGCATGCAGGCTCAGCCGCTGCAACTGGCCCGTGACCGGCGCCGACACGGTGAAGACTTCGCGGATCCGGCTTTGACCTTCCTCCTCGACCATCACGTCGAAGCTTCCGCGCTCCACCCTCGCCGTTTCGACTTCGATGGGGCGGGGCCACAGGGCCCATGCCAGCCCGGCTCCGATAAGCAGCGTTGTGATGACGATGACTATCCGCCCGAACATGGGTTCTACTCCCTGGTCTTGAGCACGGCGATCATGTCGAGCCGGTCGACTCGACGGCGAACAACGAGGCCCGAAACCACTGCCGCCAGGCAGACAATCAGGCTGGAATAGGCATAGACGTCCGGCCCAAGGATCAGGGCCATCCGATAGACCTCGTTGGAAAAGCCGGCGACCATGGCCAGCGCGATGAGGTAGCCGATCGCCCAGCCGAGCGGTTGGGCCAAGAGGGTAACGATGGCGATCTCGCCGAGAAGCAGGGAGGAGACCTCGCCGCGGGTGAAGCCGAGGACCCGCAGACTGGCCATCTCCCGACCCTGTTCGGAGAGCGAGATACGGGCGAAGTTGTAGACGACCCCGAAGGCGATCAGGCCCGCCAGGCCGACAAGCACCCCCATCATGACGAACAGGTTCTGGACTTGCGTCTTGCGGAACTGGTTCAGGGCAATCGACTGCAGCGCGATATAGCCGGCCGAAGGGGTCCGCTTGAGCACGGAGAAGAGGTTCGCCTGCTGCACCGGGTCGATCGCCAGGTTCGCCCCGGATATCGCGGTGTCGTCACCGACCAGCCGGTTCAGCGCGCCGAGCTCCATGTAGGCGCCGAGCCCCATGAAGCCTTCGACCACATCGCTTATCGGAACCGGGAACTCACGCCTGTCGCCTTCCAGCAATCGTATCCACACCCTACCCCCCGCCGGCACGGCGAGAATGTCGGCGAGGGTTTTCGACAGAACCAGCCCGCTCTCGGGGAGCGGAACGCTGCGTCCCTTCTCGTCGATGACGCGGCTGAGATCAGCATCGAGGGGGCGGCCGATAATCGCGACACGACGGCTGATCTGGCCGTTGCTGATTTCGGCCCCTACCGCCCGGTAGGGCTCGGCCCGGATCACGCCGGGCAGGCGCTCCACCGCAAACAGCGCCGACATGGTGCTCTGGCTCTGGAACGCCAGCGTCGCATCCTGCCGGTCAGCCCGGTTGAAGCTCAGCTGGATCATGTGCTCCATGGCGCCGATCGTCCACAGCGAGCCGACGAGGATCGCGACCGAGAGCGCAACGCCGAGTACGCCGCCGGCGCTTCGCCACGGCCATCGCAGCAGGTGCCGCAGCGCAACCACCGTGGTCTGGCGCAGCGGAAGCGACGACCTCAGCCCGTTTCCGACGACCTTGCGATAGTCGGGCGGCGCCGGCGGCGACATGGCCACTGCCGGTGGCAGCCAGGCCGCCTTGCGCACCGCGTTGATGGCTCCGGCAATGCCGGCGCCCATGGTCGTTCCAGCGGCGAGCACGTAGGTGGCCGGGTCGCGGCTGAAGTGCAGCAGCGGGAAGCTGTAGAACTTGGCGTACAGAAGGGTCAGCTGGGTGCCCAGCCAGTACCCGCCGACGAAGCCGACGGCGCACCCCACCAGCGCGATCAACAGCACAAGCTCGACATAGTGCCGGGCAACCGCCCAGCTCGAATACCCGAGCGCCTTCATCAGCCCGATCTGCTCGCGCTCGAGCGAGATCAGCCGTGACAGCGTGATGTTGACCAGAAATGCCGCCACCAGCAGAAACACCGGGGGCAGCATCTGGCTCATCGCCTGCAGCCCGATGAGCTCGGACTCGAGGAACACGTGCGAGATCTGCTGGTCGCGCCCGTAGGCCCCGCGCCCGCCATAGGGGGCCAACAGCTCGTCGAGCGTTTCGATCGCTTGCGGCTGCGAGGCGCCGGGCAGCAACCTGAGCGACAGGTTCGAGAATGCGCCCTCGAGGCCATAGGCGGCGGCCAGTTCTGCTTCCTGCATCCACAGCACGCCGAAGCGGTGCTCGTCGGGCAGCATCTCGCCCGGAGCCATGGCGTAGATGAAGTCCGGCGACAGGGCGATGCCGGTGACGGCGATGGCGCGCAGCGTGCCGTTGATCAGCACCTTGACGGAGGAGCCGGGAACCAGGGCGTTTGACTTGGCAAAAACCTCGCTGACCACCGCCTCGCCCGGTCCGTCAGGCAAGCGTCCGTTGCGCAGGTAGATGCGGTTGAGCAGCGGCTCGCCGATCCGCGGCAGCGAAACGAGGAGGACCGAGGCAGGCTCGGAAACCCCCTCGATGTCTGCCGTCGCAACCCGCTCGATGCGCCCTTCGACCGCCAGCACCCCATCGATTTCCGCGACCTGATCGAGCAGCGGGCGGGGCGCCCGAGTCACGGCCGCAAAGACGTCGGCAAAGCGGTGCGTCTCGTAATAGGCGTCCCGGGTATTGGCGAGCGACTGGTAGGTGCCCACGCCGATGATCATTGTTGCAACGCCTGCTGCCATGACCAGCGCAATGGCAATGACCTGTGCCCATAGACGCCGCAGTTCCCGCAACAGTTTGATGTGCAGCGCGCGCATCGCTACCAGCTCACTTCGGCTGGGGACTTGCGGACCGTATTGACGTCCGACGCGGCAATCCGGCCGTCGGCGAACTGCACCACGCGGTGGGCAATCTGCCTGATCGCAACGTTGTGCGTGATGACGAGCGTGGTCGTGCCGAGCTCCTCATTCACCTTGGTGAGGGCCTCGAGCACCAGCACGCCGGTCTTCGAGTCGAGCGCCCCCGTCGGCTCGTCGCACAGCAGCAGATCAGGACGTTTGGCAATGGCGCGGGCGATCGCCACCCGCTGCTGTTCACCACCCGAAAGCTGGGCCGGGAAATGATCGAGGCGATCGCCCAGGCCAACCAGTTCGAGCGCCTGCTCGGGCCGCATCGGGTCGCGGGCGATCTCGGTGACGAGCTGCACGTTCTCCTTGGCCGTAAGGCTGGGGACGAGGTTGTAGAACTGGAAGACGAAGCCGACATGGTCGCGGCGATAGCGGGTGAGGCGTCCCTCGGAGGCCCGGGTCAGCAGGTCGCCGCGGAACCAGACATCGCCCGCCGTCGGCGTATCGAGACCGCCGGCAATATTGAGGAAGGTGGATTTGCCCGACCCGGACGGCCCCAGGATGACGATGAACTCGCCAGGCGAGGCTGCGAAGTCGACACCCTTGAGCGCCTGCACCTCGACATCCCCCATGCGATAAATCTTGGTCAGCCCCTTGGTGAGGAGCAGGCCATCGGATCCGTCGCTGGTGCGTTTGTCGTGCATGAGCAATCCTTGCCGCCATCGGCGGGGCGGCCGTTGATCTCGATCAAATGCCGCAACCCGGCCTCAGGCGCTGGTCCATCCCATGTCGGCGGGCAGCACGACGCCGTTGATGTAGCGGGCCTCGTCGGAGGCGAGGAACAGCACGAGGTTGGCGATATCGATGGGCTCGAGCATGCCGGGGTTGACGGCGTGATAGGCGCCGAGCCGGCCAAGCGCCGCCTGGTCCAGACGCGCCTGATCAACGCTCTGCATGATGTTGGTCGACACTCCGCCGGAGGCCACCACATTGCAGCGCAGCCCGGATTTCGCGTATTGGAATGCCGTGCTGCGCGTCAGGCCGATCAGCCCGTGCTTTGATGCCGTGTAGGCCGCGCCGGCGGACCCTCCGCCAAGGCCGGCTACCGACGCGATGTTGACGATGGCGCCACCGCCCTGTCCGAGCATCAAGGGCACGGCGCGACGCATGGCGTACATCGGCCCGTCGAGATTGACGGCGAGCACCCGCCGCCAGGTCTGGTTATCGACATCTGCGACCGAAGCAAACAGGTCCATCACACCCGCATTGTTCACCAGGATGTCGATGCGGCCGAATTCGGCAACCGCGCGGTCGACCATCCCCGAACACTGGACTTCGTCCGATACGTCGACGGTCATCGGCACGATGCTGCCGCCGATTGCGGCCGCGGCTGTCGCCACAGCGTCGCCGTGCCAGTCCGCAGCAACGACCTTGGCGCCCTGTTCGACCAACAGCCTGGCAATGGCGAGCCCCATGCCGGAGCCGGCTCCTGTTACGACGGCAACCTTGTCCTTGACGCGCATGGCATTTCTCCTTCAGCCGCAGCCGGCTCAGAATGCCAGCGAGCGGCCGGTGGCCGCTTGATCGAAGTCAAGCATCCGTCGGCCAGGCGCGCCGGAGTCTTCCGGCCTCCTTTCTGGCGATGCCGATTTGCCGGCCTGCCGCAACGGCACGCTGCACGTGGTCCGTCAGCTTCTTGCCGTCCTGATCGGCCCGCATCGGTTCGTTGGATGAAGCCGAATGCCCTCACCGCCTGTAGGGGCGACGGCTCTCACAAATGCGCAAGGATGAAATCCAGGCGCTGATCCGGGGCTAATACCGGCACCTGTTGGATCGGAAAGCCCAGGGACTGATACACCTCGATCAACAGCTCATGAATGCGCCGTTGGGCGACGGCGTCTTCCGTGCGAGCGTAGTCGTTGGCGAGCGGCAGCAGATCGAGGATGAACACCTTCCTGTAGGAAGCGAACTTCAGCGCCTCGATCAATTCGGGCTCCGGCTCGAGGGACAGGAAACGGTAGTAGGCCAAGGCATCGGGAAGGGCGCGGTCGAGGAAGCAAACCTCGTCGGGATCGAGGCTCCGTTCCTGCTCGATCTGCATCTGCAGAACGCCCTTTTGAAACTCGCGCTGGTTGGCTCGTATCTCGGCGACCGTCCGTCCGGAGATGCGCTGGGTGTCGATTAGGTGCCGCGCATGCTCGATCGTCGTGCGGTAGCCGCGCTTGGCCAGAAGCTCGATGGTTGTTGTCTTGCCCGAACTCGGCCCGCCGGTGATCACGTACCAGTTTGTCATGCGCGCCAGATTGGCCCGCGCGAGCAGTCGCGCACTTGATCGACATCAAGCGGCACAACCTGCATCGGGACTAATTTCACCGAGCTTCTTCTCAATCGGACGGCAGACGAGAGGGCGCTATGAACATCTACACGAGATATTCTGAAGCTCACGGACCGGTCGCGGCACCGCCGGCCACGCTCTACGC
Organism: Devosia sp. GW821-FHT12F11; assembly: GCF_058806655.1. NCBI lineage: Bacteria > Pseudomonadati > Pseudomonadota > Alphaproteobacteria > Hyphomicrobiales > Devosiaceae > Devosia > Devosia sp. GW821-FHT12F11. The sequence goes on from NZ_JBXAPX010000001.1 coordinate 1,081,680, forward strand.
TTTTCTCGACGACCAGTCGAACCTGTCGGCACATATGCGCCAGTCGTCCGGCATGATGCTGGGGTCCTCCATGGACATTCACATGGAGGCTGACCATACGCGGAACGTCGGTTCGAGGTTTGGATTCACTGGCCGCATTCTCGGCGTTCCGCTGTCCGTTGAAGAGGTCGTCACCGGCAGGGAACCGCCAGTCAGCAAGACCTGGGAGACGACAGCAGAGCCGCGCCTCTGGGTGATCGGCCGCTACATGATGGGTTTCGAACTCGCCCCTCGGGCCGAAGCCGGTACGACACTGCGCGTCTATATCCGCTACGACTTGCCCGTCGGGCCGTTCACGCGCTTGTTGGGGCGCATTTTCGGCGGCATCTATGCAACCTGGTGCACGCGCCAGATGGTGGTGGATGCGCAGCGGCACTTTGAGCAGCATCCGGTGGACCCACTCAAAGCAGCTCAGGCCTGATCCTGTCGCGTCAGCTTACCCTTATGCCCTCCAGCCGCGTGCGTTTCAGCAGCAGCGCGTTGATTGCCACGAGCGCCGAACTGCCCGACATCGCCAATGCGGCAACCTGCGGGCTCAGGAGGAACGGGTAGAACACCCCCGCCGCGATCGGGAAGGCGATAAGATTGTAGCCGGTGGCCCACCACAGGTTCTGGTGCATCTTGCGCAACGTAGCCTTGGATAGCGCCATGGCTCCGACCACGTCGTAAGGATCGCTCTTCATCAGCACCACATCGGCACTCTCGATCGCCACATCTGTACCGGCGCCAATGGCGAAGCCAACATCGGCCTGGGTCAGTGCGGGCGCATCGTTCACTCCGTCGCCCACCATCCCAACCTTGAAACCCTGGCTCTGCAACTCCTTGATCTTGTCTGCCTTCTGCCCTGGCAACACGTCGGCGAGGATGATGTCGATGCCAAGCAGACCAGCTATCCGCCTGGCCGTCCCGGCATTATCGCCGGTGAGCATGGCGACGCGAACGCCAAGCTCGTGCAGTTTGGCGATTGTTGCGGCCGATGTCGGTCGCGGTGCATCCGCCACCGCGACAAGACCTACGAGCTGGCTGGCTCGGGCGACATAGGTCACTGTGTGCCCTTCACCCTTCAGGACCTCGGCGCGCTCGCCCAGTTCGCCCATGGCGACGGCGCTTTCGTCCATCAAGCGCCGGTTGCCCACCAGGATCGCCGCATCGTCAACCAGGGCACTGGCGCCGCGACCTTCCATGTAGTGGAACCGGCTCAGCCGCGGCAGGGAAAGCCCCGCCGCTCTTTCGCGTATCGCCAGGGCGATCGGATGGTCGGAATTCTGTTCGACGGCAGCGGCAAGCGCCAGGAGCTCGTTTTCGGCGACGTCAGCGGCGGCAACGAGATCGACGACCTTGGGCTGGCCCATGGTGAGCGTGCCGGTCTTGTCGAAGACGATCACGTCGAGCCTGGTCGCCTCCTCGAGTGCGGCGGCATTCTTGAACAGGATGCCGTTGGCGGCGCCGAGGCCGGTTCCGACCATGACGGCCATGGGCGTCGCGAGGCCCAATGCATCGGGACAGGCAATCACGAATACGGTGATGGTGAGCGTCAGGGCGAAGAGCAGCGGCTGGCCCAATAGCCAGAACCAGACCGCGAAGGTGGCAAGTCCGATGACGATGGCGGCAAGAACGAGCCACTGCGACGCCCGGTCCGCCAGTAGTTGCGCCGGCGCTTTGGAGTTCTGCGCCTCCTGCACGAGCTTGACGATCTGGGCCAGTGCCGTATCGGCGCCCACCTTGGTCGAGCGGTAGCGCAGCGTACCGCTCTTGTTGATCGTCGCACCGATCACCCGGTCGCCGACCGTCTTGGTCACCGGCAGCGACTCGCCCGTCAGCATCGACTCATCGATCGTCGACTCTCCTTCGATCACCTCTCCATCGACTGGCAGCTTGTTGCCCGGCCGCAGGATGACAATGTCACCAACCTGCACATCGGACGTCGCCACTTCGATCTCCCGCCCGTCGCGGAGGATCGCTGCCTTGGGCGGCGCCAGGTCGAGCAGCGCCCGGATTGCTGCCGACGCACCCGCCCGGGCCCGCATTTCCAGCCAGTGCCCAAGCAGGATGAAGACCAGCAGTACTGCCACCGCCTCATAGAATTGCTCACCGTCGAACAGGAAGGTCGAGCCGACGCTGAACAGGTATCCGGTGCCGACACTGAGGAGCACCAGCACGGCCATGTTGAGGATGCCGTTGCGAAGGGCGCGAAGGGCGGCGACGACGAACGGCCAGACCGGGTAGAGGATCGCGCCGCTCGCCAGGATGAACATGGTGATGTCCATGCTGAGCCCGAACGGGGGATCGAACAGCGGTGGCGCCAGCCCCATGGGATCGAGCGCAAAAATCGGAACGGTGAAGATGAGGCTCACTATGAACCGGTTCCGCATGTCGCGGACCATCTCATCCATGTTCATGCCCGCCCCGTGGCCCATCTCATGCGCCATGGCATCGTGGGCCGGCGAAACTGGCCTCGGTCTCGCCGACACGGCAGGGGCAGGCGAGTGAGCCTCATGCCCAGCATGTTCGACGGTTGGCATTGCGAGCGTTTCGTTGGGTACGCAAACGTGCCGCGGCGCTACCTCGCCGCGACAATGAAAGCCACAGGCGCGCACTTGCTCGACCAGCCGTTCCGGGGCGGTGAGCCGTTCGTCATAGCTGACGCTGGCCGTGTTCGACCCAGCGTTGATTGCGACATGGTGCACGCCCGGGAAGCTTGCGAGCCGCTTTTCAACGGCGGTGAAGTCGAGGATGCTGAGGAGGTCGTCGACTTCGAGGGTGACGTTTTTCATTGCCCTCGGCCTCAGATCCGATAGCCGAAGGTCGACATCATGCCGGTCGCCATGTGGTAGAGGTGGTGGCAGTGGAGGGCCCACTGGCCTGGGTTGTCCGCATCGACCGCGACGGTCACCGAACGCATCGGCGGCACCAGCACAGTGTCCCGCATCGCTCCGGCAAACCGCTGCCCGTCGATGGCGACCACTTGGAAGTGGTGACCGTGCAGGTGCATCGGATGCGCCATCATGCTCATGTTGGCCAGTTTGATCTCGACCCGATCACCCAAGTCGGCGAGGATCGGTTCATTGAGCGTGAGGCCCCACTTGTAGGCGGCCATGTCGCCGTTGAGCAGCATCTCGTACGACTTGTCCGCTGCCCGTTGCGCCGGTGGCACGGCTGCCCGGAGTTGCGACTCCAATTCCAGATCGAGAACCGGGCCGTCTTGCTCGCCCAGTGCATCGACCTTCGACACGTTCGCACCACTTGGCTTGAGGATGATCCCGGTACGTTGCGGCGCGCCTTCGCGTAGCGCCAGGATCGGGAACGAACGGCTCTCGCCGGGCAGCGTCAACCGAATGTCGATCCGCTGTCCCATGGACATCGGGAACCGGCTGCCCGAAACGGGAACGATGTCCTCCCCGTCTACCGCGATCAACTCACCGACCAGTTGGCCCAGGTCGATGGTGAAAGCCGTGGCCGTCGCACCGTCGATGATGCGAAGCCGCACGCGGCCGCCGCGTTCGACCTCGACCACTTCGGGATCATCCAATGTCCGATCGTTGGCAAGATAGGCGTCGTACTCGATGTCGTTGAGGTCCATGTCCATCCCACCCGTCGACATATCCATCCCACCGTGATGCATGCTGGCCGGCGCCGCGCCGCCGGTAAGGCCGGCCAGCAATTCGTCCGGCGTCCGGAACGAGAAGTCGTGCAGCAGGATGACGACTTCTTGCTCGTCCCGCTGATCGTCATCGGGGCCGGCAACGATCAGAGGCGCTGCCAGCAGAGCTTGTTCCTGGAGCGAGTGGGCGTGCATCCAGTGTGTCCCCGCCCTTCGGACCGGAAAATCATAGTGCCGCTCTTCGCCACCGGCGATCAGCGGGCTTGGAGCATCGGGGACGCCGTCGTTCGGCCAGGGCGGTGTCAGCCCATGCCAATGGATGAGCGTGCTTTCATCCGTTTGGTTGCGCAACAAGACGTCGAAGGCATCGCCGGCCCGAAACCGGAGGCCGGCCGAGCCATCGGTCTGCTGCAGTCCGAAGACCGTCGCCGACTTGCCGTGTACCTCGATACTGCGACGAGCGATGTTCAGTGACTTCATGGCGGCAGACTGTGCTCCGAACGCTGGCCGCACCAGGGCGGGTGGGAAAGTCAGTGCTGCCGAACCGGTGAGCAGTCCTGTGAGGAATTCGCGACGTTTCATTTGTCAGTTCCATTCAGAAAACATTGGTTGTGGCTCCGGCGCTCCCTGGTGGAGGAGTTGGAAGCCACGAGGGGCGTGCATGGTCTTGAAAGCGAGCCGGCCCTGCGGCCGGCCCGTGTCAGAGTCCGCGCGCCGCAACGGCGTTGTGGACTGCAGCGATGATCGAGCCGGTGAGGATACCGAAGGCGAGGCTGAAGAAGATGCCTTCTAGCCACGCCTGCGGCGACGTCACGGGAGCGAGCGTGAACAACCCCACCCAGGCATGCGTTGCCTGGAGGTCGGGGAACAGCACCCCCACGAGGGCGCACGTTACGAACAGCACGATGAGCGCCACGCTGGCGGCGACAGCCAGCCCCAGTGTCGACATCGTGCGTCTGGTTGCGATGATGTCGGTCATGGCGCGGCTCCCATGGCAGGGGGCTGGGGCGTAGCCGCGTCCTTCCGCATCTGTTGCATCATCTGCATCAGGTCCATTTGCATGATCTGCATGGACCGCATCATCTCCATCATCTGCATCTGGGGTGAGCCGCTCGGTGCGGGCTGGAGCATCCCGCCGCTCTGCATCTGCTGCATGAGCTGCATTTGCATCTGCATCATCGCCATCATGTGCATTTGCATCATCGGCATGGCGGTTTCCCCAGCGCCTTGCGGCATCATGCTCATCATGCCTGGACACTGGGTCATCGCGTTGCCGGCAGATGGAACGGCGAGTTGAGCCGAGTCGCCTTCCGGTTCCTCGGCTACGGCGGAAGGGGGGGCGCCTTCGGGGTGGTGTGGGTCCGTCTGGGCGACCGCAGGATTGGCGAGGCCAAGGAACAGCGTCGCGATGCATAGGGGGGTGATAACGCGCATGGTCTTCTCCCATTGCGTTGTGCCGAATTTGAATGTGGTGGTGACGAGACGCCGTGCAGCAGGGCCGCTAAGGCGCTGGTGCGGGCGAAAACGTCAGCGGCCGCGGAAGCCGCGGATGTCAGGCACGGTCACGGGGCGGGTGGGGATTGACCAGCGGATCGAGCCCCTTGAGGCATCGCTCTGTGGCGGAGGCCCAGGTCCTGCCTCGGGAATAGGCGAAAGCTGAAGCGCCGGCCGGCACAACGAAGATGGCATGGCCGGAGCTGCCGCAGTGTGCCGGGCTCGGGCAGCAATCGGTGATCTGGTCGTGGCACGGCGCCTGTGTGCCAGTGTCATGCCCGCGCGATCCGTGTTGGATGCTGGCGACGTCGTGTTGCCCGGCGGACATGCGCGACGAGGCAGCATGCGCCGCTGAACCGAAGCCAAGCGCTAGCGCCACGCTGAGGATCAGCATGGCTACCAGGACTCGGAGTTCATCGCATGATCGCACCATACTCACACGATAAGCGTATCCTGAGCCTCGGCCTTGATCGAAATCAAAGTCGCGTCAGCTTCAATTGACCGGGAAGCCCGCTCCCGGACGTTTGAGGGGGACCGCATCACTCGGGTCAAGCGCATGAACGGCGACGCTAAGGCAACAGCACCGCGGCGCCGTTGATCGACCCGGCCCGCAGGTCGTCAAGCGCCCTGTTCGCGGCTTCCAGTGCGTATGTCGTCACCGTTGTTTCCACGGCCACTGATCCCAGCCGTGCGAAGAAATCAGTCGCATCGGCAGTCGTCAGGTTTGCCACCGAGGCGATCTCACGCTCACCCCAGAGGTCGGCATAGGGAAATGCCGGGATGTCGCTCATGTGGATGCCGGCACAGACGACCCGACCACTTTTGCGCACGAGCCGCAACGCCCGTGGTACGAGTTCGCCCGCTGGCGCAAAGATGATGATGGCGTCCATCTCCTCGGGCGGCTGTTCTTTCGTTCCACCTGCCCAGACTGCGCCGAGACGTCGGGCGAATGCCTGGCCGCTTGCGTCCCCCGGCCGGGTGAAGGCATAGACGGCCACGCCGTCGGCGCGTGCCACCTGCGTGATGATGTGGGCTGCAGCGCCGAACCCCATCAGCCCCAGCCGTTCTGGCTTGCCGGCGCGCCGATAGGAGCGAAAGCCGATGAGGCCGGCGCACAGCAGGGGGGCAAGGTGCGCGTCGTCTTCTCCGGGCGGCAGCCGAACACAATTGGCTGCCCGCGCCACGCAGTATTCCGCGTAGCCGCCATCGCGATGATAACCGGTGAACTGCGGCCGGTCGCAGAGGTTTTCCTGCCCGGCGAGGCAGTAGGAGCACTCCCCGCAGGTTCCGCCCAGCCAGGGAACGCCAACGCGGTCGCCAGCAGCGAAGCCCGCCGCGTTCGCAGCCACGATCCCGACGATCTCGTGTCCGGGCACGAGGGGCAGGCGGCGCGCCGGTAGGTCGCCGTCGACGATATGCAGGTCGGTACGGCACACACCGCAGGCGGTAACTCTGATCAGCAGCTCGCCCGGGGCTGGGGCAGGAACCGCGATGTCGTCGAGGACGAGGGGACTTCCGGCCCGGTGCATCCGCATGGCGCGCATTGTTCTGCCTCCGTCGGCTCAGAAAGCCCCTGCGATCCGTCGCACCGGCGTGAGCAGCTTGCCCGTTTCCACGAGAATGAACGAGCCGAGGCCGGCCGCCACCGCAACGACCAGCTCCACCGCCGACGGCACGCCGAAGTGGAAGACCTGGCGTAGCGCCGGAACATAGATCGCCAAGACGATCAGCGTCAGGGTAACGGCGGCGATGGGCAGGAACAATGGTTGCGGCCGGGGCAGGGCACCGGCGAAAACCGAGTGCTGGCTCGAGTTGCTGAGGACCAGCCCGAGGTTGCCGATGATCGTCGTCACGATGGTCATGGCCCGAGCCACGTCGGCATCGACTCCGAGGGCCAATCCACCAGCGTAGATGCCAAACGCTGCCGCCAGCACCGCAGCGCCCTGTGCAAGGCCATACAGAAGTTGCGGCAAGGCTGCGACGCTTTCGCTGCGCCGGCGCGGCGGCCGGCGCATGATGTCGGGTTCTGCCGGGGTGTCCTCGAAGGCAAGGGAGGACATCGAGTCGACGACCATCTCCAATACCACCACGTGCAGCGGCCAGATGGCGATCGGCATGCCGAAGACCACGGGGAGGAATCCAAGCCCGGCGATGGGAACGTGCACGGCGGCGATGTAGATGATGACCTTGCGCAGGTTGTCGAAGATCCGGCGCCCCAGCCTGATGCCCTCGATAATGCGTCCGAAATCCTCCTCGAGCAGCACAATGCCGGCCGCCTCGCGCGCCACGTCGGTGCCGCGCTTGCCCATGGCGATGCCGATGTCGGCGGACTTGAGCGCCGGCGCGTCGTTGACGCCGTCGCCGGTCATTGCCACGGTCTCGCCATTGGCCTGCAGCGCATCGACCAGCTCGAGCTTTTGTTCCGGCCGGACGCGCGCAAACACACTCACCGTCCGGGCCCACTCCTGCATCAGAGCCGGGCTGGCGCCTCGCAGGTCGTCTCCCGTCACCACTTCCGAACTGGGAATTCCGGCTTCGGCGGCGATGGTGCGGGCCGTGGCTGGAAAGTCTCCAGTGATCATCTTCACTTCGACCCCTGCCGCGTGGGCCGCCGTCACGGCGGCAGGCACGCTGGCCCGCACCGGGTCCTCGAAGGCGAGGAGGCCAAGGTAGCGGAAGGCAAACTGGCGCGGGTCGTCGGGCAGCACCGCACCGTCCCAGCCGGCCTCTGCCACGGCCAGCACCCGCAGCCCCTGGTTCGCGAGGCCATGAGCGCGTTCGATCATCGAGGCGGTGTCCGGAGCGTTCATCGCGCTCATGCCGATAATCGCCTCCGGCGCGCCCTTGGCGGCAACGAAGATGCGGCCATTGCCGTCACGCCATACCTGGGAAATCGCCAGCAAGGTGGTGGTGAGCCCATATTCCCGCTCGAGCCCGGCGTGTTCGTCAAGGTTCGCCGCCAGCACGCTGTCAGCCAGGTCGAACACCGCCAGATCCATCGGGTCATAGCCGCCGCGACGCGAGGCGTAGCAGGCGCTCTTGAGCAGGGGAACGAAGCTGGCCGGCAGTACGGCTGCCTGCCGAACGTCGAGCCGGGTTGTGCCGTCGTCGAGATAGCGCAGCTGCATCCGGTTCTCGGTGATGGTGCCGGTCTTGTCGACGCACAGGCAGGTCGTTGCGCCGAGCGCCTCGACTGCCGCCGCACGGCGCACCAATACCCCTGCCTGCGCAAGTCGCCAGCTGCCGATGGCGAGGAATATCGCCAGCGCTACCGGAAACTCCTCGGGCAGCATCGCCATGCCCAGGGCGATGCCGGAGAGGATACCCTGCAGCCAATCCCCCATCACCAGCCCATAATAGACCGCGAGGCCCCCGCACACGAACAGGGCCAGAATGCCGAACACACGAACCAGGCGGCCGGTTGCCCGCTGCAAGTGAGTTTCCTCTGGAACGATGCTGGCCAGCGACGCGCCGAGTTTGCCGGTTTCGGTGCGTGCACCGGTCTCGGTCACACGCGCCATGCCGTGGCCGTTGACGACCAGCGTACTGCCGAACACGCGATTGGTGGCGGGCGGCGCTTCGGTCGGCGACACGCTCTTGTCCACTGGCACGCTTTCGCCGGTGAGCAGCGACTCGTCGATGGCCAGATGGGCGGCGGCTACCAGGACGCCATCGGCGGGGACGCGCTCGCCCTCATTGAGCAGCACCAGATCGCCGGGAACCAGATCTGCCGCAGCAAGGCGAACATCCTCGCCGTCGCGCCGCACCCGCGCCATTGGGGCAGAAAGCTGCTGCAGCGCGGCCAGGGCACCTTCGCTGCGGCGCTCCTGGATGAGCATCAGTGAGATGCTGAACGCGGCGAACAGCATGAGCATGATGCCTTCGGCCATGCTGCCCAGGACGAAGTAGATTGCCGCCGCCAGCAGCAGCAGGATCAGCATGGGCTCCCGCGCGAGGCGCAACACTCGATCCCGGAGTGTCGGCGGCCTGGCTGAGGGCAGGCTGTTGGGTCCGAACACGCCCAGCCGGCGCCGTGCCTCGGTGCTGGTGAGGCCGGATTGGAGTTCCATGTCGATCGGCGCCGCCTGCACGTCATCACCTCCGGCCGAGCATCGGCAACTGCAGGCTATGGCGGCGCGAGCCGCTCTCGGTTGATGCAGGTCAAGCGCTGCCGGATGCGACTTGACGCGGATCAAGACCGCCTGCGGCGAGCGACGCCACACTGGCCGGCAGTCGAGGAAAGGATTGTGGTCATGCCTTACAAGCAGGTTCTGTTTCGGTCCGAAGCGCGTGAGCGGATTCTCCGCGGGGCCGCCCAACTGGCCGATGCCGTGAGCATCACGTTGGGGCCACGCTCGAAGTCGGTGCTCATCGAAAAGAAGTGGGGCGCCCCGATCGTCTGCAATGACGGGGTCACCATCGCCAAGGAGTTCAACCTCAAGAACCCCGAGGAAAACCTCGGCGCCCGCATGCTGCGTCAGGCCGCCGAGAAGACCGGCGACATCGTCGGCGACGGCACCAGCACGGCGACGGTGCTGGCACACGCAATGTTTGCCGATGGCGTGCGAAACGTGGTCGCCGGCGCCAGTGCAATTGATCTCAAGCGCGGGTTGGAACGCGGTGCGCTAACGGCGATCGCGGCCCTCAAGGAGCTGTCCCGTCCGATCCGCAATCGCAGCGAGAAGGAGCAGGTCGCAGCCATCTCGGCTCACAATGATGCCGGTATCGGCAAGATCGTCGCCGATGCCATGGACAAGGTCGGCGAGGAGGGGGTGATCACCGTCGAGGAGGCCAAGACCACCGAGACGACGCTCGAGGTGGTTGAGGGCATGCAGTTCGACCGCGGCTATATCTCTCCCTATTTCGTGACCAACGCCGAGCGTATGGAAGCGGTGCTCGAAGAAGCTCTGGTGCTCATCGTCGATGGCAAGGTGAGCGGCCTCGCGGACCTGCTCAACCTGCTGGAATCGGTTGCCAAGTCAGGCGCGCCGCTGCTCATCGTGGCCGAAGATGTGGAAGGCGAGGCGCTGGCGACGCTGATCGTCAACACCCTTCGCGCCACCTTCCGCAACTGTGCGGTCAAGGCGCCGGGCTTCGGCGATCGGCGCAAGGCCATGCTGGAGGACATCGCGACCCTCACCGGCGGGCAGGTGGTCTCCCAGGATCTCGGCATCAAGCTCGAGAACGTTACCCTGGAGATGCTGGGCAAGGCGACGCGCGTGGTGGTCGACAAGGATACGACCACCATCGTCGGCGGCAAGGGCAGCAAGCAGGCCATCACCGCGCGGGCAGATCAGTTGCGCCGCGAGATCAAGAAGACCACCAGCGACTACGATCGCGAGAAACTCGAAGAGCGGCTCGCCAAGCTGGCCGGCGGGGTTGCGGTGATTCGCGTCGGTGCCGCCACCGAAGCCGAGATGAAGGCCAAGAAGGATGCGCTGGACGACGCGATCAGCGCCACCAAGGCGGCCGTCGCCGAGGGCATCGTGCCCGGTGGCGGCCTGGCGCTCCTGCGCTGCGCTCCGGCCTTGGATGCCGAGATCGCGGTGGCCGAGGGCGATGAGCGCACCGGGCTGCAGATCCTGCGACGGGCCCTCGAGGCGCCGGCGCGGCAGATCGCCGAGAATTCCGCGGTCGATGGCGGAGTGGTTGTTGCCCGCATGCTCGAGAGCACGGGGGCAGTCGGTTTCGACGCCGCGCGAAAGGCCTATGTCGACCTGCTGGAAGCCGGAATAGTCGATCCCACCAAGGTGGTGCGGGTGGGGCTGGAGAACGCGGTCAGCGTCGCCAGCACGCTGCTGCTGACCGAGGCGACAATGACCGAAGTTCCCGATGAGCCCGCGCCACCTCAGCCTGCCGCCGACATGGCGGGCGCCTTCTGAAGCGACGGCGCAGCGATGGAGGCGGCACCTGCTGATAGCCTATCCGCGCCGACGGGCGGGCTGACGACCGATGAGGCTGCCAGCCGCCTCACGCGTTACGGCAGGAACGAACTCGGAAACGGCGCTGGCCATCTGCCGATCGGAGTGCTCGCAGAGCAGTTCCGATCGCCGTTCGTCATCATCCTGTTGGCCGCCGCTGCCCTGTCCTTCGGGATCGGTGAGATGCAGGAGGGGGTGATCATTGCCGCCATTGTGCTGGCGAGCTCGGTGCTTGGTTTCTTCCAGGAGTACCGTGCAGCCAATACGGTGGCCGCCCTGCGCGCCCGGCTCCGCAATACGGCATCCGTGTTGCGGGACGGAGAGACCCGAGAGGTGCCAGCCAGCGAAATCGTCCCGGGTGACGTTGTGCTGCTCAGGGCGGGCAGCATGGTCCCCGCCGACGGCATTGCTCTCGAAGCCAACAGCCTGCACGTGGACGAGGCGCCGTTGACCGGGGAGTCTTTTCCCGCCGCCAAGATCGCATCGCCTGTCGGTCAGGAGCCGCCGCAGGAGTGCCTGCTGCACATGGGTACGTCGGTGCGGAGTGGAACTGGAAGGATGCTGGTGCGGGCGACGGGCGCCACCACGCAGTACGGCACGATCGCCAGGCATGCCGACCGCCTTGAGCCCGAAACCAGCTTCGCCCGCGGGGTGCGACGGTTCGGCCTCCTGATGACGCAGACCATGGCCGTCATCGTGCTGGTGATCCTGCCGGTCAACCTGCTGCTGGGGCGCCCCATCGTCGATTCCGTGCTGTTTGCGGCAGCCCTGGCGGTGGGGCTGACGCCTGAACTGCTGCCGGCCATCGTCACGGTCACGCTGTCGCGCGGGGCCAGGCAACTCGCGGCATCCAAGGTGCTGATCCGGCGCCTCGTCGCCATCGAGAACCTGGGAGCCATGGATTTGCTGTGCACCGACAAGACCGGCACCCTGACCGAAGGTGTGCTGAGCATCTCCCAGCTGGTGGATGGGCGCGACGGCTCCAGTGTGGTGCGCTGGGCCCGGATCAACGCCCAGTACCAGGCCGGCCTCGACAATCCGCTGGATCAGGCGCTGCTGGCGGGGACGCCACCACTGGCTGAGCCGATCAGCAAACTCGGAGAGCTCCCGTACGACTTCGAGCGCAAATGCCTTTCGGTGGCGGTCGCGTGTCAGGACGGCGCATTCCTCGTTTGCAAGGGCGCCGTACCGCAGGTGCTCGAGCGGTGCAGCCATACGCTGCTTGAGGGCGAGCCGAAGCCTCTCGATGCAGCGCGCAGGCTGGCCGAACTCGCCCAGTTGCAGCAATGGAGCAGCAAGGGGACGAGGGCTATTGCCGTCGCCATCCGCCCGCTGCCCGGAACGGGGGCGATCGAGGCTTCGGACGAGACGGGGCTGACGCTCGTCGGCTATGTGCTGTTTGAAGATCGCGTCAAGGCAGGTGCCGCCGATGTCGTCGCGAGGCTGAAGGCGCACGGCGTCCGGCTCAAGATCGTCAGCGGCGACAACCGCCACGTCGCCACCTACGTGGCCGAGGCCATCGGGCTGGCCTCCCAGCGCGTGCTGACGGGTGACGAGATCCTGCGCCTCAGTTCGCCGGCGCTAGCCCGCCGCCTGCTTCATACCGACGTCTTTGCCGAGGTCACACCCGACCAGAAGGAGCGGATCATCGAAGCCTACCGTCGGCTGGGCAAGGTGGTCGGCTACCTGGGTGACGGCATCAACGACGCACCGGCGTTACGCGCGGCGGATCTGGGAATTTCGGTCGACAATGCCGTCGCCGCGGCTCGCGAGGCGGCGGACGTCGTGCTGCTCGAGCGCGATCTGCATGTCCTGCTCAATGGCATCGTTACCGGTCGGGCGTCCTTCGCCAACACGCTGAAATACGTGGCGATCACCACCAGCGCCAATCTGGGCAACATGGTGAGCATGGCGCTCGCCTCGATGTTCCTGCCCTTTCTGCCGCTGCTGGCCAAACAGATCCTCATCAACAACTTCCTGTCGGATCTTCCGCTGCTTGCCGTTTCGACGGATGCGGTGGACGCGGGTATCCTCCGGCGGCCGGGACGGTGGGATTTCGGCCAGCTCCTGCGCTCGATGTTCTCGTTCGGCGCTGTCAGCACCGTCTTCGATATCCTGACATTCGCTCTGCTGCTCTGGCTGGTTGGAGACAATCCCGCTGCCTTCCAGACCGGGTGGTTCATCGAGTCGCTGCTGACCGAGGTGATCATCATCTTCGTCATGCGAACGAGGTTCCCGGCGCTGGCGAGCCGACCGAGCAACTGGCTGGTCGCCGTGTCGGCTGCAGTTGTGCTGGCCGGCATCGGGCTGGTCGTGGCGCCGCTCGAAGACATCACCGGCTTCGTGCCGCTGCCGATCGGTTTGTTGCTGATGCTGCTCGGGGTGGTCCTGGCCTATGGGATCGCCTCGGAGCTGCTGAAGCATCGGCTCTGGGGCCGAGGACGCCGGCCACGCACCGACGATCTCGGTGGAGGCCGGCGGCGCGTTTCAGCCCGCTTCACGGGAGGCTGAGAACGGCTCTGCAACCCAAGCCCCGGGGGAGTTGCGGGCCGCGGATCATCATGCCGGACTGGGCTCGCCGAGCGCCAACCGTACCCTGACAGCTTCGCTCGCCCCGGCGTCGGGAACCCGGGAGAAGCCCAGGCGGGCGGCAAGCTCGAGCATTGCGCCATTCTCCCGGAGGATCAGGCCGTCGATCATGGTGAGGCCATCCGCCCGTGCATAGTCGAGCAACTGGCGCATCAGGGCGGTGCCCAGCCCTTGCCCCTGGAGGTCGCTGCGCACCATGATGCCGAACTCGGCGCTGTGATGGTCCGGATCCGAGGCGAACCGGCTGATACCCGCGAGGTCGCCGGTTTCGGTCTCGAGCGCGACGAACGCGATGTCACGGTCATAATCGAGCTGGCTCAGGCGGACGATCATCTCGTGTGAGAGCGAGCGCATGGGTGTAAGGAACCGCAGGCGCATATCCTCGGCGGTCACACGCTCGAGGAATCTTGGATAGAGCGCCGCATCTGCCGGTCGCATCGGGCGAATGAGATATGCCTGCCCGTTGCAGCCCAGCTGTTGCTCCCAGCCCGAGGGATAGGGGCGAACCGCCAGCCGCCGGTTAGGGGCCGCCTCGCGCAGCCGTTCCGGCGCGATCTCGATACGGGCGTCGAGCGCGATGGCGCCATTTTCGTCGACCAGCAGCGGATTGATGTCGATGGCTGCGATACCCGGCTGCTCGATCGCCAGTTGGGAGAGCGAGAGCAACGCCGATATCACCGCCGCCCTTGCGGCCGGAGGCCGGTCGCGATAGCCCGCCATCAGGCGCGAGATGCGGGTCGCGTCAATCATGTCGCCCGCGAGGACCTCGTCGAGAGGCGCCAGTCCGGTCGCCGTGTCGCGCACCACCTCGACCGAAACGCCGCCGGCGCCGAACACCACCACTGGGCCGAAGCTGGGGTCGGTGTTGAGCCCCAGCAGCAACTCGTGCGCGTGCCGCCGACGGACCATCGGCTGGATGGTGAAGCCTTCGAATGCGTCGAGCCCTGCCGCCGCTGCCCGGGCGCGGATCTGCGCAGCCGCCTCCTGAGCGAGTTCGGGGCTGGTCAGGTCGAGGACCACGCCACCGATATCCGACTTGTGGGTGATCTGCTTGGCCAGCAGCTTCACCACCAGCGCATCGTGCCGCTCGAGCAGTTCGGCGGCAATGCTGCCGACCTCCTGATCGGTTTTCGCGATGCGGGTTTCGGGCACCGGTATTCCATAGGCCGCCAGCACTGCTTTCGCTTCAGGCTCGGTCATCACCGTTCGGCCTTCGCGGGCAACGCTTTCGAGGATGGCCCGCACCCGCAGGGCGTCGCTCTGCACCGCTCCGGCGCTCGGCGGCACCCGCTCCAGCCGTTCGCGCAGCCGGGACCAGCGGGTGAGGAAGTCCACCGCCTGAGCTGCCGCTGCCGGAGTGTCGACCGCGACGATTCCCTTGTCGCGCAGGGCCGCCCTGGCCTGTTCGGCTGTCTGCTTGCCGAGCCAGCACCCGATGGTGGGCTTGCCGGCGATCGTGCCGTTCGTGGCGAGGCCCGCGATGGCGAGGGCGGCGTCGAGCGAGGAGGAGAGGGCGGTTGGGCAGTTCATCGCGAGCACGACGTCGACTGAGGCGTCTGCCGCCACGGCTGAGACGGCTGCGGTGTAGCGGCCCGGAGGAGCGTCTCCGATAATGTCGACCGGATTGGCGTGCGACCACGTCGCCGGCAGCGCGGCATCGAGGCTCGCCACCGTCTGCGGATCGAGCGGAGCCAGGCTGCCGTCCAGATCGAGCAGGTCGTCGACCGCGAGGACACCAGCCCCGCCACCATTGGTGACGATGCCGAGGCGCCCCGACTTGAGCGGACGGAAGCGCGTCGTGACCTCGGCGGCGTAGAACAGCTGCTCCAGGTTGCGAACCCGGATGACGCCGGCGCGGCGGAGTGCAGCCTCGATCACGGCATCCGAACCGGTGAGGGCGCCCGTATGGGTCATCGCGGCCCGGGCCGCCTCGCCGTGTCGGCCAGGCTTGACCGCGATCACCGGCTTGATGCGTGCCGCAGCGCGCGCGGCGGACATGAACTTGCGCGGCTCGGGAACCGACTCCAGGTACATGAGGATGCTCGAGGTGGCGGCATCCATCGCCAGCCAGTTGAGGCAATCGCCGACGTCGACGTCGGCCATGTCGCCCAGCGAGATCAACTGGGAGAAGCCGAGCTCCTCGGCGGCCGCCCAATCGACGATGGAACTGACGATGGCCCCCGATTGGGAGATCAGCCCCAGCCTGCCGGCCTTGGCCGGCAGGTGAGCGAAGCTGGCATTGAGCGAAACCAGCGGTGACAGCATGCCGATGGTGTTAGGACCGACGATGCGCATCAGATGCGGTCTTGCGGCGTCCAGCATGGCCTGCCTGAGGCCGCTGGCCGTATCGACGCCTGCAGTGATCACCACCGCCGCCTTGCAGCCGCGGCTGCCCAGCTCGCCGATGACGCCGGGTATGGCGCGCGGTGGGGTGACGATCACCGCCAGGTCGGGGGCGTCCGGCAGTTCGCCAGCGTTGCGGTAACAGGCAATGTCGTCGATCCGGTCGTATTTGGGGTTGACCGGGTAGATGGCGCCTTCAAAGCCGCCTGAGCGGATATTCTGAAGCACGATCGCCCCCACTGACTGGGGGCGCTGCGAGGCCCCGACGATCGCGACGGACCTGGGACGGAAGCACTGCTCGAGATTGCGAATGGTCATGTCTGCCGCTGGGTGAGAGGGACTGCCCGTGACCGTCCGCTCGGTTGCACTCGAGGCAGCATTTCCACAACCGGCAGGTAAGAGACTTGAGCCAGATCAACCTATACCGGCATGCCGCATGCTCAGCTTCCGGGAACACGCTGGAAGGCCGAAGGGGAGGCTGAACATGACAGCCCTGATTCTCTACTACTCCAATACCGGGAACACGCAGAAGGTTGCCAAAGCCCTTGCCGAGCAACTGGGCGCGGACCTGGCCGAGATCACCTGCCAGACATACCTCGCCTGGTACGGGCCGCTGGCCATGGCGTGGGATATCTTCACCCGGCACCGGCCGAGGGTGAGCGTCGTCGCCCCGAAGGACGCGCATTATGACCTGGTGGTCGTCGGCGGCCCGGTCTGGGCTGCCCACGTGGCCCCACCGGTGCTGAGCGCACTGCGGATGCTGCCAACAGCGGATGCCACGGCCGTCTTCGTCACCTGTCGTGGAACCAGCCCGAATTCACCACCCGACCCGGCCCTCGCTGAGATGCGGGCCGCGACTCCACCACCCGTGGTGGCGAGCCGGATTTTCCGCGAGGAGGAGATTCGCGGCCCGTCCCTGGCCCGCGGCATCGCCGAGTTTGCAGCCGGGATGACGTCCAGCGGTTCGGCTTGACCCAGATCAAGCCGGTCCGGTCCAGCTCGGGCAACATGCCTGCACAAAGGTCAGGGGTCTCCCATGGAACGCATCCACATTACCCAGCATACCTCGCTCGGCGCCTTCTGGTTCGCCGGCTGGCTCTTCACCATCGGCTTTCTGAAGCTGCAGTTCTGGATGGGGCTGCTGGCCCTGTTCATCTGGCCCTACTTCCTGGGCACCCATTTCGTTGCGCAGTGAGTGGCCGCCGTGATCAAGGACATTGCCATCCACCTGACCGGCTCGAGCGAGGATACGACCCGTATCGCCCACGCCGCCGGGCTTGCACGGACCCTCGACGCCCACCTCACCGGCATTTACCTGCACCAGTTGCCCGACGTACTGGCCATCACCGATCCGAGTGGATCGGCCTTCTTGCAGCGGCTGGTGGAGCAGTCTGTGGCTCAGGCCGAAGCCAGGACGGAGGCGCTTGACGCCACGTTCCGCCAGCTCGGTCTGACCTACGAGCTGAGGCGCCTCGACGTCTATCCGCGCCAGGTGGGCAGCGTATTGGCGAGCGAGGCGCGCCAGTCCGACCTGTTTGTCGGCACGCGTCCATACGGAGATCCCGACAAGGGACAATGGATCGAGGAAGCCGTGCTGTTCCAGTCGGGCCGGCCATGCCTGTTCGTGCCGCCGTCGTTCGATGGTCACTCCGTCTACGACAACGTGCTCGTGGCCTGGAAGAACACACGCGAGGCGGCCCGTGCGGTCGCCGATGCTATGCCGCTGCTGAAAAAGGCCAAGTCCGTCGTGGTCGCGATCGTCGATGAGCAACTCGGCGCGGCGGAGGAGCAGCGCCGCGCACCGGACGAGGATATCGGTCGCTATCTGAGCCGACACGGCATCCGGGCGGAGGTCCACATCATCGACGGCTGGACCAGCACCGGCGCTGCCCTCCGCAACGAAGCGGTCAGGACGGCCGCCGATCTCATCGTCATGGGGGCCTATGGACACTCGCGGCTGCGCGAGTGGATGCTCGGCGGGGCGACACGCGATGTTCTGAGCACGGCGCCGGTGCCGGTCCTGGTGGCGCATTGAGGCGCCTCGAACACATTGCGCTCTGGGGAGGCGTCGCCGCGCCGCTGCTCTACGTCGTCACCGTGCTGGCCGGTGGCGCGGTGCTGCCGGGGTACGACCCGGTCACCGACCCCATCAGTGCACTCACCGCAGCGGGACGTCCCGGCATCAAGTGGATTGAGGCTGGGTTCGGCCTCTACAACCTGCTGCTCATGGCCTTTGCCAGTGCCGGGTGGATATTGGCTGATGGCGGGTGGCGGCGGGTGTTCGTCACCCTGATGGTCACGGCCAGCTCCGGCCTGTTGATGTGGCCATTTGCCATGGACATGCCGGGGGCGCCGGTGTCGGCTGGGGGCCTGGTGCATCTGGCGCTGGCGGGCGTCGCCAGCATCTCGACGATCGTCGCTGTCTGGCTGTCCATCGGGAACTGGCATCGCCTCGGGCAGCGCCGGATGCAGTGGTTCAGCTCGGTGTGCCTGGTCGTGATCGCCCTGTCGGGCGCGGCGGCCGGAGCCGCAGCGGTGCTCGGCTGGCCGATTGTCGGCCTGCTCGAGCGTTTGACGATCGGCGGTTTTCTGTTCTGGCTTGCCGTCACTGCTGCTCGCTTCGCCGCTACCTCCAACCTTGCTCCGGCCAGATCCTCTAACTAGAGTTCCGATCCAGTGGCGCGGCGCCGTCTGCACAGCGGTTCGGCAGCATCGCACCTGGCCGAGTGGGCGACGACATGGCGGTTGACGGTGCAGTGAAGGGCAGGTGGGCGCCTTATCTGGTGGCCCTGTTCATGGTCCTCGCCATCTTCATGGTTCGCTACGCCGTCGATGAACTGGTGCCAAGCTCCGCCGTCGGCCTGGTGTTTGTTCCGGCAGTGCTGGTCGCCGCGATGCTGGGCGGCCTGTTGCCAGGCATCTTCGCGACGCTGATTGCCACTCCCGCAGTGTTCTACTTTCTTGCCGTCCGGTCCGAACCGCCATTGGCGCTGGGCGTCAATATCGGCCTGTTCGTACTGGTGGGCGGGATCGTGGCCTGGCTCGGCGGCATGCTGCACCGTTCGCTTCGGGGGCAGACTGAGGCGATGACCTCGCTGCGAACGCGCGAGGCCCATCTGCAATCGATCCTCGATACCGTCCCGGACGCCACGGTAGTGATCGAGACGGATGGCACCATGACATCCTTCAACAAGGCGGCCGTACGGCAGTTTGGCTATCAGCCGGAAGACGTGATCGGCCAGAACGTTCGCATGCTCATGCCGTCTCCCTATCGAGAGCAGCACGACGGCTATATCCACCGGTACCTCACTACCGGCGAAAAACGCATCATCGGCGTCGACCGGGTCGTGGTGGGGCGGCGCAAGGACGGATCGACCTTCCCGATGACCCTGGCGGTGGGCGAGACGAGGACTGCAGACAAGCGCTACTTCACGGGCTTCATTCGCGATCTGACCGAGCGGCAGGAAAGTGCCGCCCAGCTTGAGGCGGCGCAAGGCGAGCTGGCCCGGATGGCCCGCATCAACGAACTGGGGGAGATGGCCTCGACCCTGGCGCACGAACTCAACCAGCCGCTCTCGTCGATCGCCAACTATGTCCAGGGCTGTGCCATGATGCTGGACAGGGTGGGCGAGGAATATGCGGTCAAGATGCGCGGCGCGCTGATGGAAGCGGCCAAGCAGTCCCTGCGCGCCGGTGACATCATTCGTCACCTGCGCGAGTTCGTCACCCGGGGGGATATCGAGCGTCGGCCGGAGGACATGAGGAGGCTGGTTGAGGAGGCCGGGGCCCTGGCCCTGATGGGCTCACGCGAGCGCGGTGTCCGGTCGCATTTCGAATTCGGCCCGGGCGACAGCCAGGTCGTCGTCGACCGAGTGCAGATACAGCAGGTGCTCATCAACCTGATGCGAAACGCCGTCGAAGCGATGAAGGACAGCGAAACCAAGGAACTGACCGTCACCACCCGGCAAGCCAATGACAGGCTGTCGGTGGAAGTGGCCGATACTGGCCCCGGCATTTCCGAGGAAGTCGCCGCGCGCCTGTTTCAGCCCTTTGTCACCACCAAAGCTGGTGGCATGGGGGTTGGCCTGTCGATCTCGCAACGCATCATCGGCTCGCATGGAGGGGAGATTTCGGTGTCGCGCAACGACGCGGGCGGCGCTACCTTCACGTTCAGCCTTCCCACGGTGAAGGAGATGCAAAGTGAATAGCGCAAACGTCGTGGTGCATATCGTCGACGACGAAGAGTCGGTGCGCAGCTCGCTGGCATTTCTGCTGGACGTGTCTGGGTTCGCCGTGCGAACGCACGCCACAGCCCAGTCTTTCCTCGAGGTGGCCGGCGGCATCCGCAACGGTTGCCTGGTGACCGACCTCAGGATGCCCGATATCGACGGGGTGGAACTGCTTCGCCGGCTCCGGACCTCTGGTCACATGATGCCGTCCATCGTCGTCACCGGGCACGGTGACGTGCAGATGGCGGTCGAAGCGATGAAAAACGGCGCTATCGATTTCATCGAAAAGCCGTTCAGCAACGAGACCATCATCGAGTCGATACGCCGTGCAGTCGACCTCGCCACCTCGCAGGTCGATGCCGAGCAAGTCCGCGAACGCGTGCGGGATCGCCTTCACAGCCTCAGCGAGCGCGAGCGGCAGGTGCTCAAGGGCGTGGTCGATGGCCTGCCCAACAAGCTGATCGCGGCCGAACTGGGCATCAGTCCGCGCACGGTTGAGGTCTATCGCGCCGCCCTGATGGGCAAGATGCAGGCGCGAAGTCTGGCAGAGCTGGTCAGGATGGTGATGGACATCGATCTGTCCGCCCCGAACGGTGAGCAGGGAGCGGCTTGATCTAGCGCAATCAGCAGTGCACCGGCACACCCTAATGTTCAGATGCATCGGCGCGTTCGATGCGGAAAGAACAGTAATGGCTCACCTGCTTGTCGTTGCGCCAAGCCCAGTCCTTCGGAACTCGCTCCGGTTCGCTCTCGAGGCGGAAGGCTATGACGTGACGGCCGCAGCCTCGCTGCAGCAGGTGGATTACGCCTCGTCGTCTTTCGACTGCGCAGTTATCGATCATCATGCGCTCGATGCTGCCGGCTCCGACAGCGGACGGATATTGGCGCAGTTCGAGCCGGTTGTGTTCCTGGCCAACAGCGCGGCGCATCCGCTGGCTGCCTCGAGCTTTCGAACGGTAACCAAGCCAACCTTGGGGTCGGCGCTATCGGATGCTGTGCGGGCGGCGATCGCCGTACCGAGGGCCACCTAGTAGAATCCCTAGCACACCAACCGGAATTTCGGCGCGTGACCGAATGAGCGAGGCTCCGACATCCCAGATTGAGGTGTCGAGATGTCCAACCTACCGATCTTCCTTGCCAGCGCGTCTTCCCCAACACCACGGCAGGGAACCGAGCTGAGCCCCGCCCTGGTGGCCAAGGCTGAGGTGGGTCCGGTGACGTTCTATCCGATAGATTCGATGATCTTCGCGCAAGGCGATGAGGCGGGGACCGTGTACATGGTCGAGTTCGGCACCGTGCGCCTCTGCCGGGTCACCAGCGATGGCCGGCGCCAGATCAACAGCTTCCATTTCGCCGGTGATGTGTTCGGCTTTGAGGCCGGCGACGAGCACCAGTGCTACGCCGAGAGCGTCGATGGCGCCGGAATCCGTGTGGTGCACACCGATGCGTCAGGTGTGCCGCCCCATCGCCTGCTCCAGCTTGCCCTCACCAGCTTCGCCAGTGCCCAGCATCATCTGATGCGGCTGGGGCGGATGAATGCGGCCGAAAAGCTCGCGTCCTTCCTGCTCGATCTGCTTGATCGCCAGGAGTCGGACAATGTCGTCGCCCTGCAGATGCAGCGCTGTGACATTGCCGACTACCTCGGCCTCACCTTCGAGACCGTCTCGCGCGTGCTGCGCAGTCTCAAGGATGACGGGATCATCAAAGTCCCTTCGATCGATCGCGTCGAAATCATCGATGCGGCGGCTCTGGCCGCCCTCAGCGACTGACGTGCGGCCTGATCATTCGGGCCGCACGGCGACCACCTGGAAGGTGTGCATCCGGCCGTCATCCTCGCGCACCGAGACATACTCGCCAGGCACGAAGCTCTCCTGGGTGAGACGGAACCCGACCTCGTCATCGAAATCGCTGCGGTCGTCGTAGTCGAAGCTCCACTTGCCGCCCGGGCCGCGACGAATTCGGCCGTGCTGATCGTCCTCACCCGGGCGGAAGCGGCGAACGCGACAGGCGGTCCGCACCTTGTCCCAGGCCGCGACATCGATGCGCCCCTCTTCGGTCAGCGGCAGGTAGAGATGGTATCCGTGGTTGCGATCGCCATGCGGGTGTTGCGGCTCGCGAGCCAGTTCGAGTGTGATGCGGGAAAGCCTGGGCATTGCTGTTTTGCTCCATTGAACGGACTTCAAGTGAACAGCATCGGCGCGGATTGCCGTTGAGCTAGATCAATCGGCGCCTCCGGTTGAGCCAAGTCAAAGCGCCGTCCAGCTGCATCGGGTTGAGTGGCTCATCTGAACCTCAGGGAGCTGACAATGAGCTATGATTTTGAAGGCAAAGTCGCGGTCGTCACCGGCGCGGCGTCGGGCATCGGGGCGGCGATCGCCCGCGCCCTGGCCGCCGATGGCGCCAAGGTGCTGGTGGCGGATCTCGATCCTGAAGGCGCCGACGATGTAGCCCGCGCCATCCAGGCTTCGGGCGGCACCGCCCGGGCGCACGAGGTCAACGTCGCCGACGCGGTAGAAGTAGAAGCAATGGTCGAGGCCGCCAAATCGGCCTTTGGAGGGCTGCACCTCGCCGTCAACAACGCCGGCATTGGCGGGCCGGCAGCGCTGACGGGCGAGTACCCGCTTGATGGTTGGCACAAGGTAATCGACATCAACCTCAACGGCGTCTTCTACGGCATGCGCTACCAGTTGCCCGCCATCGTCGCGTCGGGTGGAGGCGCCATCGTCAACATGGCGTCGATCCTCGGTAGCGTCGGCTTTGCCACGGCTTCGGCCTATGTGGCCGCCAAGCATGCGGTGGTCGGGCTGACCAAGGTCGCAGCGATCGAATATGCCAAGCATGGCGTCCGCATCAATTCCATCGGTCCCGGCTTCATCGATACGCCACTGCTGTCCAAGCATCTCGACGAGGCGGCGCTGACGGTCATCCGCGGCCTGCATCCGGTTGGACGTCTGGGAACGTCCGAGGAAGTGGCGGCGCTTACGGCCTTCCTGCTCTCGGATGAAGCATCCTTCATCACCGGAAGCTACCATCTCGTCGATGGCGGATACGTAGCGCAATAACCGAAGAGGGCCGGATCGCTCCGGCCCTCTATCCTGTTCAACTGGTGGCCGGCGGGGTGTCGCCCGGGTCGGTGGTGGGTGGCGTCCCGGGCGGTTCGGTTCGCACGATCTCCAGCTTCACCTTGCCGAGCAGACCGGCGATCGCGGCGATGACGGCCACCCACGGAGCGGCAAGCGCCACTACACCACCCGCCACGGCGCCGGCCGTCAGCGGCACCGACAGGTACACATCGCCCTGTTCGGAACGGATCTCGAGTTTTCGAACATTTCCTTCCGCCAGCAGGCGGTTGACCTCGTCAACCAGATGCTGTCCGGCCACCTCGACTTCTTCGGTGAACGTCTTCCAGGAACTCTTGGCTTCGTCGTCCATGAACAACCTCCGTTGCTAACCGGTGCAGCATGTCCGATCCGGCTCCAGGCGCTTTGATCCTGCTCAAGCGCTGTATCCGGCCAACGCAGCGTCATCGAGGAACGCTTCGATGGCAGCGTCGACAAAGCCTGGTCGCTCCATCGGCAAGAGGTGCGATGCTTGCGGCACCAGCCTCGCGTCGACGTTGGGGATCAGCAGCCGAGCCCGATCGAGCGCGGCGGCCGGGTCATAGAGGCGCTCGTCTTCGCCGATCAGGATCAGGCTGGGCGTCTTGATCGATGTGAGCTCATCATCGGACAGAGGCGTGGGGAACAGGACGTGCGTCCGCACATGGGCCGAAACGGCGTCCATGAGGGCGACGAAGGTTCCGTCCAGTTCGTAGCCGCGATGAACCTGCGCCTCCAGCACGCGTCGCGCCGGCGGACGGAAGGGCAGCTTCTCGGCAAGCCGAAGGAACAGACGGGCGTACCAATGGAACGGGTAAAGGCCCGACGCCGGCGCCAGCAGGATGATCGGTCCGATGGCGGCCGGGCGATTGACTGCCAGTTGCAGCGTCAGCCAGCCGCCGTATGAGTGACCCACGATCGCCGGACGCTCGAGGCCCAGGGCGTGGAAACACTCCACCAGCCAGTCAGCGTAATCAGCGCCTGAACGCGGCATCCTGATCAGCGTGCTGCGACCGGCGTCCCCCACCACGTCGATGGCGAAGATCCGATGGTGGCGGCAGAGCATGCCGACGATCGGGAACCAGGCCGTCGCGCTCACTGAGACCGGCGGTAGCAGAACCAGCGGGGGAAGGCCGGGATCTCCGACCTCGATGACATTGGTGCTCCCCAGGCCGGTATCGAAGGACCGGAGCGTCGGCCGCGGCCAGCGCCGCAACATCTCGTCATAGGCGCCAAGATAGGCGGTTCGGTCTGCTGGTGTGCGGAAGATGCTGGGCATGCGGGCCTCCCTGTCTCGGCGCCGGTTGTCAAGCATGGTCGCGCCGATCGAAGGCCGGCCATTTGACCTCGGTCAAACCAGGCCCCCTGGCCGGGCCTACAATTAGGCCAACAGAGCGCAGGAGGGATCGATGACACCCAACCAGACCGCAGCATCGGACCGTCCGATGGCTCCCGTTGCACCGCCGACCCACACGACTGACCATCAGGGCCGGCCACTCGTCTACGTGGTCCGCTTTTGCGGGACAGAGGAGTCTTCGATCGCTTCCGCCATCCGGCAGGCGATCGGGGTGCTGGACAACTTCCTGCAAGGGCAGGGTGCGGGTGAGGCTCAGGAACTCGTCGTCGTCTACCGCAACAGGCTGCCGGGCGCCGTTACCCTGCAGGTCGGCTTTCCGGTAGCGCAGCGCATCGCCGATGCCGCCGGCGGCGAGGTGTTTGCCGGGCTTACGCCGTCCGGTCCGATGATCGAGATGCTGCCCGGCGGTGATCTCGAAGACGTCCTCGATGTGGGCGCACGGCTGCCCGAGGGCGGCGCCTCGTTCACCTGGCAGAGCTTCCGTGCGTCCAATTTCCGGCCGTGGCGCCAGCATCCGTCCGTGCCGGTCATGGTGCCGGCTGAACTCGCAGGCCCGACCGTCCGGCCCGAGCCCTCGTGATCCCATGGAGCTCCCAATGCACTCCCTTGCCAGACTGCTCGCCATTTCACTGCTCTTGCTGCCGGTTGAGGCGCTGGCACAGGACGGCGCCCGCCTCACCTTCGGAGGCGACCAGTTCACGGCCGGCCAATCGGCGCAGGTCGACGCAGCCGTGGCGCGCGATGTGTTCGCCGCGGGCTACGACGTTGCAGTCCGCGCTCCGGTCAGCGGCGACGCCCATCTTGCTGGCTTCAACGTCTCGCAGACCGCCGATGTGGCGGGTGACACCTATGCTGCGGGTTTCTCGGTCTCGCTCACCGGCAAGGTTGGCGGGGACGTCACCGCCATGGGCAATACCGTGTCGGTGACCTCGCCGCAGCCGGTGGGCGGCAACCTGCGCATCGTCGGCCAGACCGTCACGGTATCGTCGGGGATCGAGGGTTCGGCGCTGATCAGCGCCCAGACGGCGACGCTCGGCTCGGCGGTGCAGGGGGATTTGAGCTTCATCGGCGAGAACCTCGCCTTCGGCCCCGGCGCCCGGGTGGATGGCAAAGTAACGATACGTGCGCCGCGGCAGATTGCCGTGCCGGCATCGGTGGCCGCAGCCGACCGCGTGACGTTCGAGCAGCTGGCAACTCCCGATTATGCATCGGAAGCGGGCAAGACCGCCGAGCATGCGGTGCGCAGCATCTGGCCCGCGGTCTGGGGCATTGGCCTCTGGTGGCTGCTGCTCTTCGTCATCGGCGTCGTCGTCATCACGCTGTCGCCGCGGCTGACCCAGTCGCTGCAATCGACAGGAGCAACGCGCCCATTCCGCCGCATCGCAGCAGGGCTCGTGACCTTCGCCGCTGTCATCGGACTGGTGCCGGTGCTGGTGCTGACGATCTTCGGCATCTTTCTGGTGCCATTCGCTCTGGTCTTCGTCGTATTGGCCTGTGCTCTCGCTCACCTGACCGGAACCTACCTTGTGGGTGTTCGCGTTGCCCGGGCGCTGACGTCGGTCGAAAGCAATCTCAAGCGGGTCGGTGTTCTCGCGGTTTCGATCGTGGTGATGGGCTTGCTGGGGATGATCCCCGTCATTGGCTGGCTGCTCACGCTGGTGCTGCTCTGCTTCGGCTTCGGCGCCATCGCTGCAATTATCATGGGCCGGCTCGCTGCTCCGGATCGGCCGGCCATCGCTGCGGTGGCCCAGACCCCGGACGCAATTTGAGGAGCCCCACGATGTCACTGAGCTTTTTCCTGCCACTCAGCTCCTACCCCGATCCCACGCCCAAGGGCAGCCTGTTGCATGCCTTCGACATGGCCGCGACACTGGGCGGCGAGGTGACCGCTCTCGCTCATGAGGTGGATATAGGCGAGGTTCACAATGTCCTGGGGGACGCACTCGTCAACGTGTCGGGGATGATTGCTGCCGCCGAAGCGAGGAGCCACACCACAGCGCAAAGTCTGATTGACGAGGTCAACCACCTCGCCAATCGGTTCCAGATCGGCCTGACCGTGCGCAGTGCCAGGACCCGGCCCGAGGCTGCTGCAGGTTTCTTTGCGGCCCAGGCCAGGACTTTCGACTGCTCGCTGCTCATGCCGACAGCGAGCAGCGACGACCAGACGGCGATCGCGGAGGCCGTACTGTTCGGATCCGGGGGGCCGGCATGGCTGTTTCCCGACGGCGAGGTCACCTTGCATCTCGCGTCCGCGGCGATCGCCTGGGATGGTGGTCGGGCCGCTGCACGTGCCGTGCGCGATGCGTTGCCTGTGCTTCTGGTCGCCAAGCAGGTGAGCATCCTCTGCGCGACCGATGACAAGACGGTCGAGCCAGCCTCCGTCGGTGCCCTGCAGGACTATCTGCGGCACCACGGCATCGCGGCTGAAGTCCACCTGTTCAATCGATCGGAGCGTCCCATCGGGGAGGCGCTTCAACAGGTCGCCATCGAGCGAGGGGCTGGCTTGCTGGTGATGGGGGCGTACGGGCACAGTCGCATTCGCGAGTTCGTCCTCGGCGGCGCCACCAAATCAGTTCTGGCGACCCGGCGCCTGCCGATCTTCATGTCCCACTAGAGTCCCCGGCGGCGGGATCATTCCAGCGCCGCTGGCGGGCTCGCTCGTTACGGCATCCGGCGCTCGATTGGCGGCTTGCCGGCATCGTTTGAGCTGAGTCAAAGCGGCCGCCGGCGCCCGCGTTAGCATCGTTCCCGAACATGCCCGAGGAGCATCCGATGCGTGAAGATCACAAGCTGCAGGCCGCCGTCCAGTCGCGTCTCGACCTGGATCCCTCAATCAACTCGAGCCATATCGGCGTCACAGCCCGGGAGGGGATCGTTACCATCTCGGGGCATGTCGGGACCCTGCTCGAACGCTCCGCGGCGGAACGGGCCGCCGGCCAGGTGAAGGGAGTACGGGCGGTCATCAACGAGCTGTCCGTCGAGCTCGCCGGTGTCAGCCGAACCTCCGACGAGCAGATTGCCGAGCGGGCTTATGCCCGATTGGCCTCCAACGTCTCGGTTCCGCTGGATCGGCTCCACCTTGCCGTCAAGGATGGCACCATCACACTGCACGGCGATGTCGACTGGCCCTTCCAGCTGCAGGCCGCGATCGACGATGTGGAACTGCTCGAAGGCGTGCGCGAGATTCGCAGCGATGCACAGATCCGGCCGCCCGTTCGGGCCGACAAGGTGCAAGAGAAGATCAAGCAGGCGCTGGCGCGTATCGCGCCGCTCGATGCCGAACGCATCGATGTGACCGCCAATGGCAGCGAGGTCACGCTCTCCGGCGAAGTCACCTCCTGGCATGAGAAGGGGCTCGCGGAAAGTACGGCCTGGTGCGTGCCCGGCGTGTCCCAGGTCACCAACCAGATTACCGTTCTGTAGGAGATACCCGATGAGCTTTCACGCCTGCGTCTGGCTCGACCAGCGTCACGCCAAGATCTTCCGCATCGGCGCCATGACGGCCGATATGCAATCGGTCAGCGACGACCGACCCGAGCACCATGTGCACCGCAAGGCCAACCACATTGGTGAGGGCACGCTCGAGATGGATCATGAACTGATGCGCGAGATTGCTGAAAACCTCGGCAGCGCCGAGGCCATCCTGATCATGGGACCGGGCAAGGCCAAGACGACGTTCAAGGGATATCTCGACGAGCACTTCCCCGAGCTCGCGCATCGGGTCTGGGACGTGCGGGCCAGCGATCATCCGACCGATGCCCAGATCGTCGCCGAGGCCCGGTCGTGGTTTCGGGCGCAGGATCGCATGCACTAGCCAGGAGGCAATGATGGAACCAAACCATGCCTGGCATCGCAATCATCGGCTGTCGCAGTGCGCCTCCGCTGACGAGGCGATCGCCTGGCATCTCCGGCATGCCGCCAATTGCGGTTGCCAGGGGATACCTGAGAATGTGATGGCGGAGCTGGACGCTCGCGCCATCATGCTGCCCCAGGGTTACGAGCGGCGCTGGGCGGCACTCGGCAGCGTCGGAGCGCCCCAGGCGCCCGAGCTTGTCATGGTCGTTGCCTCGGCGACCGAGGCGCTTCGGCAGTCGGGACTGCAGCTATGAAGATCAACCGCGAGTGGCACCTGGCGCACCGGATGCCGAGCAATGCCACCCTCGAGCAGCGGCTCGAGTGGCATGCAGAACACGCAGTCCATTGCGGCTGTCGCGAAATACCGCCCGGCATCCGCAAGGAGCTGGAAGCCCGAGGACAGGGCGGGCCGACACCGCGCAGCTCGCGATAAAGCGCTCCAGGTCTCAGCGCCCCGCCCGGTCGAGGCGATCGGCGAGCCAACTGCGGATTCTTGCCGCGGACATGGCGCCGGACACGCGCCCAACTTCCTTGCCACCGCTGAACAGCAGCATTGTCGGGATACTGCGAATTCCCAGACTTGCCGACATCGCCTGCTCGGCATCCGAGTCAAGCTTCAGGAAGCGTGCGTTGGGCTCGGTTTCCGCGGCGGCGCGTTCGTATTCCGGCGCCATGGCCTGACACGGCCCGCACCAGGCGGCCCAGACGTCGACCACCACCGGGATGGTGTCCTTCTGGATCTGCCTTGTGAGCATCGCGGCATCGACGTCCCTGGGGCGCCCGGTGAACAGTGGTTTCCCGCAACGGCCGCACTTTGCCTCAGCCGCGGGGCGCCCGGCCGGCAGCCGGTTGATTGCCTCGCATTCGAGGCAGACCACTTTGCCTTCCTGTGACATGCGTCTGTGCTCAGGACTTGTCCGGGTTGTCGACATAGGTGTGACTGGCCTGGTCCCACAGGATACGCCCTGAGCGGACGAGAAGTTCCAGAATGCCGGAGGCGATCATATCGCGGTGCTTCGGCTCGAGGTCCGCGCTCAGGCCCAGCACCTCAGCTATCGCGGATGAACTGAGCCCCTTGGGGTGCCTCGTAAGCAGGTTGACGACGGAGTCTTCGATGTATTTGAGGCCCAGCTGGGCCTGCTCGCGGTGGTCGAGATCGTTCATTTGCTGCTCCTCAGGCTGCTGATCGTTTCGCCGCTTCCGCGGTCGCGACTTGGTTCTTGACGGCCACGAAACTATCGGGGCTGACGGAGATGGAGTCGATGCCGCTTTCGACGAGGAAGCGGGCGAACTCGGGATGGTCGCTCGGCGCCTGACCGCAGAGCCCGATCTTGGCGCCGGCCTTGTGCGCTTCGGCGATCACGTTGCCGATCATCCATTTGACAGCCGGATCCTGCTCGTCGAACAGGCCCGCCAGTTCGGCGGAGTCCCGGTCCACACCCAGGGTGAGCTGGGTCAGGTCGTTGGAGCCGATCGAAAAGCCGTCGAAGCGGCGGGCGAACTGCGCGGCCAGTACGACGTTGGACGGCACTTCGCACATCACATAGACCTGCAGGCCGTCCTGGCCCCGCTTGAGGCCGTGCTCGGCCATCACCTCGAGTACGCGATCGGCTTCGATGATCGATCGGCAGAACGGGATCATGACGATCACATTGTCGAAGCCGAGCCTGCTCCTCAGCCGCGCGATGGCCTGGCACTCGAGCGCAAAGCCGTCCTTGTACCGCGCGGAATAATAGCGAGATGCGCCGCGGAAGCCGATCATCGGGTTTTCTTCCATGGGCTCGAACCCCGCGCCGCCGATCAGGCCGGCATACTCGTTGGTCTTGAAGTCACTCATCCGGATGATGACCGGCTTGGGATAGACGGCGGCCGCGATCCGGGCCAGGCCGCGGGAGAGCCGATCGACGAAGAATTCCGGCTTGCTGTCATAGCCGGCGGTGAGCCGCTCGATTTCCTGCCGGGCCTGCTCGTCGCGCAGGTCATCGAAGCGGACGAGCGCCATCGGATGGATGCGGATCGCGTTGCTGATGACGAACTCCATGCGCGCGAGGCCGACGCCGTCCGCCGGTAGACGCCACCAGCGGAACGCCGCGCCCGGATTGGCGAGGTTCAGCATCACCTTGGTGCGGCTCGTGGGCAGGTGCTCGAGGTCGAGCGTTTGCACGTCGATCTCTGCCGTCCCTTCATAGATCGAGCCCTCATCGCCCTCCGCGCAGCTGACGGTAACGTCCTGGCCGCTGTGCAGCAGTTCGGTGGCATTGCCCGTGCCGACGATCGCCGGCAGGCCGAGTTCGCGGCTGACGATCGCCGCATGCGATGTCCGTCCGCCGTGGTCGGTGACGATTGCGGCTGCCCGCTTCATGATCGGGACCCAATCGGGATCGGTGGTCGAGGTCACCAGTACCGAGCCGTCGACGAACTGCGCGATGTCCGCGGCGCTGTCGAGCAGGCATACCGGGGCGCTCACTGCGGCATCGCCGATCGCGAGCCCAGCAAGCAACCGGCGGCCGTGCTGCTGCACCCGATAGGACTTCATGGCGCCGGCTTCGCGCCGGGCCTGCACCGTTTCCGGCCGCGCCTGCACCATGAACATCTCGCCCGTGGCGCCGTCCTTGGCCCATTCCATGTCCATCGGGCAGGCATAGTGCTGTTCGATGGCAACGGCCCACTTGGCGAGCGTGACGACCTCGTCATCGTTGAGCACCAATGCGGCGCGCTCCGCTTTCGAGGTCGGCACATTTCGGGTCGGCGTCTCGCCGCCGGAGTAGATCATCTTGATGGTCTTGGCCCCGCGGATCTTCTCGATGATCGGCACGACGTCCGGCCGACCGAGAAAGGGTTTGAAGACCACGTATTCGTCGGGGTCGACCGCGCCCTGGACGACATTCTCGCCGAGGCCCCAGGCGCCATTGATCAGTACGACCTTGTCGAAGCCGGTTTCGGTGTCGATCGAGAACATCACGCCCGAGCTGCCCAGGTCGGACCGCACCATGCGCTGCACACCGATCGACAGGGCAACCTTCATGTGGTCGAACCCCTTGGCCTTGCGGTAGCTGATCGCCCGGTCGGTGAACAGCGAAGCAAAGCAGCGGCGGCAGGCAGCGAGCAGCGCAGCCTCGCCCCTGATGTTGAGGAAGGTCTCCTGCTGCCCGGCAAAGCTGGCGTCGGGCAGGTCCTCGGCCGTGGCGCTCGAGCGCACCGCGACGTCGATGTCGCCGCCGCCGCCGCGCCGGCAAAGTTCGCGATAAGCGGCGCGGATCGCTTCGGCCGTGCTCTCGGGCCAGCTTGCCTTGAGGATCAGGTTCCTGATGGCCTCACCGGTTTCGGACAGGCTGGAGCGGTGCTCCTCCCAGGCGGCCAGGTAGCCGGTTATCCGGCTCCTCAAGTCGTTGGCGTCGACGAACTGCCAATAGGCATCAGCGGTGGTGGCGAAGCCGGGCGGGACCTGGATGCCCTTTGCGGCGAGGGCCTGCACCATCTCACCCAACGAGGCATTCTTGCCGCCCACCCGACCGACATCGGTGCGGCGAAGCGTTTCGAACCAGGCAATCTGATCGGCGTGTTGCGACATCGGTAGTGCTCCAGCTGGCAGGCCCGAGGGCCCCGTTGCCGATGATGCTCGCCCGACCGACGCCTGCGCTTCTTGATCCGCGTCAAACGCGTGGTCGGATGATCCAGATCAAACGCACCGGCCTTGACCGGCGTCATGCTGGCTCAAACGAAACAGGGAGCCCCCAGATGATCGAGCATTCGCGTCAGGCATTGGTCGGCGCTTTTGGCGCCAGGTATGTCAGCCTTGCCATCGCTGACATCGACGAGTTGTCGGTGTCCAACTTCGCGCTCCTCAGCACGGCCGATTTTGAACAGCCGATGCAGGCCGTCGAGCGCTATCTCGCCTCCATCCCCCGCTGCCCCAACAAGGTATCGCTGGCGCTGGCGGGAACCGTGGAGGGTGACGCCGCGACCTTCACTCACCGCAACTGGAAGCTGAGCCGCAACGACGTGCGTGCCGCAACCCGCGCCGACCATGTCTGCCTCATCAACGATGTCGAGGCCAGTGCGCTCGTGCTGCCGAACCTGTCGGCATATGACCTGCAGGAGCTGCATGCCGGCGCGGCCGTTCCATATGGCAACAAGGCCGTGATGATGGCCGGCGCGGCCGTGGGCATCGCCGGGCTCGTCCGGGCCGGCAAGGATTGGGTGCCGATTGTCGGCGAGGGCGGCTTCCTCCGCTTCGTCCTGACCAAGGAGGACCTTGCCGAACTCGGCACGGACTTCCTCGCAGAACGCTACGTCGCCTGCGATGACGTCTTCACCGGAGCCGGGCTGGCGGGGCTCTACGAGGCGCTCGTCGCAAAGGCGAAGGTGAAGGCCAAATCCAGCGGCGCCAAGCAGATTGCGGCCTTTGGCCTCTCCGGTGAGGATCCGGTGGCCACACGCGCCCTGCAGATCATGGCGACCTGGCTGGGGCGGGTGGCGGGCGACATCGCGCTTCTCTACGGCGCACGCGGCGGCCTCTACATGGGCGGTGGGCTCGTTGCCAACATCATTCCGGCGCTGCAAACCGGCCATTTCCGCGAGGCCTTCGAAAGCCGGGGCGAGCGCTCGGCCTATATCGCCAAGGTTCCGGTGAAAGTGATCAAGACCGCAGCGGACGCCGGCCTGCGCGGCGCCGCCATCGCCATGGCACGTTCGCTGTCGTCCCACCCTGCGGCGTCCCGTCCGACCGCGCGGGCGGCGTCCTGACGGAGCAATGACATGCAGATCACCGGCCCGGTGCGCGAAGTGCTCAGCTGGTACGACGGCGAGAGGCCCGGCGTGAAGGCAAATCTGGCCCGCATGCTGATGCATGGACTTACCGGGGGCAGCGGGCGGCTGCTGATCCTGCCGGTCGACCAGGGCTTCGAGCACGGGCCGGCCGCGAGTTTTGCAGCCAATCCGGCCGGCTATGATCCGCGCTATCACTTCGAGCTCGCTATCGAGGCCGGGGTCAGCGCCCTCGCAGCACCGCTCGGGTTCCTGGCCGCCGGCGCCGACCGTTACGCCGGCGCAGTGCCGCTCATACTCAAGGCCAACAGTGCCAACGGCCTCGGCTCGATCAAGGACGAGGCGATCACCGCGACGGTGCGTGACGCGCTGGAGCTCGGCTGCAGCGCCATCGGCTACACCATCTATCCCGGGTCCGATCGCCAGTACGAGATGTTCGAAGAGGTGAGGGCCGGGGCGGCCGAGGCGAAGGCGCATGGCCTCGTTGTCGTCATCTGGGCCTATCCGCGCGGCGGGTCGCTGTCCCACGAAGGCGAGACCGCCATCGACGTCGTCGCCTATGGTGCGCAGATCGCCGCCCAACTCGGGGCGCATATCATCAAGGTAAAGCCACCCACTGATCGTGTTGAAACAGCCCAGGCCCGGCCCGCTTACGAGGGTGCGGACTTCGCGGCCCTTGAAAAGCGGGTCGCACATGTCCTCGAGGCGGCGTTCGCCGGGCGCCGGTTGGTGGTGTTCTCCGGCGGTGCGGCCAAGGGCATCGATGCGGTCTATGCCGAGATCACCGCCATCGCCGCTGGTGGCGGGCACGGTTCGATCGTCGGCCGGAACAGCTTCCAGCGCCCGCGCGGCGAGGCGCTGGCAATGCTCCGGCAGATTGCCGCCATCCACGTTGCTGCAGCCGAGGCGGGATCAGCATCATGAGCCAATTGCCCATCCTGACTGTGACCCTCAATCCGGCGCTCGATACCACCACCTCGGTGCCCCGGCTCGAACCGCAGCGCAAGCTGCGATGCAGCCCGGCGATCCTGCATCCCGGCGGTGGGGGAGCCAATGTGTCGCGGGCGATACGCGAGTTGGGCGGCAGCAGCCGCGCCTTCGTCGCGCTCGGCGGGCACACCGGCCATCAATACCTCGACTTGCTGCGTGCGGCCGGCGTCGAGTGCATCGACCACACCCTGAGCGGCGAGACGCGTGCCTCGATGACGGTGATGGAGGAGGAAACCGGGCTCCACTATCGCTTCGTGCTGCCCGGACCACCCCAGGAGTCTCGACAGGGCGAGGAGATTCTCGCCGAGCTCGGTCGCATCATTGCCGGCGGCGTCGGCTACGTGGTCGCCAGTGGCAGCTTGCTGCCCGGTATGGCCGAGGACTTCTACGCCCGGCTGGGCGATGTCGTGCGCTGGCACAATGCCAAGCTGATCCTCGATACGCATGGGGCAGCCCTGAAGCAGGGCCTCGCCGGACGTCCGTTCCTCATCCGGCTCAATCAGCTGGAAGCGGAAGAACTGGCGGCGGAGACTCCGGCGCGGGGCGCTCCCGCGGATGTTGCGACGCAACTGGTCGCCGCTGGGGCAGCCGACGTCGCCGTGTTTGCCATGGGGGAGCGAGGCTCGCTGGTCACCACGCGCGACGCCCAGTTCACCATCGCGCCGCCGGAGGTGACGGTGCATAGCATGGTCGGCGCCGGCGACAGCTATGTCGCGGCAATGACCCTGGCCCTGGCGCGCGGCTGGTCGCTCGAATCTGCCAACCGCTTCGGTGTTGCGGCAGCTGCCTCGGCGGTCACCCGCGAAGCCACGCAGCTATGCGAGCGCACAAGCACCGAGCGGTTCTACAACGAAACGGGGAAGATCACCTACCTCAGGCAGCCCGCAGCGCCGGCCGCAGCGGCAGGCTGAGGGCGCAAATGACCTGGATCAAACCGGGTCGGAGTCGCGGCGCTAGATTGGGTCAAACAACAGGAGGTCACCATGGCTGATCCGGCCATTGTCGAACTGACGCCCAGGCCATTCGCCTACATCAGCCTGCGCTCGACGCTGCTTCAGATGCCTGCGACCATCGGGCAGGGGTTCGCCACCCTGGGCCAGATGTTCGCCACGGCGAAGGCGCAGATGGCCGGCAACCCGCTCGCCCATTACACCGATTTCGATGCGACATCGGCCAGCTTCGAGTTGGGGTTTCCGGTGCTGGAAAACGACATTCCCGCTCTGCGCGCAGCCGGCCTTTCCATCGGGCAAACCCCCGGTGGGACGAACATGACGGCGACCCATTTCGGTCCCTACGACACCGTCTCCAGGACTTACGATCTCATGACCAGGGTCATGAAGGAGCAGAAGCTCTCACCCGGCAAGGACATGTGGGAGAGCTACCTCAGCCCACCGGAGACGCCGCCCGAGCAGATCCGCACCGATGTGATCTGGCCTGTCGAAGCGGCGAGCTAGCGGACTAGGAGGCAGCGATGAACCGACGGAGTGTGCTGATGGGCGCGGCGAGCGGTGGTCTGGCAGCCGGGTTGTGGCCGACCGGCCCGTCTGCCGCCGCAGCATCCCCCGTCGTTGCAACGAGCGAGGGGCAGCTTCGCGGCACCGAGACGGCGGGGATCCACAGTTTCAAGGGCATCCCGTTCGCCGCGCCCCCCACCGGTCCGCGCCGATTGCGGCCACCCCAGGCGCACCAAGCCTGGGACGGCGTTCGCGACGCCACCGTATTCGGACCCAAGCCGCCTCAGCCGGCCTATCCGCCGATGATCGCCGAACTGCTGCCGCCCGAGGTGAATGGCCCGGGGGACAATTGCCTGACGCTGAACATCTGGTCACCCGCGCTGGGCACGGCGAACCTGCCGGTCATGGTCTGGATACCGGGCGGTATGTACGAGTATCACGCCACCGCCGCCTCGCCCTGGTATGACGGGACCAGCTTCGCGCGCGATGGCGTCGTGCTTGTCTCCATCAACTATCGCGTCGGCGCCGAGGGGTTTCTCTATCTCAACGATGGAATAGCCAATCTCGGGCTGCTGGATCAGATCGCCGCCCTCGAGTGGGTCCAGCACAATATTGCAGCGTTCGGCGGCGATCCGGGCAACGTCACGATCTTCGGCGAGTCCGCCGGAGGGT
Source organism: Devosia sp. GW821-FHT12F11 (assembly GCF_058806655.1). NCBI lineage: Bacteria > Pseudomonadati > Pseudomonadota > Alphaproteobacteria > Hyphomicrobiales > Devosiaceae > Devosia > Devosia sp. GW821-FHT12F11. The sequence continues at coordinate 1,118,089 of NZ_JBXAPX010000001.1, forward strand.
TGAGCGTTGGAACGCTGCTGTCGATGCCGCGCGCCAAAGGCCTGTTCCGCCGGGCAATCATCGAAAGCGGTGGCGGCCATCACGTCAGCACGCCCGGTACCGCCGAGCGTATCGGACGCCGGCTGGCCGCGCTGCTCGGGACCGATGCGAACCGCGACGCCATCGCAGCTGTCCCCATCGAACAGATGCTGAAAGCGCAGGAAGCCCTGCGCGGTGAGCTCCTCAGCAACCCGGACCCCGCAATGTGGGGCGAGATCATGCTCGATGGCTTGCCTTGGGAGCCGGTCATTGACGGCAACCTCATTCCGACCCGGCCGATAGAGGCGATCGCAGCCGGCGCGGCGGCGGATGTCGACCTCCTGGCCGGATCGAACACCGAGGAATGGCGGTTGTTCCTGGTACCGGGCGGCGCCATCGATGCCATTATAGAGGAGGCTGTTGCAGGAACCATCGCGGCAACCGGCATGCCCGTGGCGAGCACTCTCGCTGCCTACCGACAACGGCAGCCCGAGGCGAGCCCCGGCGACCTGTTCGCCGCCATCATGACCGATTGGTATTGGCGGCTCCCCGCCCTGCGCCTCGCCGAAGCCCATTCGATCTCCGGCAAGGCAAGAACCTTCATGTACGAGTTCGCCTGGCGTTCGCCGCAGTTCGGCGGCCGGCTCGGCGCCGGTCACGCCGTGGAAATTCCCTTCGTGTTCGACACGCTCGGCAGGCAGACCGAGCGGCTGCTCGGCACAGCGCCGCCGCAGCAATTGGCCGGGACGATGCATCGTGCCTGGACACAGTTCGCTGCCAGCGGGACCCCCGGCTGGGCAGCGTTCGATAAGCACCGTTTCGCCACCATGCGGTTCAACGCGAACCCGGCAGTTGTCGACGATCCCATGGCCGAGGAACGCAGGCTGTGGTCGGGCGTACGCTGAGCCCGGGGAACTGAGAGGGCGGGTCGAGATGGTTTCGCGCAGAGCGGTTCTCGGGCTCGGGGTGGTCGGGGCAGGGCTTGCAGCAGCGGGCGGAGCCGTCGCAGCTGCCTATGGCAGCGACATCGCCCGGGCGCGTGCCTTGGTGGCGCCTGAACTGAGCAAGGTCATCCGATCGCGTTTCGGTGCGCTTGAGTATGCCGAGGCCGGAACGGGCACGCCGCTGCTCATGGTGCACGGCACCGGCGGTGGCTTCGATCAGGGGTTGTTCTTCACCAGGCGCTTCAGTGCGGCAGGCTATCGCGTTATTGCCCCGTCTCGTTTCGGCTACCTGCGCTCGGCATTTCCCGAGGACCCGTCATCGGAGAACCAGGCAGACGCTTTCGCAGATCTGCTCGATGCACTCGACATCGACAGGGTTGCCATCGCCGGCGGCTCGGCGGGAGCGCTGTCCGCCCTGGCCTTCGCCATCCGGCATCCGACGCGATGTGCGGCCCTGCTGCCGCTGGTCCCCGCCAGCTATGTGTTCATTCCGGGGAGATAGCTGACAGCTGTTCGGAGACATGACTGACAGTTTTGGGCTGGGTCAAGTTGATGTCG